>NZ_JAHBRW010000002.1:0-1200000 GCF_018398315.1 Chelatococcus sp. YT9
CTAAGACCGCGACTGATCTTGCCGACATAGCCAAGGTCATTGAGCAGCGAACTCAATTGCAGGCCATCGATCTCATCCGCGCGCAGGGCTGCGAAGGCGCGCTCGCGGAACTGGATCTCGAAATTCCCGATACTCTGATCCAGCCGGCTCGTCAGGCTGTCCCAATCGGCCTCGTCCGCGTCGGCTATCGCGCGGATCTCTTGCATGAGGGTGATCAGCTGGCGGCGCAAGTCGACATAGGCGCGTCGCACCGGAGAATCCGGCTGCCGTAGGTAGTAACCTAGGTTCTTTTGCAGGTGCTTGGCGTCCTTGATTGTCTCGACGAGCTGCAGCGCCGCAAGCTGGCAGACGGCCCAGAAATTCTGCTTCTCCGCGCTCTCCTTGCTCGTATCAATGCGTCCCATGAAGCTTAGAAGATCGCCGTATACGCCCTTGATATGGCGCTGGTACAGCGTTTCCGCGTCCGCGTAGGTGTCGGCGGGGCGCGATGCGAGCAAAGCCTCGTCATGCTGGGCGCGATCCAGCTCGCTCACCGGCAGGTAAAGCGCATGGCAGATGACTTCGGCGCCAAGACGTCCCAGATGCTGAAGCTCCATCACGACCGCGGACGCGGCCGCGTCGGGCGAGTTGAGCGCCTGTTCCGTCAGGTATCGCGCACGCGTCCGCTCGACTGGCGCGGCGCCCCCGCGCCCGCTGGGCAGGAGGACGCTCGGCTCCTCCTCCTCCGGCAGCATTCTTCGCAAAAAGCCCGCGAATGTGTCCAGGAAGGGCCAGAACATCCCAACACCGAGCCCATTGAAAAGCGAATGGAAGATCGCCAGCATGATGAGATCGTTGCTGGGGAAGCCGATCAGACCGGCGATCTCCTTCGTCAGCCAAAGGAAAGCGGGTAACAGCACGAAGGCAACGAGGGCCGTGATCACGTTGAACAGGACATGCGCCAACGCCAGTTGCTGGCCGCTGCGATTGCCACCGAGCGCCCCCGCGAGCCCCGTTGTTACACTGCTGCCGACATTGGCGCCGATGGCGATCGCGGCTCCCTGCGTAACGTCGATCTGACCGAGCGAAAGCGCGGTCAGGGTCAACATCAGCGTTGCATGAGTCGACTGCAAGACAAGCGTCAGCACAAGGCCCGCACCGAGGAAGACGAGGCTGCCGACCCATCCCGTCAATTGAACCTTGGCAAGATCGAGGGCTTCGGTGACGCTCGAAAAGCCGGTCCGGATCTGGTCGATTCCGAGCAGAATGAAAGCTATGCCGAGCAGGATACGCCCGGATGCTTTCGCCTTCGGCCCCATGAAGCTCGCCAGGACACCAAAGATCATCAGCGGCATGGCAAACGGCGCCAGCCCGAAATTCTGGCCGGCCAGTGCGAGAAGCCAGATGCCGGTGGTCGCGCCGAGATTGGCCCCGAAGATGATGGCGATGCCCGCCACAAGGCCTATCAGACCCGTGGTGATGAAGGCGATCGTCATCAGCGAGACAAGTGTGCTCGACTGTAGGACAGTCGTGCCAATGACCCCGATCATGAGGCTCTTGAGGCGGGTTGCGGTGCCCCGCGCCAGCATGCTCTCCAGCTTCTCGCCGGCGAGATTGCGGAGCCCTTCCTCCAAGCATTGCATGCCAAAGAGGAACAGTGCCAGACCCGCGCAAAGCGTTGTCCAGTTTCGGCTTTGCCAGAAGCTCGCTGCGAGCGCGCCAGCGAAGAGGATGATCAGGCTATTGGTGGCAAAGCGGCGCCATGTCCCGCCGTACCTGTCAACCCCGCTCATGGCCGAAGGCTCCAGGAATGAGTACCGCCGCACGCGCTGAGCGCGCAATCCGCCAGGGCTGCTCCTGCCATTGACGCCACTCCCCTTCCGCGGGCTCAGCGCCCGTGCCTACAAGCCGCGACGAAGATGCCGGCTTAGCACAATACGGCGCGGGAGGAAGCGTCTTCCCCAATCCAAATCACGGCTCAGGCCTGGGAGGTCGGGGTCCTGAGATAGGCGCCATGCGCACGCAGGTCATCCTGGAGTGCCGCCACGTTGATAGCGCGCGGCGACACATCCTCTCTGATCGCGAGCTTCGCGGCCCGGCCCGCCGCTTCTCCCATGGCCATGCAAGTAGCCATGACGCGGATAGCGCCCATGGCCTCGTGTGTCGTGGATATGGCACGCCCAGCCACGATGAGTTGCTCGACCTTCTTGGGAAGCAGGGAGCGATAGGGGATATCGTAGCAGTCACCACACCAGATCAGAGTACATCCATCGTCTCCCGGCCGATGGATGTCGATGGGATAGCTCGCGACGGCGATAGCCTCATTGAAGTACCGGCAGGAAAGCACATCATCCTGATTCATCACATAATCCCCGACGATCCGCCGCGTTTCGCGGATGCCGAGGAACGGCGCCGTCTTGGTGAAATACGCGTTCTCGAAGCCGGGCACGTAGTTCTTCAGATAAGTGAAAATGTCGTCGATCTGGTGGCGCGCCTCGATCTCACCCATGCTGAGACTGCGTGAATCCGTCCCATCAACCCCCTTCACACGGGTCATGTTGATCCAGACCTCGCCGGAGCGCAGCCCCGTGATGATGATCGTGCGCTCATTCGGGATATCGAGCCCGCGTTCCTCGCGCGCTTTGGCGATCAGCTCGCGCAGACCGACAACGATGAACTGGTGGTTTTGTCCGAAATACTCGGCCGGGATGAAGTCTGTCAGATAGGTCCGCGGTTGGACAGCGATGCTGTTGCGCAGCTTGTCCGTATCCACACCCGCGATACAGAACATCAATGTGGGCGGCTGCATCCCGCCGTGCTCGTCGCCCTTTTCACACGGCACCCCCGCCCGATAGGCGACATCGGCATCACCCGTGCAGTCAATGACGATCTTCGCCAGAATGGCCGAGCGACCGTCCTTGCCCTCGGTGATAATGCCACGGATGGTATCGCCAGCCTCGTTCATAACAACGCCGACGCAGGCGGTATAAAACGTCACGTCGACCCCAGCCTCAAGCAGCATGTCCAGCGCCACGGTCTTCACGGCCTCTGGTTCGACCAGCGTGATCCCCATGTGCAGCGGACAGGGGCGGTGCTCGCTCGCGCCACCGCGCGCCTTCAGGCGGTCGATGAACTTCTGTGGTAATCCCTCGATGATCTGGTTGCCTTTTTGCCCAAGGAAGCCGAGCACCGGCAGGCCGATCGTCATGTTGCCACCGACGAAGCTCCGGTTCTCGACAAGGCCGACCCGCAGCCCGTCCTCGGCTGCCGCAAGCGCCGAGGTGAGACCAGCCGGACCACCGCCGACGACCAGCACATCATATTCAGCGCGCACCGGCGTGGAGCGGGCAGGTTCATGGATCGCGAGTTGTTCCGTCATCATCAGACCTTCATCTTGTCCAGGCACGCACGTCAGGCCTCGGGTCATACGGGTAATTTGCGTCGTGACGGCCGCCCCGCGCCGAGCCAAAGCGCGGGGCGGCCGTGAACTCACGCCGGCAGCAGCGGCCGCACACGGGAGGCGATGTCGGCGACAGCCGCCTTCACGGGCTTGCGGCCGAGAACAGCCAGTTGCACTTCCTCGAGGAAAATCGTCTGGGCACGAGCCGCCTCCGGAAAGGGCGGAAAGGCGCCGCGCGCATTTTTGAGCACCGCCGCCTCCACCGCCGCAACCGGATTGGCTGCCGCGAAATCCTTCTCCGCGTAAGTCGAAACGCGCACAGGGCCATTGCCGTTGATTGCCATGCCCAAGGTCACGCGCTTGCTCGCGACCTCGCGCAGGAAGCTCCAGGCGAGATCCTTGTCGCTGGCGTTGGCAGGAATGACCATGCCCCAGGATTCGACGACGGAAGCCATCGGCGTCTTGCCCTTCAGGCTTTCCGCGATAGGGAATTCCACCGCCTTGATCTTGCCGGGGAAGCTCGACTGATCCTTGTTGTTGAGCTGGGCATTGCGGGCGAACGGTAGCACCGTGTAAGCCGCCCGCCCCTGCTGCAGCCAGGTGACCTGATCGTCGTTGCGTGTCGTCGCGTAGCTCCGGGGCAATGCCCCCGCGTCGAAAAGGTCTTTGAGGACCGAGAGCCCTTTCTCCATGGCCTCGGGATTGGGGAGCAGCTTGAAGTCACTGGTGATGAAGTCCCCGCCGTAGGCACGGGCAAACATCACGGGAAACACCGCCAGATCGCTCGCCAAGACAAGGCCGACCACCGGAGTGCCCGACTTGGTCGTGAAGGTCAGTTGCTTGGCCTGCTCGACCAGTTCCTCCAGGGACCCCGCCGGCGCCTTGATGCCCTTCTCTTCAAGCAAGGCCTGATTATAGAACAGGCCTTGCGTCGCATGACGCACCGGGACGCCAATCATCTTGCCGCCAACGGTCATCGCCTGGACGAGGCCGGGCGCGATGTCGGAAAAATCCTCGATCGGCGCCTTCGACTGATAGTCGTCCAGCGGCGTGAACAGCTTGGCGATCTCAGCGGTTGGACGATTGTCTATGATATAGCCGACACTGAAGTCAGTCTTCGGGAGACTCGCCTCACGGAAGAGGCGATCCTGCAGGGGGTTGGAATCGAACGTCACCCACGAAAGTTCAGCGTCGTTCGCCTTGCGCCAGGCCTCCGTAAGGTCACCGGTCGCCGGGCCGTTGAGAACCGTCTGGTGCACCTTGTGACTCAGGATGTTCAACGTCTTCGCCGCGGCAAAAGCTGAGCGCCCGGCAAAAAGGCCAGCGCCCGCCAATGTCATACCGAGCATCCGTCGGCGTGTCATCGTGAGTATATTTTTCTTTGTCATGATCTCCTCCCTCCACGTCCCCAGTATTCGCACCCATTCCAGGGCGCGTTTCCCCGATGGATTCACCCCTTGGTGGCCCCAGCCGTCAGACCCGCAACGAGATAGCGGTGCATGAAGGCGACGAACAACAACACCGGCACAAGCTGCACGGTCGCAGCCGCGAACAGAATTCCCCAGTCTACGCCATCGATGGAGCCAATCATCTCCGATATGACAAGCGGCGCCGTCTTCGCGCGTGTCGCGGTGAAGACGAAGGCGAACAAGAACTCATTCCAGGCAAAAACCACCACAAACACCGACACGGCCAAAATGCCCGGCGCGACGATGGGCAGGATGATGCTGCGCATGATGGTGAAGCGCGAGGCTCCGTCGATGAGTGCCGCCTCATCGAGTTCGCGCGGGACCTGATCGATGAACGTGCGCATCAGCAGAGTGCCAAGCGACACGAAGAAGGTCGCATAGAGCAGGATGAGCACGAGATGCGTGTCGTTCAGCCGCAGCCAGTTCACGACTGGAAACAGCGGCAATGTAATCGCGATCGGCGGAATAAGACGCACGACGATGAGAAACACCGCGCTTGCGTTGAGGAACCGGCCGCTATGGCGCGAATAGATGTAACCCGCTGCAACGCTCGTGACGACCGCTAGCATGGTGGCACCGACAGTAACAATGAAGCTGTTCAATAGCCCGTCGAAGAAGCCACCCCACTTGGCGATGAGCTCCAAGTAGTGCCGCATCGTTGGTTCGAAGATGAATTTCGGAGGCGCCGCGAAGATGTCTTTCGCGGGCTTCAACGACGACATCAGCACGAACGCGATCGGGAAGAGCGACCAGATCAGGATCAGAGCCACCGCGACCAGCCGTCCGCCCATAGCGAGGAGGCGTTCAATGGGCATGGGCGCCTCCCTGACGTCGCAAGATGAGCACATAGCCAGCGGCGAGCAGCAGCGAGATCAGCACCATGATCCAGGCCGTCGCGGCCGCCGTGCCAAAAGCATTGAAGCGGAAGGCCTCCTGATAGAGATACACCGCAACCACCTCGGTGGAGCGGGCGGGACCGCCCTGGGTCATCAGCCACACTTCCGAAAACAGCCGGAAGGCGAAGATGTAGCGAAACAGCAAGGCAATCAGCATGGCGGGCCCAAGCAAAGGCAAGGTCACGCGGCGGAAGCTCTGCAAAGTCGTCGCGCCGTCGACCTTCGCTGCCTCATAGAACTCACCGGGAATGGCAAGGCGTGCCGCGTAGAGGATGACGAAGGTGAAAGGCAGGTGCAGCCAGATCGTCAACAACGCGATGATCAGAAGACCGTGAGACGGCACATAGGACCATTCGAGGATCGGTAGATGAAGCGCCCTCAGCGCCATTGTCACCGGTCCGATATCCGGATCGAAAAGAAAGCGCCACATGGCAACGGCCGTCACCTCGCTGATCGCATAGGGGGCCAGGACCGCCACGAGAAGGAAGCGTCGGCCGGGCAGCCCGCCCGCGAACAGAAGCGCCATCCCGAGCGCGACCGCCAATTCGAGATGCACGGCGACGACCACGATGATGCCCGTATTGATGAGGGCTTCGCGAAATGCGGGGTCGGCCAGAACTTTCACATAGTTCGCGAGGCCGACATAGACAGGCGCCTGGCCGAAACTCGACGTGTTGAGGCTGAGCCAGCCCACGTAGAACGCGGGTATAACGATGATGCTCAGCAGAAGCAGATGCACAGGAGCAAGAAACGGAAAAAAGCCCAGTGCATTTCTCACGCGTTCCGGGATGCGGATGATCCGCGCTGGTGTCCGGCCTGGCTGGGGTGACCTGCGGTCCACCCGTCGTTCGTCGGGCATGGCATTGGCGTGAATGGCGCTCACGGATGGGGGACCTCCGTCATGGCGCGCAGCCGATGCATTCCGTCCTTGAGGGCGGGATACAGCGACCGGTAGACTTCGAAACAAGCGTTATAGATGTGCTGCTCCCGCTCGCGTGGTTCCGCGCTGGGAGCAAGCCGCACCCACCCATCGGCAGCCCGCCGCGCGCTGACGAGGCCAGCCCCGAGTGCCGCCAGAAGGGCAGCGCCCATGGCTGCCTCCACGTTCTCGGCGATGGTCAGGACACGCCGTCCCGTCACATCCGCAATGATCTGCAGCCACAGGCTGGATTGCGCCGCACCTCCAACCACGATGAGATCCTTGTCGAGAAGGGCCGTGTCGCTTGCCTCGATATTGTGGCGAAGCGCAAAGGCCACGCCCTCGAGTACGGCGCGATAGGCGTGCGCGCGGGTATGGTAGAGGCTCAGACCGACAAAGGCTCCGCTCGCCCGCCCATCCCAGATCGGGCTGCGCTCTCCCATGAGATAGGGCAGAAAGATCAGCCCGTCTGCTCCGGCCGGCAGCGGGGCGGCCGCCTCGTTCAGCAGCTCATGAACGTCGCGGGCGCCATATTTTGCTTCGTCTGTATCGGCCTTGCAGAACTGCTCGCGAAACCAGGTGACGGATGCACCCGCGGCTATCGCACCGCCAAAAACATAAGCGTCGCGCTCGCCGTTGAACACATGCGGCATGCTCACAAGCTTGCTCGCGGGGTCGACCGCCGGCGTGATGTGTCCCCAGCACATGCTCGTGCCGATCATCGCCACGTGCTGGCCCTGGCGCGTCGCACCGGCTGCGAATGTTGCGACCGCGGCGTCGACGCCGCCGGCGACCACCGGCGTAGCCGCGGCAAGACCGAGCCGTGACGCGACATCAGCCGTGAGCCCACCGACGATCTCATGGGAATAGACCAGCCGTTGCGGCATCATCGCCGGCGGAATGCCGAGCTCCGAAAGCATCTCCGCAGACCAGCAGCGCTTGCGAAGGTCATAGACACCGCCGATATTGCCCGCGGAGGAATGGTCGACAGCGATTTCGCCTGTCAGCGCATGGATCACGAAAGCATTCGGTGGCAGCCAATATCGCGTTTTCTTCCAGACCTCCGGCCTGTTCGCCTTCAGCCACAGGATCTTTGTATAGCCATAGTAGCTGTCGACGTGATTGCCCGTGATTTCCGCGAGCCTATCCGGGTCGATGGAATGCCGGACCCGGGCCACCTCGGCTTCGGCGCGCCGGTCCATCCAAATCAGGCACGGATGAAGCGGATTGATGTGGTCATCGACCGGAATGCCGGAACCGCCATAGAGGCTCGAAATACAGAGCGCCTTGACCTGCGCCGCGTCAAAGCCCGGCACGTTTGCACGGGCGCGCTCGACGCTGCCCACGATGCTTTCAAGCGTCGCATCGAGCCAAACCGAGGCATGCTGTTCCGCCCACAATGGGCGCGGGGTATCGGGATGGTACGCCTTGCTCATCTGCGCCACGATATGTCCATCGGCATCGCAGATGAGAGCCTTTGTGCTTTGGGTGCCGATATCGACGCCGATCACATAACTCATGGCAGGGACCGTCCACTCTCAGGCTGCATCAGCACCTTGATGGAGCCAAGTGAGCTGGCCACCTTTATGGCCTCATCCCACGCCTCCAGCCCGTATCGGTGGGTGACGATGCCTTCCGAGGTGACAAGGCCGCGCGCGAGCAGGTCGATGGCGATGGGATAGCAGTAGGGTCCAAGATGCGCTCCGCGCACATCGAGCTCTTTACGGTCGCCTATAATGGACCAATCGACCGTGGCGGGCGCGCCGAAGACCGAGAATTCGACGAAGCGTCCGAGCTTGCGGACAAGGGTAAGCCCTTGCTCAACACCACTCGGCGAGCCCGTCGCCTCAATATAGGCATCGCAGCCGTAGCCGTCCGTCAGTCCGCTGACGATTGACCAGGCGTCGTCCTCACGCGGGTTGACCACCACATCGGCCCCAAACCGTCGGGCGAGCTCCAGTCGCTCCCGCACCGGGTCGATGACGACAAGCTTCCGTGGAGTCTTCAGGCGCGCCACCTGCACCATCATCAGGCCGATCGGACCGGCGCCTGCAATGACGAGAACATCGTCGAGCTGCACCTCGGCGCGGTTGACCGTATGGATGGCGCAAGCCAGCGGCTCTATGATGGCCGCGTCGTCGAGCGAAATGCCGTCGGGTATTTTGTGGACGCGCGCGGTCGCGGGAATACGCATGAATTCTGCCATGCCCCCATCCGCCACTTCGCGCTGAAAGCCAAAGATATTGTGCACCTCGCACATCCAGTATTGGCCCGAACGGCAATAGCGGCAGCGGTCACATGGAACGATCTGCTCTGCAATCACGCGGTCTCCAATCGCGATGCCGAAATGTTCAGCCGCTTTGGCCCCGAGTTCCTCTACGTAACCAAAGAATTCGTGACCCGGTACGACTGGCGCCTTTACCCATGGGCTATCACCGCCCCAGAACATCTTGGCACCGGACCAGCATTTGCAATCACTGGCGCAAACACCGCACGCGCCAATACGGATCACCATCTCACGATCACCGGGTATAGGCCGGGCAATGTCCTCGACGCGATAGTCTTCGGGCCCGTGACAAACGATGGCTTTCATCGTCGTGGGCCGACGGGATTTCTCGGCGCCCGCGCGCATTTCCGTAAAAGCCATCTGTCGATGCCTCTGTCTGTTTCTGTCTAGGACCGCATCGTGCCAGCTGCACGTGCAGCGTTCAGCGCCGCGATGCGCCCCTCTGTCCGCTGCCGACTGCCTCCGGAGCTACTGTTCCGCTGGAGCGGAGCGAGGCCCGATGAGGCGATGGATCGATGAACTGTGCGGCGTTCTGCCGGTGCAAGCGCCGGAACACGGAGGGCGGCATGCCGCGCAAAGCGATGAAATGACGATTGAAATTCGAAAGATTATTGAAGCCTACCTCGAAACAGATGTCGGCCACGCTCTGGTCGCTGTTGCGCAGCAGTTCACAGCCGCGATCAATGCGCAGGCGGTTGATGTACCGGACGAAAGTCAAACCCGTATGATGTTTGAACGCCCGCGAGAAGGCTGAGGGCGTAAAGCCACTGAGTTCGGCGAGTTCCGCCTGCCTCAGGTCGCTGCAAAGATTGCGCGCGATGTGGTCCAGCACATGGTTGAGCGGTTCTGCGACATAATTTTCGGGCCGCGATCGGTAGCTCGCGCTTGCAAGCTGGCGAAACTCCGAGCCGCGCAAGACGCTGAGCAAATGGAAAAACAGGCTGATACGTTCCGGACCGCTTGCCGCCAACAGCTGTTCGATGATCGGTCGGACCGATGCCCCAACGCCGTTCGCAAATTCCACACCCGAAGCCGAGGCCGCGAGGACGGGCTCAAGCGACCGCAATTCCGGCATGGTGACGATACAGGCCTCGATGAACTCATGGGTGAATTGGACAACAAGTCCGCGCTGTGCGACGATCTCACCCTTTTCGATGTCACTGATCCAGTTATGTGGAAGATTCGGGCCGGTCATCACGAGATTTCCCGGCTCGAAAGTTCCGATATAGTCGCCGATGAACGATCGCCCGCACGTCTCCGTTACAAGATGGATCTCGTATTCAGGGTGGAAGTGCCAGCGGACAGTCCGAAATGGATAGCCGTGGGCCCAGGCCTTGAAGGAACTTTCCCGCGGAACGTCGACAACTTCAAGATCCGGTGACGTGTCCAAGCCCTCGCCCGCCGCACGCGCGGACAGGCTGTCGGCTTCGAAGTTCGAGTCATCATCACGCGTCGAGACGGCTTCGATGCGCAACACACCGCCGTTTCTCGACGACGTCCTTGTTGAGGAGGCCCCCTCCTGGGTAGACGGCACGCGCGCCCCACCGTATGTCGCAAGCGCTTGCGTGCTTTCCGCTGGCACAGGATGCGACGCGTATTTTTTTGCAGGCCGAATGTTCCCGCAAAATCCGCCAGAAGATGCAGCGCCGTAGCGGTGGTGTGGATGCACGCGAAATCCTCCCAGGCCGTGCATTCTCTTCTTATGGCGTGATTCATCGCATGGGCCGTGATAGCCCCGCAACCACGTTTCAGCGCAGCGACTGATACTTTTTTGCGGGAGACGCCACGGGGAGAACCTCCCGACCGGTGCGCGGCAGGGAGGGCAATCCAATTTGGTTTAATCTAGATGTCTAGAACATAATCCGAGAGGCGTGGGCCGAGGATTGATAGGATTATGCTTACAACAAAAGGGGGGGCCGATCTCATTCAATCAGATCGGCGCTCTAGCCGTGCAGCGTCGCGGGCGCCCGTGCTCCGGACAGGGACGCAAAGCGGTTGATAGCAAAAGGCTCTATCGGCAGATGTGTCACCTTGTCCACCACGAGGTCCCTCACGATACGTCCGGTGATGGGACCGAGACAAAAGCCGTGCCCGGAAAAGCCCATCGCCACGACCAGCCCCTCGACGCCCTCAGGTGTATCGATCACCGGCAGCGCATCCGGCGTCAGATCAATCAGGCCAGACCAGGTGTCCTCGATCTCGGCGCCTCGAAAGGCTGGGATGACCTCACCGATTAGACGAACGACTTCTCCGATGCTCTCAGCCGTCGGCAGCACGCGTGGCCTGATGCCCTCCGGCCCCGCCATGTCCTGCATCCCGCCCGGCCAGCTCTTCAAGCCGCTCGTGACACGAAAGCGGCCGTTGTGTTCCTGGCGGCCCGCGCAGTCCGCATTGGCGACACCGATTACCTGTTCGAGCATGGCCGTCATGGGGGCCGAGCGGAGCACGGTGACCATGGGCACCTCAAGGGGCACGTGGAGACCCAAGGGGGCGATCAGTTCATTGCCGAAGACGCCCGCCGTCACCACCACATGGCGGGCGGGAATGCTGCCCTTGTCCGTCTCGACGCCCGTGATGCGTCCCCGGTCGGTGTGGAGCCTGATGACCCGTTCGCCGAAACGCAGTGTCGCGCCAAGGCGCTCGGCGGCCCTGATGAAGGCCGCGACGCTGGCGGCCGCATCGGCGCTGCCGTCGCTTGGACACAAGGAGGCGCAGAGAACCCGCTCCGAGAGTGCCGGGGCGACGGCACGCAGATCGGCGGTAGTGGCGAGAAAATCGATCTCCAGGCCGGCGGCGGACTGGTCATCGACCAACTGACGGATGACCGCGGCTTCCGCCTCCGTCCGCGCCAGACGCAGGTTGCCGCCACGGCGATAGTGGGTTTCGCCGTCGAGCTCACTCGCCAGCGTCGGCCAAAGCGCGACGGCCGCCCGTGCCAGCGGCAATTCGGCCGGATGGCGGCCGGACTGGCGCACCCCGGCGAGCGTCCAGCCTGATGCCATCGCAGCGGGACCGAAGCGATCGACAAGGACGACATCGAGCCCCGCCTTCGCCAGCTCATAGGCGCTCGCGGCGCCGCTGATGCCAGCGCCGATGACGACCACGTCGGTCATTGTTATAATCCTCTTTGGATGCAGCCGAGGAGATCAGCGAGGCCATCGGCCTAGATCTCACTCTGAAAGAACACTGAGAAAACACGACATCTACGTCAATCGCGATCCGATACCCAAAAACATCGATCGATTACTATTTCGACTGTCGGAAAGCTTCCTTAAAGCATGGCGGTTAGCTGCTGGTGCAGCTTCGCGGGAATTGTTATGCCCTCGCGCGCGGTGCGCGCCCGCATGGCATTCCTTCGTCCGCCGGGCACGCGCACGCCCGGCTGGTCGGCAATGGCCCCCAGCAACCGGTCCAGCGCCGTGCCGAAGCCGGCGCCGGCAACGCCTGCGGCGTCAAGCGCGATAAAGGTCACCCCAATCCGTGAAGGCCCGGTCTTCGGATCGACGAGCGGGGTCGCATCAAGGCCAAGGTCGCTGCCGGTGTAGACGGCCGCGAACAGCTCCACGATCAGGCCGACACCGAAGCCCTTGTAGCCCCCGAAGGGCGCCATGGTGCCGCCATCAAGGGCGGCCTTCGGCGAAGTGGTCGGGCGGCCTTCCCGGTCGAAGGCCCAGTGAGACGGAATGTCCTCGCCATGCGCCGCGCGATCCATCACCTCGCTCTTCGCCACGACGGACGAAGATTGGTCGATGACAAAGCAGGTGCCGTCGGGTCGCGGCGCGGCGATCGACATGGGGTTGGTGCCGATGACCGCCCGCTTGCCGCCCCAGGGCGCGATCGAGGCGGGAGCCTGCGTAAAACCCATGACCAGAAGACCCTCTGCCGCGAGCCGTTCGGTGTGGTGGCCCAGCACGCCGCAGGCATAGGCGTTGGCGACCGCCAGAACGGCGATGCCGTTGTCCCGCGCACGTTCGGCCAGCAGGGGACGCGCCTTGTCGATAGCCAGATGCGGAAAGCCGTCGCGGCCTTCCACATGCACGATGCCCGGCTTGGGGACGGTAATGACCGGTTCCGCATCCGCGGCAATCTTGCCCGCCGTCACCATGGCCGCCGTGCTCGGCACGCGCGCCAGGCCATGGCTTGGAATTCCGTCCGCCTCGGCCGCCGCGAACTGCGCGGCGACCGGGAGCGCATGGCGCGGCGACAGCCCCGCCCGCGTGAGGACCTGGACAGCCAGGTCCTCAACTTCGGCAAGATCGAGATGAACCCGTCCCTCGCCTTGCTTCATGTCGATGGCGTTAGTCATCCTGCCCTCACCTTCAGCCGACAGAAGCCGTTTCAATGGCGAAACCGGACGTCAAAGTGAGGAAACCCGGCAGATTGACGAAGCCCGACACCGCCTTGCGGCGTGCATAAGCCTGATGGCGGAAGACGAGGCTGATGATGCCGGGATCCGCGACCACGGCCTTCTCAAGGTCGGCATAGATCGCCTTGCGCTTGTCGACATCGAGCGTGCTGCGGCCGGCCCGCACGAGCCGGTCGACCTCCGCGTTGACGTAGCCCCAAGGTCGCGAGAAAGCCGGCGGAAGCCCCGAACCAAGTACACCGTCGAGCCCCGCCGGGTCGTTGTTGTCGAGCGATGTCGCGGTCACGCTCATGTGGTACTGGCCCTTGTTGCCAAGCTGCACGCGGGTTGCCCAGTCAGGCAGGTTCAGCTCGCCCTGAATGCCGACGTCGACCAGGCTGCGCTGGATGACGATGGCCGGATCGCGGTGAACGCTGTACTGGCTCGTCGCCAGAATGCTCGTCTTGAAACCATTGGGATAACCGGCCTCGGCCAGCAACGCCTTCGCCTTGGCGAGGTCACGCTTGAAGATGTCGACGGAAGCCGGATCGAAATAGGGCGAAGCGCGGCTGAGCGGCAAGGGGCCGCTGAGGGCGGCGCGTCCCGAGAAGGCGCCATCGATGATCGCCTGCCGGTCGATGGCATAGCCGACCGCGCGGCGCACCCGCGGATCGACGAACGGCCCGCTCTTGACGTTGAACATCACCAGCGAGGCCGGCCCCTCGACCGCATCAAGCGCGAGATTGGCGTCCTCTTCGATCGCGCCCATGGCCGGCGAAGGCACATATTCGATGAGATCGACGTCGCCCGAGCGGAGCGCCGCGACGCGAGCGCTTTCGTCGGCATAGACCACGAAGCGCAGGAGCGGCGATTTCGGCAAGCCCGGCCGGTAGAAGCCGTCGAAAGCCTTGAGGTCGATTGCCGTGCCCCGTTCCATCCCGGTCACCTGATAAGGTCCGGCACCGACCGGCTTCGTCGCGTCCTCCTTCATCGAGCGACGCGACACCACAGGCGCATCATAACTCGCGAGCCCGACGAGAAAGGCCGCGTCCGGCGCCTTGAGCTTGATGCGCACCGTCTTGGGATCGACGGCCTCGATCGCCGCGAGCGAGGCGAAGAACGGCTTCATGAAGGCCGTCGAGGGCTCAGCGCCCATGGTCTCGAACGAGAAGACCACGTCATCGGCCGTCACCGGGTCGCCATTGTGAAACTTGGCGGGCCGGAGGGTGAAGACGACCGTCGTGTCGTCCTCCTGCTTCCAGCTCTCCGCGAGCTCACCGCGCAGTTGGCCGTCCGGCTCGTAGCTCATGAGCCCGCGGAATGATTGCAGCTTCACGGTTTCCGCCGCCGTGCCGACATTCGCGAACGGGCTGAAGTTCGATGGATAGGCCGAGAGCCCCACGCGCAACGGCGTACCCGCGGCGCGCGCCCCGCGCCATGTCGGCGCAACGAGCGCGAGCCCCGCGGCACTGCCCAGGCCAGCGAGAAGATGGCGCCGGCTGAGGCCGGACCTGTGATTGAATCTGGTCTGCATGGTCTGTCCCTTCTGGTTGTCGTCGACGAAGAAACCCTGCAATGCTGTGTGCGCTTCTGCTCCTTGTTCCTGCAGTCTGCCCGGCCTATGCGGCGGGGATGAACCAGCCGTCGGCCGCGTCGCGCGCGTGGTCGGCCTCTCCGCGCTCATGCGCCGGGCCGTGGCCGCCTCCGCCGGGTGTCACGATGTCGAGCACGGCCCCTGTGGCGAGAACACCCGCGCCGTTGGTGAAGACCGCAGGCTCACCATCGATGAGAAAACGCGTCGACTGTCCCGCATCGCCGCCGGCGAGCCCCCAGGGCCCCGACCGGAAGCGCGAGCCGTCAACCTCGATGCGGCAGTCAGCCTCCGCGCGATAAACACGGCGCAGGCCCATCCCGCCCCGGCGGCGGCCCCTGCCTCCGGAATCGCGCGCCAGTTCATAGCGCAGCACTGTGAGCGGATATTCGGGCTCCAGCGCCTCCACCGGCAGGTTGGACGTATTGGTGAGATGCACCTGGATACCGTCGAGCCCGTCCTTGGCCGGGCGCGCGCCTCCGCCGCCCCCGATCGCCTCGAGATAGACCCAGGGCGCGCCCTCCCCTTCATGCGCTCCAGCGGGGCGCAAACCGCTGAAGAGAGCCGCCGTAGCCGAACCGCAAGCGGCCGCCGGCATACGCTCCGGCACAGCCTGCGCGAGGGCGCCATGGATGAGATCAACCACACGCTGGCAGGGCTGAATGCGTCCGTTCACGGCCGCCGGTTCCTCGCAATTGAGCGTGCTGCCGAGCGGCGCCTCCACCGTGAGCGGCCGGCCGATGCCGGCATTCGGCGGCACGGTCGGGTCCACCACCGCCTTCACCGCGTAGTACACCGTCGCCAGGAGCGCCGTGCGTACGATATTGATGCTGGCACGGACCTGCGGCGGCGCGGAGAAGCGCAGGTTCATCCTGTCCCCGGCGATGGTGATCTCCACGCCGAGCGTGATCGGCTCCGGCACTTCCGGGCAATCGAACTGGTCGGAAAAGCGATAGACGCCATCGGGGATCGCCGCGATGCCGGCGCGCATGCGCCGCTCCGTATAGTCTTTCAGCGCAGATCCTGCCGCGAGCACCGTCTTGAGGCCGTAGCGGTCGCAGAGTTCGCCCATCCGCTGCACGCCGAGCCGGTTGGCCGCCATCTGGGCGCGCAGGTCGGAGACGCGTTCGCGAGGCACTTGGCAGTTGATCAGGATGAGGTCGAGCAGGTCCTTCTGCAGCACGCCTTCCCGGTAGAGCCGGACGGGAGGGATCCGGATGGCTTCCTGAAAGATATGGGCGTGCGGACGATCGGCGAAATCGGCGTGATGGGCCGTATTGATCGCCCAGCCGATCAGGATCTCACCGTGGAAAATCGGCTCCGCTATCACGATGTCGGGCAGATGCGTGCCACCGCCCGCATAGGCATCATTGCCGACGAAGGCATCGCCCGGCCGGATCTCGGCGACGGGATGACGGGCCAGGATCTGCGGGATGAACCCGAGGAACGAGCCGAGATGCATCGGGATGTGCTCCGCCTGGCAGAGCGTTTCGCCGTCCGTGTCGAACAGGGCCGTCGAACAGTCCCGGCGCTCCTTGATATTCGTGGAATAGCTGGCGCGCACGAGCGCCTCCCCCATTTCCTCGGCGATGGAAAGGAAGGCGCTTCCGAGAACCTCCACCGTGATCGGGTCTACGAAAACGGGGTCTGCCGCATTCTGGGAGGTCTGCGCCGAGGTCACTGTGGAAGCCATGACTTGTGCCTATCCTGAAGTTGCTGGGGGTCACCGTCGCAGTTGAACAATCCATGGCCCTCATCAGGGCTGGCTGGCGACGCGCGGTGCGCGGCCGAAGAATGCATCCTTGAAAAACGCCATGCGCGCAGGGGAGCGCCCGCGTGGATCGAGGACATCCCGCAAGCCGTCGCACAGCGCATTGAGCAGCAGCACGGTCAGGCTGAGCGCGAGACAGGGCCAGATCAGCAAGAGCGGTGATTGCGCCATCGTGGCGCGCGCCGCGCCGATCATCAGCCCCCAGGACGGCGTCGGCGGCACCACGCCGAGCCCGAGGAAGGACAATCCCGACTCCAGCATGATCGCCGCGGCGGTCGCGAGGCTGACTTGCACGATCACCGGCCCCATGATGTTGGGAAGTATGGTGCGCAGCATGATGTGCGTGCGTCCCGCGCCGATGACTTGCATGGCGTCGACATAGTCCTGGTTGCGCACCTGCAGCACGCCCGCATACGTTACGCGCACGAAGCCCGGCAGATAGACGATCGCGAGCGTGGGAATGAGAGTGCCGGCGCCCGGCCCCGCCAGTGTGACGACGAGGAGGGCCAGCAGAAGCGGCGGGAAGCATTGCACCACGTCCATGCTGCGGATGCAGAACAACTCCGCCCAGCCTTTGAGATAGCCGCCGAGAAGGCCCAGCGTGACACCGATGACGCAGGCTATAACCGATGCTGAGAGTGCCACGAACAGGGAGATTCGGGCGCCCCAGAGCAGGCGCGAGAAGACATCGCGGCCGTATTCGTCCTGCCCCAGCCAATGGGCTGCGGACGGGCCGGCGAAACGGCCCGCGACATCCATCGCGGTCGGATCCTGAAGGCCGAGCAGGGGCACAAGCAGCACGATGACCACGAACGCGATGGCGATGAAAAGGGGAACCCGGAGCCTGTTCATGAGCGTCGCACCCGCGGATCGAGGACGCCATAGATGAGGTCGACGCCAAGGTTGATGAGAACGAACAGGATGGCGATGACCAGAACGACCCCTTCCACGAAGGGGTAATCGCGCGCGTTGACGGCATCGACCATCAGTCCCGAGAGCCCGGGAAAATTGAAGACGTATTCGACCAGCACCGTGCCGCCCAGAAGCGTGCCGAGCTGCAGCCCGAGTACGGTGACGACGGGCATGAGGGCGTTGCGCAACACGTGCCGGGACATGATCGCGCCATGCGACAGACCCTTGGCCGTCGCGGTGCGGACGAAATCACGCTGGAGAACCTCCAGCACCGACGCTCGTGTCATCCGGAAAATGATCGGGAAGAGCCCGAGCGCGATCGTGAAGGCCGGCATGGCCATCAGCATGAAATGACGGGCGGGATCGGGCCAGAGCGGTACATACCCGCCGGCCGGGACCAGCCCCAGCGTCTGCGAGAACACGAGGACGAGCAGCGTCCCGACGACGAAAATGGGCACGGACAAGCCAAGCGCCGACATCCAGCCCGACAGCCGATCGAGCCAGCCACCGGGATGATTGGCGGCGATGAGCCCGGCGGGAATGCCGAAGATAAGCGCCAAAACCGCCGATACCGCGATGAGTTCCAGCGTGCGTGGCAGACGCCGCATGATCTCGGAGGCCACCGGCGTGCCATCCGTGAGGCTTTCACCCAAGTCGCCGCGGAAAAGGCCGACGAAGCGATCGGCGTATTGGACCGGCAAAGGCTTGTCGAGCCCGAGCTGGGAATGGATCTCGGCGACGAGCGAAGGATCCGGCGCGATACCGCCCTGCGACAGGAGAATCTCGGCCGGATCGCCCGGCACCATGCGGATCGCCAGGAAAACGATGCTGGCGACGATCCAGATCAGGATGACTGATACGCCGATCCGGCGCAGAAACCATGTCATGGCGGCTCACTCCTATCGCGAGACGGCGGGGGAGTTGGCGGTCCCAATGATGCTGGCGGTGGCCTCCTTGCGAGACGCCTCCGGGGCAGGCTTCGCCTCTCAGGCGATGGCGGTCGTTTCCAGTGTCATGCCTGAGAAGAACGTGAGCTGGCTCGGCAGGTTCACGAAACCATCGACGGCGGTCTTCATCGCATAACCCTGTTCGCGCCAGGCAAGCGGCGCCAGCGGCACCTGGTCGAGGAAGGCCGTCTCGAGCTTCTTGTACACGGCCTTGCGTGCCTCCGGCTCGAAGGTGCGCCGCCCTTCGGCGAGAAGCGCGTGGATCTCCGGCACATCGAGCTTGAAGCTTCGCACGAAGGACACCGGCAGCGTGCCGTCGATCAGCGAGGCCAGTCCGTCGGGGTCGTTATAGTCGGCCGTGTTGCCCACTACGGCCATATCGTACTGGCCACGATTGCCGAGTGTCGTATAGGTCGCATAGTCGGGCAGGTTCAGCTCGGCCTGGATGCCGATCGCCGCGAGACTTTGCTGGACGACCTCGGCGGTCGAGCGGTGCATGCCATATTGCGCGTTGGACAACAGTTTGCAGGCGAAACCGTTGGGATGGCCGGCCTCCGCAAGCAAAGCCTTGGCCTTCGCGGGATCGAACGCGAAGTGGTTCGCGGTCGCCGGGTCATAGAACGGGCTCTCCTTCGCCAGCGGCATCCCTTCCAGCAGCCCACCACGACCGAAGAACGCACTCTTGACGATATCGTCACGCTTGACGCCATAGGCGACAGCCTGGCGGACGCGCTTGTCGGCGAAGGGCCCGGACTGACCGTTGAAGGTCAGGTACATGAACGGGCCGAGCGTTGTCTCCAGCTTGAACTTCTTGTCCGCCTCGATTTCCGCCATCGCCTGCCAGGGCACGTATTCGATCAGGTCGACATCCCCGGATTTCAGGGCGGAGACCCGCAAGGTCTCGTCCGCGTAAGCCACCATGCGCAGCTTCGGCATCTTGGGCAGGCCCGGCTTGTAGAACTTGTCGAAGCGCTCGAAATCGAGCGCGACGCCGCGCTCCTGGCGGACGAGCTTGTAGGGGCCGGCGCCCATCGGCAGGGTGCTGCGCTCGAAGACCGTGTCCTTCGGCACGATCATCATATGCGGCATGGCAAGAATGAGCGGCAGCGTCGACAACGGCTCCTTCATGACGATGGTCACCGTCCGCGCATCCGGTGTCTCGATGGCCTTAACGCCTTGCATCACGGCGCGGTAATATGCCGTGGAGTTGTCCAGCGCGACCTGCTCGAAGCTCCATTTCACATCGGCCGAGGTCACCGGGCGCCCGTCGTGGAAGACCGCATCGCGCAGCTTGAAGGTCCAACCGGCATCGTCAACCCGCGCGAAGCTCTCGGCGATCTCGGGCTGGATCTCTCCCTTGTGGTCGAAGGAGAGCAGGCCGCGATGCGTCATCAGCTTGACGGTGGTGGCGGCGGTGCCCACCTGTCCCCACACGGAGAACGCGCCGGGATAGGCGGAGAGGCCAAAAGTCAAGGTGTCCTTGCCGGCCGCGAAGCCGCGCGTCGTTCCCAGGCAGGGGAGCGCGATGCCGGCGGCGATGAGACTACGGCGAGTAAGCTGCATGGTGTCTCTCCTCATTGTCACTGAACCGCCTCGGCGGCGTCGGCAAAACGATCGATACGGAACGCTTCCAGGGGAATTTCGGTCTGCCCGTCGATGACGAGCTCGGCGAGGATCGATCCGATGGCGGGACCGAGCTGAAACCCATGTCCCGAAAAACCGAAGGCGTGGAACAGGTTGGGTATCGTCCGGCTCGGCCCGATGACGGGGATATGGTCGGGCATCTCGCCATCGATCCCTGTCCACGAACGGATGACCGTGGCGGAGGCCAGCGCTGGCACGAGCTCGATCGCCAATCCCATGATCTCGCGGCTGACCTCGGGCAGGGGCCGCGACCATGGTACCGATGGATCGCTGATGCCGAAGCCGCCGCCAAAGACGATGTTGCCGCGTCGTGTCTGGCGGAGGTAGACGTTGCCGCCGACCACACCCAGATTGGGCACGATGAAATAAGGCATCGGCTCCGAAACCATCATGTTCGGATTGAAGGGCGCAACCGGCACGGGCTCGCCGAAGCGCTCCGCGATCGCCCCGCCCCAAAAACCTGCCGTATTGATCATCACGGGCGCGCGGAAGGTTTCGCCGCCGGCCTCGGCCATGAAGCCCGCACCGTCATGCTGGATACGGTCGACGTTCATGAACTCGCGAATGATGGCCCCGGCGGCACGCGCCGCATGGGCGATACCCGGCGCGAGCAGACGCGGATTGGCCACGCCATCCTCGGGCGCGAAGGAGCCCGCGACGATCGTCGGCCCAAGAAACGGATAGGTCTCGTGGACCTCGTTGTTGCCCATGAAATGAAGCGGCAGCCCATGCTCCCGTGCCACATCGAGATAGGCGACGAGGTCCGCCTCCTCATCGGCGTTCCGGGCGACTTTGAGGTGGCCCGTGTTCTCGAATTCCGCATCACTGCCGATGAGCTCCGGCAGCCGCCCCCAGATCTCGCGGGAGCGCCGGGCTATCGGCAGTTCCGCCGGATGCCGCCCTTGCTGGCGGACGCCGCCGTAGTTCACGCCGGAGGCCTGGCTGCCGATCTGGCCGCGCTCGAGCAGGATAACCTTGGTCCCGCGCAGCGCCAGATGCAGCGCCGCCGAGGTGCCGGCACCACCGCCGCCGACGATCAGCACATCGGCATCCTGGGGGGAGGACAGGACGCTCATGATGCCCTCGCCTTGAGCACCACATCTGCATCAGCGCGTATGGGTACGGGTTTGACCGGCGATTGACCGCGCAAGCGCCCCACTTCCGGTAAGGGGCAGCCGAGCGCCGCCGCCAGAACCTCCGCGCCCGCGGGACCGCAGACCCGTCCCTGGCAGCGGCCCATGCCGACACGCGTGAAGGCCTTGGCGCGGTTGACCTCGGGCGCGGCCAGCCGGACTTCCTCGCGGGCGGTCGCGCGCAGCTCTCCGGCGGTAATTCTCTCGCAACGACACAGCACGGTCTCATCGGCGACGCCGGCCGCGAGATCCACCGGGAACGGACCAGCCTTCTCCACCGCCCGGCGGAAACGGTCCTCGCGCGCGAGGTCGCGGTCGATCCGCGCGATCGCCGTCCTGTTTACGGCGAGCCCGATGTCCTCCAGCAGGGACCAGCCGGCACGCGCGCCGGCCAGTTCCGCCGCATCGGCGCCGCCGATACGGACGCCGTCGCCGGCCATGTAGACCCCCTCGAGCGGTGTGCGCCCCGTCGCATCCACCTGGGGCAGCCAGCCGCGCTGGCGTTCGCTGTAGGCAAAGGGCACACCGGCGAGATCCGCGAGCTGGGTCTCCGGCTTGAGCCCCCAACCGACGGCAACAGCGTCACAGGCGGTTTCCTGCTCCCCTCCTTTGGCATCGCGCCAGGCGAGAGCGGCGACCCCGTCCTCTCCGTTGATGCCGCGCGGCGTGGCGCCCTCGACGACGCGGACGCCGTGGCTCTTCAGCCAGCCGTAGTAATAGAGCCCCTTGGCGAAGGTTTTCGGCTCATTCAGGAGGCCGAGCGTCGCGGAGGCCTTGTCCCCGAAGGTCGCGGTATCGAGCACAAGAGCGACGCCGGCGCCAGCCTTGGCGTATTGATAGGCGACGAGGAAAAGCAGCGGCCCGGTGCCGACGAAGGCGACCCGCCGCCCGATGCCGACGCCCTGCGCCTTGAGGGCGACCTGCGCGCCGCCGAGCGTCGTGATACCCGGCAACGTCCAGCCGGGCAGCGGGATGACCCGGTCCATCGCGCCTGTCGCGAGGATCAACCGGTCATAAGCCAGCCGATCGTAGTCGCCATCGCGCATGAGGTCGAGCTGCCCCTGCCCGATGTTCCAGACAAGCGTGCCCGGCCTGTAGTCGATGCGCCCGGAAAGCGCGTCGAACGCGCCGTGCACCGCCCGCGCTTTCTTCGCCTCGAAGCCGTATAGCGCCTCCGGTGCGCGGGAAAAACCCGCGGGCTGACGTTGGTAGATACGCCCACCGCTGGCGGCCGCTTCGTCGATCACGACGGGACGTAGTCCGGCAGCGACAAGGACCTCCGCCGCCCGGGTGCCGGCTGGCCCCGCGCCGACGATGGCGATGCACGGCTTGTCGCTGTCCCTTATCATGTGCGTATCACCTTCATGCCGTCCTCGACGGGGGTGGAGCAGGCGCGCAGGCGCCCCCTGCCCTGCACGGTGACCCAGCAGTCCTGGCATGCGCCCATCCAGCAGAAACCGGCACGTGGACCATCACCGAACTCGCTCATGCGGACACGGCCATCGACGGCGAGGATCGCGACGAGCAGCGTGTCGCCAACGAGCGCTTCAGTCTTCAAACCGTCCAGCGTGAAGCTGACCGCAGGGCGAGCCGTCTCGGCCAAGCGGATGATCCGCATAGCCTCACCGCCCGCCCCGTCGCGGCGTGCCTTCAGCGCCGCGTGCTCAACCATAGGTGGCCTCCGCCGCCTCGGCCGTGATCGTGCCGTCAGCCACATCGCGGGCGATCGCCTCCCGCGAACGCTCCGCCGCGGGACCATAACCGCCCCCGCCGGGCGTCTGGATGGTGACGATCTGCCCGCGATCGAGCTCGCCCTGGCCGAGCAGAAGCGGCTTCGCGCCCTCGCCGAGATCGAGATGCGAGCCGGAGGCCTTGGCGCCGCCGAAGAGGCCCCAGGGCTGCGAGCGGATGCGCGAGGTGTCGAACTCGATCCGGCAATCGGCTTCGGCGCGGTAGACGCGGCGCAGTCCGAGGCCGCCGCGATGGCGGCCGGCGCCGCCCGAGCCTTCCGCAAGCTCATAGCGCAGCACGGTCAGCGGATATTCCACCTCCAGCGCCTCCACCGGCAGGTTCGACGTATTCGTCATGTGGACGTGGACCCCGTCGAGACCGTCCTTGTGAGGCCGGGCGCCGAAACCGCCGCCGATGGTCTCGATGTAGATCCAAGGATCGCCGTTCGTGGGCTGCACGCCGCTGAAACAGGCCATCATCACCGTGCCGCAGCAGGCAGCCGTCACCCGTTCGGGCACCGCCTTTGCGAGCGCGCCATGCACGAGATCGACGACACGCTGGCTTGGCCCGATGCGGTTGAACACCGCGGCCGGCGCCTTGGCATTGACGACGGTTCCGACCGGCGCGGTCACCGTCAGAGCGCGCGAAAGGCCCGCGTTCGGCAGGATGGTCGGATCCACCACGGTCTTCACGGCGTAATAGACCGTAGATAGAAGCGCAGTATAGGTCATGTTGAAGCCGGCGCGCATCTGCGGCGGCGCATCGAAATGGAGGCGCATCGCATCGCCATCAACAGTCACCGAGATGGACAGCGGCACCTCGCCGTCGAATTCGGGATTGTCGTAGACATCCGCGAAGGTATATGTCCCGTCCGGAATGGTCGCGATACCCGCGCGCATCTTGCGCTCGGCATAGTCCATCAGCGCATCGCCAGCGGACAATACGATATCCCTGCCGTATTTCTCACACAACGCCTGCATGCGCTGCACGCCGAGTCGGTTGGCCGCCATCTGGGCGCGCAGGTCCGACAGACGCTCGCGCGGCACCTGGCAATTGAGCAGGATGAGATCCTGCACGTCCTTCTGCAACGCGCCGGCGCTGTAAAGCCGGATCGGCGGGATGCGGATGCCCTCCTGGTAGATATGGGCGTGGCCGCGATCAGCGAAATCGGAATGGTGAGCGGTATTGATCGCCCACGCCACGATCTCCCTCTCGACGAAGATGGGCTCCGCGAGCACGATATCCGGCAGATGGGTGCCGCCGCCCTCGTAAGCATCGTTGCCGATGAAGACATCGCCCGGCTGCATCTCCGCCACCGGAAACCGCTTCGTGATCAGCGGGATCATGGCCAGGAAGGAGCCGAGATGCATCGGGATGTGCTCGGCCTGGCAGAGCGTCTCGCCGTTGATCGTGAACAGCGCCGTCGAGCAGTCGCGACGCTCCTTGATATTGGTGGAATAGCTGGCGCGGACGAGAGCCTCACCCATCTCTTCCACGATGGAGGAGAGCGCGCTGCCGATGACCTCGACGGTGATCGGATCGACCGCCACGCGCTGGCGGGGGGCGACAAACTGGTTCATGCGTCTTCCAGGATCAGGTTGAGATAAGGATCGACGTGAGCCGACATGCCGGGAAGCACGACGGTGGTCGTGTCCATCTGCTCGACGATGGCCGGCCCCTCGATGCGGTTGCCGGTGGCGAGGGCCTCACGGGAATAGACGGGGCATGTCACGAAGCCGCCCGCCTCAGGCATCCACACCTCGCGCGATCCAACCCGCGCCGAGGATGCATCCGTACCCTGGTCGCTCATCGGCTCGAAGCGGGCCTTACGGACGACGCCTGCAGCCTCGACGCGGAAGGTCACGAGCTGGATGGTTTCACCCTCCGCGATGAAGCCATACATGCGTTTGTGGGCGGCCTCGAAGCCGGCGGCCAGCGCATCAAGCGTCGCCTTGGTGACCGGGCCGTCCGGCAGCGGGATCGAGAGCTCGTAGTTCTGTCCCTGATAGCGCATGTCGACGGTGCGCGTCAGCCGGCGCGAGGCCGGAAGGATACCTTCGTTCTCAAGCCACCCGTCGGCGTCCTTGAGGAGGCCGACGAAAGCCTCTTCGATCGTCGGCAGGATATCGGCTTTCAGGACCATGAGCCGCGTCGTCGCGAAGTCGGCGCGCAGATCGGTCAGCAGGAGCCCCATGGCGCAGAGAATGCCGGGATAGCGCGGAACCAGAATGCGCTTCATATCGAGCTCGCGCGCCAGCCGCGCGGCATGGAGCGGCCCGGCACCGCCGAAGGCCGCGAGGGCGTAGTCCCGCGGATCATGGCCGCGCTGCACGGAGATGACGCGGATGGCGCGCGCCATATTCGCCGTCACCACCGAAATGATGCCCTGCGCCGTCGCCATGACATCCATGCCGAGCTTTTCGGCAAGGAGTCCGATCGCGGCCTTGGAGAGATCCTGGCGGATGGCCATGCGGCCGGCGAGCAGATGCGTCGGGTTGAGGGTCTGGAGGACGACGTTGGCATCCGTCACAGCCGGTTCCGTCGAGCCCTTGTCGTAGCAGACCGGGCCGGGGAAGGCGCCACAGCTCTGCGGGCCCACCTTCAGCAGTCCACCCGTGTCGATATGCGCGATCGAACCGCCGCCCGCCCCGACGGTGTGGATGTCGAGCATGGGCGCCTTGATCGGGTAGCCATGGACGATCGCCTCGCTGGTGAGGCGACACTGGCCGTCATGCAGAAGGGCGACGTCCGTCGAGGTGCCGCCCATGTCGAAGGTGATGAGGCGCTCCATGCCCGTCATCTGACCGATGGCCTGGGCCGCGACGACACCCGTGGAGGGGCCCGAGAGCACGGTGCGCACGGGCAAGCGCGCCGCCTGCTCGAAACCGATGACCCCGCCGTTCGATTGCGTGAGGTGCGGCGCGACTTTCAGTCCGAGCTCCTTGAGCCGGCTCGCCAGTCGATGGATGTATTTCTCCATGACCGGACCTAGATAGGCGTTCACGACCGCAGTCGACATACGCTCATATTCGCGAAATTCCGGCGCGACTTCATGACCGGCGGAGAGAAATACGTCTGGCAATTCTTCTTTGAGGATCTCGAGAACACGCGCCTCATGCTCGGCACGCACGAAACCATAGAGAAACGAGATAGCGACGGCGGCGACCCCGGCCTCCTTCAGCGTCTTGGCGGCCTCGCGCACGGCCGTCTCGTCGAGCGCCGTTTCGATGCGGCCATCGTGGCGGACACGTTCGGGCACCTCCAGGCGCAGCGAGCGCGCGACCAGCACCTCCGGCTTGTCGGCATTGAGATCATAGAGGTCCGGCCGCTTCTGACGCCCGATTTCGAGAAGATCGCGGAATCCCTCCGTAGTCACGAGGCCCGTCTTGACACCTTTGTGCTGTATAAGCGCGTTTGTCCCTACAGTCGTTCCATGTCCCAGATACGCGATAGCGCTCGCCGCAATTCCGATTTTCTCGATTCCTTGCTGAACACCCTCGGAAATACCACGCGAGGGATCATCCGGCGTCGATGACACCTTCCAGACCACGACCTCGCCGCTGTTGTCCTCGAACATACAAACGTCCGTGAAGGTGCCGCCTGAATCGACGCCAATTCTCCAGACCATGGCCTTGTCTCTCCTCGGATAGAATCCACAACGGATGCGGACCGCCCACGGGGCCGCAACCCGGCAAAGACCTCGCGTTCGCCACGCCGAGCAACGCGCTTGTCGCTGATACGACGCAGGCGTGGGGCCTCAACCGCGCCGGACGCCGCCTCAACACATCAAAGCGTGTGTTCGTAGCGGCAATTGACCAATAACTCGGCAACTGCCGCAGTATTCGGAAGCGCTACGATAGTACCCACTAGTCGCGCCAGATCCTCCGCCTGGATCATCTCATCTTGCGCCACCGAGGGAACATCAGACGTCATCTCGGTGCTGACGTAACCGGGACAGAGCGCGACGGCACGAATACCATGTTCCCAGCCGGCGCGGCGGATGGCGTGATTCAGCGCCATCACCGCATGTTTGGACATCTGGTAGCCGACATTGAGGCCCATCACACGCTTGCCCGACAACGATGCGACCGTGACGACACGTCCGCGACCGCTCTGTTTGAGAACCGGAAATGCCGCCCGCGCAAGACGGAATGGAGCCTTCACATTGATATCGAGGAGGGCGTCGAGCATGGCGTCCTCGGCAGCCTCATCCTCAGCCTCGAGGCCCACATGGCCAAGGATTCCCGCGTTGAGCACGAGGACATCGAGGCCGCCGAAACGCGCGGCGACGGCCTCAACAAGGGCTTTTTCCTCACCCCTTTCAGCGTCATAGGCGAAGACGGCGGTGTTCTCGCCGACAAGTTCGTCGGGGATACGGGAGGGGTCGCGGACAGCGAGGGCGATGGAAAAGCCGTGCCGATGCAATTCGAGTGCGATAGCGCGGCCAATCCCACGGGACGCACCCGTGATCAAGGCAATGCTCAATTCGTCTTTCCTCTCTGGAATTTCCCAAAAGAGACCAGAGGGGGCCGAACGCGTCAAGACGATTTCGTATGTCAGAACTTGACAGTTATAAGTATTCCGACTATCGGAAACTATGGCTGACAAGACGATTTCCGAAACAGTCGAAAAAGCGCTGATCCTGCTGTCCCATCTCGCTGAGGGTGGTCACGATGGTCTTGGCCTCGGAGACGCGGCGGAGCGCGCCGGCATCAGCAAGCCAACGGCTCACCGCCTGCTCAATACTCTGGTTCAGCAGGCCTTCGCCGAGCGCCCGCCCTATTCTCGCAACTACCGGCTCGGGCCCGCCATTAGCGCGCTTGCACGTGTCGATATCGCAGCCGACCTCCACGGGGAGCGCTGGCGCACCTGCCTTGGGGAGATATCGGCGGGAACCGAGGCGGCCGCCTTTCTATTCGTGCGGGCGGGTGATGAGGCGCTTTGCGTGGAGGCGAATTTCGGCGCCTTCCTGCTGCCTACACTCTCGTCTGGCATCGGCGGCCGCGTGCCCCTGGGCTTAGGGCCAGGAAGCATCGCCATCCTGGCAGGCCTCGGCGAGAGCGAAGCCGAGGCCATCCTAGCGCGCAATGCCCCCCGGTTGCGCCTTAGTGCAACCCGCACGCTCGAAACCTTAAATGGGCAAGTCAAGTCAGCCCGCTGCAACGGCTATGCCTTCGATCCCGGAGAAATACTGGCTGAGGTGCGCGGCGTGGCTATCGGGGTTGTCCACCATGGCAATTCACTGCCGATGGCTGTCACAACCGCGAGCCTTGCCTCGCGCCTGCCGGAGGATCGCATTTCCGAGACCTGCAAGCTGATGCGCAAGGCGATAGCCCAGGCCTTGGGTGGGCGCTCTTAATCCGCGTCAGGTTTCCCGCCCGGAGACGCAGTCAGCGACAGAATCGCCCGACCGGAAACAAGACGTTGTGATGGCGTCCCTACTAACCCCGCTTTCAATCACGCGGGGTCCCCTCAAGTACATTGGATAGCAGCATTTTTCAGTCGGGATGAGGCTTAGCAAGCGCCTGCTAGCAGCCACGATCATGGCCGAGGATCTCACCATTCGAAGGCACGCACCCTTAGAATTATCTATAAACGTGATGGCGACGAAAAGGCGAGACCGCCTTCTGGCCCAATTCTCCGGCAAGCGGCCAGAATGCGAGGGTCCACTCGCATCAGGTGCTCTTAACGCAGCATTCTTTGTCAAACCGAGGTAGCTTCGGCCTAACCCCATTGTCATGCCTGCACTAGCGAATATGATTTTAGCGATAGAGATTCGTTTTTATAGATTGTTTTCACAATGACGGCATAAGCCACCCCGCAAGACCAGCGCGACCCCTGCCGCATTGTTGGCCGGCAATCTCACCCGCGGGGAGAATTTGCCCAAACTGACATCGAGGGAAACCTTTCCTATGGAGAGCCCATGAACGCCAATTTGCATCTGCGCGCGGCCACCGCGCCGCTCGACGGGGTAAGGCCTCTATGGAGTCTCGAGGACGCGCTAGCGATCTACGAAATGCCCTTCAACGACCTGATCTTCCGCGCACAGGTCACTCATCGGGCAAACTTCGATCCAAACAGGGTACAATTGTCTCGGCTGCTTTCGATCAAGACCGGCGGTTGCCCGGAGGACTGCGCCTATTGCAGCCAGTCGGCTCGCCATAAATCCGGCCTCAGCGCCTCCAAGTTGATGGACGTGCAGCGGGTCCTGACCGAGGCGGCGAAAGCGCGTGACCGCGGCGCCACGCGGTACTGCATGGGCGCCGCTTGGCGTAATCCCAAAGAGCGGGACATGGACGTCGTCACGGCCATCGTCAAGGGCGTGAAAGCACTTGGCATGGAGACCTGTATGACACTCGGGATGCTGGATCTCGACCAGGCGTTACGCCTGAAGCGGGCCGGGCTCGACTACTACAACCACAACATCGACACTTCCGAGCGGTACTACCCTGAGATTATTACCTCGCACAGCTTCCGCGACCGTTTGAACACGCTTGCGAATGTTCGCGACAGCGGTATCAAAGTCTGCTGCGGCGGTATCCTCGGGATGGGCGAGGATAAGATCGACCGCGTCGCCATGGTGGTGGTGCTGGCCAACCTTCCCGAGCATCCCCACAGCGTGCCGATCAACATGTTGATCCCGATCGAAGGTACGCCACTCGCCGATGCGGAACCGGTCGAGCCGATAGACTTCGTGCGCATCATAGCGCTTGCCCGGATTGTGATGCCGAAGTCGCATGTGCGCCTGTCGGCCGGACGCACCGCAATGAGCGACGAGATGCAGGCGCTGTGCTTCCTCGCCGGCGCCAATTCGATCTTTGTCGGTGAGACGCTCCTGACCGCCGAAAACCCCGAGGAAGACATGGACCATGCTCTGTTCCGGCGCCTCGGTATCCAGCCGATGGAGCGTGACGCCCCATGAACAGGAAATCTCTGCTCGACCGCTACGAGGTCAGCCTCAGTGGCCTGGCCCGCAAAAGCCGCTTGCGCTCGCTGAGCCGCCGTACCGGGCTAGATTTTGCTTCCAACGATTATCTCGCGCTTGCGACCAGCGCGCACATTGCCGCCGCCATTGTAACGGCCGTTGCCAACGGCACGCCTGCCGGCGCCACAGGTTCGCGTCTGCTGCGCGGCAATGCCAACGAGCACGAAGCGCTGGAGGCTAAGGCTGCCGGTTTCTTCGGCTCCGAGCGTGCGCTGTTCTTCGGCGGAGGCTATCTGGCCAACTTCGCCGTGCTCACCACCCTTCCCCAGAAGGGCGACCTCGTCGTGCTCGACGCGCTGATGCATGCCAGCGCCCATGAAGGCGCGCGCGCCGGCCGTGCCGATGTCGTGAAGGTCCCGCACCGCGATGCTGACGCAGTGGACGATGCGATCAATACCTGGCGGGCGAGCGGCGGCCGCGGGCATGCGTGGATCGTGGCCGAAAGCCTCTACAGTATGGACGGCGACCGGGCGCCGCTGGACGAACTGGCCGCGATCGCCGACCGCCGTGAGGCATTTCTCTTTATCGACGAGGCGCACGCGACAGGCGTTTACGGCCCTCGTGGCCGCGGGTTGGCTCATCATCTTGAAGGCCGCGAAAATGTCGTGGTGCTTCATACCTGCGGCAAAGCACTAGGCGCCTGCGGCGCGCTCGTGACGGCGCCTCGCGTACTATGCGATTATCTCGTCAACCGTTGCCGGCCTTTCATTTACGCAACGGCACCGTCGCCGCTCATGGCGGTCGCGGCTACAGCCGCCCTCGACATCGTCGCCGCGGAGCAAGAACGCCGCGAACGGCTGGCAAATATGGTGATCACGGCAAGCGAGCAAGCCGAAGCGTTCGGCTTTAAAACAAGCGGATCGCAGATCATGCCAATCATCATCGGCGACAACATCCGTGTGATGGCCCTGGCCGAGGCGCTGCAGGCTCGCAATTTCGACGTGCGCGGCATCCGCCCGCCGACAGTGCCCGAGGGCACCGCACGCCTCAGGATCTCGCTGACTCTCAATGTGGAGGAGCCGGATCTTCTTGCTTTGTTTGAAGCATTGTCTGAGGAATGTTCGCGATGACGGTCAAGATCGTCGTGACGGGCACGGACACCGGCATTGGCAAGACTGTCTTCGCGGCAGGTCTCGCCACGCTGCTCGGGGGCATATACTGGAAGCCGGTGCAGTCGGGCGTCGAGGCCGAGATCGACAGCGAGATCGTAGCACGGCTGGCCGGCCTGCCCAGCGAGCGGATCCTACCCGAGGCGTGGCGTCTGAGAGAACGGCTGTCGCCGCACCGCGCCGCTGAACTCGAAAACGTGGACATCGACGCAGAAGCGCTTGCCCTGCCCACGACACGGCTGCCTCTTATTGTCGAAGGCGCCGGCGGGTTGATGGTGCCGGTTGATCGGCGCACTCTCTTTATCGACATCTTCGCACGTTGGGGGGCTCCGGTTGTGCTCTGCGCCCGCACCGGGCTTGGCACGATCAATCATACGCTTCTATCGATCGAAGCCCAGCGGCATCGCTCCGTTCCACTTCTAGGTGTGGCCTTCATCGGCGATGAGATGATTGATACGCAGCGCACCATTGCGGAGATGGGCAGAACGCGCGTGCTCGGCCGCCTACCACATCTCGATCCTTTGACGCCGAAATCGTTGGCCCAGACTATGCGGGCAAACTTCAATGCCGCCGACTTTCTGAACGCCACACCATGAAACGGTCTGCGGTTTGGCATCCATTCACGCAGCATGCGACCGAACCGGCGCCACTTAAAATCAGGCAGACAGAGGGCGCTTATGTCGTGACATCCGACGAAAGGCGCGTCCTCGACGCGATCTCATCGTGGTGGGTCATCACCCACGGCCATCGACACCCCAAGATCGCTAATGCAATCCGCACGGCAACCGAAACGCTTGACCAGATGATCTTCGCCGGCCTAACTCACGAACCCGCGGAAAAACTGGCGTCGGCCCTCGTCGAGATTGCACCTGCCGATCTTGACTGGGTGTTTTATTCCGACAGCGGCTCCACCAGTGTCGAAGTAGCGCTGAAGATGGCACTCGGCTTCCACCGCAATACTGGCGGCATACGCCACCGCATCATCGTCATGGAGCACGGCTACCATGGAGATACGATTGGAACCATGAGCGTCGGCGCCCGCGGTGTCTTCAACGCCGCCTACGATCCACTGCTGTTCGAGGTCGACACTATTCCCTTTCCTGCGCCTGGTCGCGAGCAGGCGTCGCTTGACCGCTTTGAGGCGCTTACCCGCGACGGCCGGGCTGCGGCCCTCATCGTCGAGCCACTCGTGCTGGGCGCCGGCGGCATGCGGATTTACCCGCCCCGGGTGCTGACCGAACTGAAGCGTATTGCCGAGAACTCCGGCACTCTGCTGATCGCCGATGAGGTCATGACTGGCTGGGGACGCACCGGTACCATGTTCGCTTGCGAACAAGCAGGCATCTCGCCCGATATCCTCTGCACGTCGAAGGGCCTCACGGGCGGTTCGGTGCCACTGGCTGCGACGCTCGCGACCGACCAGGTGTTCCGAGCGCATTTCTCGACAGACCGAGCAAAAACTCTCTTCCATTCGAGTTCCTACACAGCGAACCCGATTGCCTGCGCGGCTGCGCTCGCCAATGTCGAGATCTGGTGCAATGAGCCGGTAGCGAAGCGCGTTTCGGCACTGTCGCGCAAGCAAGCCGAAAACATCGCGCGATTCAACGACGACCCACGCTTCGAGAATGCACGCGCAATCGGCACCATCGCCGCGCTTGATCTACGCGTGGACAAGCCAGGGTATCTCGCCGAGGTGGGGCCGAAACTCCGCGCGTTCTTCCTCGAGCGCGGGCTCCTGCTCAGACCCCTCGCCAACGTCATCTACGTGTTGCCACCCTACTGTGTAACCTCTGCCGAACTCGACCGCCTCTATAACGCCATCGATGAGGCCGCCGAATTAGCGTGCGGCCGATGAGCTTCGGCACACGGATCTCCGGCTTCGGCCACTTCGTGCCCGATCGTAAGGTCGCGAACGCCGAGATCGAAGCGATGCTCGGGCTAGGCGCCGGTTGGATCGAGGGCCGCACCGGCATCCGCTCGCGCTTTTGGGCGGAGCCTGACGATACTTTGTCCGGATTGGCAGCCAGAGCTGGCGACATGGCGCTGAAAGCATCCGGCGTGGTCCGCGACCAGATTGGCCTTCTGTTGCTCGCCACTTCGACGCCCGACCATCTGCTGCCACCGAGCGCACCTCTTGTCGCCCACAAACTCGGCCTCGCCAAGGCCGGCGCCGTGGACCTCGCCGGCGCCTGTGCCGGGTTCATCTATGCGCTGACCTTCGCTGACGGCTTCGTCCGTCTCCATAATAAGCCAGCCCTCGTGATCGCCGCCAATATCCTGAGCCGCCGTATCAACCTGGCGGAGCGGGCGAGCGCGGTCCTGTTCGCCGACGCAGGCGGAGCCGTGGTGCTCTCGCCCTGCGACAGCCCGGAGCGCGGCATCCTTGGCGCGTCAGTACTCGCCGATGGCGCCGGATACGACCTGATCCAGATCCCGGCGGGTGGCAGCAGCTGCCCCTTCACCGCTCAAATCAAGGCTACGGAAACGCAAATGACTATTGCCGATGGTCGAGCGGTCTTCGCTCACGCCGTCGGGATAATGAGCCGCTGTTCGCAGGAGGCGCTCACCTCAGCCGGACTGGCCGCGACCGACGTCAGCCGCTTCGTACCGCACCAGGCCAATGCTCGCATCTCCAAAGCCGTCTGTAAAACCCTCGGCATTGCCGATGATCGGACCATCAAAACTATCGCCGACTTTGGCAATTCCTCCGCCGCCACGATCCCGCTGTCGCTCTCCCTAGCCCATGCAAGGCAGTCATTCCGACCTGGCGAAAAGGTACTGCTTGCAGCCGCAGGAGCGGGCTTGACTGGCGGAGCCCTGATAGTCGGTATGTAATAAGCTGACATGTATTCGACGATCTGGGTGCCTCGAAGCACCGGTGTCGGCAAAGCCAGATTTCCCCAGCACGGCGTGCCGGCGCGAGCGACCCTCATAGTTCCTCGTCCTGCGCGCTGTGGCCGGCAGTCGCAGCGCCTGTAGGCTTTCGCGACATCGATAGCTTTTCGTGCCGTCGGACCTCACCGGCCACTCCCAACGTACCTTGCCCCCAAGCACGTGATAACCCTTTGCTTTCGAATGACTTCGCGCACCTCCTCACAGCGCGGCCGTGGGTTCTCGCCACCGCGACGGGACGATGTAACGCTCTGCCGCGTGAAAGAGCAGGGTCGACGACATTTTAAGCTCAAAAAGAATGAAATTTCATGCATAATCACTGTCGCTGGTTCCGCCCCATAGGCAAGCTGGCGGAAAGAGGCGATGATCGCCCGGCAGAGGGGACATAAGGGAGCGTGGATCGACATGATCGGGATTCAGCAGAAGCAGCGCGGCTGGGCGCTCGGCAAAGGTATCACACTCGCGTGCGCCATCGCCGCGTCGGCAGCGGGGCTCGCGACGGCCAGCGCGCAAACCATTCCGACGATTCGCGTAGGCTGGACCGTTCCGGCCGAGGACGCGAAATACTGGATGATGAAGCGTCCGCAGGAATTCCCCAATCTCGGCAAGAAGTATAACGTCGAGTGGGTGCAGTTCCAGGGCACTGCGCAGATGGTCCAGGCAATGGCAGCCGGTGCGCTCGACTGTTCGACCCAGGGCGTCCTGTCGCTCGCGCAGGGCGCCGCTTCCGCTGGCCTGCAGACCTACATCGTCGCCCAGCATGTCGGCGAGAAAGCGCCGGGGAGCTTTTCCGTGTATTGGGCTGTAAAAGAAGACAGCCCCATCAAATCCGTGAAGGACTTCAAGGGTAAGACCATCGGCCTCAATGTGCTCGGAACGGGGATCTGGGGGCCGCTCGCCATCGCGCTGAAGAAGAACGGGATCGATCCGGACAAGGACGTCAAGCTCGTGGAAGCGGCGTTCCCCACCCAGGAAGACGCCATCAGAACCGGCCGTCTCGATATCGGCGTGCTCAACCAGCCGTTCGCCGCGCGTGCGGAGGCGAAGGGTGGGCTGCGCAAGGTCTTCTCGATTTCCGAGGAAATTCCCGACATTGTCCATATCCTCGAGGCCTGCAGCAAGACCTTCGTAGATAAGAACCCCGAACTTGCGGCGCTCTATGTCGAGGATCTGACCGCGGGCATGGGCAAGGCGCTCGCCAACCGTGATGAGACCTTGAAAATCGTCACGGAGATCTTCAAAGCGCCTGTACAGGTCTTTGATCCATTCTACTTCAAGGCGCGCGCATCCAATGATGCGCCATTGGGTTCGGCGGATTTCGCGCGTGATCCCGGTGCGGCTGCCAACTACGATGGCATCCAGGCCATGTTCAAGCTTTACTATGATGTCGGCATGCTGCCGAAACAGCTTGACGTAAAGGACTTCAAGCACGCCAAGATTTTCGCGCCACTCAAGCCATGAGCCATGCAGAACTGATGCAACAACGGATCGCGACCGGGGAGCGGAACGCGTTGCCTCAACCCTCGATGATCTCCATCGAGAGCGTGTCGAAATTCTTCGACACGCGGCGCGACAGGCGCCATCTTGCCTTGAGCGAGATAACCCTCTCCGTCGCACGTGGCGAATTCGTTTCGATACTAGGGCCTTCCGGCTGCGGGAAGTCGACGTTGTTGTACATCGTTGGCGGCTTCGTGCAGCCGTCTGCGGGGCAGGTGCTGGTCAACGACCGCCCTGTCGAAGGGCCGGGGCCGGACCGGGGACCCGTCTTCCAGGAATTCGCGCTCTTCCCGTGGAAGACTGTGCTCGGCAATGTGACCTACGGGCTTGACCAGCGCGGAGTGCCGAAAGCGGAGGCCGTGGCGCGCGCGCGGGAATTGCTCGCCATGGTCAGCCTCTCCGGGTATGAGAACTTCTACCCGAAGGAACTGTCGGGCGGCATGAAGCAGCGCGTCGCGATCGCCCGCACGCTCGCCTACAAGCCCAATATTCTTCTCATGGACGAGCCTTTCGGCGCACTCGATGCGCAAACGCGCACGCGGTTGCAGAACGATCTACTGAAGATCTGGGACGAGGATCGCAAGACCGTGCTGTTCGTCACCCACAGCGTCGAGGAGGCGGTGTTCCTGTCCGACCGCGTGGTGATGATGTCGCGCTCGCCGGGCCGCATCCAGGATATCATCGACATCGACCTGCCGCGCCCGCGCGATCGCGCTTCGCTCCTCCTCGACCGGCGCTACCAGGACTATGTCGTCAGCATCGAGCGGATGATGGACGCCCAGACCGGGGACCACGCGTGATGGGGCGGGTGACTTCCATGCCCGCACTGGCCCCGCTCATTGCTTGCGCGGGCATCCTTGCCATCTGGGAGCTCCTGTCGCTCTACTTCGGCCTCGACGGCCTGCCACCCCCCTCGGTGGCGCTGTGGCAGGTGCCTGTCATCCTCACCGACCCGCAATCGCTCTTCGATATCGCTGATTCCCTGCGGCGCATGGCCATCGGCATCGCGCTGGCGCTCGTCTTCGCCATCCCTGTCGGCCTCTGGATGGGCCGCAGCCGTCTGGCGGCCGCCTTTTTCAATCCGCTCCTCTCGGTCATTTACCCCGTGCCTAAGGCGGCCTTGATGCCCATCGTCATGCTGTGGCTGGGCGTTGGTGATGCCTCGAAGATCCTCGTCATTTTCCTCGGCGTCACCCTGCCGCTGATCTACCACAGCTATCAGGGCAGCCGGGCCGTGGAGGAGAAGCTTCTCTGGTCGGCCGCGGCCATGGGCATGCAACCGACCGCGCGGCTTGCCCGCATCGTCCTGCCCGCCGCCTTGCCGGAAATCCTCGTGGGCTGCCGCACAGCGCTCGTGCTGGGGCTGATCACCATGGTGACGAGTGAGATGATCGCGCGCCAGACCGGCATTGGCAATCTTGTCTTTCAATCACTCGAGATGGGCATCTACGACACGGTCTATGCGATGATCGTCATCATCGGCGCACTCGGCTTCATCCTTGATGCGCTGTTCGAGAGGCTGCGCGGCTGGCTTGTCGGCTGGGCGGAACCCGCGCAATCCATTGTCGTGGGCTCCACATGAACGCGCGTTCTTCGCAGGCTGTCGTCGGAGTGCTCGGCGCGCTCCCCATCGTCGGGCTTCTCGTCCTCTGGCAGGCCATCCACGCCTCCGGCATCGCTCCGCCAGCGCTGCTGCCCTCGCCGGTGGCGGTCTTCACGCGGTTTTTCCAACAGCTAGGTGACGCGAGTTTCCTGCAGAATGTCGGCGTGACGCTTTACCGGCTCTTCGTGGGATTCGCCGTGGCGGCGATCATCGGCATCGCCGCCGGGGTCCTGGCGACCGGCAGTAAGCTGTTCGCAAGCTTCCTGCTGCCGCTCGTGCGAGTGCTCGCGCCCGTGCCGAAAATCGCGCTGTACCCCGCCTTCACGCTGACGCTCGGTTATGACGATGCCTCGAAGATCGCCCTGGTGATCGCCGACGCGCTCTTTCCCATCCTGCTCGCCACGTATCAGGGCACGTCAGCCGTGGAGCCTAAGCTTGCATGGTCGGCCCGTGCAGCCGGGGTGTCGCAACTGCGCACCTTGTTCACCGTGGTCTTGCCCGCAGCCCTTCCCTCGGTGCTGACAGGCTGTCGCATCGGCCTTGTCATCTCGTGCATCGTGGTTTTCCTCGCGGAGATGATCACCTCGACGGACGGCCTCGGCCATCTCCTGATGCGCGCGGCGCGCAATTTCCAGACGGTCGACATGTTCGTGCCGCTGATCGCGATCTCGATCCTCGGCCTCCTCCTCAATGCGGCTTTCAACGCCCTGCGGCGCCATCTCCTGCGCGGATTTCCCGAGGAGAAATAGTCGCTATCGCCGTGTACGCTCGGCGCACTCGCGGATCAGGAGATCGAGCGCCTTGAGGATCATGGCGCGCTCCTCCGGCGTCAGCGGTGCCAGCATGGCGGTCTCATGCTCCTTGGCCGCCTTCAGCATCGGCACCGCTCGCGCCCGTCCATCCGCGGTGAGATGGATGAGGACGCGGCGTCTGTCGCGCGTGTCGGCACGCCGCTCGACAAGTCCCTGGCGCTCCATGCGATCGAGAATCTTGGTCATGCGCGACTGGCCCATGATGGCCATGGCCGCAAGATCGCTGACCCCGAGGCCCTCGGCACCCGTGAGGCAGGCCAGAACCCGATATTCGGGCACCGATAGTTTCCAGGTCTTGAGCTTCTGGTGAAAGCCGCTCGCAACAAGATGGCTCGCGCGGGCAAGGAGATAGGACAGATAGGTCGCAGCGAAGCTGTCGGACGGGTTCTCCGCGGAAGGCGATGCGATCGTGATCTCGTCCGTTGCGTCCTGCATGCGTCCTATCCAGCGGCCCTTCTGTACGGCCTATTCCTTTTCATATAGTCTTTATCCAAGCATGGCCTGCGCATAGGGGCTTGTCCATCGTCTCGCGCTGCTCGTCTTGGCCGGACCATCGCCGCTGACGCGATCGAGGCCCAGGTGAGGTGGCATTTGGACCATGATCCAAAGCACGAGCTTGGTCATGGCGATAATTTGCGACGGAACTGGCGGATCACTCAAAGAAAATGATCGATGCATTCGCCGAAACGAAGTGCATCTTACACCAAGGGATTGCCGATGCTTGCGGATCGTATCGAGGGAAAGTGGATCGACGCCTTCACGGAGGTGATAGGGCGTTGCGGGGTCAAGCCCGGAGAGACGGCCGCCATCCTGTCCGAGACCCAGTCACGCCCGTTGAACGTGCATCTTGCCGAGCTTGCGCTTCTGCGCCTCGGCGCCCGCCCCTTCCACATCGTGCTGCCAACACCGCGCAATCCTCATCCCGTACCAGTACGGTCCACCGGCGCCAGCACGGCGATCGGAGGGCTGGAACCGGTTATCACGGCGCTGTCGCAGGCGGGCTTCATCGTCGACTGCACGATCGAGGGGCCGATGCATGCGCCGGAAACGCCGGCGATCCTGAAATCAGGAGCGCGCATCCTGTCCATTTCCAATGAGCATCCGGAAGCCCTGGAGCGCATGCGCCCGGATCCCGTCCTCGAGCAGCGGGTCCGCAATGCCGCGCGTATGGCGCGCGCCAGCCACCGCATGACGGTGACGTCGACCGCGGGCACCAACCTCACCATCGACATGACGGGCGCATCGACCGTCGGCATTTGGGGCTGGACGGAGAAGCCCGGCACGTTGGCTCATTGGCCCGGCGGCATCGTCGTGAGCTTCCCGGCCAAGGGCACCGTGAATGGAACGCTGGTGCTCGACCGTGGCGATATCAACCTGACTTTCAAACGCTATCTGGAATCACCGATCCGCCTGACGCTCGCGGATGACTACATCACCGACATTGCCGGCGATGGCACCGACGTTGCCCTGATGCGTCGCTATCTCGAAGCCTGGGGCGATCGCGAGGCCTATGCGGTCTCGCATGTGGGCTGGGGCATGAACCCCGGCGCCCGCTATGAGGCCTTGACCATGTATGATCAGCGGGACACCAACGGGACGGAGCTGCGTGCTGTGCCCGGGAATTTCCTGTTCTCGACCGGCGCCAACGAGTTCGCCGGGCGCTTCACGGCCGGACATTTCGACATCCCCGTGATGAACACCACCATCATCCTCGATGAAACCGTCGTCGTGCAGCACGGCGTCCTGCAGGACGTGTTCGGCTGACGAAGTGCGGCGCGATGGTGGGCATGGCTATCACGACCTCCTTTCAGACCTGCCCGGCGAGCTGGAGCGTCGGATCCTGATCAGCCCCGGCATTGGCTGGCTGATCATCGCAGGCCGGCAGTGGTTCGAGATGCATCTCGTGATGCTCGGCGTCGTCATGCTCCGCCTTGCACGCTTTGCCATGAACACCACCGCCGAGCGCACCGCACGGCATGCGCTGTCCTGACGGGACGGCCGCTGAACGGCGCTGGATGATGAGCGCCATGGACTGTGAAATACGAAGAATGATACTTACATGATTAAAGCCGTCGATTTAGTATACAATCACTGTCACGTGCTCACCGATGGTCGGATGGGAGCACTGCCCGGCGGTTTCCGACGCGGCGTGGAGTGGGATAGAAGAGGAAACCGAGATGCGTTCCGCTCGTCAGAACATCGCTCTGGCCGATCCGATTTGGCTCACGATCCAGGCCGAAGCACGCGAGGGCGTCGCGCATGAGCCAGAACTGGCGAGCTTGCTGTATGCGGGCATTCTCCATCACAGCAGCCTGGAGGGAGCCGTCGCGGCGCGTGTTGCCAACCGCATAGCCCATGATTTCTTGCCGCCCGATCTGATCAATGCCGCTTTCTCGCAGGCCCTCCGCGCTGATCGCAACATGCGGCAGGCCATCAGGGCGGATTTGGCAGCCGTTCTCGATAGGGATCCGGCCACGACGCGCTACCTTGAGCCGTTGCTGCATTTCAAGGGCTTCCATGCCCTGCAGGCCCATCGCCTCTCCCACTGGCTCTGGCGCGAGGGGCGCAAGGATCTCTCTCTCGCGATCCAGAGCGCGGCCGCCGAGGCGCTGCAGGTCGACATTCATCCAGCTGTGAAGATTGGCCTCGGAATCTTCTTCGATCACGCGACCGGTATTGTCATCGGAGAAACCAGCGAGATCGAGGATGATGTGTCGCTGCTGCAGGGCGTCACGCTGGGCGGCACGGGTAGCCGGAACTGCAAGAGGCATCCGAAGTTGCGCTCGGGCGTTCTCGTCGGCGCTGGCGCGATCCTGCTCGGTGACATCGAGATCGGCCATGGCGCGCGGGTGGGAGCGGGGTCGGTCGTGCTGCATTCCGTGCCGCCCTATACGACCGTTGCCGGCGTTCCCGCGGTCAAGGTCGGCATGGTCGATCGCACGATCGAACCGGCCAAAAGCATGGATCAGATGTTCTATGACGTGGGGCTGTGACGGCAGCATCGCTGCCATTCTGAAAAGCAGCGCATCCGCGACACCGTTCCTCTACCGGGCCGGGAACAGCGCGGCATCCGACGTGCGCAGGCCTGAGGGACAGGAGGCAAGCCAGTGCTGACCAAGAAAGGCAAGTATGGCCTGAAGGCGATCGTATTTCTTGCCAGCCTGAAGCCTGGTCAATCTGTCCAGGTCGCCGAGATCGCCGAAGCCAACAACATTCCGAAGAAGTTTCTGGATGCGATCCTCGGCGAACTCCGCAACGCCCGTTTTCTCAACAGTCGAAAAGGCAAAGGCGGCGGCTATATGCTGGCCCGACCGGCCGAGGAGATCATCATAGGCGATGTCGTTCGCGTTTTAGACGGTCCACTCGCGCCGATCCAATGCGCCAGTCGCACCGCCTATCGGCGATGCGATGACTGCGATGAGACCCGCTGTGAAATACGCCTGATGATGCTGGAGGTCCGCGAAGCCATCGCGAACGTGTTGGACAATCGCACCCTCGCTGACATGCGCGAATTGACGGATGATGCGATGGCGTCCTTCATCTATCACATTTGAGGCTCCGCCGGAGCTCCCCGCGCCGGGGGAAGCGCTCTATTCACCGAGAACCGGCGGGCGCTTCAGCCCATACTGGTCGAGCATGGCCGCGAAGGCTTTCAGCCTGTTACGACGATAGGCATCGAGATCAAGATTGTCGTAGTCCAGGAAACCCTTGCCGGTCTTGAGCCCGATGCGGCCTTCGCGCATGTTGCGCTCGACGATGGCCGGTGGCGCATGGCGCGGATCATCGAGCGCTTTCGCCAAGTAATGGCTGGCATAGTAAAGAATATCGCCGCCGCCCCAGTCGATGAATTCAAGCAATCCAAGTACCGCGAAGCGGAAGCCGAAGCCGTATTTGATGGCCTTGTCGAGTTCTTCCGCTGTGGCCACCCCTTCTTCGACCATGCGCGCGGCCTCATTCATGGCGAGCGCCTGAATACGCGGCACGATATAACCCGGGCTTGGCGCGCAGGTCACAGGTACCTTGCCGACTGCCTCCAGCAATGCCCTGAGCCGCGCTGTCACCCCCGGATCCGTCGCCTTGCCGGGCGACAGTTCGACGAGCGGCACGAGATAAGCGGGATTGAGCCAATGGGCATTAAGGAAGCGCTCTGGATGCTCCACCGCGCCGGAGAGATCATCGACCAGGATGGTTGATGTGGTCGAGGCTATGATGGGTTCCGGGCCGGCCAGCCGCGAGGCCCTGGCGAGTGCCTCGCGCTTGAGATCGAGCACCTCCGGCACGCCCTCGAAGATGACCGTGGCGGAAGACAAGGCCGTTTCCGCCTCAGCATCCGGCACGACCGAAACCCTTGCCGCGATCCGCTCGACGGCGGCGCTGTCGAACATCCCGAGTTCCGCCAGCATGCCGAGCGTGCCGCGCACCTCGCCTAGCGCCTCAGTGGCCAGGCGCGCGAAATCGTCCGCCGGGCGGGGCTTGAGATCGACGATGGCGACGGCATGGCCGGCATAGGCGAAGACCGCGGCGATGCCGCGCCCCATGCGGCCCGCCCCGAGGCAGGCGATACGTTCCCGCCCGCTCATTGGAAGCCGTCCCGCAAAAGGGCCTGCAACGACGCGCGGTCATAATCGCCGAAACCCACGCTGCGCAATGTGCGGCCGGTCTCCATGAAATCCTCGCCGCAGACCGCCCCGCCGATCGCCGCGAAAGCCTGCATCAGGGGCGTCGCGACGCCGGCGAGCGCCGCGACCGAGCGAAAGAAGGACAGGCCGATGCGCGTATCCTCGACCATGTAGCGATGTTCCGTGAGGATGATGTTTTCGCGCCAATCGCCGGAATCGGTGAGCCGGTCATGGGAGCCGCGCCCGTACATCCATTCCTCGCCCTCGCGGGCGTAGTGATGGGCGAGCGGGAAATGCGGCCCGCCGTAGCCCAGGGCCTCGCGGATGGCGATGCGCTCCGCATCGAGCGCATCGGTGACGCGGCGGATTGCCGGCTGCGTGCCTTCCTTATGAATATCCCAGCTTGGAAAATGCTCCAGCGGCCCCGCGTTCATGGTGATGAGCGGCGGGTGGATGATCGGTCCTGCATTCATCAGCGCGCCGGAGAGGGCATCGCCGCAGTCCTCGATCACGCCGGGGAACGCCTGCCCAATGACGTGGAGGGCATGAGCTTTCCGCGTCAATGGGAAGACGCCTGTCGGCAGCCGCTTCGCGCGCACCGTGATCGCCACCTCGAAGGGGCCGTGCTTGCGCGTCAGCCACGGCAGCGTGCCGGTCTCGGCGAAGGCCACATCGGCCCGATTGCCGGCATCATGGGCGGCCTTGGCGAAGATCATCGAGCCGAACGTGCCGGGCGGCAGGAACACGACCTGGCCCTCGGCGAGATGCGGCGCAAGCCGGCGGGCGATATCGGGCTGGGCGGTCGCGGGCGCCGGGCAGACGATGAGCTCGGCCCCTTCAACGGCCGCCGCGATATCATCCGTGACGAGGCCGATCGGCGCTTCGTGGCGACCTGCGAAATCCTTGATGGCGATGACGCGGCCGGCCGCGTTATGCGCCTTCACGGCCTCTCCGTCGCGCCGCCAAAGCCGGACATCATGGCCCGCGAGCGCGAAATCCCCGGCTGCCGCGAACGAGCCGTTGCCTCCGCCAAGAACGGCAATCTTCATCAGGGATCTCCCATCACGCTAATTGTTGTTTGAGAACGAAATGCTGAACCTTGCCCATGGCATTGCGCGGTAGGCTCTCGACGAAGACGACCTCGCGCGGCACCTTGAAGCGGGCCAGATTATCGCGGGCATGGGCGATGAGCGCATCGGCTTCGACAGCGCAGTCGCGGCGGATGACTACATAGGCGACAGGCACTTCCTGCCACCTCGGGTCGGGCCGGCCGATCACCGCGACTTCCGCGACTGCCGCATGTTCACCGAGAACGCGCTCCAATTCGGCCGGATAGATGTTCTCGCCACCCGAAATGATGACGTTCTTCTTGCGGTCATGGATGTGGAAATAGCCGTCCGCATCGCGCGTGCCGATGTCGCCGGTGTAATACCAGCCATTCTTCAGGGCCTCAGCCGTGGCGGCCTCGTTCCCCCAGTACTCGAAGAAGACGCTCGGTCCGCGCACGACGACCTCGCCGGCGGTGCCGTAGGGCACCTCCTCTCCTCTCTCGTTGACGATGCGCGCCTCGCAATGGAGGCCCGGCAGGCCGGTTGAGGTGCCCCGCGCCTCGCCGCCGAGACGCGTGTAGACGGCGATCGGGCAGGTCTCGGTGGAACCATAGACCTGCAGCACAGGGATGCCGCGCGCGGCGACCGCGTCGATCAGGGGCTGAGGCACATTGACGGAGCCTGTGGACAGCGCCCGCAGGCTGGAAAGATCCGTCGTCCCCCAATCGGGATGTTCGACGACTGCCTGGATGGTGGTGGGTACGAGCACCGTATGGGTCGGCCGGTCCGTAGCGATCGCCGCGAGCGTCGCGTCCGGGGCGAACCGCCGGTGGACAGTGACGGTCGCGCCCAGCTGCAGCGCCGGTGTCGTCTGGATGTTCAAGCCGCCCACGTGGAAGAACGGCAGGACAGTCAGAATATGGTCGTCGCTCGTCAGACCATGCATGTGCTGGCTCATGGCGGCGTTCCAGACCAGAGCCTCCTGCCGCAGCACCGCGCCCTTGGGCCGCCCTGTCGTACCCGACGTGTAGACGATCAGCAGCGGACAGGAAAAATCGATATGGGGACTGCGCCCGTCGCCCATGCCCACTGCCAGGAGATCATCGAAGGAGATCGCATCCGGTGGGGCGAATTCCAGGCCGACGACGCGCGTCTCCGGCGCGGCCTCGGCCAGCGGCGCGACCACGGCGGCATAGCTCTCCTCGACAAACAGCGCCTTCACCGAGGCATCGGTGAGGATGAAGAGCTGCTCCGGCAGGGCGAGCCGCCAGTTGATCGGCACCAGCATGGCGCCGAGCCGCGCGCAGGCGTAGAGCAGCACGAGATAGTCGGGATGGTTGGCGGCGAGGATCGCCACCCGGTCGCCGCGCCCCACACCGAGATGCGACTTCAGGGCGCGCGCCGTCGCGGCGATGCGCTGCGACAGATCACGATAGGTGAACGTCGCGCCCTCGAAGCGGATCGCCGCCTTATCCGGCGTGAAGGCCGCGTTGCGGTCGATGAGATCGGACAGATCCATACGCGTTCTCAGTCGTCCTTTTCGCCGGGCTCGTAGAGCGCCTCGCGACCGATGCGATCGACGCAGATTTCGGCGGTCCAGGGCAGCATCAGCGCGCCGCAGCGGCTGTCGCGGTAGATCCGCTCCAGGGGCAGACTCTTCAGCATGGCCTGCCCACCGCAGGTGCGGATCGCCTTCACGGCGATCGCATTGGCGTTCTCCATCACGCTGTGCTGAGCCGCGTAGGCACGCAGAACCTGCTCGCGGCTCGGATTGGCGCGCGCCTCGGTAATGGCCTGGAACCAGAGCGTCTTGGTCTGCTCCAGCATGATGCGCATCTCGGCCACGGCGATCTGCTTGGTCGGGAACATGCGCCGCTTCACCGGCGGCATGCCGGGCAGTTCGCCGCGCAGATAGGCCACCGTGAAATCATAGGCCGCCTGCGCCAGCCCCATATAGGTCGGCGACAGCGTCAGGAACATATGTGGCCAGCGGGTCGCCGCCTGGAAATAGACCCCATGCGGCATGAGCATCGCGTCCTCAGGCACGAAGACGTCCTTGAAGAGGAGCGTGCGCGAGACGGTGCCCCGCATGCCGAGCGGGTCCCAATCGCCGACCACGGAGACGCCTTCGGCATTGGCCGGCAGGGCAAGGTAAAGCGTGTTGCGCCGGCTCGCCGCCTCGCCTTCGGCGCGCTCCGTGCACAGCACGCCATAGTAGTCGGCGGCGCCGGAGAGGGACGCGAAGATCTTCTTGCCGTTGACGATGAAGCCACCCTCAACCGGCTTTGCCTCCGTGCCGAAGGCTATGGCGCCGGCCGCCGCCGCGCCGCCTTCGGAGAAGGGCTGGGCGTAGACAGCGCCCTCATTCACGATGCGCTGATAATGCACGCTGCGGCGCGCCCGATGGGCGGCGCGATCCGCGGGCGTCATCTCGAGTTCGTCGGCCAGGGGGCCGGACCACAGCGTCGAGCAGACATGCATGTTCCAGGAGAGCGCCGTCGCCCCGCAGTAGCGGCCGAGTTCGGCGGCGGCGAGGCAATAGGTCTGGAAGTCCGCACCGAGCCCGCCTTCATCCTTCGGGATGCAGAGCCTGAGCAGGCCCTCGCCGTGCATGTCCCGGAAATTCTCGATGGGGAAAGTAGCTTCCCGGTCGTGGATGGCGGCGCGCGGCGCCACCACTTTCCTCCCGAAGGCGCGGACCTTGGCAGTCAGTTCGGCCTGCTCATCGCTGAGCCGAAAGGCCTCGGGCGCGAACAGCGGCGCATCGACAGGCGCGCTGTCGAGATCGGTAGGTTGGGCGCTCATTGGATCGTTCCCCTCATGCGCTCGGGTCGAGTTCTGCCAGAAAATCGAGAATGGCGGCGTTGAAGCTGACGGGCGCCTCGCAGTTCGGCAGATGGCCGACATCGGGCAGCAGCCGATAGCGCGCGCCGGGAATGCGTGACGCCATGCGCTCCATCATCGGCGCGGGTGCGTTGCGGTCATGCGCGCCGGCAAGGCACAGCACCGGCACACGGATGGCGCCGAGGCTGGCGCGCTCGTCGAAATTTACGAGGCACAGCACCGCCGCGCGATAGGTGGCGGCAGGCGTCGCAGCCATGGTCGCAACAGCGAGCGCCCTGCCCTCGCCATCGGGCGAAGGGCCCATCATGCCGTCGACCATCTCCGGCGCGAGGTCTGCCATGGTGCGTCCGCTTTCGAGCGGCGCAAGCCGCGCGGCCACGAACGCTTTCTGAAAGTCGCCCTGCGGATTGCCGAAAGCCGGGCTCGTGCCGACCAAGACGGCGGCATGATAGGCGTCAGGCCGACGCCGCAGCATCGTCTGCACCACCATCCCGCCCATGGAATGGCCGACCAGGACGGGCTTCGGCTGGCCAACGCGCCCGATCGCCGCCTCGACGTCGGCGGCCAGATCCTCGAAATCCATGGCGGTGACGGCCGGCCGCGCGCCGTAGCCCGGCATGTCGAGCGGCACGGGCCGGAAGCCCGCCGCCGCGAAAGCCGCCACCTGCGGTGTCCATACCCGCGCGCTGCCGCCGATGCCGTGGATGAACACGACAGCCCGCTTTCCGTCATTCCCCTCGCCGGGGCGATCGCCCCTTGCGTCCGCGCTCATATGGGCCTCCCGAGCGTTCTTACGCGGGGTCCATGCTAGCAAACCTAGGATATATGAAAAGGAATATTTCTAGGCAGCCATTTGACGCAAAAAGCAGGCGGGCGGGACCGGCCGCGTTGAATACGCGAGCCGGGCCCACAACCGCTTGTGCATTTTTCATCGCGCCGGGATGGCGCTTCGGCCGCGACCGCTCAACGGCGCGCGACGCTTTCGGCCGCCGCCTTCAGCCAGAGTGCGACGGCTTCCGCGCCCGGATCGGGATAGCCCAGCGCACGCTCGCCGATGTAGCTGGACCGCCCGCGGCGCGGCATCATCTCGGCCGTGCGGGCCGCCCCCCGGCTCGCCGCATCGGCGGCGGCGGCCAGTTGCGCGGCCACCCCGCCACCCTGGGCGATCGCCTCGGCGGCAGGCAGAAGCGCGTCAACCATGGTCCGGTCGCCCGCCTTTGCGCCACCGAGCCGCGAGACGGAGGCCACTGCCGCGGAAAATGCCGTCGCCAAGGTCGCAGGGGCGTCCCCGGTGGCCTCCTTCAGGCTGTTGCTGGCGCTCAGCGCCATCGCCGCATAGAGCGGTCCCGACGTACCGCCCACGGCGCGGCGGATGGTCAGCGAGAGCTCGCGCAGCACGGCATAGGTCGCGTAGCCCGGCATCGCGTCGAGCCGCGCCAGGATGGCTTCCGCGCCCTGCGCCAGCGAGCGGCCGATATCGCCGTCGCCGACATGGCGGTCCATTTCAGTGAGCCGGTCCTCGGCCGCGAGCAGGGCCTCGCAGCCGCCGCGGATGGCGGCGATCACCGCGGGCGGGGCAGGCGTCGCGCGGCCGTCATCGGGGTTCACCTCGGCCTGCCCGGCGGGCACCGTCGCCACCCTGGCAAGCGGTGGCCGCGTGGCGCGGACGTTGCCGAGCCATGCGGGCGCTTCCGTCGCCGCGTCCAGCGCCTCGCGCAGGGACGCTTCGAGCTTCAGCAGGCTGAGCGACACGCCGTCCATCTCGATGGCGGTCAGGAAAGTGCCGCAATAGGCACGCTCGACGACGATGCCATGGCCCTGCAGATGATCGAGCGCATTCTTCGCGACGATGTTCATCTCCATCGTCGGCGTGCCGCCGAGATTGTTGACGAGCAGCGCCACCGCATCGCCGGACTTGATGGCCCGATCCGCGATGATGGTGTCGAGCAGGAGAGCGGTCAGCGTCGCGGCGCTGGCAATAGTGCGCCGCGCAACGCCCGGCTCGCCGTGGATGCCGAGCCCGAGCTCGATTTCATCCGCTCCGAGCTCGAAATTGGCCTTGCCCGACGCCGGCACGGTGCAGGGGGACAGCGCGACGCCCATGGAGGCAAGCCCGGCGACCGCCGCCCGCGCACGCGCCGTCACGTCGGCGAGGCCGAGGCCCGCCTCAGCGGCCGCGCCCGCCACCTTGTGCACCAGCACGGTGCCGGCGATGCCGCGCCGGCCGGCTGTCGCCTCGGCGCTGCCAAGCGCCGCGTCATCATCGACCACCACGGTTTCGACCGGAATGCCGTGCGGCCGCGCCATTTCCGCCGCGAGGCCGAAATTGATGCGGTCGCCCGTGTAGTTCTTGACCACCATGAGGACACCGGCCGGCGTGCCCACGGCCATCAGCGCCGCGAAAACCGCGTCCGTGCTCGGCGAGGCGAAGACATCGCCCGACACGGCCGCCGTCAGCATGCCGCGACCGACATAACCGGCATGAGCGGGCTCGTGGCCGGCGCCGCCGCCGGAAATGACGGCGACCTTGCCGCTTGCCCGGAAAGCCTCAATATCGCCGCGGATCACCGTGGCATAGCCGTCGAGCAGCGCCAGATCCGGATGCAGGCGAACAAATCCCTCAAGCGTTTCCGGTACAACCTTCAGAACGTCGTTGATCAGCTTCTTCAAGGCATCCTCGCTCCGTTGATGCCTCGAGTATGATCACATCGCCTGACCGATCAACCGGCAGAGGTCGTGAATGTTGCAGCCGGGTCCCGTTGCTGTCAGGCGAAGCCGGCCTGCTTCAGCACCGCGATGCCCGAGCGAGCAACGGCTGCGCCATCGTCGAACAGGTTGCGCCATGCGCCGACCCCGGCGGCCACCTCCGGGCCGGAAATAGCGCTCGAGAAGGCCTCGACGCCGATCATGTCGGTGTAGTTGGAGGCCTTGAGAAAAGCGAGCATAGGGGCGAAATCGATGACGCCGCGATCAAGCGGCCCCCGGTTACTCTGGTCGATCTCGAAATAGGCAAGATAGGGTCGCGCCGCCTTCAGTGCCTCTAGTGGGTCGTCTTCCTCGATATTCATGTGGAACGTGTCGAGATGAAGATGAAGATTGGGCGCGCCGACACGCCTGACCATGTCGATACCTTGGGCGGCCGTGTTGAGAAGATTGGTCTCGTAGCGATTGACGATCTCCAAGGCGATCCGCATGCCGAAGCCGGCGGCCTCGTCGGCGAGAAGCGCGAGCGCCTCCGCCGCGGCCTTCACATTCTCCTCCGTCGCGGCGCGCTGCGCCTTGCCGAACACGCTGTAGAGAATGCCGCCCATGTGCTTGGCGCCGAGATCGCGCGCCAGCCGCAGGGAGAGGCGATGACGCTCCAGCCCCGCTGCCCAGATAGCGCGGTCGGTGCTCGAAATGTCCGCATCCGGTCGCTGATTGGCCGTCGTCACCGGCCGCAGACCCTCCCGCTCCATGATGCGAACGATGGCGGCGGCCTCGATAGCCTCATGATCGCGCAGTGGAATGACGAGGCACTGGTAGCCGGCGGCCCGTGCCTGACGGGCCGCTTCCTCGCCATACTGCGTCGTCCATGTCGGCAGGAACGTATAGGAGTGGATGGAAAGCGGATTCATTGCGACAACCTTCTGAAGCCTTCCGGTGACACCACCGAAGCCTAAATGCGAGACAAGCTGGAGGAGTGGGCTCAGTCCTTGACGGCGCTGCCAGTGAAGCCCTGCACCAGGTATTTCTGAAGAAAGACGTAAAGCGTGGCAGGTATGACGCTGCCGATAACGGTAGCCGCCATGATTTCAGACCATTGCACGCGGAATTGACCGATGAGCCGGGTAATCCCGAGTGTCATGGTTTGCTTGGCCTGATCTTCAATGAGGCACAGAGCCCACAACAGATCGCCCCAGGCGAGAAGAAAGGCGAAGGTTGCGGTGGCGACGAAGCCCGGAATGATGTTCGGCGCGATGATCCGCAGCAGGATCTGCAGCCGGTTGGCACCATCGATCATCGCCGCGTTGTCGATCTCGGCGGGGACGGTGTCGATGTATCCCTTCAGCATCCAGACGCTGAACGGCAGTGTAATCGTCGTCTGCGCAAGAATGAGACCGAACAGGGTGTCATAGAGCCCGGCGAAGGTCAGCATACGGAAATAGGCGCCGACCAGGAGTACGCCTGGCAGCATCTGGCTGCCGAGGAACAGGGACATCCATGCCATCCGCCCCTTGAACTTGAAACGGGAGAAGCCGTAGGCCGCGAAAAGGCCAACCCCGGACGACAGCAAGGCCGTGCTGAGCGACACGATCAGGCTGTTACGGAAATAGGCGACAAACCCTTCCTGCAGCCAGATGTTGCGGTAGGCGTCCGTCGTCCACGCCTGCGGCACGAGCGTCGCGGGATAAGAGACGACCTCGAGCGAGCTTTTGAAGGAGGACGTCACCATCCAGTAGAAGGGAAACAGATTGAAGATCGCCACGGCGAGAAGCGCGACCCAGACGAAGAGATTGGATTGAGGGGATTCGCGCATTGGTCTCACGCCTCCTTCCGCAGGCTGGAGCGCACATAGGGCACCGCGAAGACCAGCATGACTGCTGCTAGAACGACCGCCATGGACGCCGCATAGCTCGCGTTGAAGAATTCAAAGTAATTGCGGTAAATCAGCAGCGGCATCACTTCAGTTGCATTGCCCGGGCCACCGCTCGTCATGCCGAACACAAGACCGAAGAGGCGTGCCTGCCAGATGAGATCCAGCACCGCGGCCACGAGCAGCATGGGCTTGAGGTTCGGGATCGTGACATGCAGGAAGCACTGCCAGGTCGAGGCGCCATCAAGCTGCGCCGCCTCGTATTGCTGCTGACCGATCGACTGCAGCCCTGCGAGCAGGATCAGCATGATGAAAGGATAGCCGCGCCAGCCCTCCGCGAAGACCACGGCGGCGAAGGCAAGCTGCGGATCGCCGAGCCAATCGATCGGCGCCGCGATGAGCCCGACCGTCGTCAGGAGCGCGTTCACGAATCCGGCCAATGGATCGAACATGAACCGCCAGAGAATGCCGCTGATCACGTCAGGGACCGTCCACGGCAGGATCGCGGTAACGCGGAACAGCCACTTGCCCTTGACATCGGCGTTGAGCAGAAGCGCCACGCACAGGCCGAGCGTGATGTGGATGCTCACGGTGGATGCGACGAACAGCGTGGTATTCCGGAAGGCCTGCCAGAACTGCGGATCCATCGCGAGCTGAACGTAATTCGCGATGCCCGGCACGTCCCCCGACCCCCAGAGCACATCGAAGCTCTGGAGAATTGCCGCAACCGCAGGGAAACCAAGAATGCCTACAAGAAGAATAATGGCAGGCAACGCGAAGAATAAGCCGACACGTTGATCAGTCATTGCCACCCTGTCTTTGTCCAATATGCGGCTTTACGCGACATGGAGCGCGGAGGGCCTTGACCCGCCGCGCGATATCAACGGCCCGCTGTTTTCAACAGGCTCGCCACACCCCTAGCGCGCCAGGATCGCCTCGATCTGGTTATGAGCGTCGGCGAGAGCGGCTTCCGGCGTCTTCGTCTGGGCAACGGCTGCCTGGAGGTTCTGCCGGAAGGCGGTCAGGATTTCCGGCCATTGCGGGATCAGCGGCAGGAAGGACGCGTGGTCGATCTCGGCCTTCACGACCTGGGCGAACTTGCTGTCCTGGATCGGCTTGAACTCGTCGTTCACAGACTGACGGCCCGACAGCATGTTGTTGTCAACAAACCACTTTTCCATGCGCTGGCGATCAGTCATGAACTGGATCAGCTTCCACGCCGCATCCGCGTGCTTCGTGTTCGGGTTCATGAAGAGGCCGTCCACATAGAGCGTGGACCGCACCTTGGGGTCGGTTCCCGCTTTCACCGGGATCGGCGCCATGGCCAGCGTGTTCCAGGCGTCGAAGGCCGGGTTGATCGCCTGGATGATCGGCAGGGCCCAGAGTGTCTCGACGATCGTGCCCACCTTGCTCTGCGCCATGAACTGGCGAGCGGCGTTGGCATCCACCTGAGAGACGCCGGGGGGCATGACCTTGTCCTTCTGGATGAGGTCGACCACGTACTGGAAAGCTTCCTTTGCCTCAGGCGTGTTGAGCGCGGAGTGCTTGTTGTCCGGCGTCAGGAAATCAGCCCCGAAACCGCGCAGGATGACAGACACGCGCAGATCAAATCCGGCCGGCTGAAGAATAAGCGCCGTGCCCCACTGGTCGACCGGGCCGCCTTCCTTTGTCGCGCGCGTCAGTTTCTGGGCGGCCGTGCGGAATTCTTCCCAGGTCGCAGGCGCCTGGCTGACGCCTGCCGCGTCGAAAAGCTTCTTGTTGTAGGTCAGGACCATCGCGGCGGTATTCTTCGGCACGCCATAGACCTTGCCGTCGTTGGTGACAGCGTCGCGGAGCGAGGGGTAGAAGTCCGCCATGAATGCCTTGGCGCCGCCCTCCTTCTCCATGTAGGGCGTCAGGTCCTTGACCCAGCCTTCCCGAATGTACTGGCTGATAGGGTTGGCATCGAGCTGGAAGATGTCCGGCCCGCGCCCCGCCCGGATGGCGGTCGTCAGCGTGACGTCGCGCTGCCCGAGCGACACCGGCTGCGGCACGATCTTGATGCCCGGATTGAGCCGCTCGAATTCCGCGAAGCCTTCCTTGAGCGAGGTCGCCCAAGGCTCTTCCGCCAGATGCCAGCTCTGATAGGTCAGCCGGATGTCTTCCGCCTTTGCAGGCGTGAGCGAACCAAGCGCCGCGAGCGAGGCCCCGACCAGGGCGGCCTTCGCCAACCCGCGTATCCCAAATCCCTTCACCGCATCCTCCTTGGCTTCCACGGCTCTGTGACCGTCCTCGCGCCGGACAGTGCAGACGGCGTTTTCATTTGTCAACAAGTACAGAATTTGTTGGACAACAATTTTCGGAGGCTAACACGTCATCGACGCAAATTTCTGAGTTATCTGATATTTTCCACAACCTGCGGGCGCGTCCTTGTATGATGACTTGACGCTGGAGTGAAGCCGTCGTCTGTTGCGCAAAGGCAAGCGAGAGAGAGTTCGATGTCGTCTGGCGATCTGTCCCCGGCTGGTAGCCAACCGTCACGCCGTACCGCGTCCAGGGTCTATGATCATATCTTCGACCGCATCGCGGCTGGCGACTACCTGAAGGGACAGAAGCTCCCGACGGAGACGGAAATCGCGGAGCAGTTCAAGGTGTCGCGCACCGTGGTGCGGGAAGCGCTTGCCCGGCTCAGGGACGATGGCCTCATCCAGTCGCGGCAGGGCGCGGGCAGCTTCATCCTGGCGAGCGCGGACCAGGCGATTCGCCGCTTCGCGCCGGTGATGAGCATCGGCGACATCCAGCGCTGCTACGAGTTCCGCATGTTCATCGAGGAGGCCGCCTGCGGGCTCGCCGCCCTGCGCCGCACCGAGAACGAGCTGCAGGAGTTGCAAAAGCTTCTGCGCGCCACGGAGGACATCAACGATGTCAGCCTCGGCGTGGAAGCCGACCTCGATTTTCACCTTGCCATCGCCTCGGCCTCGCACAACCGCTTTTTCGTCGACACGCTCGTGTCCATGCGCAGCCATATGACCGTCGGCATGGAGCTGACGCGCAAGCTCTCTCTCACCCGCCCGCAGGATGCGCTGCAGCTGATGTATGCGGAGCATCAGCTCGTCTACGATGCGATCGCGGCCGGGCAGGTCGACGTCGCCTCGGCGGCCATGCGCAATCACCTGGAGGCCGCCCGCAAGCGCGTCTTCGAGGATTAGAGCATAATCCGACCGGAGGGAAACGAGGTCGATATGAGTGCTTCAAATAAAACAGCTTAGAGCGCCGATCTGATTCAATCAGATCGAATCGCGCTCTAGCGGGGCGCCCCGCCCTTTCGCCGCAGCGCAACATGGCCTACATGCACGGGCTCAAGCATCCGCCAGGTCCCCGTAAGCCATGATTCGTCTCGACAATATCGGTAAGCAGAACGGCAAGCAGATCGTCTTCATCGAGGCCGGCATGGCGCTCCTCAAGGGCGAGAAGGTCGGCCTCGTCGGCCCCAACGGCGCCGGCAAGACCACGCTGTTCCGCATGATCACGGGCGAGGAGCAGCCGGACGAGGGCCAGGTCTCGATCGATCGCGGCGTCACCATCGGCTATTTCAGCCAGGACATCGGCGAGATGTCCGGCCGCAGCGCGGTGGCCGAGGTCACCGATGGCGCCGGGCCCGTCAGCAGCGTCGCCGCCGAGTTGCGGGAACTGGAAGCGGCGATGGCCGATCCCGACCAGGCCGACCGGATGGACGCGATCATCGAGCGTTACGGCGAGGTGCAGGGGCGCTTCGAGGAGCTTGGCGGCTATGCGCTTGAGGGCCGCGCGCAGGAGGTGCTCGCCGGCCTCGGCTTCAGCCAGGAGATGATGGACGGCGATGTCGGCGCCCTCTCGGGCGGCTGGAAGATGCGCGTCGGGCTGGCGCGCATCCTCCTCATGCGCCCGGATGTCATGCTGCTCGACGAGCCGAGCAACCATCTCGACATCGAGAGCCTGATCTGGCTGGAGCAGTTCCTGAAGGGCTACGACGGCGCCCTGATGATGACCTCGCATGACCGCGCCTTCATGAACCGCATCGTCACCAAGGTGGTGGAGATCGACGGCGGCGCGCTCACCACCTATTCCGGCGACTACGAGTTCTACGCCGAGCAGCGCGCGCTCAACGAGAAGCACCAGCAGGCGCAGTTCGAGCGCCAGCAGGCGATGCTCGCCAAGGAGATCCAGTTCATCGAGCGCTTCAAGGCGCGCGCCTCCCACGCCGCCCAGGTACAGAGCCGCGTCAAGAAGCTGGAGAAGATCGACCGGGTGGAGCCGCCGAAGCGCCGCCAGACCGTGGTCTTCGAGTTCCAGCCGCCCCCGCGCTCCGGCGACGATGTCGTCAGCCTGAAGAACGTGCACAAGCGCTATGGCAGCCGCAGCATCTATGAAGGGCTCGATTTCGCCGTGCGCCGCCGCGAGCGCTGGTGCGTCATGGGCGTCAACGGCGCCGGCAAGTCGACCCTGCTGAAGCTCGTCGCGGGCGCGACCACGCCGGACGACGGCACGGTCGTCATCGGCGCCAATGTGAAGATGGCCTATTTCGCCCAGCATGCCATGGAGGTGCTCGACGGCGAGGACACCATCTTCCAGTCGCTCGAATCGTCCTTCCCGCAGGCCGGCCAGGGCTCGCTCCGCGCGCTCGCCGGCTGCTTCGGCTTTTCCGGCGACGACGTGGAGAAGCGCTGCCGCGTGCTCTCGGGCGGCGAGAAGGCGCGCCTCGTGATGGCCAAGATGCTCTTCGACCCGCCGAATTTCCTGGTGCTGGACGAGCCCACCAACCATCTCGACATGGCGACCAAGGAGATGCTGATCACCGCGCTCGCCAACTACGAAGGCACCATGCTCTTCGTCAGCCACGACCGCCACTTCCTCGCCGCGCTCTCCAACCGCGTCCTCGAAGTCAGCCCCGACGGGGTGCATCAATATGCGGGCGGCTACACGGAGTATGTCGCGCGGACGGGGCAGGAGGCGCCGGGGTTGCGGGGGTGATGGCAGCCAAGCTTTGATTAGCCCACACTATAGCAATGAGTTATTGCCGGATGATACCCCGCTCAGCGACGGCGAAAGCACAGTGAGACATTTTCCCGATCTGGTTGGCCATTGTCAATATGTAACTGTCGTATCGTCAATCGTCACGGCAATATTTGAACCAATCCTTATCTAGAATCGAAAATCGTCGATAAACCGGTCCGCAAAACTATGCTCGGATCTAAAGCGCCGCGGATGTCTATAAAATGTAAAATTTGCTGAAAAAAAGCTCGTCTGCTACCTTCCGTTAAGGGGCTTGATCTACTGGGGGCAGGAGCGAATGAATAAGGAAGCTCATTTTTCCGTCCATACGAGGTTGACTAGAATCCTTGGAGAAACATATCGCTCTAGTGAAGTCGCTATTAAGGAACTAGTTGATAATGCTTGGGATGCAGACGCCCAACATGTGTGGATCAATCTGCCCGATCCGCTATCAAACGAAGCTATTGTTGTAAAGGATGACGGCACCGGAATGACATCCCAAGAGATACGCAGTGAGTATCTCAATATAGCGAGTGATAAACGCACTCGGACTGGCGAGAGAACGCCAGTATACCGACGAAAAGTGAAGGGAAGAAAAGGAATTGGAAAATTCGCTGGCTTGACCATTGCTAATAAGATGGAAATATCTACAGCAGCACGCGGCTATATTTGCACCATTATTGTGGACAAGCAGGAGCTGATTGACAATCAAAACGATCTTGAAGCAGTTCCCCTTCCCTTCACTGAAGCCCCGCAGAATGAATCCGCGACAGGAACCACCATTACACTTTCGTCGCTCGACGATCGCTTAAATTTTCCGAATCCTGATCGTCTTAGAGAGGTTTTGATATCTTAGAGAGGTTTTGATACAAGAATACGGGCGAGAGGACAGATTCATCGTTTCTGTTAACGGAACTGCGCTGTCGGTCGATGATGTGCCGGGCCAGACCTCCCAGGCAGAGGAGATTTTACCTAACGCCGGCAACATAAAGCTACACTTCACTATAGCCGACAGCAAACGTCTTCCAAAACTTCCAGGAATTATTTTAAAAGTTGATGGGAAGGCGGTCGGACGACCTTTACTATTTGGTCTGGATCAAGATGAGGAAATTCCCACCAAACTCGCCCGTCGTGTCTATGGTGAAGTTAATCTCAGCGGACTGTCGGATTTTGTTACCGCCGATTGGGGAGGCTTTATCGAGAACAGCAAGGCGTTTCAGGAAGTGCAGACTTATGTGCAGCTTGAAATAAAGAAAGGGCTTAAGGATACGCATGCTCGCGAAATGAACCTCCAGCAGGCGCGATTAAAGAACGAACTACGACAACGCCTGATGCGGCTTCCTGAACACCGCCGGCAGTATGCAGAAGAAGCCTTAAACCGCATTCTCAAGCGCTTTTACGGAGAAAGCGATGAACGTGTTTCAACCATTGCAAGCGTGGCGCTGGACGCGATGGAACACGATGCGTACTGGGCCGTTTTTGAGCGCATCAGCGTATCCAGCCGTAGTGACGTTTGGTCATTTGCAGAGTCATTGGAGCAATTTGGCCTAGTCGAGCTATCTAGCATTGCCCAACAAGCGGTACGCCGCGTAAAATTCTTAGATTTTTTTGATCAACTCGCCAACAATCCAGACACGCTTGAGAAAGATGTGCACAAAGCACTGGAAACAAACCTTTGGATTCTCGGCCGCAATTACTCTGCAATGTCGTCTAATGCGACGCTTCGCACCATAGTCGAGACTTATTGCGGGACTTCGTTAGAAAGCGGCAGAGCCTCAAAGCGGCCTGACCTGTTGCTTTCGCAGAGCTACGGGGACGCCTACCTGCTAATCGAGTTTAAGCGCCCCAATCACAGCATATCGCGGGAAGATATCGCGCAAGCCGAGAAGTATCGGGATGATCTTTGCGTACGACTATCATCAACTACAAAAATGGAGATAATGATGATAGGAAAAGGTAGAGTTAACACCTTAGATACGAAGAATCTTCTGGAAACGATAAAAATTATCTCCTATGCAAGCATGATATCTAATGCCCGGTCCGAATTAGAATGGCTTATTGCTTCCTTATCTAATCTTCGAGCCTAAAGGTCAATTTGATACATCATAATCGCGCACGAAAGCCCTTCACACCCCGCGCGGTCGTATATCATCATGTTTCCCTCACCCCCCATTCGCCTCCCGCACATGCACCAGGAGCCCCTGGCCGCCGCGTTCGATGTCCTCGCGGCTCGCGGCGCGGGCTTTGTCGGGGTCGCGTTCGCGCAGCGCGGTGATGAGGCGCAGATGCGGGTGGGGTTCCCAGTCCGGCAGGCCCTCGTCGTAGAGATGGGAGAGGATGGGCCCGCAGCGCACCCATAGGCCCTCGACGATGTCGTAGAGGATGGGCAGGCGCGCCATGCGGCAGAAGGTGAGGTGGAACTCCGTGTTGAGATCCACCGCCTGCACGAAGCTCCGGCTCGCGTGGCATTCGGAAATCTGCGCGTGGATGGCGACGAGGGTCTCGATCTCGGCCTCGGTGGCGATGAGGGCCGCGGCGGCGGCAGCGCGCCCTTCGAGATCCGTGCGGATGGCGCGGATCTCCTGCAGCTGCTCCAGCGTCAGGGTCGGCACCACCACCGAATTGCGGGCATCGAGCGCCAGCGCCTTCTCGCCGACGAGCCGCAGCAGGGCCTCGCGCATCGGGGTCGCGCTGATGCCGAACCTCACCGACATGGGCCGGAGCCGCAGGCGCTCGCCGGGCCGCAGCCGCCCGCGCATGAGGGCCGCCCTCAAGTCCGTGTAGGCGCGCTCGCTCAGGTTCTCCTTGACGATCGGCTGCACCCAATCGCCCGTCGCCGGGGTTTTCTCTTTATTGTGTGGCATACGACTTGACACGGGGCGGTTTCCTCGACCAAAACTGTTATAACAAATTACTTATTGCATCAACCCAACGCCCGGACCAATGCGATCGGGCAGCGACCGCCGGGGCCGATGAGGCCTCCGCCGGCGCACGGGCTGATAACGGGAGGAAGCGGTGATCGCGCTTCGCAAGACAACCACGGCCTTTGGGGCCGAACTGGTCGAGATGGACAAGGAGCCCGCGCCAGGCGAGGGCGAGGTCGTCATCGCGGTCGCCGCCGCCGGCATCTGCGGCAGCGACATCCACGCCTATGAGTGGACACCGGGCTACGAGTTCATGACGGCGTCGATGCCGCTCACCATCGGCCACGAGTTCGCGGGCACGGTGCGTGCGCTCGGCGCTGGTGTCACCGGCTTCAAGATCGGCGACCGCGTCACCTGCTGGCCGACGGTGAGCTGCGGCCACTGCCCCGCCTGCGATGCGGGCACGCCGGAGCACTGCCAGAACCGCAGCATCATCGGCCTGCATATCGACGGCGGCTTCGCCGATCTCGTGCGCGTGCCGGCCGCCAACTGCCGCCCCATTCCCGATGGCCTGCCCTTCAAGGTTGCCGCGCTGACGGAGCCGCTCTCGGTCGCCGTGAACGCGGTCGATGTGGGCGATGTCGGGCCGGGCGACCGGGTGGTGGTCCTCGGCCCGGGGCCGATCGGCCTCGGTATTGCCTTCGTGGCGCAGACACGCGGCGCCAAGGTGCTCTTGTGCGGGCTGAACGACGCGCTGCGTCTCGACAAGGGCCGCGAGATCGGCATCGCCCATTGCGTCGATCTCGCCGAGGAAAGCCTGGGTGATGCCGTGCAGCGCGTCTTCGCTGGCCCGGCCGACCGCGTCATCGAGGCGACCGGCGTCGCCCGCTCGGTCAGCGACGGGCTGGCCGTGCTGCGCTCGGGCGGCGTCCTGGTGGTGGCGGGCATTCACTCCGGTCATCTCGATCTCGATCTGACGCGATTCGTGCGGGACAAGAAGCAGCTTCGTGCCGCGCACGATACCACCGCGCAAGCCCTTGAGAACGCCATCACTCTGCTCGCCGCCCACGCGGATGTGCTGGCCCGCCTGATCACCCACGCGGAGCCGCTCAGCCGCGCCATCGAGGCCTTCGAGCTCGCGCGCAGCCGCCAGGCGGTGAAGGTTCTGCTGGTTCCGCAGACCCTGTCGCAAGATTTGCCCCAACCGGAAAGTGAAATCGCATGACCTCGGTCACACGCGTTGTTGTCGCGCCTGTCCCCGGTGGCCCGGACGCGCTCAAGATCGTCGAGCGGGAACGTCCGACGCCAGGTGAAGGCCAAGCGCTCGTCAGGGTGCATGCCGCAGGCATCAACCGTCCGGACGTGATGCAGCGGCAGGGCAACTATCCGCCGCCGCCCGGCGCGAGCGATGTGCTCGGCCTCGAGCTCGCCGGCGTGGTCGAGAGCCTCGGCCCGGGCACGACGCGCCTCAAGCCCGGCGATCGCGTCATGGCCCTCGTCGCCAGCGGCGCCTATGCCGAATGGGCCGTCGTGGACGAGACGGTAGCGCTGCCGATCCCGGAGGGCATGTCCTTCGTCGAGGCCGGCGCCTTCCCCGAGACCTATTATACGGTCTGGTCGAACCTCTTTCAGCGCGCGGGCCTGAAGGCCGGCGAAACCGTGCTCATCCATGGCGGCACGTCCGGCATCGGCACCACGGCGATCCTGCTCGCCAAGGCGCTTGGGGCGCGGGTTCTGGTCACGGCCGGCTCGGACGAGAAATGCGCCGCGAGCCGCGCTGTCGGCGCTGATCTCGCCATCAACTATCGCACAGAAGATTTCGTCGCCGCCGCCCGCGCCGCCACCGACGGCCGGGGGCCGGAGGTGATCCTCGACATGGTCGGCGGGGACTACATCCCGCGCAATCTCGATTGCATCGCCGCCGATGGGCGCATCGCGCAGATCGCCTTCCAGCGCGGCTCGAAGCTCGAGCTGGATCTGCTGCCGCTTCTGATGAAGCGCATCACCCTCACGGGCGCCACGCTCAGGGCGCGGCCCGTCGCCATGAAGGCGGCGCTCACCGCATCGCTGGCCGAGCATGTGCTGCCGCTCCTCGCGGCGGGGAAAGCGAGGCCCCTCATCGACTCAACCTTCCCCTTCGACCGCGTTGCCGAGGCGCATGCCCGCATGGATGCCGGCGAGCACGTAGGGAAGATCGTTCTTGTCATGCAAGAGGGCGCGTGAGCGCCACAGCAGCAGGGCGCATCTGCGCCACGGAAGGAAACAGGAGCATGAACGCAGTGACCAAGCCCGCGCCGCGCGCAGCCAGCAACATCACCGGCGCGCATCTCATCGCCGCGGCCTTGCAGCGCCATGGCGTGCGGGAAATCTTCGGCCAGAGCATTCCCTCGGCGCTTTTTCTCGCCGCGCCCGACTACGGCATCCGGCAGGTCGGCTATCGCACGGAGAACGCCGGCGCGGCCATGGCAGATGCCTATGCGCGCATTTCCGGCAAGGTCGCCGTCGTCACGGCACAGAACGGCCCGGCCGCGACGCTCCTGGTGCCGGGCCTCGCCGAGGCGCTGAAGGCCTCGATCCCGGTCGTCGCCATCGTCCAGGACGTCAGCCGCAAATTCACGGACAAGAACGCCTTCCAGGAACTCGACCATTTCGCGCTGTTCGGTGGTGTTGCCAAATGGATCCGCCGGGTTGCCGATCCTGCGCGCATCGATGACTATGTGGACATGGCTTTCACGGCAGCCGCCAGCGGCCGCGCCGGCCCAGCCGTGCTGCTGGTGCCGCTCGACGTGCTCGACGAACGCCCGGATTTCGCGCCCGAGGCGCCCCAGCGCGCGAGCCATCTTGGCACCTTCCCGCTTGACCGCACGGCCGCTGATCCGGCGCGCGTGGCAGAGGCGGCTAAGCTGATCGCCGAGGCCAAGGCTCCTATCGTCATCGCCGGCGGCGGTGTGCACGCCTCGCAGGCCTGTGCTGAACTCTCGGCCCTGCAGGCGCTTGGCATCCCCGTCGCGACGACCGTGATGGGCAAGGGAGTTGTGGACGAGACCAACCCGCTCTCCGTCGGGGTGGTTGGCTACTTCATGGCTCCACGCGGGCGCTCCTCCCATCTCAGGGATCTCGTCACCGAGGCCGATGTGGTTGTGCTGGTCGGCAACCGCACCAACCAGAACGGCACGGACAGCTGGTCGCTCTATCCGCCGCAGGCGCGTTATATTCACATCGATATCGACAGCCACGAAATCGGTCGCAACTACGAAGCGCTCCGCCTCGCGGGCGATGCCAAGCTGACACTCGCTGCGCTGACTGCGGCCCTGGAAGCGGCTAAGCCGGCCTCGCTCGCGGCGCGCCGGCCCGCGCTCGAGGACAAGATCACCCGAGGTCGTGCACAGCACGCTGAGGACATGAAGCAGCTTGTCCATCTCGATGCGGTGCCGGTGCGTCCGGAACGGTTGATGGCCGACATCGACAGCGTGCTCACGCCGGATAGCATCGTGGTCGCGGACGCGAGCTATTCGTCGATCTGGATTGCCAATTTCCTTACCGCCCGCAAGGCCGGTCAGCGTTTCCTCACGCCGCGCGGCCTGGCCGGCCTCGGCTGGGGCCTGCCTTTCGCACTCGGCGCGAAGGCCGCCCGCCCCGATGCTCCGGTCATCGCGGTCACCGGTGATGGCGGCTTCGGCCATGTCTGGTCGGAGCTCGAAACAGCGCGCCGCATGAAGCTGCCCGTCGTCCTGGTCGTCCTGAACAATCAGATCCTCGGCTATCAGAAGCATGCCGAGCTCAGCCTCTTCGGGAATTTCACCGATGTCGTGGACTTCGAGGCCGTGGACCATGCCGCCATCGCGCGGGCATGCGGCTGCAGCGGCGTCCGCATCGAGAAGGCGTCTGACTTCCTGCCCGCCTTGAAGGAAGCGCTCGCGCGCAATGACGTCACCGTCATCGATGTAATCACGGATGAGCACGCCTATCCGCCAATCACGGTCTTCGAAGGCAAGGATGCCTTGAACTACTGATTTTAACGCCGCTCGATCAATAATATACGTGGGAGGGATATTATGAAATTGTCACTGTTGCTGAAGACGGCTGCCGCGGCCGTGCTCTTCACGGCCACGGCAGCCCATGCCGACGTCAAATTCGGTGCGCTCTATCCGTTCAGTGGCCAGCTCGCGCTTCTCGGCGATGAAAGCGCGCGCGGACTGGAGATCGCAGTCGACGAGATCAATGCCGCGGGCGGCGTCCAGGGCGAAAAGGTGGTACTGATCCGCGGCGACGCCGTGGACAATAACCAGGCGATCGGCGAGGCCCGCCGGCTGATCTCCCGTGAGAAGGTCGCTGCCATATTCGGCTCCTATTCGTCAGCGCGTTCCATCGCGGCGAGCCAGGTCGCCGAGTTGTCGGGCGTTCCCTATTTCGAGATGGGCGCGGTTGCCGACGAAGTGACCGGTCGCGGCTTGAAGTTTCTTTACCGCACCAATCCAACTGCCGAGGACATGGGCAAGTTGATCATCGAGATGATCGTCAACAAGGTGGCCCCCGGCATCGGCAAGAAACCAGAAGATCTCAAAATTGGAATCATTTATGAGGATTCCAGTTACGGCACGTCTGTTGCTGGCCACCAGAAGAAATATGCGACTGAAGCTGGCTTGAACGTCGTTGCCTCGCAGGGCTATCCCGCCTCGACGGTCGACATGTCGTCGCTGGTGCTGGATCTCAAGCAGCGCGGCGTCGATATCGTGCTGCAGACGTCGTACCAGAATGACTCGGTGCTGTTCCTCCAGCAGGCCAACGAGGCTAATTTCAAGCCCGCAGCCATTATTGGTGGCGGCGGTGGCTACTCCATGCAGCCGACGGCCGACGCGGTCGGGCACAAGGTGATCGATGGCGTCCTGGATGCGGATTTCACCCAGTTCCTTGTCAATACCAAGTATACGCCTGGTCTGGAAAACTTCGTCGACGCCTACAAGAAGAAGTACGGTGAGGCGCCCCGCTCGGGTCACTCGCTCAACAACTACGTGGGCGCGAAGGTTCTGCTAGAGGCGCTCAACAAGGGCAAGGGCTTTACGCCGGACGCTATCGTTGCGGCGGTCAACAACATCGACATCGGTGAAGGTGTGACGGCGGCCGGTTACGGCATGAAGTTCGGAAAGAACAACCAGAACGAGCGTGCAAAGATGATGGGAATGCAGTGGCAGGATGGCAAGCTCGTCACGGTTTATCCGGATGCGGCCGCCGTCTCCCCGATGCGGCTCAACAAGTAACCGAGTTCTTGGGGGATGCCCCGGCATCCTCCAACCTCTTGTCCAGAAAGCGAGACGCGATGCCCTGCATTCGCAATCGCGCTTTCCATTTTTTGGTTTTATCGCATGTCGATGACGCAAGATCTCTACGCACCTTTGTGCGACATGCTTTAGCGAGGGCGTGATGGATACCGTTCTCCAGTTGCTCGCCAATGGCTTGATGCTTGGCGGCCTCTTCGCGATCGTTGCGGTTGGACTGACGCTGATCTTCGGCATCGTCAAAGTCGTGAACTTCGCCCATGGCGAATTCCTGATGGTCGGGATGTATCTCACCTTCCTGGTCACGCGTCTGCTTGGGCTCCATCCCTTCGTGGCGGTCATCGTTGTTGTGCCAGCGCTCTTCCTCCTCGGAGCCTTGACGCAGCGCCTCATTATTCAACCGCTGATGAGCGCGCGCGACGATCATATCCAGATCTTCGCGACAGTCGGCTTGTCGACAGCGCTGATAAACCTCGCCTTGCTGGTTTTCGGCGCCGATATCGCCAACACGCCGGCAAGCGGGCTCCGAACGCCCATTGAAATCGGGCCGGTTCGCGTCCTCAGCGGGCAGATCGTGATCTTTGCCGCTTCTATCCTGCTTGTCATCGGCTTGCAGGCGTTTCTGCAGAGCACGGCGACAGGCCGTGCCATTCGTGCCGTCGCCCAGAACCGCGCCGCCGCCCAGCTGATGGGCATCAACGTCGACCGGATCTATATCCTGACCTTCGGCATCGGCGCGGCCTGCGTAGGCGTCGCCTCAGTGCTGATCGCGCCGCTCTATCCGACCTCGCCGACCATCGGCACCTACTTCGTGCTGACTGCCTTCGTTGTCGTCGTTCTCGGCGGGCTGGGGTCCATTCCCGGGGCCTTCGTCGGTTCGCTGGTCATCGGATTGATCGACAGTTTCGCGGGCTTCTATGTTGGCTCGGACATGCGCGAAGTCGCGGTCTTCGGCATGTTCCTCATCATTCTCATCCTGAAGCCGGCAGGCCTGTTCGGAAAGCGTCTGAACCTGTCGCACGTATCGCCATGACAGCGCCATGACAGGATTGCCATGACAGATATCACTCTCGCCTCCCCCGCTCCCTCGCGGTTCGCCGGCGTGACCTGGCGCAATCTGGTTGCGCTCGTCGTCTTCCTGGCTGCGCTCTTTATTATTCCGGTGATGATAGATGATGACTTCATCTATCACATCTTCGTCACGCTGTTCATCTTCGCGGCACTGTCGACCGCATGGAACATCGTCGGTGGCTTTGCCGGACAGTTGTCGCTAGGCCATGCCATCTTCTATGGCCTCGGCGCCTATGTCGGCATCATCCTGATGAACATGGGCATCAGCCCTTGGCTCGGCATGTTCGCGGGCGCTGCGGTTTCGATCGTCGTGGCAATCGCGATCAGCTATCCTTGCTTCAGGCTGCGCGGTCCCTTCTTCGCTTTGGCGACCATCGCCTTCCTGGAAGTGTTCCGCGTCATCGCGCTGCATTTCCGCGACCTTACGGGTGGCGCCACCGGTCTGATGATCCCGCTGAAATTCGGCTGGGAGTGGATGGTCTTCCGGGAGCGCCTGCCGCCGCTCATCATCGCCTTCGGCATGCTTTTGGTTTGCCTGGCCGTTGCCTGGTGGATCCGTTCGCATCGCATCGGCTTCCAGCTGGTCGCCACGCGCGAGCGCGAATCCGCCGCGAAAGCCGCCGGCGTCAATACCGTGAAGGTTCGCCTCATCGCCGTGTCGGTTTCGGCGGCGCTGACCGCCATGGTCGGCACCTTCCACGCCATGTACCTCACCTTCATCGAGCCAGCGGCGATGTTCTCGCTGCCTCTCTCGATCCAGATCGCCATGTTCGCCCTCATCGGCGGCATCGGCACGGTCTTCGGCCCCTTGCTCGGGGCGGTGCTCCTGGTGCCGATCTCGGAGGTGGCGCGCGGCTGGCTCGGCGCGCACGCGCTCGGGCTGCACGGCTTCGTCTACGGCGCGGTGCTGATCCTCGTCGTGCTCTTCATGCCCAATGGTTTGATGGGTTTGCTCGCGCGGCTGAATGGCGGCGGCGCCACGGCCGTCTCCCGGCAAAAGCAGGCCAGCGCCGTCGCGGCGGCCCCGGCAGCGGCGACGCGGGCTCCGCTGGGAGAGGAGATCGTCAAGGTGGAAGCCCTGCAGAAGCACTTCGGCGGGCTGCATGTCACCAACAATGTCGGCTTCACCCTGCGCGAGGGGGAGATCCTCGGCCTGATCGGCCCGAATGGCGCCGGCAAGACCACTGTGTTCAACATGATCTCGGGCTTTCTGGCGCCGGACAGCGGCTCGGTCACGGTGCGCGGCGCCGATGGCAATTGGCACAAACCCGTGACGCCGGCGGATTTCGCGGCGATCGGCGTCGGCCGCACCTTCCAGATCGTCCAGCCCTTCGCGGCCATGACCGTCGAGGAAAACATCATGGTCGGCGCGTTCCATCGCTTCAGCGACGTCCATGAGGCGCGCGAGGTGGCACGCGAGACGGCTCACCGGATGGGACTGGGTCCCTGGCTCGATGCCGAGGCCCGCGGCCTGACCATCGGCGGCCTGAAGCGGCTGGAGATGGCCCGCGTCATGGCGATGAAGCCCCGCGTCCTTCTGCTCGACGAGGTGATGGCTGGCATCAACCAGACGGATGTGCGCCGCGCCATCGACTTGACCCTGTCAATCCGCGACAGCGGCGTCAGCATCATCGCCATCGAGCATGTCATGCAGGCGGTGATGTCGCTCTCGGACCGGGTCATCGTGCTGTCCTCCGGACAGATTATCGCTCAGGGCAAGCCGCAGGAGGTGGTGCGCGATCCCACGGTCATCGAAGCCTATCTCGGCAAGGAATTTGTCCATGCTCAAGCTTGAGAACATCGATGCCGGATACGGCGCCACCACGATCCTGCACGACGTCTCACTGGAGGTGAACGCCGGCGAGGTGGTGACGATCGTCGGCGCCAATGGCGCCGGCAAGACAACCACGCTGCGCACGATCGCCGGACTGATCAGGCCAACGTCGGGTCGCATCCTCTTCGAGGGGCAGGACATCACGCGCCTCTCCGCTCACGAGACGGTCGACCTCGGCATTACGCTCATTCCGGAAGGGCGCCAGCTCTTTCCGGAGATGACCGTGCACGAGAACCTGCTGATGGGGGCCTATCGCAGCGCAGCTCGTGAGAAGCAGGCCGATACGCTGGAGGAAGTGCTCACGTTGTTTCCGCGTGTGCGTGAGCGCCTTGACCAGAATGCCGCCTCGCTGTCCGGCGGCGAGCAGCAGATGGTTGCCATCGCGCGGGGCATGATGGCCCGCCCGAAGCTCCTCATGTTCGATGAGCCCTCGCTTGGCCTTGCCCCCATCATCGTCGCGCAGGTCTTCGACGTGATCGACTCGATCGTCAAGACGGGCGCGACGGTGTTGATCGTGGAGCAGAACGTCTTCCACACCCTGAAGGCGGCGGATCGTGGCTATGTGCTCGAGAACGGCGAGATCGTGCTAACGGACAGCGGCGAGGCCCTGCTCGCCAATGATCACGTCCGCCAGGCCTATCTGGGTATTTAGGCCTATCTCGGCATCTGCATGCCTTCCACGCGTGAACTCCGCACAGAACTGCGCAATCCTGAGCAAGTTCCAAAGACTGGGCAATTGTCATGGCAACACGTGAAGTCAATCCCGCCGATATCGCAGTCCGGCCGAGCCATCAGGGCCGCCGCGTCCTCGTCACCGGCGCCGGCCGCGGCATCGGGCAAGCGATCGCCCTCGGTTTCGCCCGCCGCGGCGCCACTGTCGGCGTCGCCGACGTGACGAAGGCCGATGTCGATGCCACGGTCGCGGCGATCGCGGCGGCGGGCGGCAAGGCCCTGCCGCTCGTTCTCGACGTCGCCGATTACGACGCGGTGGACAAGGGGCTGGCGGAGGCCGCCCGCGCGATCGGCGGACCGTTCGATACCATCATCAACAATGCAGGTATCTCGCCGAAGCACGACGGCGTCGCCCACAAGGTTTGGGAGATGGATCCTGCCGAATGGAGCCGCGTCGTCGCGGTCAACCTGTCCGGCCCCTTCAACACCATCCGCGCGCTGAGCCCTTTCATGCGCGAGGCCGGACGCGGCTGGATCGTCAATATGTCTTCCGTCGCCGGCAAGACCTATTCGCCGATCGTCGCCTGCCACTATGCGGCGACCAAGTCGGCGCTGATCGGCTTCACCAAGCATCTCGCCACCGAGTTCGGCCCATTCGGCATCCGCGTCAATGCGCTGGCCCCCGGCCGTATCGAGACGCCGATGGTCAAGGCCGTGGCCGGCGCCGTCAACGACGAACAGGTGCGCCTGACCCCCATGGGCCGCCTCGGCGGGCCGGACGAGGTCGCCGATGTCGCGCTCTATCTGACTTCGGCGGAGGCAAGCTTCGTCACCGGCCAGACGGTGGATGTCGCAGGCGGCCTCTATATGACCTGAGCTTGCGCCCGGTCTAGCCATCGGCAAAGCTGGGGCTCCGCAGCGGAGGCGAACGGCACGTCTGGAAGAACGGCAATACTGCCACAGCGGCATGGGACGGAACAATGCAAGAGATTACCGGGCGCACGCGGATACTCGGCATCCTGGCCGACCCGATCTACCACGTGAAAACGCCGCAGGTGATGAATACGCTGCTCGCGCGGCACAACGTCGATGCCGTTCTCGTGCCCTTCCACGTGGCGCCCGGGCAGCTCCGGACGCTGCTGGACGGTCTTCGGACGATGCAGAACTTCGGCGGCTTCATTGCCACGGTGCCGCACAAGCCGGCGATGCTGGAGCTCTGCGACGAGACAACGCCGGAAGCACGGTACATCGGCGCCGTGAACTGTGTGCGGCGAGAAGCCGACGGTCGCATGGTCGGCGCCATGCTCGACGGCATCGGCTTCGTCGAGGCGCTGCGGACCTCCGGTGTGGAGCCGAAGGGCCTGCGCGCTTATCTCGCCGGCGCGGGCGGCGCAGCGAGCGCGATCGCCTTCGCGCTTGCCGAGGCCGGCGTTCGCGAGCTCACCATCGCCAACCGCACGCGGGACAAGGCCGAGGCGCTTGCTGGCCGTGTGCGCGGGATTTATCCAACGCTCCCCGTGAGCACGGATGCGGACCAGGTCGCCGCGCAGGATATCATCGTCAACGGGACGTCGCTCGGCATGCGCCCGGACGATCCACTGCCTCTCGACGTGGCGCAGATCGAGCCCCGGCAATTTGTCGCCGAGGTGATCATGGACCCTGAGATGACGCCTCTCCTGAAGGCCGCAGAAGCGAGGGGGTGCCGGATCCAACGGGGGCTGCCCATGCTGGAATCCCAGATCGTTCTCATGGCGCGGCACATGGGTGCGCTTTGACCCTTCTTGACTGCATTCGGCGGGATCGCCGGCTTCTGTCGCAGTAACCCGGACGACACCGCCCATGACCGATATCTCCGCTGAAACCTTCGACTACATCATTGTCGGCGGCGGCACCGCAGGTTGCGTCCTTGCCAATCGCCTCACCGCCTCGGGGCAGCATTCTGTCCTTCTGCTGGAGGCTGGTCGGGAGGCCAGAAGCCCATGGGTTCCCATACCCGCCGGCTTCAGCAAGCTTCTTACCAATCCGACTTACAACTGGCGCTTCCAGACCGAACCCGAGGAGGCCACCGGCAATCGCGTCATCGCGGTGCCGCGCGGCAAGGGGCTTGGTGGCTCTACCCTGATCAACGGCATGATCTATGTGCGCGGACAGCCGCAGGACTATGACGGCTGGGCGCAGCGGGGCTGTCTCGGCTGGAGCTTCGAGGATGTCCTGCCCTATTTCAAGCGGCTGGAGGACTATGAGGGCGTCACGGGCGGCCTGCGCGCCCGTGGCGGGCCGCTTCCCCTCGTCGAGGTGGCGGAGCGCCCGGCCATCGCCGAGGCGTTCATCGCGGCGGCCGGCCAGGCCGGCTTCCAGCGCAATCCCGACTACAACGGGGAAAGCCAGGACGGCTTCGGCTATTATCAGGTGAACCAGCGCAACGGCCGGCGCGTCAGCGCGGCGGAAGCCTATCTCAAACCTGCTCGGGGCCGCTCCAATCTCGCGGTGCGCACGGATGCCCATGTGCTGCGCGTGGTCTTCGAGGGCGGCCGCGCGGTCGGCGTCATGGTGAACGTCGCCGGCCAGACCCAGCGCTTCTCGGCGCGCGCCGAGGTCATCCTGGCGGCAGGCGCCGCGCAGACGCCCCAACTGCTGGAGCTCTCCGGCATCGGCGATCCCGCAATCCTGCAGGCGCTCGACATTCCCGTCCAGGCCGCGCTGCCTGGCGTTGGCGCGAACTACATCGATCATTTCTGCACACGTATGAACTGGCGGGTCAAGCAGCCCATCACACTCAACGAGCAGACGCGTGGGGCAAGGCTTGGTCTTTCAGTCCTGCAGTATCTGGCGACGCGGCGCGGCATCCTCACACTCGGCACCGGCCTCGCCTTCGGCTTCGTGCGTACGCGCCCTGAGCTTGCCGGGCCCGATGTGCAGTATTTCTTCATGCACGCGAGTTACGCCAACGCGGCTGAACGCAAGCTCGACCGTTTACCCGGCATGACCATTGGCGTCACCCAGCTGCGTCCGGAATCGCGCGGCACCATCCACGCCATCTCACCCGACCCGCTGCGCGCACCCGCCATCCGCCCCAATTTCCTGGCCGCAGCGGAGGATCGCCGCGCCATGGTGGAAGGCATGAAGATCGCACGCCATATCGTGGATCAGGCTGCCATGGACCCCTATCGCCAGATCGAGTTGGCACCGGGCCCGGACTGCCGCAGCGACGCAGACTGGCTCGCCTTTGCCCGCCGTGACGGCCAGACCATTTATCACATCTGCGGCACCTGCCGCATGGGGCGGGACAGTCTGGCGGTCACCGATCCAGAACTGCGGGTTCACGGTGTCGAAGGGCTGCGGATCGTCGACGCCTCGATCATGCCGACGATCGTCTCGGGCAATACGCAGGCGGCCGTCTTCATGATTGCCGAGAAAGCCGCGGACATGATCCTGTCCTCCGCGCGACAGACAGCGCGACCGAGCAGGGCTGCGGCGAGCTGACCCCATGCCGACAAGGTGAACACATCCGCGTCCTTGCCTGGATCCATGATATGATCACCGCGCAGGTGAGCGCAGAAGGCTCTCATACAGGGAGACTAAGCCTTGGATAAAGATCCTATCGTCATTGCCGCCATCGCACGCACCCCGATGGGCGGGTTCCAGGGCGAACTCAAGGGGCACTCCGCTCCGGAACTCGGCGCCGTTGCCATCAAGGCGGCCGTGCAACGTGCGGCGCTCACCGGTGACGACATCGATGAGGTCTTGATGGGCAACGTGCTCAGCGCCGGCGTCGGCCAAGCCCCAGCGCGCCAGGCCGCTCTCGGCGCGGGCTTGCCACAAGCTGTTCCCTGCACGACCGTCAGCAAGGTCTGCGGGTCGGGCATGAAGGCCGTGATGCTCGGGCACGATCTGATCGCTGCCGGCAGTGCAAATGTCGTGGTGGCAGGCGGGATGGAGAGCATGACAAATGCGCCCTATCTGCTGGACCGTGCACGCCAGGGCCTGCGCCTCGGCCACGGGCGCGCGCTCGACCACATGTTCCTCGACGGTCTCGAAGACGCGTACGACAAGGGCCGCCTGATGGGCAGCTTCGCCGAGGACACCGCGCAGCACTACCAGTTCACACGCGAGATGCAGGATCGCTATGCGCTGACCTCGCTGGAACGTGCCAACCGTGCCATCGCGGACGGGGAGTTTTCATCGGAGATCGTGCCTGTACCAGCAGGTGTCGATGCCATCCGCATCGACGAACAGCCCGGGAAAGCGAAGCCCGATAAAATCCCAACGCTGAAGCCCGCGTTCCGCGCTGACGGCACCGTCACCGCCGCGAACGCCTCCTCCATCTCAGACGGCGCCGCTGCCCTCGTCTTGATGCGTCGGTCGGAAGCGGAGCGTCGGGGGATCACGCCTGTCGCGATCATCCGCGGACAAGCCGGTCATGCGCGCGCGCCGGCCTGGTTCACAACAGCCCCCGTCGGCGCGCTCGAAGCCTTGTTCGCGAAGACGGGTTGGACCAAGGCCGACGTCGATCTCTTCGAGATCAACGAAGCATTCGCGGTGGTGGTACTCGCCGCGATGCGCGAGCTCGACCTGCCACATGACAAGATCAATGTGAATGGCGGGGCCTGCGCACTCGGACATCCCATCGGCGCGTCCGGCGCGCGAATCCTCGTTACTCTCGCGGCTGCGCTTGAGCGACGCGGTCTCCGGAAAGGCGTCGCCACGCTCTGCATCGGAGGCGGAGAGGCAACAGCCGTCGCCATCGAGCGGCTGTAACTCCCGGATCGGCATCTATCACTTTTGCCAAACACATCCATGCTGTGGAAGCGCCGTGCAGTCACGGCGCCCGCATTCTTGCCCACTCAGCCATAGATCAGATTGGGCAGGAACAGGCTGATCGCCGGGACGTAAGTGATCAGCAGCAGCGCGAGCAGCAACATCGCGAAGATCAGCCAGAAGTAGCGCATGAACTCTGATGACGTGCATCCGACGATGGTGCTCGCCACGAAGATTAGAGTTGCTACCGGCGGCGTCAACGCGCCGAGCGTCAGGTTGAACACCAGAATGACGCCGAAATGGACGAGGTCCACGCCAAGGCCTGTCATGAGCGGCACCAGGATCGGCGTCAGTATGATCAGGAGCGGCGGCCCCTCCAGGGCGAGGCCAAGCAGGAGCAGCACCACGTTGATGATCATCAGGATGACGAACTTGTTGTCGCTGGCACTCAGGAACCAATTCGCAATAGCTTGCGGTAGCCTTTCCCAGGCAATGGCATAATTGAGACCTGTGCTCGAGGCCAGGATGAACATGATTATTGCTGTGAGAAGTGCCGACTCCTGGAATATCGCCGGGAGTTCCTTGAGTGTCAGCTCCTTGTACACGAAGACGCTGACGACAAGACAATAGAGGGCAACAAACGCGCCTAGCTCGGTTGGGGTGAACAGCCCCCCGCGCAGGCCAACCCAGACAAAGACAGGGAACATCAGGGCCCAGAAGCCGCGCTTGACTGCCTGCAGGAGATCCCCGGCGGTCGCTTTGGGCTGCAGTGGGATTTCGATGGCATGCTGTTTCATGACGAGGAGATTGGCCATCATCAGCGCACCCGCCACGACTATGCCGGGTAGCACGCCCGCCATGAACAGCCGGCCGATCGACACCTCTGCCATGAGACCATAGAGGATCATCATGATGCTGGGCGGAATGAGGGGCCCGAGAACACCAGCGACCGCAGCCACCGAGGCGGCGAAGCCGCGCGGGTAGCCTTCGCGCACCATCTCCCGGGACACTGTCTTGGAGAGAATCGCCGTATCGGCGGTCGCCGATCCCGACACTGCGCTGATCAAGGCACCGCCCAGCACGCCGACCTGGGCGAGCCCACCCCGCATGTGGCCGACTGAGACACGGGCGACATCGATGAGACGCCTCGCTATGCCGCCGCGTTGCATGATCTCGCCAGCGAGCACGAAGAAGGGTATCGCCAACATGGGAAACGACGCCGTGCCACTCGCGATGCGCTGCGCAAACAAGGCCTCGGGCAGCCCAGCCGCAACGAAATACAGCGCGCAGGGAATAAGAACCGCAAAGGCGATCGGCATGCCGAGGCCGATCAGGACCATGACACCGATGAGCATGAGCGTCATGTCAAACCTCCGGGTCGGTATTGTTTTTTAGTCGTACGCATTCAGCCTGTTGCCAGTTACGTAGAATATCGACGACCTGGGCGAGAGAATGGATAGCGATAAGAGCAAAGCTGATAGGAATGGCGATGTAGACGTAAAAATACGGCACACCGACCATGTCGATTTCACGGTCCCATGAATTCATGCTCAGGTTATAGCCGATCCTGACCATGTGGAGCGATACAACAAGGATTGCGCCGGACATCGCAAGATGCAGCCACGGCTTGCCCGCCTTCGGGATGAATATCGAGAAGCCTTCGATGCCGATGTGCTGCAGTTTTCGAACCGCGCCTGCGCTTCCAAGAAAGACGAGCCATACAAAGAGCGCGGTGGCAACCTCGGCGGAACCTGCAAAGCTCACATTCAGGACATAGCGACAGAGCACATCGATGATCACAAGAATTGTCATCAATGCCAGCAGTGAGCCGGGGAGAATATTTTCCGCCCATTGCACGAAGCGCTTTGCAAACATGGGACCCCTATCGAGTGCATATCCGGTGGAAGCCGAGCCTGACGAGCGACCGCCTCGTAGAGCTAGGAACAATAAGCGGGCCAGCGGCACGCCCTCGAAGACGCGCCGCCGGTCACGTATGCCAATGGGTCAAGCCATATTTGGAGGGAACCACCCGGACGCAGATCACGTTACGCTTAACGGAATGGGCCCAGGCTGAATGTCGGCTGCCTCTAGGCATATACTAGAGTCGAGGCGTGAGGTTGACGGTTTTATTTTTTACATCTGGGCGCCGATGATGGCACGAACCTTGTCCAGCAGCCCGGGGCTCCAGTCCTTATAGTCCTTGTAGATCGGCATGACGGCAGCCTTGTAGCCTTCTATGTCGGGCGTGACGAAGGTCGCGCCGGCCTTCTGCATCTGCGCCTGCAACTCGCCCTGACGATCTGCGCCCTGCTTGCTGTAGCGCTCGCCGCCAGCCAGCATTTCCTCGATCAGGATTGTGCGCTGGTCAGCGGGGAGGCTGTCGAACACCGTCTTGTTCATCATCAGCCCAAGCACCTGCTTGACATGCCCGGTCTTGGTGATGAAGGGCGCGGGCTCGTAGAGTTTGGAACTGTAGATCGAACCCGTTGGGCCCTCGGCCGCGTCAACCACCCCCTGTTGAAGGGCGCTGTAAACCTCGGCGAAATCGAGCGTCACGGGCGAGACGCCAAGGGCTTTGAACGAATCGATGTAGATCGGGATCGGTGCGAGACGGAACTTCACGTGAGCGAGGTCGCTAACCTTCGGATAGCCCTTGCGACCTACAATGTGGCGATCGCCGAAGAACCAGTTGAAGGCGAGCATCTTCACGCCGTTCTTCTCACCTTGGGCGAGCCAGCTCTTGGCCAGATCTGATTTGAGCACCTTCGTCACTTCTTCGTAGTCCTTGAAGACGAAAGGTGCTGAGAGAATGCCGACGTCCTTGCTCGCGTAGCTGGCGAAATAGCCGGAATCGACGATCGTGATGATGGGTGCACCCATCTTCACCTGCTCGTGCACATCACGCTCGCTGCCCAGCTGCCCGCCAGGGAAGAGCTCCAGCACCAGCTTGCCACCTGTGCGCTCCTTCACCCGCGTGGCGACCTCCTGCAGAATGACGTTCTGCAGCTCGGCCGCCGCCTGTCCGGTGCCGATGCGCAGAACCGTCTGCGCCTGGGCTGGCGCGGCCATTGCGAGCGCAGCCGCAGCCATGCAAACACCAACGAGTTTCTTGAATGATTTCATGTGACCCTCCCGAATTCTTATGCAAGCGCGACCTAGCGTAAAAGCATCGTCGCAGTCTCTCTCCGCTGGCAGAAGCAACCCGCATGCCCGAGAACGGCTTGCACGAGACTTGCGGAGTGCAGACTGGTCATTGCCGGCCCTAGCGACCGATCTCATCATCTTGGGAGACTGGATCTCCGCTTACGTTCACTGTTTGCGTCGCGGCTGACGAATACTTAGGCCGCAGCTTGGGCATGTGTGGCGTCCACGAGTTCCCGCATTGCCGTGAGCAACGCTGACCGCGTCGTCTCCTTTCTCAGGTAAGAACCGACATGGTGGCCGGCCTGCTTCTCAAAACGACCAAAGCCACGGAAGCGCGGACGGATCGCCGCATGCTGCAGCGTCTCTCCAACGGCAGAGAAATAGCCATTGAAGGCGCCATCGATCGTGCTGTCCCGCCAGGATGACATCGTCGCGGGCTGGCCGTGATGTCGGGCGAAAATGCCATCTTGAGTTTCATTGTGAAGCAGGAAGGCGACATAGGTTCTCGCAGCATCGGGATCGGTGCAATGCGCGGTTATACCGACAGCGGCGCCGCCGACCAATGTTCCTGCGCATTCCGGCGCCTCAAGCCCGGGGAAGGCTCCAAAGGCCAGGCGTCGCCGGCCGAAATCGGCCTCGCCATAGGTCGCGTAGCCGTAGGTCAGCGGACAATAGACAAGATCATCCCGGGCCGTCATCGCGTCGTGCAAGGCGATGGAGTTGAAATGCCCGCTGTCCGGATGAGCAAAGCCGTTGACTTCATCAAGCGCATCGAGCGCCCGCGAGAACGCATCAAGATCGAACACAAGCCCGCCTTCAGGCGTCTCCGTCCAGCGAGCACCCTGATTATGCATCAGCGTGCCTGCCGCCAGAAACCCGTGGTGATCGCCATTGGCGAGACCGAGCCACAGCCCTTGCCGGCGCGCGGCGCGGCCCAGCGCGATCACCTCCTCCCATCTCCGAGGCTCGGGACAATCCAAGGGTCTGAGCAGGTCCGGACGGAAAATCGCGTTCATGGTCGCCGCATCGACGGGGGCGCCCCAAACCTGCCCCTGCCACCGGTAGCTCCGTAACGATGGACCGGCGTAGGTCGCCTCAGCCGTGCCGCCAGGAACCCGTGCCAGCACGTCATCCAGCGGAAGGAACAGGCCGGAACCCGCAATTTCTCCGATGAACGGATGATCGAAGACGAGGAGATCACAATCGCGGATGGCCTCAGCGAGCGGCTGATGCTCGAACGCCCTGAGATCCCGAACTGCCCATTGAACGCTCCGGCCGTGCTGGGCTTCAAATACGCGGCTTGCCTCGACAAGGGGGTTGATCGCCCGTCTGTGTCCCCACGTGATCCCTCTAAGCGGCGCGTGCGACCGGTTCGCAGATACCATGTCCGTCCCCATCACGGCGTCTTGCGCGCGTTGAACATCTGCGCACCCGCCTTGTCATTACCGGCTGCGAAGCACAGCGCCATCAGCTCGTTTTCAATCTGCAGACCCAGATCGAGATTGCCGTTCATGCCCGCGCGCACCGCGGCTTTCGTCGCCTGGGTGGCGACAGGCGAATAACTGGCGATCTGCCGGGCAAGCTCACGGGCCCGCGGGAGTGCCGCGTCGTCGTCCACCACTTCCTCGACGAGGCCGATCCGCAGCGCTTCCTCGGCTGTGATGCGCTGACCCGTGAGCAGAATCCGCATTGCCTGTCCATAGCCGATCAAGCGAGGCAGATACTGGGAGGTCCCGCCGGCTCCCACCCAGCCGAGGCCGATTTCCGGGGAGCCGAGGATAGCACTGCGCGCGGCGATGCGAATATCGGAGGCAACCGCGAGTTCATGCCCGCCGCCGAGAGCCCACCCGCGCAGGACCGCGATGACGGGTTGCCGAATAGCGCGGATCTGCGTGACATAGTCGACCCGATTGCGCCAATCCCAGAAGTCTTCGTATTCCTTGAGCGTATTGATATCGGTCCCGGCGCAGAAGGCACGCTCGCCCTCGCCTCTCAGCACAACGACGTGGATCGAGCGCGTCTCGTTGATCTCCTGGCTCAATTCGCGCAACAGCTTGAACATCGCAGGGGTCATCGTGTTCAACTTGGCCGGTCGGTTGAGGACGAGTTCAGCGACGTGCCCGTCCTGTTCAACGTATATGTCCGCCTTCATCGGGCCGCTCCCGTGCTGTGCAGCGCCTGCCGCGCGTGCTCGTCAAAGCCGAGCTCAGCCAGCACCTCGTCGGTGTGCTCGCCGAGACGCGGCGCTGTCTTGAACGTACGCTTCTCGCCGGTGTCGATCGCCGGGGCCAGGGTGCGATACGGACCACCGGCATGGTTGATTTCCGTGACAAAGGGGCGAAACTGCTCGTGGCTTGCAAGCTCCGCGTAGCTCTGAACTGGATTGACCCAGATATCGAGCGGAGTCAGCCGGTTGATCAGCTCCTCCGTCGAATATTTGGCAACATGCCGCGCCACTAGGCCCGCCGCCTTGTCGCGCCAACGGCGACGCGCCTCGAGATCCGCGTGGGGCGGCGCTTCTTCACCGAGCCCGGCGAGCTCCGGATCTTCGAAGGCATTGGCGAGAGCCGGAAAGCGTGCCTGGGCGATCGCAAGAAAGCCGTCCGCTGTGCGGTAGATCCCGTAGGGCGGCTCCATATATACGCTGGCGAACGGCCGCTCGGAGCGCGGCGCCAGACGCCCGGTATTCAGAAAGGTGGAAATCTCCTGGATCTGGATCTCGAGCGCGGCAGCGAGCAGGGAGACTTTGAACTCACGCCCCTTTCCGGTGCGCTGGGCCTCGATGTAACCGGAAAGCGCCGCCTCCGTTGCCAAATGCGAGGCGCAGGTATCGACCATATAGACCGGCGACGGATGAGGCAGACCGTCGTCAGTACCCGCGTTGAACGCGAGACCCGAGAACGACTGCACCAGAAGGTCCTGGCCGGGCCTGTCGACCATCGGCCCCTCGTCGCCATAGCCGCTGATGGCCACATAGACGAGCTTCGGGTTGATGCGACTGAGCGTCGCGAAATCGATGCCGAGCCTTGCGGCGACACGCGGCCGGAAATTCTGCACCAGAATGTCTGACTGGGCGACGAGCCGGTGCAAAACCTCCTGGGACGACGGCTGCTTCAGGTCGAGGCATATGCCGCGCTTGCCGCGATTGAGCATGAGGAACGCGCTCGACTCCTCACCGTGCCAATAACCGTCGATCGGCCACTGCCGTGAGAAGTCCCCGCTGGGGGACTCGATCTTGATGACGTCTGCGCCGAGATCGCTCATGCGCGACGTCGCCAATGGGCCTGCCATGGCAATCGTCAAATCGAGCACTCTGACGCCCTCGAGGACGGAACTAGGTGAATGAGCTGCGGCCGACACGGGAACCTGCCTGGTTAAACAATCCATAGATCATAAATCATATATGATCTATGATCGCAAGCACCAAACGCGCCTCGATCCCGATTTTGTGCCGCCACGAAACGGATATGCTTCGCCGACGGCCCGTCGGATCCGTCGGCTTTTCCCTTCCGAGAATCGGGCAAAGGCTATAAAGGTCACGATGATGGAGCCCATACGCGAGCCCGACTTACCCCTCTCAGCCCGCGCCGGCCGGAGTGATCTGCAGCGCTCCAATCTGGTCGACCAGATTCACGACGAGCTGCATCGGCGTATTACCGACAGGCTCATGGCCGCGGGTGAACGCATCGTCATCGACAAGCTTGCAGCTGAATTCGGCGTGAGTCTCATTCCCGTGCGAGAGGCGCTCGCGCGCCTCAAGGTCGAGCGGCTCGTGACTCACGAATCGAACAAGGGCTATCGTGTCGCGCCCTTTCCTGAGGGCTTCGAAATGCGCAAGCTCTTTGAGGCCCGGCTCGTCGTGGAGCTAGGGGCCCTCGAGCAGGGTTTCGATAATCTCTCCGACGCTCTTGTCGAACAGCTCGCCGCTATCAACGCCACCATTCGCAACGGCGACTATGGGCCGGAGTTTGCGAGCTTTCGGGACTTCATCGACCGCAATGCCAATTTTCACCGGCTCATCGTCGGCCTTGCGCAAAACCCGTTTATTGACGAGGCCTACAGCACGCTGGGCTATCATCAGCGGGTAGCCCAGACGCTGTTCGGGCGCGGCCCCGACAACCTCGATATGATCGTGACCGAACACGACAGCATCGTGGAGGCCCTGCGTCGACGCGATCTTGCAGCCGCGAAACAGGCGCTCGGCGATCATATTCGCCACGGGATGGACCCGTATCTGACATAAGCCAAGCGACACCGTCCGGCGCGAGAGGCAGTCGCATGAGCGAAGCCGCAACCAGCACTCCGTCTGCTCGCCCAACGATCGCAGCTTCGAACGCCCCGGCTCACGCGGAGCTTTCTCACCCGTGCGCATGCATTTTCTTTGTGACATCTCACAAATGACTTGTGAGATGTCACAAGCTGTGATGAGCTATGCCCATGCTTGATCGATCCTCCCCATTTCTAACCGCGATACCGCCTGGTCCCGCCACCAAAAACGCGGTGGCCGGGCAGGTGCTCCGCCATGCTCTGCTGACCTGTGACATCGCGCCGGGGGCGGCCTTTTCGGAGGTGGAGATCGAATTTCGATATCGGCTGGGGCGAGCCAGCATCCGTGGGGCACTCGCCGGCCTTGCCGGGGAAGGTCTCGTGACCCCGCTGCCGCGTCAGGGGTGGCGGGCCGCGCCGATCACCGTGGCGCTGATCACGAGCCTCATCGCGGCGCGGCGCCAGCTCGAGCCGATGTTGGCGAAACGCAAGCTCTCGGCTGCCGAAGTCTCTCGCCTAGATTCGCTTGTGATGCTCGATGTCGCGCTTGCAGGGAGGGGCGACATTCAGGCCATCACGACCGCGCGCGTCACTGACCGCCAGATCATGGATGTCATCGCCCTTGAAAGCGGGGTTTTTCAACGCAAATGGCTTGCGGAAACGTGGGACCACTGCGCCCGAGTCCTGGCCTTCCTCGAAACCGGCGAATTAAAGTATCATCACGCATCGCGAGCCGATCTCGTGGCGGCCCTGCGAGCTGGTGACGCCAAGCAAGCCGGCGCTGAGCTGCTTCGCGATATCGCTGCTTTCGAGCGTTTTGTAGAACGGGCGGTGCTCAATCGCTCCGATTTCGCTTTGGGTGCTGTGGAAAAACGATCCGCACGCCGTATTCGCGACAAGTCGACATCAAATGCAACGACGAGCGTGTCATCCATCGGGACATTGGGTTCGCCACGCAAATCTTGAGCATGACGGTCGAGCGTGTTTTGGGGAGAACTCAGATGACGTCACTTAGCTCTAAAGTCGCAGCAATTCTATTTGGACTGTCTCTTGCGTCCGCGCCAACCGCACTCTTCGCCAAAGACAGGCTGACGGTGGATCTCGTCAACGAGCCTTCCTCACTCGATCCTCAGGTGCAGTGGAACCCCGATAGCTATTACGTCTACCGCAATATCTTCGACAATCTGCTGACGCGTGACGACAAGGGCGATATTATTCCCCAGGTCGCGACATCCTGGAAATACCAGTCAGACACTGAGATCGAGTTTCAAATCCGCGACGACATCACCTTCCATGACGGCAAGAAACTGACCGCCGAAGATGTCGCCTTCAGCGTACAACGCATCACCGATCCGAAGTTCGGCAGCCCACAACTTGGGCAGTTCAACAAGATCATCAAGGCCGAGGCAACGAACCCAACGACGGTCAAGTTGACGACCGACGGCGCCTATCCAGCCCTGCTCGCCCAGCTCACGAAGCTGTCCATCGTGCCGAAACACGTGGTCGAGGCCGTGGGCAAGGATGCCTTCAACCTCAAGCCCATCGGCAGCGGGCCCTACAAATTCGACAATTGGCAGCGCGGCGTCCAGGTGACGCTCACGGCCAACCCCGCCTACTGGGGTGAGAAGGGGCCCTTCCCGACCGCCGTGTTCCGGGCCGTGCCAGATGCGTCAACGCGCGTTGCCAATCTGCAGGCGGGCACCAGCGATATCGCCGTGACGCTGGATTCCGATCTCGCGGAGCAGCTCAAGGCCTCAGCGAAAGCGAAAGTCCTTTCGGTGCTGACCGAGCGCGTCGCCTATCTTCGTCTTAACCCGACGAAGCCCCCCTTCGACAATGCGAAGGTCAGGCAGGCGGTGGCCTATGCGATAGACAAGGAGGGCCTGATCGACGGCATTCTCGGAGGTTATGACAAGCCCGTGCCGGAGATGCTGACGCCCTCGCATGTGGGCTGGGTCGCCGACATCAAGGCGCCCTCCTATGATCTCGACAAGGCCAAGGCGCTCGTCGCGGAGGCGGGTCCCGCGGCCAAGGCCGAGATCGAACTTGCGACGTCGCCGGTCTTCGACCAGCGTATCGTGCAGGCGATCCAGCAGATGCTGGCCGAGGCCGGCTTGAACGTGAAGATCAACATGTCCGACATGGCCAATTATCTGAAGCGCGCGCAGGGCGGCCTCGACGCCACGCCAGCCCTCAGTTTTGGCCGCTGGTCGTGCTCGTGCCAGGATGCCGACGGCGTACTCTTCCCGCTGCTCCACAAGAGCAGTTCCTGGTCCGTCTATCGCAACGACAAGGCCGATGCCCTGCTCGAGGACGCCCGCGCTACGCTCGACGAAAAAAAGCGGCTCGATGATTACCGGCAGATCCACGAAATCGTCGCCGAAGATGTGCCGCTTGCGCCGCTTTACCAGGTTGCGGCCATCTATGGCGCCGCCAAGCCTCTGCAGTGGCAGCCCTCGCCCGGCGAAAGCCTCTTCCTCAACCGCATGAGCTGGAAAGAGTAACCGAGGACCGGGGCAAGCCCTCCCCTGCTCGGCACATAACGATGGGCCTTTAAAACATACATTTTCAGATGGAACTCAATGGGAGAACGGTTATGGCGATGCGAGGCAGGGGGCTCGTGGCGGCCCTTCTGGGACTATGCCTGACAGTCGCGCCGGGGGCGCTGATGGCAAAGGACAGGCTAACGGTGGATCTCGTCAACGAACCATCGTCGCTTGATCCGCAGGTACAGTGGAATCCGGACAGCTATTTTGTCTATCGCAATATCTTTGACAACCTCGTCACGCGCGACGACAAGGGCGAGATCGTCCCGCAAATCGCGACATCCTGGAAATACTTGTCCGATACGGAAATCGAGTTCCAGATCCGCGATGACGTTACCTTCCACGACGGCAAGAAGCTGACCGCCGAGGATGTCGCTTTCAGCGTTCAGCGCATCACGGATCCAAAGTTCGGCAGCCCGCAGCTCAGCCAGTTCAACAAGATCATCAAAGCCGAGGCGACGAGCCCGACAACGGTGAAGTTGACGACCGACGGCGCCTATCCCGCGCTGCTCGCCCAACTCGTCAAACTGTCGATTGTGCCGAAGCATGTGGTCGAGGCCGTCGGCAAGGATGAATTCAATCTGAAACCGGTCGGAAGCGGTCCCTACAAATTCGAGAACTGGCAGCGCGGCGTGCAGGTCACGCTCAGCGCCAATCCCAATTACTGGGGTCAGAAGGGGCCATTCCCCACAGCCGTGTTCCGGGCAGTTCCGGACGCCGCGACCCGCGTTGCCAACCTCCAGGCCGGCACTACGGATCTCGCCGTAACACTCGATTCCGATCTTGCTGCGCAGCTCAAGAATTCACCGCGGGCGAAGGTTCTCTCGGTTCTGACCGAACGCGTCGCCTATCTCGCCATGAATGTGCAGAAGCCGCCGCTCAACGATCCGAAGCTGCGCGAGGCGGTAGCCTATGCCATCGACAAGGAAGGTCTCGTCGACGGCATCCTGGGTGGCTACGACAAGGCTGTGCCGCAGATGCTTTCTCCCGCGCATGTCGGCTGGGTCGAAGGCATCGAGGCGTTGCCGTTCGATCTGGCCAAGGCGAAGGCGCTCGTGGCCGAAGCCGGCCCCAAGGGAAAGCAGGAGATCGGGCTCCTGACCTCGCCGGTCTATGACCAGCGGGTGGTCCAGGCTATCCAGCAGATGCTGCGCGAGGCCGGCCTGAACGTCAAAATCGACATGACGGACATGGCGACCTGGCTGAAGCAGATGCAGAGCGGGCCGGACGTCATCCCGCAGATGGCCTTCAGCCGCTGGTCCTGCGCCTGTCAGGACGCGGATGGGGTGCTGTTCCCGATCCTCCATTCATCGAGCGGCTGGGCCAATGCTAATGACAAGGCCATCGACAGTCTCCTGGTGGAGGCGCGTCAGACGCTCGATGAGAAGAAGCGCCTTGAGGCCTATCGCGGCGTGCACGAACGGGTGCGGACAGAGCGGTTCGTCATCCCCCTTTATCAGGTCGGCATCGTCTATGGCGCCGCGAAGGGCCTGCAATGGACGCCGACGCCTAACGAGAGCATGTTCATTAATCGCATGAGTTGGAAGGATTAAGATCGATCGACGTTCAAGGACTCGCGCCGGTCATCCCGGGACGAGCGAAAGCCCGGGCCCGGGATCCAGAACCGAAACGGTTAGTTGATCATCAGTATCCATCAGCCTCTGCACAAGGCGCCTCTTTGCTGGAGGGGCAAGGTTTCTGGATCCCGGACAACGGCTTCGCCGTTTCCGGGATGACACCGAGGTTCCCGCCTGATTGCGGCAGATGCCTGAATGTCGGTCGATCCCACAGATCCTTCCGCGAACATCGCTCTCCCCGGAGCCGATACCATTACGTTTCACCTTGATCGGCAGGAATGCAGATAGATGCGGCGGTTCCTTATTAGGCGGATAGGACAGGTGATCGGCACGATCTTTGGTGTCGTGACCCTGATCTTCTTTCTCCAGAGGCTGACTGGAGACCCGACGTTCCTCCTCGTGCCGGAGACGGCGACGCAGGCGGATATCGACGCCTTGCGCCATTCGCTGGGCTTCGATCGGCCGCTCATCGTGCAGTATCTGGATTTTCTGAGGCAGATCGCCAGCTTTGACCTCGGCCGCTCCGTCATCCAGAATATCCCGGTCTGGGATATCATCGCGTCACGCCTGCCCTACACTTTGCAGCTCGCGGGCGGGGCCTTCCTCGTGGCCTTCGGGCTTGGCATCCCCGTGGGTATCGTGCTGGCGCTACACCGCGAACATATCGCGGCGCGCCTGCTTGCCGGCATCGTGCTGTCCGCCCAGAGCATGCCGACCTTCTGGAGCGGCATCCTCCTCATCATGATCTTCGCGGTGACGCTCGGCTGGCTCCCCCCGTCGTCAGCCGGGGGCATCGACCATCTCATCATGCCATCGGTCGCGCTCGGCCTGCTCAGCATGGCGACATTCGCGCGCATCACACGCACATCGCTGCTCGACGAGCTCTCCAAGGATTATGTGCGCACGGCGCGCTCACGCGGCGTGTCGATCGGCCGGCTGCTCGTCCGCCACCTCGCCCGCAACGCCTCCATCCCGATCATCACGGTCTCGGCGCTGGAAATTTCCAACCTTCTCGCCGGTGCCGTGATCGTCGAGACGGTCTTCGCTTGGCCAGGCCTGGGGCAGGTCACGGTGCAATCCATCCTGGCGCGCGACTTCCTGGTCGTGCAGGGCGTCGTCCTGCTCGGCGCCTTCGTCACCGTCGCGCTCAATCTTGCCGCCGACCTTCTCTACAGCGCCGTCGATCCACGCATCCGTCTTGATGGGGCGAGCCGATGAGCGCGGTGATGTCAGCGCCGGCCCGCCGCAAGCCGAGAGTCAGCGTTGCCAAGCGGGTCCTTCAGTGGGCGCCTGTTGGCCTCATTGTATTCGCCATTCTTGTCGCAGTCTTTGCGCCGTTCATCGCGCCATACGATCCGAATGCGCAAAATCTTCTTGGCCGGATGAAGCCGCCCGGCACGGTCTCACGCAGTTTCCATTACCTGCTCGGCAGCGATGAATTGGGTCGCGATCTCCTCAGCAGGCTGATCTTCGGCGCGCGCGTCTCCCTGTTTGTCGCCTTCGCCTCCGTCATCCTGTCTGGGGTTATCGGCGTGCTGCTTGGCATGCTCGCAGGCTATGCGCGCGGCTGGGTGGAAGTGGTCGTCATGCGGCTTGTCGATGTCTTCCTATCGATCCCCGCCATTTTGCTTGCGATCATCACAGTTGCCGTGCTCGGCCCGGGCCTCGTCAACGTCATCGTGGTGCTGGCGCTGACACGTTGGCCGCGCTACGCCCGCATCGCCTATGGCCAGACCCTCGGCGTTGCCAACATGCCCTACGTCCGTCTCGCCACCTTCATGGGCGCGTCCGCCCCACGGGTCCTGCTGCGCCACATCCTGCCCAACATCATCGGTGCCGTCACGGTGGTGGCGACGTTGGAATTCGGGCTGATGGTGCTGTTCGAAGCGGGGCTCTCCTTCCTTGGCATGGGTGTGCAACCGCCGACGTCGAGCTGGGGCGCCATGTTGAGTTCGGGCCGCAATTATCTCGCCACTGCCTGGTGGATCGCCACCTTCCCCGGCATCTGCCTGTTTCTGCTCGTCCTGGCAGTCAATTTGATCGGCGACGATCTGCGCGATCGTTTCGATCCTCGTTCACAGTGAGGCATTCATGGATTTCTTCTCCGACATAGCCGGCAAGCGCGCCGTGGTCACCGGCGCATGCGGGGTCATTGGCCGCTGGATCGCGCAGTCTCTACGCGAAGCGGGCGCCGATCTCTGCCTCACGGATACGGACGCCGATGCGCTCAAGGTCTGTGCGGACGAGCTCGGGCTCGGCGGAACCGGCTTTACCCATGCCGCCGATCTGACGGACGAGGCTTCGATCAACAGCCTCGTCAATGCTGTCGAGCAGCACTGGGGCGCCACGGATATTCTCGTGAATAATGCGGGGATCTATCCGAGCGGCTTTCTGCTCGATATTTCAACGCAGGATTTCGATCGGATCTTCGCGATCAACCTGCGAGCGCCTTTCATCCTCACGAAGGGCATCGCCCTGCAGATGATCGCCAAGGGCATCAAGGGCTCGGTCATCAATATTTCGTCCGGCGCCTCGCGCAAGATGCGACGCACCGTCGTGCCCTACTGCACCTCGAAGACGGCGCTCGACCGGCTGACGAAGGGCTTCGCCATCGAGCTCGCCGAGTTCGGCATCCGCGTCAATGCGCTGGAGCCCGGCTTCGCCGCCGGCTCGTCGGTCAGCAGCCTCACCGAGGACCACATCAACAATACTATCGCGGCGATCCCGCTCGGCCGTCCTTCGTCGCCGAGTGACGTCGCCAATGGCCTTCTTTATCTCGCGAGCGAGGCCTCAGCCTATGTCACCGGGGCGACCCTGACGATCGACGGCGGCAATTCCATCGGCTCGCTCGCCGTGCATCAGGCAAAGAAGCATCCGTTGTGAGCGAGGCCGCCATGTCCGATCAATCCCGTGCTACCCCCTCGCCGCGCTACGTCTGGCCGGAGGGCAAGCAAAGCGCCTTTGCCTTCTCCATCGACGTCGATGCGGACGCGCCCCTTCTGTGGAACGTCCGGGGCGAGCCGCCCTCTCGTTTGCTCGGCCATATGGAACAGCGGCTGTTCGGGCCACGTGTGGGCATCTGGCGCATTCTCGATCTGCTCGATCGTTTCGGGATAAAGGCGAGCTTCTATGTGCCCGGCGCCGTCGCCGAACAGCACCCGGATCTTCTGCCCGCCTTTGTCGCGCGCGGCCATGAAGTCGGCCTGCACGGCTATTTCCACGAGATCGTTAGCCAAGTCTCCGACGAGGAGTTCACCGGCGCGCTGGAGGCATCTCTGGCGATCTTTCAGGCGCAAGTCGGCATCAAGCCGAAGGGGTTTCGCTCGCCGGCCTGGGAAATGACACCGCATATGCTGGCCGAGATCAGGAAGCATGGGCTCTACGACAGCTCCCTCTCCGGCTTCGACCACCCCTATACGATCGGCGACGTGGTCGAGGTGCCGGTGCAGTGGGCCATCGACGATGCGATCTATTTCAAGTTCCTTGGCGGCGGCGCCGATTCCTGGCCGCCGCAGGCGACCCAGCCCATTCTCGACAACTGGCTCGACGAATGGGACATGCTCCATGCCGAAGGCGGCCTTTTGATGCTCACCATTCATGACTGGATCTCCGGGCGCGCCCACCGCATCCGGATGCTGGAGCGGCTGTTGACCCGCATCACGGCAACCCCGGGGGCCTGGACCGCGACCGTCGGCGAGATCGCGGCTCACCACGCGGCCTCTGCCAATGCCACGCGGTTCACAGTGCCTGTGAGGACGCCCGAGCCGATCGCCGATCGGCGTTTCGGAAGATAGATATCATGCAGACCTTCTCGATCCACAAGCCGGCCGTGCGCTCCCGCCACGGCCTTGTAGCCGCCCAGAACCGCTATGCGGCCGAGGCGGGCGCCGCCGTTCTCGCCCGGGGCGGCAATGCCATGGACGCGGCCATCGTCACGGCGCTGGTGCTCAGCGTCGTGGAACCCTGGCTCTCCGGCATCGGCGGCGGCGGTTTCCTGCTCCATGCGGACGGCGCGACCGGCGAGGTCTCAACGCTCGATTTCAACGTCATGTCGCCGCGTGCGCTCGACCCGGCGGATTATCCCCTGTCCCGCGCCAAGATCGGCAACTGGTTCGACTGGCCGACCGTCGAGGGCGAGCGCAATGTCTCGGGCTATACCTCCATGTGCGTTCCCGGCGCGATCGCCGGCTTCGCGGAGGCCTTGTCACGCTTCGGCACCCTGTCCTGGGCGGAAGCGCTGCAACCGGCGATCGCCCATGCGGAACGCGGGCTGGAAGTGGACTGGTTCACATCCCTTTCGCTCGCCGTGGAAGCGGCGGCGCTTGCGCATTACCCGGCGAGCGCAGCCCTCTTCCTGGACGATGGCCGGGCACCTCGCGCCGGCGACACCACTCATCCGAACTTCCGCCCGATGCCGGAAAAGGCAGAGCTCCTGAAGCGCCTTGCCCATGCCGGCGCGCGTGACTTCTACGAGGGCGAGGTGGCTCGGCTTCTCCTTCAGGATCTTACCGAAGGTGGATGTGTCATCGATGCCAGGGACCTCGCCGATTACCGTCCTGTTTGGCAGAAACCTGAAACCGGCCGTTACCGCGACCTCGATATCCACGTTATTCCCGGCCTCAGCGGCGGTCCGACCTTCCTCGACGCCTGCCAGCGGCTGACGGACCATGATCTCGCCGCCGCCGTGCCGATGGCCGATGCCGCGCTCGCCTATGCCACGGCCATCCGGCAGGCCTATGAGCATCGGCTGACGACGATGGGCCATGCGGCAACGCCCGAGGCAGGGTGCACCAGCCATCTCAGCGTCGTCGATGCTCAGGGCACGATGGTCTCGCTAACGAACACGCTGTTGTCGCGGTTCGGATCGAAAGTGGTGCTGCCACGCTCCGGAATCCTGATCAACAACGGCGTGATGTGGTTCGACCCGCGCCCGGGCCAGCCCAATTCCATCAAGGGTGGTGTCAAGCCGCTTGCGAATATGTGCCCGCTCATCGCCAGCCGGCGTGGCCAGCCCCTACTTGCGATTGGCGCGGCGGGCGGCCGTACCATCTTCCCAACCGTGCTCCAGATCATATCCTACATGGCGGACCGCGGGCTGACGCTGGAGGAGGCCTTCCATACGCCGCGCCTCGATGCGAGCACGCCGACGATCCGCATCAATGCCAAGGCCGATCGGGGCGTCGCCGCCACAGTCGGGACCCGCTATCCCGTGGAAATCGTCGAGGACACGCTCTATCCCGTCAATTTCGCGGTTCCGTCCGCTGTCATGCGTGAAGGCGGGAACAATATAGGCATGGCCCATCCGACAAGCCCATGGGCCTCTGTGGCCGTCGGAGAGCCCGATGGCCGCTGAGACCGCTGCGCGTGGCAACAAGCCCCTCCTCGCGATCGACAACCTGCGCATCACGATCGCGGGGGTCGACGTGGTGGATGGCGTGTCGCTCACCGCCGATGCGGGACGGATTCTGGCCATCGTCGGCGAAAGCGGCTGCGGGAAAAGCCTGACCGCCCTATCAATCCTGCGTCTGCTTCCCAAGGCGGCCCGCATCACCGAAGGGGCGATCGATCTCGACGGCACCGATCTCATCCGCATCTCCGACGACGAATTGCAGAGCGTCCGTGGCAATCGCGCGTCGATCATCTTCCAGGAGCCGATCGCCTCGCTCAATCCCCTGATGCGGGTGGGCGCGCAGGTGGAGGAGGCGCTGCGCCTCCATCGCGGGATGTCGCACAGCGAAGCGCGTCGGGAGGCCGTCGGGATGCTGGCGAGCGTCGGCATTCCGGAACCCGAGCGGCGCGCACGACAATACCCCTTTGAGCTGTCCGGCGGGATGTGCCAGCGTGTCATGATCGCTGCAGCGCTCATTTGTCGCCCGCGGCTCCTGATCGCCGACGAGCCGACGACGGCGCTCGACGTGACGATCCAGGCGCAGATCCTCGATCTCATGAAGCGGCTTCGCGATGAGGTCGGCACCTCGATCATCATCATCACCCACGATATGGGTGTGGTAGCCGAAATGGCGGATGACGTGGCTGTCATGTATGGCGGGCGGGTCGTTGAGCGTGGAACGGCCGACGCGGTCTTTTCCACGCCGGCCCACCCTTACACGCGCCTTCTGCTGGCGACGGTCCCGCGCCTCGATGGACATCGCAAGGAGATTTTGCGCACGATCGAGGGTATCGTTCCGAGTGTCGATCAATGGCCGCAGGGGTGTCGCTTCCGCAGCCGCTGCCCATTGGAGAGCGCGATCTGCGAAACGCGGCCGCCGTTGAGCCCGGTCGAGACGCCGGCCCACTCAGCCGCCTGCTGGCACACCGACCGCGTGGCGGAACTGGCGTGAGGAAGTGTCCATGACGAACGCCGCAGGACCGCTTCTCAGCGTCCGCGATCTCAAGGTCCATTTTCGCGTTCGCGATGGCCGCAACGGCGTCGTGAAGGCAGTCGACGGCATCTCCTTCGACGTACCCGTCGGGCGCACCGTCGCCCTTGTCGGCGAGAGCGGTTGCGGGAAATCTACGACGGCCTACGGCATTATCGGGCTGGAACCGGTCACATCCGGCTCGGTCATCTTCGACGGGCGCGAGATCGCGCAGCTCGACAGGAAAGCGCGGCGTGCTCTCGCGACCGACATGCAGATTGTTTTTCAGGATCCGAGCGCGGCGCTCAATCCCAAAATGACGATCGGCGAGAGTATCGCTGAGCCGCTGATCGTGCAGGGATGGCGTAAGCGCGACTGGCAAAAACGGGTCATGGAACTGCTCGACAGGGTCGGCCTGCCAGCCGCTTATGCGGAGCGAACGCCGAATGCGCTGTCCGGCGGCCAGCGCCAGCGCGTGGTCATCGCCCGGGCGCTTGCCCTCTCACCGAAACTGCTGGTGCTCGATGAACCGGTCTCGGCGCTCGATGTGTCCATCCGTTCTCAGATCCTCAACCTGCTCATGGTCCTGCAGAAAGAGCTCGGCCTGGCCTATCTCTTCATATCCCATGACCTGTCGGTCGTTCGCCATATCGCGGACGAGGTTATCGTCATGTACCTCGGCACCGTCGCCGAGCGCGGCGAAACAGGTATCCTCTTCGATCATCCGTGCCATCCCTACACCGAAGCGTTGATCTCCGCGATCCCGTTGCCGGACCCACGGGCGCAACGTGCACGCGAGCGCATCATTCTCAAGGGCGACTTGCCGAGCCCCTTCAACCCGCCTGCGGGTTGCCCATTCGTCAGCCGCTGCCCCATCCGGATCGAGCCGTGCGACACGATCCGCCCCACGCTGCAACCCGTGGAGAGCGGCACGGAAGCCGCTTGCATCGTCAGGGCGCCCGCAGCAGCAGCCGGCCACGCTACCCCGCCCACCCGCACCAAGGTCCTCAGTGCATGATTGAACGCAAGAACCCGTCAAACCTCGCGCCGCCCGTCGGCCGCTACCATCATCTCACGGTCATCCCCGCCGGCAGCGATATTCTCGCGATCGCCGGTCAGGTCGGCCTCGATGAGAAGGGCGATCTCCCGGGCACGGTCGAGGAACAACTCGCCAACGCCTTCGCCAATGTCACACGGATTCTCGAGAGCGAAGGCCTCGATCATCGCTCTGTGTTCAAGATCAACATGTGGCTGACCAAGCCGGTGGCCCGCGAGCGCTATGTCGAGATCTGGCGGGCTTTCCATCACGACGAACCGCCCGCCAGCATGTTCGCCTATGTCGCGGCGCTGATCAGCCCGGAGTATCTCGTCGAAGTCGAGGCCTGGGCGGCCCGGCCCGCCAAGGCGACGCCCCCGGCCTGAAGGGCGGAGGCTGTACAGCAACATCCGGATGAGCTTGGCGCCAGTCGGCATCCAGTGCTGTTGGCGGGAGACTCTGTGTCATCTCGGAAGCCGCAACGCCCGATCCCTCCCCGCGCATCTCCCGGCTCCTGGCGACGCGACGCCCCCGGGGATGACTGTCTGGGCTATCCTTGCATGGCGATTCAGCCTAGACCTTGCCTCAGCCTTCGTGGTGCAAGGCGGACGACAAGGGGAGGATCAACATGACACCGGAGGACAGACTGGCTGCCTTGGGGATCACACTGCCGGACGCGCCGAAGCCCGTCGCGAACTACGTGCCCTACCGCCTCATAGGGGACATGCTGTATCTCTCCGGCCAAGGGCCCCGTCAGCCCGGAGGCGGCTACAGCGTCGGCCGCCTCGGCAGGGATGCGACCGTAGAGCAGGGCTACCAGGATGCCCGCGCCTCTGGGCTGCTTCTGCTCGCGGTTGCCAAGGACGCGCTGGGGGAGCTTTCCCGAGTCAAAGCCGTCGTCAAATTGCTCGGCATGGTGAATGCCGAACCTGATTTCGGTGATCATCCCAAGGTCATCAACGGCTGTTCGGACCTGTTCGTCGAGGTGTTCGGCGAGGCGGGCCGCCACGCGCGCTCGGCTGTCGGTATGGGCTCCCTACCCAACCGGATGACGGTTGAAGTCGAAGCGATCCTGCAGATCGAGGCCCCGGGAAGCTGACGCCCTCCGATGCCGGAACTTCGGCCAGTCTCCTGGCCAAGTGCTTGATTTTAGAAAGAATCCAGCCAGCATCGCACTATTGACCCCTCGTCGGGGGAGGACTAGACCAGTCACGATCGGCAGGTCGCTCATACGCACCTCCCGAGACTGTCCTGTCCGCCACAATGAGGATGCTCGTGGTGCGGCATTGCGCGCGGACATCCCGTGGATGTCTCCACGATGTCTGGCACGCGGGCGATTGCATGACCATGCTGGATTACATCAAGCGCATTCTGACCGCATCCGTCTATGACGTTGCGGTGGAGACCCCGCTCGACCCGATGCCCCGCCTGTCCCACCGGCTTGGTATCAAGGTGCTGCTGAAGCGCGAAGATCTCCAGCCGGTGTTCTCGTTCAAGCTGCGTGGCGCCTACAACAAGATCGCCCAGCTTTCGGCTGACGAACGCGCCCGCGGGGTCGTGTGCGCGTCGGCGGGCAACCATGCGCAGGGCGTCGCCCTGTCAACGGCGCGGCTCGGCATTCGCGCCGTCGTGGTCATGCCGCGCACCACGCCGGGCATCAAGGTCAGCGCCGTGCGCAGCCATGGCGCCGAGGTGGTTCTGCACGGCGACACCTTTGATGAGGCGCGCGTCCATGCCGAAGAACTCGTGCGGCGCGATGGCCTCGTTTTCGTGCACCCGTATGACGATCCGGATGTCATTGCCGGCCAGGGCACGATCGGTGTCGAGATCCTGCACCAATGCGCCGGTCCTCTCGACGCCGTTTTCCTACCGATCGGCGGCGGCGGATTGGCAGCTGGCGTCGCGGCATATGTGAAATTCCTGCGGCCTGAGGTGAAGGTGATCGGCGTCGAGCCCGATGACGCCGCCTGCATGGCTGCAGCCATTGAGGCGGGCGAACGCGTCATGCTGCAGCATGTCGGCCTGTTCGCCGACGGTGTCGCAGTTCGCCAGGCGGGCGCCGAGACGTTCCGGCTCTGCCGCGACCTGCTGGACGGGGTTGTGCGCGTAACCGGTGATGAAATCTGCGCCGCGATCAAAGATATCTTCGACGACACACGCGCCATCGCAGAGCCGGCCGGCGCAGTGGCCCTGGCCGGGTTGAAGCGCTATTGCGAGGACAATGCGGCCTTCGACCAGGTGATGATCGCCATCAACTCGGGCGCCAACCTCAATTTCGACCGTCTGCGCCATGTGGCGGAGCGCGCGGAGGTGGGCGAGCGCAGCGAAGCACTCCTCGCGGTCACGATCCCGGAACGGCCAGGAAGCTACCGCGCCTTCATCCGCATGCTGGGCGACCGATCCATCACGGAATTCAACTATCGCTATGCGCCCGGCGCTGACGCCCGGATCTTCGTCGGCGTGAAACTCGCAGAAGGAGATCGGGAGAAGCAGCACATCATCGAGCATCTCACCGGCAAGGGCTTCCCGGTGGTCGATATGACCGACAACGAACTCGCCAAGCTGCATGTCCGTCACATGGTCGGCGGCCGCGTCGCACAGTTGGACGACGAGCAGCTCTATCGCTTCCAGTTCCCAGAGCGGCCCGGTTCCCTTCTCGCCTTCCTCGAGGGCCTCAGGCCGGACTGGAACATCTCCCTGTTCCACTATCGCAATCACGGTGCGGACTATGGGCGGGTTCTGGCCGGAGTACAGGTCCGCAATGGAGCCCAAGCGGCCTTCGAGCGCTACCTCGACACGCTCGACTGCCCCTATTGGAACGAGACGGATAATCCGGCTTACCGCCTCTTCCTTGACGGACACCCCGCCAAGTGAGCGACTGTCCCTACCGCGCGTCGGCCAAGGCGCTCGCGATGGCGTCCTTCAACGCAAGACGCCGCTTGCGCAAGGTTGTCTCGACCTCTTGGCTGACGGGCTCGATATTCGTCTCCGCCCGATGAACCTGATCATTCACTTCGTCATATTCCTCCAGGATTTTCGCAAAGGCGGCATCCTTCACCTTAAGCGCATGGATGGCATCGACCTGATCGGGGAATTCCTCGCCAAGCGTATGGGGCGTATTCGACATGTCATTTCCTCGTGCCGGTCTGTTCGGTCAACCTAAGGGTTGAGATGTAGACGACATTGATCGGCGTCAATGTGATGGTCGACTGTAACGCCCGAACGTGCTGACCAATCCTGCGTCGTATCCGTTGATAATGACAGCGGGTCGAGAAGGCGCGAGCGTTTCGATTCATACCACGTAGCAGCCCGACACGCCTGCTTCGCACCTTTCTGCTCGGAAGATTGCCAGAACGCACGAACAGTATTTTTGGCCCCATCACCTACCCATCAGGCTAGCTGTCTCAGCAGGCTCCGGCGCACACAGGCGGCGGCGATCGGACGACGCCCGCCTCCGGCATACGCCTATGTCTGCGCCGGATAAGGTGACGAATTCCGTTCCATATGCGTCTGCCGAATGTTCATGACGCTGGCATCGCTGATGCAAGATTTGACACATCCATGAGAATGATAATTATATAACGATGTGAGACATTTAGACTGTAAATCATTGTAAAGATCGCCGCCACTTTTGTAAATTGAACTATCGGGACATAGCATGGCCAAAGAGAACCCGCAGATCGGCGCTCGTATCCAGCGGTTGCGCCGGCAGGCGAGGACGTCGCAGGCGGAGCTTGCTGCTATCCTCGGCATCTCGGCGAGCTATCTCAATCTGATCGAGCACAACCGGCGTCGTATCACTGTGCCGCTCCTGATGAAGATCGCCGGTCACTTCCGGGTAGAGCCAGGGGAACTCGTCGAGAATGACGAGACGCGACTCACCGGTGATCTCATGGAGATCTTCGGCGATGACCTCTTCGCGGAAAGCGCATTGACCAACCAGGACATCCGCGATTTCGCTTTCTCTAATCCGTCCGTCGGACGGGCCGTCGTGCGTCTCTTCGACCAGTATCGCCAGCTCAAGACGAACAGCAGGCTTGGCACGGGAGCGCCCGCCGAAACGGGACACCATGTAGCGACCGATGCCGTCTCCGACTTCATCCAGCTCAACGCCAATCATTTTCCGACGCTCGAGGCAGCGGCGGAGCGCGTCCGCGCCGACATCGACCAGATGTCGGAGAACCTGGAGCACGGCCTGCGCTCCTATCTGTTCAATGTCTTCGGGCTCAATTGGCGTCTGGCCGCCTTGCCGACCGGCATCATGCAGCGGGTCGACACGGCCGGGCGCGAAATCCTGACGGCCGAGGCTCTGCCTGCGGAGACAAGCCTGTTCGCCGTTGCCCATCATCTGGGTCTGCTGGCGGCCACCCTCGATATCGAGAGACTGATCGACGAAAGCGAGCTGCCCGCCGACGCGCCCGTGCTGGCGCGCAATGCGCTCGCCAGCTATTTCGCCGCCGCCCTGATCATGCCCTATGAGCCGTTTCTGAAGGCCTGCCGGGAAACGCGCTACGATATCGAGCGGATCGGACGACGGTTCCGGGTCAGCTTCGAGCAGGTCTGCCACCGCATGACGACCCTCCAGCGCCCGGGCCAGGCCGGCATTCCGCTGCATCTCGTGCGCACTGATATCGCCGGCAATATCTCCAAGCGCTTCTCGCTGTCGGGAATCCATATTCCCCGCCATTCCGGAGCCTGTCCGCGCTGGAACGTCTACGGCGCCTTCCTGCAGCAAGGACAGATCAACGTGCAGATCAGCCAGATGCCGGAGGGTCAGCGCTACTTCTGCATAGCGCGGACCCAGACGAAAAGCGGGCCGCAATACAACGCGCCCCGGCGACATTTCTCCATTGGCCTAGGCTGTCACATCAGCCAGGCCACGCAGATGATCTATTCAGATGGTATCGACCTCAACAATCCGGCACTCGCCGTGCCGATCGGCGTCGGCTGCCGCATCTGCCCGCGCCTCGATTGCGAACAGCGCGCTCACCCGCCCGCCGACCATCGCTTCACCTCCGATGGTCGCGAGGGCGAGCGCGGCGAAAGCATCTATGTGCGCCCGAATGCACAATGGGGAAGGTAGATCCAGGCGAGAGAACGCGAGGCGGACCAATCGCTGACGAAAACTCCACGACAGCCCCCCAAACAGCCTTGCGGAACGCGGCATTCGTCGCCATTGTAGGCAATATAACTATATACGAGGCTCAGGCTATGGAAGAACTCGTTTCGGCAGCGGATGCCAACCGCAAATTCTCTCTCATCCTGCGCAACGTGCGCGAGGGGCGCAGCTATGTCGTGACGAGCCACGGACGCCCTGTCGCTCGCATCGTTCCCGCCGACAAACACGGAAGCCTTGTGTCCGGCGCACGGGCGGCGCTGCTGTCGCGCCTTGAGCGCCAGCCCGCCGTCAGCGCCGGGCGCTGGACACGCGACGAGCTTTACGAAGACGAGCGTTGAAACTCGCGCTCGACACCAATGTCCTCGCCTACGCGGAGGGCGTCAACGATGCCGCAAAGCGCGACATTGCCCTCGAGCTGGTGCGCAATCTGCCGCAAGAGGCAACTCTCATTCCGGTTCAGGTGCTTGGCGAACTGTTCAACGTCCTCACGCGCAAGGCCGGAAGGTCGCGGGCCGAAGCCCGCGAGGCCCTTCTGGGCTGGCGGGATACCTTTCCGATCGTCGAGACCGGGTCCGAGGCGATGCTGGCGGCAGCCGACCTTGCGATCGATCACCAGTTCAGCATCTGGGATGCGGTCATTCTTGCCGTTGCCTCGCAACACGGTTGCCGCTTGCTGCTCTCTGAAGACCTTCAAGACGGCTTCACATGGGGCGGGGTGACGGTCGCGAACCCGTTTGCCTCTCCGCGCCATGCTTTGCTGGAAGCACTGTTGGGAGGAGAAGCCGAATAAAACCGACCCACCCTGTTTGCAGCCGATACTTCGCTACGGCCGCGTAGCCTGCGATTGCGTTTTTGCTTCTGCTCTCAAGGCTGCTTCATGCCTGTTCCAAGTCCAACGACTTACAGCAGCAGCCAGGCCCGAGCGTTCGGCTTTCGCGCGGGCGGCCCCGCCGCCCTCACGACCTGAAGAGGCGGCCATCGGCGGGCTCCCAGGTAAGGGTGACGGGGGTGCCTTGGGTGAAGACGGCAGCGCCGGCGCCGTGGGGCTGCTCGGCAGTGATCTCCACCGGCGCGGCGTCGAGCCCCACCACATATTGCACGGTCGAACCGCCGAAGATCATCTGCCGCACCACGCCGGTGGCCCGCGCTGATCCCAGATGATCCAAGCCGGGATGATCCAAGCCGGGATTATCCAGGCCGGATGCACCAACGCCGGTCTGCGCCGCGCCGATGCGCACCCGCTCGAAGCGCAGCGCCAGGGTCGCCTCTCCGGCCAGCGCCTCGCGCGCCACCGCCACGAAGCCGAGATCGCCCAGCCGCACCCGCGCAAGCCCCTCGCCCGCCGGCCCCTCCACCGTCACCGGCAGCAGATTGGCATGGCCGATGAAACCCGCCACGAAGCGCGTCGCCGGCGCGTCATAGAGCTCCTGCGGCGAGGCGATCTGCTCCACCCGCCCGGCATTCATCACCGCCACCTTGTCCGACATGGCGAGCGCCTCGCCCTGGTCATGGGTGACGAAGATGAAGGTCGTTCCGATCTCCTGCTGGATACGCTTCAACTCGATCTGCATCTGGTGGCGCAGCTTGAGGTCGAGCGCGCTCAGGGGCTCGTCGAGCAAGAGCACCTTCGGCCGCTTCACCAGGGCCCGCGCCAGCGCCACGCGCTGCATCTGCCCGCCGGAGAGCTGGCCCGGCTTGCGGCCGGCAAAGCCCGAAAGCCCGACGAGCGCCAGCGCGTCACCCACCCGGCTGCGGATCTCGGCGCGCGGCCTTCCCTCCGCCTCCAGCCCGAAGGCGACATTGGCTTCCACGCTCATATGCGGAAACAGCGCCCAGCGCTGGAACACGATGTTGGTCGGCCGCCGGTAGGGCGGCACGTCGGTCATGTCCTGACCGGCGATGCGGATCGCGCCTTCATCGGGCGCCTCGAAACCCGACAGCATCCGCAACGTCGTCGACTTGCCGCAGCCCGATGGCCCCAGCAGCGAGAAAAACTCCCCGCTGCCGATCCCGAAGGAAATGTCGTCGACCGCAAGATGCGACCCGAAGCGCTTCGTCACGCCAACGATCTCTACCGTTCCTGACACGTTGCAAGGTCCCCTTGCGATCACCCCGATGCGCCATCTCCATTGCCATGGGGGACAGCACTGCCGTCAAGCGATTCTCGCGCCGGCGGATGGCAGCATCCGTTGTGGCTTCCTGTAGCCGTTCCCGCGCTGATGGGATGCCTATGCGCGGATCTAATGGGTATTGAGGAGTAATAGGCCGACGCCCACCACGATCAGAACCATGCCGGCGATGTCCCGCCGGCTGGTGCTCTGGGCCATAAGACGATGGGACACAGCCTGGGCGAACAGCACCTCGACGAGCGCCAGCGTGCGAACATTCGCGGCACTCGTCAGCGAAAAGCCGATGAACCAGAACTGTGAAGCGAACGCCCCCGTCAGGCCGGCGAGGATCGAAACGCGCCAAGCCCGCAGCGTCGCCAGAAGCTGGGGCCGATTGAAGGCCAGCATCCAGACAACAAGGATCGCCGATTGCAGGAACAGGCTGAGCGCAAGGATCGTCGTCGCGCGGACCACGAAGGAGCCCGACGGCAAATCGATGATCGCCCCACGAAAGCCGATGGCAGAAAGGGCGAAGAGCCCGCCGGCAATGACGCCCATGGCCACCGAGCGGCCGCTGAGCCAGCTCGCCGCCGATCCCGGCTTCACAGACAGCAGGACGACCCCCGCCGTCGCGATGACAATGCCCGCTGCGGCCCATGTTGTCGGGATATCCCCCAGGATGACCATGCCGGCAAGCGCCACAAGGATAGGCTCGGTCTTGAGCAGCGCGATGGTGACAGAAAAGGAGCGTTCCTTCATCGTCACCAGCATCAAAGCCGTGGCGAGGATCTGTGAAATTGCCCCCATAGCCGTGAACAGCAGGGCTTGCAGACCAACCTGGGGCAGGCTTTCACCGCCGACGACAAGAACGAGGCCGAGGAAGAAGAGCGAGAAAGGGAGCCCATAGAGGAAGCGGACCTGTGTCGCGCCCACTGTGCCGAGTGCGCCCGTGAGGCCGCGCTGCATGGCATTACGGGCGGTTTGGGTCAAAGCCGCAATCAACGTTGCGGGAATCCACAAGAGCGACAAACTGAACACGCCGAACCTCGCCATCAATCCACGCCCGGCCGGGCAACCATGCCACCCGGGTTTCGGGTCGGTGATCACGCGCGGCGGGATCGATCATGCTGTGGCTTGGCGGGACGAGCGGGGCCAACACTAGTGCAAAGCCGGTATGGGACAACCGCCATCGAACGCAGGGCTGGCTTGCGTTGGTTCATATGCGCCACGTGACAGCGAAAGCTGCTCCCACCCTCAAATATCAGTAACACGCAGGCGCAACGCATTCGCGATGACGCTGACGGAGGACAGCGCCATGGCCGCCGCCGCGATCACCGGCGACATGAGGATGCCGAACAGGGGATAGAGCACGCCGGCGGCGATGGGCACGCCTGCCGCGTTGTAGATGAAGGCAAAGAAGAGATTCTGCCGGATATTGGCCATCGTCGCCTGAGAGAGGAGCCGGGCGCGGACGATGCCGGTGAGATCCCCCTTCAACAGCGTGACGCCCGCGCTCTCGATGGCGACGTCGGTGCCGGAACCCATCGCGATCCCGACATCGGCGGCGGCGAGTGCGGGCGCGTCATTCACACCATCCCCAGCCATGGCAACCACCCTGCCCTCCTGCTTGAGTCTCTCGACGACGGCGCTCTTGGCGTCCGGCAGCACGTCGGCCTCGACGTCGTCGATCCCGAGGCGGCGCGCAACCGCGTCGGCGGTCGTGCGGTTGTCACCGGTCAGCATGACGACGCGGATACCATCCTTGCGCAGCGTCTCAAGCGCAGCCGGGGTCGTTGCCTTGACGGGATCAGCGATTGCGAAGATGCCGGCTGCCTTATCGGCGACGGCGATGAAGATAGCCGTCGCCCCTTCGGCGCGGAGCGCGTCCGCTCTTTCGACGAGTGCGTCCACCCGAACGCCATGTTCAGCTAGAAACCCCGCGTTGCCGAGTACGATCGACTTGCCCGCGACGGTGCCCAGCGCGCCCTTACCGGTTGGCGAGTCAAAATTGGTCACATCCGGGATGGTAATGGACCGGCCCTCCGCCGCTGCAACGATTGCCGCCGCCAGGGGATGCTCTGCCGCACGCTCGACGCCGGCCGCCAGACGCAGGATCTCGTCCTCGGTCCAGCCATCGGCCGGAACGATGGCGGTCACCGACGGCTTGCCTTCGGTCAGCGTTCCCGTCTTGTCAACGACGAGGGTGTCCACCCTCTCCATGCGTTCGAGAGCTTCGGCATTCTTGATGAGAACGCCGAGCCCCGCGCCCTTCCCGACGCCGACCATGATCGACATCGGAGTGGCGAGGCCGAGCGCACAGGGACAGGCGACGATCAGCACCGCAACGGCCGCCACCAGCCCATGGGCGAGGCGCGGTTCCGGCCCCCATACACCCCAGGCGATAAAAGCAAGCGCCGCGATCGCGATGACGAGGGGCACGAACCAGCCCGATACCGTGTCGGCGAGGCGTTGGATCGGCGCACGCGAACGCTGGGCATCGGCAACCATCTGGACAATGCGCGCGAGCATCGTCTCGCTGCCGACCTTCTCTGCACGGATCACCAGCGCACCAGTCTGGTTAAGCGTGCCCCCTGTGACACGATCGCCCACAGTCTTGGTCACAGGCATGGATTCGCCCGTGACCATGGCTTCATCCAGGGAGGAGCGCCCGTCCTCGACGATGCCGTCGACCGGCACTTTCTCGCCGGGCCGCACCCGAAGCTTCTCGCCGACCACGATGGTATCGAGTGGCACCTCCGCATCCCGGCCATCCGCCTCTATACGCCGCGCCGTCTTCGGCGCGAGATCAAGCAAGGCCTTGATGGCGCCGGATGTCTGCTCGCGAGCCCGGAGCTCCAGAACCTGTCCCAGCAGCACGAGCACGGTGATCACGGCCGCCGCCTCGAAATAAACGGCAACGGTGCCGTCCATACCCCTGAACGCCGCGGGAAAGAGGCCGGGCGCCAATGTGGCAACCACACTGTAAGCCCAGGCCACGCCGGTGCCCATTGCGATCAGCGTGAACATGTTCAGGCTGCGATTGACGAGGGATTGCCAGCCCCGCACGAAGAATGGCCAGCCTGCCCAAAGCACAACGGGCGTCGCCAGCGCGAACTGGGCCCAGATCGAGACGGCGGGCGGCACGAGGTGATGAATAACGGGCAGGAGATGGCCGCCCATCTCCAGTACGAAAACCGGCAACGACAGGACCAGACCAACCCAGAAGCGGCGCGTCATGTCCTGGAGTTCAGGACTTGGGCCTGTTTCAAGCGTCGCGACGATGGGCTCGAGCGCCATGCCGCAGATAGGACAACTGCCTGGGTCCGTGCGTCTGATCTCCGGATGCATCGGACAGGTATAAAGAGTTACAGGCGGCTGGGCGGTCACGCCCGGCGCGCGCCCTCCATGACCGTGCTGGTGCCCCCCGTGGCAGGCCGTCTCCTTCGCGTCTTCATGGCCACATTCGTGACCGCCTTGCCCGTGGCCGTGGTCATGGCCATGCCCGGGGTCGTGGCCATGTCCGTGACGATGTCCATCATGCGCAGTTGTCGTCCCCGGCTCACCAGAGTGCCGTTCATCAGGGCCGCGATTGTGCTCGTGATGCCGCATCTCCTCGGGATCTTTACCCATCGGACGATGATGCTCGTGGCTCACCGCTGCTGGTGCGCTGGATTTGTCCATCTTCATAACCGCCGCGTGTCGTTATGCGATGATACGTCAGATCTTCACAGATTGGGCTCCCTTCCGCGAATGTCCACCCGGGGCAACCGGCGAGACCCGAGCTGTCAAAGCGGCTCGACCGAAACAATCTGATAAGTATGCATATGCTCGTCATCGCGGATCGAGACATATTCTCCGGGCTGAAAGCTTTCCTTGTTGAAGCGGAAGCCGGATTCGTCGTCCGCATCGCTACCGCGGTCATAATCGAAATACCAGCTCCCGCCAGGCTTACGCGCGAGACGACCATGCTGATCGGCCTCATGCGCGCGAAAACGCCGGACGCGGCAATGCTCGGCATGCTTCTTCCAGGTCGTGGCGTCGATATGCCCGTCTGCCATGAGCGGCGCGGCAAATTCGTAGCCGTCGAGGGGGCTTCCCACTGGATGGCCCGGTTCGCGCGCCAGCTCCAACCTGATCCTGCGGAAATTCGCGGGTAGCTCAACCATGTCAACCTCCTCATCAGCCGGGCTGCTTTGACCGCCCCGAAATGCTCAATATCAACGCGGCACACCGCGCTGCCGTTGCGGTGATGCTTGCAGCTAAGCAGAAACTATCTGTCCCGTCCTGATCCTGATCAAGAAGTCGTTGTCGAGCGAGCCGACCGCCAGATACTCGCACCCGACGCCATTTGGTTGACTTACGCGGTTATCTTATGTCTTATATAAGATAGGAATACCGACGGCCCACCGGGATGATGCGCCACACAAGCTGGTTCACGCCTCGCTGCCGTAGATCAAAGCCCTTCTCATTGGGACCGGGCTGGGAAAGGCGCTTGCGGCCCATCTCTGTGTCTCGGGCAAGGGCGGCGCGATCATCATAGGGAGGTTGGGACAGTCCCATGAGCATTCCGCAATGCCTCGTTCACACGCCCCAGGACAGCTGCGGGGTCGTGGTTGTTGAGGATCTGAAGGCCGGCAGCGAAATGCTGTGTCTGATCACCGAGAACGACACGACCTTCACGCTCATGGCCGCCCATGACGTGCCGATCGGCCACAAGGTCGCCCTCAAGGACATCAAGGCTGGCGACACCATTGTCAAATACGGCGAGGACATCGGCAAGGCGATTGCTGACATCGCGAAGGGCGAGCACCTGCACGTTCATAACGTCAAGACAAAGCGCTGGTGAGGATCAAGGCCATGCAAAGCAATTCGGAAGCTGCGATCGCCGCTTCGGCCGCCCAGACAAAGGCCCTCTTTGCCAATGGCGATTACGGCAAGCTGACGTTCCATGGCTGGAAGCGCGAAAACGGGCGGGTGGGTGTACGTAACCACGTCGTCATCTTACCGCTGGACGACCTGTCCAACGCCGCCTGCGAAGCGGTTGCCAATGCGATCAAGGGTACGCTCGCGCTGCCGCACGCGTACGGCCGCCTGCAGTTCGGCGAAGACCTTGATGTCTTCTTCCGCACGCTGATCGGCGTCGGCTCGAATCCGAATGTCGCCGCGGTGGTCGTGATCGGCATCGAAGAGGGCTGGACCAAACGGGTGGTCGACGGCATCGCCAAGACTGGCAAACCCGTAACGGGCTTCGGCATCGAGGGCCACGGGGACATCGCGACGATCGCGCGCGCCTCCTATGTCGCCAAGCAATACCTGCAATGGGCAACCGAGCTGCAACGGGAAGAATTCCCGATCAGCGAGCTCTGGGTCTCGACGAAATGTGGCGAATCCGACACCACGACCGGCCTATCGTCTTGCCCGACTGTAGGCAACATGTACGACAAGCTGATCCCGAAAGGCATCTACGGAGTGTTCGGGGAAACCTCCGAGATTACGGGCGCCGAGCACCTCTGCAAAGCGCGCGCCGCGACGCCGGAGCTTGGTGAACGCTGGTACAAGATGTGGAAGGCCTATCAGGACGACGTGATCGAGGCGCACAAAACTGATGACCTTTCCGACAGCCAGCCGACCAAGGGCAATATTGCCGGCGGGTTGACGACCATCGAGGAAAAGGCGCTCGGCAATCTCGAGAAGATCGGCCGAACGTCGAAATTCATCGATATTCTCGAGCCGGCCGAAATGCCTGCGCGAGGCCCCGGCCTCTACTACATGGACACCTCGTCGGCAGCCGCTGAATGCGTGACGCTCATGGCGGCTGGCGGCTATGTTGTCCACACCTTCCCAACGGGCCAGGGCAATGTGATCGGCAACCCGATCCTGCCGGTTATCAAGATCACCGGCAATCCGAAGACCATGCGCACCATGTCCGAGCATATCGATCTCGACGTGACCGGTATTCTGCGCCGCGACCAGACGCTGGAAAGTGCTGGCGACGCCCTGATCAGCATGATCCAGCGCACGGCCAATGGCCGCCTGACCGCTGCGGAGTCCCTCGGTCACCGCGAGTTCGTCATGACGAAACTCTACCGGAGCGCCTGAGCCGTCTTCGAAATTGTTCCGAACCTTGTACTGAGCTCGGCGCCAGCCGGGCTCAGCTCTATGGACCTCTCGAGGCCAAGCCAATGATCGTGATCAGCGAATTCATGGATGAGGAAGCGATCCGCAGCGGCCTCAACGGGTTTGAGGTCCTCTACGATCCCAGTCTCGTCGACCGCCCGGACGATCTGGCCGTCGTGATCGGTCAGGCAGACGCGCTCATCGTCCGCAACCGCACGCAGCTGCGTGGCGCCCTGCTCGACGCGGCACGCAACCTCAAGGCAGTCGGACGGCTCGGCGTCGGCCTCGACAATATCGATGTGGCTGCTTGCAAGGCACGCGGCATCGCCGTCTATCCGGCGTCCGGCGCCAACGACACATCTGTCGCGGAATACGTCATCGCCACGGCGATGTTGCTTCTGCGCGGCGCGTACGGCGCCAGCGCTGAGGTGGCGTCCGGAGCCTGGCCGCGCAATGCCCTTATCGGCCGCGAGATCGCCGGTAAGCGGCTCGGCCTCGTCGGCTTTGGCGCGATCGCCCGCGAAACCGCGAAGCGCGCGGCCGCCCTTGGCATGACGGTCACCGCTTATGATCCCTATCTGCCGCCGTCCGCCGAGGCGTGGACGCAACCCTGGGGACGTGTCGAGGCGCAGCCTCTGGACAGGCTCCTGACCGAGGCTGACGTGGTATCGCTGCATGTGCCGCTGACCGATGAAACGCGTGGGCTGATCGACAACGCCGCGATCGCCCGCATGAAGAAGGGCGCGCTCGTCATCAATGCGGCACGGGGCGGCGTGGTGGATGAAAGCGCCATCGCCGCCGCGCTTCGCGCCGGCCAGCTCGGCGGGGCGGCGCTCGACGTGTTCGCGGAAGAACCGCTCACCGCAGGCCGTGGTGCGGGCTTCGCGGGCACCCCCAACCTCATCTTGACGCCGCATATCGCCGGGGTAACGGTGGAATCGAATGTGCGCGTCTCGTGGGTGACGGTGGACAACATCCGCCGCCATCTCGCCGGGGCATAACCCAGCCGAAAGCAAGCCATGCCTGTCCTGTCACTCGTCGAAGCGCGAGATCTCGTCGCCGCAGCCCTCGTCCGCTCCCGCGTCAATGAGGCCAATGCCGCGAGCGTCGCCCGCGCGCTGGTCGCCGCCGAGGCGGACGGGCTGAAGGGCCACGGCCTGTCGCGCGTGCCGAGCTATGCAGCCCAGGCCAAGGTCGGCAAGGTGGATGGCTTTGCCCGGCCCGTCGTCACGCGGCCGGCCCCCGGCGTCGTCGCGGTCGATGCCGCCCATGGCTTCGCCTATCCGGCACTCGATGCCGCGCTCGATGCCCTGCCGGAGGTCGCGCGCAGCCAGGGCGTCGCCGTCGCCCCCATCCGCCATTCGCATCATTGCGGCGCTGCCGGCCACGCTGTCGAGAGGCTGGCGGAGGGTGGGCTTGTCGCCCTCATCTTCGCCAATACGCCGGCCGCCATCGCGCCCTGGGGCGGTTCCCGCGCGGTGTTCGGCACCAATCCCATCGCCTTCGCCTGCCCGCTCGCCAACGCGGCCCCCATCGTGGTGGACCTGTCCGTGTCCAAGGTGGCGCGCGGGAATATTCTCGCGGCCAAACAAAAGGGCGAGCCCATTCCCGCCGGCTGGGCCCTGGACGCATCCGGACAGCCGACGACTGATCCGGACGCAGCGCTCAAGGGCACGATGCTGCCCCTAGGCGACGCCAAGGGCACCGCGCTCGCGTTGATGGTGGAGCTTCTGGCCGCCGGCCTCACCGGCGCCCGCTATGCCGCGGAGGCTTCATCCTTTCTCGATGCCGAGGGGCCACCGCCGGACACCGGGCAACTGATCCTGGCGCTTGACCCCGCCCGCCTCGGTGGCCCCGGTGCCACCGCCCGTTTCGCCGTGCTCGCGGAGGCGATCACCGCGCAGGACGGCGCCCGCCTGCCGGGCTCCCGCCGCCTTGCCCTGCGCGCCAGGGCCGAAAAGGACGGCCTGACCGTCGCCGACGGCCTGCTCTCCGACATTCGGGGGCTTTAGCCAACCGGCATTCCGACAGGACCAAGTAACCCTCCGTGTCATGTCATCGGCGCGCAGATTCAACTAGCTTGATGACACGACAGAGCTGTCGCGTTGATCCCTCCCTAGGGGAGGGTGGCCTCGCGTCAGCGAGGTCGGGTGGGGATACGCTGGAGAACGAACCCTCAAGCCGGCAGCCGTTCCTGCCCTTCGGTCGGATCAAAGTCAGCTGGCCCCACCCGGCGCCTGCGGCGCCACCCTCCCCGGAGGGGAGGGATCATTGCGGCGCGAGTGACGTAGAGACACAAGGCGGACGGGCACGCCGGAACCGAAAGGCCCGCGTGCCCGGAACACTTGCATCAGTTCTTCTGCATCAGTTCTTCGGCCCGTTCTCTCCAATGACAGCGCGCCAGGTCGCGATCTCCTTGGCGAATTGGGCTTGATGCGCGGCTGGCGTTCGCTCTCCCGTGGGGAAAAGCTGCGTGCCGACTTCTGCGAAGCGTGTTTGCACGTTCTTGTCGTCCAACGCCTTCTGCAGCGCCGCATTGAGCTTGGCCACCACGTCGGGCGAGGTCCCCGCTGGGGCGTAGATTCCGTGCCAGATGGTAAAGGCGAAGTCCTTGAGGCCCGTCTCCTGCAATGTCGGCAAGTCCTTGAGAACCGGCAGCCTCTCCTGCGAGGTCACCGCGAACCCTTTGACAGTGTTACCCTCGATCTGCGGAACGGCTGTTGTCGACTGGTCACACAGCACGTCCACTTGCCCGCTCATCAGATCGTTCATCGCGGGGCCGGTGCCGCGATAGGCAACCTGCGTGAACGTGACGCCCAATGCCTTCTGCAAAAGCAGGGTGCAGAGATGTGAATTCGATCCGACGCCGGCATGGGCGAGCGTGGCCTTCATCCCGTCCGCCTTCAGTTTGGCTGTGAGGCCCGCGGCATCGGTCGCCAGATAATCCTTTTTCGACATCAGGACCATCGGCCCGGAATTGACAAGTCCGATGGGGGCGAAGGCCGTTGCCGTATCGTAGGCGAGCTTCGGATAGAGCGATGCTCCGGCCGCGAGAGCCACATGGTGGATGAGCAGCGTGTAACCATCCGGATCCGCCTTGGCGACGCGCGCGGCACCGGACGTCCCGCCGGCCCCCGCGACATTCTCGATCACGACCTGTTGTCCAAGCGTTTCCGACATGGACTGGCCAATAAGGCGCGCGATCGCATCGCTCGGGCCTCCCGCCGCGAAAGGAACAACCAGTGTTATGGCTCGTGAGGGATAGGATTGCGCTTGGACCGCGCCACCCGCCGTCGCTACCGTCATAAGACCGGCCACAATCGCCTGCATCAATATTCGCATCGATAAATTCCTCCCGCCGTTTGTTGGCGTTGCAATATGTCCGCCGTTGATACGCACGGTTCGTCGACCAGACTGACGCTGGCTTGGAACAAAAAAGATGTCGTTTAGCCGCCTCGGGTTGATACGCAGCCACGAGCGCGGAGCGATAATATAACAGATATCTTATATAACACGAGGATTGGCTTGCGTCCGCCATAGGACTTCCATGAGGCCTGCAGGGCAACTTCAGCGCGTCCAGTTGACGAGGAACCCAGCCGTTCGCAGCCTCGTGGGGTTAATGGGCTGTCCGACGCACGTCCCATCCCAAAGCGCAGATCTCGGAAAGGCGAGCGAAGCTCTCTCTTTTGTCTCATAAATGATATAAGATAACTCTTCCCGCGAACTTGCCGCGGAGCATGCGCGTCAGTGGCGCTGAAAATCGCACCTGACCCTGGATGAGACAGACACAGTTTTGCGGGCATCTTGCCCGAGGGTATCAACGGAAACGCATGACAGCGCCTCAAGACGATATCGAAACACTCGGCTTTCGGCCGCTCTACCGTCAGGTCCGAGACCGGCTCATCCGCAATCTGGTCGATGGCGTATGGGCTCCCGGCGAGGCGTTGCCCAGTGAGATGCAGCTTGCGGCGGATCTCGGCGTGAGCCAGGGCACCGTGCGCAAGGCGCTCGATGCGATGGCGGCCGAAAATCTCGTGGTACGCCGTCAGGGCCGTGGCACTTTCGTCGCCCGCCACGATGAAGAGCGCATCCTCTTCCAGTTCTTCAAGCTGGTTCCCGACAGCGGCGCGCCGAGCTTTCCCGACAGCCGGGTACTATCTCTGTCTCAGGGACGTGCTGATGCCAACGAACGCTCTCTGCTCGCCCTGGCGCCGGGAAGTCGGGTCATCCGCATCAAACGGGTGCGATCGATAGAGAACAGGCCGGTCATCGCTGAGGCGATCACGCTTCCCGCTGCACTCTTTCCTGATCTCGCAGGCATGGCCGTGCCGAACAACCTCTATGGTCTCTATGCGATGCACTACGGCATTACCATCGCCAACACACAGGAAAAGCTCAAAGCGGTCGGCGCGTCAGCCGATGACGCCGCCATTCTCGGCGTCGCGCCTGGGGCACCTGTCCTGCAGATCGACCGACTTGCGCTCGCCCTCGACAAGAACCCTGTCGAAAGGCGGCTCAGTATCTGCGTGACTCAAGATCTGCACTATCTGTCGGATTTGATGTGAGGAGACCGAGGGCTGGGGCAGCATACAGCTCAGATAAAAGTCCATTGAACGAGACTAGGCGATGTCCCCCTCCTCCACAGGATATCGGCCGTCGACCACACCGCTGATGAGGTTCAGCCCGAGCAGCCGGCGCGCGTCGAGGTCCGGGCGGGCGGGCTTCAGGCGGCCCGCAAGCGATGCGATGGCGGCGCGATGCTGGCGGGCCAGTCGCACCGCCTCTTCCCGTTCGATCGCCCGGAACGTCAGCTCCGTGCCGGGCACGGATTGCGCCAGCCGATCAAGATCGGCGCTGATCACCGTCGCGATTTTTGGGTAACCACCCGTCGTCTGTCGGTCGCGCATCAGCACGATCGGCTGGCCATGGCCCGGCACCTGCACATGGCCGCTGACGATGCCGTCGGATACAATATTGTGGCCACCCGCGGCGATGAGCTTCGGCCCATCAAGTTGATAGCCCATGCGGTCGATACGCGGGGAAACGCGATATCTCTCCCCGAGAAAGCGGGCGATTGTCGCCGGCTCGAAATAGTCGTCCTGCGGGCCGAGAACAACACGGACAGGACCTCCCTCGACAGCCGGCCCGTCCGTGAACCGGCTCGGCCGGGCCTGCTCCGCGACGGGGCAGGGCAGCCGGTCGCCGGCGGCAAGCGGCCGGCCGACAAGGCCGCCCATGCCCGAGCGACGGTGCAAGGAAAGGCTGCCAAGTTCAGGCGCCGCATCAAAGCCACCCGCAACGGCCAGATAGGCGTAGAGCCCGGCGCGGCAGGCACTCACCGTCAGCACCTCGCCCTCGTGCAGCAGCACGGAGGTGAGCGGCGCCAGGGGCGTGCCATCCACGGTAAGTGTCGCGCCGCCACCGGCGAGCGCCACATGAACAGGCCCTCCCTCGCAGATCATTGAGCCCCCCTGCACCATGAACTCGATGGCGGCAACGTCGGTGGCGTTTCCGACCAGCACATTGGCAACCGCGAGCCCGGACTGGTCCATCGCGCCCGCCGGGGAGACGCCGAAGCGCTGGTAGCCAAACCGCCCGCCATCCTGAAGTGATGTCGCCGGCCCGCAATCGCGCAGAATGAGAGCGCTCACGATGCCACAAGCTCCGCGACCGGCTCGCCGGCGTCGGCGGCCTTGTCGAGGGCTGGCCAACGGTCGGCCGCGACCGGCTCGAATACGATCTCATCACCCGCCGCGATTAGGAAAGCGGGATCACGGCCAGGTTGATAGGGCCGAACGGGCGTGCGCCCCAGGAGATGCCAGCCGCTCGGCCCAGCGATCGAGCTGATCGCCGCCTGCGCGCCCCCGATGATGACCGAACTCGGGGGGATGAGCAGGCGCGGCTCCGCCCGACGCGATGTGGCGAGCCTGGGATCGAGGCCGCCCAGATAGGTGAATCCGGGCAGGAAGCCGATCATGTAGACACGATAGACAGACCCGCAATGCGCCTCGATCAGCTCTGACTGCGAGAGACCGTGCTGGGCCGCAACATCAGAGAGATCTTCCCCGAATTCACCGCCGTAGACAACGGGAATGCGCCAGCGCCGCGCGCTAGCCTCACCGGTCGGCGGGTCGGCGGCGAGGGCGAGAAGCGCGTCCGGCAGCGCTTCAGGGTCCGCGGCGACCGGGTCGAAATGGATGAGCAGTGAACGATAAGTCGGCACCGTCTCGACAACGCCGGCGAGAGGCCGTGCCTTCAGCGCCGCGTCAAGGGCCAGGACCTTGGCGTTGAGAACGGGATCCACCGCGTCGCCGAATTCAACGGTCAGCGCCGTGTCGCCGCAGGGGCACACGCGCGGATAGTTTGTTGGGGTGGAAGCCATGCGACGCACCGCCATGTCAGGAGCCCTGCACGCATGGAATCCGTGCACGCTCCTCCACGTGATGTGGCGCCATCCGGAACCTTGTTCTCGTGGCCATGACTTCTGGTCGCCTATCGTCTTGGGCCATGCCGATATCAGATCTTTCTCACAAAGCCGCATAGCCCGCGACATGCAAGAGCTTTTACCACGCCCCCCATCGATCCGCGCAGGCAGTGGCGCGATGGACCTCATTCGCGCTGCCGATCACTGCGAATTGCGCGTGCGGGCTTCCCCTTGGCACATAACGGCTGTATCGGAAAACGCGTGTCCGATCGCGGACAGGTTGCGGATCATAGCAGAGGACAGCCGATGAGCTCTTATGGCATTGCCGTCATACCCGGCGACGGAATCGGCGTCGAAGTGGTCGCAGCATCAAGGAAAGTGCTCGATGCGGCCGCCGATATCTTCGGCTTTGGCCTGGACTATGAGCATTTCGACTGGTCATGCGAGCGTTACCTCGCGACGGGCCACATGATGCCGGAGGACGGCATCGAGCAGTTGCGTCCCTTCGATTCCATCCTGCTGGGCGCGGTCGGCTGGCCCGCAAAGGTGCCCGATTCCGTGTCCCTGCATGGCTTGTTGCTTCCCATCCGCAAACAGTTCGGGCTGTACGTCAACGCACGGCCACATCGCCTGCTGGCTGGCGTGAAGGGCCCCCTGCGCGCGGAGAATTTCGACATCCTGTGCATCCGGGAGAACACGGAGGGCGAGTATTCTGGTGCCGGCGGGCGGCTCCATGTCGGCACGCAGGATGAGGTCGCGGTCGAGACCGCGATTTTCACCCGCAAAGCTGTCGAACGGATCCTGCGCTACGGCTTCGAGCAGGCGCGCCGCCGCACCAAGCGCCTGGCTTCCGTGACGAAGTCCAACGCGCAGAAGCACTCCATGGTGTTCTGGGACGAGGTCACCGACATCGTCGCCAGGGACTATCCCGACGTGGAGGTTAAGCGTTACCACGTCGACGCCATCGCGGCCCGGTTCATCACGAACCCGGAAACGCTCGATGTCGTTGTCGCCTCTAACCTATTTGGCGATATCCTCACCGATATCGGCGCCGCCATCCAGGGCGGCCTCGGCTTCGCGGCCTCTGCCAATATCAATCCGGAGGGCGGCGTGCCGTCGATGTTCGAGCCCGTGCACGGCTCGGCGCCGGATATCGCCCATCGCGGCATCGCCAACCCACTGGCGACGATCTGGACCGCCGCGCTGATGCTGGAGCATCTCGGCGAGGCCAAGGCCGGTGCCACCATCCTGGCGGCCATCGAGGCGACGACGCGCGCTGGCGACGTGTTGACGCCCGACCAGGGCGGACGCGCTTCCACGAACGAAGTCGCCGAGGCGGTGGTGGCCAACCTCCGCGCCGCCGCCCGGTAACTGGATAGTCACCGGCAGACCGCACCCAAGTGCGCGGCGCGGTCTCCTATCTTTGTCCTCCGAGCGGCCGCGGGCGGACGAAACCATGGGCGGCGAGAAGCGGCAGGATGATCGCCCGGGCGGCCTCCCGATGGGCGCCGGCCGCCGCGGCCGCTGCCGCGCCGTCACCAGCGGCAATAGCGGCGATGATCGCATCATGCTCGGCCGCCGCCTTCTCCGGCAGGGGCCTCAGACGCAGGGTGAGCATTCTCGCCCGATGTGCCTGGTCAGAGACCGTCTCAACGATCCGCACTATGCGGGCATTGCCGCAGTTCTCTACCAGTGCGCGATGGAACGCCTCGTCGCCCTGCGCCCAACGATCGAGATCGCCGTCAGCCAATGCCGCGCGCATCCTGGAGGTCGCATCGCGCAGGTTTCCGAGCGCGTCGTCCCGTTGTTCTCCGGGCAGGCTCGCCAAGCGCCGCGCCGCCACGCCCTCAAGCCCGACCAGCACATCATAAATTTCGTCGATGTCGCTGTCGGCGATCACCGTGACGAACACCCCGCGCTTAGGGATAAGTCGCAGGAGCCCTTCCTCCTGCAGGCGGATGACCGCGTCATGCACGGGCGTTCGGCTCATGCCGAACTGGGTGGCCAGTTCCTGCTCCGAGCCGTGGTATCCCGGCGTCAGACGGTTGTCACGGATCGCGGCCTTGATCGCGCTGTAGGCATCACTGACGAGCGAGGAGCGCGTAGCGGATTCGGGGTGTGGCTTGGACATGCTCTCTTCATAACCGAGATCTGCTCCATCAGCCCAGCCACCTTGCCCCCCAGCCGCCTCTGCGGCCTTTCGGCAGAACCCGCCGGCGGACTCACCTGCAGCCCTCAGATGCGATTGACCCCGGCGGCGAGCCGTGGTTCATCTTCCATGGAAGATTGCATGGAAGAAGATCGCGAGGAAGCCCCGATGAGAACCTACAGGCTCGCAGTCATTCCCGGCGATGGCGTCGGCAAGGAGGTCATCGCGGCTGGAATCGAGGTGCTCGAGACGCTCGCCCAGCGCGAAGGCAGCTTCGCCTTCGCTTTCGACCATTTCGACTGGGGATCGGACTACTACAAGCAGCACGGGCGTATGATGCCGGATGACGCGCTGGCCCAGATCGCCGGCTGCGACGCCATTTACTTCGGCGCCGTCGGGGCTCCCGACGTGCCGGACCACGTGACCTTGTGGGGACTTAGGCTGGCGATCTGCCAGCCCTTCGATCAATATGCGAATGTACGCCCCACGCGCATTCTGCCGGGCATCCGCACGCCTTTACGCGACATCGACGACAAGGCGCTCGACTGGGTCATCGTGCGCGAGAACTCGGAGGGCGAATATGCCGGCCAGGGCGGGCGCTCGCATCGCGGCCTGCCGGAGGAGATCGCCACCGAGGTTTCCATCTTCACCCGCGCCGGCGTCACCCGAATCATGCGCTATGCCTTCGCACTGGCCCGCTCGCGGCCACGCAAGCTCCTGACAGTGGTGACGAAATCCAACGCCCAGCGGCACGGCATGGTGCTGTGGGACGAGATCGCCGCCGAGGTCGCCCGCGACTTTCCCGATGTCACCTGGGACAAGATGCTGGTTGATGCCATGACGATCCGCATGACCTTGAAGCCGGAAAGCCTCGACACGATCGTCGCCACCAATCTGCACGCCGATATCCTCTCGGACCTCGCCGCGGCGCTGGCCGGCTCGATCGGCATCGCCCCCACCGCCAATCTCAATCCGGAGCGGCGTTTTCCCTCCATGTTCGAGCCGATCCACGGTTCAGCCTTCGACATCATGGGCAAGGGCATCGCTAATCCCATAGCCACCTTCTGGTCGACGGTGATGATGCTGGAGCATCTCGGCGAGCCCGCGGCCGCCGCGCGCCTCATGCGCGCGATCGAGCGCGTCACGGCGGATCCGGCACTGCACACGCCGGACCTCGGCGGGAGGGCGACGACCCGCGATGTCACCCACGCGCTCTGCGAAGTGCTGCGCGGCGACAATACCGTGCCTGGCTAAAGCATTTCCCACGATTTAGTTTCCCTGCCCCTCAGTCGTATGGTCGGACTGATGCGGACATCTCGAGAGAGGCTCATGCCCCTCCGATCGTGATCCGCGGCAAAGGGCCGAGGATGACGCCCCGGGAATCAGGCGACCCAATCTCGGTTGAAAGGACGCCAATCAGCGAATCGAGCTTGTGACTTCCACGCCATCGAGGAATTCAACGGGGACACCCGGCTGCACCAGCTTGACCAATTCCTCCACGTCCCAGTTGGTCAGCCTGATGCAGCCATGGCTATTCGTCTTGTCGATCCGGCTGGGTTCCGGAGTGCCGTGAATGCCATATGTCGGTTTGTCCAGGCCGATCCAGACTGAGCCAACGGGGTTATTCGGCCCAGGGGCGATGCGGAGTGCCTTCGTGTTGTCGCCCTGCTGGAAATTGACCGCGGGGCGGTACCAGTACTCGGGATTAACCGCGATCGCTCCAATCAGGTGCACACCCGTGGGTGATGGAAGGTCCCGGCTGCCGATCGTCGCGGGATAGGCGACGACGAGTTCGCCGGTCGCACTGTAACCAAGCAGTTGCTTGGTCGACTTGTCCGCGACGAGTTTCGCGACCTTCGCGCGCGCCTTCTTTTGACGGACGTCAGCGACAACGATTGTCTCGCCCGGCGCCTCAAACGTCGCTCCGGGATTGAGGCGCCGCAACAGGTCCTCGTCCATATGGAATTTCTCGGCGAGCAGTTCCACGGGATTACGATAGGCGAGCCGATAAAGAGTTGCCAATGCAGCGTAATCCTTGGGCATGTCTGGCACGAATGGCCCGGCGACATCCTCTACCGTGATGGTATAAGCCGTGAGCGGCGGCTCGGGGTTCTCCCTTTCCAGGCTATCCCAGATCGCTTGGTTGAGGACGCCGTTGACAGGCAGGTTTCGCATGGCCTGAAAAGCAGAAATCGCTTTTGCGACATTGCTGCCGAGATGCCCGTCAATTACACCGGGAGAGGCATGCACGCGATCGAGCATGATCTGCAGCTTTACGATTGCAGGGCTGACCTTGGACTGTCTCGGCAGTGCACGCGGAAAGGTCACAGCGCCTGTCACCGCGAGCCATTCCTCGCGCGTGGTGGGAAGCGGATCGCTTATGGCGGCTGCTGTTTTCGGCTTGTCGGCGGACGGCGTGTCCGCGCCAATGGATTGCGTACGATCCGGGCCGGCCTCAGGCGCCGCAAGTGCCGGAATACTATAGAGCACGGCACCGCACATCAGAACAAGGGCAGCACTCAAACGCATCGCCATTCATACCCCATCGATACGCGTCGCGCCTTCTGGGCATCCCTAAGCAGGTGAGAACAGACACCCCAGGCGATGCGCATCGCGACAACTAAGGGGATAGCAGGATTGGCTTAAAAGGAATTGAACGCGCCGATCTCCGCTCCGGACCTTGATCGCGACCAGCCTGCCAGTCCCGGTCCGCGGGATGGGTGGCAGCAGGCCGGCCCTCCCGCCGCCGATCCGCCTCGAGGAATGCGACAACGCATCACCCTTTGAACCCACCTGCATTCAGGAAGGCCACCTCTTCGGGCGTTGTCTCGCGCCCCAGAACCGGGTTGCGATGAGGAAAGCGCCCGAAGCGCCGAATGATATCGCGATGCCCCTCCGCATGCTCCAGCCATGGCTGCCCGAGTTGCCCGTTCAATGTCACGGCAATGTCCTGGTCCGCTTCATCCTCCGAATGCGAGAACGGCAGGCAGAAGAAAAGCCGCAACGCCGCCTCCACACGCTTCATATGCCCAAGCGCCAGGGCCTGACGAGCGTAAAAGCGCGCGAGGGGATCGGTGGCATACATATGCCCTGTGCCGCGAAAGGCGTTTCGCGGAAACTGATCTGTGAGGATAAGGAGGGCAAGAGCGTCCTCTGGTCTCTCCATCCACCGATCATAGCGGCGGGCCGAGACAGCGAGATGCAGGTCGAGGAAGCGCTCGCGGAAAGCGGCATCAAAGCGCTTGTCCTTGGCAAACCACCTGCCCTCCGAAGCCCGCCAAAACCCGACGACTTCCGCCGCAAGCTCACCGCTGTCCGTTCGGGTTGTCTGGCCAGCTAGAGCCTTCTTGGGCCGCATGACACCTAAATACCCTCAATGTTGCGGAGAGGTGGACTATATCCTCGTCTTTGACACATACCGCCACGGTGAGCTGCACGGGAAAATATCGTTCTCACCAGGAGGAGAAGGGGACCCAGAGCATGGGGGCATGAACTCCGGATCCCCTTCCTGGCCAGCTGCGCTGGCCATCAAGTGGGGGGACAGGAACACAGAGAGTGTCCTCTTCCCCGACGTGAGGAATGATGCGATTGGGAGCTTGCGCTATTTCGTCGTATAGCCACCGTTGACCAGGATGGTCTGCCCCGTCATCCACCAGCCCTCGGAGACCAGAAAGCGGAGATAGGGGACGATATCTTCGATGTCGGTGAGCCCCGTCTTTGAGAAATTCGACAGCGCCGCAGCGCTCTTGTGATAGGCCACCGCGTCGGCGCCCTCGGCCGGGTAGAAGAACGGCGTGTCCATGGGGCCAGGGCCAATTGCCGTGACGGAAATGCCTCGCCCGCCAAACTCCTTTGAGGCGGCGCGTGTGAAATGCTCGACCGGTGCCTTGGTGCCTGCATAGGCGGAATAGAACGGCGTATAAGCCCCCAGCAGCGAAGTCACCAATGTGCAGATCTTGCCGTTGTCATTCAGGTGCTTGCCGGCTTCCTTGAGGAAAAAGAAAGCCGACTTGGCGTTAACCGCGCTCATTTCGTCGTACTCAGTTTCTGAAACCTCGAGGATCGGCTTTTTCAGCACCTTGCCGACAGTATTGATCGCGATGTCAGGACGCCCAATCGCCGCAACCGCGTCGGAGAAGAGCTGCTCTACGGCGGCGGCAGCCGTCAGGTCCGCCTGAAACGCGACAGCTTGAGCACCGGCAGCCTTTACAGCCGCCACGGTGGCTTCCGCCTCCGGCTTCGTGGCAGCACTGTTAAAATGGATCGCAATCGCCCTCGCGCCATGCGCGGCCAAGTCGCGGGCAATGAGCCCACCGAGGTTCTTGGCCCCACCGGCGATGATAACGGTCTTGCCCCTGATGGTATGGTCGGTCACGGCCTTGCCTCCTCTACCGGCACGCGGCCACATCCCGCGACCGCTTTTGCCGATAAAGATTATCGTCTAGGCTCAGCCGATAAAGTTGCGGATTTTGACATCATCTGTCAGATATGCCGAACAATGCGAGGTTGCGCGCCCTGTGGACCGTATCGATCTTTTTCGCATCTTCACGCGGGTCGTTGATTGTTCGAGCTTCACGCGGGCGGCGGCTATCCTTGGCCTGCCACGATCTTCCGTGTCCGCAGCTGTACTGGAGCTCGAAAACCGGGTTGGAGCGCGGCTCCTCCACCGCACCACGCGCAAGGTCTCCCCGACCCAGGACGGCCTCGACTTCTACAAGCGATGCCTGCGCCTTGTCGCGGATGTTGAAGAAGCAGAAAACCTGTTTCGTCAGACAGACGCCGGCCTGACAGGCAAACTCAGGGTTGATGTTCCCGCCCGCATCGGGCGCTTGATCATCGCCCCTGCCCTGCCGGATTTTCTCAATCGTCATCCCGGCGTGGACATTGACCTCGGCGTCACCGATCGCGCCATCAATCTGATTGAGGACAGTATCGACTGTGTGCTGCGCGTGGGCACCTTGAACGATTCAGGCCTGATCGCCCGGCCTATCGGCAAGTTGCCGCTCCTCAATGTCGCGAGCCCAGCCTATCTCGATCGCTGCGGGGTCCCCAAGTCGCCGGCAGATCTCGCCAGCCACTGGGCCGTCAATTACGCTTCCCCCTCCAATGGCCGCGTGGACAATTGGGAGTGGGTCGAGGGCGACACGTTACGCGCCATGCCCATGCGCGGTCGCGTGACCGTGAATAGCGCCGAAGCCTACATCGCCTGCTGCCTCGCGGGGCTCGGGCTCATCCAGATTCCGGCCTATGACGTCAAGAGACATGTCGAGGCGGGTGAACTCATCGCCGTGATGCCAGATCATCGCGCCGAGCCGATGCCGATGACGTTGCTCTATCCGCACCGCCAGCATCTATCTCGCCGCCTCCAAGTCTTTGCGGACTGGCTCGAGTCGTTGCTGCGACGAGAACTTCTCACGTCGGATCCCTGTCCTCCGGTCTGAAGCATTTCTTGACCTATAGCGCCTGCCCACGGAGGCTGGGTTGCACCGTCCCAGCCTCGTATAACCACTTCAGTAAGTCGCACGTCCGCCAGACACGTCGAACACACCGCCCGTGGTGAAGGAGCATTCATCCGAGGCGAGCCAGCAGATCATCGCCGAAACTTCCTCGATCTGACCGAAACGTCCCATCGGTATCTTGGACAGCATGAAGTCGATGTGGGTCTGGCTCATCTGATCGAAGATTGCGGTCCGCACGGCGGCTGGGGTTACGCAATTGACGGTGATCCCACTCTTGGCAAGCTCCTTCCCGAGAGATTTAGTGAGACCGATCACCGCGGCCTTGGAAGCGCTGTAGGCAGGGGCGTTGGGATTGCCTTCCTTGCCCGCGATGGAGGCGATGTTGACGATGCGCCCGTAGCTCTTCTCGAGCATGAAGGGCACCACGGCCTTGTCGCAATAGAAGACGCCGTTGAGGTTGATGTCGATCACCTTCCGCCAGTCCTCGACGGGATAGGTCCATGTTGTTGTATTAGGGCCGGTTATACCCGCACTCGCCACAAGGATGTCGATTCCGCCGAAAGTATCGGCTGTCTTTTTCGCAGCCGCCTCGACCGCCTCCCAATCCGAAACGTCAAGAGCGATGCCGAGACCGCTGGCGCCAAGCTTCGCGGTAGCCGCCTCGATCGCTGCCGGATCCCGGTCCCAAAGAGCGACCTTGCCGCCCTCCGCGACGATACGACTGGCGACGGACAAGCCAATACCCGCCGCCCCGCCGGTAACCACCGCGACGCGGCCCGCAAAACGTGTTGCATCGGTCATCACTTCTTCTCCCATGTGACCCCGGCTTGCCGGCGGCCTTTCAGATGGTTTCGGACGGTTCATTCACTTCCAATGGCGCCGGTCCAAAATCCCATAATATGGTATTGCATTTCATATTATGGGATATAAGAAGAGGGGCTACCGAAATGTCAAGAAGCATCGCCAGTTGCAATGGCCCAAAGGCCACGCGGCGCATGGAGCGTTCAAATCGAGGAGACTGGAGAATCGATGCGAAAGGCACTTCCGACCGCTTCCCGGGAGAACGACGTCAGCCTCGAGCGCGCGACAAAGCATCGGCCCAAGGCGCCCGGCACACAGGGCGCTCAGACGCTGATGCGGGGGCTCGACGTGTTGGAGGCAATCGCCTCCGGCGCGACCGATCTGCCTGCGCTCGCGAAGAAGCTCGGCACCACGCGCACGACAACGCATCGTCTCGCGTCGGCGCTTGTCGACCGGCGCTATATCAACTTCACCCCCCGCGAGGGTTACAGCCTCGGCCCAAAACTGCTCGAACTTGGCTTTCAGGCGCGGCGGGAGATGCCCTTGAGCAAGGCCGCCCACAGCCATCTACGGCGTTTGGCGGAACATACCCTCGATACCGTCCAGCTCGGCATCCTTGATGAGGATGTGGTCTTTTACATCGACAAGGTGCCCGGGCAGCGCAGGTTCGAAATCCGCTCCAGCATCGGTGATCGCCATCCTGTATGGTCCACGGGACTCGGCAAGGCGCTCGTGCTGGACATGACCGAAGCGCAATGGGCGGCCTTCTTTGACGCACGTCGCCCCGATCTTCCCTCCCCATCTCCAAGCTCGCGGACAGTCTGGTTCGACCAGATGCGAAGCTACGCCAAGCGAGGGGTCGCCTTCGACCTTGAGGAATCGGAACCGCAATTACGCTGTGTTGCAGCGCCGATCCGGGATGCGAGCGGCGCCATTGTCGCCGCAGTCAGCGTGTCGAGCATCGCCCCCTACATGCAACCGGATCGTATGCAGGTGCTTTCACAGGATGTCCTGGAAACCGCGAAAGCGATCAGCGCTGCGCTGGGCTGGACCGATGACACCGCGGCCTCCGCTGGGGCAAAGGCGCGATAGTGCTCGGAACGTCGAGCGAGTCGATCGCGTAGAACCCCGCAGGCATGCTCGTTCATCGCTTCAAAGCGGACGCTTCAATAGCTTGGAGATAGAACCGACGATGCCTTCGCGGAAGAGAAGAACACAGACGACGAACACAACACCCTGGATCGTCGTAACCCAGTCGCCGAAGGAGGCGAAGTAATTCTGCAGGACCACGACCAACGCGGCTCCAACGGCTGGCCCGATAAACGTGTGCACGCCACCAATCAAGGTCATCAGCACCACCTCGCCGGACATCGTCCAATAGACGTCCGTCAAACTTGCGAGTTGGAAGGCTATGGCCTTCGTCGCTCCCGCCAAGCCGGCAAAGAATGCTGACAGGACAAAGGCCAGAAACTTGTACTGATTGACCCGGTAGCCGAGAGACGTCGCACGTGGCTCATTCTCGCGAATGGCCTTCAAGGTCTGACCAAAAGGCGAGTGGATGATGCGGTGGAGTGCCAGCATCGAAAGCATGAAAAGCGCCAGCACGAACCAATAAAGCGCGCGATCATCCGCCAGCGATAGTAACCCGAACAGAAATCCGCGCGGCACCTGCTGTATGCCGTCTTCTCCACCTGTAAAAGGAGCCTGCAAGGCGAAGAAATAGACCATCTGCGCGAAGGCAAGCGTCACCATTGCGAAATAGATTCCTTGGCGACGGACTGCGAGCGCTCCGAAAACCGCACCGAGAAGGGCCGCCACGATCGCTCCAAACAGGATAGCGAGCTCGGGCGTGAACCCCCAGATCTTCGCGGCATGGGCCGCCGCATAGCTCGCCATGCCGAAATAAGCGGCATGGCCGAAGGAGAGAAGCCCAACGTATCCGAGCAGCAGATTGAGCGCGCAAGCGAACAATGCAAAGCATAAAATCTTGATGACCAAAAGTGGATAAACAAGGAATGGCGCCGCCACCAGCAGGAAGAGCAGACCCAGCATGACTGCTAAATGATCGCGCGACATCCCCAATTTCTCAGGAGGGGCGGCTGTCGGAATGCTGCTATCAATCGCCATGTCAGGAGCTTTTTCCAAAGAGGCCGGCAGGTTTTACCATGAGAACGATGGCCATGATCACGAATATGACGGTCGCGGATGCCTCTGGCCAGAAGACCTTGGTGAAACCTTCAACTACGCCGAGGGAAAATCCCGTGATGATCGAGCCGAGGATCGATCCCATTCCGCCGATAACCACCACCGCGAAAACGACGATGATGAGGTCCGACCCCATCGTGGGATTAACCGCATAGATCGGCGCGGCGAGCACACCCGCAAATCCGGCGAGCGCCACCCCGAAGCCATAGGTCATGGTGATCAGAAGCGGCACATTGATGCCAAAGGCCTCAGTGAGGGTCGGATTCTCCGTGGCCGCGCGCAAATAGGACCCCAGCCGCGTCTTTTCGATCACGAACCAGGTGGAAAGGCAGACCACCAGTGATGCGACCACCACGAAAGCGCGGGAGTTAGGCAAATACATGAAGCCTAGATTATGGCCCCCGGTCAAAAGGGGCGGGAGCGCGTAGGGCAGCCCCGTTGCACCATACTGGTTGCGGAAGATCCCCGTGATGATCAGGGCCAGACCGAAGGTCAGAATCATTCCATAGAGATGATCGAGGGAATAGAGCCAGCGAAGCAGACAACGCTCGACGACGATCCCGAACAAGCCTACCGCCAGCGGTGAAAGCAGCAGTGCCCACCAGTATCCGATATCGAGATAGTACAAAAGCGCCCAGGCCCCAAAAGCACCCATCATGTAGAAAGCGCCGTGGGCGAAATTGACGATATTCAATAACCCGAAAATAACTGCGAGCCCCAGGCTGAGCATCGCGTAGAATGCGCCGTTGATCAACCCGAGCAGGAGCTGACCGAAAAGCACCTGAGGGGCAATGCCGAACAGACCTAACATCTTTCCGCTCCCCTAGACGCCGAGATAACGATTGAGTTTGGCGGTATTCGCCGCGATTTCGCCGTTGTGGAGCATGTCGATGACCTGCCCATGCTCCATCACGAAATGCCGATCTGCGACCGTCGCGGCAAAATGGAAGTTCTGCTCGACGAGTACGATCGTAAAGCCCCGCTCTTTCAGTTGGCCAATGGTGCGACCGATCTGCTGCACGATGACAGGCGCGAGTCCCTCTGTGGGTTCATCGAGCAGCAGCAGTCGTGCCCCTGTCCGCAGGATGCGCCCGATAGCCAGCATCTGCTGCTCGCCGCCAGATAGTTTGGTGCCCTGGCTCTTCAGTCGCTCGCGCAGGTTGGGGAAGAGGACGAAGATCTCGTCGATGCTCAAACCACCATCGGCAACAACAGGCGGTAGACGTAAGTTCTCATCCACATTCAGGCTCGAGAAAATGCCTCGATCCTCCGGGCAGAAGGCGATGCCGCTCCTTGCGATCGCGCGCGCGCTCAGCCCGATCGTCTCTTCACCATTGAAACGGATAGAACCACGCCGCTTGCGGACAATGCCGACAATCGACTTCAAGGTTGTGCTCTTGCCTGCGCCGTTTCGGCCGAGAAGGGTCACAACCTCGCCGGGCAGGACATCAAACTTCACCCCATGGAGCACATGGCTCTCGCCATACCATGCCTGCAGCCCGTCAACGGTGAGAAGAGGAACGGTCTTTCCGTCCGAGACCACCTCAAGCATTGGGAACCCCGATATAAGCTTCGACAACACGAGGGTCCTTCGAGACTGTCTGATAATCTCCCTCGGCCAAAATCTTGCCCCGGGTCAGCACCGTGATGCAGTGCGACAGCGATGCCACGACTGAGAGATTATGCTCGACCATCAGAATGGTCCTGTCCTTGGAAATCCGCAGGATCAACGCCGAGATCCGGTCGACATCCTCCTGCGTCATACCGGCCATCGGCTCGTCGAGAAGGAGCATTTCCGGGTCAAGCGCGAGTGTCGTGGCAATCTCGAGTGCCCGTTTACGCCCGTAGGGCAACTCTCCGGCCGCAGTAGTAGCGAATTCGGAAAGGCCAACAGCATCAACAAGCCTCCAAGCCTCATCGTGCAAAGAGGAGAGCACCCGTTCGGAACGCCAGAAGTCGAAGCAATCGCCGTGCAACCGACGCTGCAAGGCAACGCGCACGTTTTCCAGCACGCTCATTTGGCCAAACACAGCCGAAATCTGGAATGACCGCACGAGCCCAAGTCGTGCGATATCCGCCGGGCGCATCTTGGTGATGTCCCGACCCTTGTAGACAATGCGCCCGCGCGTCGGGGTCAAGACCTTTGTCAGAAGGTTGAAGCATGTCGTCTTGCCGGCACCGTTCGGGCCGATCAGCGCATGGATCGTGCCGCGTCGGACGGCGAGCGCGACATCGTCGACCGCGACAAAGCCCTTGAACTCCTTGGTGAGCCCTGAGGCACTCAGAATGATCTCGTCAGACATGGGTCCATGCGTGGTCTGGGGCGTGACTGCCCGGGAGAATTCCGGCGCAAGCGCCCAGTGCGAAAAAGTGCGAGACCAGGGGAGAGGGCCGGCCTCGCTCAGGACGCGACGCACCATTAACGTGCGCGCGATGGCGCTCCATTGACGATCGGAGGCCGTTGATCCCTCGTGTCTCCTATTTGGCGACGAGAGGACATTCGCTCTGAGAAAGCGGACGAAATGCCTCATCTCCCGGGACTGTGCGCAGGATCTTGTAATAGTCCCATGGGCCCTTGGATTCGCTCGGGCTCTTCACCTGCGCGAGATACATATCGTGGACCATGCGGCCGTCGTCGCGGATCTTGCCATTCTTCGCAAAGAAATCATTCACGGGAGTAGCCTTCATCTGCGCGACGACCTTGTCAGCCGCATCCGTGCCAGCCGCCTCGATCGCCTTCAGATAATGCATGATTGCCGAATACACGCCCGCCTGGGACATCGTCGGCATCGCTCCATGGCGCTTGAAGAACCGTTGAGACCATGCGCGGGTCTCATCATTCTGGTCCCAATAAAACCCCGTGGTGAGATACAGCCCTTGCGCGGACGGCAGGCCGATCGCGTGAATATCCGTCAAGAAAATAGCCAGCCCCGCGATCTTCGCCTTCTGCGTCAGGCCGAATTCCTGCGCCTGCTTGAGAGAATTGATCGTATCACTGCCCCCGTTGGCGAGCGCGATCACATCAGCGCCGCTGCTGGGCGCCTGGAGCAGGAAGGACGAGAAATCGGCGGTGTTGAGCGGATGCTGCACGCCTCCGACGACCTTGCCGCCGCTTTCTTCGACGACACGCGCCACATCAGCCTTCATCGTATGGCCGAAGGCATAGTCGGCCGTCAGGAAGAACCAAGACTTGCCGCCTTCCTGCACGATCGCCTTCGCAGTGCTGACGGCGGCCGCATAGGTATCCCAGGTCCAATGGATCCCGTTCGGGGAGCAGGCCTTGTTGGTCAGATCCGCCGTGCCGGCGCCTGAGACGATCAGCACTCGGTTCTTCTCTCGGGCAAGCTGCTGCACTGCAAGCACGACTGACGAATTCGGGACGTCGATGATCATGTCGACCCCCTCGGTATCGTACCAGCGGCGCGCCGTCTGGGCACCAATATCCGCCTTGTTCTGGTGGTCAGCGCTCACGAGCTCTACCGGCTTACCACCGATGCGGTTGCCGAAATCCTCGATCGCCATCTGAGCGGCAACGACCGAGCCCTTCCCTGCGAGGGACGAGAACACCCCGGTCTGGTCGGTCAGAACGCCGATCTTGACGGAGTTATCAGACATCTGGGCCATCGCTGCCGAAGCCGAGCAGGCTGCGGCGAACAGGCCAAGGCACACTTTCTTCATGAATTCCTCTCCCCGTCGTTCCTCACGGCAAGCGCGAGTTGGTTTTCATTATTGGCCGCAGAGTGCCAGAAACTGGCTGCCGTTTTGCAAAAAGCTTTTCCGCAGTGCAGAAGGATGCTCCGCGACGTGGACGTTGGGCTCACAGGAGACTGCGCACCAAGCCGCCGTCCACCGCGATATTCTGCGCGGTGATGTAATCGGCATGTCGCGAGCACAGAAATGCGCAGAGCGGTCCGAAATCTTCGGCAGTGCCGAGCCTCCCGGCTGGCACTGAAGCGGCCATCTGCGCGGACGCCTCCGCTTCTGAAATCTGATCGCGCGAGGCGCGGGCTCTTATGACGCGGTCGAGGGCGCCGGTCGCCATGAGACCTGGCAGAATGTTGTTCACGGTCACGCCCTTGCCGATGACTTCGCGGGCAAGCGTAGCCATCGCCCCGGTGAGACCGGCACGAACGCCATTAGCCAGCGCCATGTTGGGATAGGGCTCCTTCACGGCAAAGGAAGTGATGTTGACGATCCGGCCGAAACCGGTCTCGATCATGCCGGGCAACAGCAGCCGCGCGGCTTCGATCGCGGCCAGCATGTTCACCTCGAGCGCCTTGCGCCAGGTCTCGAGCTGGTGGTCGGTGAACTGCCCGGTCGGCGGGCCGCCGGCATTGGTGACGAGAATGCGAATGGGACCGATCTGTTCCTGCGCCTCCGCGATCAGGCGCCCAGGCTGATCCGCATCCGACACATCTCCCTGTACGAAGACCGCGCCGTTTCCGATCCGGGCGACCGCCGCCTTCCCCTCTTCGGCGTTGCGACCATTGATCGCGAGCCTTACACCCGCATCGCTGAGATGATGCGCGCAGGCAAAGCCGAGGCCTTTCGTTCCGCCCAGGACAAGAGCAGTTTGACCTGCAATTCCGAGATCCATGGCGTTGTCTCCAAACTATCCGTGTGACGATGGTACCGCGCAGTCGTTGAACCCAACGACAACACTAGGCGGTCCGCTCAGGCGCCGGTGTAATGGGGCGGGCGCTTTTCGAGAAACGCGCGCATGCCCTCGTTCTTGTCACTGGTGGCGAAGAGGACCTGTAGGGCCTTGCGCTCCAACGCCAGCGCCGCACCAAGTGACGCGTCCTGCCCCTGCAGGATAACCTCCTTGATTTGGGCGAGCGCGATCGGCGGCAACTTTGTCATCTGCTCTGCCATCTTCATGGCTGTCGCAAAAACCTCTTCATCGGCAACGAGCTTGCTGACGAGGCCCATCGCATAAGCTTCCTGCGCGTCGATGATCTCACCTGTCAGGCAAAGGCGCATCGCCTGGAACTTGCCAACGGCGCGCGTCAGGCGCTGGGTACCACCCGCGCCGGGCATTATCCCGACCCGGACCTCCGGCTGACCGAGTTTGGCGCTGCGCCCGGCGATGATGATGTCCGCATGCATGGCAAGTTCGAGTCCCCCGCCCAGCGCAAAGCCGTTCACCGCCGCGATGACCGGTTGCGGGCAACGACCAATCGCCTCCCACAGCCGTTCGTTGTGGCGAAGATACATATCGACGGCGCCGATTTCAGCCATGTCTTGGATATCGGCTCCGGCTGCGAAGCTTGTTTCGTCGCCGGTTAGGACAACACATCGCAGGAGGCTGTCGTCGGCGAACTCCTCAAAGATTTCAGCGAGCTTCCGACGCACTGACATATTGAGAGCATTGCGCACTTGCGGCCGATTGATACGGACCACCGCGACGGCATCGCTCACGCGCTCAAGGATCACTTCCGAATTCATGGGAAGACCCACGGATGGATTCGCGGATTTGTCCATCACGCCTTCTCCATCACGAGGGCGATCCCTTGACCGACGCCGATGCACATGCTGCACAGGGCACGCTTGGCCCCGCGCTCCTGCAGTTCCACCGCGGCGGTCAACGCGAGCCGGGCGCCGGACATCCCCAGTGGGTGCCCGAGCGCAATCGCGCCTCCGTTCGGATTGACGTGCTCGGCGTCGTCCGGCAGGCCGAGTTCGCGTAGACACGCGAGTGCCTGCGCGGCAAATGCCTCGTTGAGCTCGACCACATCCATGTCCGAAATTTGAAGCCCCAGACGCTCCATAAGCTTGCGGCTTGCCGGCACGGGCCCCATTCCCATGATCCGTGCCTCGACGCCCGCCGTCGCCAGCCCCACCACCCTGACAAGGGGCGTCAGACCATAGCGAGCCACCGCAGCGCCGGATGCAACTATCAACGCGGCGGCTCCGTCATTGACACCCGACGCATTGCCCGCTGTGACACTCCCTCCTTTACGAAAAGGTGTCGGAAGCTGTGCGAGCTTTTCGACCGTCGTCTCGCGGGGATGCTCGTCCGTGTCGACGACGATCGGCTCACCTTTTCGCTGCGGAATCGCAACGGGCACGATCTCTCGCCCGAAGCGTCCGGATTTCTGAGCCCGCGCGGCACGTTGCTGGCTGCGTGCGGCGAAGGCATCCTGATCCTCGCGTAAGATCGCGAACTGCTCGGCCACGTTCTCAGCGGTCTCCGGCATGGAATCGATGCCACAACGCTCTCTTAGTGCCGGATTGACGAAACGCCACCCGATCGTTGTGTCGAAGACCTCGGCGGAGCGGGAGAAGGGGGAGCTGGCCTTGCCCATCACGAAAGGAGCTCGCGTCATGGATTCGACGCCACCAGCGATGATCACCTCCGCCTCGCCCGCCCGGATCGCCCGGGCCGCTTGCCCCACGGCGTCTAGACCGGAGCCGCACAGCCTGTTGATGGTTGTGGCTGGCACGGTGTCGGGCAGTCCGGAAAGGAGCACACCCATGCGAGCCACGTTGCGGTTGTCTTCACCCGCCTGATTGGCGCAGCCCATGATGACATCATCGATCGCCCCGGCCGGCAGTCCGGGCGCGCGCGTCATCAATTCGCGCAGAACAAGCCCCGCCATGTCGTCGGGCCGCACGGCCGCCAACGCACCACCATAACGACCAATGGGGGTCCGCACGCCCGTGCAGATGAACGCATCCGTCATGTAGCGATCTCCTTGGGGCATTCTCGAGCGAGCCGGGCACGGTTCGGCCTCGAGGATATGCCGTCAGCCTTGAATTAGAGTGGGCAATCCTTGGTGAAGTTGGGTCTACGCTTCTCGCGCAGCGACGCCAGCCCTTCACGCACATCCGGCCCTTTAAAGCCCATGAACTCAAGGGCGAGTGACGTATCGAAAGTAGGCCCTGCCATCCGCAGCCAGTTGTTCAGTGCATATTTCGTCCAACGGATCGCAGTCGGTGAGCCGGACGCCAGTTTCTTTGCGACCTGGAGCGCTTTCTCATGCAGTTCCGCGTCGTCGACGCACAAGGAGACAAGACCGATTCGCTCCGCTTCTTCGCCGCTCACCGGCTCACAAAGCAACAGATAGTATTTCGACTTGGCGAGCCCGCAGAGGAGAGGCCAGACGATCGCGGCATGATCACCGGCAGCAACGCCGAGCCGCGTATGTCCATCGATAATGCGCGCGGAACGTGCGGCGATCGAGATGTCTGCCAGCAACCCTGCGACAAGGCCCGCTCCAACTGCCGGCCCCTGCATCGCGGAGACAATGGGTTTGGAGCAATTCACGAGATTGTAGACGAGATCGCGCGCTTCCTTCCATACACGGGTCAACGTGTGGAAATCCTCAGTCATCTCCTTGACGAGATCGAGATCGCCGCCTGACGAGAAGGCCTCACCCGCGCCGCGGATAATGACAGCCGAGACTTCAGGATCTGCATCGATGTCCCGCCATATGCGTACCAACTCTCCATGCATGATCTCATCGGCCGAGTTCAGGCGTCCGGGATTGTCCATCGTAATGCGCAGGATACGCTCTTCGGGCCAATCGAATTTCAGACGGCTATAGCTGGCGTAGGGGCTCGTCATATCTTCTTCTCCCGGTCCTTCCAGTAGGGCTCACGCAGGAAGTTCTTCTGAATCTTGCCGATGGGTGTCTTGGGAAATTCCTGCACGAACTTCACGACCCTGGGTCGCTTGAACCGGGCGAGACGCTCTGCGCAGTGGGCGACGAGATCATCCTCCGTCACCGACCCACCCGTTCTGATCTGGATATAAGCGGCCGGCACCTCACCCCACTTCTCGTCGGGAATTCCAAAGACGGCGCATTCCGCCACCGATGGATGCTCATAGAGCACGTTCTCGATCTCCTTCGGATAGACGTTCTCTCCCCCCGAGATGATCATGTCCTTCGACCTGTCGACGAGAGTAACGAACCCGTCCTCATCCACAGTCGCCAGATCGCCTGTCCATCCCCAGCCATTCCGGAAGAAATTCGCCGTTTGTTCAGGTTCGTTATAGTATTCGATCATGACGTTCTCGCCTCGGGAGACCAGTTCGCCAATTTCGCCTGCCTTAACTGGGTTGCCTTCTCGATCCACCACAGCAAGGTCGATGTTATAGGCCTGGCGCCCGACCGAGCCGAGCTTGGCAGGTAGGTTCCAATGCCGCAGCACAGTGAGAACGCCAACCTCCGACTGCCCGTAGATCTGCGTCAGCTTCAACGCCGGCAATTTGGCGAGCAGATCCCGCTGCACCCAGTCCGGCATCGGCGCTCCCGCGAACGAGAGCTTCGTCCAGGTCTTGAAATTGTCAGCGTCGAAGGCCGGATCGCTGATCACCATGCTTGCCTGGGTCGGCACCATGAATGCCGCTGTCATGCCGGTTGCGCGCGCCATGGCCGCGAAATCCGCGACATTCCATTTTGAAAGGAAGGTGCTTGTCGCACCTGCCAAGACAGCCGGCTGGAACATGATATTGAGCGCGGCCACGTGGAACAAGGGCGTGACGATTCCAACCACATCGCGCTCGTCAATCGCCTCCTCCACCATCACCGTATGAGCCGTGATCATGCGGTTGCGATGGCTTGTCAGAACGCCTTTCGGGCGGCCGGTGGTGCCTCCGGTATAGGTCATGCTGAAAGGTTCGTCCTCGTGGATTTCCACCTTCGGACAATCGGGGGCGCCGCTGGCGAGGACTTTCTCGAAGTCCACCGCCCCTTCAGTGCGGCCGCCGACGCAGATGTAGGTCCGGATCTTCGGCAACGATGCTCGCACAGCCGCAATCTTTTCAGCAAAGACATGCTCGAAGATCAGGATTTCGACATCTGCCTTGTCGAGCACGTACTGCAGCTCTTCCGGCGCGTAGAGCACGGAGATATTGACAAGCACACCGCCCGAGCGGGCGGCACCGAAGAATGTGATGCCGTATTCGGTGCGGTTCCGACTGATGATCCCGACCTTTCGCCCCTTCGCCAGGCCAAGGCCGATCAGGGCGTTGGCCAGCCTGTTGGCGGCGAGATCAAGGTCCTGATAGCTCAGTGAGGTCCCCTGCCAGAGGATGGCAGGCTTCCTGGGAAAACGTTCGGCTGAGCGACGTAGCATGTCACCGGTCAGCATCCATTTCCTCCCTTTGCGAATGGAGCGGCGTGTCGCCTGCGTTACGAAGGTTGCGTGGACTCTCTCCGAGAGAGGTGATATTCGCAATGTATAATTGCGAAAAGCCTTTCCGCACAGCGGAATAGTCGAGGAGCGATGATGCAGCGCGAGGACCGACAATTCGTCGACGCATTCGCGAGGGGACTGGCTATACTTGAAGCCCTTTCGCGCGAACAACGACCGCTCAATAACGGCGAGCTTTCACGCGCAACAGGCCTGCCGCCTTCCACCGTCAGCCGCCTCACTCACACCGCGATGGCGCTTGGTTATCTGCGCTTCAGCCAGTCGAAGCGTGCCTATGAACTAACCCCGAAGAACCTCACCCTCGGCTACCCGGTCTTGGCCGGGATGACATTGCTTGACCGAGCGCGGCCCCTGCTCAAACAACTGTCGGAGGAGACCGGCGAAACGGTGGGTCTTGTCATTCGCGATGGCTTACATGTGACCTTCGTCGAGGTGGTGCAGGGCTCCGAGCTCGTCGCGGTTCGTCTTGCGACGGGCGGACGCTTGCCCATTGCCGTCTCAGCAGCCGGCATTGCTATCCTCGCCGCCATGCCGGATCGCGATAGGCGCATTCTCGCCACACGCGTGCGGGCCCATCTCGCCAAGCGCGGCGGGAACGTGGAGACGTTCAACGCCAAGCTCGTAGAGGCCACGGAACTCGGCATCTGCTTTATTCGTGACGCCTGGCGGCGCGGGATCGGCGGTATCGCCATGGGGCTTGAGAACAATGGAGAAATGGCTGCGATCACCATTCCCATCGCAACGGGCAGCGTCAGCGAGATGGACATGCACGGCCGCCTCGCCGACGCCCTGAGGGCAACGATTGACCTCTTGCGCGGAACGGCCGGCGGCGCTCACTCCGTCCAGACCGGAACGCCCAGCGAGGCCCGGCGGCGCAGCCACTGACTGGGACGGTAACGGTCATCCCCGGTGAGGGCCTGCAGCGTTGTGAGAATCGCTAGGATGTTGCGAGCGCCGCAGGATTCCACGAATTCAAGCGGACCTTGCGGGTAATTGAGCCCAAGTCGCATCGCCTTGTCGATATCGCGCGGAGCCGCCAGTCCGGCCTGGGCCATTTCGCACCCCAGATTGGCAACCATCGCGACGATCCGCTGGGCGATGAAGCCCGGCGAGTCAGCAATCGCCGTGACTGACCGACCACGCGCGATGAGTGTATCGATTATGGCCTGCCGCATCGCCAGATCGCTGCCCGGCGCAGTCATCACGGTGACCCGCTTTGACGTGTCGAAGCTCAAATCAAGCGCAATCAGCCGGCGGGCGTCGACGCCGTGGCGTGTCGCAAACGCGGTCGCATCCTCACCGAGCGGCGCACAAAGCAACGGCGAAGTGCCATCGTCGCTTGCCAAGCACCTCAAGCCAAGCTCGTCAGCGAACTTCACGAGGCGATCGCAACGCTCCACCAGGACAACTTGCGCCGGCGCTCCGCCGGCGCTGGTCGCGTCCGCGGACGGCTTCCCCGCATGTGATCCATAAGCATAAAACCCCCGCCCCGTCTTTCGGCCAAGCTGGCCCGTTTCCATGAGATAGCGATGATAAGGCGTCGAGCGCAGGCGCGGATCGCCGAAGAAGCTCTCATGAACAAAGCGCGTGACAGGAAAGTTCACGTCGATGCCGGTCAGGTCCATCAGCTCGAATGGCCCCATTCGGAACCCGCAGCAGTCGCGCATCACTGCGTCGATTTCAGCGGGAGAAGCGATGTTCTCATGAAGAATGGCGAGCGCCTCCGTTGCGTAAGCGCGCCCCCCTAAGTTGACGAGAAAGCCGGGCGTATCGCGCACCAGAACAGGCTCACGCCCAAGACGCCTTCCAAGGTCGGTTAGGGCTGCGACGACGACGTCCGTCGTCTCCGGCCCGGGAATGACCTCCACCAGCCGCATCAAAGGAACCGGATTGAAGAAATGCAACCCGCCGACGCGCCCGCGGTGTCGAAGCCCCGCCGCGATAGCACCGATAGGCAGCGAGGACGTATTCGAGGCGAGGATCGTATCCTGACCAACAATATCCTCGAGGGCCTTGAACAAGGAACGCTTCGCTTCGAGATTCTCGACAATGGCCTCGATAACCACGTTGCAGTCTGCGAGCGCAGCGAGGACATCCACGGCGACGACGCAGCTGATGCTGGCCTCGGCCTCTTCCGTCTTCAGCTTGCCTTCATCGACGCGCTTGCGCAGACGCCTTGCAATATCGCCCCGCGCTGCCTCGGCGGCACCCGCTCGGGTATCGAAGAGGCGCACCTCAACCCCCGCTGCCGAAGCGACCTGGGCGATCCCTGAGCCCATAGCGCCCGCCCCGACAATGCCCAGTATCAGTCGCGATTCCATTATAGTCGCCATCGGCGTTGTCCTCTCCTGGCAGCAGCAACGACCTCCGCCAGTGACCATCGCGTGGCGAGCGATGGCGGAAGTCTTCGCGGATGATCGTTTGTGAATGATGCTGAAATGACCGCGGCCGAGATCGAGGGTCAAGCAGTTTTGCGGAAAACTCTTTCGCACTGCGGAACAATTAGTCTGCCTGGCGGCCACGTGTTCGCTAGGATGATGCATGCGGGCCGGACCTGGCCTCCGTTCATCATTAGTCGGGATCGACCATGCCCCCTCACGAGACTGGGCTGAGCCAGAGTGAAAGTGCACCCGTTCTCATGGGCAAGGGCGAGGGCTATCGTATCCTCACGCTGAACAGGCCATCGCGCCTCAATGCCTTCAATGTCGCGATGCACGAGGCGCTGCGTACAGCTCTCGACGAGGCGGAAGCGGACGACGAATGCAAGGCGCTGATCCTGACGGGGGCCGGCCGGGGCTTTTGCACGGGTCAGGATCTCGCGGACCGTATTCCCCCCGACGGTACGGTGCCGGATCTCGGCGACAGCCTCGAGCGCTACTACAATCCGCTCGTGCGACGATTACGCGCGTTCCGCTGCCCTGTGATCGCCGCCGTCAATGGCGTGGCGGCCGGGGCCGGTGCGAATATCGCGCTGGCCTGCGACATCGTCATCGCCGCGCGCTCGGCGCGCTTCCTCGAACTCTTTACCAATCTCGGCCTCGTCCCCGATTGTGGCGGCACCTGGATTCTTCCGCGTCTGATCGGTCCGGCCAGAGCGACAGCGACCATGCTTCTTGCCACGCCGGTGTCCGCCGAACAGGCTGCAGCATGGGGTCTTGTCTGGAAAATCTGCGAGGATGAAGACCTTGCGACCGAAGCCCGAGCCATCGCAGCTCTTCTCGCAAGAAAACCATCTCTTGGAATAACGCTCACCAAGCAGGCACTTGGGGCAGCTGGCACAAACAGCTTGTCCGCCCAGCTCGATCTGGAACGCGATCTGCAGCGGCAGGCTGGGTTGGAGCCAGGCTATGTCGAGCGGGTCAAGGCATTCCTGGCGAAACGCTGAAGTTCACTCGGAGCGATGGGCGATATCCGGCTTGTGATCAGACCCCCGAGAGTTCCCCACGGACACGACTACCGATCCCAACGACCCGGCCATTATGCTCCAAGACCAGGCGAGCCGAGGCCGGGCCCCGGCGACCGCATTCTTGCCCGTCTGTAAGTTCCGCACCATCATCCCAATCAGGTACTCTCCCGGATCACGATCGAAAAGCCGAGGTCGAGTTGCACCGCACCCTTCTCCGCGGAACTCAGCCGCGCGAGAACCCGCTCCGCCGCCCGTTGTCCGATCTCGCGCGCTCGCACCTGCACCGTGGTCAGGGCCGGCACGAGCACTTGCGCAACGGGCAAATCGGAAAAGCCCATGACCGCGATCCGAGTGGGGACCGCAATCCCGCGACGCTGGCACTCAAGGAGCACCCCCATGGCGATCATGTCGTTGCTGCAGAACACGGCATCGACATCGGGCGCGATGGCGAGCAGTCGCCCGAGCGCTTCGCAGCCAGCGAGAACCGAGGATGGCGACGGCGAGGGGATCCGGACGACGGATGGTGGACCGAGCCCGGCCGCTGACACCTCTGCGGAAAAGCCCTTCAAGCGGGCGCCTGAGCGTAGGTCCATACCGCCGATGAAGGCGAGACGCTTCCGATCCCGGTCGATGAGATGGCGCGCGGCCGCTCCGGCCGCGTCTTCATTCGAAAAGCCAACCAACATGTCAATCGGACGGGGGCCGAGCTCCCAGGTTTCAACGACCGGAATACGGGCCGCTTTAATGCGCTTCCGCAGAGCGGCATTCCGGGTAAGGCCCGTGAGTACGAGCCCATCGACCCGACGGCCGATGAATGTCTCCACCAACTCGGCCAGACGTTTTTCATCATACCACGTCTGCCCGAGCAGCAACTGATACCTGTTCTCCGTAAGAACTGTGGATAAGCCGTCTATAGTCTCGGAAAATATTGAGTTCGTAATCGTTGGAACCACCGCCGCGATAATCTTCGAACGATTTCCCGCCAAGCTGCCCGCGGTCAGGTTGGGCGTATAGCCAAGGCGGCCGGCAACGCGTCGCACGCGCTCGACGGTATCGGCGCTGACAATGCCTGGCTGGTTAAAAACGCGCGAAACGGTGGCGAGCGATACGCCAGCCTCCCGTGCAATGTCTTCCATTCTTAGAACCGGTGAGTCGTGCATGCGCGAATTTTGACCTTCAACTGTTGGACCGACTGTAGCCCATCCCCGACACCTCTGCCACGGCTTGACAAATGGTACGGCTTTTCATAGCAATGAAAGCGCTTTCATACCCATGCCGCGTGAGATACGATGCTAGACGGGCACCAACTAACTGATAAGACGCTTGAATTGGCGTTGAGCCGTGCAATTCGCCGTAGCGATCCGCTGCTGAGCCGGTTCAATCCTCTGCCGCGCATCCTCTTCGTCAACGACTTCGATGACGGCAGCCATGGCTGGTGCGAACTTAGCGGCAACCACGACAACAATCTCGACAGCCTGCGTCGCATGGCGCGCGATTTGCGCCCTCCCCAGCTCAGCAGCCTTACGTTCTTCGACACCGGCACGCACGGCTCGATCGACGGAACCTACGCATTGAAGCTCGCGACGCGGCCGCGTGCCAACCACATGAGTCAGGCAATCAAACGCTTTACCTATGTGAAACGCGGACTTGTACAGTTCGAGATGTACTTCACGTTCAAAGCCGAAACCATCTTTAATCAACCGAAAGTCGGCGAAAGAGCTTGGGATGGCAACTTCCATCCTTCCGCGTCTCAGTTCGGCGACTTCACAATCAGCAATGACGTCGGCGAGGGTGAAAATGGCGAGCGTTATCATTGCGCGCTACGTTACCAGAATACTGATCATGCCGGAAAGCTTATCCAGCGATGGCAGTACAAGACCTCCGTCCAGCCGACGACCATGATGGAAAAGCAGGGCCTGGCGCAATCGCCGGAAGACTATCACGTCTGCCATCCCGACGATTGGGAGCCGATACCAGGCGGTCATCAGCCGCTTTGCTACAATGAGATTCCTACAAAAACGAACTGGCACTACCTGCGATGGGTCTTCGATACGGAGAAGCGCGCCAATACTGAATTGCAAGTCAATGATCTGACGATGGACCTCCGTGATTTGCCGGTCCCGCGTTACGACCATCCCTATTGGGGCTGCGAGCGGTTGCTGAACTTCTGTCTCGATGTACGAACACACTGCAACGTGCGGAATTTTCTCTGGGTCGATTCCGTCGTGGCGTCGGTGGATTGGTGAGGAGCGCCGCGATGAAGCGATCATTCACTGCTGTTATCGAACAGGGCAACACCTACGGCTCGCACTTCGAGACCGAGCCCTACGAGGCCGGCTGGGCGACCGAGGCTCGCTGGTTCCTGCGTATTCAGGATGCCCCAGAGGACGCTGGCTCCGTTCTGATCCGTCCAGAAATATCCCCAGACGGACTTCTGTGGCTCGCCGATGAAGGCCCTACCCAGCGGATCGATGCGAGGGCGGGTGAAGCCATCACCTTTGTGCAACGTGAGTTTGGAAACTGGCTGCGACTCAAGATCGGATTCGAGGAGAAGGGCGAACGCTCCGCCAAGTTTCTGATTTATCTGGTGCTCAAGGAATAGAGCACCGTCGGGCTGATCGTGTATACCGCTATCCAAGGGGAGGAGATCTATGAAATTCCGTCTCGGTTCTATGCTCGTCGCTTGCGCAGTATTGCTCGGCGCAACGGGAGCGCCATTCGCTCAGGAAAAGAAACCTGAGGTTACCCTAACGATCTTGTCGCACAAGGTGCACGAGAACGTGGCGCGCGGCCTCGTACCGGGCACAACCGGAGGCGATATCGCCGGCGAGTGGGCCGCGCGCAACAATGTCAAGCTCAACTGGATCACGGCCGACATTGACCCGATGCATGACCGGTTGCTGCGCGAGCTTTCGTTGCGCTCGACGTCGATTGATCTGGTCCTTATCATCAATAAATACGCCACCCCCAAGATGAGCCGGCTGCTCGAGCCGCTCGATCCCTGGAACGAGAAAGCGCCCATCGAGGATTTTGCCGGCATCCCATCCAATCTCCGTGCTGCGTTGACCTATGATGGGAAGATGTTCGCCATTCCTTTCCGGCACGCGACCACCGGCCTTCACTATAATGAAAGCCTCTTCAAGGAACGGGGACTCACCCATCCTCCGCGCACACCAGCCGAAGTTCTCGAGTTCGCACGCAAGCTGACCTTCACGCGCGACGATGGCACCAAGGTGAACGGCCTTGCGGTACCGGCCGGAGCGGGCCCGTTCGCTGTTCTGTCTATCCTTAACATGTTCGGCGCCGAACTGATTGATCAAGATCGGAATGTCAAAGCGGGCAGCCCGGAGATGGTCAACGCCCTGCGCACAATGAATCAGCTATACAAGGAAGGTGTTCTCCCTTCAAACTATGCGACCCTTGGTATTGATGAAGTCATCACCGGTGTTCAGAACGGCCAAGTCGGCATCGATTTCGATCCATTCGCGCGGTATACGACCTATAACGATCCAAAGAAGTCGAAATTCGCGGGGCATATAAAGGTCATTCCCATTCCGGCCGATCCCGCGTCAGGGAAGGATGTAGTCGCAATGACGGAGATCTGGTCCTTTGCGATCCCCAAGAATTCGACCCATAAGGAACTCGCATGGAGCCTCGTCCAGGAGTTGTCGAGCCCAGCCAATACGATCCGCGCAGCTTTGAACGGCAACGGGCCGGTTCGGCCCGCGGCGTATCAAGACAAGCGGCTGAAGGAGCTTCTGCCATATACGCAGGAGGAAGCACTTGCGATTTCCGAGGCCGTGACCATTCCCTCCTCCTATGACGCCTCTACGCAGGTCAACTTGATCTTCATGGAGGAATCCCAAGCAGCGGTTCTCGGCTTGAAAACGCCTGAAGAAGCGGCCGCTTCCATGCAGAAGCGGATCACTCCGCTTGTGAAATAGGACCAAGGCATCATACCGGTCGGCGGAAGAGGCGCACCTTGACGCTTCTTTCGCCCGCTGCCCCTGCTGCTTCCGGATCTTTTCTGATGAAGGCACTCAACCTGTCTGCACTTGGACTGCTCGCGCCGGTGCATCTACTTCTTCTCGCTGTCATCGCGGTGCCCTCCCTCGCTGTCTTCTGGCTGAGCCTCAACGCTTCAACCTACGGCGTCTCCCCTGAGTTCGTTGGGTTCGCCAACTATTGGACAGTGCTGACGGACGGTTATTTCTGGCGCTCTGCACTCAATACATTCGTTGTTGTCAATGTCGTCGTCTACGCCGAAATTCTCCTCGGGCTTGGACTTGCGCTACTATTTGTCGGGAAGGTGCCCTGTCGGAATCTCCTCTTCGCGATCATCCTCATGCCCTACGCTGTCTCTGAGGTGGTTGGAGTCCTCGCCTGGAAAATTCTGATGAACCCGAGTTACGGCGCGATCAGCCGTACGCTCGCGGAAATCGGGCTCAGCCTCAACTGGAGCGCGTCCCCAACCCAAGGCTTGGCGCTCGTCTCCATCATAAGCATCTGGCATCATCTCCCATTCACCTTCTTGCTGCTCTATGCCGCGTTGCTTGCCATTCCCCGCTCCCTCTATGAAGCCGCGAGTATCGATGGGGCGGGCACTCTGCAGACTTTCGTCCGCATAACACTTCCGTTGCTCGTACCGGCCTTGCTCATCACCGTTATTTTCCGGCTCGTCTTTGCGTTCCGCATGTTTTCCGAAGTGTGGCTCCTGACGAAGGGCGGACCAGCGCGGTTAACCGAGGTGCTTGCGGTGTATCTCTACCAGGGCGCGTTCCGCAACGGCGACTTCGGGACGGCATCTGCCACCGGCTGGCTCATGGTGCTGAGCTCTCTCGGCGTTGCGTCGTTCTATCTCTATCAAATGCATCGGCGGATCGCGGGTGGCCATGCGTAAATTTGCTTTATCGACAGCGCGATACTTCGCCATACTGATGTTTCTGGTCTGGTCCGCCGGGCCCATCCTGTTCATTATCATCTCCTCACTCAAACCGCAGACGGAGATGTTCGCTTATCCTCCCTCCCTGATCTTCCAGCCGACATTCGAGCACTATGTGACGCTCTGGAACGAGTGGGACGCATTCTTCGCGACGATGCGCAACAGCCTGATCGTCGCCGTGGGGGCCACGCTGCTTGCTGTCTTCGTGAGCTTCCTTGGTGGCTATGTCTATTCCCGCTACTCCGGACGGCTCCTTGGTGCCAGCGCGATCTACATGATCGCGATCCGCTTGCTTCCCCCTATCGTCGTCACCCTGCCTCTCTTTCCCATCGTCGACGCGCTCGGTCTCAGCGACACCCACATCATCCTCATTCTGCTCTATGCCGCCTTCTGGGTTTCGCTGTGCACAATGATCATCAAGACATTCATCGATGAGGTCCCGCGCGAACTCGACGAGGCGGCATTCGTCGATGGCGCCTCGCAGCTGCAAACAATCGCGCGGGTCATCTTCCCGCTCGCGCGTCAGGGAATCATGGCGAGTGCGATATTCGTCTTCGTTTTTTCCTGGAATGAATATCTGTTCGCGCTGATCTTCACCACACAGCATGCCAAGACAGCACCGCTCGTCATCAGCGAGGTCATGGATGCGATCTATGGAACAGATTGGGGCGTTCTCTTCGCGGGCGTGACCGTTCAACTTCTCCCGGTCGTTCTTTTGGTGATGCTGGCGCAACGTTTGCTTGTCGCGGGATTGACCGCCGGCTCCGTGAAAGGCTGAGATCTGATGCCCACCACCCTGCCCTCAATCGAGAACGATATTCCCTCAACGCCTGCCGCCGCGATCTACCCCAGGCTGCGTGACAGGACAGCCATCGTCACCGGCGGAGCGACCGGAATTGGGGCGGCGATCGTCCTGCGGCTCGCCGAGCAAGGTGTCCGAACCGGCTTTCTCGACATCGACGCTGACAAGGGCGCGCGCACTGCCGCCGTGATCGGCGAGCGCACCGGCATCCAGGTTCGGTTCCGGCATTGCGACATCACAGACATCGCTGCGCTGCGCAGCGCAATCACCTGGCTTCAGAACGATCTCGGCGACATCAGCATTCTGGTCAATAACGCAGCGAACGACGAGCGCCGTGGCGTCGCAGATATCGAACCCGATGATTTCGACACGAGCCTCGCCGTGAACCTGCGACACCAGTTCTTCGCGGCGCAAGCGGTGCGCGTGGGTATGGCGCGTCTCGGCCATGGCGCTATCATCAATATCGGCTCCCATGCCTGGTACCTGGGAGCGCCTTCCATGAGCCTGTATCTGATGGCCAAGGCCGGGGTCGCCGGCCTCACGAAGGCGCTCGCGCGTGAACTTGGGCCGGAGGGCATCCGTGTCAACCACGTCGTGCCCGGCTGGGTCCTGACCGAGCGGCAGCGGCGCTTGTGGTGGAGCGAGGAAGCCGACGCCCGCCGGCGGCAGAACCAGTGCATCCCGACGGAGATCGAAGCAAGCGATGTCGCGGAGATGGTGGTGTATCTCGCCTCCGACGCCGCTCGCGCGTGCACCAACCAGAGCTATTTCGTGGACGGCGGGAGAAACTGATGGCCGCCTACCGCCGCATCGTGACCGGCAACAACGCAGCAGGGCGCTCGGAAATCCAGCATGATGGGACCCCGCCAGCCGTTCTGGCGACGCCGGGGGGCGGACAGATCATCGAGCTGTGGCGAACGCGCTCTCCCTGCGAGCCGGGGGCCAGCATCGCCGCGACGGATGCAGAGCCGGTCGCCTTCGCGCCTGCCCCGGAAGCGACATCCTGCCGGGTGGTGCGCATTCCCCCCGACAGCAAACGCTGGGGTGGCGGGCTCGCGTCCGCAGATCTCTTCGCGGCCATGGGCGCGAGCGGCGCCCGAAGCGGCGATCCGGCCCGTCATCCCGGCATGCATGTGACGCCAACAATCGACTACGTCTGCGTCCTCCGTGGGGAAATCATCGCCGTCATGGAGGACAGCGAGACCCGTCTCATGCCCGGCGACATCCTGGTGCAACGCGCAACCGTCCATGCCTGGAAGAACGAGACCGACGACTATGCCGAGATGTTCGTGGTGATGATCGGCATCCCCCCCGAGACGCGTTAGGCGCAGGCTCCGATGCAAATACCTGATGAAGTCGACTATATCGTCGTCGGCGCGGGCGCGGCGGGCTGCATCGTGGCCAGCCGGCTTGCGGAAGACGGGCGCGCTTCTGTCTGCCTCATCGAAGCAGGTGGGCGGGACAGCAACCCATGGGTCAAAGTACCAATCGGCTATGCCCGGCTGATGAATAATCCAAAGGTCAACTGGGGCTATAGCACCCAACCTGAGGCAGGTCTGAACGGGCGGGAGATCCGCTGGCCGCGTGGGAAGCTGCTCGGTGGGTCGGCAAGCATCAACGGCCTCGTATTCCTGCGCGGATCCCCCGGCGATTTCGATCTCTGGGAGAACGCCGGCGCCCGCGGCTGGTCCTATGCGGATGTGCTGCCTGCCTTCGAAAAGCTTGAGCGCTGCCTTTATCCGGGGGCGGAGGAAGGGCGGCACGGCTTCAACGGGCCGATACCCGTTGCGATAGCCAAGCGCCCCTCCGCGGTGGCGCAAGCCTTCGTGAAGGCCGCGCTCGAACTCGGCTATTCCTATAATCCCGATTTCAATGGCCAGTCACTCGCGGGAGCGGGCTTCCTGCCGTTCAATGTCGAGCGGGGCAGGCGTCACACCTCCGCCGCGACGTATCTTCGACCCGCCATGCGCCACGGCGCCAAAATACATCTGCAACTGAATACGCTCGTCCACCGCGTCATTTTCGAGGACCGCCGTGCAACCGGCGTGGTGATCGCGCCGCAGGGAGCCGGCGCAGGCCGCATCCTGCGCGCTCGGCGCGAGGTCATTCTCTGCGGCGGCGCTGTTAATTCACCCCAACTGCTGATGCTTTCGGGAATTGGCGACGCGCAGGCGTTGTCGGCGCTCGGCATCGCGCCGGTCATCCATTCACCGCAGGTCGGCCGCGGGCTGCAGGACCATCTCATGGCGCGCTTCGCCTTTCGCTGCACGCGCGCGGTCACCTTGAACGACATCATGCGCAATCCCTTCCGTATCGCCGGGATGGGTGCGCGCTATGCGCTGAGCGGGACGGGCCCCATGGCCATTTCGGCCGCGGAGGCGAGCCTGTTCGTGCCGACGCAGGCTCAACCGAAACACATCCCGCCTTCCGGAGATCCCGCCCTCCAGTTCCAAGTCGCCAATTTCAGCCTCGATAGCTACGAGACGGGTCTGCACCCCTTCCCCGGCTTTGTCTACAGCGCCTGCGTCTGCAGGCCGGACAGCAGGGGCGAGGTCACGTTGGCGTCGTCTGACCCGCATGAAAAGCCGCTTATAGCGGCCAACTATCTTTCCGAAACGTATGACCAAAAAGCGATGATCGAGGGTTTTCGCATCGGTCGGAAACTGGCCGGGACGCGGGCGCTCTCGCCATGGATCGCGGAGGAACTGAAGCCCGGACGCCAAGTGCGCACCGACGAGAGCCTCATCGCCTACATCAGGGAAACCGCCTCGACGACCTTCCATCCCTGCGGCACCGTCGCCATGGGGGGCGAACAGGCTCCACTCGATCCCAGCCTGAGGGTCCGCGGGGTCGAGGGCCTTCGCGTGATTGATGCCGCCGTCATGCCGATCATCCCGTCCACCAATATTCATGCGGCAACATTGATGGTGGCCGAAAGGGGTAGCGCGATCGTCCGCAGCAACGGGCCGTGATCATGCTTTATTCCGTTCGGGCAGGCGCCGCGCCAAAGAGGCGCGATGTCCAGTCCTCCACCGCGCGCGTCGAGAGGCGGCGCTCGGCAAGCCGCCGCCAGCTGTCCGGCAGGCCCGGCAGATCGGCCATCGCGGTCAACTCCTCTTCATCGAGCGGCGTGACATACAACAGCCGCCACAGCCGCCTTATCGTCCATTCTGGCAAGTGGCGGTCGAGTAGGACGAGGCTGTCGCCCGGTTTGACAACGCCAGTCTCGATGACGCGATAATACCAGCCCGTCCTGCCGCTCGTCTGCACGCGCAACGCCATGTCGTCGACGCCGAAGCGGACATTGAGCTTCCAGCAGGGCTGGCGTCCCTGCGACACCTCCACCACGGCGCTGCCCAGCCGAAACACGTCGCCAATGGCCACCGTCGCCTCATCAAGGCCCGTGATCGAGAGGTTCTCGCCGAAGGCACCGGGCCGGGCGAGAAGGGCACCGTTCCCGATCTCCGCGCGCCAGGCCGCGTAATGCTCGAAGGGATAGTGGTGAACGGCCTTGTCCGGCCCGCCATGATGCCGGCGATCCCCCTGCGCGTCACCTTCAAAGCCTTCGAAGCCCAGCCGCAGCGGGCCGTCCACCGGGCGCTTGTCGATGCCGCTCGACGTCCCGGTCTGCCCGAGTGGGTGGACGGAGCCAACGAGCAAGTTTTCGAGACGCAACATCATGGTCGGAACCCATCCATTCACCGCCACACGATAGCCGCGCCATCCGTAGCGGTCACCTGCGGCTTAGCCTTTGGACATTTTCAACGCACTCGAACCCGCGAGAATAGCAGGCAAAGGGCCTGGAAACTATTTGATCGCAATACCTTCAGCCGAAAAGGCACACACGCAGGCTTGCCGAGCTATGGCTTGGAATTTTATTATTTTTCAATTCATCTTGCTAATATTCAAAAATCTCCTAGGATCGATGCCGCAATATGAAGGCGCGAAAGGGCGCTGCCAAGACAGAGGGTTGCGCGCAGAGCGCAAGGAACGAAATAGGCGGCCCGGCAAGGGCTGAAGGTAGCTGGATGCTCCCTGCGCCATCATTCGGGACCGAACACGACTCATGAAGCCTGCGTCATTCGACTACATCAGACCGGGATCGCGCGCCGAAATCGTCGCCGCCCTTGCCGAGCACGGCGATGACGGGAAGATCCTGGCAGGCGGCCAGAGCCTGGTCGCCGCGATGAACTTCCGTCTGGCACGGCCCGAGGTGCTCATCGACATCAATGGGACAAAAGAACTCGACTATCTCACGCCGTCGGGCGACACCCTCGCCATCGGCGCGCTGACACGCCACGCCGCCTTCCACAAGCCGACCGTGCCCGGCCCGCTCGGTGAGCTCTTGACCAAGGTCGTCCGGCATATCGCGCATTATCCCATTCGCCAGCGCGGCACGTTCACCGGCAGCCTCGCCCATGCCGATCCGGCGTCCGAATGGTGCCTGGTGGCGACGACGCTCGATGCCGAAATGCTCATCGAGAATGCGGGCGGCGAACGGCGCTGCCGCGCCGGCGACTTCTTCAAGGGCACCTTCACCACCGCCGTCGGTCCGCAGGATCTTCTGGCCGAGGCGCGGCTGCCGCTGCTGGGCGACGGCTGGCGCAGCGGCTTCTATGAATTTGCGCGGCGGGCCGGCGATTTCGCGTTGGCAATGTCGCTCGTCGCGCTGAAGCTGGAGAATGGGCGCATCGCTGCGGCGCGCCTAGGCGTCGGCGGTGTCGCGGACCGGGCGATCCGCCTGCATGCCCTCGAGAACGAACTCGTCGGCAGAGAACCCTCGCGCCCACTGTTCGAGGACGTGGCGGCCGCCGCCCGGGCGGCGATCAAGCCGAGCGAGGATATCCACGCCTCCGCGGACTATCGCAGCGATCTCATCAGAACCGTCGTCCTCAGGGCCTTGACGGAGGCTGCGGCATGAGCTGGATCGGCCGATCCCTGCCGCGTCTCGAAGATCCCTCGCTCCTGATGGGGCGTGGACGCTATGTCGCGGATCTGGCGCGCGGGGCCGCCTCCGTGAAATTCGTGCGCAGCCCGGTTGCCGCCGGGCGCATCCTCAGCATCGACGTGCCGGACGGGGAGCTCGTTTTCACGGCAGCGGACCTTGCCGGGGTAAAGCCGATTTGCCCCATCCTGCACCGGCCGGACTATATCGCGGTCGAACAGCCCATCCTAGCCAGGGACAGGGTGATGTTCTGCGGCCAGGCGCTTGCCGTCGTGGTCGCGGAAGACCAAAGCCTGGCGGAAGATCTCGCCGAGCAGGTCTTTGCCGACATCGACGCCGAAGATGCCATCGTCGATATGGACACGGCGCTCGCGGAGGGCGCGACCGCTGTCCACGCCCACGCGCCCGGCAATGTCCTCGTCGAGGGTGTGCTGCGCAGCCCCGGCCTCGATGCCGCCTTCACCGATGCCGCCGAGATCGTGTCCCTCGACTTGCGGTCAGGCCGGCAATCGGCGATGCCGCTCGAAGGGCGCGGCGGCGTGGCGCAATACGATCGTATATCCGGGCGCGTGACCCTCTACGCCTCGGTGCAGATGCCGCATATGCTGCGCACGGGCCTCGCCGACGTGCTGCAGATGCCGGAAGCCGATCTGAGGGTCGTGGCGCCGGATGTCGGCGGTGGCTTCGGCCAGAAGATGTCGCTGTTCCCCGAATATGTGGTGCTCGTCTGGCTGGCGCGGAAGCTCGAACGCGACGTCGCCTGGATCGAGGACCGCCGGGAAAACTTCCTGGCCTCGTCCCACAGCCGCGACCAGTCCTTCCGCGTCCGCGGCGCCTTCGCCAAGGATGGCACCTTGCTCGGGATCGACGCCGACCTGAAAAGCAACGTCGGCGCCTTCTCCTGCTATCCCGTGACCTGCGGCGTGGAACCACTGATGGCGCTGGCCGAGTTGCCGGGGCCCTACAAGGTCGCGGAATATGGCGTCCGCTCACGCGGCGTGACCACCAATACCGGCATGATGGCGCCCTATCGCGGCGTCTCGAGGCCGATGCTGACGCTCACCATGGAGCGAATGATGGACGTCGCGGCCAAACGGCTCGGCATCGATCCCATCGAGATCCGCCGCCGCAACCTCATCGACACTTTCCCGCACCGCTCGCCGACCGGCCTCGTCTACGATGAGGGCAGCTACAAGGAAGCCATGGACCGCGCCGTCGAGGCCATCGATCTCACCGGCTTCCGTGCCCGTCAGCGGGAGGCGCGCGCCGCGGGACGATATCTCGGCATCGGCTTTTCCGTGTTCAGCGAGCGCACCGGTTATGGCACGCCCGCCTATGCCGCGCGCGGCATGAACATCGTCCCCGGCTATGAAATCGTCTCCTGCGCAATGGATCCCTCCGGCTTCGTCGAGGCACGGATCGGCTCCTCGCCGCACGGGCAGGGGTTGAAGACGGCGCTTGCGCAGCTCATCGCCGACGAGCTCGGCGTGGAACCCGGCAAGGTCAAGGTCATCTCCGGCGATACCGACGCGACCCCCTATGGCTGGGGCACCTTCGCCAGCCGCTCGATGGTGATCGCCGGCGGAGCCTGCAAGCTCGCCGCCGGCAAGGTGGCGACACGGCTGCGCTCCGTCGCCGCGGTGATGATGCAGGCTGACGAGGATCAGGTCGTGCTGGAGGACGGGCTGGCGCGTGTCACGGGCACCAACCAGTCCCTGCCCATCCCCGAGGTAGCACGGGCCTCCTATCACCAGAGCCATCGCTTCGGCCAAGCTGGCCCCGGCCTCATCGAGAATGCCACCTACGATCCCGGCGGCACGTTCTCCAACGCCTGCCACGCCTGCATCGTCGAGGTCGATATCGAGACGGGCGGCGTGAAGATCGAGCGCTTCGTCGTCGCCGAGGATGCCGGCGTCCTGATCAATCCGATGATCGTCGACGGGCAGATCCATGGGGGCGTCGCCCAAGGCATCGCCAACGCGTTGTTCGAGGAGCTGGTCTACGATGAGACCGGCAATCTCCTCACCGTCTCGCTCGCCGATTACCTGCCGCCGACCATCGCCGAGGTGCCGAAGATCGAGATCGAGCATCTCGTGACGCTCTCTGACGCGACGATCACCAAGGCCAAGGGCGTCGGCGAAGGCGGCGCGATCGGCGCGCCTGCCGCGATCATCAACGCCACGGTCGATGCGCTGTCGCCCTTTGGGGTCGAGATCTTCCAGATCCCCGCCACTCCGCAACATATCCGCAAGCTGATCCGCGAGGCCGAACGGAACGCCCATGGCTAACAAGCATGACATCACGCTCACGGTGAACGGCAAGGACTACAGCCTTACCGTCGAGCCGCGGCGCACGCTCGCCGATGCGTTGCGCGACGATTGCGGGCTCACGGGGACGCATCTTGGCTGCGAGCACGGGGTCTGCGGCGCCTGCACGGTTCTGGTCGATGACAAGCCCGTGCGCTCCTGCCTGATGTTCGCGGTGCAGGCGGAAGGCCGTGCTGTGCGGACCGTCGAAGGCCTCGCGAAGGGCGATGTGCTACATCCGCTGCAAAAGGCGTTCTGGGAGAACCACGGGCTGCAATGCGGCTTCTGCACGCCGGGCTTCCTGATGCTGGCCGCGGGCGCGCTGGAGGCGGATCCCGATCTCAGCGAGGAGGAGATCCGCGATATCCTGTCGTCGAACCTCTGCCGCTGCACCGGCTATCAGAACATCATCAAGTCGGTCTGTCTTGCTGCAAACGAGATGCGTGCATGTCCGCCATCGGCCGATCGCTGAAGCGGCTGGAGGATCGCCCGCTCCTCACCGGGGAAGGGCGTTTCGCCGCCGACAACCGCGCCGACGGTCAGGTGCATATGCGCATCGTGCGCTCGCCGATCGCCTTCGGCCGTATCCTTGCTATCGAGACGGAGGACGCGAAGTCGCTGCCGGGCGTCATCGCCGTCTGGACCGCAGCGGACATTGCCGATCTCCCGCCGATCGACTTCCGCATGACCCGGATCGCCGGGCTCGAACCCTATCGGCAGCATGTCCTGGCGCGCGACTACGTGCGTTATGTCGGCGATCCCGTCGTCGCGGTCTTCGCCGAGGATCCCTATACGGCCGAGGACGCGGCCGAGCTCGTCTTCTGCGATATCGAGGAGGAAACGCCCTGCCTCGATGCAACCGCCGACCCGGTCGGCTTCATGCCCGAGCGTGATCCCGCGCTCCTCAGCGAGCCCGCGGTCATCACCAAATCCTACGGCGACATGGAGGCGGCCTTCGCGGGCGCCGCCGCCGTCATCGAGATGGAGCTGAAGGTCGGGCGCCATACGGGCGTGCCGCTGGAGGCGCGCGGCGCGCTCGCCGTGCACGACCCGGAGACGGGCGTGCTCACCATGTATGGCGCGGCCAAGGTGCCGCACTATAACCGCGACAGCATCGCCCGCATGCTGGGCCTGAAGCCGGAGCAGGTGCGGCTCAGCGAGGGCCATGTCGGCGGCGGCTTCGGCATTCGCGGCGAGCTCTATCCGGAAGACGTGCTGGTCTGCGCCGCCGCCCACCGGCTCGGCGTCCCCGTCAAATGGGTGGAGGACCGGCGCGAGCATCTGATGGCGGCGAACCATTCGCGCGACCAGGTGCACCGCCTCAAGGCAGCCGTCGATGCGAACGGCTTCGTACGCGGGCTCGTGGACACCTTCTACACCGACCAGGGGGGCTATGTCCGCACCCACGGCGGCACGGTGTCGGACCTCGCCGCGGCTCTCCTGCCCGGCCCCTATCTTATTCCGGCCTATCATGTGGAAGGCCATATCCGGCTGACCAACAAGACGCCCTCCGGCACCTATCGCGCACCCGGCCGCTACGAGACGACCTTCGTTCGGGAGCGGTTGATGGACGCGATCGCCGCCAGGCTCGGGCTCGACCCGATGGAGGTACGCCGGGTCAACCTCATCCCCGAGGATCGGATGCCGTTCGACCGCGGCATCGAGGCGCTCGGCACGCATGTGCTCTATGATTCGGGCAAGTATCACGATCTGCTTGATCGCACCCTTGCCCGCATCGGCTACCCCGACCTCAAGGCGGATTTCGCCCGCAGGCGCGCGACCGGCGAGGCGGTCGGCCTCGGCATTGCCTTCTTCGTCGAGAAGAGCGGCCTCGGCCCCCATGACCTCGTGACGATGTCGGTCCAGTCCGATGATACGATCGAGATCATCACCGGCGCAGCCTCCGTGGGCCAGGGCATCGAAACCGTGATGGCCCAGATCTGCTCTGACGTGCTCGGCGTGCCCATCGAGCGGATCCGGGTGATCCACGGCCAGACCGATCGCATCTCGATCGGCTTCGGCGCCTTCGCCTCCCGCGTCACGGTGATGACGGGCTCGGCCGTGAAGATGGCCTCCGAAGCCCTCAAGGAAAAGGCGATCGCGCTCGCCGCGCCCCTGCTGCAGGCCGACATCGGCGCGCTCACGCTCGAGATGGGACGCGTGGTGTCGCGCGATTCGGGCGCGACGATCGGCCTTGCCGAAATCGCCGCGCAATCCGGCGAAGACCTCGACGCCGAGGGCCTCTTCCGCGCCGATCACATGAACTACCCCTACGGCATCCATGTCGCGCAGGTGCGGGTGGATGAAGCGCTCTGCGGCATCCATGTGGAGCGTTATCTCGTTGCCTATGACGTCGGACGCGCGATCAACCCCATGCTCATCGAGGGGCAGATCGTCGGCGCCGCAGCGCAGGGCATCGGCGGCGCGCTTCTGGAGGAGTTCGTCTATAGCGAGGAAGGCCAGCCGCTCGCCACCAGCTTTGCCGATTATCTCATGCCGACCTGCCATGAGATGCCGCCGGTGGAGGTGCTGCTGCGCGAGGATGCGCCGAGCCCCCAGAACCCGCTCGGCGTCAAGGGCGCCGGCGAAGGCGGGATTACCGCGGTCGGCGCAGCCATCGCGGCCGCCGTCGATGACGCGCTTGGCCGACCGGGACTGATCACCAGCCTGCCGATCGCACCAAGCCGGCTCCATACCCTGCTGCGACGCTGAAGCGGCAGTATTCCGGAGCCCGGGCAACGGCTTCGCCGTTTCTGGAATCAGACCGAGTTTCTCGCTCCAATCCCGTGGGGACTACTGGATATCGATTGACCTTAATCGCGCTGCAAATTGATCCAGAGGGTGCGAACTTGTTCCTTGCCGTGGTTCCAGATGCGATGGGGACGGCGCGAACTGTAGGAAATAAGGTCGCCGCGCTCAACCACATGCAAGGTTCCATCGACCTCGACGGTGAGCTTCCCTTCGAGAACGAAACCATATTCAAAGCCATCGTGAGTGATGGGCTTTTCCGTCGCGCCGGTATGAGGTGCGTATTCATTCAGTGCGATCGAGACGCCGCGTGCGCGGTCTTCCTTGATCAACCTTCGGATCACATGGGCCGCAGTCTCGATAACTCTTTGATCGGCACTGCTGACCACCAGCTTTTCGTCATCGAGAGCCTGATCAACGATAAAGTCCGACATCTGCACGCCCAAGGCGTTAGCGATGACGATCAACGATCCGATCGACGGAGACGCCCGGCCACGCTCGACCAGGCTGAGCATCGAAGCACTCAAACCGCAGGCATCGGCGAGGGCCTGCAATGTCATGTTGCGCGCGAGTCGCACTTCACGAATGCGAAGTCCGATGGCCGCGAGCGTGCTCGCAGTCGTCCCGGCGGGATCATCCTGGGGGTTCAGCAAGGGCTCACTCACGATGGCCGTATCCTCGATCTTCTAACGGGCGTTTCACCAAGCGCGCCTCGAAAGACGAATAGCGCTTGCACAGCGTTTGATTTTGATCATACTAAAATACGTGAATAATATTCAAACGGAAATTGAAGCCGTGGCTTGCCTCCAATCCCATAACACAGTCCGCGTCGTGAATAGCGCGATCGACTGTCCCGATCTCCCGATCATCATTGGTTCAGGCCGCGCCAAAGCCGTGATGTGGCCCGGGAACGGTGCGCTCTATCGCACTTTTCAGGTACTCGAACTTGAGCCGAATGATCAGACCGTTGCACTCGTTCATCCCTCCGACAGCGCCTATTACGTGGCCGCAGGCTCCGGGATTATCGCAGATCTGCGTTCCGGCGAGCGAATGCCCCTCGTTGAGGGCGCTATGGTTCATATCGACAAGGGAGACCGCTATCGGTTCGAGGCCACTCAAACAGCGGGTCTGAAGCTGATAGGAGGCCCGTGCCCCGCCGATCCGCAACTCTACGCTCATCTCACCCAAGCCGGGGAGGCGGTTTGATGGCCATCCGGATTTTTCACCGTGACAATCCTTCTTTACGTCTCCCGCTCATTTCCAAGGACGCCCGGTTTGTGATCTGGCCGGGGACCGGCGCCTGGCATGCGAACCTGAATTATGTACGGCTGGAAGCCGGCGAAGCAAACACGCCGCATGTCCACACGCTCTCGGAGGACACGATCTTTATCCTCGAGGGCGAGGGGACCGCTTACGACTACACGAATGACATCAAGCTCCCGTTCCACGCGGGTTGCGTCGTCCACGTGCCCGTTGGCGTCAAGCACGCCGTCGCCGCAGATCGCGGTGTCGAGATCGTCAGCGTCGGCGGCCCGAGCCCGGCGGATGTCCCCCTGCTCAAGGCGGTCGGCGCCCTGCCGGCGGACGCGGAACAGCCGGCATGACGTCATCCGTCGCAGCCGTCCAGTTCACCGCCTTGGCCGGCCAAGCCCGGGAGAACCGGGAGCGCAGCCTGCGGCTGATCGAGAACGCGGCCGCTGACGGCGCCCGTGTCATCGTCCTGCCCGAGCTCGCGATCTCCGGTTACACCCTGAACCAGGATGATCTGTCGGCCGCGGCCGAGCCTTGCGACGGACCGACGCTGTCGGCCTGGACCGAGGCGGCCCGGCGTCTCGGCGTGGTGATCGCAGGCGGCTTCTGCGAAAGCCACGATGGGCGTCTTTACAATTCCGCCCTCCTCGTCGGGCCGGATGGCCTCCTGCTGCATTACCGGAAGCTTCATCTCTTCGATGCTGAGAAGCTCGTCTTCACGCCGGGAGACCGCGGCCTTGGCGTGGCGTCGACGCCCTTCGGACGGATCGGCCTGTGCGTCTGCTATGACCTGCGCTTCGTGGAGGTCATGCGCGTTCTGGCGCTGCAGGGCGCTGAGCTCATCGCTGTCCCGACGGCCTGGGTGCGAGGCTTCGACAAGGTCGACCGCGATGGCGACGGCCTGATCGGCCAAGCGCGCGGCGCGATCGTGCAGGCCAATCTCAATCAGGTCTATATCGCTTGCGCCTCGCAGGGTGGGGCGGCGGGCGACATCGCCTTTCTCGGCTCCTCACTTGTCGCCGATCCCTATGGACGAATTCTGGCGGGGCCATTGCCCGAAGACACCGAGGCGACGGTTGTCGCCCCCATGGATCCTGCAATCGCTCAGGCCGCCCTGGTGCGGACGGAGCGAGTGAAGCCACGGGAGGACAGACGAACAGACGTTTACGGCATCACCACCGGGGGACGAACACTCTAAGTGATGCGGTTATTCTGATCAGAATTGCAACGCGGCAGTTGAAACGAACCAGACGCATCATCGGATCTTCAGGATTCCTGACGCTCTGCGTTATTCGTTGATCTGTTGGTGCGTACCGTCATCGAAACCTTGGAGGTATATTCCAAGGGACAGAGGAATTGTTGCCGGAGGATAGCCAGATTTTGTGTGACGGCAGCCCGGTGCTGGGCAAGGCGTCCCCCTCAGTCGAGGTGGCCCTTCCGTGCGCCCTGAAAGCCCGCCGTTCACAGGTCGGTCTCAGAGAAGGTATCAGCCATGAAGATCGCGCAGGAATTCACCGTGGCTCGTCCGATGCCCGCCGTATGGAGTTTTTTCCAGGATGTCCCCGGCGTCGCGCGCTGCCTGCCGGGCGCGGAATACCTCGGCCCGAAAGAAGACGGGAAACATACCGGCAAGGTTTCATCAAAGATCGGCCCCTTTCAGGCCAGCTTCGAGGGTGAAGCAGATGTCGTTTATGACGATATCGCCAAGTCTGTCCATGTCGAAGGCAAAGGTGTCGACAAAAAAGGCGCAAGCCGTGGCAAGATGATCATGGATTGCCGTCTCTTCGCGGAAGGAGACAAGACCAAGGTCGTCGTCGACGCTGATGTGCAACTCTCAGGCGCCATCGCGCAGTTCGGCCGCACGGGCATCATTAATGAGGTTGCCAACGTGCTGGTCGCTGATTTCGTGCGCAACGCCGAGGCGGAACTCGCGGAGGGTGCCGCACCCGGCGAAGCAGTCCACACGACGCGGGAGGCGCCCTTAGCGCGAGCGACGGGCGCCACATCGGGCGCCGCCGCCACGGCACCGGCAGCCGCCAAGCCGATCAGCGGTTTTGGCCTCATCCTCTCCGTCCTGAAATCCTGGCTCGCATCTCTATTCGTGCGACGCGCTCACTAGAGCATTGCCGGTGAGGCAGTATTCACCGGCAATTCTCTAGATTTCTATTCCATGCATTTTCTTCGCGGACCGGTTTCGCTTCGCACGAAAATGCTCTGATCCATCCAAATCTGGAGCCGACTGATGAAGATCATCGACCTTTCCCATCTCATGAATGTCCATACGCCGGGCTGGGTGGGATATGCGGGCAACAAGATGTACTATGCCCAGAACCTCCAGACGATCCACATCGTCGCGCAGCGCATCGACTCGGCGCTCCATGTCGGGACGCATATCGACGGCGCCATGCACGGCACCGACGGCATGGGCGACATGGCTTCCTATCCGCTCGACTTCCTGGTCGGCCCCGGAGCGGTCGTGGACGTGTCCGCGCATATGGACGACTGGGCCGTCATCACGCCCGAGATGATCGAGAGCGCGCCCGTCGATGTGAAGGAAGGCGACATCCTCATCATCCACACCGGCTGGCATCGCTACTGGGAAGGCAAGCCGCAGCAGGATCTCGTGAAGTATTTCTGCATGCATCCGGGCGGCAAGCAGGAGCTTCTCGACTGGATGCTCGCCAAGAAGATCAAATGGTTCGGTATCGACTGCGGGTCAGGCGACCACGCCATGAACACGACGATCCGCCGCATGCGTCCTGATCTCGCTAAGCAGTTCGAAGCCCAGGTCGGCATGAGCTGCGACGAATTCTTCGGCAAGAACAGCTATGTGCACAAGCGTTCCGGCCGCAAGGTGGTGGAGGACTATTTCCCCTTCCATTCGCAGGCCTTCCAGGAAGGCTTGATCCATGCCGAGAATGTGGGCGGCGATATCGAGCTCATGCTCAACCAGCGCGCCGTAATCGGGGCTTTTCCCTGGCGCTACGAAGGCCTTGAAGCCTGCCCCTGCCGGATCGTCTGCTTCCAGGGCATCCCGGAAGATGTCGAAGCGGTCGGTGACGTCGCCAAGGCCATTTTCGGTCCGCGGCAGATTGCTTCAGGGATGATGTCCGGCGGGCCGGACGGGCGCTGAGGAGGAGAACGGAGATGCTGATCGGGGTCCGCGACGTCGCGGAGATGACGCCCAGGCAGCGCGAAGTCCATGATGCCATCGCATCCGGGCCGCGCGCAGGCGTGCCGCTGCCGTTTCTCGCCATGCTCGATGTGCCGGAGCTCGCGCATGCCATCCAGTCGGTCGGCGCGGCGATACGCTTCTCGGGAGCGCTTGCCCCTGCCCTGCGTGAGATAGCAATCCTCGCGACAGCCGCGGCCTTCGGCTCGGGCTATGAATGGGACTACCACCTCCCAATCGCGCGTGACCTTGGCGTGCCGGAGGCGACGATCGCAGCGGCCGCATCGGGCCGGCCCGCCGATGCCGCCACGCCCGAGTATCAGGTCATCATAGCGCTCTGCCGGGACGCCGTCCTGAATTGCAAGGTCAATCAGGACAGCTTGAGGGACCTGGTCGGGCTCGTCGGCTCCCCGGCCGCGAGCGAAGTCGTGGCGATCGCCGGCTACTACAAGCTGCTCGCCCTGTTCCTGGCGGCGGGCGCGCTGGATCACGGCATCGCCGATCCATAGGGCATCGTTCGCAAGATGATTGACCGATGCCCACAAAAGGCACTTGCGCTGCCGGCGAGTTGAGGCGTAATCATATTGAAATTTTCTAAAGAAATTTGAAAAATACAAAAACGAGGTGGAGCAAGGCTATGATCACACAACGATCCAGGAGCAATGTCGTCGCCGCAATTCTCTCCGGCGTCATAGGATTGGCCGCCGTAAGCCCGGCAGCCGCGGCCGATATCAAGGCGGCTTTCCTCTATGTCGGCCCGCGCGCCGACAATGGCTGGACCTTCCGCCATGACGAAGCCCGTCTTTGCCTTGAGAACGCTGGCATTCCGACCTCATTCGTGGAGTCGGTCGCCGAAGGCCCCGATGTCGTGCGTATTGAACGCGATTTCATCTCGCAGGGCTATAACGTCATCTTCGGAACAGCTTTCGGCTACCAGCCCTTTACGCAGCAGGTCGCCAAGCAGAATCCTGATAAGTTCTTCTTCAATATTGGTCCGGGGATAGCGCCGAACGCCAATATCCAGACCTACTACGGCAAGTTGTGGGATGGCCGCTATCTCACCGGCATCGTCGCCGGCAAGATGACGAAATCCAACAAGATCGGCTTCGTCGCCGCCCATCCCAAGCCCTCCGTACTGGCCGGCATCAACGCCTTCACGCTCGGCGTGCGGTCGGTCAACCCCAAGGCTGAGGTCAATGTCGTCTGGACCCTTTCGTGGTTTGATCCGCCGGCGGAAAAGCAGGCCGCGGTCGCGCTGGCCGAGGCGGGCAACGACGTCATCGCGCAGCATCAGGACACCGGCTCGGCCGCCCAGGGCGCAGCCGAGAAAGGCGCATGGGCGATCGGCTCCGAAGCCGACCTGTCGAAGATCGCCGGCGACCGAGTCCTGACCGGGACGATGTGGGACTGGTGCCAGTATTACAAAAAGGCCATCACCAGCGTGAAGGACGGCACCTTCAAGCCCGGAGATTACTTCGGCGGTCTCGATGACGATGTGATCAGCCTCGCGCCGTTCAACAAGGCCATTCCGGAGGATGTCGTCGCCCTCGTCAATGAAAAGAAGCAGGCCATCATCGACGGCAAGCTGGATTACTGGAAGGGTCCGCTGAAATCCAACGACGGTAAGGTGATGGTCCCGGAGGGCGGGACGCTTTCCCTCACCGATGTCCAGAAGGTTCTCTGGCTCGTCGAAGGCGTCAACGGCACGGTAGGAAAGAAGTGATTGTCGCCGCCGCCCTCAGCCGTGAGCATGCGGGCAAGCCAGCGGGCTTGCCCGTCCTCAAGGTCGAGCATGTCACCAAGTCCTTCGGCGACGTGCTGGCCAACAGCGACGTCTCGTTCGCAGTGCCGGCGGGCAGTGTCGTCGCTCTGCTGGGCGAGAACGGGGCCGGAAAATCCACCATCATGAATGCGGTCTGCGGCCTCTATCTGCCCGAGGCAGGCCGCATACTGATCGACGGACAACCCATGGAACTCGGTTCGCCCGCGGCAGCCGTCACTGCGGGGGTCGGGATGGTCCATCAGCAGTTCAAGCTCGTGGATACTTTGACCGGCTATGAGAACATTTCGCTGGCGACCGATCGCGGCCGTTTCCTGCAAAGGCACGTGGTCCCGGCCGCACTCACTGATCTGATGCGCGAGGTCGGCTTTGAGCTCGATCTCGCGGCGCCGGTCTGGACGATGCCGCTCGCCGCGCGCCAGCAGCTGGAGATCCTGCGTGTCCTGGCGCAGGGCGCGCGGCTCCTCATTCTCGACGAGCCGACATCCGTCCTGTCGCCCAGGGAAACCGAGCAGCTCTTCGCCATCGTCAAACGCATCGCGGCGTCCGGCCGCTCCATCATCCTGATTTCGCACAAGCTGGCCGAGATCGAGGATGTCGCCGACCATCTCGTGGTCATGCGCGGCGGCTGCGTGGTCTTCGAGGGCCCCAACCAGACCCTCACGAGGGATGATATCGCCGAGCTCATCATCGGCAAGCGGGTGGTGCGCGCGGGGCAAAGACCGCACGCGGCACCCGGCGAGCGGCAGCTGTCACTGCGGAACGTATCGATCGCCGCCCGCAACGGAGTAACCGTGGTTTCCGACGTAAGCTTCGACGTGCATGGCGGGGAACTCGTCGCAGTGCTCGGCGTGACCGGCAACGGTCAATCTGAACTGTTCGACGCGATTGGAGGCCTGCTGCGCCACACATCCGGGCGGATCAACGCGCCGAGACGAGCCGGCAGACGCGCCTTTGCCTTCATCCCTGCCCGCCATCTCGGGATTGCGTTGGCGCCGGGACTGAGCCTCGAAGATAACGCGCTTCTTGGCGCGCAACGCAGGCCCCCGTTCGGGCCCTGGCTGGCGCCTTCCCAGGTCAGGCTCCACGCGCGCGCGGTGCTGGACAGTTTCGACGTCAGAGCTGATCCGAGTTCAGCGACCAGACGTCTCTCGGGCGGCAATCTCCAGCGCGTGGTGCTTGGCCGGGAACTAGCGAGCCAGCCATCTCTGATCGTCGCAAGCTATCCCACACGCGGGCTCGATATCGCATCCGCCACGCAGATCCGCGCGGCGCTTGCGCAGCGCGCGGCGGCAGGAACCGCCGTTCTCATGGCGAGCGAGGAACTGGACGAGTCTCTGGAGATAGCGACCCGCGTCCTCGTCATGAGCTCGGGGCGCGTTGTCGCCGATCTCGCACCGCATCAGTTCGAAAGGGACGCCATCGGGCGGTTGATGACCGCGGCACGGACCCACTAGGATCCCCATGCGCATGCGCCTTCGCCTAGAGCCTCGGCTTGAGACCGTCAAACCGCTTGAAGTGATGGCTCGCGTCGCCATCGGCGCAATGCTTGCGCTTGTGTTGGGCGGCCTCGTCATCGCCTTGAGCGGCCATGATCCGCTCACCTCTTATGCTGCCCTCATCCGCGGCGGCTTCGGGTCGCGAGCCGCATTCGAGGGCACCTTGAACAAGGCTGTGCCGATCGGCCTATGCGCACTGGGCATCGCGATTGCTGCGCGCGCCAGACTTGTGAACATTGGCGCAGAGGGACAACTCTTCTTCGGTGCCTTTGCCGCGACAGCCGTCGGCCTTGCGTTACCGGAGAACACGCCGAGTCTGATCGCACTTCCCTGCGTCATTGGCGCAGGGATCCTGGCTGGCGCCTTCTGGGCAGCGCTCGCCGCAATCCTGAAGGTGGCATTCGGCGTTAACGAAATTCTGTCGACGCTGATGCTTAATTATATCTGCTTGTTGTGGGTCGGCTATCTCGTCCGTGGCCCATGGGCCGATCCGTTGGCTTACTCTTTTCCTTACTCTCCGCCCATTCTCGACAATGCCCAGATGGGCCCGCTTCTCGGCAGTCTGAACGGCGGCCTGCTGATCCTGGCAGCAGCTGCCTTGTTTGTCTGGATCGTCGACTATGGCACACGCTGGGGGTACGAGCTCAGGGTGTCCGGCGATGCGCCACTGGCAGCACGATACGGCGGCATCAGCGCTGCGGCCGTCACCTTATCCGTCCTGTGCGTCTCCGGTGCCCTGGCTGGGCTGGCGGGCGCGGTCGAACTCTCGACCTCGACCGGGCGGCTGCAGCTCGGCCTGTCGCCGGGTTATGGCTTCATGGCGATCCTGGTCGCCTGGCTTGGCGGTGGCCGGGCCCTGCCCATCGTCCTTGTATCAATTCTTTATGCCGGTCTCCTCAACGGCGGGTTCAGCCTGCAGGTGTCGCGCATTCCCTCGTCGATCAGCACGATTCTCCAAGCCTTGCTCCTGATCATGGTGCTCGCCGGCGTGACCCTTGGGCGCTACAGAATCCGCCTGGTCCGTGGAGCGCCCGCATGAACATCGAACTACTCTTCGCGGCGGCCATCGTCTCGGCGACGCCGATCCTCTTCGCAGCCCTGGGACAGCTTCTGACCGAGCGCGCCGGGGTCCTCAATCTCGGCATAGAAGGAACCATGCTCGTCGGCGCGGTCTGCGGTTTCGTGATGACCTTCGCGCTCGGCTCAACCGCAATGGGGCTCGTGGGCGCGGCCATCTGCGGTGGCCTTTTCAGCGCTGCCTTCGCCTTTTGCGTCGTTACACTTCGCTTGGACCAGGTGGTGACCGGCCTCGCCTTCTCCATCCTTGGAAGCGGACTGTCCGCTTTCGTCGGGCAGGCCTATGTCGGCAAGGCCCTGCCGATGCGGGGCCCAGCCGACGCGCCTTCTACCATTGCCGGAATTCCGGGGCTTGGCGTCATCATTTTCAACCAGGATGCAATGGTGTTCCTGGCTTTTGCAATCGCCGGACTCATCACATTCTACCTTTACAAGACTAGGCCCGGCCTCATCCTCAGGACGCTCGGCGAGAGCCCGGAAACATTGGACTCTCTCGGCATCACCGTCGTTGGGTTGCGCTATGCCTACATCATCGCCGGCGGCGCGCTGATCGCCCTTGGCGGCGCCTATCTCTCGGTCATCAACACGCCGACCTGGGTCGAGAACATGACAGCCGGGCGCGGCTGGATCGCGCTTGCCATCGTCATCTTCGCCAGCTGGCGTCCAGGCTGGGTGGTCTTCGGCGCGCTTCTGTTCGGTCTCGTCGATGCCTACCGGTTTCGTGCGCAGGCAAGCGGGCAAGCCTTCATCGACCCGCACTTTCTCAACATGTTGCCCTATTTGACGACACTGATCGTTCTGATCGTGATGTCGCGCCCGGGGCTGCGCGCGCGGCTGCGGGCACCGGCCGCACTCGGTATCCCCTATGATCGCGAAAAGCGCTGAGGAGACAGGGATGAAAGCCTATATCGAGGGCAAGGCCCAACAGCTCGGGCCCGAATTTGCGCCATGGTTCGATGCCCGCAATACGGCGATCGTTTCGATCGACCTGCATCGCGGGCATCTCGAGGATTCGCTCGATTGCCCCTGCCCGGCCCCGCGGGCCCGCGCGATCGTCAGCGCGGTCGATGCCTTTCATGCCGCGGCCCGCGAGCTCGGGGTACCCGTCATCCATGTCCGCAGCGTCCTGCGCAAGGGCGGCGTCGATGATGTCAACGGCCTGAAGGCCGCTTGGCGGCTGGTGTTTCCTCTCCATGTGGGTGAGATCCGCAATATGGATGAGCACGCGATCGAGGGGACCCGCTGGACGGAATTCGTCACCCACGTCGATGAGAAAGACCTGATCGTCCAGACCAAAAAGCGGCTTTCAGCCTTCTTTCCGACCGACCTCGACTTTCTCCTGCGCAATCTCGGCACGAAAAGCGTGGTGCTCGACGGTTGCCTCGCCGACTGCTGCGTGCTGAACACCGCATTCGATGCCTCCAACCTCGGCTATAACGTGACCGTGCCGCAGGACCTGGTGCGGGGAACCAACGAGGCGATGGAGAAGGGCGCGCTCGCGATCATCGCGGCGCATCTCGGCATCGTCACCGATTCCGCGAGCATTCTTGACGCCTGGTCGTCCCGGAACGCGCCCGCGATTGCGCAAGCCGCCTCCGCATGAGGCGGCGCGCGAGCGCCGCCGCGGCTCGTCAGGCGAAGATGTCCATCACCCGATAGAGCTGCGTCACCGTGACGATGCCGAGGTCGCTAATGGGTGCCGGCGGCATCCGCGGCGCCGGCGTATTGGGGACCGGGAGGGTCGCCGGCGAGCGATCCTGCAAGATGGTCTCGCCCAGCAGCTTGCCATAGGCGCTCGCCATGGCGACGCCGCGACCGCAATAGCCATGCGAGGTCCACAGCCCGGGCTCGGGTTGGTCGATATGCGGCAAGAAATCGCGTGTGAGCCCGACCTTCCCTGACCAGCGGAATTCGATCTCGGCGCCGCGAAGCTGCGGATAGATCTTGCCAAGCGCCGTCTCGACATGGGCGAAGTCTTCCGGCTGCCGGGGACCGGACAAGGTGCCGCGCGTGCCGAACAGCACCCGCCCGTAAGGATCCTTGTGCCAATAATAGAGAATGCGACGGCTATCCGAAACGGCCTGTTCACCGGGCAGGATGTCTGCCGCAAGCGCGGCCGGCAGCGGCTTTGTGGCGACTATATTGGTGTGGATGGTCGCCATCGTGCGTTCGACGCTCGCATTCAGCCCATTGGAATACGCATCCGCCGCAATGATGACTGTCGGCGCCGTTACGCGGCCGCGGGATGTCTCGACGATCCACCCGCGCGGCGCGCGTAAGACCATCTTCGCCGGTGTCTCACGATAGACCGCCGCGCCTTCCGCCATGGCAGCCCGCGCCAGCCCGCGTGCGTAGCCCAGAGGGTTCAGGGAAGCGCCCTCGTGATCGATCATGCCGCCGATATAGGCCGAGGAGCCGAGCATGCGGGCAAGCTCATCGCGCGAGAGCATGTCCAGACCGCCGATGCCATCGGCTGTCCAGGTGCGCTGGCGCTCCTCCACTCGCCGCAGCCCCGCCGTGTTATGCGCCGGCAGGATCCAGCCGGTGCGCTTCAGATCACATTGAATGTCATAGGTTTTGATGAAATCATAGACGACGTCGGTGGTGGTCGCACCGAAATCTGCCATGGCGCGACCGCGCTGCGGGCCGAACTCCTTGATCAGGCCGGAACGGCTGCTCTTGAAGCCGCGGATGACCGCACCGCTGTTGCGTCCCGAACCACCCCAACCGGGATAGCCGCCCTCGATCACGCGGACACTGGCGCCGCCTCTGGCGAGAACGAGGGCCGCGGAAAGGCCGGTATAGCCCGCGCCGATGATCGCCACATCGCAGGTCGTGTCGCCATCCAGCGGGCGCGAGGGGTCGTCTTCCCTGACAGTCGCCGACCATAGTGTCGGAAATGTATTGATGCAGTCGTTTGCGTAATTCATCTGGTAGAATCCCGGGTAGCGCTTGACGCGGCAGACATCGCGTGCAGACGAACCGTTGTGGCAAAGTGGTAGTCGAGCTCGGCCTTTGCAGTGCCGGCATCTCCGCGCTGCAAAGCGGCAAAAATCCTGCAATGATCGCGATATGCGCCTTCCGGACCGGCATCGATCGCCAGTTCGTTGGTGCGGATCAGGCGGGCACGATTGAGAATGAGTGACAACTCACGCTGCAGCATATCTTGTTCGCTCATCTCCGCGATCGACAGGTGAAAGGCCGTATCGAGATCGCTGAACTCGCCGCGACTGATGTTTTGCAGGGACACGCGCTGCAGCTCGAGGATTTGCGCTACACGGTCGAGCCCGTCAGCACTGCGACGGGCGACAGCGAGCTCCACGGCGAGATGTTCCAGTGCTGCCCTGAGGCGATAAGTCACCAGAATTTCGGGGTAAGAGTAGGTTCGAACGGCATAACGGCGTCCGACACGCTCCACAAGCCCCTCCTGTTCCAGCCGCCGCAGGGCATCGCGCGCCGGAATGCGGCTTCCCCCGAACCAAGACGCGACCTCGTCTTCCTTGAGCACCGCGCCCATCTGGAACTCGTGCCGCAAAATCCTGGTTTTCAGTCCCTCGTAGGCTTGGTCCCCGCGCGAGGCGTTAGCCGTATCGTTCCCATTGAGATCGTGCATCGTTGTCTTTCGCTGGCGTCGCGGAGCCCCTGCTCCTGAACAACCGTTGTCGCGCTATTTTAGTATACTCAATGATGGGAAAGGCTCAATCCGGAAAGCGCGCTCAGGCCACTTTTCGTCAGCTTCAGCGAATTCACTGGCCTCAGCGTTCTGGCATTTATGTCGTTTTATTAGTATGTTATTGGTTTAAAGCCGCCACGAAAGACGCAGCGAAGAGTCTGCTTCGTAAAAAATGCATTTGCGCTATCGCGAGAGCGCGATAGGATATCAGTATACGGAATGCCTGGCAGAGACCGTGACGACGCGCCATCCCAGGCTTGAACTACGCGCCGGCCACGCCTTCTCACTGAGAGACATGGGCGGCCTATGAAGGGGAACGACGATGAATGCATCCCGGCAGATGCGGCTCGGGTTGTCGATGCGCTACCTCGGCTACCATATCGCCGCGTGGCGTCATCCCGATTTCCATCCCGCGAGCCTTGTGGAGTTCGAGACCTACCGCGATATCGCGCGCAAGGCCGAGGCCGCCAAGCTCGACATGATCTTTTTCGCGGACGGCGTTGCTGTGCGGGGTTCCGACAATCCACCCGGCGCCTTGTCCCGCGACATGAAGAATGCGGAGCTGGAGCCGCTGACCCTGCTCTCGGCTATTGCGGCCTGTACAAGCCGGATTGGCCTAGTCGCCACGGCGTCGACGACCTACAACGAGCCATTCCACGTCGCGCGAAAATACGCGTCGCTCGATCACATCAGCAAAGGCCGCGCCGGATGGAACGTCGTCACCTCGTGGTCCGACCAGGAGGCGCAGAACTTCAATCGCGTCGCCAATCTCGAGAAGGATGAGCGCTACGCCCGCGCCGCTGAATTTGTGCAGGTTGTCAAAGGGCTCTGGAGCAGCTGGGACGAGGATGCCTTCGTTCACGACAAGGCGTCGGGGCAGTTTTACGACCCTGACAAGCTCCATGTTCTCAATCATAAAGGCAAATTCTTCGCGGTCCGGGGGCCCTTGAATTCGTGCCGGACGCCACAGGGGGAGCCCATCATCGTGCAGGCCGGCGCGTCATCGCAGGGCCGCGACATTGCAGCCGAGCACGCGCATGTCGTTTATACGAATTCGCTGGACATCGGCGAGGCGCGAACCTTCTACGGCGATCTCAAGGACCGCGCCGCCTCATTCGGTCGCCGGGGCGATGCGCCGCTGATCATGCCGGGCGTCACCCTCTATGTCGCGGCGACGAGGGCCGAAGCGCAGGCCAAGTTCGACGAGTTGCAACGGCTGATCGATCCTGTCGCGGGTCTTGCGCTCCTCTACAATTTCTGCGGCGATCTCTCCGCCTATGATCTCGACAAGCCACTGCCGTCTGATTTCTTCGCGGACGGCATCAGCATAGGCGGCAATCTGCTGGCAAAAGCTCGCCGGGAAAACCTCACGATCCGACAACTCTACGAGGACGTTGCTGCCGGCTACACCGGCCGCTATCTCATCGGAACGGCCGAGGATATCGTCGACGATCTCCAGGACTGGTTCGAGACGGGCGCAGCCGATGGCTTCAACATCTGCCCCCCCATCCTGCCACAGGGCATGGACGATCTCGCGACATTCGTCATACCGGAGCTGCGCAAGCGAGGACTTTTCCGGTCCGATTACGAGGCAACGACACTTCGAGGCAATCTCGGGCTCGCTCAGGCGTGAGGACCGCCGGTGAGCCGGACTGGAGCCAAGCCTGCGATGGGACGTTCAATAGAATAATCCGGAAGTCTAAATAACAAGGAGCCAGAGGATGAATTCGAGCATATCCGTACCGCGCCGCACCCTGTTCAAAGGTATTGGCGCAATGGCCGCGGCAGGCGTTCTGGGCGGGAACGCGCGGGTTGCTTTTGCCGCCGCCCCGCATTTGAGGGCCGCCATCACCGGTTACAGTGTGATCAATACGCTTGATCCGGGCAAGGCGACGCTCATCCCTGAGTTTTACGTCATCTGGTCGTTGTACAACGGGCTGCTGACCTTCGACGACAAGATGAATATCGTCCCGGACCTCGCGGAATCTTACAAGACCCTGGAGGACGGCTCTCTCGAGTTCAAGCTGCGCAAGGGCGTCAAGTTCCACGACGGGTCCGAGATGACCGCGGACGACGTCAAGTTCTCGATCGAGCGGATCCTCAACGAATCCTTCGCATCGCCGAACCGGGCGAAAGTCGCGGCCGTTGATCGCGTGGAAGCCGTCGATCCGCTGACCGTCCGGATCTACACGAAACGCCCCTTTGCGCCACTCCTGACGTTCCTCACGAATTCGCGCACCGGCACGCAGATCGTGCCCCGCAAGGCCGTCGAGGCCATGGGCGCGGAAGCCTTCGCGCGCAAACCTATCGGTACGGGTCCCTATAAGCTCGAATCCTGGTCGGCCGGCACCGGGCTGAAGCTCGCCGCCCACAAGGACTACTTTGGCGGCGCGCCGGCGATCGATACCGTTGAGGTGCCGCTGATTGCCGAGGAATCGAGCGGCGTTACGGCACTGCTCGGCAACCAGATCGATCTGACGAGCACGGTGCCTGCTGCCGACGTCCCGCAGTTGTCGACAAATCCCAACGCGAAGATCCTGAAGCAGCCAGGGCTGAATATGCGCTTCATCTCGATCAACTTGAGAAAGGCGCCTTTCGACGATCCCCATTTCCGGCGCGCCGTATCCATGGCCTTCCAGCGCGAAGCGATGGTCAATGCAGTGATCTTTGGCGAAGGCGCCACATCGCACGGGATCTTCCCACCGCTGCTCGGTGATTACTATTCGAATATTCGTCCACCGCAGACGCTATTCGACGCTACTGCAGCGAAGGCTGAGATGGCAAAGTCGCGCTACAAGCCCGGCGAACATGCGGTGGCGGTGGTCACCTGGGGTGGAAGCTGGTGGAAGCGGTTTGCCGAGATCTTCGTCGCGCAGGTCAACCAAACCCTCGGCACCAAGTTCACGGTCGAAGTCACGGACGCCAACGCCGCTTACGCACGTCAGCAATCCGGTGACTTTGTCTGCTCGGTCTGGGGCTGGCTCGGCCTGGTGGATCCCGATGAATACATCAACGACATTTTTCACTCGAAGGGATGGCGAAACTTCGGCGGCTATTCCAACCCGGAAGCCGACACATTGATCGAGGCGGCCGCTCGCGAGATGGACCAGGCTAAGCGTGTGGAGCTTTACCATAAGGCCGAGAAGGTCGTGATGGAGGATCTGCCGTTCATCCCGTGCTTCACATCCAATATCCATAACCTGATGCGCAAGGGCGTAAGCGGCTTTGTTCAGAAGCCCTATTCGAACTTCGGCGACCAGTTCATCAACATCAAGACGACCTGAGGCAAGCCTTCATGTCCGACGTTGCCCTGCAATCCGGGCTGCACCGAGAGCGCATGGCGCGCCTGAAAGCCCTTTTCATCTATATCGCCAAAAGGGTTCTCGGGAGCGCCGGCGTATTGCTCGTCGGCACGCTCGTGGTGTTCTTCACCATGAAAGCCGCGCCCGGTGACCCTGCCCTGGCGGCCCTCGGCGAGCAGGCATCGCCCGATGCCATCGCGGCTTTCAGGGCCGCGCATGGTCTCGATGCGCCCATCCACGTGCAGTATCTCGCGTGGCTCACGCAAATGCTGCAGGGCAATTTCGGCCAATCGCTGGCACTCGCCAGCGGTGTTCCCGTCGCGACGCTCCTTCTGACAAAACTACCCGCTACGGTCTTCATTGGACTTTATGCTCTCGTGATAGCAGTCGTCATATCACTCGTACTCGGCACGATCGCCGCGCTGCAGCGCGGGCGCGCAGCTGATACGGTGGCGACGTCAATCGCGGTCTTCGGCATCTCCATGCCGGATTTCTGGCTGAGCTATGTCCTCATCTTCGGACTGGCGCTCAATCTCGGATTATTTCCCACGTTCGGCTATGTTTCGCCGGCCGATGACTTTCTGCGGGCACTTCATTTCGGTTTTCTGCCTGCCTTTGCGATCGCGGCTCCCATGGCCGCGGTCTTTGCGCGCACCCTGCGTGCCGTGCTCATCGACGTCATGAACAAGCCCTATGTCACCACGGCCAAGTCGTTTGGCCTCCGTGGCCAGTTCATTTTCGTGCACTTCGTGCTTCGCAATGCACTCGTGCCGTATCTGACAGTGATCGGACTGCAGATCCGCTACATTCTGGGAGGTGTGGTCGTCGTCGAGCGCATCTTCGGAATACCCGGCATCGGATCACTGATGGTCGATGGGGCGTTTGCCCGTGACTTTCCAGTATTGCAGGCCTGCACCGTGACATTCCTGTTCATCGTGCTCGTCGTCAACATGATGACTGATCTCATCTGCGCGGCCCTGGATCCGCGCCGGTCAAGCTAGGGGTCAGCCGCATGCAACTCACCACGACCCTTCGCCGGTTCTTCCGCAACAGAACGGCGGCAGCGGGCCTGCTCATCACGTTCTTCGTCGTCTTCTCGGTCGTGGCGGGGCCTTACCTCCTGCCGCATACGCCCGAAAGCATGGACTTCATGGCCATCCTTTCTCCGCCGAGCTGGAGCCATCCGTTCGGCACCGATTCCTTCGGCCGCGACGTGCTCGCACGCGTGCTGGCCGGAGGCCAGATATCCCTGCTCATAAGCTTCGCCGCGATCGCCATCGCGGCTCTCGCCGGCTGTCTCATGGGGATCATGTCCGGCTATCACGGCGGCATGATCGATACCGTCTTCATGAGGGTCGCCGATCTCCTTTTCGCATTTCCAAGCTTCATTCTTGCGATGTTGCTGATGGTGCTCTTCGGCTTCTCTTCAATTAACATCATCGGGGCCATTGCGCTGGTCTACCTGCCGATCTTCACGCGTATCGCACGCAATACGACCTTGCTGGTGAAAGAGGAATCCTATGTCCAGGCGGCGCGTCTCATGGGCCGGCGGCCGATCACGGTCATGGTGACTGAGATTTTCCCGAATATCTCCGCGGCCATTCTTGTGCAGGCGAGCGTCGGCGTGGCCTTTGCCATCATCCTGGAAGCCGGCCTCAGCTTCATCGGGCTCGGCGTGCAGCCGCCCACGCCTTCCCTCGGCGGGGTGATGGCGGATGGGCGCGAGTACTTCAGCCGCGCGCCCTGGGTGCTGACCATGAGCGGCATCGCCATCTCGATCGCGCTGCTCGGCCTTAATCTGCTGGGCGACGGCATCCGCGACATGACCGACCCTCACCTGCGGGAGCGCGCATAATCATGGCGGCACCGCTCGTCAACATCAGCGACCTGAATGTGTCCTTCCATAATCATGGCAAGGAAACAAAGATCATCCATGGCATCGACCTGACCGTCGGCCGTAACGAGATCCTCGGCATTATCGGTGAATCCGGCTCCGGCAAGACGATCACGGGCCTCTCGCTGCTGCGTCTTCTGCCGCGTAATGCCCGTGTGGAGGCGAAAGAACTAAGCTTTGACGGCATCGCCCTGCCGGGCTTGACGGAGTATCAGTTCGGCGTCCTGCGCGGCATCCGCATGGCGATGATCTTCCAAGACCCTGTCGCCTCCTTCAATCCGTCCAAGCGGATCGGCTGGCACTTCCATCACATCATCGCGCGCGCCGCCGCCCACGGGCCGGATCGGCCGCACGCGGGTCTGGCGGTCGGGAATACCCGCGAGAAGGCGATCGCACTGATGCACAGCGTCGGCATCAAACGCGCGGAAGCGGCGATCGAACTCTATCCCTTCCAGCTCAGCGGCGGCATGCTGCAGCGCGCCCTGATCGCCCTCGTGCTCGCACTCGAGCCCGATCTCATCATCGCCGACGAGCCCACCACTAATCTCGACAAGATCGTCGAGCAGCAAATTCTTGAACTCTTCCGCGACATTCGCCAGCGGCTGTCGGCCGGCATGATCTTCGTGACCCATGATCTCGCCGTCGCGGCCACGCTCTGCGACCGCATCGCCGTGATGCGCTTCGGGGAGCTTGTCGAGATCGGGCCGACGCGGCAGATCTTCGAGGCGCCGCAGCATGAATACACGCGGCTCCTGATCGACACCGCGCAGGAACTGGCGCGCGGCGGCGACAACGGCCGGCTGACGACACGCATCGGCACGGACAAGAGTGCCGCCGTGGTGACGCGGCGGGACGATGCGCGACATAGCGGCTCGCCCCTCATCAGCGTGCGCCATCTTGCCGTTACCTTCCCCGGCCGGGGCTCGCACCCGGCTTTCAAGGCTCTCGACGACATATCCTTCGACGTGGCGCCGGGCGAAATCCTCGGCCTCGTCGGGGAATCCGGTTCCGGCAAGACCACTTTGGGCCGTACGATACTGCGTCTCTACACGCCGTCCGCCGGCCAGATCATCTATCGCGGCCGGGATATCACCCGGCTCTCGGAAACGCAGCTGCGCCCCATGCGGCGCGACCTGCAGATGATATTCCAGGACCCCGCCGGCTCGTTCAACCCGCGCAAGACCATGCGCGCCTCGCTGATCGATGCGCTCACCGTCGCCAAGGCCTGCCCGCGGCCGCAGATGCCGGCGCGTGTCGATGCCCTCCTTCATCGCGTTGGATTGACGGAGGCGCACGCGGAGCGCTATCCGCATGAGCTCTCCGGGGGACAACTGCAGCGCGTGGCGATCGCGCGGGCGATCTGCCTGTCGCCGACCTTGATCGTCGCGGACGAAGCGGTGTCGAAGCTCGACGTTTCCGTGCGCGCCGGGGTGCTCAATCTGTTCAAGGATATCCAGGCGGAAACGGGCATGGCCATGATCTTCATCACCCATGACCTCGAGGTCGCGCGCTATATGTGCGACCGCATCGCCGTGCTCTACCACGGGCGCATGCTCGAATACGGCACGACGGACGAGATCTTCGGCAATCCGCGTCACGATTACACGCGATCGCTGCTGGCGACCATGGACCATGGCGTGTTCGGAAAGCCCGAAATCCGGCAGGCGAGCCAGGCCTCATGAGTATCTGCTATATCGACTGCTCGCCGTTCATGCGCGAGCTCATGGACGAAGTCGCGGACGTCCACGCCGGCGCCATTGCCGTGAATGTCGGCGATCCCGGCGCCGACGAGATCGTCGAACTGGCTCGTGGGCATGACGTGCTCATGAACGGACACAGCTTCATGAACGACGACGTGCTTCGACGCCTTCCTGATCTGCGCCGGATCGTGTTTCTCGGCAGCGGCGCGACGAGCTATATCGACGTCGAGGCGGCCGGCAGGCGCGACATCGAGGTGCTGACGGTCACTGGCTACGGCGACCGTTCTGTCGCGGAACATGCGACGGCGCTGATGTTCGCCGCCGCTCGCCAAGTCGCCCGAATGGACCGCACCCTGCGAGACGGGGACTGGGATCCTCTAGAGGGAATCGAGCTTGCCGGGCGCACGATCGGCATAATCGGCTTCGGCGGCATCGGCCGGGAAATGGCGCGCATCGCGCAAGCTCTCGGCATGGTCCCGCTGATCTGGAACCGCCGGCCGCTCGATGCGGAATGGAGCGCCTTTCAGGCTTGTTCGCTGGAGGAGCTACTGCGGGAAAGTGACGTGATCTCGCTACACCTCGCACTCACTAATGAGACCCGCAGACTACTCGGCCGGGCGGAATTCGGCCTTATGAAGCGAGGCGTTTTGCTTATCAACACAGCGCGCGCAGGCCTCATCGACCAGACAGCTTTGCTGGGTGCCTTGCGCGAGGAACGACTGGGCCATGCCGCGCTCGATGTCTTCGACGAGGAACCATTGCCCCCGGAAAATCCTTATGTGGCGATGGACAACGTCACCTTGACCGCCCATGCGGGCTTCAAGACACGGGCAGCGTCGCGGCGCCTGCTACGGGATGCGTTGGCGAAGGCGCTTGCACCGATTTCCCACCGCGGATGACCTCGCGTGAAGCAGCAGCTTGCATTGCTTCACTTCTTCCCATGCCTAGCGAAGCCTGCCGTGTCGGGACGCGTGAGCCTCCCGTTCGCGTTCTCTGATCTCTCCGGCGTATCGTCTGGCGCTGCATCGTCATCAGCTCGTTAAGAAAGGTTTCTATGTCTCTCGCCGCGTGAGGGAGCATTTGGCTCCTGATTGCACAGCTGTGCAAAAGGGCGAGACCTTGGACGAACAGATCTTCCTTCGCATCTCCGACCTTTCGGCGGGCTACGGCTCAACCCAGGTGCTGAAGGGGTTGAACCTCGCTATCCACAAGGGTGAGTTCGTAGCCCTCCTCGGCTCATCAGGCTGCGGCAAGACCACGCTTCTGCGCGCCATCGCCGGTTTTGCGCAACCCTCCGCCGGTTCAATCAGCGTCGCAGGCCGGGATGTCACCCGTCTGCCGCCGGACCGGCGCGGCATGGCACTGGTATTTCAATCCTATGCGCTCTGGCCGCATATGACGGTGGCGCAGAACATCGGCTACGGGTTGAAGCTGAAGAGGCTGCCCCGCGATGAGATCGCGCGCCGTGTCACCGCGCTGGAGGATCTGCTCGGCCTCTCGCATCTGGGACAGCGCAAGCCGGCGGCATTATCCGGCGGCCAGCGCCAACGCGTGGCGCTCGGCCGGGCGCTGGCCATCGATCCGCAGATCCTGCTGCTCGATGAGCCGCTTTCCAATCTCGACGCACGCATCCGGCTGAAGGTGCGCCACGACATCAGTGCGCTGCAGAAGCGCCTCGGCATCACCGCTGTCCACGTCACCCACGATCGCGAAGAGGCCATGGTGATGGCGGACCGCATCGTCATCATGGATGGCGGCCGTATCGCCCAACAGGGCACGCCGGAAGACGTCTATAACCGTCCCGCCTCACCCTTCGTCGCTGCCTTCATGGGCGCGGAGAACGTGCTCGAGCTCAGCGGGCGGGTCAGCGGCGACCGGATCGACATCGAGGCCGGCCCGGGAAACGCTCACAGCACGCTGCCGCGCGACGGCCGCGCGATAGGCGACGGCCCACTCGAGGCGCGCTTCCGCGCCGAGGCGGCCGAGCTCCTGCCGGCCGGTCCGGCCACGCCCACCTCGGATCACAACCTGGAACTCACCGGCCAAGTGGAGGCGACGAGCTATCCCGGGGGCCTCTGGCGGCATGCCGTGCGCGTCGGACGGAACGAACTGCTCATTGACGCCGCCTGCCGGCACGCACCCGGCACCGCCGTCCGCATTCGCATCCCGGCGGACAAGCTCTTCCTCTTCAACGCACGGAGCGCCGCAAGGCCCTCCTCCACCCGTTCCCCGCACGATGCCCGGACAGGCCGCGTGCTGGAAGCATCTGAGGCATGATTTTCACCGAACGGAGAGACCACCCATGAAGAGACTTCTCCAGGCGACGCTTGTTCTCGGTTTCGCAGCCTCGCCAGCCGCGGCGGCCGAACTCACCGTCCTTACCGCCGGCGACCAGAACATGGTCGACTACATCAACGAGTATCTCGGACCACTGTTCGAGAAGGAAAATCCGGGCAACACCGTACGTGTCGTTGGCACCGGCCCCGGCGATGCGGGATCACAGAAGATCGTCGAGCGCTTCGACGCGCAGAAGAAGGCCGATGCCGCCAAGTGGGACGCGGATGTCGCCGTCGTCCACGAGAAGTTCGTTGCCCCGATGATCACCGGCGGCTATCTCGAGGCTTATCGCGACAAGATCGCGACCGGCAAGATGGTGACGCGCGCCAACGCCGACATGGCGCTCGGCACCAAGGTCACCGGCTATGTCATGCCGATGTTCAATAGCCAGACCGCGATCGCCTACAATCCGGCGCTTGTTCCGAACCCGCCGAAGAGCTACGCCGAAGTTGCCGAATGGGCCAAGGCCCATCCCAAGCAGTTCGGCTACAACGGCATCAAGGGCGGCGCCTCGGGCGTCAGTTTCGTCATGGGCTGGATCTATGCCTTCGGCGACGGCGATGCCAACAAGCTCATGAACGGCCCGTTCGAGGAGGGCGAAACCAAGAAGTGGGACAAGGCCTTCACGAGCCTGCGGGACTTCACCAAGACCGCGACACTCACCCCCGGCAATGCCGGCACCCTCGACCTCCTGTCGCGCGGCGAGATCGCCATGGGGCCGGTGTGGGTCGACATGTTCTATTCCTGGCAGGCGAGCGGCCAGCTGCCTCCGGACTTCAAGCTGATGCTGCCGGCTCCGGGCATGCCCGGCCAGCCCATGCACTACGTGATCCCGGCCAAGAGCCCCAACAAGGAGCTGGCCGAGAAGTTCGTTGCGCTCGCGACGAGCCCGAAGGTGCAGGCCGAGGGCATCGTCAAGCGCTTCAATTGGTATCCGGGCATCGACGCCCAGCATGTGAAGGCCGAGCTCGACGACGCTACCTGGAACAAGCTCTTCACTGACGTGAAGCCAGAAGATCTCGCCAAATACGGCAAGCCCTTCCCCATCGCGCCCTACAATAACGCCATCCTCGAGGCGTACGAGCGCCAAGCGACCAACTGAGCATGAGTTGACCAAGACCGGCCGTCCGGGTGTCCCGGACGGCCACCCGGGAATGAAGCCATGCCCAAGCGCCTCTTCGGACTGATGCTGGTCCTGCCCGCCCTCGCGGTGATCGTCTTCCTCTTCATCGTGCCGCTTGCCGCATCGGTGATTGGGGCGTTCGTGGTGGACGGCGGCTATGGCTTCGGCAATTTCACCAAGTCGTTTGCGCTTTATGCGTCCGACATCGTCTTCACCGTGATAATCGTCAGCCTGTCGACTGTCCTCACCGGCCTGTTCGCGATCGCCATCGGCGGCTATCTGACTCTCGGCGAGAACCCGCGCGCGGTCGCCCTGCTACGCTGGCTCTACCGCTGGCCGATGTTCATTCCCTTCATCGTCGTCGGGCAGGTGCTACGGACGTTCCTCGCCAAGAACGGCCTGATGAACAACGTGCTCATGGCCGCCGGCATCATCACCCCGCTGCAGGCGACAAGTTTCCTCGACTGGCGCGGCATCGTGATCGCCTTCGTCTGGAAGCAGACGCCTTTCGTCGCCCTGCTGGTGGCCGGCGCCATGGCCTCGGTCGACCGCGGAACCCTAGAGGCCGCGCGCAACCTCGGCGCTTCGCGGCTGCGCATTCTCTGGGAGATCCTCGTGCCGCAGGTGGCGACAACCCTGATGGTCGGCCTAGTCCTGTCCTTCGTCACCATGATGTCGGTGCTGTCGGTGCCGCTGATGATCAATGCCCAGTCGCCGACGATGATCACCGCGGACATCGCCTTCCGCATCAATGCCTATGGCGACTACGGGGTGGCGAATGCGCTCGGCCTCATTTCGCTCGCCGCGACAGCCTGCGTGGCCTGGATCTACCTGCGTCACAGCGTGAGGGAGCGGGCATGAGCATGGCCATTCCGGCGGCCGCTGGCCTCACCCGCCCACGCGTCGATCTCTGGTGGATCCCGCGCGCCATCGTGCTCGGCCTCCTCGCCTTCGCGATCTTCGGCCCCTTGACCAATCTGGCGCTCTGGGCCGTCGCGGAGCGCTGGTACTTTCCCCATGCGCTGCCGATCGACTACGGCTTCAGCTATTGGGCACGCGTGTTCTCGCCGCGCGGCAATGCCCTGGAGGCGCTGAGCAACAGCCTTCTCGTCGCCATGCTCACCGTGATCGTCGCGCTGATGCTGGCGATCCCCGCGGGCTATGCGCTCGCCCGGTTGAAATTGCCCTTCCGCGCGGCGATCTTGCTCGCCTTTCTCATTCCGCAGGCGTTCCCCAATCTCACGGTTTACGTCAACATCGCCCGGCTGTTCTATCAGATCGGCCTCAACGGCACGATCGCGGGGGTCGTGCTGGTGCATGCCACCCATGGGCTTGTCTATGCGGTGTGGATCGCGACGGCGGCCTTCGCGGCGGTCGACAGCGAGCTCGAGGAGGCGGCCCGCTCGGTGGGCGCCGGCGCGCTGCGTGCCTTCCGCGATGTGTCCCTGCCGTTGGCGGCGCCCGGACTTCTCGCCAGCGCGATCTTCGTCTTCCTGGAGTCCCTTGACGAGTTCACGGGCAGCTATTTCGTGGGCGCCCCCGACGTCAACATGCTGCCGCTCCTGCTTTATACAGCGGGTGCGGGCGGCAACTACCAGGTCGCGTCAATTACGGCTGTTCTGCTTCTCATTCCGTCGATCGGCTTCATGCTCGTCGTGGAACGTTTCCTGAAATCCGATGTGCTGTCGAAGGTCGGTCATTGAAGTTCATCCCTAACGACGAGCCACCGGCGCGACGTTTCGTCAGCGCGCAGCAGGTGGCCGAGCTTGCCGGCGTGTCGCGCTCCGCGGTCTCCCGCGCCTTCACGCCGGGGGCCAGCATTGCGACTGAAACGCGCGAGAAGGTCATGCGCGCGGCGGAGGAACTCGGCTACCAGGTCAACGACCTCGCGCGCAGCCTGCTCGCCCATCGCAGCCGGCTGGTGGGCCTCGTCGTGACCAAGCCGGAACTCGGCTTCCGGGCGCATCTGGTGGCGGCGCTGACGCGTGCCCTGATCCGCCGCGGCAACGTGCCCTTCATTATCAACACCGGCAGTTCCGAACCGGAGATGCGGGCTGCGCAAACGGCGCTCTTCGGCTATCGTGCCGAGGCGACCGTCATTTTGTCGGGCTCGCCACCGACTTCCTTCGTGGAGCTCGCCCGTCAGAACGGCCAACCGCTCATCATGATCGGCCGCTCGGAGCCCGACTGCGACCGTATCCAGATCGATAATGCCAGTGCGGCACGCGAGGCCGCCCAACTCTTCGCCGCGCAGGGGTTAAGACGACTGGCCCTTGCGGGATCTGCGTCCGGCACGCCCAGCATTGTTGAACGCGAGCAGGCTTTCGTCAGCGAGGCTCGGCGGCTCGGCGCAGATGTCATCGTGGTGCAAGGCCGCGACTCCGACTACGCCGGCGGACAGGAGGCGGCAGCTCGGTTGTTCGGGAATGGACGGCCACCCGAAGCCGTCTTCTGCGTCAACGACCTGATCGCCTTCGGGCTTATCGACACCGCGCGCAGCGACCACGCCCTCATCGCGCCCCGCGACTTCCAGGTGGTCGGCTTCGATGACATTCCCGAGGCGGCATGGAACGCCTATCGTCTCAGCACCTTCCGGCAGGATCCCGACGAGATTGCCGGATGCGCCATCACTCTTCTCGATCGCCGCCTCGCCACCCCTAGTGCGCTCCCCTCCACCACACGACTGAAAGCGGCCTTTGTTCAGAGGTCGAGCACGGGCGTGGTGTCCTCCCCTTTCGCCCGAGCCTTCCGAGGTCGCCAAGGCGGACGAAGATGACCCAAGCCTTCACTCCTTTGAGCCGGATGAAGCCAGCGAGGCGATGAAATACCGCTGGAAGATGAGGAGAATGGCCATCGGCAGCAAGGCGGTGACGACAGCGCCGCCGAACATCTGACCATAGTCGACATCGTATTGTCCGGCGAAGCTGGCGATCGCGACCGATGCGACGTGATAGTCGGGGTTGGGTGCGATCAGCAGAGGCCAGAGATAGGCTTGCCACTGAAAGACGAAGAGGATGAGGCCAGCCCCGATGAGCGCAGGCCGCGACAGGGGCAGATAAATGCGCAGGAAAATACCGCCCCAACCGAGACCATCAATCTTGGCGGCCTCTGACAATTCCTTCGGAATGGCCATGAAGAACTGACGCAGCATGAACACGGCCAGCCCGTTCCCGATACCCGGAAGGATAAGACCGGCATAGCTGTTCTGTAGTTCAAGGCTGCGGAAAAGCTCAGATAGGGGCACAGCGATCGAATCGAAGGGAATGAGGAAGCTCACAACCATGATGGCGAAGATGACGCTCCGGCCGGGATATTCGAGGACTGCGAGCGCGAAGGCAGCCGTTGCACATACGACAAGACCGATTACCACGGTGAGCGTTGTGACCAGCGCGGAATTGATCATGGCCCGCGCGAACGGCCCCTGGCTCAGGGCAATGAAGTTGGAAAGCGTCCATTCCCTGGGAATCAATGTCCAGATGCTGATGGGCGAAAGGTAACGAAACACCTCATCGCTCGGACGCAACGCGCTTGCAGCCGCCCACCATAGGGGCAGCATCACCACGATGCAGCACGCCACCACGAAGGTGAAACGCAGCCAGGGACTATTCGCCTTCATGATTTCGCCCGCTCGGTCATCATGCGGAACTGGATGCCGACCACGACAATGACGAGGGCGACGAGAATGACTGTCGCAGCCGCAGCGCCTGACATGTCGCCGGAGAGAAAGCCGCGCGTGTAGATCTCGTTCATAATGAGGTTGGTTGACCCTTGCGGACCGCCCTTGGTCAGAATCTGGACCGGCGCAAAGACCAGGAAATTGGCGACGGTGTTGGCTACAAGCACGAAAGTCAGTGTGCGTCGGAGCTGCGGCAAGGTGACATGCCAGAAGCGCTGCCAGCCGTTGGCGCCATCGATCTCCGCCGCTTCGTAGAGAATGGGCGGAATGTCTCGCAGCCCGGCAAGCAGAAAGGTCATCCAGTAACCAACGCCGACCCAACTGACAATCATGATGATTGTTATCAACGCCTGGTTTGTCGACGTCATGAAACCCTGAGGAGGAATGCCGATTGTTGCGAGCAAAGCATTGACCGGTCCGTCTGGCCGGAAAGCAACCCCGAGGATGATCGCCGAGACACTCTGCGGCACGGCGACAGGCAGAAGCATCAGGGTGCGCCAGAGCCCAGCCGCCGGCAAAGCCTTATCCATGGCGAGCGCCAGAAGGAGGGCAAGACCGATCTGCACCGGATTGACGATGATGAGAAACAAAAATGTGGTGGTGAGCGACTCGATGAAGACCGGATCGCTGAGAAGATAAGTGTAGTTGCCAAATCCGAGATTAGCAAAGCCGGGCGCGGCTGCCGGCTCATGCAGGGATTGCCAAAGCGCCAGCCCCGCCGGCCAGATACGCAGGATGACCACGGCGACCAGCGCCGGTGCCAGAAAGAGGAGTGCGGTGCCGAGGGAGCCGGACCGAAGCGCGTCCCCCCAGCGTGGGCCATTCCGGCCGCGCCCGACTACTGCCATCAGTTCAGGCGCCCGAAGCCAGCGCGCAGCACGCCCTCGGCCCGTTCCAGCGAGGGCTTCGCCTCTGCGCCATTGCGGATGTCGCTGAAAGTCTTGTTCATGTTCTCTTCAAAGACCACATAGCCGATCGTGCGGGGACGGTTCACGGCGGTATTGGCAAGATCGTAGCGGACAATTTCTCCGAAGCCAGGCGTTTTGCCAGCCTCGCTTTCACGCTTGAGATATGCCTCGAACGCCGATTTGTTTGCTGGCGGCTGAGGCGCAACGGTGCTGGCCTGAAGAGCCCCTTCCGAATTGAGGGTAAGGTATTTGGCGAAGGCGAGCGCCGCGTCCTTCTTGGTACTTTTCGGATTGACGCCGATAGTCCACGAGCCGGTCGGCGTGACGGGCTTCCCATCCTTGAAATAGGGCATGGCCGCGATCCCGAAGTTAAGACCCTCGGCATTGCGGAAGGAACGTGCATGCCACACACCACCCACCATGTAGGCCAGCTGGCCGGACGAGAAGAGCGCCGGCATCTGCTCGTAGGTGACACCACGGGGGGCTAGGCCACTGGCATAAAGATTCCTGTACCAATCCGTGGTCTTGACCCAGCCATCACTTGTCAACGCCGGCTCCAGCAGCTTGTCACCCTTGAGGCCGGGGCCGTAGCCAAGGCTCTCGTAGAGCGGCTGCACTTCATAATAGCGGTCGTTCTGGTCGAAGGCGAAGCCCCATTTCGCACCGGCCTCCTGCGCCTTCTTCGCATTGGGAAGAACCTCCTCCCAAGTCAGGCGCTTGGCCGGATCCCCGCTCGGCTCGGGAAGCCCTGCCTTGTCCAGGAGATCCTTGTTGTAGAACAGGAATTGCGCCGTGGTCCAGAATGGGAAAGCCCAGATCTTGCCATCATAGCTCGCACCCGCTATCGGCGCAGCGTTGGCAGCGGCCTCGATCTCACCGCGATGCTCCGAAAGATCCATCAGGAAGCCGCGATGGGCGTAATAAGGAACGCGCGGTTCGTCCACCGTATAGACATCCACGCTCGTATCGCCAGAACCAAGGCGCGCCTGCACCTGCGCGTTGAGCTGGTCAAATGGGATGTACTGGGCCTGAACCTTGATGCCCGGATTGGCCTTCTCGAAGCTCGCGATGACGTCGCTGAACGCGCCGGGCTTCTGCGAGGACAGAAAGCCGATCGTCAAGTCAGCGGCTGAAGCCTGGGAACAGGCTATGGCGATAGCTGCGCCAGCTAACAGATACTGAAGTTTATTGATTGATCCCATTGCCAGTCTCCCTATCGCCTGTCCTTGCCGCCCCTCTGAGGCAGAATCGTGCTTTGTCGCGCGCGCGACGCTCTGATCGTGGGGAGGCGCGAACCCTGCCTCACGCAGGTCCTGAACCCGCTCATCCAGAGCGTCGAGACTCTCCAGCGCCCGCTGTCGTCCCGCATTTCTCCCAGATCAACGGCGCGTCAGCTCTTAACTCACGCGCTCTTCCTTCGGTGCTGGCCCTTGTAGCGGCCGGCAGTTGAGAAGCTAACTGGTAAATCAAACATGTCAACATATAACTTTATTATAACTCTTCCGCAGGCCGCGCGGCCCATATCCAGCCGTTGAAGTCTGGACAATTTATTGAGATATAATGGTATTTTTCCATCACCCTGGGAAGGCACCAGCCGAGAGAGCAGTTTGACATGTAAAATTTCATGTCATAAAGATCGCAAGCAGGGTAGGTGGAAACAAGGCCAGCAAGGGAGGGTCATGTGCGTCTTGGCTGCACTCTGTTCGCGCCCAGCACGATCGAGGAACTCAGGGCACTTTGCGACAAGCTTGATTGCTACGGCCTGTCGGCCATCATCGCGCCACGCCAGCTGGAGCATTTCACCGAAGATGAAGCTATCGCCTTCGGCGAGGAGGCCAGGAGGCTCGGCATTGTCATCGGCGAGGCCGGTTTCTGGGAAAACCTGCTGACGGATGACGCCGAGCTGCGCGCGAGCCGCATGAAGCGGTTTCGCACGGTCCTTCGCAACGCGGAACTCATGGGTTGCCGCTCCACCAATACCCTGGTTGGCACCAAGCACCCGTCCGACCGTCCTCTATTCCCGGATGCTTACAACTTCACCGAAGCTTGTAAGGCCGAGTTCCGGGAAATCGTTCTTCGCGCGTTGGATGGGATCGACCTGAAGATCTCGAAATATGGCGTCGAACCCTGGTACACCTCGTTCTTTTATCAGCCCGAGGACATCCGCGCCTTTATCGATTCCGTGGATCATCCTCGTTTCGGTGTCCACATGGACCAGGGCAACATGATCTCGCACGCGTCGTTCTACGACACGACATCGATGATCGAACGTACGTTCAACTTGCTCGCTGACAAGGTGGTGAGTGTTCACATCAAGGATATCCAGTGGGAGGGCGCGCATTTCGGTCTGCGCTGGAACGAAGTCTATATCGGCGAAGGCACGATGGATCTCACAAGCTATCTCAAGAAGATCGCGACGCTTGACGCCGACGTGACGTGCTATTGCGAGCATTTTGCCGAAGAGCGGGACTATGCGGTGAATTTCGCCCGTCTCCATCAGATCGCCAAGCGCGCCGGCACGGCTTTCCTGCCGCGCAGCGCCTGACACGGCTTTTACCCCCCTACGCCTCGATGGCGTTGGGCCTCGGAGGACTTTTTTATGGATCAGGTGCGGCTCGGTATCGTCGGCTGCGGGCGTATTTCGGAAGCTCATGGCATCGCCGCGGATCGTCTTGGCGATTCTGTGCGCTTCACGGCTTGCGCTGACGTCAACGAAGAATCCGCGCGGCGTTTCGCGCATAAGTTCGGCAGCAACAGCATCTACACCGATGCGCGTGACATGATGGCGAAGGAATCGCTCGACGGCGTCGTCTTCGCGACCTGGCCGGCGCAGCACCGCGAGCAGATCCAGGCGGCCATCGACTCTGGCGTCCGCTACATCCTCTGCGAGAAGGCGCTGGCGCTCACCGGCGCGGAAGCCCGTGAGATGTGGCTGGCGGCGACGGCGGCCGGGGTCACGCTGGTCGAAGCCTTCATGTACACCCATCATCCGGTGATCGGTGAACTGGACAAGCTCGTGCGGCGCGAGGTGAGCGGAGCCATTGATTCGATCCGCTCCAGCTTCAGCATGTACGCGCCCGACCCCGAGGGCGGCAAGGAAACATGGCGGCAGCGCAAGGAGACCGGCGGCTCCGTGCCTTACGACCGCACCTGCTATCCCGTAAACATCCTCGGCCGCTATGCGGACGCTCTGCCCGCGCAGGTCTATGCATCTGGAACAATCAGCCCGAGCTACGGCACAATCACGCGGCTTTTCGGCGAAGTCACCTACGAGAACGGCCGTGTAGGGCTCATCGAGACCAGCAACGCCGCGATCTTCACGCAGGAAGTCCAGATCACCTGCGCGAACCGCGTCTATCGCCTCTCGACCCCTTTCACGCTTGCTGGCGACGCCACCATCTTCGAATACGAGGCGCTCAAGTTCTCTCATGTGAGGACCATCGAGCATCCCGTGTCCTCGGAATACCCGCTCCAGGACGATCTCCCGTCGTACCAGGCCTACAAGCCCCAGCTCGCCCGCTTTGTGAAAGCGGTGCGTGGCCAATCGACCCCCTCGCCTCGTCTGATCGACTCGGTCGTCAATTCCTATACGCTCGACGCCCTTGTCGAGAGCATGACCAACAACACGATCGTCAGGGTCGGCATCCCCGACGACGTCCGTGACGCCTGGCACGCCAGCCGGAGCAGCAACTAATGGGCACGGCCGCCGTCGTCATCGCCGGCACGCTCGATACCAAGAGCGAGGAGATCGGCTACGTCCGGTCAGCGCTGGAGAAGCGCGGCCGGCGGGTCATCGTCATCGACTGCGGGATCCTCGGCCGTCCGACCCTGGCGGCCGACTTCCCCCGCGAGGTGGTGGCCACGGCCGGCGGCGGCGACCTCGCCGCGCTCATTGCCAAGCGCGACCGCGAAGCCGCCCTGCCGGTGATGATCGCGGGACTGGAAAATATTCTGCGGGAATTGCTCGCCAAGGACGAGGTTGGCGGCTTTCTCGGCATCGGCGGCGGCACCAACGCAGCTCTCGCCGCGGCGGCATTCCGTCTGATGCCGTTCGGCCTGCCCAAGATGCTGGTCTCGACAGTGGCCTGTGGAAACACACGCCCCTTCGTGGGCATCAAGGATGCGCTCCTCTTCCATTCTGTGGTCGATATCCTCGGCCTCAACACGTTCCTGCGCAGCATTCTGCATCGCGCCGTCGCGGCGATGGACGCCATGCTTGCGCTCGATTCAGCAACATCGGCGCGCTCCGGCCGAGGTTGTGTCGGTCTGACGAGCTTCGGCTCGACCACCGAAGGTGCCGAGCACGCGCTCGCCATCTTGCAGTCGCAGGGCCTCGAGGTGCTGGGCTTCCACGCCCGAGGTGTCGGAGGCGAGGCCATGGAGGCCTTGATCCGTGAAGAGCGGATCGACGCAGTCCTCGATCTCACCACGACAGAGGTGGCGGACGAACTCGTCGGCGGCATCTGCAGCGCCGGCCCCAACCGCCTTGAGGCGGCGGGCGAGCGCGGGCTGCCGCAAGTCATCCTGCCCGGCGCTGTGGACATGGTGAATTTCGGCCCGCGTACAACGGTGCCCGAGCGCTTCCACCACCGCAGCTTCGTTTCGCATACACCGCTGGCGACCCTGATGCGCACCACGCCAGCGGAGAATGTCGAGATAGCGCGCTTCATCGCACGCAAGCTCAACGCGGCTCGGGGACCCGTTGCGGTCGTCCTGCCGCTGGGCGGCTTCTCCGCCTATGACCGCAAGGATGGACCTTTCTGGGCCCCCGCCGCCGACGATGCCTTCCGCAGCACGATCCGCGCGGAACTCGCCTCACATGTCCCCGTCATCGATGTCGATGCGCACATCAACGATCGCGTCACGATCGAAGCTGCGACCTCGCTTCTGATCGATATGATCAACACAAAAAAGAATGAGGCTCGCCCATGAGCAAACGCTTCACCCGGACTGAGATTCTCGGCCGCCTGAAGGCGCAGATCGACGCCAAGCAGTCCATCCTCGTGGTTGGTGCGGGCAACGGCCTCGTTGCACGCTGCGCGGAGCAGGCGGGCGCCGATCTGGTTGTTGTTTACAACTCGGGCTATTTCCGCCTGAATGGCCATCCGAGCATGGTCGGCAACCTGCCCGTCGGTGATGCGAATGAGATCATGCTGCGCCTTGGCGAGCGCGCGGTCATTCCCGCCACGAAGGATATGCCGGTGATCGGCGGCGCCTACGGCGTCGATCCGACCCGCGACATGGACCGCCTGCTCGAGCAGATCTCGGGCGTTGGCTTCTCCGGTATCATCAACTTCCCGACGGTGGGCCGGATCGACGGACAGTACCGGAAGGATCTGGAGTCGGCTGGTCTCGGCTTCTGCCGTGAGGCCGACATGGTGCGGCGCGCCCGCGACAAGGACATATTCACCATGGCCTATGTGTACTCGCCTGAGGACACGCGCATGATGGTGGAAGCCGGTGTCGACGTGATCGTCGGCCATTGCGGCCTCACCGCCGGCGGAGACGTGGGCTCGCGCAATGCCATGCCGCTTGACAATGCAGTGTCTACCCTGAAGGCGCTCTTCGAGGCGGCCAGATCCACGCGGGAAGACATCATTCTCCTCTCGCATGGCGGCCCGATCTCTTCTCCCGAAGACGCGGAATACGTGAACTTCCACACGGATGCTGTCGGCTTTGTCGCAGCCTCGAGCGTTGAGCGCATCCCGATCGAGGAAACGCTGAAATCCGCCTGCCGCAGCTTCAAGTCGATCAAGGTTCAGCGCTGAACGTGTTCAGCCAGGAGAAGTGTGATGCCGCATGTTTTTGACCATACCGGTTTCATAACGCCATCACTGGAAAAATCGGTGGCGTTCTGGACTGAGGTCATGGGTTTCGAGCCCCGTCCGATCGTTGAGCGCAGCGGCGAATGGGTGCCTCCCTTCACAGGAATTGAAGGCGCGACGCTGCGCATCGCCCATCTCTTCAGCGATGACGCGCATCTCGAATTCATTGAGTTTGCGACCGCCTCTGGCGGGACGTCACCCGCTGGGGCCAATCAGGTCGCTGCCGGTCATGTCTGCTTCAAAGTCGATGATCTAGACGCTACGGTGGACAAGATCCTCGCAGGCGGGGGCTCATTCGCCGGCAAGATCACAACAATCACCGAGGGCGCAGCAGCCGGAATTCGCGGACTTTATATGCGCGATCCGCTCGGTGTGCTGATAGAGCTCCTGGAGAAGGCTCCCGCACAGGCCTGATATAGGGGCAAGTTCATGGCCAACGTTCTTTATACGGAAGCGATCTACACTGACGAGGCTTTGGAGACGTCTGTCTTCGGTCCGGACGTCACGATTACCCGTCGTGACGTCAAGAGCCTGAAGGACGTCAGCGATGAAGACTGCGCGGCCGCCGAAGGCCTGATGCTCTTCCGGCATTTCATGACGGCAGCGGAGTTCGAGCGTTTTCCCCGGCTCAAGGCCATCGTGCGCATGGGCGTCGGCTATGATCGGATCGATCGGGAGGCCGCTGCCAAGCGCGGCGTGATCGTCTGCAATTGCCCCGACTATGCAACGGCGGAAGTGGGTGATCACGCCGTCACGCTGGCACTTGCCCTGCGCAAGGGCCTCCTTCTGCACCACGACGCCCAGCGCGCGGATCCACCAGCCGCCTGGGCACCGATCCAGGATCCGCTGCTTCGCCGCTTGTCCGCACTCACTTTCGGCGTGGTGGGACTTGGACGTATCGGCACGACAGCCGCATTGCGCGCCAAGGCGTTCGGCTGCCGCGTGGTCTTCTACGACCCTTATCTCAGCAACGGCGTCGAGACGGCGCTTGGCATAGAACGCGCCGCCAGCCTCGAAGGCCTTTTGGAACAGAGCGACATCCTCTCCCTCCATGCCCCCCTCACCCGTGAGACACGTGGCATGGTCGGAGCGGCGGAAATAGCGCGACTGCCCAAGGGGGCGGTGATCGTCAACACGGCGCGCGGCCCGCTGATCGACATCGACGCGGCAGGCGCCGCGCTGAAGAGCGGTCATCTCGCAGGTCTTGGTCTCGATGTGCTGCCAGTCGAACCGCCCACAGATCCGTTACCGGAGCTTGTACGAGCCTATCGTGCACGTGAACCCTGGGTGACCGGGAGGTGTGTCATCACGCCCCACGCGGCCTTCGTGTCGCCCGAAGCCTATGAGGACGTCAAGCGCAAGTCAGCGGAGACCATGATGGCAGCGCTTTTCTCCACACGCCCTATCAATGTGATCACGCCGGATATGGAATAAGCCGCACGGCAGCCAGCCCGCCGTCTTCGTCAACGGCGGTAAGGTTGCCTTCATTGGTGATTTTCCTCCCCACTGACGCGGCAACGCCGCGTCTTTTTTTGCGCGGATCTATCCGGGAAATAGTCATAGCCCCGAAAGCTAAGCGGCGACTGTGAGATAACCTTGCGGCGAATGCGATCTCAGGTCCATTTGCCGAAGAACACGCGCTCGCGCGAGCGTGATATATGCTCGCGCATCTTCTCCCGGGCCCCGTCCGCGTCACCGTCACGAATGCATTCAAAGATCGGTTCATGGCTCGATCGGATCATCGTTGTATGATCGCGGCTATGACGAACCGCAAAATTGCGCGCCATCTCGATGATGAAGCGGATATGAGACCGCGACGCATCCCAGACTGACAGGAAGAACTGATTGTGCGTGGCTTGCGCGATCGCAAAGTGAAATTTCAGGTCTTCTTCTATCGCGTTGCTTGCATCGGCTTGCTGCGCCTTCATGCTTTGCAGAAGCGCTCCAATACGCTTGACATCCTCCTCCGTTCGATAGGTCGCGGCGAAGAAGGCAGCCTCCCCCTCAAGGGAGATCCTATAGTCGTAAAATTTCTGAACATCAGAGATGCTCGTAATTTGGGTGGGCAGGATCCGCGGGCTGGTCTCACGCTCGCCCCCGCCTCCAACAGGCGCTGTCACAAAGCTGCCGGCGCCTTGCCGTGAATGGATATAGCCATCGATCCGAAGCCGCCGTAATGCATCGCGCACAACGGGCCGTGAAACGCCGAACTGTAAACTGAGCTCGTTCTCCGATGGCAATTTTGCGTCGCGCTCGAACTGGCCGCTCCGGATCTGGTCCAGAACCTCGGCATACAGCACGTCGCTCAGCTTGGGCCTGCGCGCCAAGTCGATCTCCCGCCTCGCTTCACTTGTTCTAATTGTTACAACTTTACGACCTTAGCGCAAAGAGGCGCGCAGGGGATTTATGCCGGACCCCACGCATATGATGAGGCCCGCCAAATGAATAAGAGTAGACCCGGCGGTAGGGCAGCGAGAGAGAGACGATGGTCTCGGCACTGATGATGAACTCTTGGATTTGCACACAAGAACCCGGCGCGTCTTCCTCTCTGTCCAGCTCAGGAGAATGAATCGCCAACAAGCAGCCTCGCTGCTGCCAGATCCTCAATGGCCGCGCCGACCGATTTGAACAGCGTGATTTCGTCTTCCGAGATCCGTCCTGGCCGCGCCTTGCTTGTTAATTCGTGAAGATCCGCACAGACGCGATCCGCCTGCCAGGTTCCAGCAGCGATCGGCTGCAAGAGATCGCCCGCCTCCGCAAGGGCGCCCGCATAGGTGTCCACGAAGACACGGCTGCGACGCACGGCCTCGTCATCACTTTCACGCATCTGCGGCGTGAAAGCGCCAACGAGATCCAGATGCGTGCCTGGTCTGAGCAGCTTGCCAGCTATGAGTGGGGCACTGGCCGTGGTCGCGCAACTGATGATATCCGCCTCCGAAATCCCCGCGGGAAGATCAGAAATCGCAGCAGCGTCAAAACCGCCGCTGCAAAGTCGCTCAGCAAGGCCCCGCGCGTGCTGGGGATTGCGCCCCCAGATCATGACCCTCTCGATCGGCCGCACAGCACGGTGAGCCGCCGGCAGATGTTCCGCCACATGGCCGGTGCCGACAAGCAGCAGCGTTCGACTGTCGGGACGAGAAAGGTACCGCGAGGCGAGCGCCGAAGCCGCCGCCGTGCGCCGATTTGTCAAAGCCTCGCCATCAATCATCGCGCGTGGCTGGCCGGTTTGGCCATCAAAGAGAATATAAAGCGACGACACGGCGCCGAGACCGCGTGTCCTGTTCTGTGGAAAAACTGTTACCAGCTTCACACCCACCGCTTTGCCCCGGTTCCACGCCGGCATCGTCAGGAGGTGGCCGGGCGCGTCATCCAAGCCAACCTCGTAGCTGCGCCGGACCGGCATAGGCTCGCCGCCGCGTCGGAAAGCGTCCGCAAGAGCTTCGATAAGCCTTGGATAGTCGAGGCCTGCCTCGACATCTGACTGGGAAAAATGGCGCAGCACCGTAGGCGTCCTCATCGTCAGCTTCATTCAAGCGTGGACGTCTGCGCAGACCCAAGGGCCGACATTCGCCGCGCTCAGGATGCCTCATACCAGATCCGCTCCAATTTGTTGCATCGCCCCACGCAAGTAATCCACGTCCGGCCACTGCTGTTGCGGAACGTTTGCCACGTCCACCTGCGGTGACCGCGTGCCGGAAGAGGCCACTCGCTCCAGAGCAAAAGAGCGCTTGACGCACTTGGAGTAACGTCGTTACAGTAACGGCGTTACAAAAATCTGAAACCTGGGAGGGTTACATGCGCCTTGGCTTGGCCGAGATTGGCGGCGTGCGCGAGCTGGTTGCTCTTCGCGATGGCGTTCTCGTTCGCCCTGGTAGCGAGCTACCAACCGATCCGCTCAAGATCCTCACCGACACATCCCTCAGAGCAAGGGCCAGCACGGCGATCGCAAATGCGGCCGCCCTTGATCCCGCATCAGTGCGATTACTGCCCCCATTGGCTGAATTCGGAAAGATCATTTGCGTGGGCCTGAACTACGCAGATCACGCGGCTGAGAGCCCCTATGATCGCCCCAAGTTTCCCGTGTTCTTCCTGCGCGTGGATACGGGAATCATCGGCCCTAACGACCCGATCATACGTCCGTTGATTTCTGATCATCTCGACTTTGAAGCCGAAATGGCGATTGTTCTCGGGAGCGGCGGGCGACGGATCCCTGAAGAACAAGCGCTTCGTCATGTCGCCGCCTATACGGTGTTCAACGATGGCTCGATCCGTGATTGGCAGTTCAAGGGACCGCAATGGACGTTGGGCAAGAACTTTGACAATACAGCTCCCATCGGCCCGTTCCTCGTTTCCTCCGATGAGGTACCATTGGGTGGAAAGGGCTTGCGAATTACCACCCGCCTCAACGGTGAAATCGTGCAGGACGCCAATACTGACGACCTTCTTTTCCCAATTCCCGAGCTGATCGCGCGCATATCAGAGGCGATGACTCTCAAACCAGGCGACATTATTGTCACCGGAACTCCGGCGGGCGTAGGTTTCGCCCGTAAACCGCCACTATTCATGAAAGCCGGAGACAACTGCGAAGTGGAAGTCGAGGGCATTGGCAAGCTCGTCAATCCGATCGTCGATGAGGCCGCGCCGTGAGCACGAGGGAGCCAATTGGCATGGCTGCACGAGACCTGCGCATCGCTGCAGATGTCGGCGGCACTTTCACGGATGTGGCCGTTTTCGATGAAGCAACCGGCGCAATCCGTCTTGGCAAGACTCTGACGACACCGGCAAGTCTCATCGCCGGGATGAACCGTGGTGTGGACAAAGCTGGCGCGCGCTTTTCCGATGCCGGTCTATTCCTCCACGGCACCACAGTCGCAATCAACGCGCTGCTCGAGCGCAAGGGTGCGCGCACCGCTCTCGTCACAACAAAAGGCTTCCGCGATATCTACGAGATTGGCCGCATCAACAGGCCGGAAGCTTACAATTTATTCTTTCGCAAGCACCGGCCGCTCGTCGAGCGCGCGTTGCGCATCGAGGTCGACGAGCGACTGGACGCTGCCGGTGAGGTGCTGCGGCCGCTCGACGACACCGAAATCGAACGCGTCGCCGCCGTGCTGCGGGATGAGAAGGTAGAGGCGGTGGCGATCCTTTTTCTGCATTCCTATCGCAACCCGGCTCACGAGATCCGTGCGCGTGATCTTCTCAGCGCGCTGCTACCGGGCGCATTCGTCACCGCCTCGCACGAGCTCTCTCAGGAATATCGGGAGTTCGAACGGTCCTCGACAGTCGCGGCGAATGCTTATGTCGGCCCCCGCGTTACACGTTACCTGGCGGAAGCCCAGGATGTACTGGAGAGCGTCGACTTCAACGGCAAGTTCCTCATTGTCCAATCCACCGGTGGCCTTTATGACGCCGCGCAAGCCAGCCGCGAATGCATCCGCATGCTGGAATCAGGCCCTGCGGCTGGCGTTATCGGTACCCGCGAGCTCTGCGCCGAGATCGGCCTCAGCAACGTGATTGCCTTCGATATGGGCGGCACGACGGCCAAGGCCGGTGTCATCCTCGACGGCGTCGAACTGACGGCCAACCAGGTGATGGTCGGCGGTTATGCTGAAGGCCTGCCGATCCAGATCCCGATGATCGACATCGAGGAGGTCGGTACAGGCGGCGGCTCGATCGCCCGCGTGGCTCACGGCCAGATGCGGGTCGGGCCGGAAAGCGCAGGCGCCGTGCCCGGGCCGGTCTGTTACGGCGGTGGCGGTACGGAGCCAACGGTTACCGACGCCAATCTCCTGCTCGGACGACTATCCCCGGATCTCTTCCTCGGCGGCGAAATGAAGCTCGACATCGCCGGGGCCAGCCAGGCGATGGAGGAGCGCGTGGCACGTCCGCTCGGCCTCACCACCGCAGAGGCGGCCGACGGCGTCATTCGCATCGCAGTCACCCAGATGGCGAATGTCGTCAAGCGCGTGACGACGGCACGCGGACTGGACGCGCGCGATTTCGCCATGGTCGCCTACGGCGGCGCGGGGCCGCTGCACGCGGTGTTCGTGGCGCGGGAGCTGCAAATTCCTCGTGTCATCATTCCGAACGCGCCAGGCCATTTCTCCGCTTACGGAATGCTGGTCAGCGACCTGCGTCGCGATTTCGTGCGCACGCTCTTCGCCCGGCTCGCGGAGGCTCCCTTTGATGTGTTCGATACCATTTTCACAGAAATGGAGCACCAGGGACGCGAGGAGATCGAGGCCGCGGCTCCGGGGAGGCTGGATATTCAGATCAAATATGCCGCCGACATGCGCTATGTCGGCCAGGAACATGCGGTGACCGTCGAAGTACCGGTGGCTGCCTTCGCGCAGCGGGATTCCGCCGCGATCAAGGCGGCGTTCGACGCGGTGCACGCCGTGCGCTACGGTTATTCCTCCCAGGACGAGCAGGCGGAGATTGTCAGCCTGCGGCTATCGGCTATCGGCACTATCACGAAGCCGTCGCTGGCTGCGGTGCCGACCGCAGAGCATGGGATCGATGCCGCGCTCATCGGGGTCCGGGTCGTTGACTTCGGCGCGCTCGGCGGCCGTCATGACACGCCAGTCTACGATCGCGCCCGGCTCGCTGCCGGTCATCGAATCCCCGGCCCGGCCCTGATCCAGGAATACGCCTCGACCACAGTCCTGCCGCCCGGCGACGTGGCTGAAGTCGACATGCGCGGCAATCTCGACGTCGCGGTGGAGGTGAGCTAATGGACAAGATCTACAAAGGCCCCGATCCGGTCACTACCGAGATCATCCGCAACGGCTTCATCGCGGCGACTGAAGAGATGAAGACCAACCTGATGCGGACGGCCTATAACATGATCATCTACGAGGCGCTCGACTTTACTGTCGGGCTCTTCGACCGACACGGAAACACCGTGTCGATTGGTCTTGGCTTGCCAATGTTTATTCGCGGGATGAGTGAAACGATCAAGGCGAAGCTGGCGCATTTCGGTGCGGACGGCCTCCAGCCAGGAGACGTGCTCTTAACCAACGACGCCTATACGACCGGCAGCCATCTCAACCATATGACCTTCTCTGTGCCGATCTTCCATGATGGCAGGTTGATCGGCTTTTCGGCCTGCATGGCCCATTGGCAGGATATCGGGGGCACGCTCGATGGCATGACGACCGATATCTACTCCGAGGGACTACAAATGCCGATCGTCAAAGCTTGGCGGGCGGGCGTGCCGAATGAGGAGATTCTCTCGATCATCCGTATGAACGTACGCCTGCCGGAACGGGCTATGGGTGATCTAAAGGCCCAGGTCGCAGCCGTTCGCACAGGCGAGAAGCGGTTCCTGGAACTGATCGCGAAATATGGCGAGGCCGCCGTAGACGGTGCCATAGAATCGATCTTTGATCATGGCGAGGCAGTGGCGCGCGCCAGCGTCGCGCAGATCCCGGATGGCGTCTATGAAGCCGAAAGCTTCATGGACGACGACGGTATCGAAGCCGGCCGGCGGATCCCCATCCGCGTTAAGGTGACGGTCACGGGCGATGAACTGACCATCGACTTGACGGACGTCGGCGCTCAGGTGCGCGGCTTCTACAACTCCGGCGAAACCGCGGGGCGTTCCGCCGCCCAGGTTGCCTTCAAATGCCTGACCTCCGGGCTTGAACTCCCAGTCAATGACGGCGCATTCCGCAATCTCAGCATCGTGCTGCCGCCCGGTCGGGTCGTCTCAGCGGAGCGCCCCGCCCCGATGCGCTGGTGGATGACCTATCCCATGACCGTGGTCGATACGATCTTCAAGGCTCTTGCGCCGGCGATCCCCACCCGGGTGATTGCCGGACATCATGCCGACCTCGTGATCGCTTCCATCAACGGCCGGCAACCCCTTGATCAAAAGCTCTATCTTTACCTCGGCGGACTGATCGGCGGCGGCTGGGGCGCGAAGATGGGCGAGGACGGCATGAGCGCCACCGTCGCGATTAACGATGGCGACACGCATAACGGCCCTTCGGAACAGGTGGAGGCGAAGTATCCACTGATCGTGGAGCGCTATGCCTTGCGCGAGGACTCTGGCGGTGCCGGCAAGTATCGCGGTGGCCTCGGAACCGAGCAGGTCGTGCGCGCGCGCCACGACATCATGTTCAATGCCCAGATCGACCGAGTCGACTGCCGACCCTGGGGCCTGTTCGGTGGTTTGTCGGCACTCGGCAACGAGGTGCGCCTTGAACGTGACGGCACGGAAGAGCGCTTTCCGACTGGAAAGGTACTCTCGCAGAAGCTCTCAGCGGGTGATGTCTACACGGTATGCTCCGGCGGCGGGGGAGGCTTCGGCTCACCCCTTGAACGCAACCTCGCAGACCTCGAGAATGACCTCCGGCAAGGCTATGTCTCGCGAAAGGCAGCGTCTGAATTCTACGGCGCGGCCTTCGACAAAGACGGGCGCATCGACCGCGACGCGACCGCGCTCCGGCGGATTGACATGCGGCGGCGGGGGTTGCCGAAGGATCGGCCCTTTGCAACGGAGGATCATTCCGACTGGGGTGGCTGTCCCTATTGCGACAGGATGCTGTGGCCGCATCCGGAAGCCGAGCAGATGGCAAGGGAAGCGGCCGCCAACGGATTGAGCCGGTGGCGTTGCTGCTAGGGCAATTCCGGCCCGGAGGTTATCATTCGATGCACTTCGGGCGGAGAGGGTTGCTCGTTGATTTTGAGAGGGGCAGGTCCGCAACAATCGGACTTGGTCTGGGCGGAGACATGTGGATGCGAAGTGTTGGTGCAGGTGAGCGGCGGACAGTAGAGCGATCTGGCGAGGACACGATTCTCGCGGTGGAGCGCGCTCTCGATCTGATTGAGCACTTGTCCAGCGCGGCCGATGGCATGAGCCTCGCCGAGATTTCGCGCGAGCTCCTCGTCAACAAGGCGATTGCCGTGCGGCTGCTCGATACGCTCGAACACGCTGGCTATATCTGGCGCGACGATCGCGTGCAGCGTTACTACTTGACTTACCGGGTCAGCAACATCGGCTTGCGCCATCTTCAGACAAGTAGGTTACTCGATCAGTGCGCCGCCGTGTTGAAGACGTTGGCTGAAGACAGTGGTGAACTCGTCCGTCTCGCGGTGGTCGAGCCGGGAGGAGAGAAGTTGACCTGGGTGCATCTGGTTTCCGGCACCAAGAGAACACTCCAGATCGACCCAAACTATTCACTTGAGATCAGCCTCCACACCCATGCAATCGCCAAGGCCTGGCTGTCGACCATGCCGATCGAGCGCGCGATGGGGCTGATAGAGGCACAGGGAATCGAGGCGCGCACATTGCACAGCAAGACCGCCCCAGAGGCGATCCGCGAAGATCTGGAACAGGCGGCGCAGCGGGGCTTCGCCGGTTCGTTCGAGGAAAACGAGATCGGCATCAGCGCGATCGCCGCACCGATCTGGGCCGATACGCTTCAGGGTGGACGTGAGTGCGTGGGTGCCGTCAGCCTCGCCGCTCCGACCAATCGGACGACGCGCGCTGATCTGGAAGCATGGGGTCCGGCGCTTGTCCGCACCACCGAGCAGCTCGGCCGAATCTGGCCGTTGGAAGCTCGCGCCCGATCCGGACCCTTTCCACATCGCACCTGAGGAGGATGGACAGAATGCCGCGTTTTGCGAACGACCTGCCAACCGGCGTCATCCCCGCCGTCTTGCTCCCCTTCCATGACGACCTGTCAATCGATGAGGCGAGTTTCAAGGCGCATCTTCGCGACGTCGCGGCGGTCGAGGGCGTGTCGGCCATCACCTTGAACGCCCATTCGACCGAGGTGGCCTCTTGCAGCGCGGATGAACAGCGCCGCGTCATGGAGATCGGCGCGGACACAGTGGGCGACCGTCTTCCCATCGTCCATGGCATATGGGCGGATGGCAGCCTCGAGGCCGCGGCTATAGCCCGCCGCGCAACCTCTGGCGGGGCCGCTGCCCTGCTCGTTTTCCCGCCCGCTCCGTTCACGCTCGGCCAAACCACCGAGATGGCCCTCACCCATTTCCGCCGCATCGCCGACGCAAGCGACCTGCCGCTGATCGCCTTCCAGTATCCGCGGGCGACCGGCCAGGGCTACCCGCTCGAGACGTTGCACAGGCTTGCGGATGAGATCCCGACCTTGCGCGCCATCAAGGACTGGACGCCGGTCGTGCAGCAGCATGAGGAAACGATCCGCGCGCTCCAGGGCCGGAGCCGCCCCGTCAATGTCCTGTCGACTAACAGCGCCTGGCTCCTGTCATCGCTTGTGCTTGGCTGCAACGGCTTGCTTTCTGGCTCTGGTAGCGTGATCGCCGACTTCCAGGCGCAGTTGTTCCGCGCCGTACAAGCCAACGATCTCGTTGAGGCACGCCGCCTCAACGACCGGATCCACCCTCTTGCGCGTGTCTTCTACGCTGATCCGTTCGTCGATATGCACAATCGCATGAAGGAGGCGCTCGTGATGCTTGGCAAACTGCCGCGGGCCATTGTCCGACCGCCGCTTGTCAAGCTTTCCGCAGCCGAGATTGCCCGCATTCGCAAGGCACTGGTCGAGGCTGATCTGCTGTCGGGGACGCGGGAGGGCCGCGCCGCCTGAAACTGGGCTTCAACCGGCGACCGGCCGACAGAGCACGGCGCCATAAGGGGAGAAACATATGAGCATATTTCTAAGAACAGTGGCCTGCGCGTTGCTCGTGGGTGTGGTGCCGGCGGTCTCCGAGGCCCAGGAGAAGCCACCCGTGAAAATCGGCTTTGTGACCGAATTGACGGGTCCATGGTCGTTCTTTGGCACGAGTTGCGTCGCCGGGCTCAAACTTGCCGAACAAAAAATAAATCCTCCCGGCAAGCGACGCATCGAATTCATCGTAACGGACAACCAGACCAACCCGGCACAAGCGGTCGCCGCGTCACGTTCCCTTGATGTACAGGACAAGGTCTTAGCCTTGTCGGGACCGACGAGCTCCGACACCGGCCTAGCCCAATACGGTTATGCCGAGCAGAACAAGGTGCCCTTCGTGGTGCCGGTGGCCGCATTCCCGCAACTCACCAAGCCAGGCACGCGCTATACCTTCCGGCTGGAGCCGAACGCCGCCGGCTGGGGCTACGCGATCGCCAAATTCGTGGAACAGCGCAAGCCTGGCGCGAAGATCGCGTTGATCTACTCAGATTATGCCTTGATGCGTGCCATTACGGCGGGGCTAAAGTATCAGGCGCCTTTGTCCAAGCTCAATATCGTGGCGGACATCGTCTTTCCGCAAGGCGCCAATGACGCTACCGTGCAGGCCGCGCAGGTCTTGGCCGCCCAGCCGGATTATGTATTCGTCTCGGGCGCCGGTGGTTTTGACAACACGATCACCAACCAGCTTCTCGACCTCGGCATCAAGCCGGAGCAGATCATTCATCCTTTCGGTATCACAACTCAAGTCATGAACTGGGGTAAGCGTTCGGTAGGCTCATTCTATGGAACCTTCTTTGACTCGAACCTTGATAACCTGACACCCGAGGGCAAAAGCTTTGTCGAGCAATTTACAGCTCAGAACGGGCGGCCGCCGTCCTATGGCGAAAATTTCTGTTATGTGACGGCGCATGTCATCCGCGAGGCCCTCGACAAAAACCCGGAAGCCGCAGACGATCGTGAGAAGTTTCGCGACGCCATGTCAGCTCTGAAGACCAAAGAAACAACGTCGGGCATTCCGATCGAGTTCGATAAGAACGGAGCGCGCAAGGAGTATATTTACTTCATGCAAATTCAGGATATCGCCGAGAAAGGCTACAAGGCGAAGCAAGAATTCTACACTGAATGGGACCCTGAAGTCATCCCTGTCTATACGCTTGTGAAGTGATCGCAGCGCCACCGGCCAGCCGGTGGCGCCCACTTGAAGCTTGACGTAGCGGCATTTCCAGTTCGGCCGCTCATCATGGAACGAGTTGGATGGGGCGATGTCTAATGCAAATCTGATCATTCTTTTTTCGACGCTGTCCACAGGGCTGATCCTCGGCGCGATCTTCGCGCTTGTCGCGGCTGGGGTGACGATCGTCTACGGCAGCATCTGGATGCCGAATGCCGCCAATGGTCAGTTTTTTGTCCTTGCGGCGCTGTTTGGCTGGACGATGACGGTCGGCTGGGGCCTTAATCCGTGGATCGCCGCCCTTCTTGTCATTGGCGTGTCGGTCCCGCTCTCCTATATTTTGGAAATACTGCTTATCCGCCGCTTCTACGATGTGCCGAACCGAAACATCTCCTACTTCGTTTTGAGCCTCGGCATCACGCAGATCCTGGCGGGCATCTACGCCATTACCTACGGGCGCTGGAGCGACCAGTTCCAGCTTCCTCCACTTGTCAACGGCATTACCTTGATCGGCCCGTTCCCTATCGCCAATAACAGGCTCATGGTGCTTGCGATCGCAATAGCGCTCCTGGCCGCGCTGTTCATCCTGCTGCGATACCACCGCTATGGCCGGGCCCTGCGCGCCGTTTTCCAGAACAGGGATGCCGCAACGCTGCGCGGCGTCAACGTTAAGGCCATTTATAGCCTCTCCTTCATCCTCGGCAATGCGGTGATCTTCGCCGGTGGCGTGTTGTTCGCACTCGCCTATTCTTTCGATCTTACCGTCGCCTGGACAATGGCGATCACGGCCTTTGCTATCATGATCATCGGGGGCCCGGGCTCGGTGTTGGGTGCCCTCGTCGTCGGCATGGTCTTCGGCTTCACCCAGGCTATCGTCTCCATCTTCGCAAGCCCCACCATCGCCGCTTTCTCCTATCTCGGCGCGATGCTGCTGATCCTGCTCTTCAAGCCCTCGGGGGTTTTCGCACGATGACGGCCCAGCCGACCAAAGACGCGCCGCGCGGCCTTGCCGCCCATTGGCCGCTTGCTGCCTTCACCGTGGCCGCCGTGCTGGTGCCCATACTCCTCTCCGGCAACCGATATCTCGCGTTCGTCGCAGGCATGACACTGCTCCACATCTTGTGGGCGACAGGCATGAACCTGCTCTATGGCTATACGGGCCTGATGCCGCTGATGTTTGCGGGGCTGGCCGGCATCAGCGCCTATTTCGTTGTGAACCTCACATCGATGGGCTGGTCATTCTGGCTCGCCCTGCCTGTCGGCACGCTCGCGGCCTCTATCGCCGGCACGATCCTCGGCCTGCCGTCTCTCAGGCTCAAGGGCTTCTACTTCACGCTATGTTCGCTGGTCATCCAGACCGTCATCACTCTTGGTTTCGTCTATTTCGCAAGCATCACCAACGGTGATACTGGGATCTCCCAGATTCCGCCGCCATCGATACCCGGTGGCGGCGAGCTCACGGGCCTCGGCTACGAAATCGTAATCGCGGTCATGGCCGTTATTGGCATAGCAGTCCTAATGTTGATCGTGCGGTCTTCCTTCGGACGACGCCTCGCGGCGATCCGTGAGGATGACGGACTGGCCGAAACACTCGGGATCAACGTTACGTACCAGAAACTCGCCGCCTTCTTCATAGGCTCGCTCTATGCCGGCGTCGGCGGTGCGCTTTACGCTCCCTATATCGGCTTCATTTCCCCCCGCTCCTTCGATGTCCTGATATCCATGAATATCTGGCTGATGGTTGCATTCGGAGGCCGCGGAACCATCTGGGGACCTGTATTCGGCGCGATGCTTCTGGCGCCAATCCCTTTTCTCCTGCAGGATTACTATACCGTGAAGGACATTCTCTACGGCGTCCTCATCATCGCCGTGACGATCCTGATGCCAGGCGGCCTCGCGAGTGGCTTCAAACGCAAGGCACCGAAGGCTGAGATCGCAAAGGACGCCCCCTCTCGTCAGCTCGACCAGAGGAGCGCGGCATGAACGATGTTCTTCTCGACGTGAAAAGCTTGTCGAAGCGTTTCGGCGGAGTTGTCGCGCTGCGAAGCATCGACCTGACTCAACATCGCGGCGAGACATTGGGGATGATCGGCCCGAATGGCTCCGGCAAGACTACCTTCGTCAATTGCATTACAGGCCATTTGAAACCGAATGCTGGCCGCGTGGGATTTGACGGTCACGCCATGACCGCAAAGAAGCCGTTTGAACTGGCCCAGGTAGGTCTCACCCGGACGTATCAGGCCGTGCGCATCTTCGGCGAACTCACCGTGGCGGATAACATAGCGATCGCAATGGTCGATGCCGCCGACCCGGTCTCGCCCGAGCGCTACGCGGAACTCGCCGACTGGCTGAGGATCGCCCACCGCTTCGAAACCCAGGCCGGCAGTCTTTCGCTCGACGAGCAGCGCCGGCTCGAACTGATGATGCGGCTGGTGCAGCAACCAAAGCTCATCATGCTCGACGAGCCGGTCGGCGGCCTCTCCTCCAGCGAGGTGAGAGCGATGATCGCCCTTCTCGCCGAACTGAAGTCGCGTTGCACAGTCTTCATCATCGAGCACACGATGAAGGTCATCCGCGAATTGGCGGACAAGGTCGTCGTCCTGCTTGCCGGAGAGAAGCTCGCGGAAGGCCCTCCTGCGCAAATTCTCGCCGACCAGCGGGTCATCGATCGCTATCTGGGAGGCGCCGATGCTTGACGTCGCCAGCTTGACGATCCGCTACGGGCCCTTTCTCGCGGTCGACGACCTCGCCATGAGCGTCGGCGCGGGAGAGATCGTCGGTATCGTCGGTCCGAATGGCGCGGGGAAATCCTCGGTCGTCAAGGCTATCGGCGGGCTCGTCGCCCCGAAAACCGGCGCGATTACGTTCGATGGACAGGATCTGCTCGCCATTCCTCCATACCAGCGCATCGCGCACGGCCTCTCGATCGTGCCGGAAGGGCGAGGACTGTTCCCCCGCATGTCGGTGGAGGAGAACCTCATCATCGGAGCTGATGCGATCGGGGACCGCACAAGCCGAGACCGCAACCTCGATCGGTGCTATCAGCTGTTCCCCATTCTCAAGGAGCGGCGCTGGCAGGCGGTGGGAACCCTCTCCGGCGGCCAGCAGCAGATGGTTGCCGTCTCCGTGGGGCTGATGGCCGACCCCAAGCTCCTAATCCTCGACGAGCCTTCACTCGGCCTGGCACCGATCGTCATCGGCGAGATCGGGCGCGCATTGAGACGGCTAAGAGAGGACGGCCTGACGGTCGCGCTGTTCGAGCAGAACGCCAAGTTGACCTGCTCGGTGGCGGATCGCATCTACATTCTCGCGACCGGCGCGGTCCGCTATCATGACAATGCCGAGACCCTGCTGCAAAATCCTGAAATCCTCGATCACCTGATGTGAGCCTCGCATGGCGCAACCCGACACTCTCCCCATCATCGACGCGCACCATCATATCTGGCGGCGAGAGGATCTCACTTGGCTGCAAGGGCCCAGTCAGCCGCGCATCTTCGGCGACTACGAGCCCATCAAGCGCGACTATCCGATTGAGGAATATCTGGCCGACATAGCCGGGACAAGCGTGATCGCCTCCGTTTATGTCCAGACCAACTGGCCAGCGGGTGGCGCTCTGCGAGAGGTCGAGTGGGTCGAGGAACAAGCGGAGCGCACCGGCTGGCCCCATGCCATCGTTGGCTACGCAAACTTCCTCGATGATGATGTCGCGACGCTTCTTAAGGCGCAGTCGCGGTTTCCGCGGATGCGCGGCATCCGTCAGCAGATCCACTGGCATGAGAAGACTCTCTATCGCTTTGCTGATCGGCCAGATATCGCCGATGATCCGCGCTTCCGCCGCAATCTCGCGCAGCTTGCCGATCACGGCTGGCTCTTCGAGTTGCAGCTCTTCGAATCCCAGATGACATCCGGCGCGAGGCTCGCCGAGGCGACACCCGAAGTCACCTTCGTGCTCGAACACGCCGGCATGCTGGAAGATCTCTCTGAGGCCGGCAAAGGCCGCTGGCGCGACGGCATGCGGCGGCTTGCGGATTGTCCGAACGTGTCGACAAAGCTCTCGGGCCTCGGCACGTTCGTCCATAGAAATGACAGCGCTCTGATCGCGGAAATCGTGGCCGAAACCGTTTCAATCTTTGGTGTCGAGCGCTGCTTCTGGGGATCAAACTTCCCCATCGAGAAGCTTTGGACAGACTATCCCAGCCTCGTCCAGTCAATCCGCTCAGCAGTTTCGTCCTATGGGGAGCAGGATCAACGCGCCATTCTTTGCGGCAACGCCGCGCGACTTTACGGCCTCGGAAAGCTGAGACAGCACGGCGGCGATCCCGATAGCTTTACTACGGTGCTTTAGCCTCTGCTGAGAACAGCGCGCGCCCGTTGTCCTCGAAGACCGCTGCCCGGCCCTGGATGTCGAGACCCAAACGCCGCGAGAGACGATCGAGACGCGCGAAGCTGTTGCCATAACCGCCGTGCAGCGAGGAGACTGGCCAGTTCGAGCCTGCCATGAGCCGTTCCGGCCCGAAGACCTCCAGGAGATGGCGCAGGAACGGCAGGATGGCGTCATCCGTCAAGTCCGCCTCCCCGGCCTGGTGAAAATCGCAGATCTTGCAGACCGCCGATGTCTCCCGGGCGACCCGCCCCATCCAGGCCGCCCAGGGATGGAGGGCGCCCGTTGCCACCGGGGGATTGGCGGCATGGTCGATGATGGTGCGCAAGCCAGGGCGGCGCTGAAGTGAGACAAGGACCTCCGGCAACTGCTCGGGGAGGGCGAGGATCTCGGCGATGAGCCTTCGGCGGGCCAGTTGATCGAGCAGGGCCTGTGTGCCAGGGGCCTCCAACCAGCCATTTGGCATGACGGGCAAAGGCAGCCGTAGGCCGGCGAAAAGGGGGCTCGCCGTCCAGCGCTCCAGCCGCGCTGCGACATCATCCATCGCCGGATCGAGAAAACCCACGACGCCGACGACAGGAAAAGCGCCGCACCCGGCCTCGGCAAACAGCCGGTCCGTCTCGCCGGCATCCTGGGCCGACGAAACAAGCACGACGCCAGAGATCCCAGCATCCCGGCACAGGGGGGCAGCCTCCGCCAATCCAAACCGCCGGTCAAGCCGCTCGAATCGTTCGCGAACCTTGACGAGGAAGCCATCGCCAGGCGTCCAGCAATGAAGATGGCTGTCAATCATCGAGGTGGGACCACGCCGGTTACGCAGGCGTCAAGGGCAAGCCAGCAATCCTCCGGAATGGGGAACTCCAGCATGGCAAGACCGTCCTTGAGTTCTTCCACCGTTGCCGGGCCCAGCAATGTCGTTGCTCGGGCAAGTCTACCCGGGAGCTGCAGGGCCGCAGCCCTCAGCGGGACGTGATAGGCGGAGCAGATACCGGCAAGACGATCACGCATGGCCAGCATGTCTGGCGGCGCCGGTGCATAGTCGAATGTCTCCCGCCCCGGATGATCCGCGAGCAAACCCGAGTTCAAGAGGCCGCCGAGAATAACGGGGAGGTCCGCACGCGCGCATTCCGGCAGTAAACGCGTATCGGCGGACCGGTCAAGGAGCGTATGGCGTCCGGCCACCAACACGACATCGAGTTTCGCGCGCGCGATGGCCCGCAGCGCCGTATCAACACGGTTGGTTCCAATCCCGACAGCCGTGATCACGCCCCTGCCCTGCAACTCCCTCAAGGCAGGAAGCGCCTCGTCCATCGCCTCATCAAGCAGGTCCTTATCCGGATCGTGCAGCAAGACGAGATCAATAGTCTCACGCTGAAGCCGCGCTAGGCTCTCTTCAACCGAGTGGAGGACAAAACGGGCGGAAAAGTCCGTTCGCCGTTCAGCCCGTGATGGTCGCGCCCCAAAGGGCGCGGTGAGCCGGTGTCCCACCTTCGTCGACAGGATCGCGCCCGGTCGATGGTCCGCCAAAGCGTGACCGAGGAGGACCTCGGACCGGCCGCTTCCATAAAGCGGCGACGTGTCGAAATAGCGGATGCCGGCATTCCAGGCATGGTCTATCAGGGCCATCACCGCGCTGTCCGACGTCGCGTCAGTGAGAACGCCGAAGGCGGCACAGCCGAGACCGAGCGTCGGCATCATCGGTCAGCCTTTCACGGCACCGGCAGCCAGGCCGCCGACGATGTAGCGCTGGAAGATGAGCGCGAGCAGAAATGGCGGCAAGGCCGTGAGAACGCCGGCGGTCATGACATAATCGAACTGGATGGAGGCGGTGTCGACGAAGCTCGCGGTCACGACGGGAAGCGTCTTACTGGCGGTCGTCTTCGTGAAGACCACCGCGAACAGAAACTCGCTCCACGAGGCCATGAACGCCAGTATGGCGACGCAGGTCAAGCCAGGTCGCGCCAGCGGCAAGATCACATAGCGCATGGTTTGCCAGCGCGTCGCCCCGTCGATGGTCGCCGAATCCTCCAGCTCGACGGGCATCGTCTTGAAATAGGCCTGCAACAGCCAGATCGAGAATGGGACGGTCAGGATGCAATAGGCAGCGATGAGCGAAAGCGGCGTATCGATCAGGCCGAGATTGCGCATGAGGAGGAACATCGGCACCACGAGCATGATCGGCGGCAACATGCGGCTACCAAGATAGACCATCAGAAGCGGCAAGGATCGCCTGACATTAAGGCGCGAAAACGCATAAGCGGCGGGCGATGCGATCAGCAGATTGGCGACCGCGACGCACAGCCCGACCGTCAGGCTGTTGATCATTGCGGGAAAGATATCAAAGACGGCGGGCGCTCTGTTCTGCGCGAACGCGATGAACTCCGGGTCGCCAATCCCGAAGATGGTGGCGTAGTTGCGCAGCGTCGGCGCTTGCGGAATGAAATGTGGCGGCACCGCCAGCATCTCGGCCTCCGTCATCAGGCTGGTTGCGACCATCCAGTAGACGGGTGTGAACATGAAGAGGAAGAAAATCGCGGCTGCCACCATGAGGCCGCAGGTGCGGATAATGCGCGTGTGTTCGGACATCATCGGGCGAGTTCTCCCCGCTTCCATAAAAGCCTGATGTAAATGATGGACAAGGCCAGCGTTGTCAGTGCGATCAGATAAGCATAGGCATTGCCGCGTCCGAAATCCGCGAAGTTGAATGTCGTGACATAGGTAAGCCATGCCAGCACCGTGGTGCTGTCGCCCGGCCCGCCGCCGGTCAGGACATAGATGATGTCGAAGGTCCGCAGGGCGACCATGGTCTGTGTAATCAACACAAGGAGAAGCGAATGACTGAGCCACGGCAAAGTAATCGCCTTGAAACGCTGCAACACATTCGCGCCGTCCATGCGCGCCGCTTCATAGAGCTCGTCGGGAACGGTCTGAAGCGCCGCCAGAACTACCAGGGAAACGAAGGGAATATGGTTCCACGCCTGCGCAACGATCAGGGCCGGCATCGCGGTATTCACATCGGTCAGCCACGACCGGTACTCATCGAGCACGCCGGCCCCGACAAGCACAGCATTGATGAGCCCATAACGCCCGTCGAGCAGCCACTGCCAGATGAGCCCGTTGACCACGGGAGGAACCGCCCAAGGAATGAGAATGATGGCACGCAGAAGTGCTCGTCCGGGGAAGACTTCGTTGAGGAGAAGCGCCAGGAGCGTCCCGAGCACGATCGTCAGCGTAATCGAACCAACGGAGAAGAGCGCGGTCGTCTGGGCAGCCCTCCAGAACTGCTCGCTTCCCAGTATCGATATGTAATTATCAAGCCCGATGAACCGAAAGCGCGCCGGCTGGCGCAGGTTATACTGATGCAGGGACAGCAGGAACGAGTAGATGATCGGATAGAGAACGAAGACCAGCAGAAGCAGGATCGCGGGTGTGTTCAGCACAAAGAACAGAAATGGTTGCGGCTCCCGTGGCGCAACCCATTGCCCCCGCCCGAGACCGTTCCGCGAGAGGCGCCAGGCAGCCTTCTGCCGGCCGGCTGGCGAACCGGCGTATGCCGGGGACGGAAAATCGCCCTTCACCGCCATGCTCAGCCTCTCAACGTGAGATAGATGATCGCCTTCACCCGTGCGCCCTCCGGCCCCTCCACCCGGCCGTTCAACCTGAGCCAGGGGCCGACATTGTTCAAGGGAAGCGACAGTAGACCCGGGCCATCCAATGCGACTGGCGGAGCCTCATGCGGACACCAGGTCAGCCCTTCGGGAGATATGTCGCTGCCCACGCGCAACGTGGCGCCCCTGTCCGCCTCGAGGACATGGATGAACCAGCGCACCTCCGCGGCCCAAGCCGTCTCGTAGGGTTCGGTCCAGAAATCCCCGCTCAGCGAGACATTCCGTTCGATAACAGCTGTGAAAGCGCGAGAAAGCATGGATATCACCAATCGACAGATACGAGAACCGAATCGAGAAACAGGAAATTCCGCACCGAGCGGTGTGTCTTCACGTCGATGGTGAAGTTGAGGAGCCGCTCCAGCCCCCAATATCCGTGCTCAAAGCGCGGAACAGGTATGGCCCTGAGGTCCATTATCTTGTCATTGACCTGGAGTTCAACGTTTCTTCCGGCTTCCGTGTCGAACAGATAACGCAGATAGTGCCAGTTCAGCTTCGTCGGCACTTCGTTGTAGCAGAGCGCCTGCTGACCGTCCGGCACGTCGGCCCAGTCGTCAGGATGCGCCACGTGATAGTCCTGAACCGGTGCGCTTCCGCTCCTCTCCATCAAGGTCGTGGTCTGCACCGAGGTCTTGTAGCGCCATTTGCGCACAAGCTCTCCGGCGGAGTTCGTATTTTGGTAGCGCAGCGAGCAGTGATAGCGCCGACCGTATTCGCGATCACAGACATCGTTTCCGATCGTGAAATCGCCGAAGTCATAGACGCTCGGATCAAGATTGCCATCAAACCCGTTCTGATGATCCGGCCTCGCGCCAATCCACTGCTCGGCCTTGAAGCAGAAATACGTCTCGAACTGGACAAGCCCGGGCTTCACCGAGGTCGCCCGCTTGATCGCAAGCGCCATATGATTGGGCTTCGGCCGGGTCGCAAGCTTGAGGGCATAGGTCCCACTCAGCGGACCATGCGTCCCGATGTCGAAGAACGAGCAGGTGCTGAGCTGGGGCGGCCGCATGTCCGCAAGAACGGATCGAACGTGGTCGAGATTGCCGTCGTGGTTGCCGATAAGCTCGCACCAGCCATTCACACCGAAATCGAAATCATCATGGAAGAGAATTCGCGGAAGCGGATTGAAGCGACTGAGGGCTGGATTAGCGGCAACGAGTGCCGAGCGGAAGGCGGCAGCATCAGGCATGCGAATTGTCCATTGGAATTGAGCACCACGCGGGCAAGCTAGCTTCCAACATACTTGTATGCAAGTACCCAAATAATCTTGTATGGCATTTTCTCGTGTGCTAGAGGTGAGACATGATCGTCGCCACCCCTGTCACACCACTCGCTTCGGCTTCCGTCTCGGAAGAGGTTTATCGCGCCATTCGCGGCGCGATCCTCGACCTGACCCTGGAGCCGGGAAGCACCATTTCCGAGAATGCGCTGGCCCGTGAGCTCGGCGCCAGCCGCACGCCGGTTCGTGAAGCGATCCAAAGGCTTGAACGCGAGAGATTGCTGTTCGTGTTTCCACAGCGCGGAACCGTTGTGGCGCCGCTCGATCTCGACGAATTCCGCGCGGCCTACTTCGTCCGCTCTTCGCTTGAATGCGCCGCGGCGGCCGAAGCCGCACGTCGGGCGAGCCCTGCCGATGTGGCGCGCCTCCATCAGCATGTGGAGACGCATACGGCTGCACTTGCTGTTGAAGACGAGCGCACGTTCTTCGCCTTGAATGATGCCTTTCACACCGAAATCATGACGATAGCCGGTGTCCCGAGCGTCTGGAGCGTTGTCCAGAACGCGAAGGTGCACCTCGACCGCGTGCGCATCGCGCATCTGACGCGGGCAAGCAATTATCCCCTCGCGCCCATCGTCGAGGAACATCGCCAGCTCGTCGCGGCCATTGCTGCCGGCGCTCCGGATGAGGCGGCGGCCATCATGCACGCCCATATCGCCAAGGTGCTCCACCGTGTGGACCTGCTGCGCGACCTGCGGCCGGAGTTGTTCGAAATGCCGCGCGATCTCACCGCGCAGGTCAGAGCCATCTCGGGGCCGGCGTCCGCCGGTCGGCGTTCACGCGCCAGCGACAGATAACAACGATAGTCGGGAGGAAATCATGTATCACGACCCACGGAGGTCTTTGTCACGCCGCCGCCTGATCCAGATTGCAGCCGCCGCCGGCGGCGCTTTCGCTCTCGGGCATCGGGCCAGCGCGCAGGATCGCAATGCGCCTGCTTCTCTCAAACGCGGGGGAACAACCCTGCAAATGCGCGCCTGGGAACGTTATCCGGCCGCCGATATTCCAGGCATCAATCGCTATCTCGATGCGACGCCCGGACTTTCCGTCGAATGGGTAAGTACGCCCTATTCGCGTTACCGCGACCGCATGATCGCGGAGTTCATATCGGCGGCTCCCCTCGACATCATCCAGCTCCCCGAAAGCGAAATCGCGGCCTGGGCTGACAGCGGATGGCTCAAGCCTCTGGACGGCACTCCGGGCCTCGACAAACTGCTTGCCGCCGCCACGCCTGCGGCGCGGGAGGGCGTGAAAGGCGTCGATGGCAAGGTTTATGGCCTGCCTTATCTCAGCGATGCCTTCGGCTTCGCTTATGATGAGGAGGCCTTGCACAAGGCCGGCTTCGACAAACCCGCACGCAATCTCGACGAGCTCAAAACCCAGATGCTTGCGGTCAAGAAGGCGGGTGTCGATGAATTTCCGCTCAGTCTCGCCATGAAGCGCCAGCCCGGCAACTTCTGGAGCCTCTGGGCAACCGTTTTCGCCTCGGGCGGAGACCTGTTCGACGCCGACAATCAACCCGTCTTCGATAAAGCCGACAACCCGTTGAAGGAGGTCCTCGAATGGTATGCGGCCGCCCTCAACGAATGGAAGATCGTTGGCCAGGAAGACATGCAACGCGACTGGGGCGCGGCTCGCACCGGTATCCGCACGGGGATCGTCAAGTTCGGATATATGGCACAGTACGCCTTGGCCGAATTCAACGTCTGGCCGGATTCGAAGGTTGCCGGAAAGATCAAGATGGCTCTGGTCCCAGGCCTGGGGCCAGAATGCATCGCGACCGTAAGCTATGCGCATAGCGTTGGCATCGCGGCGACGACGAAATCTCCGGATCAAGCGTGGAAGTTGCTCGAATACTACGCTGGGACCGACAAGAATGGGCAGTTCACGCTGCCGCGAGAAAGGCTGCTCGGCGAGGGGGGCCGCTCTCCCTATCCAGCCCTCTATCAGGACCCGGCTGTGAAGGAGCTCGTCGCGAAGATGACAGGCGGAAACGATAGCGATTTCCAGAAACTCTCAAGCATTTCCCGCCTGCGCCAAGCGACGAAGACCGCTTGGTATGCTGAATGGGAGCTCTTCATGATGGCTCAGTTCCAAGAGGCCATGATGGGTCGCACAGGCATTCCCGACGCGATCAAGAAGACAGCCGACGAAGCGCGCCGGCTAGCCAAGGCCTGACGGGTTCCAGAACGTCGTTTTCGACGAGGTCTGTTTCAAGGTGGCCTGCGGTCAACGCCGGCAACCGTGCGAGGCAAGCGTGGCGGACGGGTACCCATGCCCTCATTTCACGGCACGCAATGCAGAACAACCTTGCCAGGCGTTCTCGCCTCCACGGCTTCATGGGCCGCGACGATGGCGTCAAGAGGCATGTCCATGGCAATCGTTGGACGCAGACCGCCTGTCTCAAGCATCGTGGTCACGTGGTCGACAGCAGCCCGAATACTTTCGACCGGCAAAATGTAGTTCGATAAAAGGCGTATCAGCGCGGCCTTCCGTTGCAATGCGTAATAGGGGATGACGGGGTTGGGGCTGCTTGTCGAAGAATAGCTGACGATTGTCCCGCCGGTCGCAACGATGCGCGCGTTGAAATCAACATTGGCACCGAAATCCACCTCGATCACCCTGTCAACGCCGTCCGGGCGAGAGGCCAGCACGAGATCACCGGCGTTATCTTGGGATACATCGACCACCATTTCGGCCCCGGCCGCCTGCGCGATCGCGGCGCGCGCGCCCGAGCGCACGGTGGCTATCACATGAGCGCCGGCCGCTTTCGCCATCTGGACTGCGAGTTCACCCACGGCTCCCCCGCCACCCTGGACGAGCACCGTTTTGCCCGCGACGGGCCCGTCCGCAAAAACTGCATAGTGGGCCGTTATCGCGGGAACGCCGAGGCAGGCGCCGATGCGATAGTCCACCCCATCCGGAAGCGGCGCGAGATTGGCAACCGGCACCGCTAGCCATTCGGCTGCCGTTCCATATTCAATACCCTGGCGCAGGAACGTCCGGCCCGGCACGCTCCACACCCAGGCACGCCGACCGACCCAGGGTTGGCCGAGCGCATCGGCCGCTGCGACAATGTCGCCAGCGCCATCGCAATGCGCGACAATCCTGTGGCCCGGCCACGCCGCGCCCCCCCAGCCCGCCCGTCGCTTGACATCCGATGGATTGATCCCCGAGGCGACAACGCGCATCAGCACCTCGCCAGGCCGCAGCTCCGGCTGGTCGATGTCGTCGACCTTCAGAACATCGGGTGGCCCAAAGCTATCGAAGAACGCCGCACGCATCGTTTCCTCACCTCAACGGCCAACAGCCAGTCCTTGCATCCCTCGCGGGCTTGACGCGGCCCTGAGGTGCCGGCCTTCGCGCGAGGCCGCCGACAAGCGTCCCTCGCTCCAGACCGCGCCAACGCGCACCACATGCCCCCTGGCCCGCAACTCCTCAATCGTCGCCAAGGGCACGTTCTCTTCAACCACGAGAAGCCCGGGTTCGGCCTGCCGCGGCCAGAATGAGGCGGGGAAATGCTCGCTGTGCCAGGCGGGGGCGTCGATGGCTTGCTGAAGGTTCATGCGGCCATGCACGATGCGAAGAAAGTACTGCAGGTTCCATTGGTCCTGCTGGTCGCCTCCCGGCGTGCCCCAGGCAAGCCATGGCTCGCCGTCACGCAGCGCAAGCGAAGGTGTCAGTGTTGTTCGCGGCCGCTTTCCCGGCGCGAGTGAATTGGGGAGATCACGCTCAAGCCAGAACATCTGCGCGCGTGTGCCCAACGGAAAGCCGAGCCCCGGAATGACCGGCGAACTCTGCAGCCATCCGCCGCTCGGCGTTGCCGAAATCATATTGCCGTCGCGATCGATGATATCGAAATGCACCGTATCTCCGCGCTCGGCCGGTAGATCCGCCAAGGTTGGCTCACCAGCCCCTTCCACGGCAGCCGCAGCACGCGCGACCGCGGGTATATGGCGGCCAAGACCTGCCACGTGCCCGGGGCGAAGATCAAGGGACGCTCGATTTCCGATCAGCTCCCTCCGGGCCGTGTTGTAATCACGCGAGAGCAACGCTTCCAACGGCACGGATGTGAAATTGGGATCACCGTAGAAGGCCTCCCGATCCGCGAAGGCGAGCTTTGCCGCTTCGACCTGGAGATGGATAAAGTCAGGGCCGCATGGATCAAGGCCATCAAGCTCAAATTCCGCGAGCAAGGCCAATTGCTGGAGAAGGACCGGCCCCTGACTCCATGGCCCGATCTTGCAAACCGAATAGGACCCGTAGTCATAGCTGACCGGGGCTTCCACGTGGGCCTGCCAACCTGCCATGTCCTGTCCGGTCAGCAAGCCCGGGTTATGTCGCCCCGAGACGTCAAATACCCGTTCCTCGCGGCAGAACCGGTCGATGGCCTCGGCGATGAAGCCCTCGCTCCATATCCGCCTCGCCCGTTCGATTTCCTGCTCACGCCTACCCCCCGCAGCCTCTCGCAGCACGCGCGCGTAGGTGTGCGCCAGCGCGGGGTTGGCAAAGAACTGGCCGACCTGCGGCACAGCATTATGGGGCAGAAAAACCTCGGCAGAACTTGGCCAGTGCTCGCGGAAAAGGGACGCGACGGAGGCTATTCCTGCTGCGATCCGGGGAATGACCGGCACGCCATGTTCCGCGTAGTAGACGGCCGGCGCAAGAACGTCGGAAAGACGCAGCGTGCCATAGTCCCTCAGCAACAACATCCAGGCATCGAAGGAGCCGGGGATACAGGCAGCAAGCAAGCCCGTACCCGGCACGAGATCCAGCCCCAGCTCTTCGAACGCATCGATGCTTGCCGCGGCCGGCGCCGGCCCTTGCCCGCAGATGACGTCTGTGCGCCTTGCGCGCCGGTCATGGATAAGAATGGGCGTATCGCCGCCCGGGCCATTGAGATGCGGTTCGACAATCTGGAGGGTGAATGCCGTGGCCACCCCGGCATCGAATGCATTACCGCCTCGCTCCAACATCGACATCCCGACAGCGGACGCGACCCAGTGCGTCGACGCCACGACACCGAAACTGCCTTCGATCTCGGGCCGTGTGGTGAAAGGCGGCACGCGTGGTGACATCGCTGAACCCCTGCCTTCGAGAAGATGAAACCTATCAAACGTCAGGCTTCCGCCGCCTCCTGCAGAGGCTCACGCGCGGCGTCAGCCCCATCCAGATATTCGAACCAGTCGCCCCAGGTCCATGTGCTCTTGAGAACTTCTGCGAGCTGGCAGGTTTCGATGCTGGTTATAGCCGGAATACGTTGAGGCAGCTCCTCACTGACAAAACGGTGGAGGTCCCGTGTATCGCGATGCAAGGTCTGGATGAACAAATCGACCGAACCGAAAGCTGACCCCACAAACCGCACATTCGGATAGGAACTGAGGATCGTTCCCGCCTCCTTCACATGCCCTGGCTTCACGCGGATCAAGATCATCGCATAGACCTCGACGCCAAGTGCGAGGGGACTGCCGACCGCCGTTACACGGATGAGCCCCTCCTCCTGCAGCCGCGTCACGCGGAACCGCACGGTTCCTTCGGAAATGTCGAGCTCACGCGCTATATCCCGAAAGGTGCGTCGCCCATCGCGGGCCAAAGCGGCGACGATCCGCCGGTCCAGTTTATCCAATGGTCCGGGCACTCCGGGCTCCTGTATTGCCACGCTTAAAATTTCAGCTGTCCGCCCACGTTATATGCGCAGGTCATCTCCATCAACACATTGACGACCGGCGCCAACCGACATATCATTTTCGCATTCCGCAATAAGAAGCAACTTTTTTTACGCAAAGCGTAATTAGCGCATATCACAGTCACCCAAAACAGAGGGGACGGGGAATGAAGGCGTCTCGCACCATCGCGATGGCCAGCGTTGCACTCGGTATCAGCCTGTTTGCAAATGCGGCCAACAGCGCAGAGCCCACGGAAATTACTTTCTTCATCTGGGCCGGCTCCAACCAGGGCATCGTGCCAACGGAGGTCATCGAGAAATATCGCAAAGATCATCCGGATGTTAAGATCAACATTCTGGAATCGAATAATACGATCACCTATCCCAAGATGGTCGCCGCCTACCGCACTACGCCGGACAAGCCGCTGGTCCACTGCGGCTTCTTTAATGTCGATTCGATCACGAAGGGTGACGTTGAGGGCCTCTGGGCGCCTCTCGACCCAGCCCGCGTGCCCAATCTCGCTAATATCGAGACGAAATATGCGCGCCCCGATAACAAAGGCACGCCCTATATGATGTCCGGCATCGGCATTCTCTACAATAAAAATGCCGTCAAGGAGCCACCGACAACATGGGCCGACATGTGGGACCCCAAGAACAGGGGCCGCATCACCATGTTCGATTATGATAACCGCATGTTGGTCATCGCCGCGCGCTTGAACGGTGGTGGCGAAGACAACATCGATCCCGGGTTTAAAGTGTGGTCTGAAAATGCCAAGAACTTCCGAGCGTTGGTCGATTCCAATGACGCTGTGAAGAATCTTCTCGTCTCCGGCGACGCGTGGATGGCCCCGTGGTTCTCGGGCCTGTCCTATGTCTGGATCCGTGAAGGTGCTCCTCTTGGCTTCGCCATTCCGAAGGAGGGAACGATTGGGTTCCCGCTGTATCTCAGCATGGTTCAGGGTGTTAACCCGGCCCAGAAAGCCGTATGCGAGGATCTGATCAACGAGCTGATGTCTCCCGCAAATGCAGGTCGTTACTCCAAGCTCACTTTCGCAGTATCTCTCGTCAAGAATGCAACGCTTGATGACGAGCAGAAGAGCGATCCTCTGCTGAACGCGGAACTCGCCGCCACTTCCATTCCGTTCGACTATGGCTCCATCGGGCAGGATGCGGCGGAGTGGCGTGAACGTTGGGACCGCGAGGTCAAGTTCAAACTCCGCTGAGATCTGCCGGGCGGCACCGCCACCCGCGCCAGCGACGACAAGGAATGCCACGTGACCTCCGACGTCGAATTCCGCAACGTCTCCAAGTTCTTCGGCGCGTCTGCCGCGGTCGACGACATATCCTTCTCCGTGCCAGCCGGCAGTTTCTTCTCTCTTCTTGGTCCCTCTGGTTGCGGCAAGTCGACGACATTACGCATGACGAGCGGGTTCGAGTTCCCGGATCGCGGTGATATACTGATCGCGGGCGAGAACATGGCCGGCATCGCAGCCTACCGGCGCCCAACCAACATGGTCTTCCAGCGCTGGGCGCTCTTTCCGCATATGACGGTGTTCGACAACATCGCCTTTGGACTGAGCGTCGAGCGACAACCACGGGACGTCATTCATCGGCGCGTCGGCGAAGCGCTCGAGCTGGTGGGGCTGACACAGTTTGCGACACGCAAGCCGCGGCAGTTATCCGGCGGGCAGATGCAACGCGTCGCGTTGGCCCGCGCTCTCGTGAAGCGTCCCAAAGTTCTTCTATTGGATGAGCCGCTCGGCGCGCTTGATCTCAAGCTGCGCATGCAAATGCAACTGGAGTTAAAACGCATTCAGCGTGAGGTCGGTACCACCTTCATCTATGTCACCCACGATCAAGGTGAAGCCCTGACCATGTCTGACCAAATCGCGGTGATGCACAACGGCCGCATCGACCAGCTGGGCTCTCCGCAAGAGATTTACGATCATCCTGCCACGCGTTTTGTCGCCGGCTTCATTGGGAATGCCAATCTTCTCCCGGTCGCGGTAGCTGACCGCGGGGGTGGGACGGCAACGGTGTCATTGGATGGCTTTACGTTCCCCACGCATATCGCCCAAGAACCGACGGGCGACAGAGGCTGGATCGTCATCCGCTATGAACGTATCCGTATGGGCAAGGCGGCTGGCAGCATGCCGATCCGCACGCAGGCGCGCGTGCGTGATGCGATCTTCGCCGGCTCGACCGTACACTACGTCATGGCTATCGAGCCTTCCGGCACCGAGATCACGGTTGAGGCAGGCCATGATGGTCTATCCAGCCCTCTTACGCAGGGCAGTCTGGTCGATATCGGCTGGGAGCCGGGCGTGACGCGCCTGTTTGGCGATGTCTGAAGCCGCGATGGTCAATCTCCCTGCGCGCAAGATCGTTGCGCCGAGCGCCCGTCGGGAATGGCGCAGGCGCGCAATGCCGTGGCTCATGTTGGCGCCGAGTTTGGCGTTGATGCTCTATGCCTTCGTCCTCCCGATGCTCACCTTCTTCGAGTATTCGTTCTATACATTTCGGCGCGGGAAGCTCATCGATGAATTCTCCCTCGCGACCTACCGTCGTTTTCTGTTTGACGCCTACTATCAGACGATCGTTCTCGATACGCTGTGGATGGCTGCGCTGACAACGGCACTTGCGCTCGCCATAGGCTATCCGCTTGCCTTTGCGCTGTGGCGCCTCGAGCGCCCGTGGATGAAGCGGTGGCTTTCACTGATCATCTTCTCGCCTATCATCGTCAGCGTCGTCGTGCGTTCCTATGGCTGGATCGTCCTGCTGGCGGATCAGGGGCCCGTCAACTGGCTGTTGAGAACGACCGGCCTTACAGCAGAGCCTGTAACGCTCGTCTTCAACCTGGCCGGCGTCGTCCTGAGCCTTTCCCATGTGTTCCTGCCTTTCGTCGTCTTTCCCATCTATTCTTCGATGAGCCGGATCGATCCGGCCCTGCGCGAGGCAGCCATGGATCTCGGAGCAGGCTGGTTACGCACGTTCCGCAGCATCACCCTGCCTCTTACTTTGCCTGGGGTTGTCGCGGCCGTACAGATCGCCTTCACACTGGCGCTCGGTGCGTTCGTCACTCCGGCCATGCTGGGGGGCGGACGTGTGCTTGTTCTCCCACTTCAGGTCTACAACGCCACGGCCGAGATCAATTGGCCGGTCGCTGCAGTCGGCGGGCTCGTTCTCCTGGTGATTGCGATCATTGTGGTCGCACTCTGCAACCGTCTTCTCAAATATAGCGAGGCGTGAGATGCAGGCTGCAGCATCCGGCATTCGAATACGCTATGTATTTCTGTGGACATTCACAGTTGTCGGCATTCTGTTCATCATTGCGCCGCTCTTCGTGGTGGTCGTGAACTCGTTTTCGGCGGTCGCCTACAACGTCTTCCCACCCGAAGGCTTCTCGTTGCGCTGGTATCAGAACCTTGCGGGCCAAGCCGCATTCTACGCCGGCGCCTGGCGCAGCCTTGTCCTTGCGACGTTGGCCACGCTTGGCGCCCTGATCATCGGCACCATGGCCGGCTACGCCCTCGTGCGCTATCGCCTGCCTATGCCGAATGTGGTGAAGGCCTTCATGCTGTCGCCCATCGTCATGCCGAAGATCGTGCTCGGCGTTGCGCTGTTCATGTTCTTCGTGCGCATCGGCACTCTAGGCGGATATTCAAGCCTCCTCTTCACCCATATGCTCGTCGTCCTGCCCTTTGTGATCTCCCTGATCACGGCGGCGCTGTTCAATTTTGACTGGACGCTGCAGGAGGCGGCGATGGATCTCGGCGCGGGTCCGCTGGAGACTTTCTTCCGCGTGATCCTGCCGGAGATCTCCGTTTCGGTCGTCGTCGCAGGCGTTTTCGCGTTCGTAACGTCATTCGATCAGGTCGAGACGACGCTTTTCCTTGTCAGGCCGGGCGACAATACACTGCCCGTTGAAATGTTTCTCTATCTGCAGAAATGGCAGGATCCGACGATCGCCGCGTTGTCGACGGTTCTCATACTGTTCGCCGTCGCCATCATCGGCGGGCTCAGCCTTGTTCTGCGCAATCAGAAGCTGCCCCTTGATGTCGGCGGCTCTCGGAAGGAAACCACCGCATGAGCGCCCCCTCACTGGAAGCCGTCATCGCGGCCGTCGATGGCCCCCTGATGATGCAACACATGCGCCTTTTCGATCGCTATACGAAGGTGGCCGGCACACCAACCGAGCTCGACAGCCTACGCTACTGCGAAGAGCAGATGAAATCCTTCGGTTTCGCCACGGAGATCATTCTCCACGACGCCTATATCAGTATTCCGCTCAAAGGTGAGGTTATTCTCGACGGCCGCGCGCTTCGGGCGATCACCCATTCCTTCTCGCGGTCATCCCCGGTCGGGGGCCTTACGGCTGAAGTCACCGATCTCGGGGCTGGAACAGCCGCTGATTTCGCGCGCCAGAATGTCGCCGGCAAGGTTGTCCTGATTGACGGCATTGCGAACCCCGCAGCAGCGCTACGTGCGTCGCAGGCGGGCGCTGCCGGCCAGATCCATGTCAGCCCGCACGAACATCTTCACGAGATGTGCGTATCGTCCGTCTGGGGGAGCCCCACACATGAGACGGTCGACCGCCTACCAAGGACTGTGATCGTCCAGATCCCCTTCGATGAGGGCCAAGAGCTGCGTCAGCGGCTGAAAGACAATCCTCACCTCGAAGTTATCCTGCACGCCGAAGTTGACACCGGATGGCGCAAGACGCCGATACTCGTGGCCGACCTGATGACGGGGTCAAATCCGCAGGAGCAGCCTTACGTGTTCTACACGGGACATCACGACACCTGGTATTACGGCGTCATGGACAACGGCGGCGCCAACGCGACCATGATGGAGGTCTCCCGTATAGCGGCCCAGCATTGCGATATATGGCGACGGGGGCTGCGCGTTGTTTTCTGGTCTGGACATTCGCAGGGCCGATATTCCAGTTCATCGTGGTATTCGGATGAGCATTGGGAAGATATCGACAAGCGCGCGCTGGTCCATGTCAATGTCGACTCGACCGGCGGCCTGGGAAACACAGTTGTCGGAGACACGAGCTGCGCAGCCGAGCTGCGCCCGCTCGCGGCCGAAGCGGTTATGGCGCACAGCGGCCAGACCTTCAACAACAGACGACAGAGCAGAGCTGGCGATCAGTCTTTCTGGGGCATCGGCGTGCCTGGAATTTTCCAGAACATGAGCGAACAGCCGGCCTCGCCGGAAGCGGAAACGAATGCCTCGGCCTCTGTCTTCGGCGGCGGCAACCGGGTGGGCCACGGTACGGGATGGTGGTGGCATAATCCGGCCGATACCCTGGACAAGATCGATGAGGCAATCCTCGTGCGCGACACAAAGATCTACATGCACGCTGTCTGGCGGCTGCTCACCGACAGGGTCCTGCCTCTCGATTACGCGGAGCATGCCCGCTATCTCACGGCGACCCTGCGCGAGTTACAGGACGCGGCTGGCGCCAGCTTTGATCTCAGCTTGCTGCTATCTCGCGCCGGCCGTCTGGAACAGCTGGCCAGCCGGCTCAAGGCCAAGTCAGAGGCGGCAAGCGATGCAGAAGCCGCTGCCATCAACGAGACGCTCAAGGCGGTGTCACGGGCGCTCGTGCCGGTGGATTACACGGAGAAAGACCGCTTCACCCAGGATCCCGCCCTCGCGCAGCAGGCTTACCCTGGCCTGCAACCACTCCGGCAGTTCGCAGCGCTCGCGCCCGAAAGTGACGCGGCGAAATTCCTGCACGTGGGCATGATGCGGGCCCGCAATCGTACCGCGTTGGCCCTGGCCGATGCCATCAAAGCTATCGAAACCTGCCTTCAAAACCTTGGCGCCACTGCGCAATAGGACAATATTACGATGCTTCTCGAAGGACAGACGGCGTTCATCACAGGCGGCGGCGGCCGTCTTGGCAGGGCAATTGCCCGCTGTTGCCAGCGAGAGGGCGCGGCGGTCGTCATTGCGGACCTGAACATTGCCGCGGCCAGAACTGTTGCGGCAGATCTCGCGTCCTCGGGACGCACGGCAGTGGTCGCGGGCGACGTGTCCTCCAAGGAAGACGTCCAGCGCATGATGGACGATGCCGAGAAGCAACTCGGCCTGCCGGATGTGCTCATCAACGCGCATGGAATCTTCCCCAATATTCCCGTGCTCGAGGTCGAGGTCGATGACTGGGACCGGATCTTCGCAATCAACGTCCGCGGGACGATGCTGCCCGTGCAGGCGATGGTGCGACGCTGGATAGATCGGGGGATCAAGGGCTCGATCGTCAACCTGTCATCGGGAGCCGCCAGCTCCGCACGGGCGGGCGGTGCCGGATACAACGGCTCGAAAGCGGCGGTCAGCATGATGACTGAGGTCATGGCCATCGAGTTCGGGCCGCACGGCATCCGCGTCAATGCGGTGGCGCCCGGTCTCGTCATGGACGAGGTCTGGACGAAAGACAACGGGGCGGATCTGCATCCCTATGCCGAGCTGATGTTGAAGGGTACACCACTCGGCCGCACCGGCCACCCCGACGACATCGCAGAGGCCGCCGTCTTCCTCGCCTCTTCCAAAGCCTCACCCTGGACGACGGGATCAATCCTGAAGGTCACCGGCGGCTCCCACTGCGGCCGCACCCATATGCCCCTTTCAAGGAACATGCGCTGATGGCCTCTCCCTTTGTCATCATCGGCGCGGGAGCGATCGGCAGCATCGTCGGCGCTCATCTCATGCGCTCCGGACACGACGTCGTCTTCATCGAGGCCAATGAGGCACATGCAGATGCCATCCGGCGGAACGGCCTGAGGATCAGCGGACATCTCGACGCGCTGGTCCGTCCCGCCATTCACGCGCCATCGACCTATGACGGGCCGATGGAGCGCGTGCTTCTCGCCGTGAAGTCGCGCGATACGATCGCCGGCCTGTCCCCGTATGCCGATCGTCTTGCGGCGGATGGCTATGTTCTCTCGCTCCAGAACGGGCTTGAAGAAGAGAAGATCGCGGCCATCGTCGGGAAAGAACGCACGATTGGCGCCTATCTTACCTTTGGCGGCTACTACAAGGAACCAGGCCATATCGTCTATGGCGGCGCCGGAAGCTTCAAGATCGGCGAGCTCGACGGCCGCGAAACATCACGCATCACGACGCTCCGTCAAGCGTTGTCCGCGCAGCAACCCGTTGACGTGACAGAGAATATTTTTGGATACCTCTGGTCCAAGATGGCCCTGGGCTCAGTTTATTTCGGTACCGCGATCATCGACGCGCCTGTGCTTGAGATATACGACGATCGACGCGCGCGAGCCGTCCTCAGCATCCTCGCGGGAGAGGCCGTCGGGGTTGCGGACGCAATCGGCATTCGCACGGAAAACTGCGATGGCTTCGATCCCAAGGTATTCCGGCTGGACCGGCCAACTGACGACGCGGCTCAGACCGCTTCCTGGGATGCCCAGCGCGCCTACTGGAAAAGCCATGACAATACCCATACCGGCGTTTGGCGCGACCTGAAGATTCATCGTCGAAAGACCGAGGTGGAGTGGCAAGTGGGTGCGGTCATCCGCGCCGCGGAAAAAGCCGGCGTGGCCGTGCCGCATCTGAAGCGCCTCAAGGCGACGGTCGAAAGCATTGAGAATGGAGACCGGGTGCAGAGCTGGGAAGCCCTTTACGACATCGTTGGTTGACCTCGGCCACGCCACATTAGCTTTATCTCTTTGGGACTAGATACCCGATCCTAAGGTCGATATATCATATATAGGATCGGCCGGCATTGAGAGGCGTGGTGTGGAAACCTTTCTCGTGGAGCCTTCGTGGCTGGAAACGAAGCTCGGCTCCCATGATCTAGCGCTGTTGGATTGCGCTTGGTTTGCGCCGGAGGCGGGCAAAACCGGCCTCGACGCGTTCCGCGCGGAGCATATTCCAACGGCCCGCCACTTCGACCTCAATACCGCCTCGGATGGCGCATCACCCTATCCAAACATGATGCCGGATCCGACACAGTTTTCCGCCATCGTCGGCGCGCTCGGAATCGACAATGATATGACGGTCGTGATCTACGATGCGGGCTATGTCTCGGCGCGCGTGTGGTGGATGTTTCACCGCTTTGGTCATGACAATGTCTTCATTCTCGACGGCGGCTTGCGCCGCTGGAAGGCGGAAGGCAGGGCCCTTGAAAGCGGCGATGCCGATGCGGCCATCGCACGAACCTTCGAGGCAAAGCCGCCTGTCACTGACATCGCAGGCTGGGTGGATGTCGCCATCGCACTGAGTGAAGGCACCGCACAGGTCGTCGATGCACGCATGCCCGACCGCTTCTCCGGCGCGCTTCCCTCCGGCTATCCGGGACTGGCGCCGGGGCACATGCCCGGCGCCATCAATGTGCCCTGGACTTCGATGATGCGCCAGGAGGGTGACTTCGGCTTCATCTCGCCCGAGGAGGCAGACGCGGCTTTCCGCAAAGCTGGCGTCGATCCAGACCAGCCAATCATTGCGACCTGTGGCTCTGGTGTGACGGCGGCGGTCCTCGCCTTCCAGCTGCTACGCATGGGCAAGACGGATTGGACGATCTACGATGGTTCGTGGAACGAGTGGGGACGCCGTGACGATCTGCCCAAGGCCGCGGTCGATCCGGCGAACGACGTCGCCAGCACGATCTGATCACCCTGATTTCGAGCCGAGGATAAGCCATGCGTGCTTCCTTCGATCATCTCATTGTCCTCGTGCAAGATCTGGACACGGCTGCACGCGACTTCGAACGCTTGGGCTTTACCGTGGCCGAGCGGCACGATGCCATCGCCGGCTCCATGCGTAATCGCTTCATATGCCTCGCCGACGGCTCCTACCTGCTGCTCAGTGCCTTTGCGGATCCCGGGGCGGCGGAGAAGCACCGCCTCGGTCCCCTGCTGCAAAGGGGCGAAGGCTGGGCCGACTATTCTCTCGTCGTCGAGGGGATCGAAGAAATCACAGCGCGCCTTCAGTCGCTACATGTGCCAACACGAGGGCCAGTTCAGGTTTCCAACTCGGTCGCGAGTGGCGACCGCTGGTCGCTGGACCTCTTGATGACCGGCATCGGCGCGGGCGGCGATGACGCACTGCCCTTCATTATCGAGGATCGCGGGGGTCGCGCGCATCGCATTCCCGCAGTGACGCAACACCGCAACGGGGCAGTGGGCATTGCGGGCATCAGGGTCGCAACCTCCTCGGTGGCCCCAGTTATCGCAACGTTGCGGGGCATCCTCGGAGAGACGATCTCGCTATCGGAGACCGAAGTTCATGGTCGTCCGGCGACACGCATCGGTTTCGGTGCCGGCTGGATCGACGTGCTTGAAGATCTATCGGTCAACAAAGGCAGCCCTGGCCTCTTCGAGGCAGTCATCGTAACCACGATGCCCCAGCCAGAGCGCGATCCTGCTTTGACGCATGGAGCAACGATCCGTTTCGCGTCCCGGTGAAACGGCTCACGCCGCGCTGGAACTCTCGCGCGCGTTGATAGCTGCGAGGACACGCTTGGCACCATCATCGATCGCGTGTTCGATCGCCGCGCGTGCGGCATCGGCGGACCGACGATGCAACGCCTCGAGCAATTCGTTGTAGTTGTTATGGATTGTGAGAGGCCTGCGTTCCTCGGGATAGAGATAGTTGAAGCCCGGACCTGCTCGCAACCACAAGGTCTCGATCACGCTGAGCAAGGTCGGCATCTCGGCAGCTCCGTAGAGGACGAACCGAAACTCCTTGTTTCTCATGAGCGCCGAATGAGGATCACCTGCAGACTTCGCAGCCAGATACTGAGCGAGTAGCTCCTGCATTCGCGCAATATCCGTGGCAGCTATGCGCAGTGCGGCCTTCGCCGCCGCCAGCCCCTCAACAGCCTTACGGACCTCTGAGAGCTCCAAATATTGTGCGGCACTCAGGGCGGGCACGCGGAAGGACTGCGCAGGCTCGGCAGTCAGGATGCCGGAGGCGGCAAATCGCACTAGCGCCTCGCGCACCGGTGTAATGCTCATCCCGAGGGTATCGGCGAGTTCCTTGGTGACAAGCCGAGTGCCGGGCTCCAGGCGCCCCTCGACCAAGGCATTGCGCAATTCTTCCTCGACATAGCCAACGAGGCTCTTGCGGGGGGCCGCGTTGAAGGGACCGATGCTCACAACACCCTCATTGTTCGGATGGTTGCCTGAATTTTTACCATGCCCCTCTGAGCGCTCACACCTTGTGCATGTCGGATATATCATATATCGTCAGGACACTCACAGACTTTTCTTCCTTTGTCGCGCAGCTCCTGCAGCCACTAGAGAAAAGGTCACCGTCATGAGACAACTGAAAGCGTTAGCCTTGGCGGCAGCCATTTTATTGCCGGGATCAGCGGCATGGGCCCAAGCCAGCCAGATCACGATTGCACGGCCGGTTTCGACCACCGCGATGGACCCCGGGTTCCTGCGCGAGGCGGCCACAATCGTCGACAACATCTTCGACACGCTTGTCATGCGTGACAAGGCGATGCAGCTCGTCCCAGGGCTCGCCGAATCCTGGAAATCGATCGACGACACCACATGGGAATTCAAGCTCCGCCAGGGCGTCAAATTCCACAACGGCGAGGATTTCAACGCCGAGGCGGTAAAGTTCACGATTGACCGCATCATAGACCCGGCCGCCAAATCCCCGACGCTCTCCTACATCAGGACTGTGGCGGGCGTGGATGTGATCGATCCCTACACGGTACGCATCAGGACAACCGAGCCAGATCCCCTCCTGCCCACCCGGATGAGCCGCTATCCGGCCTATATCGTGCCGCCCGCCTATGTGAAGCAGGTCGGCAACGACGGCTTCGCGTCGAAGCCCGTCGGCACCGGCCCCTACCAACTCACTGCTTTCATTCCCGACCAGCACGTCATCCTGAAGGCCAATCCGGGCTATTGGCGGGGCAAGCCGTCGATCGATCAGGTGACTTGGCGTGCCATTCCCGACGGCACGGCCCGCATCACGGCACTCGTCACCGGCGAGGTGGATCTGATCGAGGGCGTGCCCGTCGATCTCGCGCCGATGATCTCGGCAAGCTCCGATGCCGACCTCGTGCAGGTGAAGAACGGCGGCCTGACGATCTATCTCGGGCTCGTCATGAAGGACAAGCCGCTCGACAACGTCAAGGTCCGCCAAGCCCTCAACATGGCGATCGATCGCAAGGGCATCGTCGACAATATCCTGAAGGGTATGGCGACGCCGAAGGGAACGCAGGTTGGTCCTGCCGATTTCGGCTATCTCGACATTCCTCCTCCAGCCTATGATCCCCAGAAGGCCAAGGCGCTCCTCGCGGAGGCCGGCTTCCCGGACGGCTTTCCCATCAAGATGCAGTCGACCCTGCGCTACATGAAGGACGGCGAGGTCGCGCAGGCGATCGCCCAACAGTTCGGCGACATCGGCGTGAAGACCGACCAGGAGGTTCTGGACTGGTCCGTCTATGTGCAGCAGGTGCCGCGCAAAGGCCCGATCTTCATGCTCGGATGGGGCTCGACGCAGACCCTTGATGCTGATGCGGCCGTCTATGCGATCCTGCGGACGGGTGAGCCCTACTCCACGGCGTCCATCCCGGAGCTCGACAAGCTCCTCGACGAAAGCCGCAAGATCGTCGATCCCGAGGCGCGCAAGACAGTTCTGCACGATATCCAGAAGCTCGCCGCCGAACAGGTTCCGCTGATCACGCTCTATCAGGAGGATTCCCTCTATGGCAAAGCCAAGACCCTCAACTTCGAAGGGCGACCTGACGCGCGCATCCCGGTCTTCGAGATGAGCAAGCGCTGAACGCGATGACGCGGTTCTGGAACGCCGGCCGGAATGCGGACGCCCTCTTCGCCATCAGTCTTCTCGTCGCAGTTTTTGCGCTCGCCATTCTGGTGCCGCTCCTCTGGCCGGTCGACCCGATCCGTGGCCAGATCACGGCGACGTTCAAACCGCCGATGAGTGTCGTGGGGGGGCAGTTGCACCCCCTTGGCACGGACCAGCTCGGGCGCGATCTCCTGGCCCGGCTCGGCCTCGGCACAGCAATTTCCCTCGGGATCGTTCTCTTCGCTTCCGTCATCGCCGTGGTCCTCGGTACGCTGCTCGGCATGATCGCGGGCTATTTCGGCGGCTGGCTGGACGCGGTGATCATGCGCGCCGTCGACATCCAGCTCGCAATCCCCTTCATTCTGCTCATCCTACTGATCGTCGCGGTGGTCGGCCCCTCGATGCTCAATCTCATCGTGGTGCTCGGTGTCACCGGCTGGGCGATCTTTGCACGGGTTGCTCGCGCCAGGACGCTCGAGGTGCGGGATCTCGAGTATATCGATGCATCGCGGGCCATCGGCCTCTCGGACTTCGCGGTGCTCCTGCGGCATGTGCTGCCGAATATTGCGGGTTCGCAGATCGTCCTTGTCACGCTCGACCTTCCGCGACTCATCATCCTGGAGGCCTCTGTCGGTTTCCTCGGCCTCGGCGTGCAGCCGCCGACGCCGACGCTCGGCAATCTGATCGGCGAAGGGCGCTCCTTCATTCTTCTTGCCAACTGGCTCGTGCTTTACCCCGGCCTTGTCATCGGCGGTCTCGTCGTCGGCTGTAATCTCCTGGGAGACTGGCTGGTGCGCCGCGCCGACCGAAGGGGCGCCACGACGTGAAGGCACTGATCTTCATCGCCAATCGCGCCGCGCAGGGCGTCATCGTGCTGCTCGGCGTGTCGGCGATCGTCTTCTTCGCGCTTTTCCTCACGGGCGACCCCGCTGCCCTGATGATGCCGCCCGATGCCTCGCGCGCCGAGATCGAAGCCTTCCGCCAGGCGATGGGCTTCAATGATCCGATCTGGGTTCAATACGGCCGCTTCCTCGGCGGCGTCTTTTCCGGCGAGTTCGGCAATTCGCTCCGCTTCCAGCGTCCGGCGTTCGACCTGCTGATCGAGCGCCTTCCCGCCACGGCGCTTCTCGCCTGCGCCGCGCTCCTGTGGAGCTCGCTGCTCGGCTTCCTTCTCGGCACCATCGCTGCCGTGCGCAAGGACAGCCCCATCGATTTCGCCATCCGCGTCATCTCCCTGCTGGGGCAAGCCATCCCGGTGTTCTGGCTGGCCCTCCTTCTGATCATCGTCTTCTCGCTCAATCTGCGTTGGCTGCCGAGCAGCGGCATCGGCACCTTCAAGCAGCTGATCATGCCGTCGATCGCGCTCGGCGCCTATTACCTCAGCGCGATCACGCGTCTGGTGCGCGCCAGCCTGATCGAGGTGCTGGGCGAGCACTACATTCGCACGGCCCGCGCGAAGGGCGTCAAGGGCTGGTCCCTCGTCGTCCACCATGCCCTGCGCAACGCCCTGATCCCGGTGATCACCGTACAGGGGATATACTTTGCATCACTGCTTGGCGGCGCGCTCGTGACCGAGATCATCTTCGCCTGGCCGGGCATCGGGCGGCTCGCGGTGGAATCTATCCAGAACCGCGATTTTCCCGTGGTTCAGGCGGTGGTCTTGTTCGCCGCCTTCGTGTTTGTGGTCGTGAACTTTCTTGTCGACCTCGCCTATCTCTGGCTCAACCCGAGGATCAGGCTGTGACCCGGCCGCTCTCCCCTCTGGCCCGGAATGCCCTCAACCTTGCCGAGGCATGGTGCCGCGTTCCGTCGGTGCGGGGGAACGATCAGGCGCTTGACCGCCAAGCAGCGGCCATCAGCCACTGGCTCAGGCACGAGCTCGGCGCGGAGATCATCAACGACCGCCGCCGGGACGGCCGGCCGGCGGTCGTCCACGCGCGGCTCGACATCGGCGCGGCCCATACGGTCATCCTCTACAACATGTACGACGTGATGCCCGCCGAGCCCGCCGGCTGGTCTGTTGACCCCTTCAGCGGCGGCATCGTTGATCTGCCGGAGGTCGGCGCCTGTTTCGTGGCACGCGGCGCGGAGAACAACAAGGGTCCGCTGGCCGGCATGCTGGCCGTCCTGAAACAGATGGCCGACAGCGGCGCCCTGGCCGTCAATGTCGAGATCCTCGTGGAGGGCGAGGAGGAAAGCGGCAGCGGCGCGCTGCGCGCCTATCTCCTCGACCCCACCTGCCCGGTCCGCGCCAGCATCGGCGGCCTGTTCCCGTCCTTCTGCGAATATGGCGGAGGCCCGCCGCGCGTCTATCTCGGCTTCTCCGGCATCGCAAAAGGCGAGATCCGCGTGGAAGGCGGCGCGTGGGGAGGCCCGCGTGCGGCCATCCACTCCAGCAATGCGCCGTGGATCGCCAATCCAGCGAGCCGTCTCATTGCGGCCCTTGCTCTGTTCGGCCGATCCCCGACCGGCGAACTCGACAGGATCACCCTCGATGCGGAAGCCCGCGCCATCGTCGCCGAGCTCGCGGCAAGCTTCGACCCCCAGGCGGAGCTTAGCTTCCGCAAGACGGAGCGCTTCGCGCTGGACGGCGATGCGGAAGCCTTGCTGACGCATGTGCTGACAACCGCCTCAGCCACCATCAACTCGCTCGCGACGGAGCCAACCGCGGGTGATGCCGTCATCCCGCATGCCGCGCGCGCGGCCTTCGACCTGCGGTGTCCGCCTTCCCTCGACCCCGCCCGCTATCTCGCGGCCTTTCGCGAGACGTTGCAGACAGCCGGCCTCGCCGGTGTCTCCCTTGACGTTGCCGATGCCTATCCCGGTACGCGGTTCAGCCGGGACGCGGAAGGGGTCGGCGCCTTGCTCGCCGCCTATGGCGCAACGTCAGTACCGCCGCAGATCTGGCCTTGGGCGATCGGCGCGGCCCCCGGCTATGCCTTTGCACGCCACGCGGATTCGTTTCTCATCGGCGGTGCGGGGTGCGGCGGCAACGCCCATGGCATCGATGAATTCATGACGCTGGAAGGCTTCGAGCGTTTCCTTACCTCCATCGCGATCTGGCTGGACGAGATGGCAAAGGTGCCCGCGCCGAGGACGAGCCCATGATCACGTTGCGCTATCTCTCCCGCGCCGATGTCGTCGCAGCCGGCGGCGGCGACTGGCCGCTGGCGCTCGCCGATATTCGCGAAGCCACCCGCCTGCTGCGGGCGGGAGAGGCCGGCATGGAGGCCGAGAGCGTCATGCCGATGGGCGGCGATCCGCGCGCCAAGGCCTACGGTCTGCCCGCCTTCGTCGGCGGCCGTTATGATGCGGTGGGCCTCAAATGGGCCGTGCATCTGCCGGAAAGCCGGGGCGATCTCCCCAGCATCACCAACACCACCTTCATCAATCGCCTGAGCGACGGCCGTCCGCTCGGGCTGATCGAAAGCGCCCTGCTGACGCGGATGCGGACAGCGGCCGTCTCCGCGCTCGCCATGGAGAGCCTTCTGCCGCGGCCGCCCGGCCGCATCGCCCTTCTCGGCGCCGGCGCCCAGGCGAAGGCTCACCTCGCCATGGTGTTGGCGCTGTTTCCGTCCGTCGGCGAAATCCGGCTCTGGAACCGGAGCGCGGACAAGCTGGATGCGCTTCTTGCGGACACGCCCTCTCCCGCCGGCGTGGCGCTCGTCCGTTGCACGGCGATCGCAGATGCCATCGCCGAGGCCGATGTCGTCCTGAGCTGCACGACCGCGCCGGAGCCGATCCTCGATGACGACGCTGTGCGCCCCGGCCGGCTGATCGTGCAGGTCGGCTATCACGAGGTGTCCTTTGCCGCGATCGCCGCCAGCGACGTGGTGGCGGTCGACCTGTGGGGGGACTTTGCCGAAAAGAGCGCCAAGAGCCTCTTCCAGATGTACCGCGCGGGGCAGTTCACGCCTGACCGGGTAGCGGCCGACCTCGCCGCGCTGGTGGTTGACGGCTGGCGGCCGCCGGCCGGAGCCTCGCTCTATTTTTCCAGCTTCGGCCTCAACCTGTTCGACATCGCGCTCGCCGCCCGCGTGCTGTGCCGGGCAGAGGAGGCGGATATCGGAACGGCCCTGCCGTATCTGTAGGGAGATCCCCAACCAAAGGACAGTGCCCATTCCGAAGGCCACCCTGTCTTTGACAGGGGAGATATATGATATATCCTTGTACAATCCTTCTTGACGCGGGCCTTGATGCCGCGTGCTCCCGAGGACATCCCATGAAACTCGAAGACATTCCGCGCCTCTCCCTCGGCTTTCTCCCGACGCCGATTGAAAAGCTCCCGCGCCTCAGCGCCGAATACGGCATCGACCTCTCAGTCAAGCGCGATGACTTCACGGGCTTCGGCGGGGGCGGCAACAAGGTCCGGAAGCTAGAGTTTCTGATGGCCGATGCGGTCGCCCAGGATGTCAAGGTGCTGATCACGACGGGTGGCCACCAGTCCAACCACGCGCGGATGACCGCGGCGGCGGCGCGCAAATTCGGGATGAAGCCTATTCTCGTGCTGCGCGGCAACAGCCCGGCGGTGCTGCAGGGCAATCTCCTGCTTGATCATCTTTTCGGGGCCGAAATCGATTTCCTCGATCCGGACGCTTATTTCACCGAGATCAATCCGCGCATGCAGTATCACGCGGACCAGGCCACGGCCCGTGGCGAGAAGCCCTATATCATTCCCCTCGGCGGGGCGAGCGCACTCGGCGCGATGGGCTATGTCGCGGCGGTGAAGGAACTCGCAGCGCAATATGCGGCCACTGGGGAAGCCGCGCCCGATCTCATCGTCGCGCCGGTCGGCTCGGGCGGCACGCTCGCCGGTCTTCTCATCGGCTGTGCGCTGTTCTGGCCGGACACCAAGGTCGCCGGCATAGCGGTCAGCGGCAGCGCCGTGCCCTTCTCCGAGCGCATCGCCGTCATGGCCAATGCCGGCGCCGAATTGCTCGATTTCGACAAGCGCTTCGAGCCGGCCGATATCCGCATCGAGAATGGCTACGTGGGGGCGGGCTACGCGATCCCCAGCCCGGAGGGCAACGCCGCGATCACCAAGGCCGCCCGCAGCGAGGGCATGCTGCTCGACCCGGTCTATACCGGCAAGGCCGTCGCCGGCCTGCTCGACTGCGTGACGCGCGGCTCGATTGCGAAGGGCAGCAAGGTCCTGTTCGTCCATTGCGGCGGATCCCCCGCCCTCTTCCCGCATGCCGAGCTGCTGACGCAGGACCGCGCCAGCTGAAGCCGTCGCGAGATTCAGGCTGCTCCCGCGAGCAGGCGCTCGACCTCGCCCGCATCGGGGCAGCCCTCGCGTCCGCCAAACCGTGTCACCTTGACAGCCGCGGCGGCGGAGCCGAAGCGCAAGGCCTTCTCCACATCGTCGCCGCGGCCGATCGCCAGGGCCAGAGCCCCATGGAAGACGTCGCCGGCGCCAAGCGTATCGCGCACGTCTACCTTGAAGGCCGGCATATGCCGCATGAGGCCCCGTTCAAGCCAATAAAGCCCATTGGCGCCATCCGTCACCACCGGGACCCCCGAGGTTCGCCCTGCGAGCCGCTTCAGGCCCGCTTCAATCTCTGGGGTCCCCGTGTTCTCCGCGAGCGCCTGCCGGGAGAAAGCGGCTATGCTTGACAGCGCGAGCAATTCGTCCGGAATGACGGGGATGTCGCCATCGAGGATGATCGGGATTCCGGCCTTGCGCGCCTGACGCATCATGTGGAGCGCGCCATCCGCCCAACGGGCGTCGGCGAGGAGGGCATCGACGCCCTTCGGCAGATCCACATCCGCGACGGTGGAGGGCAGGTCGGGATCCGTGTAGCTGATGATCTGTCGCTCGCCCGATCCGTCGATCATGATGCAGGCCAGGGTCGTCTTCGCCCCCGGATGCACCATCATCAATGCGGTGTTGATACCGCGCGCCCTCAGTTCGTCGAGCGCCTGCCGTCCGATCGCGTCGTCACCGACCCGTGCCATCAGATGCGCCTCGCCTCCGAGGCGCTTGATCGCCACCGCCGCCGTACCGGCATTGCCGCCGCCGACGGCGTGGAAGCTCTTGGCACGGAACTTCAACGGCCCGACCGGAAAACTGTCGAGTGCGAAAATGAAGTCCATCGTCGTGGTCCCGACACAGACCACGCGCACCGGGCGGGAGGCGGGGGTGAGCTCATTCATGCCGCGACACCATTATCGAAAGCGCCGGGCATAGCGCCGGGCCTTTGCGCATAGGCAATGCGCCGCTCAGATCCCCGGTTCCTTGTGGATCGGATCGATCCAATAGACCTCCTCCGGCTTCTCCACCGGATCGACGTCGGTGATATTGACCACGACCGCCTCATTGTCCGATCGAACCAGCACGCAATCTAGCGGCTGAGCGGGATCGGCGTTGATTTCCTGATGCGGTACATACGGCGGCACGTAAATGAAATCACCGGGCCCGGCCTCCGCGACATATTCCAGCCGCTCGCCCCAGCGCATGCGCGCCTTGCCGCGCACCACATAAATGACGCTCTCCAGTTCGCCATGATGATGCACCCCGGTCTTCGCGTTGGGCTGGATCGTCACGGTGCCGGCCCAGATCTTCTGCGCGCCGACGCGCGCATGGTTGATCGCCGCCTGCCGGAACATGCCGGGGGTCTGCGCCGTGTTGGCATCGAGCCGGTCGCCCTTGATGACCCGAACACCGTCATGCTTCCATTGATCCTCCCCACGCGCATGGCCATGAGAATGAGGACGATCGTGTGAATGCTCGCTCATAGGTGTGTTCCGTGGTTTCCGTCCCAAAGCTCCGCTGCGTGGATATGGCACGCGCCAGGTTCGGATGCCTAGCCAAAGTTGCCCGTCAATCTTTCGCATCGAGGCGCCGACGCGAGTCATCATAGGGATTGCGTAAGTCGCGAGATAGTCCGGACACCCTGTGGTAAGCACCAGGATATCGGGATCGACAGCTTGATCTGATCGAGCTATCGCATTGCGAGAAGACGACTGAAACGGCGCTTGCTCGCGGCTCACGTTTGAACGGGTGGCTCTCCTATGCGCGATGGCATAACGGGTAAATTTACGACGAAGCGTTGGCGCTACGAACCAGCACCGTCCGCGTCATGAGCATCGACACGCCGGAAACCCGTGACAATCCCGAAGCCCGACGCTCGGACGTACATGCCGAAGATGCGCGTGAACGCCTGTTGGGCGCGCGCTATGGCCAAGCCTTGCTGGAGGGGCCGCTTCCCTGGAATGACGTGATTGGCACGATGCTCGCCCATCGCTCGGTCCGGGCCTTTCTCCCAAGAGCGCTGCCGGACGGCACGCTGGAAACACTTGTCGCTGCCGCGCAATCAGCGTCGAGTTCATCGAACCTGCAGACCTGGAGCGTGGTTTCCGTCACCGACCCTGCGCGCAAATCGCGCCTGGCGAGACTCTCCGCCAACCAGAATGCGATAGACGAGGCGCCGCTCCTGCTTGTGTGGCTTGCGGACCTCAGCCGCCTGCAGCGGATCGGCGACGAGTGCGGACACGCCGTCGATGGGCTCGCCTATCTTGAAATGGTGTTTGTCGCCATCGTCGATGCGGCGCTGGCGGCGCAGAACGCCCTCGTCGCGGCGGAGAGCCTTGGCCTCGGCGGCGTCTATATCGGCGCGATGCGCAACAAGCCGGTCGAAGTGGCGGCGGAACTCGGGCTGCCACCTCAGGCCTTTGCTGTCTTCGGGCTCTGCGTCGGTTATCCCGATCCCGCGCGCGCGTCCGGCGTCAAGCCACGGCTGCCACCGGACGTTGTCTTGCATCGCGAGCAATATGGCAGCGCTGCGCGCAACTATGTGGCGGAGTATGACGAGACGCTGCAGTCCTTTCAGCGGGAGCAGGCGATGGCCCAGATGCCCTGGTCCGCACGCGTTCTTCAGCGCGTTGGCGGCGCTGGATCGCTGTCGGGCCGCGATCGCATACGCACCGCTCTCGACGCGCTCGGCTTTGGCCTCAAGTGAGATTGCGCAGTTCGCCCTCGAGGTTCCGCAGATATTGCATCAGTTGAAGAAGCGGTTCTCAGGCCGCGGCAGGCCAAGATGCTCGCGCAGCGTCGTTCCCTCATACTCCAAGCGGAACAGGCCTCGCCTCTGCAGTTCGGGGATGACCTTGTCGACGAAATCGTCAAGCCCGCCCGGCAGATAAGGGAACATCACGTTGAAGCCATCGCTGGCTTCTGTCATGAGCCATTCCTCCATCGCGTCGGCGATGGTCGCCGCGGTACCCACGAAAGCAAGACCGGCGTAGCCTCCCATGCGCTGGGCAAGTTGCCGAACCGTCAGATTATCGCGCTTGGCAAGGGCTATGGCTCTCTCACGCCCGCTTTTGCTCGCGTTGGTCTCTGGAATGTCCGGTAAAGGCCCGTCCGGGTCAAAGCGAGAAGCATCCTGTCCGATGGCAATCGACAGCGAGGCGATCGCGCTCTCATAGTCCACGAGGCTATCGAGATGCGCCCGCTTGGCCTGTGCTTCAGCGACAGAATCGCCCACGACCACGAAGGCTCCAGGCAGGATCTTGAGATGATCGCGTTGGCGGCCGGCCTTTTCCACCCTGCTCTTCACATCGGCATAGAAACGTTGCCCCTCGGACAGCGTGGAGGCCGCGGCGAAGACTACCTCCGCGGTTTCGGCCGCAATCTGACGTCCGGCCTCCGAAGCGCCGGCCTGAACGATGACGGGCCAGCCCTGGACTGGTCGCGCGATGTTCAACGGGCCACGGACCGACAGATACGGCCCCTTATGGTCGAGAACATGAAGTTTGCCAGGGTCGAGATAGATGCCGTGATCGACGTCCCGGATAAAGGCGTCGTCAGCAAAGCTATCCCAAAGCCCCGTAACAACATCGTAGAATTCTCGCGCCCTGATATAGCGTTCGTCATGGGCGATATGCTCTTCCAGCCCAAAATTCAAAGCCGCATCAGGATTGGCTGTCGTCACGATGTTCCAGCCGGCTCTGCCGCCGCTGATGTGGTCGAGCGACGCGAAGCGCCTCGCGATGTGGAACGGCGCGTCAAAGGTTGTCGACGCCGTGGCGACCAGCCCAATCCGCTCTGTCACCATTGCCAGCGCCGCCAGCAAGGTGAACGGCTCGAAAGAGGTGACCGTGTGACTGCGCTTCAGCGCCTCCAGAGGCATGTTCAGGACGGCGAGATGGTCCGCCATGAAGAAGGCATCGAACTTGGCGCGCTCAAGCTTCTGGGCGAACGTCGCGAGATGCCGCAGGTTGAAATTGGCGTCGGGATAGGCCCCCGGGTAACGCCAGGCGCCGGTGTGAATGCTGGCCGGCCGCATGAAGGCCCCGAGGTGAAGGCGGCGAGACTGCGACATTGCAAGACCCTTGTGTTCAAGGCCGATCTTTCGAGGGAAAACTATTCAGTCTTCGACATCTCTGTGGTCTCACGACATATAAATACAGAATTCTTTTGTATAATGCGCGATAACCGCTGTGGCGGTGTGATACATGAAGTAGGGCGGCATGATCGGCGCTGCAAGGTCGCCATGGCGACTGGCATACGCCGGGGATACGAGCACGTCATTCGCCTCGAATCGCGCCGGCATGTTCTTTTCTATCGTGGGACGGTGTGCTAACCATCAAAGTGATAGGATATGCGGACCTGCGAGATAATCTGAGAGCATGCCCGACGACGGCGACAGTACAGACGACAGTCGATACCGATGCTGGCTGGTGCCGCTTTTGCGCCGCCAGCCTAACTCTCATGTTTTAAGCTGCGATCTGGAAGACGTGTGCCTCGGATATTCGATCCGGGGCTTTTTGCGTTCACCCAATACCCTGTAAGGCTGAATGATGGAATTGCTCGCAGATCCGAACATCTGGATCGGCCTTGTCACGCTTATTGTTCTGGAAGTCGTTCTCGGTATCGACAACCTCGTGTTCATTGCGATTCTGGCCGACAAGCTCCCACCCAGCCAGCGCAACAAGGCGCGCATCATCGGCCTCTCCCTCGCGCTGATCATGCGCATCGGACTTCTGTTTTCGATCTCCTGGATCGTGAAGTTGACGCGACCGATCTTCAGTGTCAGCGACTTCTCCTTCTCGGGCCGTGATCTCATTTTGATCATCGGCGGTGTGTTCCTTCTGGCGAAGGGAACGATGGAGCTCCACGAGCGGCTTGAGGGAGCCCACAAGCCCAAAGAAGGCAAGGTTGTTCACGCCGTCTTCTGGCAAGTCATTGTCCAGATCGTCGTCCTGGACGCGGTTTTCTCGCTTGATAGCGTCATCACCGCCGTCGGCATGGTTGACGAGCTCTGGGTGATGATCGTCGCGGTTTGCGTGGCCATGGCCGTGATGATGGTCGCCTCTGGGCCGCTCATGGCCTTCGTATCGAAGCATCCGACCGTCGTCATCCTCTGTCTCGGCTTCCTGCTGATGATCGGCTTCAGCCTCGTGGTCGAAGGCTTTGGCATGCATATCCCGAAGGGATATCTCTATGCGGCGATCGGCTTCTCGGTCCTGATCGAGGCTGCCAATCAAATCGGTCGCCACAATCGAGAAAAGCTGATCACCACGGGCGATCTCCGTGAGCGCACATCGGAAGCCGTATTGCGCATGCTCGGCGGGCGGGTGGGGCAAGCGCCAATGGGCGAGACAATCGACGTCATGGCGGAACAGGCTGCTCAAAGCGCCCTGTTCAAGCCAGAAGAAAAGGAAATGATCCGGGGCGTTCTCGATCTCGGAGAACGTCCCGTCAGCTCCATCATGTCTCCACGCAATGAGGTCGAGTGGCTAAATCTCAATGAAAGCGCCGAACAGCTGCAGGCTTCGATCCGAAAACTGACGCATGGCCGGGTCATTCTGGCGCGCGATAAGGTCGATGATTTCGTAGGCGTGGCGATCACGAAGGAGCTGTTGAATTCACTTATCGACGGCGGGCCGATCGATTGGGGCCACCTCACGCGTCAGCCGGTCATCGTCCACGAGGCGACGGATGTTCTCAAGGTCATGGAACAGTTGCGGCGATCCCCTGTGCAACTCGCCATGATCGTTGACGAATACGGCTCCTTCGAAGGGATCGCGACACCCACGGATATCCTCGAAGCCATCGCCGGCGAGTTTCCTGATATGGATGAGGAAGCCGCGGCTCTTGATCGCCAGGAAGATGGTTCCTGGATCGTCGACGGCTTCATCGATGTGCGTCAGCTCAGCGGTGCGCTCGGGCACGATCTCGTCGACGATTCCAACCGCTATTCCACCCTCGGCGGCTATATTCTAACCCACTTGGGCCACCTGCCGGCAGTTCACGAAACTCTGGAGCTCAAAGGCCTGCGGTTCGATATCGTCTCGCTCGACAAGCGCAGCATCGGCAAGGTCCGGATCAGCCTGATCGATGACTTGGACGGCTGACCGATGTGCAGGAGCGGCCCCTCATGGGGACCGCGCCTCGCCAGCGCGACTTGCGTACTCGGCGACATTCGTTCCGGGCTGACTTGCGCTAAGGGCGACTGGCGTCACCCCCGCGCGGGTTTCCCGGCTCGTCCGGCGAGCACAAGCAGGAGACCTCCCCCGGCAAGAATGGCCCCGGCGATCGGCACCGCGGCATAGCCCCATTCAAGGGCGATCACCGCCCCACCGACGCCCGCTCCCAAAGCATTGCCCAGATTGAACGCGCCGACGTTGATGGAGGAGGCAAGCCCCGGCGCTTCGGTCGCAAGCTGCATCACCCGCATTTGCAACGGCGGCACCACGGCGAAGGTTGCGGCGCCCCAAGCCAAAAGCGCCACCGCAGCACCAAGTTCGCTTCTCGCCAAGAGGGGGAAGACCAGCATGATCGCGGCCAACAGGGCGAGAAACAGCAACAGACTGCCGTCCAATGAGCGATCGGCGAGCCTCCCGCCGGCCATATTGCCGATGGTGAAGCCTATGCCGATCAACACGAGCATCATCGTGATGAAACCGGGCTGCGCTCCGTTGAGATTGGCGAGGACCGGAGCGACATACGTGTAGAGTGTGAACATCGCGCCCGCACCGAGAACCGTAGTCGCGAACGCAGCCAGCACCGCCGGTCTGCTGAGAACCCTCAGTTCGCGACGGAGATCCGGCATCCGCCCACGCTCGCCCCGCGGCAGCGCAAAAGCCAAGGCCGCCATGGCAAGGAGCCCGAGCCCCGCTGTTCCGGCAAATGCCATGCGCCAACCGATCTGCTGCCCGACCCAGGTCGCGGCCGGCACTCCGCCCACATTGGCGATCGTCAGGCCGAGAAACATGGTCGCAACCGCGCTCGCGCCCCTGCCGGGCGGCACGACGCTCGCTGCGACCAAGGACCCCAGGCCGAAAAACGCGCCATGGGCCAGGCTGGTCACGAGCCGGGCCATCATCAAGGTGCCATAGCCGGGAGCGGCCGCGGAGAGGAGATTACCCACGGTAAAAATCGCCATGAGCGCGATCAGTGCAGTCTTGCGCGACATCCGCCCCAACCCCAGCGTCATCAGGGGAGCCCCCAGCAACACGCCAAGCGCATAGGCACTGACGAGAAGACCCGCCTCCGGGATGGTGGCGCCCACGCCTTCGGCAATGACCGGAAGCAGCCCCATGGGCGCAAATTCCGTCGTTCCGATACCAAACGCACCCACAGCCAAGGCTAGCAAGGCCCAGGATGCATGTGACCGCGACGGCTCGGCGACCGCGGATGCCTCTTCGGCGGTTGTGCAAAGATTCATAGCAAGGTCTTCCTGTCAGTCCCAATCTCGTGCCGAGCGCCGCGGGGTCGCGCGCTCCACCTGCCGCATCCGACATGCGGAACACACCAATTCCGAGGGCAGGACTGCGGCGCCTGCGCCGTAATGGTCTGCATTGTGTCGTTCTCGTTGAATGATCTGGGATGGCGAACCTCGGGTCGGAGGCGTCGGACGCCCACGGCCTAAATGGATCGGGCGGCGCGACTTGATAATCCGCTCGCTTTCCACATCATCAGTGAAATGGTTTCACAGATGGAGCCCTTATGGACAATCGGTTCGGGGAAATGCAGGTGTTCGTGCGGGTCGTCGAAAGCGGCAGTTTCTCGGAAGCTGCAAGGGCGCTCCGGATGACCCCATCTACGGTCAGCAAGCTCATCGCCCGCATTGAGGAGCGGCTCGGAGCCCGGCTCCTCGAGCGGTCCACGCGTCGCCTGTCTCTGACGGCCGAAGGGCAGACCTATTACGAGCGAAGTCAGGTCTTATTGGGCGAGCTCGATGAGATGGAGCATGGCCTTTCGAGGGGCGCTGCGAGCCTCGGCGGAACCATACGCGTCAATGCGTCCGTCGCGTTCGGGATCATCGGGCTGGAGCCGATCCTGCCTGCCTTCTGGAAGGCTTACCCGGATATCGTTGTGGACCTCTCACTGTCAGACGAGATCATCGACCTCTATCTCGACAGGACCGATGTGGCCTTCCGCACCGGCAGTCTGCCCGACTCGACCATGATGGCGCGGCGTATCGGGATTGCGCGTCGCAAGATCGTCGCCTCGCCCGGCTACCTCGAACGATACGGCGTCCCCCGCTCCGTCGATGATCTCGCCAGACACAATTGCCTCGGCTTCAATTTCCGCAGAGCGTCACCAGTCTGGCCGGTCAAAGAAAGTGGCCGGATCGTCGATCGCGCTGTCCGCGGATCACTCCTCGCCAACAACGGAGAAACTGTACGCCGCATGGCGGTGGCAGGCATTGGGCTGGCAAGGCTTGGGGATTACCACGCGCGCGCCGATATCGCCGCAGGCCGCCTGGTTGAAGTGCTCGGCGACGTGGCGCAGGTCGATGAGGAAGAAATCCATGCGCTCTATCTCGGCGGCTCGCGCATGCCGCAACGCGTGCGGGCGTTTCTCGATTGCGTGGTCCCGCCGCTCCAATCTTTCCTAGCCGCCGAATGAAGGCGCCAGCGGACGGCAAGATGGCACGCCGGAACTACGGCTTAGGGAACATCACGTCCCCGCTGCCGCATGCCGCCACTCGTTAAAGGCTGTCCTGAAGGATCGGTTCAACGTTCATGGAGCTCTCCCCCCGGCTGAAAGCGATCGCGAGGCGAAATGAATGGGCGATGCGCAAGGCGCGATCCATGAACAGCGCCGCTACATCCGGCGGGCAGAGCTCCCTGACGGTCGCCTGGAAGAGGGTGAGCCAACGCCGAAAGTGCTCCTCCGCAAGCCCGGGAATGGCGAGATGCGGCGGTAGCGGCTTGCCCTCGTAACGACCGGTGCGCAGCAGCATCGAGGACCAGAAATCGCACATCTTGTCGAGATGACGAGGCCATTCATCGGGCGCGATCTCCGCATTGAATACCGGCCCCAGCAAGGCGTCCTGCCGAATCCGGGTATAGAAGCCATGCACAACGGCGTGAATCATCGCCTCGTCGAGAATATCAGGCAGCGGCGTACCGTCCACCAGGATGGTGCGCATGGGCACGGGGCGGCCTTTCATGGGTCGTCACCTCTTCTGTTCACGGACCAAGTCGTCTCTGACGGAGCCAGCCTTTCCTGGCCAAGGCCAACCACTCCCGAAGTAACCTAGTCGCACTCGCCGCTGGCCTAAACTGGCTATGCGACCAAACACCCGTGTCAGGAAATGAGAAAGGCGACGCTGTTCGTCGTCAAGGCCCCAATGCTGGCTCAACGTCCCCTCGCGATTCGCCTCGCGACGTGACGGGTAATTGCCGGATCCGAGGCGTGACGACGCCGCCATCGCTCTCGCAAGGCGATGACGTTGTAAATGATGGGCAAGGCGAAATTCTGTCTTACCAACCCGGCGGCCTCGCGCGCTACGGCGAATCCTTTCGGAACGGCCTGGTGGCTATCCCGGAGAAACCAGAATGGGTCGCGCTCCCGCCCGATATCGGCAGCAGCGGCTGGCGCCATCAGTATCAGGCTTCTCAATGCCATCAGAGGACCATGTCCTCCAGACAAGCCGGACCGTCGTCGGGTTTCGGAGGGATCAGTTCGTGAAAGCCGGCTCCTCGCTATACGCGTTCGGGATGCCCACCTTGGCGTGGTGTTTCCGCCCAGGCCCGGTAGCGCGGCGACGGCGTCACCTCGCCGCGCGCCATCAGGTCGACCCAGACGCCGCAGGCATCGAGAAAATGATTCACGCCGACCGGCCACATGATGAGGCTCATCGCTTCGACAAGCGCATCTTCGGACGTGCCGAGCCGGTAAACCGCCCGAATATGAGCCGCCAGTCCCCACTTGCGCCCGCGCGCGGCCTGCAGTCCCGCCATGGCGAGATGGCAGATCCCGGCTGGCAGCAGACTTTCATCGAGCAGCGCCTCGAAATCCGCAAGATAGGCGTCTTGGCCCGCGAGGGCCGGAAATGATGACGCCCAACTCCGGTCCATGAAGGCGTAGGCCTCGGCACCGAGTGCAAAGGCGGCGAGCCGCGTCAATAGCCGTGCCTGCTCCTGCGTTCCGCCCTCCTTGAAGAAGAGCTCGACATGGTGGGTTCCGATCGCCTCTTTTGCGGCAATGAGAATGGCGAGCCAGACGACCTCGCGTTCAAATCCAGACAGATGCCTGTCGGTCTGCGTCAGCGCCTTGTACATGCCGAAATAGGCATCCTGCAGATCAGGCGCCGCGACGGCCATCGCCCCGTGGTGGGGCAGAAGGAACCCACGCCCGCGCCGCAGGGTCTCTATGCGCTCCCGCAATTCGGCCGGCACGTCATTCCCGTGTGACATGCCCTCAGCTCCGCCAACGGAGGAGCCAGCCTTCCGTCACCTTCAGGAGCCCATTGATGATGGCGCCGACAACGGCCAGGATGATGATGCCGGCAAAAACGGAGTTCGTGTCGAAGAGGCCCGTCGCCTGGGCGATGATGAAGCCGATGCCGCGATTGGCGGACATGAACTCGCCGATGACCGTCCCGACCAGCGCGTAGGGCACTGAGACCTTAAGGCCGGTAATGACCCAGGCGGTCGCCGAAGGAATGATGACCGTGCGCATCACACCCCATTGGGAGGCGCCCATAATCTGCGTGGCATGGATGTAGATGGGGTTGACCTCGCGTACCCCTGAGAACGTATTGAGAAAGACAACGAAGAATACGATGGACGCTGATACTGCGATCTTGGATTCGATACCGATGCCGAACCAGATGATGAAAAGAGGTGCCAGCGCCAGCTTCGGGATGCTGTAGAGCGCGGTTATGTAAGGGTCGAGCACCTCGGCGAGGAAAGCAAATTTGCCGAAGATCAGTCCGAGAGCAAAGCCGATCGCCGAGCCGATCAGAAAGCCGATCGCCGTCGCATAGAGCGTGATCGAAAGATGGCGAACGAGTTCGCCGTTCAGGAGCCATGTGTAGAGCTTGCCAAAAACAGCGCTTGGGGATGACACGAAGAAGGGGTCGATCAAGCGGCCGGAGGCCCATTGCCAGAAAGCAAGAAAGAGAACGCCGAAAGCCAGCTGGCAGACGTAGACCAGCACCTTGCGGCGCACGAGCCCAGCCTCGAAGTCCCGCACCGCTTTCGACGGAGCGCCCGTCCCCACCGCGGCCCCTTCATCGATCTGCATGGCTCGTCCTCCGCTCACAGGTCTTCTCCCTTGGCGATTTCCGGCGAGAGCTCGCGCCAGAGGTTGTCATAAGCCGCCTCGAATTCTGGCAGGAAGCGAACTTTGAAGACATCACGCGGATAAGGAATGTCGATTGTCTCGATATACTTGATGCGCCCCGGCCGGCCGGAGAACACGACAACACGCGAGGCGAGCGCGATCGCCTCGGCGAGATCGTGGGTGACGAAGACGATCGTCTTCTTCTGCTCCTGCCAGATGCGCAGGAGCTGTTGCTGCATAACGAGCTTGAGCTGGGCATCAAGGGCGCCGAACGGCTCGTCCATAAGCAGCGTATCGGGGCCATAGGCCAGCATCTGCGCGAGCGCGACACGCTTGCGCATGCCGCCGGAAAGTTCCTTCGGAAAGGCCTTTCCGAAGCCCTTGAGATCAACGAGAGCCAGCATCTCCTCGACGCGCTTCTGCCGCTCGGCCACCGGGATACCGCGATATTCGAGAGGCAGGCCGACGTTACGTTCCACGGTGCGCCAGGGGAGAACGCTATCGGCCTGGGTGAGATAGCCGACACGCCGGTTGATCGCGGTGACCGCACGGCCTTCGTGCACGATCGTGCCCGAGGTCATTGGTATGATCCCGGCGATCATGTTCAGCAAGGTGGACTTGCCACAACCGGATGGGCCGACGAAGGCGACGAATTCGCCGTCCTCGATCGTTAACGAGACATGGTCCAGCGCAACGACCTCACGGCCTCGCCCGACATATCGCTTATCTACCCGCTCGATGCTGATGGCCGCTGCAGTCATTACAGACCCTTCATCGCTGCGTCCGCTATTGAGGGATCGCTGACGGTCTCAAAGGTGAGAGTTGTCGGGAGCGCCGGAGCGCCCATCTGCTTGTTCACCGTATTGATGAAGGCGATGTTCTTCTCGAGCAAAGCGCGCTTCGGCGTGGGATCATCGAAGTAAATCGCGCCATTGTTCGCGAAAGCCAGGTTGAACGTGTCTGGCTCCAGCCCCTCGAACCAGTCCTTTGCCCAGGCCTTGAATTTCTCGGGCTCGTTCTTGATCGAACGCAGCGAAAGAGCGATACCGCGCGCGTAGCGCTCCAACGCGTCCCGCTTGCTCGCAAGCGTCGCTTCGCCCGTCGAGGCCACAATATACTGAACTTCCTTCATCTCCGCCGGGGGATTGAGCGCCATCTGGAAAAGATAGCCGCAATCTTGCTTCTGCACAGCCATGTCGGCGGTGGGCGAGGAAAGGCAGAAGCCCTCGATCACACCTTGCTGCAGGGCGGCCAGTATAGCAGGCCCGCCCCCCTGGATCGGCACCAGCTGGAAATCCTTGTTCGCATCGAGCCCGGCCGTCGCTGCAAGGTAGCGGAACAGCGCGTCCGGGGCCGCGCCCGGCCCCGTCGTTCCCAGCTTGAGCCCCTTCAAAGCCTCGATTTTCTTCTCCTGCGGCGATGTCTCATCGACGCCGCGCTTCGCCAGGATGTCCTTCTTCAGGAGAACATGGCTCGCATAACGATTGACCGTCGCGATGAATGTGCGGATCTGGAGGTTCTGTGTCCGGGCCCGCAAGACCTCGCCGGGATCGCCCAGCACGATATCGACGCCACCGCCCTGCAGCGCAGCGACATTGGTGCCGCGATTCGAGGCGTTGGAATTGACCTTCACTCTTGCTTCCGTGAAGAAACCAGCCGCCGTCGCATAGTCCTCAGCAGCCCAAAGCCAAGATTTCGAGGTTGAGCGGAGTGTCGTCAACTCAGGCATAGACGCTTGAGCATAGACGCTTTTCGGCAGAAAGCTCGCCGCTGCGGCGCTGCCAGCAGCAACAATGACCGATCGACGAGAGAGACCTGCCCTATTTATCATGGTTATTTTCCCCTGTGATTATCCGTTTATTGCCTTGTTGTCGCAACTGGCACGTTCTCATCAAGTTTCGATGATGCGTCTCACCGATTCCAGGATCAAGGCATGATCCTCTTCATGGGGCAGCCCCGATACCGCAAGCGCGCCGACAAGTTGCGTTCCGGCGAAAAGTGGCACACCACCGCCCATGTCAACAACGGTCTTCGGATCTGCCCATCCGACATCGGACAGCGTGCGACCCGTCGCCCGCAGGTGATGAAACCACCAGAGCGAGCTATGCCCACAGTTGAACACGGTATTGATCTTGAGATCGAGAAAACGTTCGTTGTCGAAGCCCGTTCCGTCTTGCGCGAGCATCAGGACTGTGCGGCGGCCTAACACGATTTTCGCGCATAAGGGAGCCGGCGCGCGCGCCAGCAAATCCCGGCCAAGCGCATGCAGCGTGTCGGCGCCAAGCGGCAGCTTGGCCAGCAAACGCTCATCGGCCTCGATTGCGACCTTCGCGGCCACATGATCCATGCTCATACCTCTCCCTCACGCCGCGAGCACGATACCGCCCGTGACATTCAAAATTGTACCGGTCATGTAGGCTGAATAAGGCCCGCAGAGAAAGCGGACAGGCCCCGCGACATCCTCGGCCGTTCCGACACGCCGCAGGGGAATCGCTTGTGGATCGGGCTTGGAGAAGCTGGCCGTCATGTCGGTTGCGATCACGCCAGGCGCAACAGCATTGCAAAGTATTCCATGCGGACCACCATTCCGCGCGACGTGGCGGGTCATCGCCGCCACAGCGCCCTTCGACGCGGAATACTCCGTCCCCACGATGACGCCGCCCTGATAATAGGCCATCGAACTCACCAGCACGATGCGGCCGTAACCGCGCGCCATCATGTGCGGCCAGCAGGCGGCAATGCAGGCCTGGGTCCCGTTTACATTGACGTCGATCACCCGGTCCCACTGCGCCCAGTTACCCGTCACCTCACCAGGTGGACAGATTCCCGCATTACAGACAAGGATATCGAGACGCTGTTCAGCGGCCATGACTTCATCGGCAAGAGCAACACAGGCCTGCCGGTCGGCAACGTCGAGCTTTCGCGCGTGAGCCAGCGCGCCGTCTTCAGCAATTGCAGCGACCGTTGCATCGCAAGGCAACAGGTCCGCCGCATAAACGGTCGCCCCATCCTGCGCGAGAGCCTGGCAGACCGCCGCGCCGATTCCGCGCGCGCCACCGGTGACTAGCGCAACCTGCCCCGAAAGCGGCCGCTCTGCTGAACGCTGCATCAACACTCTCCCCCGCACCGGATCCAGGCTGGGCGCCCTCACATCCACGCGGCCATTACAAGTTGTTATTCCCGTCAACCTCTGTTATTCTTGTTATAAACAAAGTACAAGTAATTTGTCAAATGGGGCTTCCGTGGGATTCGACTTCATCATCGTCGGCGCCGGCTCCGCCGGCTGCGTCCTTGCCAATCGCCTGTCCGCCAACCCCCGCAATCGTGTACTGCTCCTGGAAGCAGGTGGATCCGATTGGAACCCGCTTTTCCGCGTTCCGTTGATGACCGGCGTTCTGCTACGCAGCCGCTATGCGAACTGGTTTTACCGCACGGAACCGGAGCCCCATCTCAACAACCGGGAGCTGTTCTGGCCACGTGGGCGGGTGCTCGGCGGATCGTCAGCCATCAATGGGATGGTCTATACGCGCGGCACCCGGCTCGACTACGACAGCTGGGCTCAGATGGGGTTGCCGGAATGGTCGTTCGACAAGGTTTTGCCCGCTTTCATGCGCAGCGAGAGCTATCAGCCGGGGGGTAACGCCTTCCACGGCGGCGACGGACCGCTGCCCATCTCGCGGCCGAATACGCCAAACCCCTTGTTCGACGCCTTTGTGGCCGCTGGACAGCAAGCCGGCTACCCGTTCAATCCCGATTTCAACGGCGAGACGCAGGAAGGCTTCGGCCGTTACGATTTCACCACGAAGAACGGGGAACGCTGGAGCGCGGCGAGGGCCTTTCTTGGTCCAGCGCGGCAACGACCCAATCTCGTGATCCGAACGGGCACGCGTCTTCTGAAGGTCATCGTGGAGAAGGGCCGCGCGACAGGCGTTGAGGTTCTGGCTGGCCGTGAGCGGCAATCGATCCGCGCTGAGCGGGATGTGATTCTGTCCTGCGGCACCGTGAACTCTCCCGCCGCCCTGATGCATTCCGGCATCGGCGATGCAGATCTGCTTCGCAGTCACGGCATTCCCGTCGTGCTGGATCTGAAAGGCGTCGGCAAAAACCTGCAGGATCATCTTCTGGCCAGGGTGGAGCATGCATGTCTCGAGCCCGTGACGCTCTACAGCACCTTGCGCGGGGATCGCGCAGCGCTTGCGCTCCTCAGGGCGATCTTCCTCAAGCGTGGTCCGGCAGCGTCCTTCCCGCTCGAGGGCGGCGCGTTCTTCAAGTCTGACCCCGCGCTTGACGAGCCGGATCTGCAATCGCATTTCCTCCCCGGCCTCTCTACCGCGGCCCTGAGATTGCCGTTCCTGGCAAAGGCCAGCGGGCGCTACGATGGTCACGGCTTTTTTGCCAATGTTTATCAGCTGCGCCCCAACAGCCGAGGCGAGATCACGATCGGCAGCGCTGATCCCCTCGCGGCACCGCGGATTAAGCCCAATTATCTCGCAGATCCCGTTGATCTCCACGTCTTGCGTGAGGGCGTGAAGGCGCTGCGCCGTGTCTTCGCCCAGCCGGCTTTCGACCGTTTCCGCGGGCCCGAGCTTGCGCCGGGGCCGGATATCGTCTCTGACGCAGATATCGAACGCTGGCTACGAGGCGTCGCCGACACCGTCTTTCACCCGGTGGGAAGTTGCCGCATGGGCACGGACGATCTGGCCGTCGTAGACCAACACCTCAACGTTCATGGCGTCACAGGATTGCGCGTGGTCGACGCATCCATCATGCCGCGCATGCCGTCTTCCAACACCCATGCACCAACGATGATGATCGCCGAACGCGCGAGCGATTTCATCCTCGGAGAGACGTCGTGAGTAGCGCGGCGAAGGCCCGCCGCGCTGTGCCTTCAGCGCGCGGCGCGGCTTGCTTCATCGAAACCGCCCTGGCCCGACATTTCAGCCCAGTCACGAAACATGGGAGAGGCCGGTACTTTGCCGTCAACGATCAGCTCGCGCCACACGCGGGCAGCCTCGACGAAATGTGGCACGCTGCCCGGAAACATCGTCAGCGAGATCGCTTCCGCCAAGTCGAGTTCCGGAACTGCGTCCTCATACGCAGCCACGATCTGCAAGGCGACCGCGTCCCAACCCGCCTTGCAGACGAAGACCGCCGCCGCAGCCATATGGACCAGGCGCATCGGGACCTTGGCCGCCGCGGTACGCAGCGCCCGCAGGTAGCTTGCGCGCGGGTCGCAGGCCGGCAGGTGGACAAGCCAATGCTTTTCCACGAAGCGGTAGGATTCGAAGCCGAGCGCGAGCGCGGTCACCGTCAGGATGACCTCGACCTCCTCGTCCGTCCCGCCGGCTGCCCTGAACTTGGCGATGTGGTGGGTGGCGATCGCCTCATCCGTCGCGATCAGGATCGCGAGCCAGACAAATTCACGATCGTGGTGGCTCAGGACCCGGTCATCAAGCGCCATCGCGGTATACGCAGCATCATAAGCGTCAAGCAAAGCCGGCGCGGTAATCGCCATCAGTCCATGGTGCGGCAGCAGATAGCCACGCTTGGCGCGAATGCCGGATAAAAGTTCACTCAAATCGAGAGGCGTGGTCATTGCAGACGTCTCCTCGAATCATCATGCAAGAGGTGTCGGACATGACAAGTATTACAAGTTTGGCTGACCGTCGCCTGCTTGTTACAGGTGCTGGCTCAGGCATCGGGCTAGCATTCCTTCGTCTCGCACTCGCGGATGGCGCGCATTGCGTCGCCCTTGTCCGCGACGTTGGCGAGGGCGAGGCTCTGCGGCGGCAGGACGGTCTCTCCGACTTCCCCCTAGAGCGTATCATCCCTGCCGATTTGACCGAATTCGGGCGGTCGAACGAGTGGGCCCAGCTTGCGGTCGACCTTCTTGGCAGCCTTGATGGCCTTGTTTCATGTGCCGGCATCTTCGATCATCGGCCCGGACTGGAGACTGGTCTGGCCGACTGGCAGCGCGTGCTCGACATCAATCTCACGGCCGGCTTCACCTTGGCGCGAGATTGCGCCCTCGTCATGGGCACCGGCGCGCCGAATGCGATAACCTTTGTATCCAGCCAGATCGGCATGATCGGGCACCCACGCGCAGCAGCCTATGCAGCCTCGAAAGCCGGCCTGAATGGGCTCACCAAGGCTCTCGCTCTCGAACTCGCGCCGCGCGGCGTGCGCGTGAATGCCGTCGCCCCAGGGCCGATCACAACGCCCATGACGGCGATCGCGAGAGCCGACGCGGCGCGCGCCGAGAAGCTCGTGGGCAGCATTCCACTCGGGCGTTTCGGCGAAGCAACGGAGGTGGCCGAAACATTGCGCTTTCTCACCTCCGCGGGCGCGTCCTTCATCACCGGGCAGATATTGTGTGTGGACGGGGGCGTAACCGCTGCTTGAGCGCCATGGCAAAGCAGCTTGATCTCCCGATCAGGTTGCGTAAAGGCTCGCAGCAAGAAAGAGGCGCATCATCGTGGGGGAAGAGGAGGAGCGATGACGACGGGCATCACCAGGCGGCCGAAAGACTTGAGGCAGGAGATTGCAGCCCCTCTGCACCATCAGGTCTATGTTGTGCTGCGCCAGCAGATAATCGACGGTGACTACCCGGCTGGCAAAGCTTTGCCTTCCGAGCACAAACTGGAGGACCTGTTCAATGTCTCACGCATCACAGTGAGACGAGCCCTGGACCGCTTGGCCGCGGAAGGCCTGATCGTACGGCGCCATGGAAAGGGCAATTTCGCCCAGCCGGTGATCACACCCCCTCCCATCGACACCAGCCTGCGGGGTATGCTCGAGAACCTGCTCGCCATGGGTCTCAAGACCCGCGTCGATCTTGTCGAGTTCGACTATATATCCGCGTCCCCCGAGATCGCCGCGCGGCTCGAGCTGGAACCCGGCGCCATCGTGCAGCGCGTCGTACGCGTCAGGCGCCATGAAGACACACCCTTCTCGTTTCTGACAACCCATGTGCCAGAGGCCGTTGGGCGCAGCTATAGCCAAGTCGAACTGCTCGAGCGGCCTTTGCTGAGCCTGTTCGAGAAGGCAGGCATCAAAGTGGCGCGCGCGGACCAGACGATTACGGCGAAGCTCGCCGACACGCGGGTGGCGCCCCTGCTTGATGTTGATATCGGCGCGGCGTTGTTGAGCATCCGCCGCCTCGTCCGCGACCAGAAGGGAAAGCCGGTCGAATTTCTTGAGGCACTTTATAGGCCCGACATCTACGAGTATCAGATGTCAATGACACGCAAGGGCAAGAGATCCGAGTTTCTATGGTCCGACGGTTTACCCGCCGGACAGTGAGGTTCCTCTGAAACTTCCGGTCGCGCGGAGCCGTACATCTCGTAACCGACACCTTCGCCCCGGATCGTCGGGCCGATCTGCGGCTCTGTTGGGCGCATTGCATGAAACATTCAACGACGCGCTCATCTGCCGGCGTCGATAAGGCCGTTTCTCAGATTATCACCTTTTTTCATCGGGCCTTTCTCAGCTATCGGGGATAAGGTGCGGCGCCGATTCACTGCCTGACGCCCTCGCATGCTCCGCAACTTCTTCTCCTACTACAAGCCGCATAAGGGTCTATTCGCCCTCGACTTCTCCTGCGCGGTCGCCTCCGGACTGCTTGAGCTCGGATTTCCGTTGGCTGTCAAGATCTTCGTCGACAGCCTTCTGCCCAGCGGCGACTGGATGCTGATCATGCTCGCATCGGCGGGCCTCCTCGCGGTTTATCTCGTGAATACAGGCTTGATGGCCGTAGTGGTCTATTTTGGCCACATGCTCGGCATCAACATCGAGACCGAGATGCGCCGGCGCAGCTTCGATCACCTCCAGAAACTGTCCTTCGGGTTCTTCGACAACCAGAAGACCGGCCATATCGTTGGCCGCCTCACCAAGGACCTGGAGGAAATCGGTGAGATCGCCCACCACGGCCCGGAAGACCTCTTCATCGCGGTCATGACGCTCATCGGCGCTTTTGTGCTGATGTTCATGGTCAATCCACAGCTCGCGCTGATCACCGCCACCATCGTGCCGCTCATCGTCTGGGTCACAACGCGATACGGCGGCCGCATGAGCCGCAACTGGCGGCAACTCTACGAGCGTGTTGGCAGTTTCAATGCCCGCATCGAGGACAATGTCGGCGGTATCCGCGTGGTCCAGGCTTTTGCCAACGAGGACCACGAGCGCAGGCTGTTCGCCTCCGACAACCAGAACTATCGCCGCACCAAGCTGGCCGCTTATCGTCTCATGGCCGTCACCACCTCGCTCAGCTATTTCAGCATGCGGCTGACGCAGATGGTCGTCATGATCGCCGGCAGCTATTTCGTGCTCAGGGGCGAATTGAGCAACGGTGGTTTCGTTGGCTTTCTCTTGCTCGTCGGGGTGTTCTTCCGCCCCATCGAGAAGATCAACTCGGTCATCGAGACATACCCCAAGGGAATTGCCGGCTTTCGGCGCTACATGGAATTTCTCGCTGTAGAGCCGGATATTGCGGACAGGCCCGATGCCAAGGCAGTCTCCGGCCTGAGGGGGCATATCCGCTATACCGACGTAGCTTTTGGCTACACGCCGGACAGACCTGTGTTGCGGGGGATCAACCTGGAGGTTCGCCCCGGTGAAATGGTTGCCTTCGTTGGCCCTTCGGGGGCCGGCAAAACAACGATCTGCTCCCTGCTTCCGCGGTTTTACGAAATCGACAGCGGCGAAATCAGCATCGATGACATCGACATCCGCGCGATGACGCTTGCATCGCTGCGTGGACAGATCGGCATCGTGCAGCAGGACGTCTTCCTCTTCGCTGGCACCATTCGCGAGAACATCGCCTACGGCCGCCTCGACGCAAGTGATGCCGAGATCGAGGAGGCTGCGCGCCGCAGCCGCCTCGACCAAGTCATTGCTCGCTTGCCAAATGGGTATGACACCATCATCGGCGAGCGAGGCGTGAAGCTGTCTGGCGGACAGAAGCAGCGGCTGGCGATCGCGCGCGTGTTTCTCAAGAATCCGCCCATCCTCATTCTCGATGAAGCGACCTCAGCGCTCGACACAGAAACGGAGCGGGCCATCCAGCGCTCCTTGACCGATCTATCCAAGGGACGCACGACACTTGTCGTTGCCCATCGCCTCGCCACCATCCAGCATGCCGACCGCATTATCGTCGTGGACGACCACGGCATCGTCGAGCAGGGACGTCATGATGAACTCGTCAAGGCCGGCGGCGCTTACCAGCGGCTTCACGAGGCGCAGTATGGCGCGTTTTTCAACCGTGCCGGCGAATGACGCAAGCGGGTGGAACGCGCGGCCGCGCCTGCTTGATCGATATTAAGGCGGCGCGTTTTTTTCGTGTGTTGCTGCGCCAGCATCCATGTATAAAACAGCGACTTCGGGAGTGATCGCGCCTCGGTGACCCGTCCGCGGGCGACAGTCTGCCTGCGTGTGTGACTGTCATCGCCGTGGCTCAGCCGTTGCCGGAGCATCGATAGCTGCTGGTCAGGATTAAGTCTGGAGGATTTGTTCATGCCGCATGAGACCACGCTCATCGCGACTGTTGCAGTGGGTTTCGTGCTGGCCTTCATCTTTGGCTTCCTGGCCGATCGATTTCGATTGCCCCCCTTGGTCGGCTATCTCGTCGCCGGCATCTTCATCGGGCCCTTCACGCCCGGCTTTGTTGCTGACGCGGGCCTTTCCGGACAGCTGGCCGAGATGGGCGTCATTCTGCTGATGTTTGGCGTCGGCCTTCACTTTTCGATTTCCGATCTCATGGCCGTCAAATGGATCGCCATTCCTGGTGCTGTGGGTCAGATCGTCCTCGCCACGCTGATCGGTGTGGGGGTCGGCACGATCTGGGGTTGGAGCCTCGGCGGCAGCCTGGTGTTTGGCCTCTCCCTTTCGGTCGCGAGTACGGTAGTACTGTTGAAGGCACTGGAAGAGCGCAACATGTTGCCAACAGCCAACGGGCGCATCGCCGTGGGCTGGCTCATCGTCGAAGATCTCGCGATGGTCGTCGCGCTCGTCCTGCTGCCGGCCTTCGCGGAAACGTTGGGTGGCCACGCAGCCGGTGGTCATGGAGCGGCAGCCGCGGCGGATACGAGCCTCGCCATGGCGTTGGGTCTTACTCTCCTGAAAGTCGCGGGCTTCGTCGTGCTTGCCATCGCGCTCGGGCCGCGCGTCGTTCCGTGGATTCTCGGGCAGGTTGCCCGCACGGGATCACGTGAGCTCTTCACGCTCTCGGTACTCGCGGTGGCGCTCGGCATTGCCTACGGCTCGGCTGTCATATTCGGCGTTTCATTCGCGCTCGGCGCCTTCTTTGCCGGCGTGGTGCTGTCCGAATCCCGCTTCAGCCATCGTGCCGCCCATGAGTCCCTGCCCCTGCAGGACGCCTTTGCCGTGCTGTTCTTTGTCTCGGTAGGGATGCTGTTCGACCCATCGATCCTCATCCGCGAGCCACTGGCGGTGTTGATCGTGCTGGCGATCATCATGGTCGGTAAGTCGCTTGCAGCCATGCTGATCGTTCTCGTACTCGGCTACCCCTTGGCGACGGCGGTGACCGTTGCCGCAAGCCTCGCGCAGATCGGAGAATTCTCGTTCATCCTCGGCGGCCTCGGTGTCGCCCTCGGCTTGCTTCCGAAGGAAGGCAGTGATCTCATCCTTGCCGGTGCCCTGTTGTCCATCACGTTGAACCCCCTCGCCTTTGTCCTGGCGCCGAGACTGATCAGCCGCCTCGGCGTGTGGAAGGCGCTCGCGACCCACGGCGAGCATCGCTACAACGCGTTGGAAGCTGATATCGAGGCGGCCCAAGCACGCGCCCACGAAAGGGAGCACGCCCACGCTCTCGAGGTGCAGCAAGTCGTGCAGCGCTTCCCGATCTTCGCGGATATCGACCCCGAACAGCGGCAGGAATTCTTGCTCCTGTTCCGGCCGGAAAGTGCCGACCCTGGCAAGCGTATCATCCAGAAGGGCGACAAGCCGGACGGGATGTATTTCATCTCATCCGGCAAGGCCGGGGTAGGTACAGAGGCTGGCGACATAACCCTTGGCCCCGGCGACTTCTTCGGTGAAATGGCGCTCCTGTCGGGCAGCCGCCGGACCGCGGATGTGACGGCGCTCGACTATTGCGAGCTCCTGAAGATGAGCCGGCGCGATTTCCTGCAATTCGTCGCCCGTAATCCGAGCCTTCGCAGGCGTTTCAGCGAAACAGCCACGCATCGAAGCGAGGTAAACCGGCGCAACCTGATCTCCGAACCACCGGCGGCTCCATCGCACTGATACTGCGGGAAGGGTGCTGGCCAACCGCGCGCACCCCACGGCGCCCAATCCAACGGGCGCCGTCTCCTTCCGGTCAATAGCCGACGGTAAATCGCTGGCGGATATGGGCCGGATTCTCCACTTCATCAACAAGGGCGACAGCGTAGTCCTCGAAAGAGATGCTGCTTCCCCTGTCGTTTGTCAGCAGTTCGTCCTTGCCGAGGCGGAACTGGCCTGTGCGCTCGCCGGGAACGAAGAGCGCGGACGGGGACAGGAACGTCCAGTCGAGGTCGTCAATCCCGCGCAATCTCTTCAGAAAATCACCCCCCTTGACGGCTTCGGCCTTGTAGGCCGAGGGAAAGTCAGGCGTGGTCACCAAGGCAATGCCCGGTGCGACCTCCAGGCTGCCGGCCCCGCCGACGACCAGGTAGCGCTTGACGCCCGAAGCACGGACAGCCTCGATCAGAACGTCCGGGTCGCTGGCGAGGAAATGAACGGAGCTGATGACCGCATCATGCCCTTTCAAGAGATCCGCCAGGCCCTCGCCATCAAACACATCCCCCTTCTTGGGCGTGACATTCGGCTCCGCGGAGATTTTCTCGGGATGACGGGCAATGGCGGTGACACTATGCCCCCGGCGCACGAGTTCTGCGAGGATGCGCGAGCCGGCGTTGCCACTGGCGCCTATGAGAGCGACTTTCATCGTCGTCGTTCCTTTCAGGGATGAACAGCTGGTGTCATTGACTGTCGAGCTGGCGAAGCAAGGCCTCGCGTTCGCCGTAAAGAAGCTGGCTCGGAATAAGGCGATCACCCTGCTCGGTGGACAGAACCACTGTCGGCACACCACGTGCGCCATGGGCCGCCATGAGACGTCGGCCGGTGGCAACCGCGTGACGTGCCGCGGCGAGAACACCCCGGTCATTAGCCAGAAGTCTAGCGGCGGCCCCGGACAGCCCCATCCCGTCGAGCACCGCAGCGACCTCCTGGCGAACGGAGGTATCGCGGCCGTCGACATAGCGCGCATGCTGAATTGCCTTGCAGGCCGCGAAAAGCTGATCGGGCGCGTCGAGGCTGACAGCCACGAGCGCCAACGTAGCGACTGTGGAATCAAAGGCTGTGCCTGGCAGCAGTACCTGCTCGCGATAGCGCTCCGAGAAGGGCTGGCCCGTTAGAGAGGCGATCCGCTGATCATTCTCCCAGGCATAGGCCGCAAAATTCGCATCCATGACGCGGGCGCCCTCCCCCGCGAAAAGGCCGGTTGGCACGAAGGTAATCTTCGCCCTGCTCTGCAGCACCTCAAGGGCCGGCATCGCGCCATAGCACCATCCGCACAGCGGGTCATAAAGATAGGTCACCTGTCCCGCCAGACTGTCGAAAGGAGCGACGGAGTCCGGCAACCCCTGTTCAACCCTATGGTTCATTATCAGACCAAGTTCGGATATTAGACTTAGTTGGGAGCATGGAGCGCTAACATAGGCAGTTCGGGATTCGTGACAAGAAGTCATCGGAACGGCCCTTGGTCAGCGGGATCTTACTGTTCCCTTCGCTCGGACGCCCGGCTGCAGGGAGCAAAACAAGGAGGAGTGACGGTGGTTGCAAAGTCCGCCGACATGGGTCGGGACGCGGTGGACGGTGAGCTTTTATTCTCGCCGTGCCCCATCCGGGATGTACTGGACCGCATTGGTGACCAGTGGAGCGTTCTCGTCTTAGAAGCCCTGGAACCGGGAACTCTGCGGTTCAACGCCCTGAAACGTCAGATCGGCGATATCTCGCAGCACATGTTGGCGCGAACCTTGAAACGGCTTGAACAGGACGGCCTCGTGTCACGAACGCTCTATCCGGTCATACCGCCACGAGTGGACTATGCCCTCACTCCGCTAGGTCACTCGCTGCTCATTCCGTTGCGCGGTCTGATCGCGTGGGCAGACAACAATCACGCTGCGGTCTGCGCGGCGCGTCGCGCCTATCGTGACACGATCATCGGAAAGGCGGCTTGTTGAAAGGGCGGAGAACACATCTCGGAGGGACTTCGTTAACGATTAGGTCTCAATCCACCGCCATCCTGGGATCGCCGCCGCCCTTCAGGCCGCTTGTCGCAGGAAATGGTGATCGATGACTGTTCAAACAACTGAAGTCCGCCTTCGAAATCGCTGGCGCCACGGCATAGCGGGGACGCTTCTTGTTCTCCTGACGAGTATTTCGGCGGGTCCCCTGGCTGGAATGTCCACGGCCCACGCCGCAACCCTTTGCACGGTCATTGCGGACGCTGCGACGGGCCAATTTTTGACCAAGGAGGGAACTTGCGAAACGCGCGTCACACCCGCTTCCACCTTCAAGATCCCCATCAGTCTGATGGGTTTTGACGCTGGATTTCTCAAGGACGAGCACAACCCGTCTCTTCCCTTCAAGAAGGGGTACGCCGCCTGGATCCCAGCCTGGAAGCAGGATACGGATCCATCGAGCTGGATGAAGAATTCTGTTGTCTGGTATTCGCGACTGATTACTGAAGCGCTGGGCGAGCAACGATTTCGCGACTATGTCCGCCGGTTCGATTATGGCAACGAGGATGTGTCCGGCAATCCCGGCAAGAACGACGGGTTGACCAATGCTTGGCTGAGTTCATCGTTGAAAATATCGCCAGTCGAGCAGATTGCTTTTCTGCGAAAGCTCGTACGCCGCGAGTTGCCGGTGAGCCCGCATGCCTATGTCATGACGAGTAAGATCACTGCGTTGCAGGACGTGGATGGCTGGAGCGTGCACGGCAAGACGGGAGCGGGTCCAGTGCGCAGGGCTGACGGCTCCCGTGAGCCCGGCCAGAGCTATGGATGGTTTGTCGGCTGGATGGTCAAGGAAGGCCGGACGCTCGTCTTTGCGCGTCTCGTTCGCGATGAAAAACGTGAGGCTGTCAGCCCCGGCATCCGGACACGCGACATCTTCCTTCGCGAGCTCCCCTCAATCATCGCGCGCCTCTAGGCTGTGGGCGGCGCTTCCGGACTGCGTTGCCTGGCGGGCCAGCGCGTGGACGCCGTGTCACGCCAGGGGCAGAGGTGGCTGACGGAGCATGGCAGTCAGGAGGGGCTCTCGACCACCAACTGATCCAGCAGAGAGGTCAGAAGCCGCAGGCCAGCTCCGGTGGCGACGGCGATGGCCGGCAGGACCATCCACTCGAGCGTCCAGGCTGCTCCCGACCTCTCATTTTCGTGGATCAGCGCCTGATGGAGAACGCCGGCCTGGCCGGCGTTGTAGCGCGCGAGCGTGACGAGCACCTCGGCTGCCACAGGATTTGACTTATGCGCCATCGCCGACGATCCGCCGCCACCCGACAGGCGGACAGCAGCAACCTCGTTCTGCGCCATCAAAGCGATGTCAGCTCCAATCTTGCCAAGAGAACCGCTGATCAATGAAAGCTGTGAACCCAGCCTGACGATACGATCTCGCGCTGTATGCCAGGGAGAGGCATTGGCAAGGCCGAGGCGCTGTGCGAGGGCGCGGGCTATCGCATCGCCGTGGCCTGCAAAGCTGGATCGATCACCAATCGGGCCTCCGAGCTGAATGGCGAGACAGGTGTCGCGGCATTCGACCAGCGCCGCCCGATGGCGCGCCAGCGGTTCGCTCCAGGTCTGCAATTTTCGATGCCATGTAAATGGCAGCGCCTGCTGCATGCGCGTATGAGCCATCAGTGCTTGTCCGCCATTGAAGTGGTCAATGACGGCAAGCTTATTCAGAATGACCGACAAACGCGCTTCAAGGATGGGCAGAACATCTGCGAATTGGAGAACCAGCGCCGTGTCGATCACATCCTGGCTCGTGGCGCCCTTGTGCAAGGCCTCGCGGAACTGTGGCTGCAAGCCGGCGCGGATCTGCTTCATCAATGCCGGGACAAGGACGCCATCACGGGCGATGCCAACCGCGAGATCATCCCAATCCGGACAAAAAGCCGCTATCGCCGCCGCTACGGCATCAGCGGCTTCGATCGCAATAAACCCGGCATCTGCCTGTGCACCGGCAAGCGCGGCTTCGAAACGCAATATAGCTCCAAGCTGCGCCGCGTCGGACAGCAGATCTTCTATGTCACGGTCACCGACAAGCGAAGAAAGAATTGGCATAGGCTATGCAGCATCCACGTCTACGTGACTGCAGGTCTATTACATATCGAAGAATACCGTCTCCCGATCCCCCTGCAGGTGGATATCGAGCACATATCGCGGGACGTCACCTTCTTCTTTTCGAGCGATCAATGTTGCCCGCCTTTTGGGATCGGGAATGCGGCTGAGAACGAAGTCAGTGCCGTTGGCCGCTTCTTCGTCGGCGAAATAAAGCCGCGTTTGCAGGCCGATGTTGATGCCCCTCGCCACGATCCAAAGCGCGATATGCGGCGCCATCAACGTTCCGTCGGGACCTCGCACAGGTCCGGGCTTTATCGTCTCGAACAGGAAAACGCCCTCACTGTTTGTGGCTTGCCGGCCCCACCCGGTGAAAGTGGGTCGCGAATTGGAGGTCCGCCCTACCTGGCCCGTGTAGGATCCGTCCGTATCGGCTTGCCAGATCTCCACCACCGCATCGCTGACCGCCGCGCCCGCGCCGTCGATAATCCGTCCGGATACAACGATCCGCTCGCCGCGCGTGTCTGGCGATACCATCGTAGCCCCTGGATCGGCATCATAGATGCCTCTGATCTCCGCGAAATTGGGCGTCAGCCCAATATGGACGTAAGGTCCCGCCGTCTGCGACGGCGTTTCCTTCAAGGTCGGGACGGGGTGCAGCATCAGTTCCCCTCCAGCTTGTTCTCGAACATGGTGGAGCGCCTGCCGCGCAGCACGATGTCGAAGCGATAGGCCAAAGCGTCCATCGGCGTTGTGTTGTGGCGATCAAGCTTTGCGACCAGCTGCTCGATCCCCGCTTTGTCAGGCACGCTCGCGACGATCGGGCATTGCCAGATCATCGGATCACCTTCGAAATACATCTGGGTAATGAGCCGCTGAGCAAAGGCATTCCCGAATATGGAGAAGTGTATATGAGCGGGCCTCCAGTCGTTCGCGCCGTTGGGCCACGGGTAGGCTCCCGGCTTCACTGTACGGAAAGAATAGAAGCCGTTTTCATCCGTTATTGCACGCCCGCAACCTCCAAAATTTGGGTCGAGCGCGGCGAGATAACCTTCGCGCTTGTGGCGATAACGGCCGCCGGCGTTGGCCTGCCAGAACTCGACCAAGGTATCGACGACGGGGCGAGCGTTTTCGTCTAGGACCTGACCGTAAACAATCAGCCGTTGGCCTATCGCCTCACCGCCATCTTGGCTGTAGTTGCGGATGAGGTCGTTGTCGAGAGGGCCGAGAGGTGTGTCGCCAAATGTTGGCCCCGTCAGCTCGGACACCGTGGCCGGAAGAGACAGGAGGGCGTGGCGTGGTGCGCGAAACGTCGTGCTCTTGTAACCGGGCGTATTAGCCGGCGGCTGCCACGAACGATCACGCGCATAGAGCGCGCCTCGATCATCGCCCGGCAGTATGATACTGTTCACTGGTCCCCTCCCCGCTCCTCGGGCGATTCCCGCTTGGCGGCTTTCCCTCTGGCCAACTCACCTTTCGCGATCTTGAAGGCGCGGTTCGCTGCCGGAACACCGGCGTAGACGGCGACATGCAGAAGCGCCTCCTTGATGTCGTCGGGCGAAGCTCCCGTGTTCGCCGTCGCGCGTATATGCATGGCGAGTTCCTCATCATGCCCGAGGGCCGCCAGCAACGCTACCGTCAGCATCGACCGTTCGCGCTTGCTGAGCCCGGGCCGAGACCAAACCGCTCCCCATGCGCCTTCCGTTATGAAGGTTTGGAAATCTTCATCGAAGGAAGTCTTGCGGGCCGTGGCCCCATCAACATGAACATCGCCGAGAACCGATCGGCGCGTTGCCATGCCCTGCTCGAACCGGGACGTGTCAGCCATGGTGAGCCCCATTGAGAAAGGTGCTGATGTGCTCCGCCAGGACCAGTGGCTGCTCGATCGCAGGGATATGGCCGGCGTTGTCGATGACGGCAAAGCGCGCGGCGGGAATACGCGCGGCGGTATCACGGACCAACTCCACTGGGGTCGATACATCGTCAGCGCCGACCACCATCAATGTCGGGACAGCGATTGATCCCACCTCCTCGCGCAGATCCGTATCTCGCAGCGTGGCGCAAGTGCCTGCATAGCCCGAGGCAGGCGTGCGGAGGAACATGTTGCGCCAGCCTGCGATATCGATGGGCTGCTCCTCACGGTAGCTTCTTGTGAACCAGCGCATCATCACGCCGTCGCCAAGGGCCTCCATACCACCACCGCGCACGCGGACGATGCGTTCGTCCCACATGGCTTCCTCACCAATTCTCGCAGCAGTGTCGCACAAGATGACGCCCGTGATGCGAGACGGGTGGCGCAATGCCATGCCCTGGGCGATCAGGCCGCCGACAGAGATCCCGGCCAAGGCAAAGCGCTCGATTTTGAGATAGTCGAGCAATCCGGCAAGATCTCCAACGTGGTCGTCAAGCGAATAGTCGTTCTCCGGTGCGTCGCTTAGCCCATGCCCACGTTTGTCATAGGCGATAATGCGGTAGCGATCTTCGAGCTGCGTCGTGACGGCTTCCCAGATGCGCGAATCGGTGCCGAGTGAATTCGCCAGCACCAGAACCGGTGCCTCGCGGCGCCCGCGGATTCCATAATTCAACAGAATGTCGTTGACCTTCGCAAACGCCATGATCGCCTCTTGCTAGAACGATTTAAGGCGCGGACGCGGCACGAGTAAAATGATTACTTCATACGCCGTCATAACCTATGGCTTATAGAACGATCGAATGCTCGAACTTGCCGCAGACCGCATCCACGATCCATAATCGAAGGTCGAAAATGTCCCGCCCCGCCATCGACCCGCGCATCAAGCTCCGTCATATCTCGTGCTTTCTGGAGGTAGCGCGGCTCAGCAGCGTCGTCAAAGCCGCCAACGTGCTCAACATCAGCCAGCCCGCGGCCTCAAAGACCATCCAGGAATTAGAGGATCTTGTTGGTGCGGCCCTCTTCGATCGCAGCCGGCGCAACCTTGCGCTCACGCCCTTCGGCGAGGTCTTCTATCGTTACGCTGGAACAAGCCTCACTGCGTTGCGCCATGGCATAGAAGCGGCACGGCAAAGCAACGCCGTCACCACCGTGAAGATCGGCGCACTCCCCACCGTGTCCGCGCGCATCCTTCCGACAGCCGTCGAGGCCTTCTCGTCCCAAGGACCCGGTATGCGGGTTCATATCATAACCGGGCCCAACGGCTATCTCCTGTCTCTCCTGCGTACCGGAGACGTCGATCTCGTCATTGGCAGAATGGCCGAACCGGATGCGATGCTCGGGTTTGCCTTCGAGCATCTCTATTCCGAACGGGTCGTCATGGTCGTCAGGCCCGGCCACCCCCTGTTGCGGGAGGCCCGATTTCACCTCGCGATGATTGAAAACTACCAGACTCTCATGCCGACCCCCGAATCCGTGATCCGACCTTTCGTGGACCGTATGCTGGTCGCCAACGGCATCACCGATCTAAAGGCGAATGTCGAAACCGTCTCCAACGCCTTCGGCCGCGCCTACACGCGGCAGACCGATGCCATATGGATCATTTCCGAAGGCGTGGTCGCCAACGACATCGCAGAGCAACTGCTCGTTCCCCTACCCATTGATACCAGGGAAACGACCGGACCGGTCGGGCTCACGACCCGCACCGATACGGCTCTGTCGCTATCAGCCCTGACTTTCATGAAGGCTGTGCGAGACGTGGCAGCGAGCCTGCGCGACTAAAGCAGGGTCCGCGCCGCCTGACGATAACGGCTCGGCGCGACACCCAGCATGCGCGTCAGAAACCGCGTAAAATAAGCGGGATCGTCATACCCAAGCTCAGCGCCGATCTGCTTGATCGTCAGAGACGAAAACAGCAGTTGCCGCCTCGCTTCCAAGACGATACGCCGCTCGATGATCTGCAGCGCGGAAACGCCAAGCACCTGGCGGCTGATCCGATTGAGATGCGTCTGGCTAATTCCGAGGGCATCAGCATACTTGCCGATGACGCGCGTGGTCCGATAGTGCTTGTCGACCAGAGTCCGAAATGCCGCGGCGTAGCGTACCGCTTGGGTGAGCCGCGCACCGGTGCGCTCATCGGCCATCCGGCCTGCCCGCGCGAGAGCGACGAGCAGCAAGGTGATCAGGGCTGGCATGGCCATTCCATGCCCCGTCCCGCGCCGGTCCGCCTCGTTGAGCAGGTTGGCAATTGCCGCGTGGACTTCGTCCATACCATCGCCGGTGAGCACGCGCGGCTGGGCGCTGATGTCGCCAACATCCCGTCCTGCGTTCTGGACGTCTCTCTCCATCAGTGTCAGCACGACACCAACGATGTCTCGGCTGAACACGTAGCCATGCACCGTGAGCGCGGGAACGACGACGACAGCCGGGCCGACAAGCTCGTATGTCGCGCCATCGATGGTCGTCCGCGCTGATCCGCTCGCAACCTGGAGAACCTGGAACAAGTGTTCGTGGCGATGCGGAGCGATGCGGAAGTCGTGGTGACTGCTGCGCGAAGCGATCGTCTCCCAATGGAGCCACTCGTGCTCCCTGTCCGCAACTTCGCCGAAAAGCGCGTAGATCGGAATTGTTTCCATGGTCGGATAGTCCAACAGTTTGCCTGCTCCGTCCATTGGCTTCCTTCGGCTTCACGCGCAGGATTCCTGAAAAGGGGAGGACATGATGCGGACCCAAGTCGCGATTGTCGGGGCCGGGCCTGCGGGCTTGATGCTCGGCCGGCTGCTCGAACTCGCTGGCATCGACAGCATCATCCTAGAACGCAAGACCGCCGACTATGTTCTCGGCCGCATTCGCGCCGGCGTTCTGGAACAGGGCACCGTGGAACTCATGGAGCGGGCTGCGGTCGGATCCCGGCTTCAAAACGAGGGTCTTGTTCATCAAGGCATTGAACTCTGCTTTGATGGCGATCGCTATCGCGTCGATTTCTCCCGGCTGATCGGGCAGCACGTGGTGGTTTACGGTCAGACCGAAGTCACACGTGATCTCATGGCGGCGCGGCAGTCACCCACGATCTACGGCGCGGATGACGTCGCTTTGCACGATTTCAATACCGAGCGGCCCTGGCTCTCTTATAGCGTAGGCGGCGAAGTCCGCCGCCTCGACTGCGATTTCATCTGTGGCTGTGACGGATATCATGGGGTTTCGCGACAAAGCCTACCGACGGCTTCGCTCACGACCTTCCAACGTGAATATCCATTCGGCTGGCTCGGCGTTCTCGTCGACAAACCTCCCGTGTCCCACGAACTCATCTATGCCCATCATGAGCGCGGGTTTGCCTTATGCTCGCAAAGATCACCGACGCGCAGCCGCTACTACATCCAGGTCCCCGCGGGCGAGAATGCGGAAACCTGGTCTGACGAACAGTTCTGGGATGAATTGCGAGCCCGCCTGCCACCCGACGTCGCGGGAGCGATCGAGACCGGCAACTCCATCGAGAAATCAGTAGCGCCGCTGCGAAGCTTTGTCGCTGAACCCTTGCAATGCGGGAGATTGTTCCTCGCAGGCGACGCTGCCCACATCGTTCCGCCAACCGGAGCAAAAGGTCTTAACCTAGCCATGCGTGATGTTGGATCGCTCGCCGATGCTTTGATCGAGTTTTATGCCGAGAAATCGTCCGTGGGCATCGAGACATATTCGTCCGAGGTGCTTCGCCATATCTGGCGGGCTGAGCGCTTCAGCTGGTGGATGACAAGCCTGCTGCACACCTTTCCCGAAACCGGGCGATTTGGACGCCGCATCCAGCGCGCGGAGTTTGATTACCTGACCCAATCGACCGCTGCGCAGATGAGCTTGGCCGAGAACTATACGGGATTTTCCGATTGATGCGCCGCCATCCATCTTCCACGGCAACGGCTTTCAATGGCCTACCCCGAGGAGGCGTTCCACGATACGCGGCTCCGTGGCGAGCAACCCGGGCGTTCCGTGCCAGGCGATGCGTCCGCGCTCGAGAATAATGACGTCATCCGCGAAGGAGAGCGCTGCCTTTATCCTTTGCTCAACCAGCAGGATCGTCATCGTACGCGCCGCAGCCAATTCTGTCAGTGCAGCCATCAGCTCATCACATATGACGGGCGCCAATCCTTCCAGCGGCTCATCCAGGAGCAGCACAGCCGGCTGCCCCAGGATAGCGCGCGCGGTGGTGAGCATCTGCTGCTCGCCCCCGCTCAGCTGCGAGCCCAGATTGTGGCGCCGCTCCTTGAGGCGGGGAAACATCGCATAACTTTCCTCAATCGCGGTTTTTGGGCGCCGCTTCAGGCCGACCTGAAGGTTCTCTTCCACCGTCAGGGATTGGAAAATCGACCGGTTCTGCGGCACATACCCGAGCCCACCGAGCGCACGTGCGGAACCATCGAGCGTCGTAAGATCCAAGGCGTCAATCGTCACACGGCCGGCATAGTGCTTCGTCTGTCCCGCGATGGAAGCAAACAGCGTCGTCTTGCCGACCCCGTTGCGGCCAAGGACCGCCAAGCGGCCGCCGGCGGGCACGTGAAATGTCACGTCCTCCAGTATACGTGTCGGGCCGTAGCCGGCACTGAGGCCCTTCACGTCAAGCGACGCTGCGGTCATCAGCATAGCTCCCGAGATAAGCCTGGCGCACGGCGGCATCCGTGGCGACAGCCTCCGGCGTGCCCTCGAAGATGACGGCGCCCGCCGCCATCACGATCACTTTGCGCGCGAAACGAAAAACGAAATCCATGTCATGATCGATCATCAGTATCGCGAGATCAGCTGGCAGATGCGCGAGCGCCCGCTCGATCAGTACGATGTCCGCGCTGGGAACGCCTGCTGCTGGCTCGTCAAGCAGCAGCACCTTCGGCCGCAGCGCCATGACGAGCGCCACTTCAAGCAGCCGCTGCTGGCCATAGGCGATCTCCCCGACCGGAACCCGCGCTATCCCATTCAAATTGAAGAGCGCCAGAATCTCATCGCTTTCGCGAGCGACGTCCGGCATAGTGCGGAAATCCGCGAACAGCCGCCCCGTACGTCCAAGCCGCTGAAGCAGCGCGAGTGCCACATGCTCCTCCGGCGTCATATCCGAGAACAGGCGGGTCACCTGGAAGCTGCGCACAAGGCCGCCTCTGACGCGCCGGGTGGGCGACCAGCGGGTCACATCCTCTCCGTCCAGGAATACGCCACCGGCATCGGGGCGAACATGCCCCGTCACAAGATTGACGAATGTTGTCTTCCCCGCGCCATTCGTCCCTATCAACGCGACCCGGTCCCCTTTCGCAAGGGCGATCGACATGTCACGCGTGACAATCAACCCTCCGAACCGCTTCCTGAGCTGACGAACTTCGAGGAGGCTCATTTCTCGCTTTCCCGGGTTCGCTTCCAGAGCCCTTCTATCACGCCGGTTAGTCCCCTCGGCTCGAAGAGCACGACCGCGATCAGCATCGCCCCGACGATGGTCAGCCAGTGGAAGGGGTTGATCGCCGAAACGAGATGTTCGAACCAGACGAATACAAACGTACCGATCAGGGCTCCAAATAACTTTCCCACGCCTCCGAGGACCAGCATCACGAGCGCCTCGGCGGAGAGCGTGAAGGAGAGGCTGTCGAGCCCCACGACCTTCGTTGCGATCGCGGACAAGGCGCCTCCCAAACCGGCGACCGCCCCGGCGATCGCGTAGAGCTTGACGAGTGTTCCGTAGACTGGCGCACCCATCGCTCTGACGCGTATCGGATCCTGCTTGATGCCGCGGCAAAGCATCCCGAAGGGCGAGCGCACGACCACGCGCAGCGCGACAAACACTAAAACGAGGAGTGCGACCGCGAGGACAAATGCGGTTCGTCCCCACAGATCGAACCGGAAGAGGCCGAACACCGGAGCCGGCGTAATACCGGATAGACCATCGCTTCCGCCTGTCCAGGCCGAGAGCTTGTTCGCGGCCTCGTGGGCCAGTTGGACGATGGCGATTGAGAGAACGAGCTGACCCAGCCCACCTCCGCGCAGGATGACGAGGCTCGATGCGGTCCCTGCCAGTGCCCCCGCCACCGCGCCAACACCGAGCATGGCGAAAGGATCCGTCAATCCGAATTTGGAGGCCAGAATGCCAGCTGCATAGGCGCCCGCGCCAAATAGCGCCGCATGGCCCAAAGTGGCGATACCGGCGTATCCCGTAACGAGATCCAGCGATAGTGCCAGGAGCATGATCGCAATCATGCGCGTGAACAACGCGAGACTGCCAGGAAAGACAAAATAAAGAAAGGTGGCTGCGGCGAGGATGAGGAGTGCCGCCGCCGCATCGACAGCCCAACTGCGCCGAGCCCTCGTGAGACCGACAACGGTCCGCGCCTTGAGTATCGCGTCTGTCATCCCGTCCGTCCCAGCAAACCGTGAGGAAAGATGCAGACGATCGCGATGACGGCGAGATAAAAGAAGAACTCGCCGAACTCCGGCATCAGATAGCGCCCGGTGGTCTCCACGGCCCCCAGCAGCAGGCAGGCGAGCAAGGCTCCCGGAATGGAGCCCGCGCCGCCCACCGACACCACGACGAGGAACGTCACCATATAGCGCAAGGCATAATAAGGCTCGATGGGGAGCAATTGCGCCCCGACAACCCCGCCCAATGCCGCAAGACCGACCGCGGCCGCGAAGCTGACGGCATAAACGATTTTCGTACGCACCCCGAGCGCCCCCGCCATCGCAGCATTGTCGACGGAGGCGCGGAGTTTCACTCCAAATGCAGTGCGTTCGATCAAAACCCACAAGGCGATTGCGACGACGACCCCCGTCGCCACCGCGAAGAGTTTGTGTGCTGCGATCGATCGAAAGCCGAGTTCGACCGGCCCCTGCAACGCCTCCGGCAGAGGTATGGTCTTGAGCGAGGGCCCCATCACGAAGTTGGCGATACCAATGATCACGAAGGTGATGCCAATGGTCATGAGCACCTGTGTGAGTTCAGGCGCGCCATAGATGCGGCGGTAAAGCCAACGCTCGAGAGGAACGGCGGCCAGCACAGTGCCGAACACCGCCGCGACCAGGGCAACGCCGTAAGGCACTCCGAGCTGATGGGCGGCGAAGGCCGCGATGTAACCGCCCATCATCGCAAAAGCACCATGGGCGAGGTTCACGACCTTCATCAATCCCATCGTCATACTGAGGCCGATGGAAATGACAAAAAGCACCATGCCATAGGCGAAGGCATCAACGGCGATGGAAAGAATGGTTTGCATCGCACCTCAGGGTCGACTCAAGGAACAGCTCCCATCAACAATGCCTGCCATCACGGCGCCTTCCAACCTGGGTCCCCCTGTTTTTCAAAGGTCCGTATTTCCTTGTTGATGTATTTTCCGTTGTCTTCGGCGACTTCCCGAAGATAAATGTTCTGCGTGATGTGACGGTTTTGAGGATTGATCGACACCGGTCCGCGAGGGCTTGTCCAGGACATGCCTTTTACTGCGTCTACGGCCGCCTTGGCGTCCTGCTTGCCGCCCGTCGCCTCGATCATCTTCGCAATGACATACATGCCGTCATAGGCGCCCACAGCCGGGAAGCTCAGACTTGCGGGGTCGCCGATCGCCTTCGAAGCGGCCTCGACAAAAGCCTTGTTCTCCGGCGAATCGTGGCTCACGGCGTAGTGAAACGTCGTCAACGTTCCCAAGGCGCTTTCACGCAGCGCAGGCAGATCCGATTCCTGTGTGAGATCCCCGGGCGCCAGCAAGGTGATGCCAGCTTTCCGCAGGCCGTTTTCGGCGAACGACTTCATGAAACCGAGCGTCGCCGGTCCAGAAGGCAAAAACGCGAAAACGCCCTCGGCGCCCGAATCCTTGATACGCTGCATGATCGGACTGAAGTCATTCGTATTCATCGGCATGCGCACCGAGGCCACCACCTCGCCGCCTGCGTCCTTGAAGCCTTTGACAAAGGCCGACTCCGCGTCGACACCTGGGCCATAGTCCGTGACGACCGTGATGGCTTTCTTGATGCCGCGTTCACGCGCGACGGTCGCCATCGGCGTCGACGTCTGCCAAGTCGTGAAGGACGTGCGTACCACATAGGGACTGGCGTTCGTAATGGCCGACGTGGCCGCGTTGAACACGACCATCGGCACATTGCCCTCTACCAAGATTGGGGCGGCCGCCATGGCATCAGGCGTGTAATAGTAACCCGCCAGATATTGCACGCCCTCACCAACAATGAGGTCACGCGTCACGGCGGCGGACTTGGCGGGATCCGCCGCCGGAAGGTCACGGTAGACGATCTCGATGGTGTTGTTTCCGATCTTGTTCCCGTGAAGCGCGAGCCAGGCGTCAATTCCTGCCTGGAAGTTGCGCCCCTGCAGCGCCGCCGGCCCGGAAAAAGGGCCAACCACTCCAATCTTGATGGTATCGGCGATGGCCACGCCGGTGCTCATGGCGAGCGCCAACGCAAGTATGGCCAGCTTTTTCATATCAGTCCTCCCCAAAACCGCCAGAAGCTTACCCTCAATCGGAAGCGCTGGGACACCGCTTGGCGCGATTGCCCATCTGACATTTTGCAAATCCCCCTGTCGGGAGGAAATGAAAAAGTAGCGATGATCTATAGTTTGGGGGTTATACCTCAACGGGCGATGCGGGCATCCGCCAGGCCGTGCAAACATCCGCATATGCGGTCATAGCGCATTCCCTCAAGCGCAATGCTCGGGATCGGCGTGGTGCGTCGCTCGCGCTGGCCCACTCAAGGAATGGCAAAGCGTCAGCTGATCAAGCTGTTCTCAAAAGCGAAATCGAGACAGCCCTGCACATGCCGCTCGAGCACCCGCTGGGCTTCCTCCGTGTCACGGTTCAGCGCGCAGGTCAGCAGCGCCTTATGTTCCTCTGCGGCGATACCACCGCGAAAGATTACGAACACCATCTGGTAGCGCAGATACCGGTCGTAGATGCCGGAGTGCATGTCAAGAAGCGCTCTTGAACCGCAAGCCGACACGAGCGCCTGGTGGAATTCCCAGTCGTAACGCTTCCATTGCTCGGTTCGTGATGTGTCCCCCGCCAGAAGGCCCGCTTCCATGCGTGCGAGCTTGTGATGAGCGGCGACGACCCTGCCCTCCCATTCCATATCGCCCGCCCGAAAAGACTCGCTCAGCGCGTGCTTCTCGATGAGAAGCCGCAACGCCGCGATCTCCCGCAGATCCTCCGTCGAACAGGGCGCGACCTGAAAACCCCGCTGCCCCTCCGCGATGACTAACCCTTCTGGGGTCAATCGACTCAGGATCTCGCGCAAGGTGCTGATGCCCACCCCATAGGTGGGGCGCAATTTCTCCAGGGTTAACCGCTGCGCCGGCTTTAGGCGGCCGAAGACGATATCCGCGCGAATGCGGGCGTAGGCCTGCTCGCCGGACGTCGCAACGGCGGTCTCTTCGCCTAACAGATCTGATTCAGCCATGGCTTGGTTTCACCCTTCCGACAGAAGGCTTACCGGGAACGTTAAACTAAGCCAAGCTCAACATCACCAGCTATTTCAAGAAATCTCTGATGATTACAATTTTATCGATTGATACGTAAACTGATACGATCTATGGTTCGGAAGTCAGGCAGCGGTCGACGCCCACCTTCCATCGAACTCCCCGACCGATCGCTTGACATCATGAATTCGATAAGCTGGCGGCTCCGGGAGGAAGCTCATGGACAGCGTTCGCGCGCCGGTATGATCGACACCCGGGCACCTCAAGGCCGGAGAGTCCTTCCGACATCTCAACCAGCCGCCGACCATCCCATTCTCCACCGCGGACGGCATGACGCTTTTCGCCACCAATCCCCGAGGATCGGCGGCACTAATCCCACACGCCGAGCAATAGCCGAAACACCCCATGAACAATGTCGTCTATATTCTCAATGGCCCGAACCTGAACTTGCTGGGCGATCGCGAGCCTGCAATCTACGGCACAGCAACACTCGCGGATATTCGCGAACGCTGCGACAACACCGCTATTAAGCTTGGTCTCGCGGTTGACTTCCGGCAGACGAATTTCGAAGGTGAACTTGTGGAAAGCGTCCACGAGGCGCGCGGCAAAGCTTGTGCAATCATCATCAATCCTGCGGCCTACACATTCACGTCGATCGCCCTGCTCGACGCGCTCAAGACATTCGACAAGCCGAAAATCGAATTGCATATATCAAATATTCACACCCGCGAGAGCATCTATCACAACTCGCTGATCTCGCGAGCCGCAACCGGGATTATTATTGGTCTTGGGGCAGCCGGTTACGAGCTTGCTCTGCAAGCGGTCTCCGCCCTGGTCCCGCAGAATTAGGAGGTTCCCGACAAGAACGATGTCACCGCTGCCGCGCGTCAACTCGTTTCGACCAGCCAAATACATCAACGACAGAGCATGCGAAGGACGGTGTCGACCGCGCTCCTTCTTCGGCGTGCGCGCGCGGCAGGATCAGCCATGTCATGCCCGAACACCTGCTGGATCGTCGCTTGGTTCGACACATTGTAAAAACTGAGTGCACTGATGGTGAGGTGGATATCAATTGGATCAAGCCCCTCCCGGAATGCACCTGATGCCAGTCCACGATCGTATATTTCGCGGATCATATTGATTGCAGACATGTTGAGGTCGCTAATCTTAGAGGAATTCTTGAGATGTCGGGCGTGATGGATATTCTCGACCATGACAAGGCGGACGAAATCCGGATTATCGGCGTGATAATCGAACGTGAAGCCCGCAAGGGTGGCTATAGCCTCCACGGGAGGCAACGTCGCGAGGTCCAGGCTCCGCTCGAACCTACGGATACGATCGTAGGCCTCCTCGAGAACAGCCTGGTAGAGCCCCTCCTTATCCCCGAAATAGTAGTAGATCATCCTCTTGCTGGTGACAGTCTTGGCGGCGATCTCATCGACACGGGCGCCGCTCAGTCCGTATTCCACGAACTCCTCACGGGCAACCGCCAGGATCCCCTGCTTGACCCCTTCAGGATCCTGCGTCCAGCTGGCGGATTTCTTTCCGCCTTTGACCCGCGACGGCCGGGACGTAGCAACGCGATCCATGACAACCCTTTCATACCGCCTCCGACCGAGCATGAAGCCCGATTGAACGAACCGGTTAATTTCACTTGACCAATTGAACCAGATCGTACAATTAATGTCCATGGCTCGAGGGTACGTATTGAGGTCGCTGGAGCCGCGGCAGAAGCGCGCGACTCATACAGGTCGCATCGACCCGCAAAGAAGGTCGACAGCGAGGGGAGATGAATGAACTATCAGCTCGATTTCACCCCCGTCATCGAGGGTCTGCCTGATCTTCTGATTGCATGTCTCGGGACGCTTTGGCTCGCCCTCGGCGGGATGGTTCTCGCCATAATTATTGGTATAGGGGGAGTCGTTCTGCGCGATTCTCACGTCAAATCACTCCGCTGGCTTGTTATTTCCTTCGTTGAGCTGATACGTAACACGCCGTTCCTGGTCCAGATCTATTTCATCTATTTCGCCCTGCCTTTGGCGGGACTGCGCCTCGATCCAACACCCACAGCGATCATCGCTCTTGGAATTAACGGCGGCGCTTACGCCATCGAGATCATCCGCGGTGGCGTGCAGTCCATCAGCAAGGCACAGATCGAAGCCGGGCTGGCGCTGGGCCTGCACAAGGCGCAGGTCTTTCGGTTGATCGTGTTGAAACCGGCCCTCCGGGCGATTTTCCCGTCACTCACCAGCCAGTTCATACTCCTCACGCTCACGACAAGTATTGCTTCTGCCATCTCGGCCTACGAACTGACCTCGGTCGCCCAGCAGATCGAGTCCAACAGCTTTCGCAGCTTCGAAGTCTATGGCGTGATAACTCTTTGCTACCTCATCATGTCGTGGCTATTAATGCGGATGTTCGGTATGATCTCTGCGCATTACTTCAGCTACCCGGTCAAGTGAGGGCGGCGGGGATGGGACAGAACGAATTCATCTTCCTGCTGGTAGGGCTGAAATGGACGGTATTGCTGTCGGCTGTCGGCTTTGCGGGAGGCGGCGTGACCGGGCTGGGAGTTGCTCTGGCACGCACCTCCGGCCTGCCCTGGCTGGAGCGCGCGACAGCGGGCTATATCGCCCTTTTTCAGGGCACGCCTCTGCTGATGCAGCTCTTTGTTGTCTACTACGGCCTTGCTCTGATCGGATTGAAGCTTGATGCCTGGATAGCGGTCGCGATTGGTTTCACCCTGCACGCCAGCGCCTATCTCGGCGAGATCTGGCGTGGTTCCATCGATGCCGTACCTAAAGGCCAGACGGAGGCGGCAAAGGCCCTGAGCCTAAACTATGTGTCGCGCATGAAGGACGTAATCCTGCCGCAGGCCCTGCGCATTTCGCTGCCCGCCACAATAGGCTTTCTGGTTCAGCTCATCAAGGGAACGTCCCTGGCATCGATTGTAGGGTTTCTGGAATTGACTCGCGCTGGAAACATTATATCTAATCAGATATTCCAGCCAATACTTGTTTTCGGCGTCGTCGGAATGCTTTATTTTGCGATGTGCTGGCCGTTATCTCTTGCCGGCGCGCGGCTTGAGCGGCAGCTCGCCGTCGGCACGCGGTGATGTTCAACGGCATCAAGTGAATGGCGTGAAGCCAGATGTGGGAGAGGGAGAAACGGTCATGACAAAGATGAAAAAGTACAGCCCGAATCGTCGCGAGGTGTTGTTGGGGGGAGCGATTGCACTCGCGGCGCCGGCGTTGATCACACAACCCGCCTGGGCAATTACTCCCGAAGAAATCAAGAAGCGGGGCAAGTTGATCGTCGGCATCCAAGGCGACAATCCGCCCTGGGGGTTCGTCAACAGCGCCGGCAAGCAGGAGGGACTCGACGCGGACATAGCCGAACTCTTTGGCAAGGAGCTCGGTGTTCCGGTTGAGTTCGTGCCTCTCGAAGTAAACAATCGCATCCCCGCGCTGACGACCGGACGGGTCGACGTTCTCTTCGCGACGATGGCGATGCTGCCGGAGCGCGCCAAGGCCGTTCAATTCTCGAAGCCTTACGTCGCCAACACCATCGTCCTGGTCGGGCCGAAGTCAGCCCAGATCAAAACCAATGCGGACATGGGCAACTTCACCATCGGTGTGGCCAAGGGCGCCGCGCAGGACACTCAGGTCACCAAGAACGCACCCGCCAACACCGTCATCCGACGTTATGATGGCGATGCGCCCTCGATCCAAGCGTTGGTCTCCGGTCAAGTTCAGGCGCTTGGCGGAAATATCTTCTATCTCCAGCGCATTGAGCAGGCGCGTCCCGGCGAGTTCGAGAACAAACTCGAATTCCAGAATCTCTATAATGGCGCCTGCACGCGGCTTGGTGAGAAAGAAATCAATGCCGCCCTCAACACGTTCATCGACAAGATCAAGGCCAACGGCGAACTCCAGAAGGTCTATGACAAGTGGATGAAGGTGCCCGTTCATAAGTTCCCGGACAGCCTCGAAGGTATTCCCTTTACCGCCAGCTGAGGCATGTATTCCCATGGAAGCCTTGATGAGCCCCACGACAATCACCGCTGCGCAACATCATGAGACCATGATCAGCATGATCGCGGTCGAGAAGTGGTACGGCTCCTTTCAGGCTTTGCGTAACATTAATCTGTCGGTCAACCGGGGCGAGCGCATCGTCCTGTGTGGACCGTCAGGCTCGGGAAAATCGACCTTGATACGCTGCATCAATCGTCTTGAGGACTATCAGAAGGGCGAGATCCGTGTAGGCGGCATCGTGCTGACTGATGCAGGAAAGACGATTGATGCGGTCCGACGGGAAGTCGGCATGGTGTTCCAGCACTTCAATCTATTCCCGCACTTAACTGTTATGGAAAACTGCATGCTTGCGCCGATGCGATCTCTTGGCATCGGGAAGGAGCAAGCTGCGTCTACCGCGCGCCAGCTATTGGGACGTGTCAAGATTCTGGAACAGGCAGAGAAATATCCGGCCCAACTGTCGGGCGGCCAGCAGCAGCGTGTCGCCATTGCACGCGCCCTGTGCATGAAGCCGAAGGTAATGCTGTTCGACGAACCCACATCGGCTCTTGATCCGGAAATGGTCAAGGAGGTGCTCGACACGATGATCGGCCTTGCCGAGGAGGGCATGACGATGATCTGCGTCACACACGAGATGGGTTTCGCCCGACAGGTCGCCGATCGCGTGATCTTTATGTCGGAAGGCGCGATCGTCGAAGAAGCGCCGCCCGCTGAATTCTTTACCGCCCCACGTCACGCGCGTACGCGGAAATTTCTCGGTGAAATTCTCAATATGCATTGAACCGCGATACAGCGATCGGAGCCCGCCATGAGCCGCCTCGTCTATGTGATCAACGGTCCCAACCTCAATCTCCTTGGAAAGCGGCAACCCCATATCTATGGTGATGAAACGCTTGCCGATGTGGAGGCCGCATGCCGCATATTGAGCGAGGAATTGAATCTGCGGCTCAGCTTTCATCAATCCAATCGGGAATATGAAATCATCGACTGGATCCATGACGCGCGCGAAGGGGCAATCGGCATCGTCATCAACCCCGGGGCGTTCACTCATACGTCGGTCGCCATCCTCGATGCCCTGAATGCATTCGATGGAACGGTCATCGAATGTCACATCTCGAACGTTCATAAGCGCGAGTCTTTCCGCCATCATTCCTTCGTGTCTTTGCGGGCAGATGGCGTGATCGCCGGTTTCGGCACCCAAGGCTATGAGCTCGCCTTGCGGCGCATCGCACGTATCGCCGAGACCTCAGAGACTTAACCGTCGGCTACGGTGTGAGGAGCGCACCATGGGGCCAGTCAAACTCGCAATCGTTGGAGCCGGACTGATCGGCAGCCGCCACGCGCAGCATGTCGCTGCCGATCCGGGAGCCCTTCTGTCGGCCGTCATCGATCCCGCGCCCGCAGCTCAGGCGCTGGCCCGCACGCTGGACACCGCGTGGTATGCAAGCCTTGGCGCGTGCCTAGCGGTGGACAGGCCCGACGGCGTCATCATCGCGACACCTAACCAGTTGCACGTCGCCAACGGGCTAGAAGCGATCGCGGCTCGTATTCCCACGCTTGTCGAAAAGCCGATCGCAGATGACGTCGCCGCCGCTGAAAGCCTCGTGGAGGCTGCAGAAGGCTGCGGAATTCCGCTGCTCGTTGGGCACCACCGGCGCTATAATCCGATGATCCGCAAGGCAAAGGAAATCATCGACGCGGGTCGGATCGGACAAGTGCTGACCCTCACGGGCCAGTTCTGGCTGATGAAACCTGAGGACTATTTCGAGACGGCGTGGCGCCGGGAACCCGGCGGCGGTCCGGTCTTTCTGAATCTTATCCATGACATCGATCTGTTTCGATACTTGTGCGGCGAAGTGGATACCGTTCAGGCGCTGGAATCGAACGCGGTCCGCGGGTATGCGGTCGAAGAAACCGCGGCGATTATTCTGCGGTTCGATAGCGGAATCCTTGCAACGATCAGTGCGTCCGATGCAGTCGTTGCTCCCTGGAGCTGGGAACTGACGGCCGGCGAGAACCCGGCCTATCCCCGGCAGGGGGAAAGCTGTTATCATATCGGGGGGACGTACGGATCTCTGACAATCCCGCAACTGGAACTCTGGTCCCATCGCGGCAAACGGAGCTGGTGGGAGCCCTTGCAGCGCGAGCGCATTCCTTTCTCGCCTGACGATCCGCTCAAGCTGCAGATCCGGCATTTCTGCGAGGTTATCTGCGGTCGCGAGACGCCAATCGTCTCAGGGCGTGAGGGCTTGCGCACACTGAAAGTCATCGAGGCTGTCAAGCGGGCGGCCCGTAGCGGTACGGCGGTCAAAATCGCCGCCTGAATGGAAAGACATTTCGTCATGATCACGGGCACAACAAGGCTCGTTGCGCATCTCGGCCATCCGACCGAGAGCTTCAAGGCGCCGATGATCTATAATCCCTACTTCATGCGTCGGGGCATTGATGCCGTCGTCGTCCCCATGGGCGTGAAAGCGCCGGACTTTCCCGCCTTTCTGCGACTCTTCGCCCGGCTCTCCAATGCCCACGGCGCTTTGATCACCATGCCGCACAAGGTCACCGCTGTCGGTCTCGTCGACGAGGTCATGACCACTGCGGCCATTGCCGGGGCCTGTAACGCCGTGAGGATCGAGCGCGACGGACGGCTCGTCGCAGAGATGTTCGACGGGGAAGGTTTCGTCCGCGGCATGTTGAAGAAGGGACGCATCATCACGGGCAAACGCGCTCTGGTCGTCGGGGCTGGCGGTGTTGGGTCGGCAATCGCCGCTTCGCTCGCGAAGGCAGGCGTGGCCCAGATCGCCCTGTTCGACACCGAGCCACCCGCGGCGTCAGCGCTGGGGGAGCGACTGCGCCGCCATTATCCAGCGCTTGGCGTATCGGTCGGCGGCAAGGATCCGGACGGCTTCGACATTATCGTCAATGCAACCCCGCTCGGCATGAGGACTGGAGATCCACTCCCTGTCGATGTCGCACGTATCGCGCCATCGGCCTTCGTCGGGGAAGTCGTCATGAAACAGGAAATTACACCTTTTCTTGACGCCGTTCGCGCGAGGGGCTGCGCCTATCAGGTCGGGATCGACATGCTGTTTGAACAGATCCCGGCCTATCTCGAGTTCTTCGGCTTCCCCACGACAACGTCAGACGACCTGCGTGCTGTTGCCCACCTTGCACGGGAGGAGGCTCCATCATGATACCCTCGATAGCTACAGTTTGCGTGTCCGGAACACTTCAGGAGAAGCTCGAGGCCATTGCGGCGGCGGGTTTCCGGGCTGTTGAGATCTTCGAAAATGATCTCATCGCCTTTCCCGGCTCGCCAGCCGAGGTGCGTCGCATATGCGCGGACCTCGGCCTCGCCATCGTGACCTGCCAACCCTTCCGCGATTTCGAGGGCATGCCGGAAGCGCGACGCGCCCGCACCTTCGATCGCGCGGAACGCAAGTTTGATCTCCTTCAGGAACTCGGGACGGATCTCCTCTTCGTCTGCTCCAACGTCTCACCCGAATCCCTCGGCGGGATTGACCGGCTCGCCCAGGATTTCGCGGAACTCGGGGAACGAGCCTCCCGTCGTAGCATGCGGATCGGCTTTGAGGCTCTGGCCTGGGGCCGCCATGTTTGGGACTACCGGGACGCCTGGGAGATCGTCCGGCGCGCGAACCGCGACAATATCGGCGTCGTCCTGGACAGCTTTCACATCCTGTCGCGCGGTCTTGACCTCACGGCCATGACAATCATACCGCGGGACAAGATCGCGATGGTGCAGATGGCGGACGCGCCAAGGCTGCAGATGGATCATCTGTCGTGGAGCAGGCACTGGCGCTGTCTGCCGGGTCAAGGCGACCTCGACCTTCCCGGCTTCATGAATGCGCTCGTCGCGACGGGTTACGATGGCATCCTCTCGCTGGAAATTTTCAATGACCGGTTCCGTGCCGGTTCGGCGCGGTCAGTGGCATTGGATGGGCATCGCTCTCTCATATGGCTGCTGGATGATACCTCGCGAAAGCTGGGCCACGCTGTTCCTGGCGCAGTGCCGATGCCGCCGCCGACGCCGGTGGAAGCGGTCGAATTTATCGAGTTCGCAGTGGCCGAGGCATTGCGGCCGACTTTCGAAGGCCTGCTCGCGGCACTCGGCTTCCTCCGCGCCGGGGCGCACCGCTCCAAGGATGTCGGGCTCTGGCGACAGGGGGATATCCGCGTCGTGCTCAACAGCGACGTCGAAGGCTTCGCCCATAGCTACCAGATCACGCACGGCACATCGGTATGCGCGATAGCACTCAGGGTGGCTGATGCTCAGGCGACTATCCGCCGCGCTACCGCCCTCCTCGATACGCCGCACACCGGCGCTGTGGGCCCTGGCGAACTCGACATTCCTGCGGTCCGGGGACTGGGCGGCAGCCTGCTCTATTTCCTGGACAACGCTTCAGCATTGGGGCGCTGGGCGGAGGTTGACTTCGCGCCGACCGGTGAAACCGGAGCAGACGTCGGCTTGATCGCCGTCGATCATATCTCACAAAGCATGCAATACGAGGAAATGCTGACGTGGGTGCTGTTTTATTCATCGCTGTTCGAGACGACGAAAGCGCCTAGCCAAGCGGTGATCGACCCCGGCGGCGTGGTCCAGAGCCAAGTGATCGAAAGCGGCCTCGGCGATGGAGCTGGACGGGGCTTGCGTCTTATCCTCAACGGCTCGCAAAGTCACAGAACGCTGTCGGCGCGGTTTATCACGGACTTCTTCGGCTCGGGTGTGCAACATATCGCTTTTGCAACGGCGAATATTCAGGCAACGGTCAAGGCTCTCGTTGCCAACGGTGTCGCGATGCTGCCAATTCCGGAGAATTATTACGACGACCTCGAAGCACGGTTTGATCTTCCGGCGGATGAGCTCAGTTGGCTGAAGACGCTCAACATTCTCTATGATCGCGACGAAACCGGTGTGTTCTATCAGGCCTACACGACAACCCTCGACGGCGGCTTGTTCTTCGAGATCGTGCAACGCGACAGATACAGCGGATATGGTGCCGCCAACGCCGGGATTCGCTTAACCGCGCAGGCGCGCCTCGCACGGCCGGCGACCATTCCGGCGCCGACAAGGCCCTGAGATTTGGCGATCGATGGCGACAGGCGATGTCGCCAATCCTCATCAAATCCGAACCAGGGCCTTGATCAAACCTTCTTTTTCCCGGGCCCATCGCGGCAGATCCGTGACCACAGTGTCCAGCGTCGTCTCGTGCGTCGCGAGTGCATCGAGCGGCACGGCTCCGCTGCCGATCGACGCGATGACATGCTCGAAATCAGCGGCCGTGGCATTCCGGCTGCCTATCAACGACATCTCCCGTTTGTGGAACTCCGGGTCGGAGAACGTGATGTCGTCCTTCACAACGCTGACCAGAACATAGGTCCCGCCATGTGCGACGAAGGAAAAGCCTGACATGATCGACCTGGCATTACCTGTCGCATCGAAGACCACATCGAAGCCGCCCGGCTCGAGTGCCTGCACGCGCGCCAAGGCTTCGGCGTCGCCCACGACAACTGAACGAACCTCGCCGAGAACCCGCTGCGCCTGCGTCAGTCGCCCCGCATCGACGTCGGCGATTGTCACATCCAAGCCGGCGATGCGTGCAAAGATCGCAACACCAAGGCCGATTGGCCCTGCGCCAACAATGAGAGCGACCCCATCCTTCTCCCCTGCCCGACGCACCGCATGAGCGCCTATAGCCAGGAACTCAACCATAGCCGCATCGCGAGGAGAGAGGCCGTTTGCATGGTAGAGATTGGTGGCGGGAACTGCGATCTGCTCGCACATACCGCCGTCGCGATGCACGCCGAGAACCTCAATGCGCTCGCAACAATTCGGCTTCCCCTTGCGACAGGCCCCGCAAACCCCGCATGACAGGTAAGGATTAACCACCACCGTCTCGCCAGCCGCAAAGCCGGAAGACGGATGAGCCTGCGAGACCACGCCCGAAATTTCGTGACCGATCACGCGGGGATATTCCAGAAAGGGATGCTTCCCTTCGTAGATATGGTAGTCCGTGCCGCAAATGCCCACGTGACTTACGTCAAGAAGGACCCAGCCTTCCAAGAGCTTCCCCGGTGCAGCTCGCCTCTCCTGAATGATCTGATGGGGCGCGAGACATACGATTGATTTCATCGCAAGGTCCTGAACGATTGGTTCGCCGACAGTTCGCGCACCCTGATGCCACGAAGCGCGGCGTGGGACGCCAAGGGGGCACACGACATCTCCATCGCGTCGCCAGCTGTGTATTTCGATAAAGCGACCCTTGAGCCCTCTGCCATCCAATGTCAAAGTGTTTTTTACCGATAACTAGACGGATAAAAAACAGTTTGATGGGTGAGGAGGCGCAGCTTGAAAGACAATTCGGTTTACAAGCAGGCTTACAACAACTGCCTCGCGGTTATCGCAGATCTCCCCATCGGCGCGCTGCTGGGCGCCGAGCCGGCGCTGGCGAAAAGGCTGCACGTAAGCCGCACCACGGTTAGAGCGATCCTCGTTACCCTGCACGCCGCAGGCATCCTCAAGGTGAACGGGCGTGAGAAGCGGGTCTTGCGGCGTCCTCGCGCCGATGAGTACTTTTCGGAAACGGAGACGGAGCCGAGTTCCCAACTGATCGAGCGCCGTGTGAAGGAATGGCTGCTTGCAGGTGACCTTCGGCCAGGAGATGCGATCAGCAGCCTTGAGCTCGCCCGGCTTTTCAACGTCTCGACATCAGGAATTCGCGAGTATCTCAACCGATTCAGCCGCTATGGCCTGATCCAACGTCGCCCGAACGCGAGCTGGGTATTTCAAGGTTTTACCCGGGACTTCGCGCTGGAGCTCTGCGATATACGCGAAATGTTCGAAATGAGATCCATCCACTACTTTACGCGAACACTGCGCACGGAGGAGGGACGCCACAGGCTGAACGCGCTGGAAGCTGCGCATCTTGATCTGCTGCGGCGGATAGAGAGCGGTTATCACGAGTTCTCCAGGCTGGACGAGAGCTTCCATCGTACCGTTAATGACGCAGCGAATAACCGTTTCATAACCGACTTCTACGAGATTATATCATTGATTTTCCACTATCATCTGCAATGGGCCAAGCATGATGAACGCGAGCGCAACGAGGTCGCGCTGCACGAACATCTCGCGATCATTCATGCATTGAAGGTCGATGATACCGAAGGTCTCGACAAAGCGGTGCGGACGCACATGCAATCCGCACGCGAAACACTTCTCCGCTCCATATAACTGATCCCTGTGCAAGACCCTCTTGTGCGGTGAGCCGATGCCGACCAAGTCTCCAATTTGGCGCGCTCGCTGTCGGCCCGGCCTCACCGAACGAGCCGATCAACAGCCTCTCGTGGAGCTTGGTCGCGCGCTCCCGTCGGGGCGGGGATCGCGGCGCGAAACGCATGCCATCCGGCCCTGCCGCATGTCTGCAACGCTCGTGAGCCCCGGGAGCGCCATGCTCATCGTGAGTTCCTTTCTCAGCATCTCGAGAACGGCGGTGACGCCGGCTGCTCCGACCGAGGCAAGGCCATAGGCGTAACTTCGACCCAGCAGGCAGCCGTCCGCGCCGAGGGCCGAAATCGGCCGAGAAGGCCGTGCCATGTGCATTCATTTTCTAACCGGGACAGAGACCGCACGAAGCGATCTGAAATAGAATTAGCGTGCCGCTCCTGCGCAATTCTCGGCCCGGCTTGCGATATAGGCGCGCCAGTAGTCCGCCTGAGGGAAGTTTGGGTGGACGCTGATCAGGCTCCGCGGATCCACCGCTTTCAGAAGCGCCTCGCCGTGAGGAAGTGAGGACGGGGCGAGACACGCCAAGGCGTCGGCGCGCTCCCACACCCTCGCAGCGCTCGTGAGCTCCTGCGAAACCCAGATATTGTAAAGGTATGTGGTACCTGCTCCCAAACCGAGCGCGACTGCGAGAGCGACCTGCATAATCCGGCCAAAACGGAGCAGCCAGCCGCAAATTCCTACCAGGGCAACGGCAACGCCGGGAAAGGCCGAGCGCGTATCGAGATAGGCGCAGGGCCACGCCGTTGCGCACCAGCTCTGATGTCTCAGGGTCGCTGCGACGGGAAGCGTCACGTAGACGCTGAAAAGGACGCCTATGGTGGCGATAGTAAGCCAGGGCCGGTCGCGTTCGAGATGCCGCAAGGCACCCCACGCTACCCCCGCGGTCAACACGGACATGCCAGCCCAGGCAGCGAGCGCCTTCCATGGCGCTTGTGCAAAATGCGCCCATTGGACTGGCAATATGACGGTCCCGTTCAGCACGTGAAAGAACGAAGTCCAGATCAAGGCACCTAGATTCCGGATGCCGTCCGGCGAATTGCTCTCATAGTGTGAGGGATGCACGATGCGGTAGCCAAGGTAGAGTGCCAGCGCGATGGTGATCGCCATCATGTCGAGCGCGAATCCTCGCGTTTTCAGTCTGGCGAGCCCCTCCTGCCTTCCAAGGGAAAAACTTGCAAGATATTCGCATCCGATAACACCAAGCCCGAACACCCATGCATACTCAGTGGTCACCATGCTCAAGCACAGGATGACGCGGAGAATGCAGTCTGTGACGAGGGAGCGCTGCACCCCGCCGGCGAGCCGTGACGCCAGGATCAGCAGGAACGGCACCGTGTTCTGGAGCGGATAGCTGTTCGGCGGCATGTGATCAAACCCGAGACGCTGGTAAGTGACCAGCACCAGGAAGCTCAGCAATGCGACCGCTCGGGATCGACACAGGCCGCCAACCCACAGTGCCGTGAGTAGCATCAGCCCGCCCCAAGCACCGAGAAAGCCAACCCTTACCCATGTAACGGCTGACAAATGGCTAGCCATCATGTTGATGGGCAATACTACGAACTGTCCGATGCGCCCTTGCTGCGCAGCGGTTTCGCTCAGGAACTGGAAATTCTGTGCAAGCGTATTCTTAAGCGTTAAATAGTGGAACAGTATTTCATCAGCGGTCAGCCGGTAGCCGGCCAGGAAGGGCTGCGCTTGAAGTGCGGCCGCAACCAATGCGCAGATCCAGAGCGCAGCGAAAATGTTACTACGAATTCGGATTTGTTCCCCCGCCGAAACTATCTGGCCTGGAGACTGCAGGAAGTTCGTCCAGCGGCCGGCACAGGTATCATTTTACGGTCCCGATCGTCTACACGAGGATCTAGATAACATGTTGAGATCAAACCGCTCTGCCACCCGCACGCAAAGAGGAGCAAGCGCCCGCCGCGCGGCTCGCTCTCTCGCATAAATGCGACGGGGAAGCAAGGGACGTTTGCGCCTTTGACGCCGGCGCTTCCGAGGCAAGACGTCGGTCGGTGCCGGCCCCAGGCTTAGGGGAGCTCTCAAGGCTCGCCCACGATGCCAAGGACCCCGCGAGAGTAAGCCGTTAACCTGAGCTATATTTTGCTGGTCATCGTTGCTTGGCTCGGGTAGCATTCCACCATTCTGCATGGACATTGGATCGGGGTTTTTGTCGATCATGCCCGTTCGCAAGACTGAAAGCCGTATTCCTGAGAATTATCAGGCTTCCGATCTGGGCCAAGCTAATCTTTCGGCCGACGGAGGCTCCGCCGTTGTGTCCTACATCACATCGCCTCTGGTTGTTGGAAGACGGAATACTTTCATCGTCTTCATCACTGATGCGGCTTTAGCGGCATCTGTGCAGTCATTCGAATGGTCGTTCGTGGAGAGCGATGGCGCACCTACGGTCGAAACCACGGCGGCTGGCGAGATCAGCTATAGTCCGGGCGTAACGGGACGCCTCTCAACAACGGTGCGGTGCCTTGACGGGGGCGGATCCGCGCTCGCTGCGCTCACCCTCAATCAGTCGGTTGTTGCCGCTCACGCCGGGCTGGAGGCGATGATTGTGGCTGGCGCTGACGAGCCCGGCCCTTCCGCAGCGAACCCGGATGTGTCACGTGAACTCGTGAACGACTACAATATCTACTACCAGAACGTGGTCCCACGCTCAGGGGCCGTGGATGACGGCTTTCGGCGGTTGGTATTTACCATGCTCATGGAAAGCGCATTGCAGCGCAATGTAGGGCGCCGTCAGGCCGATCTCTCAGAAGTGGCCGCCGTCCTCAATGCCGGCTCAGCCGGCTTTGCCACCCTGGCGGGCAGAGGACTGGGCATTGCGGGGTTGCGCCCTGCGCTCCTCGCGATGATCGTCGGCCCCCACCTGCCCTGGACGGAACTGCCGACCGTCGGACCAGCTCATACGCTGGCCGAGGAGGAACTGCGTCATAAAACGGCCGCGCTACCGGAGACCGCGCGCATCGACCTTTTCAACCTCGCCCGTTTTCCAAAGAGCAGCATCACCCAATGTGGAAGGGTGATCGAGACCCTGCGCGACCGCTATTTCAATGGCATCGACTTCGACGCGGTCCTGCGCGAGTTGTCCGGCACGCGGGCCCACTGGATCAACAGACATTACAGGGAAGGCCCCTTGACGCGCGCGTGACATTCAACCCCGCCGATCCGTGCGGGCTGGAGGATCGGGAATGGGGAGGACCAGCAAGCGATCGCAAACGGCCGGCCATGAGGCCATCCGTACGCTTGCGCCGAACACAGCCCCGGGGGAGCCCGGGCCAGATCCCGGGGGCGGGCCAGCCTCGACATTTCCCTTGCCGCCAGCTTTGGAGACCGCCGCGCAAAACTTCCGGCAGCTTTTCACGGACAACGGCTCGGAATACCATCTGCTAGGCGGCCAGTTCGCCCTTGTACGCGCCATGCGCGCCGCTCTGAAAACGAAGATCTACGACATCAACGATATCGCATTGCGCGAAGCGCTGCTTGCCTTGACCGAGGACGACGGCTGGAGTGATCTTGTCGATGCGCTGCGCTCAACGGGCAGTATTCACAACCACAAGCCCTACCGAGATGGCCTGCCTGCTGGCCACCCCGATAAGGCAAAGCCTTACGGTGTGCTGAGATCCGGCTCGAGGGTCAACGGCACAGCGGCCTATACGTCGGCCACAGCATCCGCACGCGATAAAATGAATGCCGCGCAAGTCTCCCTGGCCGATAAGGCAGTAGCCACCGCCGTGCTCAGCGACAACACAGCAAGCGGCGAGTGGGCCTACGGGCGGGTCAATCAGTGGCTCGGCCAACCTAAGCTCGCGCCTGCCACCTTCGACAAGGTTTCCTTACCACGGCAATGCGCCCTTTTTCTCGATTCGACCGTGATGTGCGGCTCTGCCTCACAGTTCACAGCCAAACAACTTTTCAGAACCCGCAATGTCGACACACAATCACTGCCGGCTTTCTCCCCCGTCACCCTGACGAGCTTGAATGCTAAAGATAGCCGCTCGACAGACACGAACCTCATTCTGAACTACACACCCAATACGTTACAGAGCACGGTTGCCAAGGCTACGGCGCTTCTGTCCGCCGGCGGCTATCTGGTCGCTGGCTGCCTAAGCGGCAGAAAACACGAGGACGATCACCCCCCGATCGAGCACTACATTCTCCTCTTTGCCGTCGCAGATAATATGTTCCTTTTTTGGGATCCCGACGTATCCGTCACGAATATTGCTGAGCTAACTAGTAAGATCGGGCCGGCTGTCGGCGTAATGATCTACGACAATGCAGATTCCACTCGACCAAAACTATCGACCGGACTCAATTTCAGCGATTTGTCTGATATTGACATCAACGGGCATCACACCAACCACCGCAAAAGACACCGCTATCAGGTCATGACCTTGGCAAAGCCATAAGCCAAACCGGAATAGGCTCCGCATCATGTCCCAGAACGCCCTCGCCTCCCTCATCTGCGACATCGCGGTGGCGTTCGGATCGGTCGCCGACATCGATACGCCGGAACGAGCGGCCGCCCTCTTTGCCAAGCTCGGCTATGCCGTGCCGGGGGCCACCGCCGTGGGCGCGCTCTCCCGTCTTAAGAGTGCGGTGGCCGGGCTTGGCGGAAGTGTGCGGGCGTCGGCCAGCATCGAGACCGACAATGGCAAGCTTGCCGCCAATATCGATCTGCTGGCGCGGCTCGCCGCCGTCTCCGATGCCATGCGCCAGCTTCAATCCGCCCTTCAGGGCGCCGGTGTCCCCAACCTCGGCGAGCTCGTGCCACGGCTGACGGACCATCTCCTGCTCGACCATATCGATCGCGCGCTGCCGCAACTGCACGAGGGGTTGCTGCTGTTCGGGCTGATCGATTGCAACGAGGAACCGGCGGCTGGCCAGCCCATGCGGCGCATCAACTGGCGACGCCTTGGCGCCTTGCTCACCGCACCCGGCGAGATCGCCCGGGATGTCTATCGTTTCGACACCAACCTCGATATCGACCTGCTCCTTGGACGCTTGGAGGCGCTGATGCGCGCTTCCGGCATGCCGGGCGGGCGCTATCCGCAATCGGCTGCGACCAAGGCGGCTTTGGGCAACGCCGGCACCGGACTGCCCGAACTGCGTTTCCCCTTCTTCCAGAAAGGCTTTACGCCCGAGACCTACAGCCAGTTCGGCATCACCATTTCGCCGGCCGAGGCCATCGGCGGCAAGCGCCGGGGCGTGGCGCTCCTCCCCTATATCAGGGGCGGCAACAGCTTCCAGTTCAATGTCTGCGACCGGGGTGAGCTCGTCTTTTCGTCCACAGCCGACATTCGCAAGGTCGGCTTTACCGTGCGGCCTCCCTTCACGGCTGAAGGGCTTTTCGATCTCACCGGCGCCTTCGGCGCCAGTATCGCAATTCGCGAGAAGAAGGCCCGTGCTGAGGAAGTCACCCTCATCGGCTCACCCGGCGGCACGCGCCTCTCCATTCAGGGCCTCGGCTTCAATGTCTTTGCCGGCACACCGCAAGGCAAGCTTGACCTCGGCGTCGAAGCCGAGATTGGAGCCTTTCGTTTCGTCATCGATGCCGGCGAGGCAGACGGCTTTCTGCAGAAGGTCCTCTCCGGCCGGCATGTGGAAGCGGAAACAGACCTCGCCTTCGGCATGGCGCTCCTCTCGGGCTTCACCTTCCGCGGTGGCGGCAAGCTCGCGCTGGAGCTCAGCACCCATATCTATCTCGGCCCGGCCAAGCTCGATGGCATCCGGCTCGGGCTCGGCCCGAGCAGCGACCGCTTCAGCCTCGATACGGGCGCGCTGCTGAAGTTCGACCTCGGGCCGCTCAAGGCGGTGGTCGAGGACATCGGCCTTTCGACCAGTCTCGATTTCCGGCCGGGCAATCTCGGTCCCGCGCATCTCAGCGTCGGCTTCAAGCCGCCGAAGGGCGTGGGACTCTCCGTGGATGCGGGCATCGTCACCGGCGGCGGCTATCTCAGCCTCGATCCCGAACGGGGCGAATATGCCGGCGCCATCGAGCTCAGCTTCAGCGGCATCGTCGCGCTCAAGGCCTTCGGGCTCATCTCGACCAGGATGCCCGATGGCTCCAAGGGCTTTTCGCTCGTCATCATCATCTCGGTCGAGTTCGGTACGGGCATCCAGCTCGGCTTCGGCTTCACGCTGCTGGCGGTTGGCGGCCTTATCGGCCTCAACCGGACGATGAATCTCGAAGCGCTGATGGACGGCGTGCGCACCGGCTCCATTGAATCCATCATGTTCCCGCGGGACGTGGTCGCGAACGCACCGAAGATCATCAGCGATCTCAGGACGTTGTTCCCGGCGCAGGAAGGCACCTTCCTCATCGGGCCGATGGCCAAGCTCGGCTGGGGTACGCCGACGCTGGTCAGCGTCTCGCTCGGGATCATCATCGAGATCCCGGGCAACATCGCCATCATCGGGGTCCTGAAGGTGGCGATCCCGGCCGAGGATGCACCGCTTATCATCCTTCAGGTCAATTTCGCCGGCGCCATCGAATTCGACAAGCAACGCATCTATTTCTTCGCCTCGCTGTTTGAATCCCGGGTCGTCTTCCTCACCATCGACGGCGAGATGGGATTGCTCGTGGCCTTTGGCGACGACGCGAATTTCGTCGTCAGCGTCGGTGGTTTCCACCCCCGTTTCGCGCCGCCGCCCCTGCCCTTCCCAAGCCCAAGGCGCATCAGCGTCAGCCTCCTCAGCACACCGTTGTCCCGAGTAAGGATCGAGGGCTATTTCGCCGTCACAGCCAATTCCGTGCAATTCGGGGCGCGGGTCGAGGTCTATTTCGGCTTCAGCGCCCTCAACGTCAAAGGCCATCTCGCCTTCGACGCGCTGTTCCAGTTCTCGCCCTTCCGCTTCATCATCGAGATCTCCGCCTCGCTGTCGGCGAATGTCTTCGGCGCGGGGCTGTTTTCGGTGCGTGTCCGGGGCGAGCTGCAAGGCCCCGCGAAATGGCGCATCAGGGGTCAAGGCTCGATCTCTTTGCTCTTCTGGGATGTCGATGTGGACATCAACGAGAGCTGGGGCGAGAGCGCCGACACCCTGCTGCCGCCGATCGCGGTACTGCCGCTGCTCGCCGGCGAATATGCTAAGATGGAGAACTGGCGGGCAATCCTGCCCGCAGGGAACGGGCTCTTCGTCACGCTGCGCAAGATGCCGGCCGAGGAAGCAGCGCTTGTCCTTCATCCCGTCGGCCACCTGGCGATCAGCCAGCGCGCCGTGCCGCTCGCCATCAAGCTCGACAAGATTGGCAATCAGGCGCCCAGTGACGTCAACCGGCTGACGATCGATGTCGCCGGCGGCGGGCTCGCCAAGCGCGACGACGCCTTCGAGCCCTTCGCGCCGGCGCAGTTCCAGAATTTCTCAGATGCCGACAAGCTGTCGCGGCCAGCCTTCGCGCCGGAGAAATCCGGTTTGCATCTGTCCGCAGCAGGCGCCGATCTGCGGACGAGCCGCATGGTCAAACGCATCGTGCGTTACGAAGAGATCATCATCGACAACAACTTCAAGCGCTTTACGCGGCGCTTCTTCCTCTTCGCCGGCACGCTGTTCAATTTCTTCCTCAACGGCGCGGCGATCACCCATTGCGCGCTCTCGAAGGCCGCCAAGAAGCAGCTCGATCCGTTCGAGGACAAGATCACGGTGATGCCTGAGACCTTTACCGTGGCTTTCCAGGCGACCAACAAGGCCTTCGCCGCCAATGCCGGCGCCTTCCGCAGCGAGGCGAGCGCCCGCCAGTTCATGAATGACGTCGTCGCGAACGATCCCACACTGATGGACGCCGTCCACGTCATTCCAAGCTACGAGCGGGCGGCATGAAGGGGCGCGCGGGCGTAATGGCCAGAGCGATGGCGGGGGTGACGGAATGAGCGTGATCGGCACCTACTCCTTCCTGCCATGGCTGCGCCAGGGGCTCGCCAACCAGATCGCGACAGCCGATTTCGATCCGTCTGTCAAAGTCAGGGCCTCGGTGAGCATCGACCTAGCGCTGACTGGCGACAAGCTCGGCGGTGGCACGGCAACCGAGACTGTGAGCCGTCCCATGGCGCTGTTTGGCCCCGGCGATATCGTGGGCATCGACAAGCGCGCCATCGTGCGTGTCGAGCCGCGCGACTGGGTCACGAATTTCGAGCCCAACTATCTGCCGGCCATCGAATTCTACGACGAGGATTTTCCGTGGCGCTACACACCGGCGGCGCCCGATCTCGGCCGGGGGCGGCTGCGTCCCTGGCTTGCCCTCGTCGTCCTCGCGGAAGGCGAGTTCAAGGACGGCAAGGCAGGGCTCGACCGGCCGTTACCTTATGTCGACGTCGACAATCTCGCCGCCTTTCCCCGCGCCGACGAGCTGTGGGCCTGGGCCCATGTCCATGTCAACCGCAGCCTCGCGGCAGGCGACAGCGAGTTCGTCTCGACGGATGTGAACGCGGTCCTGTCGAAGTTCGGCGCCGTCCTCGCTGAAAACCCGGATCTTGCGTATTCGCGGATCATCTCGCCGCGCAAGCTGGCGGAGAACACCGCCTACCACGCCTTTCTCGTGCCGACCTTCGAGACGGGGCGTCGCGCCGGCCTCAAGATCGAGATCGGCGACGATGTTCCCGCGACCTTGTCCGCCTGGGACGCAGGCACCCGGCCGGAGCCGCAGAGCTTTCCCTATTATCACCGCTGGTTCTTCCACACGGGCGCGCGCGGCGATTTCGAGATGCTCGTCCGCCTGCTCAAGCCGAAGCCGGTCGATCCGCGCGTCGGCACGCGCGAGATGGACGTTCAATATCCGGGCGCTAATGTCTCGGGGCTCGACAAGCCGGAGCTGGGCGGCATCCTCAAGCTAGGTGGCGCGCTTCGCCCCCCGGCGAAGGTGCCGGCCACGCCACCGGACATGTTCGAGACCTGGGACGATCCCTTTCCGAGGCCGCTGCAGGAGGATCTCGCCCGGCTTCTCAACCTGCCTGACGACTACCAGCGCGCAGGCGACCCCGACCCGATCATCGCGCCACCTCTCTACGGAACCTGGCATGCCCTGACGAAGCGGGTGCTGAAGGAGGCCGACGGCACGCCGGCAGCGAACTGGGACAACTGGGTGCACCGGCTCAATCTCGATCCGCGCTTTCGCGTGCCGGCGGGTTTCGGCACCCGCATCATCCAGGATAACCAGGAAAAATACATGGATGCGGCCTGGGAGCAGATCGGCAACGTGCTTGAGGCGCAGCGCCGGATCCGCTTCGGCCAATTCGCAGTGAAGGTCAGCGAGATCTGGTACGACCGCCATCTGCTGCCACTCGTCGGTGTCAGCCGGCAAAAGGCCCTCCTGCTCATGGCGCCGCTGAACAAGCGTATCCTCACCGGGGCGTTCACCATCCACCACGCGCAGGCGACGAGCCTGCTGCAGCCGGTCATGACATCGGCGCCCTTGCGGCGCATCATCCGGGCGCGCGGGCGGCTGATCAGCGCCCTTCCCTTCGACGCCGCGCGCCCGCCCGACCAGCTCATCGATCGTGTCAACAAAGGCGAGGTCAGCGCAGCACCTCCCAAACAGACGCCGCCCGGCCTCTTCACCGCCGATCAGGCGGCGGACGCGCTCGTGCCGGCTGCCGCGCCGCCCTGGGTGGTGGATTGGCTGAAGCGCCTGCCGCCTCTGCCATGGCTCGTCATTCTCGTCGCCATTCTCATCGCTCTCCTCTGCCTCCTGGTGCTGTCACCGACCATCGGGGTCCTCCTGGCGGCGCTCGTCATCGCTGGCGCGGTCTATCTCAGACGGTGGCTCAACCAATGGGCTCCGTCGGTCGCCGCGTCAGAGGCCTTGAAGGAGGACAACCAGACGCCAGCGGCCGTCGATGCCATGCCGGGAGCCGGCGGCTTCGTCATTACCGAGCCAGGCTCCGGATTCCTGCCCGGTCGCGGCCCGGACAGTCAGGAGGCCATGCGCTTCAAGACCGCCCTGAAGGAGGGCTTCGCGCTCGTCCAGGCGAGCGCCGCCGCCGGCGCGGCCCCGGTCCGGCGGCCGCTCGATCTCGACGACCTCACCGCGACAGCCGTCAAGGCGATCAATCCCACGCACACGATCCCGCGCCGGATCCGCGCCGACCTCTTCGTTCCACCGCGTCTCATCGCCGAGATCGGGGAAGCCTTCGTCGAGCCCATGGCCTACCCCGTCATCGATCAGCCGATGTACGAGCCGCTGACGGCGCGCTCCTCGGAGCTTTTCCTGCCGAACATCAATCTCATCGCAAATAATTCAATCACGCTGCTCGAGACCAACCAGCGTTTCATCGAATCCTATATGGTCGGCCTCAACCATGAATTCGCGCGCGAACTCCTGTGGAGAGAATATCCGACCGATCAGCGCGGCTCGATATTTCGCCAATTCTGGGACGTGCGCTCGTTCTTCAACAGGGACAATCTCGATGACGAGGCGCTGAAGGAAAAGCTCCGCGACATCAAGCCCCTCCACACATGGAGCCGGACGTCCACACTCGGCAGCCACGACAACCGCGAAGCCGTCGCCGGCGCGACGGAAGAAGAGCTGGTGCTCGTCATTCGGGGGGAATTGCTGAAGCGTTATCCAACCGCCGTCATCTATGCCCATCGCGCCGTCTGGCAACGCAAGGACGACGGCACCGAGGCCGACAAGGCCCGTGAGCCGTGGGATCGCCATGGCCCGATCGACAATCTCAAGGAGCGGCGCCTCGCGCCTCTGACCGCCGCCGAGGAGGCCAATCCGCCGAAGTCCAAGGTCTTGACGCCGCTCTACCAGGCACGCGTCGAGCCCGACATCTATTTCTTCGGCTTCGACCTAACCGTGGACAAGGCAAAAGGGGGCACGGGTGCCCATCCCGACGACGATCCCGGCTGGTTCTTCGTCATCAAGGAGCGCCCCGGTGAACCCCGCTTCGGCCTCGACATCGAGAAGCAGCCGAAACTGAATGTCTGGAACGATCTCGCCTGGGACGACGTGCAGCCCAATGCGCCGGGCAGCCATATCGAGATCGCGACCGCGCCCACCGCGTTCACGCTCGTGACGCCGACCGGCACCGACAGCGAGAAGGCCGTGCAGTTCGCCGACGACAAGAAGATCGCCTGGACCCGCAATATGAGTTCCGCAGAGCTCGCCTACATCCTCTTCCAGGCCCCTGTGCTCGTCGGCGTCCACGCCAGCGAAATGCTTCCAAAATGAGAGGGCGCCATGGCTGATTTCAATGATCTGCGCGTCGCGCTCAACACGACACGATCGGCGCTCGACGGTCTTCAGGGTGAGATCGCGGCGCTCAGGGCGCGCCTAAAACGCCTCGAGGACGAGGACGCCGCGGCTGCCCGCCGCTTCAATCGCCACGATGAAGCCGACGTCGCGGCACGGGAGCGCCGCGCGGCGGACAGGCGCCGTCTCACATCCAGGCTCGCTGATCTGCGCACGCGCGAGAAGGCGGCCCTGACGGACGAAATCCGCATCCGCACTGATTTCGCCGATTTTACAGATCCGCGCGGGGGGATTTCCAACCTCAGCGACGCGACGCCGATCCTCATGATGCCTATCCGGCTTGAGACACGTTTCAAGCCTGCCCGGGAAACCGGCGCAAGCAGCGATGAACTGTGGCTGCGCATCTATCCCGATGATTGCTTCATCACCACCTTCGATCCGGCGCTGACCGCGGCGGAAGCGGCGGATGCGAGGAGCTATTGGGCGGGCATCTGGTCGGCCGGCGGCCATGAGGGTGAGGAACGCGCCGCCTGGCGGGCCATCGCCACCGCCCATGGCGCGGGACGGGCCGGCTGGATCGTCGATCAGTTCCCTGAGATAGCCGCCTCGGCACGGCCGACCAAGCCAAGACCGCAGGACGTTATCCTGACCATCGTCACCGAGACGCCCCTGCCCGCCGCCGAGGCGACGGCACTCGTCACATTCTGGCAGGCGGCGTGGCGCGCGCAGGGCGACGCGACCGCGTTGGCGGCGGCCCGGGCCGCACTCGCGGCAGCCGTCGGCCCGGACCGGGCAGCGGCGCTGGCGGCGGAAACCCTGCCCGCCAATTTTGCCGTCGCGCCGGCGGCGGGCAGCGATCCGACGAGCCTCAATGTGGCCGTTGCCTTCCTCGTTTTTCCACCCGTCGAGACCAAGGAGAGCGCCTGGGCGCGCGCGCCGAAGATGACGATCCTGCCGGATCGCTTCATCTTCATCGGCTATCGCGGCAACGCGGCTCCGCGCATCGTCCTCGGCAACCCCGTACCGGCGACGCTCTTCGTGGGACCGGATCCGCAGGCCGATGCGGCGAGCCAGATCCGGCATGACGACGACGGCGATATCGTGATGCCGGACGAACTCAAATGGATGACGGACTTCCCGCAGGCCGTCGAGAACGGCATGGGCTTGCGGATCATGCTCGATCCGGACGAGGCCAAGGGCGGCTTCGACCGGGTGCTCGTCGTCGGCCTGCGCCTGAGTGCCGACGCGACAGAAGGGGCCGCCCAATTCGCCGCGCTGCTACGCAGCCACGCTTGCGGCCGGACAGGCCTTGCCGTTTTGCCGCAAGGCACGCCCACCAACAACACCGAGACGGTTTCGTCCGGTCACGCCCGCCTTGACGATCCAGATGCAGCCTTCGACGACCGCAAGGCGGCCCTTTTCATTCCCGATGCCGACTGGCTCGACAAGCGCGACGGCGAATGGCTGGCGGACTATCTCGGCATCGACGCGCAAGTCTTCGCGCATGTGCACGGTGCCGGCGCGACCGACCAGATTGCCGCGCGCGCCATGAACACCGCGCTCTGGCCGGCCACCTTGGGCTACTGGATGGAAAGCCTGATGTCGCCGGCCTTTCCGCGTCGGGTGATCGAACAGACGCGCGGCTTCTTCAATCGCTATGTCATCGCCGGTGGCGCCGTACCGGCGCTGCGCATCGGTTCCCAGCCTTACGGCATCCTGCCGGCGACCGCCTTCTCGCGCATGGCATGGCTCGAAGCCCGCGAGCGCCCACTCCTGCGCGGTGAGGAACCGACACTCGCCTTCCTGCGGGAGCTGCGGCGGATCATCGCCGCCTTCGAGACGGACTGGCGCGCTATGGGCGCCGGTCTCGCCCATATCGGCAAGGCGGGCGACCCGCACCAGATCCTGCTCGATATCGTCGGGCTCCACTCCGGCTCGGTGGAATGGTCGCAGCGCTATGCCGAAAGCCTGAAGACGGTCTTCAACCGTCTCAATCTGCTCGGCCTCGGCGGGCTCATGGAGCAGATCAACATCAGCGTGCGACAGGCGGCCGCCCGCCAGATCCTGGCCAATCTCGGCTACGCCGGCGAGGAGGAGCCGGAGATCTTCGACAAGCTCTTCTCAGGCCGCCACAACCTCCTTAAGGGCGGCGTTGTGGATGACGTCCCCCTCTCGGAGACGGCTCCCATCCGCCCCTCGACGGTAGACGGCCGGAACTATATCGAATGGTTGGGCACGGCTTCCGGCACCTCGCTCAACGCGCTTTATGCCCAGGACGGCTTCCTCGACGACAAGCCGCCCAAAGCCCTGCTCTATCTCATGCTCCGCCATGCCTTGCAGCTCGGCTACCACGATGTCGGCGTCCGCCTCTATGAGAACGCCGCGCTGATGACACCGGCCGCCGCCACCCTCGCGCGGCAGGACAGTCCCTTTCTCCATATCCAGGCGGCGAACACGCTCAGCGAGAGCCGCTACCAGATTCTCTACAACGCCGACGTCGCGATCACCGGCTCGGCGACCCAGACGGTCTCCGATTTCATCACGGCGCAGTTGCCGACCTTGACCCTCGCTTTCCATCTGCGGGACCAGCGCGCCGCGCTTGAGCGCCTGAAAGCGGAACCCACCGCGCGCCTCGAGCGGGTTTTCGCCGATCATATCGACTGCCTGAGCTACCGGCCGGATGCTTGGCTGCTCGGCCTCGTCACCTACCAGCTCACGCGCATGCGCAATATCATCGATGGTGAGGATCGCGAGCCGAGACGGGGTCTTTATCTCGGCGCCTATGGCTGGCTGGAGGACTTGAGGCCCGAGAACCGGCGTCTGACGCCGGTCAGGCTTGATAACCCCAAGCTCGCCGCGGATTTCGCCGATCCCGACGCGCCGCCGCTGATGCGCGACGATACCAACCAGGGCTATGTCCACGCGCCCTCGCTCAATCACGCCGTCGCCGCCGCGGTGCTACGCAACGGCTATATCACCAACGCGGGCAAGCCGAACGGCGAGACCATGGCGGTCAACCTCTCCTCGGAGCGCGTGCGCACCGCGCTTGCCCTGCTGGAAGGCGTACGGGCGGGCCAGGGCCTCGGCGATCTTCTCGGCTACCAGTTCGAGCGGGGGTTGCACGACCGCCATGGGCCCATCGAGGTCGATAAGTTCATCTATAAATTGCGCAAGGCCTTCCCGATCCGGGCCGACCGCATGGCCTCCACCCGCACCGAGGAGGGCGTGCCCATCGAGGCGATTGAGGCGCGTAACGTCATCGATGGCCTCGCCCTGGTCAATCACATGAAAGCGGGCGGCGCCTCGACCTACCCCTTCGGCAAGGCGAACCTGCCGCCTGCCACCGCCGCCGAGGCCGCCGCCATCAACGCGGAGGTGCAGGCCCTGGTCGAGGCCCATGACGCCGTCGCGGATCTTGCGCTCGCCGAGGGCGTCTACCAGGCCGTGCTCGGCAATTACGACCGGGTGGCCGCCACCTATGACGCCTACGCACGGGGCAACTTCCCGCCGGAGCCGGAGGTGGTGCGCACGCCGCTCGACGGCATCGGCCTGACCCATCGCGTCGGCCTGCATCTCGACGCGACCGCGAGCCCCACTGTCTCGCCGCTTGCCGGTGTCGCGATGACCCCGCGCGCCCAGGCCGAGCCCGCCCTGAACCGCTGGCTCGCAAGCGTCATGCCTCCGCCCGCAGAGGTCGGCTGCGTTGTTGCCTTCACCGAAGCTGCCACGGGCGAACAGCGGACACGGGAGGTCACGCTCGCCGATCTCGGCCTCCAGCCGAGCGACAGCCTCGCCCTCGTCGGCCATGAGAGCGAGCAGGCGATGGCCGAGATCGATGACCGAATCCTCCGCCATGTGATGGAGCACTTCGCGCCGAGACCTGACAAGCCGGTCACCATCCGCTACATGGAGACCGAGGCCGCCCCTATTTCGCTCTTCGCGCTTAGCCCGCTGCTCAAGGCCCTGCGGCAGCTCACAACCAAATCACGCGCCCTGAAGCCGAGCGATCTTACCCTGATGAACGAAGCCACCGTCGCCCAGGACGCCGCGCCCGTCATCGACAAGGCAAGGCTCGATCTGGTGCAGGCTGCAATGGCGACCTTGCACGGCGATCTCACGGCCTTCCAGGCCACGCTCAAGGCGCCGCTCGCCGATCTCGACAACCGCCGCGGGGAGATCCTCGACCACATCGACGATCACGTGACGGCGCTTGTGGCTCTCATGGGGCGGGCAGCGCTTTTCGCTGTTCCGCAAGCCGGCTGGGGGATGGCCTACGACTTCAAACGGCGCAGCTATGCCGCCGTACTCGCGCAATTCAGCGAGCGGGTCGCGCGCTGGGATGCCCAGCTGGCCATATTCGATGCCACCATCATCACCTATGGCACCCTGCCGGTGGATACGAGCGACGACGAGCGCTTCAGGCTGCTTGTCCAGGCGGAACAGGCGATTTCGGCCACGGCAACGGAGGTGCTGCCGCCGACGCCAGCCGCCTTCCTCGCGGACATCACGATGAAACGCACCGCCTTCGTCGCCAAGCAAGCGGCGCTCAGGAGCCTCGACGACACGACGGAGACGGGGCTCGTCGGCCTGCTCGCCGAAGCCGCCGCCCATCTGCCGACCGACGACTTCGATCCGCTGCCCTTCACCCTCGCGGAGCGCGAAGCCGAGATCATTCGCTTCGCCGAGGATGCGGCCCTGCTCATGGCCCGCATCGCGGCCGAGATCGAGCGCCGCCTTACCCTGTCCCAGAACCACTTTGATGCTCACGACGCGGCCGCGACGGCGACTGAAGCCGCGACCGCGTTGGAAAAGGCGGCAAAGGCCCTCCTTGGCGAGGATTTCCGCATCATCCCAACTTTCCGCCTCGGGGCGGGTCAGAGCAGCGAGATGGCGAACGCGCTGGCCGCCAGCCAGTCCGGCGATCTCTTTGCCTATCTGACCGCAGCACCGGACCCCGCGACGCCCGCCATCGCGCCCTTGCCCGTGGAGACCTGGCTCGCGGGAATTGCCCGGGTGCGCGACAAGCTGCGCGCCTTCGAGCAGATGACGACCTTTACCGGCGCCTTCGGCCTCGATGAGCCGGAGCTGACGCCCCTGCAACTCCCCTTCCTGCCGGATGACCGCTGGCTTGCCCTAGAATTCCCACCGGATCTTGCACTGGACAAGGACCGGCTGCTCTATAGCGCGGTCTTCGCCGCACCGTTCGACGGAACGGCAAGCCAATGCGGCCTGCTCCTCGACGAATGGACGGAGACCATCCCCGGCGCGAGCGCCACAACCGGGATTGCCTTTCATCACGACCGCCCGAATACGGAGGCGCCGCAGACCATGCTTCTCGTCACCCCCAGTGATTTCCGGGGCGCGTGGCAGTGGGACGACCTGGTCGACGCCCTCAACGAGACGCTCGACCTCGCCAAGCTGCGCGCGATCGAGCCCGCGCATATCGACGCCACGCCCTATGCGCCCTTCCTGCCGGCGACTGTGATGGCCGCCCAGGCGCGGCAACTGACCATCGCCGCCAACCTCGTGCTCAACAACAGCTTCAACCTTGTCCGGCGTTAAGGATCCGCGATGTCCGAGAAGCTCATCACGGCCAATCTGGCCTCGACGATCGCCACGCGCGCGCTGCCCGGCATCACCCAATGGAACCGACTCGAAGGCCGCCCGCGCACCGAGAATTTCGAACGTGCCCTGCGTGCCGAGGTCCGCGATCCCCTCTGGCTGCTAACCCGTCAATGGCAGATGGGCGAGTTCCGCGGTGACGACGCGGGATCGCCGATTTTTGCCCGGGCCCGCATCGAAACGACGCGGCTTACACGCTATCGCGCCGCCGACGGCCCGACCGAGGCCTTCGACACATCGCTGCCGCTGGAGGCGCGCGTTGAGCCGCTGCCTGTCGCGCTTGCCCTCGGTGACCACGACATCGCCCTCGATATCCGGCTGATGATGGGGCGTTACTGGCTGAAGCTGATCAAGGCTTTGCCCCAGGCTGCCCGCGACCAGTATATCGCGGCCTATCCCATCCATGCTCCCGACCCAAATGACGCGGCGGATGCGCCGACGCTCGCTCATGCGGAGGTCTGGGCACAATTCGCCGCCGTGGCCGGCCGGGCGATGGATGGAGCCAAGCTCCATGCCTACTTGAAGGCCGATCCCGCGCACCGCGCCTCCGACGGCATCGCCGCCCTTGCCGGCGGGGAGGCACAAGCCGACGTGCAGGGCGTGCATTTCCTCGCCTGGTTCGAGAAACTCCTGCACCAACCTCCCAAGGGTTCCGCCTTCATTCCGGAACGGCTCGAATATCAGTTCAGCTGCGCCACGCCCGCCGGCGACGGTGCGGAGAAGGTCTATGTCGCGGACCAATATTTCCAGGGGCATCTCGACTGGTACAATTTCGACAGCGATCCCACGCAAACGACGCTTGGTGGAGAGACCGCAACTGGCGGAGCAACGGCCGCCGGAGAGGAACCGCCACAGGCGGCTGTTGAGCCGCCCGAGGTCACGACGCTGACGACACTGCCGGCGCAGGCGACCTTCAACGGCATGCCCAACACACGCTGGTGGGCCTTCGAGGACGGCCGCACCAATTTCGGCGACATCAAGCCCGACACCACGGACCTCGCCAAGCTTCTCCTGATCGAGTTCGGCCTCATCTATGCCAATGACTGGTTCGTCGTGCCCTTCATCGTGCCGGCCGGCGCGATCGCAACGATCAAGGGCCTCGCCGTCACCAATGTCTTCGGCGAGCGTATCTGGATCGAGGCTGCGGGTCGCGGCAGCGACGATGACTGGCAGCGCTGGGCCCTGTTTCTCACGAGCGTCAAGGGGCAAGGCCACCAGGAGGCGGATCTGAGCCTCATGATCCCCCCCGCCGCGCAGAAGACCCTGGAGGCAGCCCCTCTTGAAGAGGTGGTCTTCGTCCGTGACGAGATGGCGAACATGGTTTGGGGACTGGAGCAGACCGTGCCCCTGCCGACCGGCATGCCGAAGCCTGGCGCGGCCGCCGCCCGCGAAACGCGGCTCTTCTTCGAAAAGGACGTGGAACGGCGCCTCGGTGCGCCACCGCAACCGCCACCCGCGGCGACTGGCGCCAGGATCCGCTACAAGGTCATGAGCACCATGCCGGAAAATTGGATCCCCATGATCCCGGTGCATGTGCCCGGCGACAATCGCGAGGTTCAGCTCCAGCGCGCGGCCATGCTGCGCGTTATCGAAGGCGACCCCGCCCCACCAGCCAGCGTACGGCCGCGCAGCGCGCTGTTGCGCCACGGCCTCGACGAAACGCCACCGCAGCCATATTTCCTGCACGAGGAGGAAGTGCCGCGCGCCGGCGTGCGCGTGACCAAGAGCTTCCAACGCACGCGCTGGCGCGACGGCCGTGTGTGGCTGTGGCTAGGGCTCCGCAAGCAGACCGGCCGCGGCGGAGGCTCGAGTGGCCTGTCCTTTGACCGTATCGTCGATCTGCCGTGACCTGCGCGGCAACGCTTACTTCCACGGATCCCGCATGGATGAACGCCATGGCCTCATCGGAGAGCGTGGTCATAGTCGCAGGATAGCCGTGGGTCTGCTCGCCCGCTGCAATGACTGAACCTTACGGGGTTCCGGTGGTTTCGCCGGCCGGGCGATTGGACAGGCCAATTTTCCTTTCCGCAGCTCTAATCCTCGAAAAGCCGCTTGACGCCGCTCGCTCCCGCCCATATTGTCCTGACCAATAGATCTTTCCAGGAAATGGCATGACCAATCCCGCGTCCAGGACGACGCCAACCCTCTCGATTGTGCGAAGCAAGCGTGTCTACGAGCAGATCGCCGAACAAATCGGCGAAATGATCCGGTCCGAACACTACCGCGCGGGTGAACGCATTCCGCCGGAGCGGGACCTTGCTAAGGCGCTCGGCGTCAGCCGCCCATCGGTCCGCGAGGCGATGATCGCGCTCGAGGCCGCGGGATTGATCGAGGTACGCGTTGGCGATGGCACCTACGTGCGGGAAAGCGCCGCCGCGGCCGGCGTTATGCCCTGGTCCGCCGGCGCGGATCCAGGACCCGGGCCGCTGGAGCAATTCCAGGCGCGCCGCCTGATCGAGACGGAAATGGCGGCACGCGCCGCCGTCAGCGCCACCGCAGGAGAAATCCAGGAGTTGGAGGCTCTGGTCGGAGAAATGGCTCGCGTCTATCCAACCCTTGATGATTTCGACGACAAGCTCGGCTTCCGCTTCCATACCGCACTCGCGCGCGCCGCGCGCAACGGCGTCCTCGCCAATGTCGTCGAGTATCTTTGGACCCTTCGCGACAGTGACATGTGGCGGCATCTTCGCCGACGGGTCGTCACGCCCGATAACCGGCGCCAGGTCGTGCTCGATCGTCAGGAGATCGTCGCTGGCATTGCCGAGCGCAATCCCGCTCGCGCGAAGGCGGCCATGATCGCGCTGCTCGATCGCGCCGAACGGCGTTATTTTGGCCTGGACGATGAATAGTTCTGCAACACCAAGGTATCACAGTATGTAACAACCACATTCGTGGCAATCGCACAGCACCGCCATTCATGGCTCAAGAAAAACGCGATGCCTGTCGAACAACGGAGAGGAACGAATAATGGGGCTCATTCGCATGACGCCGTCCCGGCGCACCCTTCTGCTCGGCAGCGCGGCAGCGGTCGCGCTGTTGTCGCCGCATGTGGCGGCCGCGCAGGAAACCTATAAGGAAGCGCCGGCGCTCGCGGCGCGCGTTGCCAAGGGTGACCTGCCACCCGTCGCCAAGCGGCTGCCGACCAACCCGCAGGTCATCAAGCCGAACAAGGAAATCGGCCGCTACGGTGGAACCTGGCGGGCAACGATGCTGGGCGCCTCGGACCATTGGTGGCTGATCAAGACGATCGCCTATGATGGTCTTATTCGCTACGATCTGGATACAAAGGGCTTCACCGGAAATCTCGCCGAAAGCTTCGAGGCGTCGCCCGACGGCAAGGAATTTACTTTCAAGCTGCGCGATGGACTCAAATGGTCCGATGGACAGCCCTTCACCTCGGCCGACATCCAGTTCTGGTACGACAGTGTCGCCAAGAACGCTCAGCTGACGCCGAGCTTGCCCTCCTGGTTGCGCACGGCAAGCGGCCCCGTGGAAATTACCTCTCCCGACGCGCGCACGGTCAAGTTCGTCTTCAAGGAGCCAAACGGCCTCTTCCTGCGCAACCTCGCGTCGAACTCGAACATTGGCGATAATCCACCGATTGAAGGTTTCCCCAAGCATTACCTCGCCAAACTCCACGCCGACCACAATCCAAATGCGGACGCGGAAGCTAAAGCCGCAGGCTTCTCCGGCTGGGTCGAGCGCTTCACAACGGTCACCGGCCCCTTGAGCCGCTGGCGCTTCACCGGCCTGCCCACCATGCAGGCCTGGGTTCTGACCGCGCCTTATGACGACAAGCGACGCGTGGCCGCCGAACGCAACCCCTACTACCACAAGGTCGACCCGAGCGGTCAGCAGCTACCTTATCTGGATGGCTATGATTTCCGCGTCGTCGACGATGCCGAGGCGATGGTCCTCCGCGCGACTGCCGGAGAAATCGACCTGCAGGACCGCACGCTCGCAAGCCTGCGCAACAAGTCGGTGCTCTTCGACAACCAGGACAAGGGCAAGTATCACTTCTTCGAAGTGCCGCAGCCGCATCACAATACGATGGTGCTGTTCCTGAACCACAACCATGCCAATCCGCAAAAGCGCGCGCTGATCCGCAACAAGGACTTCCGCATCGCGCTGAGCCATGCGATCAACCGCAAGGAAATCATCGATCTTGTCTATTACGGGCAGGGCGAGCCTTGGCAGGTCGCGCCGCGCAAGGGATCAGTCGGCTACGACGAAAAGGTCGCGAAGCAATATACGGAATACGACAAGGCAAAGGCCAACAAGATCCTCGACGAGTTGAAGCTCGACAAACGTGATTCAGCAGGCTTCCGCATCGGCCCGGATGGATCGCGCCTCAGCATCATCGTCGAAGCGCCGTCGGACTTCCGGCCCGACTGGATCGACGTGCTCGAGACGGTCAAGAAGCACTGGAAAGAGGTCGGTGTCGATCTGCAGATCAGGACACTCGGACGCGCGCTCATTCGCAACCGCGCGCTGGCCAATGAGCATGAGGCCTTTGTCTTCCTCGGCAACGGCGGCGAGGATATCGATCTCGTCATGCATCCCGACAACTTCCTGCCCTATGACCAGACCGGCTACCGCACTTTCGCGTTGTTGTGGTCCAACTGGTTCGCGGGAAAGCAGCCTTCCGAAGAACCTCCGGAAAACATCAAGAAGGCCTTTGAACTCTACCGGAAGGTCCAGTCATCGCCAGATCCAAAAGTACAGGGAGAGGCGATCAAGGAGATCGTCAAGATCAGCGGTGACGAATTCTTCAACATCGGCGTTTCGCTGGCGCCGCCCGGCTATGGGCTGATTGCCAATTCGATGCGGAACGTCCCCGATTCGATCACGGATATCGGCACGATACCCTATATCGGGGTCGTCAAACCGGAGCAGTTCTTCAAGGCGCAATAAGTCCGCGTCTGAACATCGGTTCCCGGCACGTCAAAATCGCGCGCCGGGGCTACCCGTCCCTCACGGGGAATACGCATCCATGCTTGCTTTCATCATCAAGCGTACCGCGCTGATGGTGCCGACGATGCTCATCATCTCGGCCATCGTCTTCGTGGTGATCCAATTGCCGCCCGGCGACTTTCTCGACACGCTCGCCTCCCAGCTCGCGTCACAAGGGGAAGGCCTCGCCGACTCGCAGATCGCGCTGCTCAGGGAGCGCTATGGGCTCGATCAATCGATCCTTGTCCAGTATTTGAAGTGGATCACCAATATTGTGACCGCTCTTGATTTCGGCCAATCCTTCGAGTGGAACAAGGCGGTTCTCGATGTTATCGCGCCTCGCTTCTGGGTCACGCTTGGTATCGCGCTTCTGTCATTGGCGCTGACGGCCGTGGTCGCGATCCCCTGCGGCATCTATGTGTCGCTGCGGCAGTATTCGCTTGGGGATAATCTGGCGACATTCCTCTCATTTCTCGGCCTTGCCGTCCCCAACGTGCTGATGACGCTTGTGCTGATGTACGCAAGCTTCACCCTGTTCGACGCCAACCCCGGCGGCCTGTTCAGCGCGCAGTATCAGGACGCCCCCTGGTCCGTGGGGCGCGTCCTCGACCTCATGGCGCATCTGTGGATACCGGTCGTCGTTCTCGCGACGGCGGGCACCGCGGAGGTGGTCCGGGTGATGCGCGCCACCATGCTCGACGAGTTGTCAAAGCCCTATGTGGACACCGCGCGCGCCAAGGGGCTGACAGAGGCTCGCTTGACAATGAAATATCCCGCGCGCATCGCGATCAATCCGATCGTATCCAAGCTCGGATGGATGATACCGATCATCGTATCGAGCGAGGCCGTCGTCAGCATCGTTGCCGATATTCCGACGATGGGTCCCTTGCTTTTGCGATCCTTACTGGCGCAGGATATGTATCTCGCGGGCGCCATCATTCTTCTGCTTGCGTTTCTGACGGTCGTTGGCACGCTCATCTCCGACATTCTCCTAGCGCTGCTTGACCCGCGCATCCGCCATGCGATGGAGTAGCCATGTCGTCCGCCACTGACACGACAACCGCCGCAGCGGCTCCGGCCGTTCCCGCCGCGATCGCCGCGCAGGAAAACCGTCTGGCCGGTGCCAGCGAATGGCGCCTCATCTGGTGGCGCTTCCGCCGCCACCGTCTCGCTTTCGCGTCAGGCATCGTCGTGCTCGCGATCTATGTCGTCGCGCTCCTCGCCGACCCGATCGCGCCAGCCTCGACGGAGGCATCGAAGCCCCAATACACCTACGCGCCGCCTCAAATGCTGCATCTGTTCCGCGCTACGGCCGACGGCTGGCGCTTCGAACCGCATGTCCTCGGCTATCGTGTCCAGATCGACCCCCGCGCCATGCGACGCAGCTTCGTGACCGATCCCGATACGATCATTCCCGTGGGGCTCTTCGTCCAGGGCGATCGCTACAGCTTCATGGGGCTGTTCGAGAGCGACCTCCATCTCTTCGGCCCCATCGAGGCCGGCCAGCCGTTCTTCCTGCTCGGTGCGGACAGGCTGGGGCGGGACGTGCTCAGCCGCACGATCCATGGCGCCCGCGTCTCGATGTCGATCGGCCTCGTCGGCGTCCTGATGAGTCTTGCGATCGGCGTCGTGCTCGGCGGCCTGTCGGGCTATCTCGGCGGCTTCGTGGACAGCACCATTCAACGGACGATCGAGATCATCCGCTCCATCCCGACGATCCCTTTGTGGATGGGTCTCGCGGCCGCCGTTCCTCTCACCTGGCATCCGCTCGCGGTCTATTTCGCCGTCACGGTCATTCTGTCACTGATCGGCTGGACGACCATCGCGCGGATCGTACGGGGCAAATTCCTGTCGCTGCGCAGCGAGGATTTCGTCGTGTCGGCGCGGCTCGATGGCGCTTCGCAGACACGCATCATCCTCGTGCACATGCTGCCCTCGTTCTACAGCTACATCATCGCCGCGACCACGCTCGCCGTGCCGACGATGATCCTGTCGGAGACGGCGCTCAGCTTCATCGGCCTCGGCCTGCAGCCGCCCATGGTGAGCTGGGGCGTGCTGTTGAAGGAAGCGCAGAACATCCGCTCGCTCGCGAGCGCGCCCTGGCTGTTCGCGCCCGGCGTCGCCGTGATGATCGCCGTTCTTTCCCTGAGCTTTCTTGGCGACGGCCTCCGCGATGCCGCAGACCCCTATCAGAAATGAGTGCAGACATGAGAGCGCCCACGCTTGCGCCCCTGCTCGAGGTCGACGATCTCCGCACCCATTTCACGACGCCGGGCGGCATCGTGAAATCGGTCGATGGCGTCAGCTTCACGGTCGGACATCGAGAAACCGTCTGTATCGTCGGTGAATCCGGGTCCGGCAAGTCGATCACCGCGCGCTCGATCATGGGTCTCGTGCGTCGCCCCGGCCGGGTTGTCGGCGGGCGGATGGAATTCCGGCGCCGCGATGGATCGACGGTCGATCTCGCGGCGATCCCCCCGGATTCGGCCGCCTACCGCGCCATTCGTGGACGTGAGATCGGCATGATCTTTCAGGAGCCGATGTCCGCCTTGTCACCGGTGCACACCATCGGCAGCCAGATCGAGGAAGGCATTCGCCTGCACCTCGGCCTTGGCGCGCGGGCAGCCCGCGAACGCGCGGTCGATGCGCTGGAGAAGGTCGGTTTTCCGGGCGCCCGCCAACGACTGAATACTTACCCTTTCCAGCTGTCCGGCGGGCTGCGGCAGCGTGTCTGCATCGCCATGGCTCTCGCCTGCGAGCCGAGCCTTCTCATCGCGGACGAGCCGACGACGGCGCTCGATGTCACCACCCAGGCCAATATCCTCGAACTGCTGCTGCGCTTGCAGGGGGAACTCGGCATGGCGATTGTCTTCATCACCCATGACTTGGGGGTGGTGGCGGAGATCGCGGATCGCGTCGTCGTCATGTATCTCGGTCAGGTCATGGAGGCGGGCCCTGCCGGCAATGTCCTGGGCCAACCCCGTCATCCATATACCCGGGGGCTTCTGCGCTGCGTCGCGGATATCGAAGGCGACGGGCTGCTGCGCGCCATACCGGGAATTGTCCCGCATCCCCTCGCTCGCCCACGCGGATGCCCGTTCAGCACCCGCTGCGAGGAGATGATGCCCGGACTCTGCGACACCACCGCGCCGGATCTCCTGGCGCTCGACCATGAGACACAGGTCAGGTGTCATCTCTGGTCGTGTGGCGAGGTCCAGAGCATTGAGGGAGCGGTCCATGGCTGAGCCCATCCTGTCCGTCCACGACCTGCAGCAGCATTTTCACCGCCGCAAAGGCTTTCTCAAGCGCGAGATCACGACAATTCGCGCCGTGGACGGCATCTCCTTCGACCTCATCGAGGGCGAGACCCTTGGCCTTGTCGGCGAGTCCGGCTGCGGAAAGTCGACGACGGGCCGGGCGCTCGTCGGCGCCTACCGTCCAACAGCAGGCTCGGCCCGCTATCGCCGTGCGGATGGGCGGATGGTGGATCTCGTCCAGGCGGATCCGGCGGTACGCCGCGCTATGTTCTCCGAGATCCGTCTCGTCTTCCAGGATCCGCAGTCCTCGCTCAATCCGCGCATGCGGGTCATCGATATCGTGGGCGAACCCTTGCGCAATTTCGGCCTCGCCAGAGGCGCGGAGCTGCGCGAGCGCGTCGGCCAGCTCCTCGCGCAGGTCGGCCTGCGCCCTGAATACATCGACCGCTACCCCCATGCCTTCTCCGGTGGCGAGCGCCAGCGCATCGGCATCGCCCGCGCCATCGCGACACGGCCCCGCCTTCTCGTTGCCGATGAGGCCGTCTCGGCGCTGGACGTCTCCATTCGCGCGCAGATTCTCAACCTCCTGGTCGAGCTGCAGTCGAGCCTTGGTCTGACCTATCTGTTCATCTCGCATGACATGAGTGTCGTCCGGCGTATCGCATCCCGGGTCGCCGTCATGTATGTCGGCCGCATCGTCGAGATCGCCCAGACTTCGGATATCTTCCGGCAGCCGCTGCACCCCTACAGTCGGGCGTTGCTGTCGGCGGTTCCAGACGTCCACCGGCCGAAATCGGCCCACGCGCGACGCATTCGCCTCGCGGGAGAGGTCGCCGACCCGGCCAACCCACCGTCCGGCTGTCATTTTCATCCCCGCTGCCCCTTTGCCACTGAGCGCTGCCGCACCGAGGCGCCGGCCCTGCGTCGCATCGTCGGCAGCGGCGAGGTCGCCTGTCATCACGCCGAGGAGATCGCGGCCACCAGTCCCGCGATCCCACAGGCGCAGCCCGCCATTTCCCAGGAAGGACAACAATTATGGACAACGGTTTAAAGGGACGTGTCGTCTTCATCACCGGGGCGGGGGGCGGCATCGGCCGCTCTATCGCGCGGCACTTCGGCGCGGAGGGCTCCGTGGTCGTTGTGAGTGATATCGATGTGGCGGCAGCCGAACGCACCGCCGGCGAGATCCGGGAAGCCGGGGGCGCGGCGGAAGCCCACGGGCTCGACGTCGCCAAGCGCGACGCGGTGTTCGACATTGTCGGGACGGCTACACGCAAGCATGGCCAGATCGATGTGCTCGTCAACAATGCCGGCGTTGTCGGCCTCGCCAAGATCGAGGAGATCACCGATGCGGAGTTCGACCGTCTCTATGGCGTCAACGTCAAGGGCAAGCTCTGGTGCATGCAGGCCGCCGTGCCGTCCATGAAGGCCCGCAAATGGGGCCGCATCATCAACTTGTGCTCCATCTCCGGCAAAACCGGCGGCCGTCTGCCCTACGCGCACTACACATCATCAAAAGGCGCGGTCTGGACGATGACGATGGCGGCCGCGCACGAATTCGCGCCCTGGAACATCAACTGCAATGGCGTCGCACCCGGGTCCGTCATCGGCACGGCCTTCTCTAAGGACTTCGAGCTGACCAACGATCCCGAAGTCCTGCGCGCGACGATCCCCCTGGCCCGTCGCGGCGTTCCCGACGATATCGCCCCCGCTGTCGTGTTCCTCGCTTCCGAGGGCGCCCGTTACATCACCGGCGAACTCATCGATGTGAACGGCGGCCTGCATATGGATTGAGGCTGCTGCGTGAAGATCCAGCAATGAGGATGCTGCTGTGAGCTCCCTGAGAATTGAATCGATCGAGTGCATACCCGTCACCGTACCGGTCGAGGCCCCGATCCTGACCTGTTACGGCTCGCTCGGCGCCTACCCGCGCGTGCTCATCAAGATTGTTGCTGAAAACGGGCTTGTCGGATACGGCGAGACTTCGGCACGCTACAAGGCCGATACCTTCCGGATGTTTGAAAACATCTTCAAGGGCGCCAGCCCTTGGGAGTCGACGCGCCTGATCAACCGTATCAAGCACTGGAATTATTATCCCTGGCAGAAGCCGGAACCGCTGATGGCTGGGCTCGAGATCGCGTGTCTCGATCTCGTCGGCAAGGCGACTGGTGAGCCGCTGCATCGCATCCTGGGCGGCAAGATCCACAATGAAGTGCCTGTCGCGTCCTATCTCTTCTACAGGCATGCGAATGCCGAAGGGCACGGCAAGATCCACACCGTCGATGAACTCGTGGATTTCGCCAAGGCGCAGGTCGCGACCCACGGCTTCTCGGCCTTGAAGCTCAAGGGTGGCTATTTCTCACCCGAGATCGATCGCGACGTGCTCTACGCATTGCGCGAAACCTTCGGCCGTGACATGCGGCTCCGGTTCGACCCGCAAGGAAGCTGGACACCCGTCACGGCGATCCGCATTGGCCGGCAGCTCGACGCGATCGATCTCGAATACTACGAGGATCCTTGCTGGAACGCGGCCGCCATGGCGCAGGTTCGCAAGTCCGTGACGACACCCCTTGCGACCAACATGTGCGTCACCCAGTTCGAGGAGTTCCATCCCGCCACGCAACTCGGCGCGGTGGACGTCGTCCTCAGCGACATCTGGTACTGGGGCGGCGTGCGGGCCACCATGGCGGCGGATCGCATGTGCCACGCCACCGGCATCGATCTCGGGATGCACTCGAGCGCCGAACTCGGCATTGCCTGGGCCACGATGATTCATGTGGCAAGCGCGATGCCGCATATGAAGCTCGCAATCGACTGCATGAACCTGCATCTCGCTGACGACATCATCCGGGGTGGCAAGATCGAGCCCCGCGGCGGCTTCGTCACGCCGCCGGACGGCCCCGGCCTCGGCGTCGAGATCGATGAGGAAAAGCTCGCGAAATACAGCGCGCTGGCGACATCTGGCGCCGCCAGCGACCGCTTTCTCAACCCCAATCTCGCAGACAGCGCACGCCCGGGTTGGGCACCGCACAGTCCCGCCTGGTAACGTGCCAAGAGAGACAGAACAATGCAGCTCGACAATCACGATTGGCCTTCCATCGCCGAGCGCTTCAAGCGCCTTTATACGCCGGCGGTCTGCGATGTGCTCGATTCCTACGAATTGCGGTTCCAGTTCGTGCATCACTCCATCCGGCCGCTGGACCATCGCCTGATGGTCGCTGGACCGGCTTTCACCATCGTCGGGATGTCGAATGCGACACGCGACCAGACCAAGCGCATGGGCCCGCGCGTCATCGACAGTTTCCTGCCCCATGTGGTGGCTTGCTACGACACCATGGGTGACGAGGAAACGGGCGTATGGGGAGAGTTGTGGAGCGCGGGCGCGGCTCGGCGTGGCTGCGTCGGCGCCGTGGTCGACGGCGGCATCCGCGACACCGCATATATCCGCCGCGCCGGCTTTCCGATCTTCCACAAATATTGCATTCCCGGCGACGCGGTTGGTCGTTTCAACATCGTTGACTTCGGCTGCCCTGTGTCCATCGGCGGCGTGCGGGTGAATTTCGGCGACTATGTCTTCGGGGACGAGGACGGCGTCGTGATCATTCCGCGCGAATTGACGCTGGAAGTTCTTCAGCGCTCGGAAGAGGTCTGCTCGAAGGAGAACCGTATCCGTGACGCCATCCAGGACGATACGTCCCTGGCCGATCTCTACAAGAAGTTCGGCAAGTTCTGAGCGATGACGCCACCTATCCGCAGCATCCTCGTCACGGGCGCCGCCGGATTGCTCGGCCGCGCGGTGGTCTCCACCCTCAATTCCGCGGGTCATCAGGTCATCGCGCTCGATCGCCTCGAACGGCCCGTGCCGGACGGCGTGCGCCCTGTTGTAGACGACCTCAGCGACCGCGGACGGCTGGGGCATCTGCTGGATGGCGTCGATGCGGTCGTTCACTGCGCCGCTTATGCGACGCCTCAGGCCGCCTGCGAGGAGGTCGTGTTCACGGGCAATGTCACCGCGACGACGAACATCCTGCTCGCGGCGGAAGCGACTGGCATCAGCCGCTTCGTCTATGCCTCAAGCCAGTCGGCGCTGGGGCTGGCCTATGCGCCACGGGTCATCCCGCCCGACAGGCTGCCCGTTGACGAGACGCACCCCTGCCGCCCGCGTGAAGGCTATGCGCTGAGCAAGCTCGTTGGCGAGCAGATCTGCGCCATGGTCGCGGCGCGCTCCAACATCTGCATCACAGCGCTGCGTTTCCCGGTGATCTGGGCCGCCGAGCGGTTCGCCGAACACACCGCAAAACGCCTCGGAGACCCTGCACAGGCGGCCAAGAGCCAATGGGCCTATGTCGATGTACGCGATGCCGCGCGCGCCTGCCGGCTTGCCATCGACCGTGGCGGGCAAGAGGGCTTCGCGCTCTACAACATCGCCGCCCCGTGGCCCTTCGCCATGCCCGAGGCGGAAACTACGCTCGCCGCGGTCTATGGTGAGCTTCCAAGGCTTGCTGGCTGGCATCCGGGTCAAGCGGTCCTGTCGCCCGAGAAAGCACGGCGGGAACTCGGCTTCGTCGCGGAATGGCGATGGACGCCCGACGCGATAGAGCGCATCGTGCCCGCATAAAAACAGGGAGGGCATTGATGTCGTCTTTCGCCGACGCCGTTCGTGAGGCGCCCGTCGCCTGGCCTCCGCCCAAACGCCTGAAACCCATGGCCGGCCTGTCGCCCGACGGCATGGCGCCACGCGCGATCACGCCCGCCGAGGTCACTGAGCGCCTGTCCAGCCGGCTGCGTGACCTCGTGGGGCCCGGGCGGCGCTGGAGCTACGCAGAAATCTCGGCGCGCACCCTGATCGACATACGCACGCTGAAAGCCTATGTGCGGGGAACCGCCTGCCCCAACCTCGCCAAGTACAAGAGGCTCGTGGTCGTCATGGGCCCCGAGGTCGCGATGGACCTCAACCGCATGCTTGGGTGGACGCCGCGCATCGGCAACGATCCGCCCGAGGCTCTCGACCTCAATGCGCTGGAGACGGCACTCCTGCGCGCTGACCAGGCCTTGACGCAATTGCACATCTCACCGCCGTCGGGACCGAAACCCGCGCGGCCGCAATCCGGCATCACAGCCGCGCGCACCGCCGATACGCTGCCTGAATTCGCGCAAAGCCTGCATGCGCAGGACATCACGCCGACAGCCATCGCTGCAAGACTGAGCTACCGGTTGAAACGCATGCTGAACGGCGACGGCGGCCGTTCCATCGGCGATATCGCAGAGGCGACGGGCATTTCGCGCGGGGTCATAGAGGCCTATGTCGCGGGCACGGCCTGCCCCAATCTCGCGCGCTATTTCCGCCTGGAGCGTGTCCTTGGCCAGGAACTCGGCATAGAATTCGCGCTGATGCTCGGCTGGACGCCGCGTTTTCATGCCGGCCGTGACATCGCGGACCCCGTCATCGCCGATCTGCACGACCGCGTCCGCGCCTGCCTCCACATACTCGCCCGCATCAAGGATGCGGGCGAAGGCTCATCACTCAGCGGCCGCCCGTAGCATCGATGAACGCGCCTGTCACAAAGGATGACCGCTCGGACAGGAGAAACAGGACGACCTCGGCGATTTCCTCCGGACGGCCCGGCCGGCCCATCGGAATGATCCGTCCCATGCGCTCATAATGGCCCGGGCCGTCCACATCATGAGCCGGCGTCATGACGGTTGCTGGCCTCACCGCGTTGATGCGAATGCCCTCGCCCCCAACCTCCACGGCCGCGTTGAGGGTGAAGCCGTCAACCGCCGCCTTCGCGGCGGCGTAAAGCACGAGCCCCTCCGCCGTTGCCTTGCGGCTCGTCGGTCCGCCGCGCCGGGCGCAATCCGAGGAGATGTTGACGATGGAACCGCCCTTGCCGCCGTGGCGTGTCGACATCCGGCGCACCGCCTCACGGGTGCAAAGCATCGTGGACACCACGTTGAGGGCCATGATGGCGTGCATCTCATCAGCCGTTGCGTCCTCCACGCGCGCGCCATCGGGACCAAGGACGATCTTCCCGCCGCCGGCGTTGTTGACGAGGCCAGCGACCGGACCGAGCTCGGCGTCCACCCGCTGGAACATGGCGACGACGGCCGTCTCATCCGTCACATCGGCCTGGACGGCGATGGCGCGGCCACCCGCATCACGAACGGCGGCCGCGACATCTTCCGCCGCGGCGCGGGAGGTGTTGTAGTTCACGGCAACATCCCAGCCATTGCGGCCGAGGACCGGGCAGATGCCCGCGCCGATCCCGTGGCTACCGGCGGTGACAATGGCGACAGGTCTCATCGATGCTAGCTCCCAGCCCGGCGCCCTGGCGGGCGTCTTTATTGCGGATGGTACGAACGATAGCCGCGATGAGGGGACAGAACCTTGTTCAATCGCGACAAAGCCCGAGGGCCGCTCATTGGCTGGTTGACCGCCCCCCTCCCCGACCATGCGTTTTGCAGCAAACCGTCATTGTAACCCCGGAAGCCTCGCCGCACTCTCACCGAAACGATAAGAGGAACGTCCGATGGCCCTGCCAGACACGGCAGATTATTGGAGCAACCGACCATCGAAGCCGCTCGTGATTCCACGGCGGCGGCGGCGGTTTGCCTCCGTCGACGAGATACGCGCCTATGGCTTCATCATTCCGCTGGTTGTGCTCGAAATCCTGTTCGTCGTCACACCGCTGGTGATTGGCTTTTACTACAGCCTCTACCGTGTAGACTATTTCGAGCTGACGTCCTTTCGCGGCTTTGACAATTACTGGCGCGTCCTGACATCCCCAATGGTGCTGCAAAGTCTAGCCGCAACGGCGATCTTCGCCGTAGGAGCGCTGGTCTTGACGCTGTCTGTCGGCATGAGCCTTGCCCTCTATCTCGAGCAGGACACGCGCTGGAATATATTTTCCCGCGCCGCGGCACTGGTGCCTTACGTCATCTCGATGCTCGTGGGATCCCTGCTGCTTCGCTGGATCTTCTCCACGGATTCAGGACTGGTTGCCGCGACGCTCGGGCCTTTCGGGCTTGGTGACGCGACCATTCTGGCGGACCCCACGGCAGCGATGGGCGCGCTCATCTTCAATGCCGGCTGGCGTGACAGCGCCTTCGCCATGATCCTGCTGCTTGCCGGTTTGAAGAGCATTCCGCCGCAACTGCATGCCGCCGCCCGCGTCGATGGAGCGAGCACATGGTATCGCTTCCGTCATATCACGCTGCCGCTGATGCGCATTCCCATCCTCATCGCCGTGGTGCGCCTGCTCATTCATTTCGTCAATGTGCTGACCTTCGCGCTGGTGTTGACCGGTGGCGGCCCGAATGGCGCGACGCAGACGATGGGGCTTGCCATGTACCGGCTCGGTTTTCTCGACGCACGCATCGGCGAGGCCAACGCACTCGCCATCCTCGTGTTCCTGTTCAACATCGTGCTGATCGGCATCAATGTCGCGCTGTTCAGCGAACGCCGTCGGAGCAATTCGTGATGGCGACTTCAGCAAAGGCTACGGTCCCGCTTTGGAAGCGCCGTCAGCGAACACGACGGCTCGTGCGCCGCGCCATCAACGTCGCGATAGCGCTCGTCGCGCTGTTCCCCATACTTTGGGGGTTATCAACCTCCTTCAAGACGGCATCCGAGCTTGCCCTGTTTCCGCCGACACTGTTGCCCGCCCATCCGACACTGGAGCACTACGCGCTTCTATTTCGCACAGGCATAGAGCGTTACATGCTGAACAGTGTCATACTGTCGATAGCGACGGTTCTCTGCTGCCTGGCCTTTGGCAGCCTTGCGGCCTATGCCATGGCGCGGATCAAATTTCGGGGTAGCAACCTGCTGCTTCTGGCGATCGTCGCGCTCATGAGCATACCCCTGCCATCCCTGCTGGTTCCAACCTTCACCTTCCTTGCGCAGCTCGGGCTTCTCGACAGCCTGACAGGCCTTGCCCTTCTCTATACAGCCTATCAATTGCCGATCGCCGTCTGGGTCCTCTATGGATATTTTCTCACCATCCCGATCGAGCTCGAATATGCGGCGCGCGTCGACGGCTATTCGCGGTTCGCGACCCTGCGCAAGGTCATTCTGCCCTTGTCGGGTCCGGGCCTCGTCGCCGCCGGCCTGTTCGTCATCACATTTGCCTGGAACGACTTCGTCGTCGCCGTGGCGATGACATCGTCCGATGCGGTGAGAACACTCCCGGTCGCAATCTATGGCTATCTCGGCTTTTACGGCCGTGAATGGGGGCCGCTCACCGCCTCCGCCATCCTCTCCACCATTCCCGTCATCGTCGTGTTCATTGCCTTCCAGCGCTTTTTCCTAGGCGGCATGACGAGTGGCGGCGTCAAGAGCTGAGCGTCATGACCACATCCGTCCAGTTTCGCAGCGTGACAAAGCGCTTCGGTTCCATGGAAGCTCTGTCCAGCCTCGATCTCAAGGTCGAGCCCGGTGAGTTCGTCTCCTTGCTCGGCCCCTCCGGCTCCGGCAAGTCCACGACGCTCGGGCTTCTTGCAGGGCTCATCGAGGCCGACGAGGGCGAAATTCTCATTGGTGATCGCATCGTCAACGATATCGGGCCCGAAGACCGGGACATAGCCATGGTCTTCCAGAACTACGCACTCTATCCCCATATGACTGTCTTCGAGAACCTCGCCTTTCCTCTGCGAGCTCGTGGGCGACGGCGCCCGGAGCAGGAGATCGAGAACCGCATCAGCGCCGTCGCCCACGCGCTCGGCCTGCCGGACCTTCTTCATCGCTATCCCCGGGAATTGTCAGGCGGACAGCAGCAACGCGTCGCACTCGGCCGGGCCATGATACGAGAACCGAAAGTCTTTCTTCTCGACGAGCCGTTATCGAATCTCGATGCGCGTTTGCGCATTCGCATGCGCCACGACATCAAAGCGCTCCATGCGGCTATCGGCTCGACAATCGTCTATGTCACGCACGATCAGGCAGAAGCTCTGTCGATGTCATCGCGCATTGCCGTTTTCGACAAAGGCAAGCTGCAGCAATACGCGCCCCCCTTCGAGATATACAATCGCCCTGCGAATATATTCGTTGCCAATTTTGTCGGAGAGCGCGAAACCCTCTTTCTTGAGGGAAGCATAGAGACAAGCCCCGCTCCCCACTTCCTCTGCCGTGGCGAAGCGCTGCCGCTCGGAAACGGCGCTGCGGATTTCAGCGCCGTCACGGGACGGCCGCTGAAGCTCGGACTTCGTGCCGAGGCGGTCACGCTGGTATCCGCGGAGATGCCGGGCGCTTTTCCCATCACGGTCTCCCAGATCGAACTCTCGGGCCCAGACGTCATCGTCTATGCGATGACCAATGCCGGCATCGCGCTGTGCTGTCGTGTACCATCAAGCTATCCGGTGACGCGTGGTGACCATCTTCACGCCGCTCTTCTGCCTGCGGCCGTGCACCTGTTCGATCCGGAAACCGGCGCGGCGGTTCCGGTGCCCGAAAAGGACGTCGGATTTGGTGGCGGGAATCAACCCGCGCATCTGGAAAAAACCTACAGCCAAGTCGTCGAAAGAACGGCGTGAGTAGAAGTTACCGAGCGCGGCCAGCAATGCACTGGTCGTTCTTTGGTCAATAACCCGAACGAGAGGGAGGAAACCAATGTCAGCTCAACAGTCGCGTGCTTTACGATCCCGTGCGGTGGCGTTTGCTGGCATTTTTGCCAGTCTCATCGTCGCGCAACCACTCGCGGCCCAGACGACCGTCACGATGTGGACATTCCTTGACCCCAACAAGACCTCGCCCCGCGAGGTGGCGCTGAAGGAGATCATCGCGGGCTTTGAGGCATCCAATCCATCAATCAAGATAAAGGTCGAGCCGCAAGACTTCGCGCAGATGCCGCCAAAGTTCTTCCTTGGCCACCGCACGGGCGGTAATCCCGATCTGGTCTGGATTGATGCGAAGAACCTCGGCGGCCTCTCACAATCCGGCGCGGGCGCTGATCTTAACGCGCTGGCCGTGAACGCATGGTCGCAGGCCGAGCGCGACGACTTCTTCGTGAAAGCGGGATGGAATGCCGCACTGAAAGACGGCAAGCTCATGGCCATGCCGCTCTTCCACGGCGCCAGCGTCATCTATTATCGCAAGGATCTGCTCAAGGCCGCCGGCATCGACCCTGCCACTCTCACGAGCTGGGACGCGCTGGCTGCCGCCGCAAAGAAGCTGACCACCGACAAGGACGGCGATGGCCGCGTGGATGTCTGGGGCTTCGGCATGCCGCTTGCCGCCATCAAGACGGAAAGCACGCCGGTGCTCATCGGCATGCTGGACCAGGAGGGCGGCCCCTTCAATACCTGCAAGGCGAACTATGCCACTCCGGAAGGCATCAGGTCGCTGACCTTCACGACAGACCTCATCACCAAGGACAAGGTCACGCCGCAGGAAGCCCTCGTCCAGAACGTGGACGATATCACCGAGCAATTCACGGCCGGGCGCTACGCCATGGCAATCACCTCCAACCTCCGCTTCAGCGTGATCGCGAAGGCAGCGGCCTTCGGTGGCGACAATATCGGCATCATCGCCTGGCCGTCGTGGTCGGGCAAAAAGCCGGCGCCCATGCCAGTATCCGGCTGGTGGATCGCCGCCTGGCAAAAATCACCACGCCTGGCGGAAGCGAGCAAGTTCATCGATTATCTCGCCAGCAGGGAGGCGATCGGAAAATGGATGACGGTCGGCGGGCAGGTGCCGATCCGTAAATCATTGCTGGACAGCCCGTTCCTCAAGCAGCCCGCCAATGCGTGGATGACGACCATGGTCGATGCCTGGAGCACGTCGAGCTGGATGGAGCCAACGGAGTGCAACACCCGCACTCTCCAGTCCGCGCTGAATGAAGCGGTCAGCCGCGTCATCCTCGACAAGGTCGAGCCAAAGGCAGCCCTTCAGGAAGCCGAGCGCAAGTTCGCCGACGCGCAATAGGTATCAGGCACCGCTCCCGGTATCAGACGATCGGCAAGCTTTCGCTTGGATGATGGCTGGCGACCAAAGTGCCGTTGGGAAGGCGAAAGCGACGTCTTACTAAGGGCAAAGCTTCGATGTCCAGGCGGACGGGCTTCCCCCCCGCCGGGTCTTAAGTTGGCCCCGCAGTTTGGGAGGCTTCGCCGCGCGCGTGGTGGAAAACCACCGGAGATCCGATGGGCATCGGGCCCACATCGTGTTCAGGCCAGAAACGGCCTTTTGTCCAGTTGAACATACCCTGGGTGAAATAGCCGATCCCCGGCGTTCGCAGCATCAAGGGCTTTGCGAGGCCGGCGAAGTTCAGCGTGAAGTGATAGCCGGATTTGACGACGATGCAGTCCTGGTCCGCAATCATGATGCCGTTGTCTTCAAAGGCGGCTGGATCATGGGTGAAGCCAGGCTTGCTCGTGACGAGAACCGAGACGCGCCCATCGATCTCCAGAACCGTGACCGGGCCAAGCGCGGTCGGCTCGCCCCCTCTGTAAGGACCACGCATGTTGAACATCCCGTCGCCGATGCGCACAACGCGGGCTTCGACATCGATCGGCAGGAAACCCGGTGTCATCCCGCCGCCAAGCTGAAAACGCGCGATTGCCCCGGGACCCAGCTGCTGGGCCCGGGCCACGCTGACCGCGTCGGTGATGGGCACGGCGGCGCGCAGGCCGTCCGAGCGAGACAACAGGGCCCTCAGGATCGCCGTCGAATCTCCCGGTGCTCCCGCAAGCACCCGGTCTCCCATGTCGGCGAGCACGTAAGGCGTGGTACCGGCATGTTCTGCGACATGATCAAGGGCCTCATCGATTGACATGAGGTGGTCGACGAACTCGCTCCGCTTGCGCCAGAAGGCTTCGCCCAGCTCAGAGGCCGCGGCGCGGGCGCTCATCTCCGTACCCTCGGCGCTGGTGACGACCACCGCCTGCCCCATTCCAGCGTCGTCGAGAAAGCGAAACACGTTATACAGCGAGATATCCCACGTTCCCGCGGCTTGCGCCGCCAGACCACGAGCCATGTCGTGGAGATCGCGGAGTGGACCTGTCGCTGTCTCGTTACCGCCCGGCAGCAGCATGGGGATCTTTACCAGGGTGCTGACAGGCCGGAGCGATCCATCGAGGACGGAGAGGATGCCGCGCGCGACCTTCTCTCCGCAAGCGACGACGTCGGAATGGGGATTCTCCTTACAGGCAATACAGATGTCCGAGGCCACCAGCATGGCCTCTGTCAGATGCGCATGGAGATCGAGGCCAACGCCGATCACGCCATCCGGACCGATGGCCAGGCGCAAGTCGCGCAGAAGGTCGCCTTCAGCATCTGGCAGGACGGTAGTGCCCATCGCTCCATGTAGTTCGAGAGCGATGGCATCAGGGGCATGCGCTTTAACGGCTGCAAGAATTTCCTGCTTGAGGCTCAGGTAGAAGTCGTGCTCAACGAGGCCGCTTGGCGGGGCGGAGGCCGAGAGAACCGGCATCAGTTCCACGCCCGCTGCATCGAGGGCCGAAATAATGCCGCCTAGCGTTGTTCCAGATCCCCTCGCCTCGCTGAGGACCGCGTCACCCCGGGACACCAGGAAGCAATCCTGTGGCGTTGGAAGCGGGCTGAACCCGTGCGATTCATGGAAGATCCGCGCCACCATGACGCGCGGCTGAGGCAAAGTGGCCCTGTTCATCTCGCAAATCCATTGTCTGGATGGAAGGATAGCCTCAGCCTGCCTCGAGAGCGGTGCTTTCCAGGCCAGGCGTCGGTTGGAGGTCCTACCGTGTCGATGCCGCGTTCCGGCTGCGAAGCCACTCGACCCCACCCATCAAAACGAGGGAGAGGACGACCATGACCGTCGAGGCAGCCGCGATGACCGTCGTCAGATTATAGTCGATGTCCTCGAACAGCTTGCGCGTGATGGTCTTGCCGTCGACACCGGAGATGAAGAAAGCCACCGTTGCCTCGTCGAAGGAGGCAAGAAAGGCGAAGACGGCTCCGGCCGCGACGCCCGGGGCGATGTTGGGCAGCACCACATGCCAGAAGGCCCGGGCCCTGGACGCACCGCAGTTGAGTGCGGCGAGCTCGAGAGCCGGATCGATCCGCTGCAGCGCGGCTGACACCGTGAGCATGACGTAGGGCACCGACATCATGGTATGGGCGATCGCGAAGCCTGTGAAATTACCGGTGAGCCCGACGGGCGCGAAGACGAGATAGAGCGCGACCGCCAACACGATATGGGGGACGATCAGCGGCGCGAGCGTCAAGGCCTGGAGCGCCCGCGCCCCCGGCAGGTTGCCGCGTACGAGGGCGAAGGACGCCAGCGTACCAATGACTGTCGCCGACAGGGTCGTCGCCAGCGCGATCTTCAGGCTGAACCATGTCGCGTTCATCCAGTCCGCGTCCGAGAAATAGGCCCGATACCATTTCAGGGTCAGCCCTTTTGGTGGAAACTGGATATAGGCGGCTTCCCCCAGCGACATCGGCACCACAAGCAGCGTCGGCAACAGGAGAAACACGAGGACGAGACCCACGAAGCTGTTGAGAAGCCAGCGGCCAAGGGCTGGATGCAAGGCCGCTTTCGAAGCTGGGGGCGAGCGCAAGGCATCCAGGGCGTTGGTTTCCGACAGCGTCGTCGACATCACGCAGCCTTTCCGAAGCTGAGGAACCGCCTGAATAGGCCGACCAGACCAAGCGTCACCAGCAGCAAGACCCCGGCCAACGCGCCGGCGAATGGCCAGTTGAGCAGCTCGGTCGTCTGCTGTCCGATCAAGGTCGCGATGGTCAGGTTCTGGGGCCCGCCGACCAGCGCCGGCGTGACATAGAACCCAAGAGACAGAATGAAGACCATGATCGCCCCCGCATAAACGCCAGGAAGGCTGAGCGGCAGTGTGACGGCGGTAAAGCTCGTCCAGGGTCCGGCGCCAAGATTGCGCGCTGCCCTATCGAGTTCCGGCGGGATCGAACGGAGCGCAGAGAAAATCGGAAGGATCATGTAGGGAGACAGCACATGCGTCATGGCCACGATGACGGCCCCTTCGGTGTAGATCAGCTTCAGCGGCTGATCGATCAGTCCCCAGCTCATGAGCGTGCTGTTCACCACTCCCGTACGCTGCAAAAGCACGATCCAGGCATAGGATCGGACAAGCACGCTGGTCCAGAGCGGGATCAGGACGCAGGCGGCGACAAGCATCGCAGCGCGACCGCTAAGCCTGGTCATGACCAGAGCGACGGGATAGCCGAGGACGAAGGCGAGAAGCGTGACAATGGCGGCTGTTTGCACCGTCCGCAGGAGAATGCGCAGGAAGATGGGTTCCTGCGCGATCCGCAGATAATTCTCCGCCGTGGGGGTCGGCGTGAAAATGCTGCCCAAGAGGAGTTTCGCGACCGGTAGGAGAAACGCCAGGACGAGCAGCAAGATGAGCGGTAGCGCGAGCGCCACCGAGGCCGAGGGGGAAAGCTGGCCGGCGGCTGTGCGATCCGAAGGGGCAGCTGTCACATCAGCCATCACTCAGCCCTCGCCTGCGAACACGCGAACGGCGCTTGGGTCCAGCCGGACAAAGGCCCTGCCACGCTTTTCGGCACCGCTATCGCGATTGGACGAGGGAACCTGCACCTGGAGCTGTGTCCCGTCGTCGGACCTAACGATCAGGGTCCTATGCGATCCAAGGAAGATCGTGGTTTCGATCTCCCCGGCGATTGCCCCCTCGCTGGTCTCCGCCGGGCTCAGGCTCTCGGGACGGGCCGCGATGCGGACCGGGCGGCCGACGGCAATCTCATCGCGGCCGCCGAGCTGGGACCGCGCGACGCTGATAGTCTGCCCCGAGACCGTGACATGGATCGAACGATCGTCCAGGCCACTGACGATCCCCTTCAGGAAGTTCATCTTGCCGATGAAATCGGCGACGAAGCTGCTGTTCGGCTCATGGTACAGCGCCACCGGGCTGCCCAGCTGCTGGATGCGCCCCTTGTCCATGACCGCGATGCGGTCGGACATCGTCAGCGCTTCTTCCTGATCATGCGTCACATAGATGATGGTGATGCCGAGGCTCGCGTGCAGCTTCTTGATCTCGATTTGGAGCTCTTCGCGCAACTTCTTGTCGAGGGCTCCAAGGGGCTCATCCATCAGGAGGACCGGTGGTTGGAAGACCAGCGCCCGCGCCACGGCGACACGCTGCTGCTGGCCGCCCGAGAGCTGCGCCGGCGAACGGTCGCCGTAATCTTGAAGCCGCACACGCGCCAGGGCCTGCTCGACAAGCGGGGCGATATCGGCCTTGCCCAAGCCGCGCATCTTGAGCGGAAACGCCACATTCTGCGCCACGCTCATATGCGGGAAAAGGGCATAACGCTGAAACACCATTCCGATGCCGCGCCTGTTGGGCGGCACATGTGTCAGGTCTCGGCTACCCAACGTGATCGTGCCAGAACTCGGTGTTTCGAAACCTGCCAGCATCATCAGAAGCGTGGTCTTTCCGGAGCCGGAAGGACCCAAGAGCGAGAGGAACTCACCGGCCTCGACATGGAGATCGACCTCGTCCACACCGACAATCTGGCCAAACCGCTTCGATATGCCGTTTATGACGATGGCTTCGCCTTTCGGAGGTGTCAGGCTTCGGCGTGCCTGCAAGGCATCGCTGTTCGACATCCCGCTCATAATCCCGCTTCGAACCTCTGCAAGTGGCTTTCCTCGACCATTTTATGATCGGGCAGCGTCAGTTTTTGATGTTTGATGTATCATTTATAACTTTACACTTGTCAACCGCCGAATTTCAGCTTTCGACCGTAGCTGGACTGGCGGTGCGTGAAGACTGCCGGTATTTGATGCATCAAGCAACATGAGGATTGTCATGTCGGAGCATTTGCTCGCCGGAGTCGTCACACCGATTGCTCGCCAGTCCAACCTGGGGGAGCTCACCTATGGACGCCTGAAGGAGATTATCGTCGCCGGTTCCTTCCCCCCAAATGAAAAGCTGACCGTGCGATCGGTCGCAGCTGCCCTTGGTGTAAGTACGACACCGGCGCGCGATGCCATCAACCGGCTGCTCTCCGAAGGCGCTCTCGTCAACGAAGGTCCCAAGACGGTCGTTATCCCCTCGCTTACGCTCGACGCCCTCGATGAGGTGACGGCCACACGCCTTGCGCTTGAGGGCCTGGCCGCCGAGCGATCGGTCCTTGCGGCAGCGCCAGCCGAGGTTACGGCATTGGAGAGGATGCAGACCGCCATCAATGCGGGACTGGACGCCGCCGACTATCGCGAGGTCCTCAAGGTCAACCGGGAATTCCATTTCCTGATTTATCGTCTGTCCGGATGGCCGCGACTCGTCGCGATGATCGAATCGCTCTGGCTGCGGGTAGGCCCCTCGCTTAATGAGCTCTATCCGGACTTCGCCCAGAACCGGCGGGGCGTCTCCAATCACATGGCCGCCATCGAGGGGCTACGCACAAAAGACGGTATCAAGGTGAGGGCCGCCGTAGAGCAGGACATCCGCGATGGCTATGTCCGTCTGAAAACGATGATCGCCTCGCGTAACTAGCGCTCAAGAACCAAGAAGGCCCAGCTAAATTTTTTGTTGCATCAAATATCAATTTGTCATTAGCTCTTCCTGACCGCGCGCCCTCCAGCGGTTCTTGGATCGAGAACAATGACTGCAACGACGACCGAAGGTCACAACTCCGTAGGGAGCGCTTCGCGGGAAGCGTTCAGACGCGCGCAACGCGTTTTCATTGACGGCACGACACGGATCACGATCGAGCGTGATCCTATCCCCCGCTATATGGACAAGGGGGAAGGCGCCTATCTCGTTGATGTCGATGGGCGGCGTTTCCTCGATTTGAATGGAAACTTCACGACGCTCATCCACGGCCATCGCTTCCTGCCCGTGATCGAGGCCGTCACCCGCCAGTTGCACTCCGGCTCCTGTTTCGCCAATCCTACGCTGGCGGAGATCGATCTTGCTGAACTGATCTGCGGACGCGTCCCCGGCGTCGAAACGATCCGCTTCGTCAATACGGGCTCGGAGGCGGTGATGTTCGCCATCAAGGCCGCCCGTGCTTTTACCGGGCGACCTGCGATCGCCAAGATCGAGGGCGCCTATCATGGCGCCTATGACTGGGTCGAAGTCAGTCAGGCGAGCACACCGGGCACTTGGGGGCAGGCGGATGCACCGGCGACCGTGCCTTACTATCGCGGCATGCCCGCGTCCGTTCTGAGCGAGGTGGTGCCGCTCCGCTTCAATGATGTCGCTCTCTTGGAGAAGCAGATCACAGCCCACGCCGCCGGCCTGGCGGCCATCGTGCTCGACCCGATGCCAAGCCGCGCTGGTTTGATCGCTCCAACCCCCGATTTCGTTTCGGCGATACAGCGCATAGCCAATCAACATGGCATTCTCATCATCGCCGACGAAGTGTTGAGCTTTCGCCAAGCCTATGAAGGCGCTTCCGCGCGCTACGGGCTGTCCCCGGACCTCTTCACATTCGGAAAGATCATCGGTGGCGGCCTCCCTGTCGGCGCGATCGCCGGCAATCGGGAGATCATGAGCGTCTTCGACGCATCCGGCGGGCGGCCGCTTTTGCCACAGGGCGGGACTTTCTCGGCCAATCCGCTGTCGATGGTCGCGGGCTTCGCTTCGATGACCGCGCTGGACCGATCGGCCTTTACCCATCTGGAGCAACTGGGAGACCGGCTGCGTGGACAACTCACGGCCGCGATCGCACGAAACCGGGCTCCACTCTCAATCTCGGGGGCCGCATCCCTCTTCCGGATTCACCCGAAGGCCGTCCTCCCCCGTGATTTCCGCGAGGCGACGGCAACGGCCAGCCAGGCTTATGTCATGAGGGAACTCAGTCGCGCCTTCGCCGAGAGCGGAATCATCCTTCCGAACGGTGCCGCCGCCTGCCTCTCCACCCCGATGACCACCGCGGATACCGACCGCGTCGCCTCGGTGTTCGACGACTTTCTTGCCAAGCGCAGCGACCTCATCGAAAGCCTCGCAGTATGACCAACCCGAAACCCACCGTCGCGCAAGCGATTGCCCGTGCCCTGAAGCGCCATGGCGTCGACGTCATCTTCGGACAGAGCCTGCCTTCGGCGGTGATCCTCGCCGCCGAGGCGATCGGCATTCGTCAGATAGCCTACCGCCAGGAAAACATGGGCGGCGCCATGGCCGACGGCTTCGCCCGGATCTCGGGACGCGTCTCTGTCGTCGCCGCACAGAACGGCCCTGCCGCGGCCCTTCTCGTGCCGCCGCTCGCCGAGGCCTTGAAGGCGAGCATTCCGATCGTGGCACTTGTCCAGGATGTCGAGCGGCATCAGGTCGACAAGAACGCCTTCCAGGAGCTCGATCACGTCGCGCTGTTCGCACCTTGCGCGAAGTGGACTCGCAGGCTGTCCGGACCTGATCGCGTCGACGACTATATTGACGCGGCCTTTGCCGCAGCCGCTAGCGGCCGGCCCGGCCCTGCGGTGTTGCTCCTGCCCGCTGATCTCCTGCGGGACACAGCGATACCCTTGGCATTTGAGCGCAACGCGAGCTATGGCTCCTTCCCACTGGACCGCATACGGCCGGCCCAGGCCGATCTCGAAATCGTCGCGCGGGCGATCGCCGCGGCGCGGCATCCGGTCGTCATGGCAGGTGGCGGCGCGCTCTCCACAGGCGCGCCGGCCGCTCTGGCGCGGCTTCAGGATCTCGCCGCCCTTCCCGTTTTCACAACGAATATGGGAAAGGGAGCCGTCGACGAGCACCACGCCCTATCCTGCGGCGTCCTCGGCGCGCTCGTCGGGCCGGCTTCGCTCGGCCGATATAGCCGGGAGCTGCTGGCCGACGCCGACGTGATCCTTCAGGTCGGCACGCGCAACAACCAGAACGGCACCGACAGCTGGAGGCTCGTGCCTCCCACGGCGCGTGTCATCCAGATCGACATCGATCCGCAGGAGATCGGGCGAAACTACGAAGCGCTTCGCCTGGTCGGCACGGCCGCCGAGACGCTCGAAGCGCTGGCGGATGCGCTCGGACGGATGGATCTGGCATCGCGCAACCACGCGCGGCCCGCTCTGGAAGCCCGCATCGCCGCGATGTGGCGCCAGTTCGAGGCCGCTCGCGCGCCGCTCGTCCAGCACAACACCAGTCCGATCCGGCCGGAACGGATCATGGCCGAGCTGCAGGGGCTGCTGACGGCCGACACCATCGTCGTCGCGGATGCGAGCTATTCCTCGATGTGGGTCGTCGGCCAGTTGCGCGGACTGGCTCCCGGCATGCGCTTCCTGACGCCGCGCGGCCTCGCGGGTCTTGGCTGGGGCCTGCCGCTCGCGATGGGCGCGAAGGTCGCGAAGCCCGACGCGCGGGTCGTCGCGCTCGTGGGGGATGGCGGCTTCGCCCATTCCTGGGCGGAACTCGAGACAATGGTGCGGATGGACATCGCCCTCACGGTCATCGTCCTGAACAACGGCATCCTCGGCTACCAGAAGGATGCCGAGACCGTGAAGTTCGGAGCCTACACTACAGCATGCCATTTCGCCCCCGTCGATCACGTCGCGATTGCCCGCGCCTGCGGCTGCTTAGGAGTTCGCGTCGATACGCCCTCCGCGATTCTGCCAGCCCTTCGTGAAGCTCTCGGGAGCAATCACCCGACACTGATCGAGGTCATGACCGACCCTGATGCCCATCCGGCGATTTCGCTTTTCGACGGCACGCTCGATCACGCCGTCACACCGGAACCGGAGCTTGCCTGATGGACCATGCTCGTCCTGTCGCTGTCGTCTCGGGTGGCAGTTCCGGCATCGGCCTCGCCGCTGCGGAAGCGCTGCTCACGGAAGGCTGGGCCGTCGCACTTTTCAGTCAGCAGCGCACCCATGTCGAGAGCGCCCGCGAGACACTGGCGGGGCGTTTCGGAGATGACGGCCTGTTCGCTGACACGCTCGATCTTAGGGAACCGGTCGCCATCATCGGCTTCTTTGCCGCCGTTTCCGCGCGCTTCGAGCGGATCGATGCGCTCGTCTGCAACGCGGGTTTCTCACCCAAAGGGCCGGGCGGCCGCACGCCACTCGGCGAGATCCCACTTGCCGAATGGAACGATGTGCTGTCCGTCAATCTCACCGGCGCGATGCTCTGCTGCCAGGCCGTCCTGCCCGGCATGGTAGAAAGACGTCACGGCCGCATCATCCTCATCGGCTCGATCGCCGGGCGCACGGCGCCGCGCATCGCCGGCGCAAGCTATGTCGCTTCGAAGGCAGCGCTGACCGGCCTCGCCCGCTCGATCGTCTCGGAATACTCGGAATACGGGATCACGGCGAACACCATCTGTCCCGGCCGGATCCTGACGGAGATGACCGGCCACTCGTCATCTCCAGCCAACCAATCCGCCTTGTCCCGTATTCCGGCCCACCGCCTCGGGCGTCCGGAAGACATTGCCCGCGCTGTCGTCTTTTTGTCCGCACCGGAGGCCGGCTTTGTGAATGGCGCGGTCCTCGACATCAACGGCGGCGAATTCACCCCGGCCTGAACGCCAGAACAACCTGATCGCCAGGAGATCCGCATGGTCAATCGCAAAGCATTGCTTGTTTCGGCCCTGATCGGAGTGGGCTTCGCACATGGGGATAGCCACGCTCAGTCCCGGAATGAGCTCGTCATCACGACGACGGGCGGCGTCCAGGAACAGGTCCTGCGCGAGACCTTCTACGAGCCTTTCGAAAAGGCAACCGGCGTCAAAATCGTCTCTGTCTCAGGGTCAGACGCCCAGAACGTCGCACGGGTGAAAGCCATGGTGGCGGCCGGAAAAGTAAGTTGGGACCTCTATCAGGCCGGCGAAATCCAGTCGTCGTCGGCCGAGCATCGCGCCTTGAACGAAGACATGAGCGCCTTCTGTGCCCAGTTTTCGAGCCGCGACGACCTTTTGCCGGGCGCCTGCAACGCCGCAGGCGTGCTCGCCGCCTACGGCACCACGATGCTCGTCTACAACGCCGAGAAGTTTGCCAACGCCAAGCCGCGCAATTGGGCGGACTTTTGGAACGTCAAGGATTTCCCGGGCCCCCGCGCGCTGCCGAACTTCAATGATCCCTGGCGGGTGCTGGCGGCAGCCCTGCTTGCAGATGGGGTGCCGGCCGACAAATTGTTTCCGCTCGATCTCGACCGTGCGTTCCGGAAGATGGACGAGATCCGGCCGCATGTGGCGCTCTGGTGGAAAACCGGTGACCAGAGCGTCCAGGGTTTCCGCAACGACGAATATGTGATGGGCATGATCTGGCAGACACGGGCCTCCGCGTTGCGGGCCGAGAAGCAGCCACTCGAATGGAGCCTTGATCAGGCCGTTCTCGTCGGCGACCGCTGGGCTCTCGTGAAAGGGGCGCCGAATCGTGAGAATGCCCTGCGTTTCCTGGAGTTCTATCTATCGAACGTGGAAGGCCAGGCGAAGCGTTGCGAGGCGCAGACCTGTACGCCCGTCAGCCGGAAAGCTGCCGCCATGATGAGCCCGGAGACGCAGCAGGCCTTGCCGCTCGCTCCCGAGGTTTTCAAAGGCCTCATTGTACCGGACAGCGAGTGGATCAACGCTAATAAAGCGCGGCTGCTCGATCGTTGGAATGCTTGGCTGCAGCAATAAGCACCGCCTTCTTCCTCTCCAGTCCAGGCAGATCAAAGTATCCCACGGGCGATCGCCATGCGCATATTCGTGTCCAGCCTTTTCCATGAAGGCAATAGCTTCAGCAGGCTGACAACGAGGGCGGACAATTTCGCGACTGTCCGGGGCTCAAGGCTGCTCGAGAAAGCGGCGGGATCAAGCTCCGCCCTGGGCGGTGCCTGTCGTGTCCTCGCCGATCTGGGATGCGAGATCCTGTCTGGCGTCTCCGCGGTAGCACCGCCCGGCGGACCGGTGGACGACCGTCTCTTCTCGCAACTCCGCGGTGAGATGGTCGCCGCTGTCGAGACCACACGTCCCGACGGCGTTTACCTTGACCTTCACGGCGCAATGATCACCGAAAGCCTCGATGATCCGGAAGGCGCCCTGATCACGGCTATCCGCGAAGCGGCTGGACCGCAGACCGTCATCGCAGTCAGCCTTGATCTGCACGCCCATGTCACTAAGGCTATGCTCGCCGACACGGATGTCGTGCTCGCCTGCAAGGAGAATCCGCATACGGACTATCACCTCGCCGGTGAACGCGCGGCGACCCTGCTCGTCGAAACCGTACAGCGGCGCATCACACCCGTGACGGCGGCGATATGGCTGCCCCTGATTTTCGGGGCGCAGATGGAGACCGCGCGCGGACCTCTCTCCAGCCTCCACGCGCGCCGAAGCGAGATACTGGCGCAACATCCATCGCTGCTCGATATCTCGATCTGCAATTGCACAACCCTTGTCAACGTGCCGGGCGGCGCCCAGTGCATCACGGCGATCGCAAACGACGACCCCGCCAGCGCCAAGGACGCGGTCGAGGATCTTGCCCGCATGCTATGGGACCTGCGTGACGCATTCACGCCGGATTTCACGCCGCTCGAGACCGCGCTCGCGGACGTCGCCTCCGGTCGTCTGTCAACGCCTGTCATTCTCGGCGATCAGGGCGATCGCGTACTGGCTGGCGCAGCCGGTGATGGTACGGTGATCATGTCCGAAATCGCGCGGCACTGGCCAGATCTCAACGCGGTCGTCCCAATCACCGATCCTGACGCTGTCCTCCGCGCGCAACGCTCCGGGGTCGGCGGAGTGTTCGAGGCGGCGATTGGCGGGGGCCTCTCCAAAGGCGTTGCGCCGTTCCACGCAGAATGGTCCGTACTAGGCCTCGGCAATGGCCATTTCGTGCATGATGGTCCCTATCTGAAAAACGAACCCGCCACTCTCGGTGACACGGCCGTACTGCGATGGAGCAACCTCACCGTCCTGGTGACCAGCCTTCCAGGTTTCACCCAGGATCCGGCGGCGTTTCGCAGTCAAGGCATCGAACTTGACGACCAGGATGTCATCGTCGCCAAGTCCGGCTACCATTTCAAAATATCATTTGGGCCGATCGGCTCCTGTGTGGTCGTCGATACGCCAGGCATCTCGAACTATCGTCCGGGCCTCCTGCCGTTCACGAAACGTCGGCCGGTCTATCCGGAAGACATGATCCCGGACCCAGACTTCATTGCGGAGATTTTCACCCGTATCCGGCCGTCGACGGCCGCGTAAGGTCCTCGGCCCTTACCTGCTATTCAACACACCAGGGGAATTTTGACTATGAGCACCATTGGTCCGCGCCCAAGCGCATGCAGCCTCATCTTCGGTCTTGCTCGCCAGATCGGCCTTGGTCTCCTACTCACCACGGCTGCTGCAGCCCAGTCGGGTGAGGTCGTCGTGGCCACGACGGGCGGCGTCTACGACAGGGCGCTCAAGGAGATCTGGTTCGAGCCCTTCACCAAGGCAACGGGTATCAAGGTCGCCACCGTCACGGCGACCGATGCTGAGCAGCGTACCCGCGCCCAGGCCATGGCGAAGGCCGGAAGTGTCACATGGGACATTATCAATAACGTCGATATAATCGCGGAGTCTGAACAAAATCGTTCTTTCACGCGCGATCTCACCTCGTTCTGCGAACAGTTCGTCACCCGTAAGGATCTCGTGGACAAAGCCTGCAATCCATCTGGCGTCCGCATTACACTCAATGCGACGTTACTCGCCGTGAATACAGACGACTTCAAGAATGGGCAGCCTAAAAACTGGGCTGACTTCTGGGACATCAAGCGCTTTCCAGGTGCGCGTGCGCTGCCTAGTTTCAACGATCCCTGGCGCGTGCTCGCCGCTGCACTGCTTGCCGACGGCGTGCCGGCCGACAAGCTTTTCCCGCTCGACATCGACCGGGCGATCAAAAAACTCGATGCGATCAAGCCACAAGTTCAGCTGTGGTGGCGCACCGGGGACCAGAGCCAGCAGGGATTCCGCAACCGGGAATATGTCGTCGGCATGATCTGGGGCACACGCGCCTCTGCCCTGAAGACAGAAGGCCAGCCGGTCGGAACTTCATATGAGGGCGCGTTCCTGCTTGCCGACACCATGCAAGTCCTGCGTGACGGCCCCAACCCCGCGGGCGCTGAAGCGTTGCTCAAATATTACCTCGACAACCCGACAATCCAAGCGAAGCTCGCTGAAAAACTGAACGTTACGCCGCCCAGCACAGACGCGGTTGCTCTGATGAGCGAAGCAGCCCGCGCTAATATACCCAGTTCACCAGAAGCCTTCCGGGCCGTCGTCAAGCACGATACCGCGTGGATCGCTGCCAACCAGGCACGGATGCTCAACGCATGGAACGCATGGATTCAGCGTTGAACAGATTCAACTTGGATGGAATCATGTGATTCCATCCAGCCAGTGCATTTGCGGCCACGGCGCGGCTGCGTCCTCCGCGTCAGAGCGCCTCCACAGCAAGGGCAACCCGGCTGTGAGGAATGAGATCTCAGTTGCACAACCACGATCTCGCCCTGCAGCCGCATACGCGGAGTAGGCTCATCCGCCCGTCCGACGCCTCACGGCTTCTCGCGCACGATCGGGGTGCCGGAGGAGCCGACCGCATTGGAGAGATGCGCGTGCATCACCTCGCTGGCGCGTCGATAATCTCCGGCAAGAACGGCGTCGATAATAGCGAGATGTTCTTTACACCACTCGCGAACGCGCCGCCGGTTCCGGTAACCACCGAATTCAAGAAGACGCCTCAGACGATTCTGCTGCTGTACGGCTTGCAGAAAGAAAACATTTCCACTGAACTCTGCAAACATCTCATGGAAACTTGCATCCGTCGAAAAGAGCTGCATGCTGTCGACGCCGCTTATATCGGGATGTGACGCGAGATACATGTGTTGCAGTCGGGCGCGCTCAAGGGCGGCCATGTCGGGCTTGAATGTGCTCAGGAGAAATGACGCCGGCTCAATCGTCAGGCGGAAGTCGTAACTCGAGTGAAGCGCGAGCTTGGAGTCGAGCGTCGGGAGAAAAGTCCAGCCGTGCCCCTTGTTGCGCGCGATTAGTCCGTCTTCTGAAAGTCGCCCGAGCGTCCTCAACATCACTACGCGATCAACGTCGTAACGCTGTGCGATCTCACTCTGAGTCAATGACTGCGGGAGTATCCCGGCGAGCCTGTCTCGTACGAGCTGTTCATAAAGGCTCTGGTCAAGGGACGTCGGCACCTCAATTTCAATGCGGTGAAGCGCGTCAAACGGCTTGATGAGGAAAAAGCCCTGGTTCCGGCGAGCCTCCACGATTCCGAGCTCGGTCAGAAGCATCAATGCAGCGCGGATCGGTGTCCGCGAAACACCTAGCAAGTCGCCAAGCTGCTGCTCGCGCAAATGATGGCCTGGCTCAAACTTCGCGTCCCGAATGAGATCGAGGATCTGGTTGGCGAGGCGGTGCCGACTCTGGTTGGATGATCGCGCCATGGATCTGCTTCTGTTCTAAGGACGTTTAGTGACGGCAACCGAGCAATTGGAGTTCCTCGAACAGCGTAAGCAAACGGTCTCGCGCTTGGATACCGGAAGCCCGCTGCACTATCTGTTGCGCGAAGCAGTGTCCAGTGCGAATCCGCGGCGATCCTGCATGGCCTCAGGCCTTCAAGCCATCGACAAAGCGCCTGGCCCCGGGGAGGAAATCTGATAATTTTTGCGCCGCAAGCGCAGGATCTCCGAGTGTGTCAATAATCGTGAACCAGGGCATCGTGCGCGCATAATCCGGCAATGCGACGAGAGTGTCGGCAACCAGATCCCAACTAGCACCGATATGATCTGGATGGAACGGCAACCGCGCGTCGACAATCAGCCGGGCAGGACTGTCCGGGTCGTTTCCTTGCAGAAGGGCCATCAGCAAAATGCCAAGCGCCACCGCTTCGCCATGGATCATGCGGCGGCCAGCCGTGGCATCGAGGGCCCAGGCAAACAGGTGCTCCGAGCCCGCGTTGAAGCGCGCTTTGGGATGGGAGGAAAACCAAGGCGCGAAGCGCGCGCAAGCTCTGATGATACCGACGAACGCGTCCGGCTCCCCGTGTGCGACGGCCGGGATCATCTGAGGAACGGCTTCGAGTTCATTCAGGGCGAATGCGAGCAGGGTTTGGTCCCAGTCAACGTCCAACCCGGCCTTGTGCCCGAGAGCCCAATCGAACACGGCGGTGTGGCTGCATAGAATTTCTGCCAAGCCCGCCCGATTGAATGACGGAGGCGCTGCAGCGATCAGCGCAGTGTCCGCAATTATCGCATGCGGAACCGGGCAGTCCCTTTCCGCAATACGCCGCCCTCCATCCATCGCCCAAGCTGTCCGCGTGAAGCACGCATTATTCGAGGCACTGCTCGGAACTTGGACAAGGACCTGCCCATTCTGCCGTGCGACATACTTTGCCGCATCCATGACAAGGCCGCTGCCGACCCCGACAACCGTGTGGAACGCCGCGGCCTCGCGAGCGTATTGATCGAGCAATTTTCGATCATTCCCTTCCACTACGATGACTGACAGGGGGGGTGATGCAAGAATGGTGGCGACTGCACGCAGCGGGGAACGCGTTGTCAGGATAACAGGCCGCGTCCATTCTTCGCTCGCCTTTCGCAACACTCCCGATCCATGAATGATGGGGGGCCAATCGCGAGCGGAATCTATGCCATGAGGCACGGCTTGCAACTCCCATTTCGAACCACCCTGCGCGAACCTCTTGTGACCGATGCTAAGCTTGGACGATCTCGCGACTTATGTTGCTGAAGGTTCGTGGCGCACCATCCGTCACCAGGACCGTCTCGCTCACGGCAACCGTGAACTTGTTGTAAGCCCGCAGTGTAATTGGCACATGAAAGGCCATGCCCGGCTCCAGAGGGATGTCGATCCCGCGAAACAGGCTGAGGATGTTACCCTCTCCCCAATCCGGAGCGAAGGAAATGCCCATGCTGTAGCCCGTGCGCTTACGGTAGCCGTTCGTCTGCCCATGACGATCGATCACAGCCTGTACGGCATTGTGAACGTCGGCACATGTATTGCCGGGGCGGAGTTTTTCCAACGCCACCTCAAGGGCCTCGCCGCACACCTGATACATGTCGCGTGCAACCTGAGGAACACCGCCGCATGCGACAGTGCGGAAGAGTGCCACGTGGTAACGGTTGTAGCACGCCGACGTCTCGAGAACAGTTACGTCGCCAGGCTCGATCTGGCGGCGACGCCATGTCGTATGGGGAATTCCGGAACGAGGTCCTGAAGTAACAAACGGTTCCATCCCGACATATTCGGACCCCGCCTTGATGGCGGCGCCCATGATAGCGGAAGCGATGTCGTTCTCGCTCGCCCCGATCTTCGTTACGGCAAGTCCGGCGCTCATTCCAGCCTCATTGGCGAGACCGGCCTTTTCCATCTGCTCGATTTCCAAAATGGACTTCACACGGCGGAGGGGCTCCACAAGCCCAGTTGCGTCGAGGAGAGGGCCGAAGTCCGCGACAAGCTTGTTGTAAATATTGATGGTCAGGAACCATCCACTTTGATCAATCGCCACACGCTTCCCGCGCCAGCCGCGCGCAACGAGCACTTCAGCCACGGCGCTCGCCGGGAGGACATCGTCGGCGTAGCCAATGATGTCATCGATGTAGGTATTGAGGCGCGCATTCATGGCCTCCAGTCCACGCAGGACATGGAACGGTTTACCCTCGAGTGGCACGCACAGACATTGGAATGTATAGTAGCCCGGCGTCTGCTGGCCAGATAGATAGAAGATATTCTCAGGCCCTGACAGAAGGACAAGATCGAAGCCGCGCTCGCTCATCATTGTACGGAGCCTGGCAAGACGTCGCTCATATTCGTCTCTCGGGAAGACGCTCTCTTTGCCCTGCGGCACTTCCTGCAAGATGTCGTTGAGATCAAAATCTGCCATGATCGATTTTCTCCACGCTGGAAGATGCGCGCACTGCACGGCACCGGCGGCCGTCCACGATTGTATATTAACGCGCTATTTGACCAATTCAATACCAATCGTCTCTGACGTGCAAGCGGCCAAGCACCTCCTAATCCGCTACGATGCTTTAAATCCGGGCACGAGAAAATAACAGCGCCCCAATAATTTCCTCAAGGATTATCAGGTATTTACAGCAGTTCACCCTGTCAGCGCCGGAATTTCGCGACTTGGGGCCGGTTGCAAAGCTGCCAGGCATCTGCTGAAATGGTGGGCATCACATTGCTGAAAATGTATCAAAAAAAACAAAATGCGTGCTGGACACCGGCATCTTCGCGTTCTTAAATGTGGCTTCAACACAAGAAAAAACTGAACTGACGAGGTGGAACCATGAAAAGTCGTGCGAGCCGCATGGCGGCGGTCGTCGGGTTGGCAGTTTCCTGTTTAGCAGCCAATCAGCTCCAGGCTCAGGAAGCCTGCACTTCCATGCAAGTATTCCTCGGCATCGCGCCAAACCATCGCGAGAACGTGATGGAATACATAGCGCCCAAGCTGAAGGAAAAATTCAATGTCGAGCTCGTCGCCGAGGCGATCGGTTCAGCCAACATGGTCGAGCGTATCACGGCGCAGGGCGCCAACCCGCGCATCTCGATCGCACAATGGGATGTGCCTATCGGGCTGACGGCCTGCGAGCAAGGGTTGTGCAAGGCCATTGATGTCAATCGTGCGCCTAATACCAAGAATCTAGCCGAGTGGGCTGTAACCAAGGACAAGGACGGCAACCCGAATGTCCTGGCCACCAATGTGCTGGGGGTTGGCATCATCTACGATGAGGAGCAGTTCAAGAAGAACAACATGGCCCCTCCTAAGTCATGGTCAGACCTTGGTCGTCCCGACATGAAAGGCAGGGTTGCGATAACCGCTCCACAGAGCACGATGGGCACAGCGGCTCTTGTCATGCTGGCCAAGAATAACGGTGGTGGCGAAGCCAACATCGATCCTGGATTTGATGCAACCAGGAAGCTTCTCCCTAATATCCACACTGTTTTCACCTGGACCTCTGAGCTCTCCAATCTCATGCAGCTTGGCGAGGTCTGGGCCGCCGTAACCAGTTCGAACATCGCCCCCGCTCTGCGCGCTCAAGGAATTCCGATGAAGTTCGTAATTCCGCAGGAAGGTTCGCCCACGGTCAATGGTGGACTGTCGCTGGTCAAGGGAGCACCGTGCGAGGAGGTCGCTTATGAGTACATCAACTTGTACTATAGCGACGAGTTCCAGGCCCTGCGGATGCGGAAAGGCGCAACAGCGAGCCCCAGCGCGTCAGCCTGGACCAAGCTCACTCCGGAAGAGCGAGCCGGAATGGGACTGACGGCTGACGATTTCTCTAAGCTTGTCAATTTTGATTGGCGCGCCATCAATGCGGCACGCCCGGCCTGGATCGAGCGCTGGCAGCGTGAAGTTCGCTAGCCGACGGGTCAAGAAGGCCCGCTTCCTTGAGATCGGGCATTCACTCTCGCCAGGAACACGCGCTCAGGCGTGCCTCATACGTCGTGAAACTGCCTGCAAAGAGCTTTCTCATGATCGCTGCCCTCAGGAGACACGAAGCGCCTATGGCCAGTTTCGCGTTCGAAAGCCCCCGCAAACCGATCCTGAAGATCGAGGGCGTCAACAAGACATTCCAGAATCAACACGTTCTGCAGGACCTCAATCTGGAGATTGCCGAGGGTGAATTCCTGACGCTGCTTGGCCCCTCAGGCTGCGGCAAGACAACGACATTGAACATGGTCGCGGGATTTCTTCAGCCAGATTCCGGGAACTTGTTCCTCCGCGGCCTTTCCGCAAACACCTTGCCGCCACAGAAGCGGAGACTGGGCATGGTGTTCCAGTCCTGGGCGCTCTTTCCTCACATGTCCGTATTCGACAATGTCGCTTACGGATTGCGCATGCGCGGCTTTCCTGGAAGCGAGATCCCGACGCGCGTCACGGCGATGCTCGAGATGGTCCGTCTGTCGAGCGCCAGGGACAAGTTTCCCTCCCAACTCTCGGGCGGCATGCAGCAACGTGTAGCGCTCGCGCGCGCGCTCGTTACCGAGCCGGATCTTCTCCTCCTCGATGAGCCCCTCTCCAACCTCGACGCGGCCTTGCGCAAGGATATGCAGGTCGAGATCAAGCGCATCCACGAACGGCTGAAGGTGACAACGCTTCTGGTCACCCATAGCCAGGAGGAAGCGCTCGTCATGTCTGACCGGATAGCTGTCATGCGAGGAGGCCGCATCGAGCGCATCGCATCGCCACACGCCATCTATACGGATCCTCATACCGCTTTTGTCTGTACTTTTGTCGGTGACGCCAACGTCTTCGATGCCACGATCGAGAGCATCTCCGGCAGCACCGCGGTGCTCCGTGTCGGCAGCCAGCGTATTCTCGCGCCCCGAGCTCCACGGGCTGACGGCCGTGGTTCCGTGCAGATCGCCATCCGGCCGGAAAATGTCGCGATAAGCCGGGTGGGGAACGTCAAGGGGGACAACGTCCTCGAAGGAACCGTCGAAGACACGATCTTCAAAGGCAACAACATTACCTACGAAGTGGACGTGGCGGGGCATAAACTTCACGTTCTCGATCTGCCGAAAGTGGGACAAGACCTGTATCGGCGTAAGGATCACGTCAGCCTCGCGTTCTCCCGGGAGAGCGTCATTATCCTAGATGGCGAGAGGAGCGCGTGATGGCTGATGTCACCGCTAGCACTGCCCCTGCGCCGACGGGCGTGGCACGAAGGCTTGGCGCTAACGTTACAGCGTTGTTCTTCACGGCGCCGATCATTCTGCTCCTGATCGTCTTTTTCGCTGTACCACTCTTTGATCTGTTCGGCTTCAGCTTTACGGCCTATAAGGCGGGGCCGCGCACGAGTGACGGACCGATGACGCTGGTGAATTTCACCGCGATATTCGGTGATCCATTCTACCTTGCGATGATCGGCAATTCGCTCATGCTCGGCTTGTTGACCGTGATCGCGACGCTTCTCATCGGCTATCCGGTCGCGTTTTACCTGACACGCGCCAGCGGATGGGAGCGCACGCTGATCTCCGTTGCTTGCCTCCTCCCCATTTTCGTTAATCTGATTGTCGGGATCCTGGGCTGGTATATCCTGTTGTTACCCTTTGGTGTTTTCCAGCAGATCCTTTCCTCGGTCGGCCTCGTTGATGGTCCCCTACCCTGGCTGCGGTCGTTCTGGACACTCGTTGCGGTCCTCACCTACGAGCATCTCCCATTCGCCATCCTCATCCTGGCGTCAACGATTCAGGCCGTGCCACAGGACAAGATCAACGCCGCGCGCATTCTCGGCGCGTCCACGCCGCGGATCATCTGGAACCTGATGCTGCCCCTGACGGCGCCCGGTCTGGTCGCCAGCGCCATCCTCGTGTTCTCGCTCAGCGTCTCGTCCTACCTCATCCCCATCCTGATCAGTGGGCCGCGGACACAAGTCTTGCCAATCGCGATCTTCAGCTATGCGAGTGAGCTGATGAATTGGCCGATGGCCTCGGCGCTCGCCCTCGTGCTCCTCATCGTCGTCGCGACGATGACCTATGCCGCAGCGGCGGTCGCGAACCGCGTGACCCGCCGCGGACAGTGGGAGATGGTGTAATGCGGTTCCTGCGCGTCTTCGTCTATCTCATCGTCGTTCTAATGCTTCTTCCGACGCTCATCAGTCTGCCGGTAGCCTTGACCGCAACATCAGGGATCCGGTTCCCTCCGGTTGGCTTAAGCACACGGTGGTTCGAGGCCATCTTCGCCGACGGCGTCCTACTGGCATCGATCTGGCGAAGCTTCGTGCTTGCGGTCATTGCATCCGTTGTCGCCGTCGTCATCAGCGTACCCTGCGCCTTCGCACTTGAGCGTTCACGCGGCAAATGGCGCAACTCGGTCGAGACCTTCATAACCGGTCCGCGGATGATTCCACAGATTGTCTTCGTCCTGGCGCTTCTCGTCTACTTCGAGCGGCTTGGCATCGCGGAAACGTTCGTTGGCCTCGTCATCGCTCATCTCGTCATCTCGATCCCCTTCGCCTTCCGTACAGTCATGGTGTCCGTCGCGTCGGTAGACCGCCGGCTGGAGTGGAGTAGTGCGATCCTCGGGGCAAATCCCGTATCCACTTTTTTCCGTATCGTTGTTCCTCAGATCAAGACAGGAATGATCGCGGCGTTCATCTTTACATTCATCCTGTCGTTCAACAACGTCACAATGGCACTATTCCTCTCGGGCATTGGTGAGCGCACTCTACCAGTCGAGATGTTCCAGAGGATGTACGTAGGTGGCATGACACCTGTGATCCCGGCGATTTCCTTCCTGCTGGCGATCGTTGGCATCATCGCTTTCATCATCCTCGACCGCACGATCGGTGTGTACAAATACTTGGCCGGACGTGACTGATACTGTCCGTAGATCAACGAGACCAGAGCCGAAGCGCCCAGACGCGACGGGGATTCCTCATGCAAATTGCTGCAATCACAATCTACACGGCCGATCTCCCGCTGGCGGATCCGTTCCAGCATGCATCATCCGGTCTGATCGACGTCCTCAAGGAAGTCGTTGTCAAGGTCGAAACTGACGAGGGCGCTGTTGGCTGGAGCGAGGTGCGTGGCAATGCGCCCTACGTGACAGGCGAGACGCAGGGGCGTGTTGTCGCGATATTGCGCGAACTGCTCGCCCCCAAGGTGTTGCTGTTAGAGGATGCAGCACCAGCGGCATTGCCCCGGCAACTCGACGCGATCGTACCCGGCAATACGACAGCCAAGGCGGCGATCGACATCGCCGTTCACGATGCCGCCGCGAAGATCGCCGGGCTTCCCCTCAGACAGATGCTGGGCGGAGGGGGCGGCAATTGTGTCCACATTCACGGCACCCTGCCGTTCTGCACGGCCGAGGCAGCCGGGCATCAGGCCCTCGCCTATCTCGACCAGGGTATAACAACCATCAAGGTCCGCCTCGGCCTGCCTGCCTTCGCCGACGATCTCGCCCGTCTGCGAGCGGTGCGAGCGGCGATCGCAGACCACGCGCGAGCGGCAGACGCAGTAATTGCCGCGGATGTCAACCAGGGCTGGGGCTCCAAGGAGGCGTTGGCGAAAGCGAAACGCCTCAGCGAGAATGATCTCGGATTCACTTTGGCCTGGCTGGAACAGCCCGTTTCGGCCGCCGATATAAACGCATTAAAGGCGGTACGGGAGACGGTCGATATCCCGGTATTCGCGGACGAGGCGTGCGGCACGCCGCAGGACCTGCTCGCGCTGATAAGGGCCAACGCGGTCGATGGCGTCCACCTCAAGCTTTGCAAGGCGGGCGGCATCCGCCGATTGATGGGGATGGTCGCGCTCGCGGAGGCGGCCGGCCTGCCCTATCTCATGGGCCAGATGGATGAAGGCATGCTGGCCACGGCTGCCGCGCTGCAATGCGCAGCAGCGAGTTCCCCGCTGTCATGTGAGCTCTGGGGATATCAGAGGGTCGGCAGCCAACCGTTCTACGGGATCACGATGGTTGATGGTGATATGCGACTGTCGCCGGATCCGGGCCTCGGCGTCACCATCGACGAGGCGCGGCTGACTCTCATTGAACGGATCGAAAGGCCGCAATCGTGAGCGAGGTCGGCTTGATATGGCTGATCGACGCCGATCCTCCTAGCGAGGCCGGCGGGGGCAAAGGTTTTTACCCTGCGGCCCGCTATAAAACCTCGCCCGATCACGCGGTCATGATGCATCGGTTTCAGACGATTGCCTCGCTCGTTGACAGTGAGGCGGGCGGTATGGCCGTCATCACCCTGCATACCAGCCCACGATATCGGAAGGATTTCTTTGAGGGGCCTTACCAGGAGTTCTGGCAGGAACGCCGGCGGGCTGGGACAAGCATTGCTCTTCACCCTCATGAAGATCGAGAGGACGGCTCCAGCCTTTATGATGAACTCGATCACCTTGAAAGGGTAATTGAAGCATCGATGAGGCGCGCCGCCTCTGCCAATATCTCTTTTGATATCTTTCGGTCAGGCGGGTTCTCCTTTCATCCAGATCTGCCAGCCCTTCTGCGCCAGGTCGGACTGACGGCCGACTGCTCGGCGGCTCCCGGCCGGCGCGACCTCAGCCGCGCCATAGATTGGCCGGCCGCTCAGGTGACGGCGATCGGCGAAGTCGAACGGGAGGTTGCGGAGGTTCCACTTGGCTGGAATGGCTCCGGCACGACATTGGAACGGGACTATCTGTACAACGAAAAGCAGGACCTGGAAGGTCTTAAGCGCGTATGGGATTGCATCCTCAGGCAAAGTGAGACACCGCGGAACCCGCGCGCCGTCAACTTCCTGACGCACGCCTTTGGCCTCGTGGACCCGCGCTGGCGGGATCAGGCAATTCGCTTCCTTGACTGGGCGTGCCGGCACGGTGGCGCGCTCGTCAACGCCGAAGGCGCGCTGCGCATGATGTCCCTTACCCGCGTGAGCGAAAGACAACCGACCGCGCCGATCTCTGCTGGTCGATGAGTGATAACAGGACAGAGCGAATGATCGAGCACAACATCCAGCAGGAACTCTTCTTCCCCCCGGAGGAATTCGAGAGGCGGCTAGCAGCGATCCGAAAAGAGATGTCGACGAAGAATGTCGACGTCATACTATGCTCGGGTCCGGAGAACATCTTCTACGCGTCCGGTTACCAGACCTTCGGATATCACAATTACCAACTCCTCGCGATCCCCTTGGAGGGGAAACCCTTTCTGATCCTCCGTTACCTTGAGAGCCTGCTGGCGTATCGGTATTCCTTCATTCAGGACGTCGTAACCTGGGACGATACTGACGATCCCGTTGCGATCACGATTGCCGCACTCGAGGAGCGTGGGCTGGCACACGGCGCTGTCGGCGTTGAACTGAAGAGCTACTTCTTTCAGGTCGCGACATTCCTCAAGCTTAAGGATGGTCTTGACCGGGTGGTCGACGGGTCGGGCATTGTAGAAGCCGCCCGAGCCATCAAGTCTCCCCTTGAAATAGAATGCATGCGTGAGGCGGCACGCCTCACAGACGTGGGCATGGCCGCGGCGATCGCGGAAATCGCCATCGGCAAGCTTGATCAGGATATCGCCGCCGGCTGCTTCGATGCGATGACACGCGCAGGATCGGAATGGACCTGCCGTGATCCGATTGTGACCACGGGTGATCGTTCTGGTCTGCCCCATAGCTGCTACATGCGGCAGACACTCGCGGCCGAAGACGCCGTGCTCATCGAGATTTCGGCCGTCTACAAGCGCTACTACGCTCCCATGATGAGGGGTGGGCTTGTGGGGCGCTCCAATGCCAGGATCGAACGCCTCGCGAATATATGTATCGAAGCCTTGGAGGCGGCGATCGACGCCATACGCCCGGGCGTGACCTCCGGAGAGGTCGACTACGCGGCGCGGCGCATCATCGAACGCGAAGGCATGTGGGAGAATTATCGCAAACGCACCGGCTATTCAGTCGGACTAGGCTTCTCGAGCTGGGTCGAAGGTGCGATTGGCAGCATCAAGAAGGATGATCCGATGGTTCTTCAACCGGGCATGTGTTTTCATCTGCCCGTCGCCTTGCGACTTTATGGTGAGGCCGGGCTCGGCTTCTCGGAAACGATCGTTGTCACTGACACGGGCGTCGAGGTTCTCGGCAAAACGCCGCGCGAACTCGCCATAAGGTGAAGGTGCGACGTGGCAGGACTTCCGATCGAGAGCGAGATCATCGAAACTGACGTTCTCATCCTGGGTGGCGGGCTTGCAGGTTTGCGCGCCGCCATCGCGGCCCGCGAGACCGGCGCGCGCGTCATCGTATCCGTGAAGGGGAAGATCGGGCGCAGCGGCTGCTCGGCCATGACAACCGCCGGCTATGCCGCGGCGATGCCCGCGCAGGATCCGGGCGACAGTTCGCTTTGCTGGTCAGCCGACACCCTTCGTGGTGGCGCGGATATCGGCGACCCTGTTCTCGTCGACGCGCTCTGCCGGGAGGGGGCGGAGGAGGTTCACGCGCTGGAAAGAATCGGTGGATCTTTTCAGCGCGTTGATGCCGGTTACAGGCTTTCGGCGAGCGGCGATCACTCCCGGGCGCGCGTGCTGGTGACACCTAACAATCTCGGCACCGATTTGACGGTTCCGCTCGCTTCACAGGCCGAGGCATTGGGCGTCAGCGCGCTCGATTTCACCATGGCGGTCGACATCGTCGTGGGCAGCCATGGCGTGGTCGGAGCGATCCTCCTGGATTTAAAGCGCGGGCAACTGCTCAGGATCGCAGCCTCTTCCGTCATCATTGCGACGGGTGGCGCGGGCCGGCTTTTCTCGGTCACCAGCAATCCGAATGATGTCACAGGTGACGGCTTCTCGCTCGCGGCTGCCGCCGGCGCGCAGCTTCGCGACATGGAGTTCATTCAATTCTATCCGTGGCGATGTATAGACCCCTTCGACAAGGCGCGGGTCTCCATCCAGCCTTCGACATTCGTGCACGGCGCGAGGCTATACAATGCGCGTAACGAGCGCTTCATGGAGGTATTCAATCCGGGCGGCGTTGAAATCTCGACGCGCGATATCGGCGCAAGGGGCATTTATAGCCAGATGCGCCAGGGGCTTGGCGTTGGCGGCGGCGTGCGCCTCGACCTCTCGCAGGTATCGCCCGAAGACTTCGCGCGCTCAAATCCCAAGGTCGCGAAATACGTGGCCGCACAGAACCTGGATTATGCCGCCTATCCCTTCATCGTCACGCCGGAGGCCCATTTTTGGATGGGCGGCGTCGCCATTGGCGAAGATGGCGCGGCAACCGTAGCCGGGCTTTACGCTGCTGGAGAGGCAGCCGGAGGGATCCACGGAGCCAACCGGCTGAATTCGAATGCCTTACCCGATACGCAGGTTTTTGGCGCGCGTGCAGGCCTTGCGGCGGCTGGGACGAGGCAGCGCCACGACAATCAGCGCCATGGCAAGTTCGGCCTCGATGCCGCAGCGGAACACTGGTCCGTGCGCATGAGCCAGCCGTCCGGCATGGCGCCTGAGGAGCTGAAATCGCATTTGGCGATGCTTCGGCGAACTATGTGGGAGAGCTTGGGGATCATTCGCGAAGCATCATCCATGGAGGCCGGCCTCGCCCAGGCTCGCGTACTTCGCGCCGAGCTGGATGAGCGTGGCGCCGCAGTTGGCGCCGCGCGCGCCTGGCGGGAACTCTGCTTCCTGTGTGACACCGCCGAACTCTCATTGGCGAGTGCCTTGTTTCGGCGGGAAAGCCGCGGCGCTCATTTTCGGGACGACTATCCCGAGCGGGACGACGAACGATGGTGCGGCAGCGTTTTCATCGCCGCCGCGGCAGCTGCGGAACCCAAGGTGACATTCAGCCCGAGGATAAGACATGCGGCGTGACGCAATCATCGCGGCAGTGACTGCACGCGAGGAGGCGATGCAGGCATTTCTGCGTCACATCGTCGATATGGATTCGCCAACCGAAGACAAGCGGCTATCAGACGCTGTCGGCGCGGTGCTGGAGGCCAAGGCTCAAAGCCTCGGTATGCATGTCACCCGCGATCCGCAAGCGTACTTCGGAGATAATCTCGTCTGCCGGGCAATTCCAACGCACAAGAGTAATGCGCCTCGTGTTCTGCTTGTCGGCCATTTTGATACAGTCTATGCCGCCGGCACGGTGGCAGAACGTCCTTACAGACTTGACGGTGATCATGCCTATGGTTGCGGCATCTATGACATGAAGGGCGGATTGACAATCGGTCTCTTTGCGCTTGAGGCACTTGCTTCCGTCCGCGGCGAAATTCCGCTCCCGGTGACATTCATCTTCAATAGCGACGAGGAAATCGGCTCACCGAAGTCGCGCCGTGTCATCGAGGAGGAGGCCGCGCGGCACGATCTGGCGCTCATTCTCGAACCCGGCCGCCCCGGGCCCGCACTGACCATCGCCCGCAAGGGTGTCGGCATATTTCGACTGACTGTGGACGGACGGGAGGCGCACGCGGGCGCCGAACCGGAAAAGGGCATCAATGCGATCGTCGAGATTGCGCATAAAACGCTCGCCATCCAAGCGCTTAACGCCCCGGATCTCGGGACGACGGTCACGCCTGGCGTCATCACGGGAGGCACGAAGCCCTATGTCGTCCCGGGCCAAGCCAGTCTGGAGGTCGATTGCCGCGTGCCGTCCGAGGACGAACAGAACCGCATCCTGCGAGCTATGGATGCCATATCCGCCAGCATATCCGTTCCAGGAACCTCCACTCGTCTATCCGGAGGCTTTCATCGGTCGCCAATGGAGCCCACTGCCCGCGCTATGGCATATGTTCGTCAGCTGCAAGCCATCGCAGATGCTGTTGGTTATCCCATCGGGGCCGAGCCAGCCGGCGGCGCCTCCGACGGCAACCTCACGAGCGCGATCGGCACGCCAACCATCGACGGGCTTGGTCCCCATGGCGGGAGGGCGCACAGCCCCGAAGAGTTCATCGAACTGGGCTCTTTGCCGGCGAAATGCCGGCTTCTGGCCTGTTTTCTCGACGAACTGGCCGGCTAGGGAACGCTCGCATACGTATTTGAAGATGAAATCATACAATTCTATCGTCCGGCCGAGAGCCCTGCGGATACCGATTCTGTGTCTATCATTGTGATCCTGTTGGGCGCCGGGTATGCAATACCGCGATGTTGATATTGTATGTTTTTGTTCATAAAATGCAAAATCTGTCACGCTTGAGGATGCTATGGCCGTCCCACCAGATCACCGGCGCATGAAGCGCGATCTTGCGCGCCTGATTGGCATTGACACGCAGAACCCTCCTGGCCGCGAGGCCGAGGCTGCGGACTTCGTTGGCGAACAACTGGCCGCCGTAGGCTTCGACATCGTGCGTGACGCCTTCTGGCCCCCGCGCGTCAACGTGATTGCAACGATGAACAATGGTCCGGGCCCCGTCTTCGCGTTCAACACGCATATGGACACAGTACCTGTCGGCGAAGGCTGGACATCGGACGCGCTCGTGATGCGAGAGACCGATGGCCGGCTCTACGGGCGCGGTGCCTGCGACTGCAAAGGCCCCCTGGCCGCGATGTTGGAGGCGATGCGGATGCTTGCAGCGGATCGTTCCGGCTGGTCCGGAACATTGCTCGGCGTCTTTGTGGCTGATGAAGAAGTAGGAAGTGCAGGCGCCCGGCATTTCGTGTCCACCGCTCCCCGCATCGATTTCGCGGTTATTGGAGAGCCAACTTCCAATACAACTTTCGCGGCCCATAAAGGTAGTCTGCGTCCCCTTGTGCGGGTGAGGGGCGTCACCGCGCATTCCGGCTCTCCGCATCTCGGTGAGAACGCGATCTACCGGGCGGGGGAAGTACTCGCAATGATCGCCGCCTTCCACGAAACCGATGTAAGCCGCCGCACGCATCCGCTTGTTGGCCAGGCAAGTCTAACGGTCACGCGCATCAGCGGGGGCCATGCGGACAATGTCATTCCGGACGCCTGTGACCTGTTGCTCGACCGCCGCATGATTCCGGGGGAGGACGAGGACGCGGTCAAGGCTGAGATCGCCGCATTGCTGGCGGAAGCCAATCGACGTCACGGATTGCGTGCGGAGATCATCGAGTATCGGACGACGACTGGAGGCGCTACCGAAACGCCCGTTGATCACCCGATCGTGCGCGCGAGCCTCGCGGCCTGCCGCGCTCACGGAACAGCCGATCCCGGGCCATTCGGCCTGCAGGGCGCCTGCGACCTGGTCCATTTCAATCGCATTGGCGCGCGGGGCGTGGTGGTGGGCCCCGGCAATATAGCAGCGGCACATAAACCGGATGAGTTTGTGCCGGAAGCGGAATTCCTGACGTCCAGCCTGATCTATCGCGACATCGCCTTGGCCATGTTGCGGGACGAAGCGCGATGATACGCGCGTCGCCGCATGACATCAAAACCTCACCAACGGCAGGTCTTGGCGTGAAGTTTCACTCGGGCCGCAGCAAGCAACTCCGGCCGTCAATGTGTTGAACGCGCCACTTAAATCTGCCAATTCCGCAAGGACCAGCACAATGAAAGACATCGTCGAATGCCGGGCGCGCTTGCGCGGCATCTTCAACATCACGGTAACTCCCTTTCACCAGGATGGGAGTTTTGACTGGACCGGCATGTCCCGCAACATCGAAAGGGTTATCGGCCTTGGCTTCGACGGCATCTTGATCGGCGGCACATATGGCGAATTTCCAGCCATGACCGCTGGTGAACGCGCGCAGATGTTCCGCCACGTCATGGAAGTGGTAGGCGACAAGGTTCCCGTTATGCTGTGCAGTGCGGGATCCGACACCCGGGATGTTAAGGCGCTTACGGAACTTGCCGGAGCTCTCGGCGGCCTCCCCATGGTTACGCCGCCCTTCGTCTCGGAAGTAACGGATGATCAGATCGTCGGCTTCTTCCGCGATATGGCGCCTTTGTCGAAGACTGGTGTGCTCATTTATAACGCGCCTGGAATCGGTATCACGCTGTCGTCGTCAACGATTGAGCGACTCGCCGATATCGAGGGAATCGTGGGAATCAAGCAGGGCGATCTCACACCCACCGTCATCGACCAGATCGCCAACCGTCTCGGAGGTCGCATCAAGCTCTTTTGCGCATCTGATCTTGGATTTCTCGGCCCTATGATGACTGGCTTCGACGGAATCAGCTCGACGAATAGCGGCGCTCTACCCGAGTTGATCCTCAAGATCTACCGCGCGGTCGAAAGTGGCGACGGTCATCTCGCGCGCGATCTCAACAGGCTGTGGTATCCGTTCCGAGCCGCAGCCCGATCGCTCGGTCAACCTCAGACAGTGAAGGCGGCGATGAACCTGCGGGGCTTCGATGGCGGGTCTGTACGCCTGCCCTTGCGTGACCTCACCGGCGGTAATCTTGATTCCGTGGCAAGTATACTGGAGGCTCTGGCCGCCGACCCACGCGCCGGAGTCACACTCGAGCGCTGATCAGGAGCCGTGAACGCTGGAAAGGCCCGCCGTTGCGCAGACAAGGCGGGCTTCTTCGAGGAGCCCCGCTGGATTTCGCGCTATGCCACGGCCTTCCGCGCCGCCGGCCTTGTCAAACGGCGGCAAGCATCCTCGACCCGACGGCAAGCGTCTTCAAGCACCGCGTTGTCCTGTGCGTAGGCGATGCGAATATAGGGGGACGCACCGAAGGCAGCGCCATGCACCACGGCAACCCCAGCCTCTTCCAACAAGTAGGTGGCGAAGTCGAGATCGCTGGCGATCAACTTACCGGCGGGCGTGGCAAGACCGAGAGCACCGGCGCAGTTTGCGAAAGCATAGAAGGCCCCTTCGGGCGAGACACAGGTCAGAACATCGGTATTCCGGATCATCTCCATGACGATCGCCCGCCGCTCGACCAGGCGCTCCTGCCACTCACCCATGAATGTCCGGCCGCCTTTCAACGCGGCGACGGCGGCGGCCTGCGAAATCGAACAAGCATTCGACGTCGACTGAGACTGCAGGGTTTGCATCGCGGCAATCAACCACGATGGGCCACCGGCGTAGCCTATACGCCACCCAGTCATCGAATAGCTCTTGGATACGCCATTGACGGTCAACGTCCGCGTCTTGAGACGAGGCTCGATTGCAGCCGGTGTCGCGAAGGGCACGCCGAAACGCAGATGCTCATAGATATCATCCGCCATGACGAGCACATGCGGATGGGCCATGAGCACATCCGTCAGACCCCGCATATCCTCCGGGCTATAAACTACGCCCGTCGGATTGCCGGGCGAATTGAGGATCAGCCAACGCGTCAGCGGCGTTATCGCCGCCGCCAGGTCAGCTGGTCGCAGCTTCCACCCGTCTTCGGCCCTGCAAGGCAGGATACGGGACTTGCCATCGGCCAACGCGACCATGTCGGGATAAGATACCCAATAGGGTGCGGGAACAATAACTTCGTCATCTGCCGCGACGGTCGCCAGCAGTGCGTTGAAAATCAACTGTTTGGCGCCGGCCCCGGCGATAACTTCCGAGGGCTGGTAGGCTAGGCCATTTTCCTCGGCGAACTTCGCAATGATCGCCTCCTTGAGCGCGGCCGTGCCGGCCACAGCCGTATACTTTGTTTCGCCTTTCTCGATTGCGGAGATCGCAGCCTGCTTCACATGATCCGGCGTATCGAAGTCCAGCTCACCTTCGCCAAGATTGGAGATTGTACGCCCGGCTTCAGTTAGGGCGCGAACCTTGTCCGAGATCTCGGCGGTGGCGGATGGGCGCACACGAGACATGCGCGGCGACAGTACGGTCGCGTCCATTTGGGGCTCCTGATCGATGTGAGGATTGTATAAATATAGACTTTTTATTCAACAAAAAACGAATCGTGAGACGCACTCACGTCGATCATTCTTTCACCGTATCCATACGCTTCACGTTAAACAAATTTCCGATATGCTCAATGAAAAGGCATGATAGTCCGGCCCGCCGCGAAATCGCTGGCAATTGCGGCACTGACACGGGGTTGACGCAGGGATCAGCTTGCACAATTGTACCATTTGAATCAAAAAGTAATCGTGATGCACTGCGCAAGGGCGCGCATGCCGACAACATGGGCTCGCTGACGATGTCCGCTAAGCTTTCGAATGGTCCAGTCGCCGAACCGGACATGGATCTGGCAACACGGCTGTTCGACACGTTGCGCGACAAGACCAGGGACGGGCGGGGCGTGACGCGAGCAGCCTATGGCGACGGCGAGCAACTGGCTCATGATCTCGTTGCTGCCGAGGCTCGGCGCATGGGTCTCGATGTGGCGGTCGACGCGACGGGAAACCTCTATGTCACGATGCGCGGCACAGACCCCGACGGCAAGGCGGTCATCATCGGCTCGCATCTTGATTCCGTGCCTATCGGCGGCAATTTTGACGGCGCCGCAGGGGTGTTCGCCGGCCTCGCGATCTTGTCCGGCTGGCATGCGGCCGGCTTCCGGCCACGCCGGGATGTTATGGTCATGGCCATCCGCGCCGAGGAAAGCAATTGGTTTCCTTACTCCTATGTCGGGTCCAAGGGCGCGCTCGGCCTCCTTCCAGCAGAAGCCCTGGAGGTCAAGAGATCAGACACCGGAAGGTCGTTGCGAGAGCATATGATCGAACTTGGGCTTGATCCGGCGTCGGTGGCAGCGGGTATCCCACATCTGAAACCAGAAGCCGTGGCTGCCTATCTTGAGCTTCACATCGAGCAGGGACCGGTGCTGATCGGCGCGGATCAGCCTGTCACGCTCGTCACCGGCATCCGCGGCAGCTTTCGATATCGGCAGGCGCGGATGATCGGTGAATATGCGCATTCAGGAGCCGTGCCACGCAGCTATCGGCATGACGCCGTGATCGCCGCTGCGGACTTCGTCACACGCTTGCAAGAAGAATGGATTGCGATGGAGAGTGAGGGTCATGATATGACCCTTACCGTGGGCATTTTCTCGACGGATCCGGCCCAGCATGCTTTCAGCAAGATTGCCGGGGAGGTTTCACTGGCGATCGATGTACGAAGCCATGTTACCGATACTCTTGATGAGATGCGACGTCGGCTTCACATACACGCCGATGCCGTGAGTCGGAAACATGGCGTGACCATCGACCTCGGGCCGCTAACGGGCAGCGCTGCCGCGGTCATGGATGCAGGCGTGCTCAAGGTCTTCGGCGGAGCGATGCGGGATCTGGGGCTGCCTCACTTTGAAATGGCGAGTGGTGCAGGGCATGATGCGGCCGTTTTCGCGAATGCCGGCATCCCGACGATCATGCTGTTCGTGCGCAACCAGAACGGCAGCCACAATCCTGACGAAGCAATGGAAATGGATGATTTCGCGATTGCCACACGGCTCCTGGCGACCGGTGTGGAACGGCTGCTGTAGCGATCTCAGAGCCCAGAATATCGAGCCCGCACAGATATCCCCGAAGGACCTGTTGCCGAGGACAACTTCCATTCACCTCCGGATACTTTCGCAGTGTGGGCAAAGGCTGCCTACAAATATCAGCCACGGAACGCGAGGCCCGATCGGTCGGCCGTAAGCACGCTTCACACGAGACGCTCGTCTTGCTCGCAGAGGCCAGACGCATGTAGAGCAACCAGAGCACGAGCAAGGCCAGCATCATACATGCCATTCGACCGACGCGCCGGACCGTCTACTTTGCGAAGCTGCGCCGGCGTAGCGCCCCCACGAGCAGCACTGCATGTGGCATGTATACATTGCACGGCCGCCCCCTCGCCAGGGGGAGCACGCATTCTCCGCAAGACGTTCCATGAGACCGCTGGCCCGTTTTGCTGCCATTACCCGTGGCACAGGCGAACGGCCATATGAATGACGCAACAAATCCCGCATCGCTCACGTCTCATAAAGCCCTATCAGACGGGGAGCATTTCCCGGCCGGCCAGCTGGAAAGCGCCTGCTCGGCAACGGCCTCCAACATGTCGCGGCTAAAGCCCGCTTTAGCTTGCACAGCCATGCCATGAAGAACGGCCATCAGGAAAGCCGCAAGTGCATCGGACTTTGCCGTTGCCGCCAAGTCGCCTTCCGTTTTCGCCCGTTCGAAACGCTCGCGGATCTGGATTTCCGCGGCCGCCCGGGCCTCGATGAGCGCTTGTCGTACGGGCTCCGCTTCATCTGATCCCGCAAGGACCCCGTTGATACCAAGGCAGCCCGGATGCTCGGGATAGCGCGTATTGAGTTCTGCCGCTGCATACAGGATATGCGCGGCGACTTCGCGCGCGGTTGGCAACTGAAGCGCTTCGGGCAGATAGTGCAGATATCGCTCATAGTAGCGTGTGAGCGAACGGCGAAAGAGCGCTTCCTTGTTGCCGAAGGCGGAATAGAGGGCAGGCCTTTCGACGCCGGTCGCCTCCGTCAGATCGGTGTAGGAAGCCCCTTCGTAGCCCTTGCGCCAGAACACGCAAAGCGCAGCATCAAGCGCTTTCTCCACGTCAAATTCCCGATGACGTCCCATCCCGCGCACTCTGCCCTTCCATAACGATCATTATTAAACCACTTGACAGCCAGCGTCCACATTTCATACCAATCGTTATCGTAATGATCGTTACATAATTGGACGCGTTGTCGCGAGACCTTCAGCTGGGACGGGAGTGGTTTTCATGTCGAACATTTTGAAGGGCAAAGTTGCCCTTGTGACTGGAGGATCGCGTGGGCTCGGCGCAGCTACCGCGGAGGCGCTTGCGGCACAAGGCGCGGACATTGCGATCAGCTACGTCGCGTCGGCCGAGAAGGCTGACGCTGTTGTTGAAACGCTGAAGGCAAAGGGTGTCCGGGCGCTTGCCATTCAAAGCGATCAGGCCGACATGGCCGCGGCCAAGCCATTGATCGACAAGGTTGTCGCACAATTCGGCAAGCTCGACATCCTCGTCGCCAATGCGGCCATCGCGGTTCAAGGCAAGACAATCGATGACCCTGAGCTCGATACCATCAATCTTGATCGCCAATGGCAGATCAATGTTCTCGGCACCGTGGCGGTAACACGCGCAGCAGCCCAGAAACTGTCAGATGGCGGTCGCATCATTTTCATCGGCTCCGGACTTGGCAGTCGCGTCCCATTTGCAGGCGTCGCGGATTATGCGGGCACCAAAGCAGCTGTCGCCGGATACGCCAGAGGCGTCCAGCGCGATCTTGGCGCGCGCAATATCACCGTCAATGTCGTCCAGCCCGGCATCATGCCGACCGACATGGCATCGGCTGTTGCTGACAAATTGCCGGACGCCATCATGGATCTTCACGCAATCCGCCGGATCGCAACCCTGGACGAGGTGGCGGCAGCGGTTTGTTTCCTTGCTGGTCCGGATGCCGGTTATACCAGCGGCAGCATTCTTGAAATTTCTGGCGGCTTTCAGGTCTGAGCATCGACGACCGGAACGCTCGCTTCCGAATCCGCCGATGGTAGACTGCTCTTCCGGCGCGCTTAAGGGACGCTCTCACCTCGTGAGGGTTTCTTCGGCTGTGTGGGAGCCGACCAGAATCTCAGCGGCGCAAGCGCTCACACCACTGCTCAGCGAGGCCAATCGAGCGCAATGGAAGCCGTACGCCTTCCATGTGGATCGTCCGGCAGCCACGGCGCGCAAACCATTGGAAAGCTTTAGCAAGGATTGGGGTGAAAGCGCGTCAAGGACGTTGTCGCGGCGAAGCTGCTATGAAGGATATTCCCTGATTCTTCATGTTGACGCTGATGATCCCCACTGCCCTCGAAATCCTTAAGACTGTCTACGGCTATGATGCGTTCAGGGGGCCACAGGCACGCATCGTCGAACATGTCATCAGCGGCAACAATGCCTTCGTGCTGATGCCGACGGGCGGCGGCAAGTCCCTTTGCTACCAGATCCCCGCCATCGCAAGACCAGGTATGGGCCTCGTCGTGTCGCCACTTCTGGCCCTGATGGCAGACCAGGTCGCGGCCTTGCGGCAAGCGGGGGTGAGGGCAGCTGCCCTCAACTCGGATCTGATGCCCGATGAGCGACGTGCACTCTGGCGCGACATTCACAGCGGCGGCCTCGACCTGCTGTACGTCGCGCCGGAGACGCTGCTTCGTCAGGATGTCCTGGAGCGGCTTGGCCAAGCGCGGCTGGCGCTGATCGCCATCGACGAGGCACACTGCCTGTCGCAATGGGGACATGACTTCCGCCCCTCCTATCGCCAACTTGATCTCCTTATCCGGCAGTTTCCCGACACGCCGCGGATGGCGCTGACGGCGACTGCCGACGAGCCGACGCGCGCGGAGATACTCTCCCATCTCGAGATCGCGGAAGCTGACGCCTTTATTGCCGGTTTCGACCGCCCCAATATCCGCTACGCCATCGCGGAGAAGGATAACCCGCGCGCGCAGCTGAAGACTTTTCTCAGGCGCCACGAGGGCGAAAGCGGCATCGTCTACTGTCTGTCGAAACGGAAGACGGAAGAAACCGCGGCCTGGCTGCGTGACCAAGGATATAATGCGCTCACCTATCACGCCGGCATGGAGAAGGCCGCGCGGGAGGCCAACCAGACGCGCTTTCAGCACGATGAAGCGGTCGTCATGGTCGCGACGATCGCCTTCGGTATGGGGATCGACAAGCCGGATGTGCGCTTCGTCGCCCATGTCGATTTGCCGGGCAGCATCGAGGCCTATTATCAGGAGACGGGTCGGGCCGGCCGTGATGGCCTGCCGTCTGAAACCCTCATGCTTTACGGCTACGAAGATATCGCGCTGCGCAGCCGCTTTATCGAGGAATCGGAAGCACCTGACCAGCGCAAGCGCATGGAGCGCCAAAAACTCGATGCACTGCTTGGGCTTGCGGAGACCGCGCGCTGTCGCCGACAAGTGCTTTTGTCCTATTTCGGCGAGCATGGCGCGCCATGCGGGAACTGCGATACCTGCACCGAACCGCCAAAGCTGTTCGATGGCACGATAGCCGCGCAGAAGGCCCTGTCATGCATCTATCGCACGGGCGAGCGCTTCGGGCAGGCCTATATTATCGAGGTGTTGCTCGGTGCCGTAAATGACCGCATCGCGCAGTTCGGGCACGATCGCATCTCCACCTTCGGTATTGGCACCGAGCACGACAGCCGCACCTGGCGAGCGATCCTACGCCAGTTGATCGCGCTACGCTTCGTCGATGTCGATCTCGCTGGTCATGGCGGCCTGTCTATCGGGTCCGCAGGCCGCGACTTTCTGCGGGACAAGCCGACTCTCATGCTTCGTGAACCGGGCGCTCCCCGCCCCAAACGTGATAAACTCGCGCGGGGCATCAAACCCTCGGTTGCCATTCGCGCAGGGGATGATGATCTCTTTCAGGCGCTTCGGAAGAAGCGCATGGAACTAGCACGCGCCCAGAACGTGCCTCCCTACGTAATTTTCCACGACAGGACGTTGGTCGAACTGGCGGCAGCACGTCCCACGTCTCTGGTAGAGATGGCTGATGTGCCCGGCATCGGCGAGGCCAAGCTCGAACGCTACGGCTCCGCCTTTCTCCAGGTCCTGGCAGACCACATCTAGGCGGAGATTCCGGCGAACGCATGGGAAGCGTTGCGACACCGGGCAACCAAATATTGCACGGGTGCGGAAATGCAATTCCCGCACCCGTACTGCGATGGTCGAGCAACTACCAACGAAGACTATTCGTTTGCGAATGGTCTCCACCGGGACGTGAGATCGCCGCGAGGGTCTCGCCAACGCCCGAGATGCTGTTGCTGGTCGCGATATCGCCAAGCGAAAGAATGCCGACGAGCCGCTTTGCCCGGTCCACTACTGGAATGCGGCGGATCTGCTGATCGGCAAGGTTGTGGCAAACCTCCTCCGTATCTTCGTCGTCGAAGCAGTATCTGATATCGCGCGTCATGACCTCCCCCACAGGCGTGGAGGGATCCATGCCCTGCGCCACGGCCCGCACAGCAATGTCACGGTCCGATAGCATGCCCACGAGCCGGTCGTTGTCACCGACGGGCACGATACCCGCATCAATCTCCGCCATGATGCGGGCTGCTTGCTGGATGGTATCTTCGGGACTGGCGACACGAACGTCACGTGTCATCACTTCGCTCACTTTCATGATCGTCACTCCTGTGTTGGAAGTGTTGTGATCCCGCACTCCTAACGACACCAGCACTCAGATGTTCCGATGGGCTCGTTGCCGCAAGCGTCCCCCGCTGACCATCACCTTGAGCGACACCCTATGAGCTCGGCTGTACCCGTAAGCCTCCGCGGAACGACCAAATTCGATAAAAATAAATCCGTATCAAAAAGTACGTCGAACTAGGAGACGACGCGAAGCACTGATAACCTATTTTAAAATCTATAAATTTTGAAATGGGGAACCTTCCGATGACCGATAGCACCCGGCGAGAGCCAACCCGCCGCTCCGTTCTTCTGGCGGGAACCGCCGCGGTTCTGGCACCGACACTCGCGCCTGACCGTTCGAGCGCGGCAGGCACTCCGCTTTTGATGAGCATCAATGTTGAGCCGAGCACATTGCTCGCGGCCTTCAACACGACCGCCGAAGTGGCCGTCATTTCCGGCAAGATGACCGAGGGGCTGCTCACCTATGATTTCAATCTCAAGCCGCAGCCGCAGTTGGCCACCTCTTGGGAGGTCGCACCCGACGGGTTGACCATCTCCTTCAAACTCCGCGACGGTGTGAAATGGCATGATGGCAAACCCTTCACCTCCGCTGACGTTGCCTATTCCATAATGGAGATTCTAAAAAAGCATCATCCGCGTGGACGCGGCGTATTTGCCAAGGTCACGGCGGTAGAAACCCCAGATCCTCTGACAGCGATCTTGAAGCTGAGCGAGCCCGCGCCCGCGTTGATGTATGCCCTAGCCGCATGGGAATCGCCCATGGTGCCCAAGCATGTCTATGATGGCACCGATGTCCTCAAGAACCCTGCCAACAATGCTCCGATCGGGACTGGACCATTCAAGTTTGTGGAATGGCAGCGTGGCAGCCACATTACTCTGGAGAAGAACCCAGCTTATTGGGAAACCGGAAAGCCGCTCCTCGACAAGATCATCGTGCGCTTCTACGCCGAGCCAAGCGCGCGCGTCGCCGCGTTCGAAGTTGGGGAACTGCATCTCGGCGGAGAGGGACCGGTGCCGCTGAACGAGGTAAAGCGTTTCCAGGACAATGCAAAGTTCAAGGTGGAGATGCGTGGCATCGAGCTGACGAATAACAATGATGTCTTGGAACTCAACCTCCGCAACCCGCACCTCGCAAAACTGCCGGTCCGCCAGGCGTTGATGCACGCCATAGACCGCGATGCGATGCGAAAAACCGTGTGGTACGGACTGGCCGAGGAACTCACGGGCCCGATCCCCAAAACGCTCCCGCATTTCTATTCCGCCGATGTGCCATCCTATCCATATGATATCGCAAAGGCAGAGGCTCTCCTCGATGAGGCTGGCTATCCGAAGGGCGCTGATGGAACTCGCTTCAAGTTGACGCTCGTTTGGCCCAATATCGGCGATACCTACGGGCGCGCCGGTCAGTTCTTGCGGCAACAGCTTCGCAAGGTCGGCATTGAACTCGACCTCAAACCTGGTGACGTCCCGTCCGTCATAAGACGAGTCTACACCGATTATGACTTCGATATTTTGATCCTTCCTTGCACGGTCGCAGCAGACCCTTCAATCGGACTTCAACGTTTCTATCATTCGGCCGCGATCAAGCAAGGCACGCCTTTTGTTAACGCATCCGGCTATCATAATCCTGAAATGGACGAGATTTTATCAAAAGCGTCCGTCGAGCTCGACCCCACCAAACGAGCGACACTGTTCAAGCGTTTTCAGCAGATCGCAATGACGGATCTTCCCATTTTGCCCCTCGCCCGACCGATATACGTCGCCATTGCCAACGCGAAGGTGGACAATTTCGTTACCGGGCCCGACGGGGTTCGAAGTGGCTACGCGACGCTGAGCCTGACTTGACGCGACGTCGTTCAGCTGAGGATATCCCATGGGCTATATGAATAGGGCGCGATGCGCAGCGAGCCTCAAAGCAGAAGGCATTGACGCCCTCGTTGTCGTGCAACCTGAGAACTTCCGCTACGTGACAGGAAGCCATCCGGGGTTTCTATCATCCTGGAGACGGGCGGGAACCCAGATGGCACTGGTGGACGCCGATGTGGATCGCCCCGTATCTGTTGTGGTCGCTGACGCGCTCGAAGGCGCTTTCCGGCATATGGGGGCAGAGAACGTTCGAATTCACCCGGTTTGGATCGATTTCCGTCGGCTCGAACCCGGCGGCAGGAATAGGTCGATACCCGACTGCATCGAGGGTGCCAAGAACACTGGGGGAATACGTCCCAGTACATATGACTTGGACCTTGCCCTTCAACAATTGCGAGAATTGATTCAAGCAGGCGGCTTAGGTCGCTCGAGGCTCGGCATCGAGATGGATTTTATTCCGGCCAACGATCTTGCCGCATTCAAATTGGCTCTGCCGACCGTCGAATTCGTCGATAGCTCCGCTCTTCTGAAACGACTTCAGTTGGTCAAATCACCGGTGGAGATCTCGATCCTGCGTGCGGCCTGCGAGCTCACCGAACTCGGAATTGCGCACACGGTGGAAGCCATCGAGCCCGGTCTCTGCGCACGTGACCTATCGGTGATTTTCCAGTCGGCGCTTCTCAGTGAAGTACGTCGGCAAGGTATCCAGGACTTCGACTCGTCATGGGCAGCTTTTTGCTGCGGCCCCAATGCCAGCGGGCGTGGAAATACGACCGACCCGCTCGAACTCGGTCATGCCATTAAGCTCGATTGCGGTTGTTCAATGTCAGGTTATATTTCCGACGTCGCGCGCACCTTTTTCCTGGGCCAAGCATCACCCTCTCAACGTGATCTTTACAAGGTCATCCTTGAGGCTTGGGAAGCCGGGTTTCAGCAATTTTTCCCCGGGAATCCGATATCGAAAATTTACGAGGCCGTGCAAACATCGATTCATAAGGCCGGCTTCACAGGCTTTCATCGTGGTCATTACGGGCACAGCATAGGCGCGTCCGTCTGGAACGAAGAATGGCCTTATATAGCGGCGAATGAGCATATGCCACTCGAGGAAGGCATGGTATTCGCTTTCGAGGTTCCGATGTATATCGATGGAATCGGAGCCTTGACGATTGAAGATCATATCGTCGTCTCAGACAGCGGGGCATATTCGATGAATAAACTTCCTCGAGAGATCCAAGAAATATACGTATCGAACTAGGGCGCTGATGGTGGAAGGAAAAGTGAGTTGATGCCGCCCCTCCGCACCATTCTTCCCCTTCTGCTCGTTGCCTTCCCGGCGCAAGCGCATGAGACGGATGCGCGGCGCTCGCAATACGTCGTCGAGTGCAGAGCAGAGTTTGCGCCATCCACCAGCCACGCCCGTCTCGTCAAGCTATACGGCGCGAAGAACGTTACTTTCGCAGGCGTGAATCGCCCCGAAGGTGAGATCGTCAAAGCCACCGTGCTTTTCGCGAAAGACGCAAGTCGGCGGCTTGAGATCGAGTGGCATGACGAGAAGAAACGACGTCTTCCGAGTGTAATAACCGTCTTCGGTGAGCAGAACAAATGGACCGGCCCGCTCGGCATCAAGAATGGCATGGCAATCCAGGATATCGAGCAACGCGCTGGCAGGCCATTCAAGATCAACGGCTTCGGCTTCGACGTCGCGGGCGCCGGGCACTTCGATGAAACGAAGCTGGAAAAGCTGCCGGGCGGCTGCTTCTTCAACGCCTATTTCGACATCGAAGGGGGACTACCGCCCCAGCATCTTGAGCGCTTTGTCGGCGATGTCGAGATAAGCTCTGACGATCCTGATCTTCTGACACTCAAGCCGAAGTTGTGGATTTACACGCTGACCTATCCCCCACCCTCGACAGATTGAAAGCCTTTTGACAGGCCCGCTCAGACCAGCACCGCTGTCCGCCAGGCGCCGGAGCTGATGGCGCAAGCGGCTTGTTCGCGCAACATCCCCTCAAAGATCTTGATCGCCTGCGTCAGAGGCCGCTCTTTTGACGAGGCAAGCATCCACTCGATGTCAAAGCCCGTGATCGGCGCCGCGGAGACTTTTCCGGCCACCAAGTGGTCGTGAAGGCCGCAATAGGAATAGACACTATAACCGAGCCCCTGCGAGACGAGATCGAGCGCGATCGTCGCGTTGATTTCAGCGCGAATGTTTAAGACGACGTCCTGTGCCGATGCGGCTTTCTCCAGAGCAACACGCAGGCTGGCAGGCCGTGAAAGACCAACGATCCTCAGCTCGGCCAGGGAGCGCAACTCAACAGCCCGATCAAGGGACAAGCCAGCCGACGGCGGCCCGACCAAAAACATTTGTTCCTTGAGGAGTGGTCGGCTTTCCAACGCCGATGCGGGCTCGTGGATTGAAAGAAGGCCGAGGTCCAGTTCGCCACGGAGAAGCTTGTCGCGCACGAGAGCCGAGGTGTCCTCCACAAAACGGAAGAAGACACCGGGGTAATCCTGCATGAAGCGCGCTATGGCGGGTTTGCTCAGCAAGGTCCGCATGGAGCGGGGAATACCGACGTGCAGCGCACCTGTGGGCCAATCGCGCCGATCTATGATCTCCTCACGCATGTTGGCGATGTGGCGTAAGAGAAAGTCCACGCGCTCGTAGAGCAGTCGCCCCACCTCGGTCAGGTGAACACCCCGGGCGTGTCGTTCCAGAAGCTTGGCGCCCAGCTCCTCTTCCAGCAGCATGATTTGCCGACTGAGAGCCGATTGGGAGATGCGAATACGGTTCGCCGCGCGGCTAAAGCCGCCGGTTTCGGCAACTTCCCGGAAATACTCTAGCTGGCGCACATCCACAGTGACCTACCTATCGATTTTCGGCATGGCTTCAATATGACTTATCTGCTTGTTCTATTCAATACCGGCTCCTAGCCTGTCTGGATCGGCGAAGTGCAAACCACCCGCAGCCCTCATTGAAGGGTGGACGGTGTTGCAACTGAACGCAGGCGGGAGTGGGAATGAATTCGGATCTGACGACGCTCACGGCCACCGAACTCGTCAGCGGCTATCGCAAGCGGGATTTTTCGCCTACGGAAGTTGTCAGGCAGACTCTTGAGACCATCGATGCCCTCAATCCGGCGCTGAATGCTTTCGCTTTCCTTGACCCTGAAGGTGCGCAGGCATCGGCCAAAGCCTCCGAGCAGCGCTGGATGCGAGGCGAGCCAGCCGGGCCGATCGACGGCGTGCCAACCACGCTCAAGGATCTCGCCGCCGTGAAGGGTTGGCCACGCTATCTTGGTTCACGGACAACGCCAGCCTCACCGTCGCCCGACAGTTTCGACGGTCCGGCGGCCGCGCGCCTGCGGGAGGCCGGCGGAGTTTTTCTCGGCAAGACAACGCAACCTGAATTCGCCTGGAAGGGGCTGACCGACAGTCCCCGTTTCGGCATCACGCGCAACCCCTGGAACCTGGAGCGCACACCGGGCGGCAGCAGTGGCGGCGCCGCCGCCGGGGTTGCTGCCTATATGGGGGCGCTCGCGCTGGGTACCGACGGCTCAGGCTCCGTGCGCATTCCAGCGGCGTTTTGTGGTTTGGCGGGGCTGAAGCCAACCTACGGCATCATTCCACAGCACCCCCGCGCCACCCACATGGGTGACATCGTGCATACCGGTCCCATCGCGCGGACCGTGTCCGACGTCGCGCTGATGGCGCAGGTCATGTCGGGTCCGGATCATCGTGACTGGACAAGCCCGCCGCATGGGATCCGCTGCTTCGATGACCTGACGCCCGCGCTGGCCGGACTTCGAGTTGCCTTCAGCCCCACTCTCGGCTTTGCGGCGGTCGACCCCGCAGTTGCCCGCATTATCCGCGACGCGGTCAACAGGCTCGCCGATGTCGGGGCGATCATCGAGGAGGTCGATCCCGGCTTCGAGGACGCCCGTGACATGATCGACATGATCTACAAGGCCGGAGCCGCGCGCACCGCCTTTGCCATGTCCGAGGATGCGCGCAGGGCCATGGACCCGAAATATCTCGCTTTTGCCACGTCAGGTCTCGGCATCACGGCCGATGACTATGTGGGGATCGGCATGATGAAACGCGACGCGCTCAATGCGCGCATGGTCGAGTTTCACGAAACCTATGATCTCCTCATCACGCCGCAGCTCGGGTTGACGGCGCCCCCCGCCGACGAGGAGCTTTTTCCACCCTTCTATACGCATTGGTTCGATTGGGCGCCCTTCTGCTACCCCTTCAACCTGACCCAGCAGCCAGCAGCGACCGTGCCATGTGGCGTGGCCACGGACGGTCTGCCTGTCGCCCTCCAGATCGTCGGCCCGAAATTTGCTGACCAGCGCGTGCTGAACGCGGCACTGGCGGCTGAGCAGGCAATCGGCTTTAAGCCGTTGAGCAAAGATTTGGTCTTTAAGCACTGTGCCAACTTCCTAGAGGGGAATAAGAACCATGCGCATGCCTAAGTACCTCAAGACGCTTGCATGCCTCGCGGCTGCCGGCCTGCTCGCCTCCGTGAGCGCGTCGAAGGCCGCGACCTATGACATCATCGTGGGCGCGGGCCACCCGAATACACAGACCTTCGTGAAGTTGCTCGAAACCGTCTTCATTCCCGAAGTCAACAAGGCGATGAAGGAAGCGGGCAAGGGCGACACCATCAACTGGACAACCGGCTTCGGCGGCACGATCGTCAAGTTCGAGAGCCTGCTGGAGGGCGCGCAGACCGGTCTCGTCGATATCGTCGTCTCGCCAAACGTGATCCGCCCAAGCGAACTCCCGCTCAACATGTTCACCTATATGGCGCCCTTCGGCTCCGATGACGTCAAGCAGACGGTCGAGATCGTCCGGGCGATCTATGACAAGTTCCCGGCAGTTAAACAGCAGTGGGCACGCTTCGGCCAGCAGCCCATCGCGCATTACGTCTATGCCAGCCACAATATCATCGGGACCTTCCCGATCGAGAAGTTCGACGACGTGAAGGGCAAGAAGATCGGCGCGGCCGGCGTGGTCGGCAACTTCTTTGGCGGCACCGGCGCCACCGCCGTGAACGGCAACTTCACGACCTACTACAACGACCTGCAGAACGGCGTCTACAACGGCGCCACGGGCCCGGCAGCCGGGATGCAGCAAGCTAAGCTTCAGGAAGTCGCCAAACACCTCAACGTCGTCAATTTCGGCACCCAGTATGTCGTGGCGCTCTCGATGAATACGGCGAAGATGGACAGCTTGCCCCCATATGTGCAGGACATCATCCGCAAGGCTGCCCTGAAATACGAGGAGGCGCTCGCCAACCTCGAGGTCGCCGAGGCTGCTGCCGCTGTCGAGACGATGAAGGCGGCCGGCGTGACAGTCCATGTTCTCCCGCAGGAAGAGCGCGCGAAATGGGCGGCCGCCTTGCCGGACCTCGCTGGCGATTGGGTGAAGCGCCTCGAGAGCCAAGGCATGCCCGGCCGTGAAGTGCTCGTCTTCTACATGGACGAGCTGCGCAAGCGCGGCGCCAAGCCGGCACGCGATTGGGACGCGGCCTATCGCTGAGCACGAGGCGGGAGCGGGCATCATGTCGACTGACGGTCGTGAGGCAACGGCAGCATCTGAGGCCGGGATTGTCGAGCGCATCTTTGCCGGAGGCGTGCTCGCCCTCGGTTCCCTGGGCACCATCCTCATCCTCGTGCTCGCGGGCCTCATCATCGCCGACGTGATCGGCCGCGAGATTTTCGGGCATGCCGTACCCGGCGTGCCCGAGCTGGTCGCCATGTCGATGGTCTCGATTGTTTTCCTGCAGCTCGGTTACGCTGTGCGCGCCGAGCGGCTGACGCGCAATGGCTCCTTCATCGACAAGCTTTGCCAGACGCGCCCGATGATCGGACATGGCCTCGAGGCGATCTTCTCGCTGGCGGGTGCCGTGGTTTTCGCACTCATCGTCGCGACGACGATGCGCTATTTCCTGTTTGCCTGGACGAGCAATCAGTATTTCGGCGGTGTCGCCGGGTTCTTCGTGCCGGTCTGGCCTGTCAAGGCTGTCACGATCATCGGCAGCGCGGTGATCTCCATCCAGTTCATCTTGCGATTTTGGCGCCACGTCGGTCTGGCGCGCGATGGTGGAGCCCGTCAATGACGCTCGGCGTGATGGTCGCATTGATCTCCATCGTGCTCATGGTGGGGCTGATCTACATCGGCATGCATGTCGGCATAGCCCTGGTCGTGCTGTCCTTCGTCAGCGTCTGGATCATGCGGGGCAATTTCGATGTGGCCTCGAACCTGCTCGCGCTCTCCGTCGCCGACAGCATCGCGGACTACAATTTCGGCGTGATACCGCTGTTCGTCTTCATGGGGTTCGTCGTCAGTGCCGCGAACTACGGGCGGGACCTGTTCGATGTGACGAACTGGATGTTTCGCCGTCTGAAGGGCGGCCTCGGAATCTCGACCGTCGCTGCGAATGCGGGTTTTGCGGCGATCACCGGTGTGTCGATCGCCTCGGCGTCGGTCTTCACGCGCATCGCCGTGCCGGAAATGCTGCGTTTCGGCTACAATCCGCGGCTGGCTGTCGGCATCGTAGCGGGTAGCTCGGTGCTCGGCATGCTGATCCCGCCCAGCGTGTTGATGATCCTCTACGGCATCCTCACGGATGTTTCGATCGGCAAGATGTTCATTGCCGGCATAGTCCCCGGCATCGTGCTCGCTTGCGCTTTCGCGCTTGGCATCATGGCGGCGGTGCATCTCAAGCCGGAACTGATCGCGAAAACCGAAGCGGACGCGCAGGACAGCCTGACAGCCGGCGAGGCCGCCATCAAGATTGCTCCCGTTGTGGCCATGGTCGGTCTCGTCATGGGCGGCATCTATGGCGGCTATTTCACAGCGACCGAGGCGGCGGGCGTCGGCGCCGGCTTGTCGCTGATCCTCGCGGTCGCCATGCGGCGCCTGACCTGGCAAGCCTTCTGGCGTCTTCTGGTCGACAGCGCGACGGTGACCTCAACGATCTGCTTCCTCCTGATCGCCGCGAGCCTCTATTCACGCATGCTGGCCTTCTCCGGGGTGCCGAACTTCTTCGCCAGCTGGATCGCAAGCTCCGGTTTCGGCTTTTACACGGTCCTCCTGATCTTCATCGCGGCACTGCTCGTCCTGGGCGCGATCCTCGACTCCACCTCGATCATGTTGATCACCGTGCCGATCATGTTCCCCATTCTCATGAACTTCGGCGCCGATCCGATCTGGATAGGCATCGTGATCATCGTGGCGGTGGAGATCGGCATCATCACCCCGCCGGTGGGAATCGCGGCTTTTGTGGTGCATGACACGCTGGGACGGAAAGACATCTCATTGTCGGACGTGTTCATCGGGGTTTTCCCCTTCGTGCTCGTCATGACCTTCGTGCTCGCCCTGCTCGTCATCTTCCCGCAGCTCTCGCTGATGCTTCTCTGAGCGGCGAACCGATGGAAGGACCGCCATGCCGCCGTTGATGGACGCCGCCCCCCGCCCGAACTCGCCGGAAGCGCGCGACAAGGCCCATGTCGTGCACGGGCTGACCAACCTGCGCCAGCATCTCGATCGCGGCCCCCTCATGATCGAGAGCGGCAAGGGTGTCTTTGTGCGCGACGCCCAGGGAAACGACTATCTGGAGGGCATGTCGGGCCTCTGGTGCATCTCGCTCGGCTTTGGCGAACAACGGCTGGTGGACGCCGCCAGCCGGCAAATGGAGAAGCTCCCCTACTACCACCTGACCAACCACCGCTCCCATGGACCCGTTATCGAGCTTGCGACGAAGCTGATCGAGATCGCCCCTGTGCCGATGAGCCATGTCTGGTTCGCGAGCACCGGCTCCGAGGCCAACGACTGCGCGGCCCGTCTGGCCTGGTACTACTGGCACGCCAGGGGCGAACCCCAGCGGCGCAAGTTCATCGCCCACGCCCGCTCCTACCATGGCAACACCATCGCAACCGCCAGCCTGTCGGGCGTGGGCTATGTGCATCAGCAATTCGGCCTGCCGCTTCCCGGTTTTCTCCACGTCGAATGCCCGGATTTCTACCTTGGCGGCCAGGACGGAGAAACCGAGGAGCAATTCTCACGGCGCCTATTGGCGTCAATCGAGGCTCTCATTCAGGCGGAAGGCCCCGATACCATCGCGGCCTTCTATACCGAGCCGGTCATGTCGTCAGCGGGCATCGTCGTGCCCCCCGCAGGTTATCTCGAGGGCTTGCAGGCGCTTCTGAAGCGCTACGGCATCCTGCTCGTTGCCGACGAGGTTGTCACGGCCTTCGGACGGACCGGCGCAATGTTCGGCACGACGACCATGGGCCTCGTGCCAGACATGATCGTCTGCGCCAAGGGCATTACGAGCGCCTATTTCCCATTGTCGGCGGTGCTCATCAACGCGCGCGTCTATCAGGCCATGCTCGAGCAGAGCGATCAGCTCCCTGTGTTCGGCCTCACCATGACCTACTCAGGCCATCCGGTCGGCGCGGCGGTAGCCTGCGAGGCCATCCGTATCTATGAAGACGACGGCATCGTCGCGCATGCCCGCGCCATGGAAGCCGTGCTCCAGGAAGCGCTCCGCGGCGAACTCGCTGGTTCCGCTGTCGTCGGCCAGATTCGCGGGCGTGGCCTTCTGGCGGGCGTCCAGCTCGTGTCGAGCCAAGAGTCGAGGCGCATTTTCGACCCGGCCTTGAAGGTCGGGCCACGGATCGCCGCCGCCGCGGAGCAGCATGGGCTCTTCATCCGCGCCATCGGCGACATCATTGCCATATGCCCGCCCCTGATCATCACCGAGGCGGAGATACGAACCTTGGCCACCCGGCTCGCGCTTGCGGTGCGCGAAGTGGAGGGAACCCTGTGAGTGCTCTCCCCATGGAGATCGCCGATAACGCTACGGCGCGCCACGCCCTGTTGACCACTGGAAAGCTTCGCGTCGGCGTAGTCCGCGCGCCGACCGCCGGCGTGTTCTTCGTCAGTGTCGATGACCAGATGCGGCCCGATGGCGTTACCGTGGATATCGCGCGAGAACTGGCGCACAGCCTCGATGCGGACGCCACTTTCCAGGTGTTTCCGAACTCCGGCGAATGCACCGAAGCGCTTGCCGCAGACGTTGTCGACGTCGCCTTCATGCCCGTTGACGATGAGCGCCGCCGCAAGGTCGATTTCGGCCCTGCCTACTACCTCCTGCGCAGCACATTGCTCGTCGACGGCGCGGGCATCGCCAGCATCGCCGGTTATCGACAACGTGGCCGACGTTTCGTCGGCATCGCCGGGACGACGACATTGCGTGCCGCAATCCGCACCTTCGGGGCTGAACGGGCGATTGACGTGCCAAGCGTCGATGAGGCGATCGCCCTGTTCGCATCCAGCGTGGTCGATGCCGTGGCCCTCTCGGAGGACTATTTACGCGCTGTCCAGGCTGGCTACCCCGGTTCCGTCGTGATGGCGGAGGCTTTTCAGGAAACCAGCATCTCGATTGCCGTTGGCAAGGAGAAGCCGGTGGCGCTGCATCTGGCAACCACCTTCCTGGAAAATGCGAAGACGGCGGGCGTGATCAGGCGGATTTTTGACAGCCACGGGCTTGGCGACGAAGCCGTCGCGCCAGCGGGCCGGTGAAGGGCAGAGGACGATCAGTGAGCATCTCTCTTGCGCAAGCGCAGAACTTGTGTGTCGCGGCTCTGGCGAAAGGCCGGGAGCTCAAGCTCGCCCCCCTGACGATCGCCGTGCTCGACGCCGGCGGCACACTCGTCTGCCTGATGCGTGAGGACGGCTCCTCGCTGCTCCGCCCTGAAATCGCCATCGGCAAGGCATGGGGCACGCTCGGCATGGGCTTCGGCGGGCGCGAACTGGCACGCCGCGCCGATGCCGTGCCACAGTTCTTTAGCGCGCTGTCCACCATGTCCGGCGGACGTATGGTGCCGGTGCCAGGCGGCGTCCTCATTCGCGACGCGGACAATGCGATCGTCGGCGCCGTCGGCATCAGCGGTGACACGTCCGTCAATGACGAGATCTGTGCCGTTGCCGGTATCAAGGCAGTGCGCCTTTCCGAGGATACCGGCGATGAGGTGAACTGACGGAATAGCCTTGCGGCCTGCCGTCGGAACGCCGTCGCACCCGGGGCGTGAGGCCTATTCACGGTCCGTGGACGGACGTTCGCGAGTTCATGACTTCAAGGACGTCCGCCTCCGTGGGCAGATCGGCTCCCTTTCGCGCACAGGTGATCGATGAGGCCACAATGGCGAAATCCATGGCCTTGCGAAGATCTTCAACCCCGAGTTCCATGAAGCGAGGACGGGCGAGACGGTCGATTTTGCCGAGATAGGCGAGCAGCGCCGCGTGGAAACTGTCACCGGCGCCGACGGTATCTGACACCCTGACCGGCAGCGGTTCCGCGCGGATCTCCGGGTGCCCGCGCAGATAGGCTGAAGCGCCGTGCGCACCACGTGTGAGAACCACAAGACTTGGCCCACTCAGCAGCCATCGGGCGATGAGTTCCCCCATGTCGCACGCAGCCCCATAGCCGACCCGAATATCCTCCTCGCTCGCCTTGATGATATCGGCGTAAGGGAGGAATGTTTCGAACTTGGCGCGCCACGCATCCATGTCGGGCGTCACAGATGGCCTGACGTTCGGGTCGAGCGAAATTGTCGCGCGTCCCACCTCGCGCCGTGCAAGAGCCAGCAAGGCCTCGGAAACAGGAGGCACGGCAAGCGTGTAAGATCCGAATGTGATCGCCTCAAACCCCTGATTGGGCCTGGGGAGATCTGCGAAGGTGACATCGCGGTCGGCCTTGTCTTCACCGTGAAAAGCGTAGCTCGGCTGACCATGCTCGTCAGTGGCCACAACGCTGATCGTCGAGAGCCGCTCGCTATGCTTGACCAAGGAGGTATCGACCCCCTCTCGCGCAAGTTTTTTGCCGATCGCTTGCCCAAATGGATCGGCGGAAATCCCCCCAAAGAAGGCAGCCGGGGCGCCAAGCCGGGAAAGGCCGATCGCAACGTTGAAGGGTGATCCGCCCAACAGGGCCTCCGCCGCGAGATCGTTCACCGGATCAACAGAAACAAAGAGGTCGACGAGAGCCTCGCCGCAAACAAGAATCATAATCGCTACTCATTGCAGGGGCAGGACAGATTTGGTGCGTGTGCCGGATTTGAGGTTGGTTTCGGTTGGCTATAAGAGAGCATCGACATCTTTCAACACCAGTGGTCGCAGGACCGACCTGAGCGGAGCGCGACGGCCTGGCGCGGCTGGCCTCTATGAGCGGAAATCATGTCTCGATCCATCACCAAGAGTCCCGCCCTCGAACGTATCATCGCAAGCCCCGAACATAGCTTCCGGTGCGTCTCGCACGACTTTCCATGCGAGGTCGCGCGTTGGAACTACCATCCCGAACATGAGCTTCATCTCATCCGGCGCTCCACCGGCCGTGTCTTCGTCGGAGACTACATCGGAACCTTCGGCCCCGGCCATCTCGCCTTTGTAAACTCCAATGTTCCCCACAATTGGGTGAGCGATCTCCATCCCGACGAGATTGTCGCCGACCGCGATCTCGTCATCCAATTCGATCCCCATCTTCTCGAGAAGGCGGCCGGCCTCTTTCCGGAGTTGCGCAGCTTTTTGCCCAATCTGGAGGTGTTCAACCGCAGTTGGCAATTTCACGACACCTGCGCCCTCACCGGCGCCTCCTTAATGGAAGAGATCAGCATGGCAAGCGGCGTGACCAGGCTGATCCGGTTCCTCGAGTTGCTCCACCTTCTGGCGACCACGAAGAATCGAACGCCACTCGCCACCTCCAGCTATGTTCCAACCCTCGATCGGGCCGCTTCGGACCACATCGAAAAAGCAATGAGCTTTATCCTGTCCAGGCTCCCGCACGAGGTCAGCATGGAGGACGTTGCAGCTCATGTCGGTATGTCTTCCAGCTCGTTCTCACGCTTTTTCAAGAAGAATACGGCTCACAACTTCGTTGACTACATGCGGAAGTTAAGGATAGGCGAAGCCAGCAGGCTCCTCGCTGAAACACAACGGCCGATTACAGACATCTGTTTTGACGTCGGGTACGCCAACATATCCAGCTTTAACCGAAGCTTTCGCGAGGAGCGCGGCATGACGCCAAGCGCCTACCGCAGACTTTCGCGCACGATGGACTGAGCACGGGCAACATTGAGTTCTGAATCTGAGAAAAGAACGGGACGTGCAAGCACTCCCAATCCCCCGACCGCCGTTCGTTTGCAAAGCGCGCGATTGGCCAACCCGGACATTCTTATGAACGAACGGCCACTCAGTCTACAAAATTTTGCGCGAACTTTAGCCACGAATTCGACTTCCTCACTCACCTAGCGCAAAAAATCATAGATTTTATGCAAACCCGATGCTGGCGCAGGGGGATCGGAATATTGTTATCTCAGTCGTCCCGGTTCGCCGCGAGACCAAGGATAAGCTGGGAGGACAATACGATGAAGACCGCTTTCGTACGATGGTTGGGCCTGGCGCTCGGCGCCACCGTCATGGCCGGTTCGCTGGTGACCGGCGCTGCGGCCAAAGACCTCACCGTCACGACCTGGACAGCGACCTCGCCCGGCCTGAAAGATTGGTGGAAGGTCATCGAAGAGAAATTTGAGAAGGCCAACCCGGGGGTCGATGTCAAGATCGAGAATATCGCCTTCGGCGACTACATCCGCACCCTGACGACCCGCTTCGTCGCAGGCAGCGCGCCATCCATCGTGCATGTGCCTTTGCCGACCATCAACCTGCCCGCCTGGGCAGAAGCTGGCTTTCTGCAGAATGTCGATGATCGCATCGCTGGAACGGATATCGCCACCAAATGGCCCGCCAATCAGGCGTCGATGACTTGGAAAGGAGTGAACTACGGCGTTCTGCTCGTGCATTACGGTTACGTCTTCTTCGTCAATGAGAAGATGTTCAAGGATGCCGGCATCGCCATCCCTACCAATAAGGTAGAATTGCTTGCTGCTGCCAGGGCACTCACCAAAAACGGCAAGTACGGTTTTGCCATTACAGACGATAATACCGTGAACTTCATGCGCGATGCGCTCGAGTTCGTCAGCGGTCTCGGTGGGCAGTGGGCAAAAGACGGCGCCTGGAACTTCACAGATCCGACTGTCGTCGAGGCCATCGACCTCTGGCGCGAAATCGGCCAGAAATATGCGCCGCGTGGCACCGACATCAATGCCAAGCGGCAGGCATTCTATGATGGCAACGTGGCCATGATGATCGAGAACCCCTCCGTATGGCCCAACGTAGCAGCGGCGGCCAAGCCTGACGTCGTCGGCGATCTTCACCTTGCAACCATGCCCTTCAAGGTTGTGCCAGGCGATGTTAGCCACGGCTTCTCGATTCCCCAAGAAGCCGACGCCGAGACCGCGAAACTTGCGTGGGCGTTCACAGAAATGGCTGCGTCGCCAGATCTCATGCGGTCTTATGTCGAGCTGGTTAAATCACCGGTGGCGCGGCCCGGCGTCGACCAAGCGCTGTTAAAGGATAAAGATACCGTCGTTATCGCCAAATCGGCGGAGAACGCCGAGGTTCTGATACCCAATGACTACTACGGGGTCCGCAAAAACTACGCGGCGTTCTCAACGGAATTGACCAACACCCTTCGCACCATCTTACAGGGACAAGCGGAGACCAAGGAGGCTCTTGCCGGGCTTCAGGAACGACTGAACGCCAAGGGCATTACGCCATGATACGCATCGCAGAAACGGCAGCGCCTCAAGGCGCTGTCGCTCTGGTGCCCCCCACGCAACCACGACATAGGTCAGCGCCGCGTGAGGGGCATGGTTTTGCGCTCGCCCTGCTCGCGCCCTCGTCCACCCTCATCGGCGCTCTTCTTCTGGTGCCTCTGGCTCTGCTGCTCATCATTAGCCTCAAGAGCGTCAAGCTCGGCAATATCGCTCTGATTCTGAAGGCTGACTTCACCTGGGACAACTATATCCGTGTTCTGTCAGATCCGGCGACATGGCACAGCCTTTCCATCAGCGGAGCCTACATATTGGCTTCCTCGATCATCGCTTTCGGGCTGGGCCTCGGGACAGCCCTGATCCTGAATGAGAAGTTCCCGGCACAGAGACTGTTTCGAACACTCATGCTGTTGCCCTGGGCCGTCCCCGGCATCACAGCGACAATCGCCTTCCTCTGGATCCTGCAGCCGTCGTTCGGCGTTTTCAACTTCATGCTGCGGACGCTCGGCTTCGTGGCACAGGACATTAACTGGTTCGGCGATTCGCGGCTTGCCCTTGCGGCAGTGACTTTTCCCACAGTTTGGAAAACCTACCCCTTTTTCACGATCATGCTGCTGGCAGCGCTACAGACGATCCCGCGGGAGCTCTACGAAGCGGCCTCGATCGATGGGGCCAACGAATGGCGCCAGTTTCAATGGATAACCTGGCCGAGCATCCGTCGCTACGCCATCGTCGCGCTCGTCTTCAACGCGATGTATGTCTTCCGCGAATTTGACTTCATCTATGCGTCGACAAAAGGAGGCCCGCAGGGAGCTACCGATACGATTGCGATCCGAATCTACAACCTCGCTTTCGAGACTTTTGACATGGCGGCGGCGTCGGCGCTTGGGGTCCTGACTTTCGTCCTGGTCGCGATCAGCGTTCTCGGTTTTGTCCGCTGGCAGATGAAGGTGGAGCAGCGATGATGACAGGTGAAGCCGAATCCCGCCTCGCTTCAACGCTCCGCCTTTTCCTTGCCGGATTACTGACGGTGCTTCTATTGTTTCCGATCTACTGGATGGCGCAAACGTCGATCCTTCCAACGTCGTCGATCCTGTCGCGCAATCCGGACCTTCTGCCGAGACTCGCCGATATCAACCTCTCCGCGTTCGAAGCACTGGTCCGGCAATATCCAGTTGCCCGCTGGTTCCTGAATTCAGCCGTCATCACTGTCGGGTCGGCCGTGCTCAGCACGTTCTGCGCCACGCTTGCGGGCTACAGCTTGTCCCGGTTCAAGTCCCGGACGGCCAGCGGCATCGCCTTCGTGCTTCTACTGGGACGCGTTCTTCCAGGCACGCTTCTCGTGCTCCCGTATTTCGTTTTGTTCCGCTGGGCAGGAATCCTCGATACCCACACTGCTGTCATCCTCGCCAATGCGTCGATGATCATCCCCTTCGCCACATTCATGATGAAAAATTACTTTGACGATGTGCCGCGCGAACTTGACGAGGCCGCGAAAGTTGATGGCTGCTCCGCTATGACCGCGCTCTGGTTCGTGGTCCTGCCGATCGCCAAGCCCGGGATCGCAGCCACGGTTGCATTCGCCGCGACGGCGAGCTGGGTCGATCTTCTGTTCGCCCGGACGCTGTTGCTCTCGGCAGAGAATTGGACCGTGCCCGTGGGGATCGCCTCTCTCATCGGCGAAGTACAGACGAGCTGGAATCAATTGATGGCGGCAGGTGTCCTATCGGTTCTGCCAGTATTTGCGGTCTATTGGTTCGCGCAACCCTATCTCATTGGCGGAATGACATCGGGCGCAGTAAAGGGCTGATACGGCACCGTCTAGGGTTGGAGAAATAACGATGAACGATACTCGCTATCGTGAGCCAGCAAAAGATATTCCGATCGTCGCCGATGTCGACGTTCTGGTGGTCGGCGGCGGACCAGCAGGTGTCTGTGCCGCGGTCGGGGCGGCCCGGGCCGGCGCACGCACGTTCCTTGTCGAACGCCACGGCTTTCTGGGTGGCATGTGGACCGCCGGGATGGTTTTGACACTTGCCGGCTTCAACTCCTGGCTACGGCCTTACCACCGCTGTGTCGGCGGCGTCGCAGGCGAATGGATCCGCAGGGCGGCCGCGCTGAACGGATGCCAGGATCATACAGGCTTTGTCCTGAACTCAGATCCCGAGATCATGAAGCGGGTTGCCGATGATCTCGTTACCGAGGCCGGCGTCGATCTCCTCTTCCACTGTTGGGGCGCCGATCCGATCCTTGAGAATGGTTCGGTGAAGGGGCTGTGTATCGAAAATGTTGAGGGCCGGCAGGCCATCCGTGCGCAGGTCACCGTCGATTGCACTGGCGACGGCGATGTCATGGCACGCGCCGGTGCGCGCTGGACAAAAGGCCAGTCGCTCCAGCCGATGACCATGTCATTCAGGATGGGCAATCTCCAGATCGAGACCGACAACGACATTCATAAGCCAGTGTCCCCCCCCATTGGTCCGGAGCCGGGCTATCTGCGTGAACCCACGCTCAGCCAATACGCGTCGGTGCGGCAGGACGTGGTGGTCGATGCCGACCACATGCGGGCCGAGCGCGAGAGCGGGCGGCTACCGCGCTACGGTGGGCCGTGGTTCGGCGGCCTCGACGCGGATGTGATCTGGGTGAATTCAACACGGATCACCGGAGATGCCTCCGTTGCATCCGAACTCACACGGGCCGAGCTCACAGGCCGTCGCGAGACAGCGGAAATCGTTGACTACTTCGTGAGACATTTGCCCGGCTTTGCCGCGGGACGGCTTATCCAGACCAGCACGCAGATCGGGATCCGGGAAACGCGGCGGCTCGAGGGCGTCTACACCTTGAAAGCCGAGGACATCCTCGGCCGCACGGATTTCGATGACGGGATTGCCCTCGGCTGTTGGCCGATCGACGTGCATCCGACAACGGACGCCATCGGCCATCACGCGATGTATGTACCCCTGCCCTACCGCATTCCATATCGGTCCCTGCTGCCGACCAATGTGAATGGGTTGCTGGTGGCCGGACGATGCTTCTCGGCCGACAGGGAGGCACTCGGTTCCGCCCGGGTCGGCGCGACCTGCGCCGCGATGGGGCACGCCGCCGGCGTTGCCGCGGCGATGGCCGCAGCGGCCTCCGCGGAACCGCGTGCTCTTGATGCGCGCCGTATCCAGCAGGGCCTACGCGAGCAGGACGCTATCATCGACTACCCGGGCTGATACCAGGTTCACCTCCCCACTTGGCCGCGGCCTTTCTTCGGCCCGAGCCCGGGGCCGATCCCGTCATTCTCTCATACCTCTCACGAGCAGCCCGGCACCGGAGCCCATCCATGAAAGCCCTCGTTCTCGAACGCCCCCGCAAACTGGCCCTGCGCGATATCGATCTCGAAGCGGAAGCGGGGCACGGCCAGGTCAAGATCCGGCTGAACACTGTGGGTATTTGTGGTTCCGACGTGCACTACTATACGCACGGCCGCATCGGCCCCTTCGTTGTGGATGCGCCGATGGTGCTAGGCCATGAGGCTGCAGGCACCGTCGTCGCCATCGGGGAGGGCGTGACCGGCCTCCAACCCGGAGACCGTGTCTGTATGGAGCCGGGCCTTCCTGATCCTCACTCACGGGCCTCACGTCTTGGCATTTACAATGTGGACCCAAGCGTGACCTTCTGGGCTACACCGCCAGTTCATGGAGTCATCCGGCCTTTCGTCGTGCATCCAGCGAATTTCACCTTCAAGATCCCGGATTCCATCAGCTTCGCTGAGGCAGCGATGGTGGAACCATTCGCCGTCGGAATGCAGGCCGCAGCAAAAGCAAAGATCCAGCCGGGTGACACCGCCGTTGTCATCGGCGCCGGGCCGATCGGGATCATGGTGGCCATCGCCGCCTTGGCCGGCGGCTGCGCGCGTGCCGTCGTAGCAGATATCGCCCAGCCGAAACTCGAGATCGCGGCAATCTATGAAGGCGTGATCCCGGTGAACGTGCGCGAAGAGAACCTCATGGCGGAAGTCGCGCAATTGACGGGCGGTTGGGGAGCCGACATCGTCTTCGAATGTTCGGGTTCTGCAGTCGTCTGGTCCGACATCGTCGATCTTTCCCGTCCTTGCGGCACCATCGTGGCGGTCGGCCTGCCAATTGACCCCGTACCCTTCGATGTCGCGCGGCTGTCCACGAAGGAGCTGAAGGTCGAGACCGTATTCCGCTACGCACATCAGTATGACCGGGCGCTCGCCTTGATGGGATCCGGACGCGTGGATCTCAAGCCGCTCATCTCCGCGACATTCCCGTTCGAGGAAGCCGTTGCCGCCTTCGAGCGCGCGGCAGAGGCCCGTCCTGCAGACGTCAAGCTCCAGATCCGCCTCGAAGATTGATTACGTCAACTCGACAACCCGCCCCTCCTTGATACTGCGCTCTGCGGCCAGCACGATGCGCAAGCTATCCACTGCGGCAGCCATTGATTGCGACAAGTCTAGGTTTTCGTGGATAGACCTCAGGAAATATTCCTGCTCTCGCCTACATAACTCCTGGTGTCCAGGCTCATCATCCATGAGCAGAACATCGTCACGCCTAGCAAAATTCCTGCTTTCGTCGACGTCTGCGTGATGGATCCTTATTGTAGCCGTTTGGGTGTGACGGTCGAGATCCGCGGATTCCGAGATGGTATCGAGCATCGCAGACTCGCCACCGTCCCGTCCGGCAACAATCGACACGGAGCCCTTAGGTCCTATGACGTCTTTGACGAAATAGGCCGTCTCACTCATCATTGGCCCCCACCCGGCCTCGTACCAGCCCACTGATCCGTCGTCGAAGGTCACGTGTAGATGCCCATAGTTGTCCTGCGCCGCCTCCGCCCAGAGCTTCGCGCCAATGCCGTGAACCCGAACCGGCTTGGCCGCCGTTAGCTGGCACATCACGTCGACGTAGTGGACACCGCAATCAACGATCGGAATCAGCGAATCGATGAGATTCTTGTGCCAGTACCAGGCCTGACCGCTGGATTGCTGGTTGAGGTTCAGGCGCATGACCAGCGGCTTGCCCAACGACCGCCCGATGTCAATAAAACGTATCCAAGACGGATGAACCCGAAGGATATAACCCAGCACCAATTTCCGATCGTGAGTCTTGGCCGCCGCAACAACCCGCTCCGCATCCTCTATCGTCGTCGCTATCGGCTTTTCCATGAACACATGGCAACCGGCTTCGATCGCCTTTATCGCGTAGCTTGCGTGGGTGTTCGGCCAAGAATTGATCGATACCGCATCGGGCCTCGTCTGCTCCAGCGCCTCATCCAGATCTTCGTACCGCGGATAGATCTCGTATCCCGGCGGCAACTGCTTGGATTTAATCGAGCGGCTCATGATGCCCACGATTTCGAAACCATCGATTTGTCGGTAGGCCTCCGCATGCGACAATCCCATATTGCCAAGGCCAATGACGAGAATTCTTACTTTCTTTGGCATGGTATCTTCTTCTTTCGAAGCGATCTGCCGACTGTCCCGCAGCACGCTGTCATGAGCCGTGCGAGCGAACCGCTCCACGCTCGTCACGGCTCGGCCAGAGGCACAGACAACCGGCACCAACCGAACGGGGTGACGGCCGATCTAGCCTTAGATGGCCACGAACGCGGCCTCCCTAGATTGCGGACAACCAGTGTTCGAGCTGAGCTTTGGCTTTAAGAATGCCCGCGTTGCGCGTCTCGCCGGTGAACTCCGTCTCGATGATCCAGGGGCCGTTGAAGCCAATGCTGACGAGCTTCTTCAACAGTGCGGGATGATCAACCTGTCCCTCGCCAAGCTGCATCTCCTTGCCGAGCTTCTTGGTATCAACAGGATAGCAACCGTCTTTGATATGCACCTGGCGGATGTAGGGAGCCAAAATGTCAATAGCGTCTACAGGATTGGCCTTCCCGTAAACGATCAGGTTCGCTGCGTCAAAATTGACGCCTACATTGTCCATTCCGACGTCTTCGATCAAACGGCACAGCGTGACGGGCGTCTCCTGCCCTGTCTCGAAGCAGAACTCCTGACCGTTCGACTTGCAGTGGGATGCGATATCTCGCACGACAGGCACCAGCGACTTGTAAGTTGGTTCATTGCAATCTTCCGGCACGAAGCCGATATGCGTCATCACCATTCTGATCCCGAGAGAAGCCGCAAAGTCTGACGCATTTTTGGTAATGGCGATGCGCTCTTCCCGCAGATGCGGCGGCACAAGCCCAGTGGTGATCGGACCACCAACGAAATCCCAGACGACATGCCCAGGCCAGCCGGCCCAGAAGCCCGTAACCTCCATGTTGAGGCGCTTCATCTCCTTGCGAAAGTGTTCCTTGATCTCGTCCGTCAAGGCGCCAGGATTATACGCCGACAAATGACATACGTCGAAGCCGAGATCATGAACGCCGGAGATGATGTTCTCATGTTCCGTCCGGATCTTGGTGACCAGGCCGGTCTTCTTGTTGACAGTGCTCATCGCGGCATCGTCCTCACTCAGTGTGCCGATAGTTAGCCTTTGACCGCGCCCATGGTGAGGCCTCTCACAAGGGCACGTTGAACGAAGAGATAGAAGACAAGAACCGGCAGCATCGCCAGAACGGCAGCCGCCGTGAGCTCGCCCCATCGCACCTCCTCGTAGGAGACCCAATTATAGATGCCCAGCGGCAACGTCTTCGCATGACGGTTGGTCAAAACCATCGCGTAGAGGAATTCATTCCAGGCATAGATAAACGAAAATATTGCGGAAGTCGCCAAGCCCGGCTTGCAGGATGGGAGAACGACATATCGGAATGTCTGCCACTGTTCGCACCCGTCTATACGCGCGGCTTCCTCAAGCTCGATCGGAAGATCGACGATGTAGCTCCTCATCATCCAGATCACAAAGCCAAGTATGATCGTAAGATAGACGATAACCAGCGCTGTATAGGTGTCCTTGAGGCCGAGGTTCGTGAAGATGACAAAAAACGGGATGATGAAAGCGACCGGCGGAATCATCCGAGTACTCAAGATGCCGAGAAGCAGGGTACGCTTCCCCCGAAAATGGCGCCGTGCAAGGATGTACGCCGCCGGAACACCAAGCATCAGTCCGATCGCAGTCGCCGATAAGGTTACGATCAAACTGTTCTGCGTATACTCGAGCAAGGCACCTTCGCTCCACACCGTGCTGTAATGCTCGAAGGTCGGCACGAACAGCCACTTCGGCGGCATCGCAAGCGCATCAGCTCGCGTCTTGAGCGACATTAGGATCGCCCAGAAGATCGGCATGATGAACACGATCGCGACGATGACGAGGCCAATGGTGTTGAGGATATCCCCCAGTGTGACCGGGCGATCGTGGTCCCGCGTGTTAGCCAATTTTCACGTCTCCCCAGCGGACGATAAGAATGGTGGACGCAAGGACGATCAAGAAAAGTACCATCGCCAGCGCGGACGCATATCCCATCCGCAGAAAGCTGAACCCCGATGCATACACATAGAGTGCCAGTGTTTCCGTCGACGTTCCTGGCCCTCCACGCCCCACGATGTAAAAGACATCGAAGGTCTTCAGGAGCGCGATCACCCGAAAGACGATTCCGACCATGAGGATCGGCTTCAAGAGAGGTAGCTTGATATTCTTGAAGACCTGCCAAGGATTGGCGCCGTCGATGCGGGCCGCATCCGACAATTCTTCCGGAAGCGTGAGCAACCCAGTATAGATAATGAGCATCAGTTCGGGCGTATGCTGCCAGGCCTCCACGATGATCAGCGAGATCAACGCCTGGTTTGGGCTATAGATCCACTCGAACGGTCCCAGGCCGACAAACGCCAGGAGATAGTTCAGCAATCCAAGGCTCGGACTGAATAGCAGACGCCAGACGAAAGCAACTGCAATGGGCGTGACAATGATCGGCAGCAAGATCAGCCCACGAAGCGCCCCGACGGCCCACCGCTGCCGAAACAGCATCAGAGCGATGACGAAGCCAAGCACCAGCTCGACGATGAGCGAAGCCGTCACGAATATGAAAGTGCGTCCCGCTGCCGCCCAAAATCGCCGATCGACTATCAGTTCGACGTAATTGTCCAGCCCGTTGAAGCCGCGTTCGAAGCTCTTTGGAAGGTAGTAATTCTGAAAGCTGGTCGTAATTGTGTAGAATAGTGGAATGACGTTGATGACAATGAGAACAAGCAGCGCTGGAGCGAGAAAGCTGGCGGGAAGAAGCCAGTCCCTCGCCTTCGTGCGCAGGTTCGCTAGATTAGAGTGCATCGCCTCACCGGTTTGCTTGGAACGTCAAGAACGAGGCAATGCACCGTCTCCTACACTACTGCGGTCGCCTATTTCGAGCGTGCCAGAGCCTTGTCCATCCTCTCAGCCGCGGATGACAAATTGGACTGCGCCGTACCCTGCTTGAGAATGGTCGCGTTCACCGCGCCACCATAAATGTCCAGCCATTCATCGATCGCCGTGATCCGGGGCGGGCCAGGGGTCGGCTCCGCTGGCATCATCGATTTGATCGTTGCCTCAGCCCAGGCCGCCGGATATTTGGAGCGCAAAGATGGGGCCTCGAAGACTGACTTTCGCGCCCCGATGCCAGCGGCTTCGCCAATTTTCAGTCCAACATCCTTGCTCGTCACCCAAGACATGAAGAGCGCCGCGCCCGGCTTGTTCTTCGAGGATGCGCTGATGCTCAGCATCCATGCGCCAGTATTGGCCATAGCGCCTGCAGGTCCGGCCGGCATGCTCGCGTAGCCGACTTTCCCCGAAACGGTCGATTTCTTAGGATCCTCGATCTGCGACATGAAGACGGACGCGTCGAGATACATTGCGGCCTTGCCCTGCTGGAAGTCCGAGACCGTCTCATACCATGTATAGTTACCCACGCCGACCGGACCGGCGTCTTGAAGGAGCTTGGCATACATCGTGATGGCGGCGACCGCCTCAGGGCTGTCAAACGTCGCCTTCGTGGGGCTTTCGGCGTTGTCGAAGACCTTGCCACCGTAGGACCAGATGAAGCCGCTGCTGTTCCACGCGGTGTGAATCTTTTCGCCCCGCAGCAACATTCCAGCCATCTTGCCAGGTTGATTCAGAGCAACAGCCGTCTTGTAGAGCTCGTCGAACGAGGTCGGGACCGCCATGCCCGCAGCATCGAGCACATCTTTGCGGTAGTAAAGGATCTGCGCTTCGCCTGTGACAGGCAGCGCGAACCGTTTGCCGTTGATGAAGGTGTTCCTGGTCAAAGACGGAAGGAAATCATTGACGTCGTAGGACGTGCTATCGAAGTACTTCGGATTGGTGATATATTTGTCCAGCTCCTCGACCCATCCTGCCTTGCTATATTGAACGATGGCCTGGTCCATCATGACCACGTCGAAGGTGCCGGCACCCGAGGATAAGTCGACCAGACGTTTATTCATATACTCGTCCTGGGAATAGGACTCGATCTGGACCTTGATTCCAGTCAATTTCTCGAATTCGGGAATAAGCGGCCTAATCGTGTCAGTAAATACGTGCTTATTCATGCCGATGAAGAGCGTTGTTCCTTTCGCCTGCTGCCAATCGACCGTCCCGTTCTGAGCGAAAGTCGTTGACGCGCCGCATGCAAGCATGAGTGCCGCAAGTCCAGCAGCGCGCGCCAGGACCTCCCGTCTAAACATTTTGAATGCCATTCTAAACTCCCCTGCGTCGCTTCGAGACTTCTTTTCTGGGAAAATAGGCATGCTTCTTCTTGACAGGCCTGCATTTCTCCATCAGGCCAGCTGGAGCAAATCGCTTCTTGAGATATTTGTTCTCAAACGAACAAATGTGTCAAGCTGCAATTCCTTGGATGGCACTTCGCCGGAGCGCTCAGGCCTCTTATGCAAACTGCGACCGGACGTCTGCTGGAATCCCTCGTGCGACATGGGTCGATGACCCGTGCAGAGGCAACACTCGATACGCAGCTCGCGCGGAGCGCTGTCGGTGTGGCAGCAGCCGAGCTGGTGCGGCTCGGTTTGATCAGCATCCTCCCGGCCGCGGCCCGCAGCGGGGTTGCGGGGCGCCCATCCCCCCATCTCGAATTAAAGCCCGGTGGCGCCCATGTGATCGCCGTCAATGTGCGCGCCGACACGGTTGAGCTCGCTGCCGTCGACCTCGCCGGCAGCATCCTGCATCAGGAGCATCACCTTATGGCGGTGCGAGATCACCCACCCCGCGAGGCGCTGCTGCAGATCGCAGAGACGATCAGCCAGACCGTCACCCGGACAGCGGCTCTGTCGCCGCTCTGCGGGATCGGGCTCGCCATCCCCGGCATCATGACGCAGGATAACGCGGTCGCCCGCACTGTGCTGTCGTTGAACTGGCATGACGTGCCCATCAAGTCGGTGATCGAGGAACGGTTGGGAGGGCAGGTTCCCATCACCGTCGGGCATGACGCAACGCTCGGTGCACTTGCTGAGTATCTGAGGGGTGCCGGGCGCGGGGCGAGGCGCCTGCTCTATTTGACCTCTCAGCCGAACGGAGTGGGTTCGGCGATGATATCCCGGCAAACGAGCTTGGCATCGCGCGGCGACCATACGCTGCAGGCCGGCCATCTCAACGTCAATCCATTCGGGGCCGAATGCGCTTGCGGATCCCGCGGCTGCCTCGAGATCTATGTCAATGGTCGGGCGGTGTCCAAAGCCCTTGGATTGCGCAGGACAGGCTCCCCAGAGAATATCCGCCAGCGCCTCGTGACGCTTTCCGCCAGCGAGCGCGGGAGGTTCCTTGCATCGGATTGCATCGGTGCCTTGCGGATCGGATTGGTCAGTCTGATCAACACGCTCGCTCCCGACCGCGTCGTTCTCGCCGGTGCCCTTGCACCGATTGCCGAACTCATGCCCTCGTTGCTCGGCGAGGTCCTCGCGATGTCCGTGGTCGCAGGCGTCGAGCCTGTTGACCTCATCCCGGCGGCGCTCGAACAAGACGTTCTTGTTGGTGCCGCCGAATTGGCATTCGAGGGGCTGAAGCTGGATCCCGTCCGGGCCTTAGGGAGCAGGATCTCGTCCTAGGCCTGCGCGATAGCCGTCTGGTGCAATCACGGATGCGGCGTCATCCTCGGGCCGAACATCATCAAGCTGGCGGCGGCGAGCACCCAGGCGCTCATGCTGGCGTAGAGCATCACCCAGCCGAAACCATCCGCAAGGGCTTGATGAATGACAGTCCCAGTCAAGCCCTGTTCAGAGGAGGAGATGGTGCCGGCCGCGATTTTCCCGGCGTGTGAGCGCAAGATGGACGTGCTCATGCCAGGCGGCAGGTTCGCCTCCAGAGAGGACAGGACGCCCTCGACGAGGATGAAACCCATAACGGGAATATTGATGGCCAGCGCGATCATCCTTGCGCTCATATCGATGCTCGACGCCATTCCGGACCGGGCGGCGGGCACAACACCCGTCGTCGTGTTGGTGACCGGTGTGTTAGTCAGTCCGAGGCCGATGCCGGCCAGCATGCAGCCAGGCAGCATCGTGAGCCAACTCGCAGCATCAGCCGCGGTGCCAAGCTTCATCAGGATAAAGCCTAGACCGATGGTGAACAATCCGGCCGGAATGATGAGGCGAGGTTGATAGCGCAGCGCCAGACGCTCGGCCAGGGGCGGCACGACCAAGGCCGGCAGTGTATAGGCAAGCAGCCCCAGGCCCGCAGCGACGCTGTCATAGCCAAGGCCAGCGTTAAACCAGATGGGGAGATAGATCATGAAGGGCCAGAAGCTCATGTTCATCGCCGCTGACCCAATGATCGCTCCGGAAAAAGCGCGGATGCGGAAGACCGTGAAGTCGAACATGGGCCGTGCGGCACGCTTCTCCACGATGAGAAAGGCTGCGAAGCTTAGGCCCGAGATGCCTAGGATCGAAAGCCCCAGCGGGCTGTCGAAGCCGAATTCCGGCCCCTGAGTGATGAAGAACGCGAGGCAAAACACGGCAAGTGACAGCGTGGTGATACCAGCGAGGTCAAGACGTGTTGCGTCCGGGTCGCTTGCTTCCTCCACCCCGCCGACTGCGAGAACGGCCGTTGTGATGCTCAGCGTCACGTGAATGAGGAACACCCATTCCCAGCTCCACATCGCGACGATGAGGCCACCGATGATCGGTCCGAACCCCAGCCCTGCGCCAGAGACGACGCCCCACCAGCTGAAAGCGACGCTACGTTCACGGGGGGTGCGGAACTGATGCGACAGGATGGCGATCTGGCACACGAGCATCGCCCCTCCGCTCAGGCCCTGAATAAAGCGGGCGCCGATGAGTACGGCCACGCTGCCCGTCATTCCGCAGGCGAGAGAAGCGAGGCCGAACGCGACGATGCTGGCAATGAACACGCGCCTGCGGCCAAAACGGTCTGCCAAAGCGCCCGTCGCCATCAGCACCATCGTCACCCCGATCGTGTACGCATTCATGATCCACTGGAGTTGCCCGAAATCCGCATGGAGCGATTGCTCGAGCGTCGGCAGGATTGCCGGCACGCTGGAGATTTCCAGGCCGAACATCAACGCGGATAGGCAAATGGCGGCGAGCGCTACGGCGCTCTTTCCGCTCGATCGGGAAAGCGCAAGGGTCATGGTTCGCCTTTTGAGGTCGGGACCGCAGGGGCGAAATCCGCTGATGACGGACGGCGCGTGCTTCAGTCCTCCTGCTTCAGTGCGGTGACAGGCTAGCGAACCGTTGATCACAACAGAATAAGATGTTTGAATATATCAGAGATAACAATTTTGGATTATTGGCATGAGCACGCTGGACGTGGACGCTGTCCAAGCGTTCGTCACCATCGCCGATCTACGCAGCTTCACCCGGGCCGCCGAGGCACTCGGGACGACCCAGGGCGCGATCAGCGTGAAACTGAAGCGTCTTGAAGAGCGGCTGGGCCAGCGGCTCATCGAACGCACACCTCGCGCGGTGCGCCTATCGGCACAGGGTGCTGTGTTTCTCGTGGGGGCTCGTGAATTCCTCGCCGCCCATGACCGTGCCATGGCGGCCCTTTCCGGAGGACGCCGCCGCTTTGGCCTCGGTATCGCTGCCCATGTGGCAGGACCTGAGGTCCCTACCCTCCTGGCGCGGCTGAGTGCTCATGATCCAGGCCTCACCATCGAGGTGCGCATGGATAATTCCCGCGAGCTACTGGACGCCTTCGATCGCGGGGAGCTCGACGCCGCCATAATCCGGCGCGAGGATGACCGGCGAGGCGGCGAGGTGCTGGGGCCGGAGCACTTCGGCTGGTTCGCGGCTCCGCAATTTGAGCATCGCCACGGCGACCCCTTGAGACTTGCGGCGCTTTCGCCAACCTGTGGAGTCCGTGATATCGCTACGCGGGCCCTGGATGCCGCCTCAATTCCGTGGACGGAGGTCTTTCTCGGAGGAACCTCCTCGATGGTGACGGCCGCCGTCTCAGCCGGCCTTGCCGTCTCGGCCTTCTCCTGCCGCCTGGCGCCGCCCGGCGCTGTCGAAGTCAGCCAACGCTTCGGGCTTCCACCGCTGCCTTCGACCGAAATCGTGATGTTTTCCACGCTGACCGACGCGAAATCCCGGGAAGCTCTGCGTGCCCTCGCCGCCGGCTTCCGCGAACATCGTCCGAGTTCGTGATAGCGCAGGTTCAGTGACGAGGTGAGGGTGACACGCTCTCCATCGGGATCGCCTGCATCATGGAGCCACCCTCAGTTGCAGCGGCGGACAAGCGGGATGTGCCCTCACGCGCGATCGATCGGTTGGGATTTCGATCATTCCGGTTGAAAGATAAGGGTCGCAATGATATCTAGATTATTGATCTAGACGGAGGCTGACATGGCCTTGAGCATCAAGACCGAGGAAGCGGATCGGCTGGCGCGGGAATTGTCCCGGCTGACCGGCGAAACCATGACCGACGCCATCACGCAGGCCATGCGCGAGCGGCTCGAGCGGCTGCGCGCCGAGCAGGAGGCGCAGAGCGACTATGTTTCGCGCATGAGGGCATTCGTTCGGGCACGCTCTGGCCGCTATGACCGCAGCCGAGTCACGAAGCAGGAATGGGATGAGGCGGTCGGCGACACGCCCGAGGAGCTCGATTTCCCGCGATGATGATCGTCGACGCGTCCGCCATCATCGCGATAATGTTCGAGGAGACAGAAGCGTCCGACTGCATGGCCGCTCTCCAGACGGACCCTGCGCGACTCATATCTGCTGTGAACTATGTCGAAGCCGGCACGGTCATGGCGGGGAGGGTCAAGGACGGGGATCGCCACGAGGCGATAGCCGACCTGGATGCCTTCCTGTCCGACTTCCGCATCGCAATTGCTCCTACGGATGAAAACCTCGCGCGTGCCGCCGTCAGGGCGCGGCTCGACTATGGTAAGGGGTTTGGAACGCGGAGCGGCCTGAACTTTGGCGACTGCTTCGCCTATGCCCTCGCCAAACGGCATTCGGCCCCGCTTCTGTATGTCGGTGATGACTTCGCGTTCACCGATATTCAGTCGGCATTGTCGCGATAGCGGGTCGAGAAGAAAGCGGGAGCATCGCCGCCATGACCACGCCCCCTCTTACGCTCGCTATTCCTCGGACAACCAGCGAGAGGCGCCTCACGCGGCAATGGCGATCGCGCCCCGGCGACACCGACGGCTAATCCTGGCCGCGCCTCGGCGCGTTAGGCTACGGTCGAATTGGCCAACTGCAGCGCGTAATCGATTGCCTCAATCAGGCTGGTTTCGTCGGCGACGCCCTTGCCCGCGATGTCGAACGCGGTGCCATGATCCACCGATGTACGGATCACCGGCAGTCCAAGCGTCACATTCACACCGCTGAGTGCCGTCCAGCGGCCGGTCTCCGGGTCGACCGAGAAGCCCAACAGCTTCACCGGGATGTGGCCCTGGTCATGATACATTGCGACGACCGCGTCGTACTCCCCGCCGCGGAGCTTGACGAACACCGTATCTCCCGGCACAGGGCCGACTACGTCCTCGCCACGCGCCTCATAGTCTCGCACCAGGGGTTCGGTCACATCCATGTCGTGGCGGCCGAAGAGACCGCCTTCACCCGCATGGGGGTTAAGCGCGGCAACGGCGACACGGGGCCGCTCAATGCCGAGCCTACGCAAAGTAGCCAATGTGAGGTCAATCACCCGCGCTATCCGATCCGCGGTGGCGCGGCCGGGCACTTCTTCCAAAGCGCAGTGTGTAGTGACATGGCTGACCCGGAAGGTGCCATGGGCGAGCATCATCACACTGCCCTTCGCTCCCGTCAGCGTAGCGAGGAGCTCGGTGTGGCCAGGATAGTTGTGCCCTGCCAGATGCAAGGCTTCCTTGCTCAGGGGGGCGGTCACGATACCTGCAACCTTGCCGGCCTGTGCCAGCCGTGTCGCGATGGCCACCGCCTGATAGGCCTGCTCGCCGCCAATCGCCGAGACCTCGCCCCAAGAGACGGCGCATTGCGGTCCGGGCGTGGGCAGGATGGCGGCTCCAGTCACCGCATCCAGCGCGCCTTCGCCGATCACCGGCGGCAGGGGCAGAGACAGCAGTTGCCCCGCACGGTCGAGCGCCCCCGGGTCGCCAACCAGAACCAGCCCGAGCGTCCCGCCTTCAAGCCTCGGCTTCAGCCGCGCCACCGCCTTCAGTGCGATTTCGGGTCCTATACCCGCAGGATCGCCGAGGGTGACGGCAAGAACGGGAGGCGTCATGGCAAACCTCTTCTGCAAAAAAACATGACGGATAACGAGAACGATCGATCCTGGAGGGTCAGCAAGATTGCTCTCCAACCATCCCAGGGCCTCTTGGCGTGAGTACCCATGCGAACGCAACGTCCGCGGAAAAGAGCGTTTGGCACAATTTGGAATAAATTGAAACCTTGTATTCGAATATGTGGTCAAACGTGGTGCATATTGAGATATTCCGCGCTATCCAATAACGGCAACGAAGGGATTCCCAAGAATGCTTGCACCGCTGCGCCGCGCGCGGATCATCGAGTTTCTGCGCCGGGACGGGGCAGCTGGGCTGAAAGACATGTCGGTCGCACTGGGCATTTCGATGTCGACGCTGCGCCGGGATGTCGATTATCTCTGCGAACAGGGCCATCTGGAACGCACCCATGGTGGCGCGGTACTCAATGCTGGCGGTCACGCCGGAGTAGAGCTTGAACGCGACATCGCCAGGGCGCTGGAAAGCGACGCGAAGCGGGCGATTGGTCAAAGGGCGGCCGCGCTGATCCGGCCCGGACAGACAGTTTTCATCGACAGCGGCACGACCACCGCCGCGGCGGCGCAGGCGGCCCGCGAGCGGGGGATCGCCTTCACCGCGATCACCAACGACCTCGCCATCGCGATGATCCTCTCCGAAAGCTCCTTCATCCGCGTGATGGTTGCCGGTGGCACTGTGCGCTCCGGCAGCAGCACCCTGCTCGGCGCCGACACGCTGCAGGCCATCAGCCGGCTCAGAACCAATTTGGCCTTGATTGGCACCCACGCCCTGTCGGAGGAGGAGATGTCGGACAGCTCGGTGGAACTCGCGGAAGTGAAGCGAGTGATCATCGCCGGCACCAGCGAGCCGGTACTGCTCGCCGACAGCTCAAAAATCTTTTCGCGCGCGTTTTGCGGTTTTGGCCGTCTCGCAGCCATGAGCCTCCTGATCACGGACACGCGACTGTCCCCGGACAAGCGGGCTATCTTGGAGCGTGGCGGCCTGCGCATCGAAACCGCGCCAAGCGGGCACGGCGCATGATGTATCCTCTGTCGACGCCCCCATCCATCACAAGCCTTCGCCTGATCGCCGATGACTTGACAGGCGCGCTCGACGCGGCGGCGCCCTTTGCCACGCCCGAGGCGCCGGTGCGGCTGCCGTTAACAGACGCCGGTTTTCACGGCGATAAGCTGACCCTCAGCACCGAAAGCCGGGATCTGCCAGAAGCCGAGGCTATGGAACTGGTCAGGCGGGCCTTCATGCGGCTGCGCCCTGGCACCTCGGCGGACACGGTATGGTTCAAGAAGGTCGATAGTGTTCTGCGCGGCCACCCAATCAGCGAGACGCTGGCCATGGCACAGGCCGGCCGCTTCGACCGCTGCCTGTTCGCTCCCGCCTTCCCCGATATGGGACGGATCACGCGCGCCGGCTACCAATTGGTGCAACATGCTGACGGCAGCTGGAGCAAGACGGCCCATGGTGACCTGCGCGCGACGTTCGCGGCTTTTGTCCCTAGACTCGCGCCCCGCCTGGTGATGGACATCCCCGACGCCGACGCTCTGGCCGATCTGCGAGGGGCCGCCGCTCGACGGCGCAGTGAGCCCGGCATGCTGTGGGCCGGAAGCCGAGGTCTTGCGGAGGCCCTGGTGCCGCCGCAGCCGGCGCTCGCTCGTCCCCGCATTGGGCTTTTCATTCTTGGCACGAGCCATCCCGCCACCCGCGCGCAGGCAACGGCTTTATCCGGATTGGTCAGCGCAGTGCCGACCTCCGGCCTGTTCCGCCCCGAAGGTGTGGCTCCCCTGCTTCTGGATCCTGTTCCGGATTGCTCCTCCGCAACGGAGACCCGGGCTTCCCTCAACTCGGCGCTTTCGCGTCTTGAGGCGCCGTCCGATGACAGCGCGCTTCTGGTCACCGGCGGCGACAGCCTGTCGGTGGTGCTCGCCCGGATCGGCGCAGCAGCGGTTGATTGCCTTGGAGAGATCAGCCCCGGCTTGCCGCTTTCACGGATCAGCGGCGGGGCATTGGACGGTAGCAGCCTGATCACAAAATCCGGCGGCTTCGGTAGCCCGGATCTACTGCGCGGCCTGCTGGGACCCTGAGAGACGCCGCAGTTCCGTCTGCCGCACCTCGCTCGCCGCGGTCTCGGCGCGGCGGACGATCTCGCGGATCTGATCTATCATCGCTACTTGCGCAGGCTCATCCAGCATATTCAGAGGTGCCAGCACGGACAGCGCCACCTCAAGCCCGCGCCAGTTGTCGTTCACCACTGGCACGGACAGCGTGAAACTCTCAATGCCCCGGGCACGACGGAAGCCGGCCACATAACCATGCCGGTGATAGAACGTGATCTCGGACATGATCTTTTCCGGCGGCACATCCCACTGCCGATACTTTTCGGTGAGAAGCTCCATGCAGCGTGCGCGCGCCTTCTCCTCCATCATGCCGAGGATGCAGGAACCGGAGATGCCCACCCCAAGCGGAATGCGACCGCCTATGCCCGAGATGAATGGCTGCCCGACAATCTGCCCGACTTGGGAATCGAGGCAGACTGTGTCGAGACCGCTTCGGACCATGAGGTAAGACGAGAGGAGCGTCTTGGTGGTGATCTCAAGCAGTGCCGGGCGGTAAGTGGACACAACTTCATTCATCGACGGCGTGCGCAGTGCCAGCGCGTAAGCGCCAGGCCCCAGCTTGTAGCTGCCACGATTTCCGCCCTGAATGACGAAACCATGATCCGCCAGCGCGACGAGCGTGCGATGCACGCTCGACCGGGCTTCATCGCTAGCCGCCGCAAGCGCGCTCAAGGTCATCCCCTTGGCGCCGGCCTGGGACAGCAGCACCAGCAGTTCCGCCGCGCGGCCGGCGTTCGAAGAGGACTGTCTCGCCACGTGAAAGGGCTCCGAAAACCAAGTCCCGCCCCGATGCTCTCGGGACGGAGACGTGTCAACCGCTCAAAACGTTATGCAATCCTTTTTTCGCGGCGATCTCGCTCGCGCGCCGCGGCCGTGCGTTTCGCGGGATCACCGTAGCCGCCAGCTCCCGGCGTCACGATCTCCAGGATGTCACCCGGCTTCAGGTCCACCGCGCTGCGCGTGAAGCCCAACCGCTCGCCGTTCAGGGTGAAATATCCCGAGGCGCCCGGTTTGCCCCCCTTCAGCCCCCAGGGCTGCGAAGTCAGACGCGCGCCCATCACCTGGACGCGGCAGATCTTCTCTGCACGGTAGACTCTGCGCAAACCCATGCCACCGATGAACTCACCCTCACCGCCTGACCCGTCGACCAGCTCATAACGCCGCAAGGTGATTGGATATTCGTTCTCCAGCGCCTCGACGGGAAGGTTCGAGGTGTTGGTCATGTGAACATGCACGCCATCGAGGCCGTCCTTGCTGGAGCGCGCGCCGAAGCCGCCGCCGATGGTCTCCAGATAGACCCACAGCGTGCCATCCTCACGCCGGCCATCGAAGCTCGCCACCGAAACGGCCCCGTTCGACGCGGCCGTGAGCCGCTCGGGCACAACCTTCGCCAACGCGCCGTGGATCAGGTCAACCACCCGCTGGCAAGCGGTAATGCGTCCATCCACTGCCGCAGGATGAGAGCAGCGCAGAAGCGTACCCTCCTCCGCATTGACCGTGATGGGGCGTGCAAGGCCGGCATTGGGCAGAACGGTCGGATCGACCACCGTCTTCACAGCATAGTAGACGGTAGCGAGCAGCGCCGTATAGACCACGTTCAGACCGGCGCGGACCTGGGGCGGACTAACGAAATCCAGAATGATCTCATCGCCCCGCACCTCGATCGTCACCGAGAGATCGAGCGGAACCTCAAGGGATTCGCTGTCGAAAACGTCGGCGAATGTGTAAACCCCATCCGGAATCTGGGCGATGCCGGCGCGCATCTTGCGTTCGGCATAGTCCATCAGTTCCTGGCCGGCGGCGAGAACCGTTTCGACACCGTACTTGCGGCACAGCTCCTGCATCCGCAATACGCCGAGGCGGTTCGCGGCCACCTGGGCGCGCAGGTCCGACACGCGCTCATGGGGAACCTGGCAGTTCAGGAGGAAAAGGCGCTGGATGTCTTCCTGCAGCACGCCCTCACGATACAGCCGGATCGGCGGAATGCGCAGGCCTTCCTGATAGATATGGGCATGGCCGCGGTCGGCGAAGTCCGAGTGATGGGCGGTGTTGATGGCCCAGGCCACCAGTTTGCTGTCCACGAAGATTGGCTCGGCGAGCACAATGTCCGGTAGATGAGTACCGCCTCCCTCATAGGCGTCGTTGCCCATGAAGATGTCACCGGGCTTGATGCTCGCTGGCTCGACATGCTTGAGAATATAGGGAATGAACCCGATGAAGCTGCCGAGGTGCATCGGGATATGCTCGGCTTGGCAGAGCATGCGACCACTGGCATCGAAGAGCGCTGTCGAGCAGTCACGACGCTCCTTGATATTGGTCGAGTAGGAGGCGCGGACCAACGCCTCGCCCATTTCCTCGACGGTGGAGGCGAAAGCCGAGCTGATGACCTCGACGGTGATCGGGTTCAATCTGCCCGCGACATTCACATTGGCGTTCATGGTGATTACTTCGCCTCCAGAATGAGATTGAGGTAGGCATCGACAGTGGCCGTCTGGCCCGGCGGGACCACCGTGGTGGAGTCCATCTGGTCGATGATCGCCGGTCCTTCCACCACATTGCCCGCCCTCAGCAGGGCGCGATCGTAGAGCTTGGTTTCAACGAAATCGCGGACCTCGACCATCCATACCGGACGTGCGCCAGTGACGGCGTGGGCGCTATCGACGCCCTCGATCTCCTGGGGCTTGAACTCGGCTTTGGTCACGAGGCCGCTGGCGGCCATGCGGAATGTGACGAGCTGCATCGGTTCGCCCTCGGCGATGAAGCCATACAGCTGGCGGTGGGCGGCGACGAAGCCCGCCTCGATCGCCTTGAATGTCTCGGCGGTTATCCGCCCCTCCGGCACCGGAACCGAGATCTCGTAGTTCTGGCCGGCATACCGCACGTCGACACTGCGCTCCAGCACACGCGCGCCAGCGTTTATCCGCTCAGTGTTGAACCAGGCCTCGGCTCGCTGAGCCAGATCGTCGTAGATCCCGGCGATATCCTGGGTGGTCGCTTGATCGAGACGGGTGAGGCTGGTGGCCGAGAAGTCGCTGCGCAGATCGGTCATCAGCAAACCCATGGCGCACAGCACGCCTGGCGTACGGGGAATGAGGACGCGCGTCATGCCGAGCTCGCGCGCGAGCCGAGCCGCCTGAACCGGGCCAGCGCCGCCGAAAGCGACCAGCGTGTAGTCCCGCGGATCATAGCCGCGCTGCACGGAGATCACCCGGATCGCCTTCGCCATGTTGGCGATGACGATGTCGAGAATGCCATTGGCCGTTTCCAGCATCCCGAGGCCGAGGCGGTCAGCAAGCTTCTGGACCGCGTTCACGGAAAGCTGGCGGTCGATTTTCATTCGACCATTCAGCAGGTACTCGGGATTCTGGGTCTGCAGCACCACATTGGCATCTGTGACCGTCGGCTCCTCGTTTCCAAGCCCGTAACAGGCTGGGCCGGGGTTTGCGCCGGCTGAACGAGGCCCGACCTTCAGCAACCCCCCGTTGTCGACATAAGCGATCGATCCACCGCCAGCACCAACCGTGTGGATGTCGAGCATCGGCACCTTCAACGGATAGCCATGCACGACCGACTCATTGACGATGCGGCAGCGGCCATTGGTCAAAAGCGCGACATCCGAGCTGGTGCCGCCCATGTCGAAGGTGATGAGGTCGGCGATGCCCGTCATGGCGCCGATGGCCTGGGCCGCGACCACCCCCGTTGAGGGGCCGGAAAGGACGGTGCGTACGGGATTTTCTGCGGCGGTATCGAAGGCGATGACGCCACCATTTGACTGCGTGAGCTGTGGCGGCACCTTGAGGCCAATCTCTTCCAGCTTGCGCTTGAGCGCACGCACGTAGCCCTGCATTACCGGGCCCAGATACGCGTTCACCACGGTTGTGGAGAGCCGCTCGAACTCGCGGAATTCCGGAGCGATAGCGGATGAAATAGCGGTAAAGGCCTCGGGGAATTCGTCGCGGATAATCGCTGCCGCGCGACGCTCATGGGCGTCATTGAGGAAGCTGTAAAGGAAAGAGACAGCAACGGACTTCACGCCTTGAGCCTTCAGCTCACGCACAGCCTCGCGGAAAGCATCCTCGTCCAACGCTTCCTCGACGCTTCCGTCCTGCGTCAGGCGCTCACGCACGCCCAGGCGCAAATCACGCGGCACCAGCGTTTCAGGCTTGTCTGCCTGTAAATCATAGAGGTCCGGACGCTTCTGACGGCCGATCTCCAGCAGATCACGGAAGCCATCGGTGGTGATGAGGCCGGTCTTCACACCGCGCCCCTGGATCAATGCATTGGTGGCGACCGTCGTGCCATGGCCAAGGAAGCTCAGTTCGGCAGCCGTCGCTTCGACGCGCTCCAGCCCCTCGGTGACGCCCTGAGTGATGCCGCGGGAGGGATCGTCAGGCGTGGATGAAACCTTCCAGATCGTCACTTCGCCAGTGATGTCATTGAAGAGGCAGACGTCCGTGAAGGTTCCGCCAGAATCTACGCCAATGCGCCAAGCCATTGTGTTTCCCTGAAAATTGCCGGGCATCACACGGGGGCCATCACGATCATGCGATAGCTCCGGACCGCTTCACGCGGCTCGCCCTGCCCCGCATCAAGGCTGTCTCGGATGGACTCGTCAATCTTATTCTTTATATCGGGACAATGAAATTTGTTATATTCCTATTATCAGAATAGATACGCGAGGAATGTGAGTTCTCTCCCCCAAAGGCAGCGCATTCGACGCCTTTTATTCCAATTATTAGAATAACAGAAATATGTTGTATCAATAAATGGAATTGGCTTGACCGCAACCCGCCCCGGTACGTAGTTTGGCCGCCCAGAGAGCCGCCCACGACATACCGATCGGACACGCAGCCAACGCTCTCACAGCATCTGGCGCTGTTCCCAGCTCAAGCGGCAACCATCAACGGGAGATACGGGCCTTGCAGCTTTCCAGACGTCGTCTATTGCAATTGACTACCGTGGCGGGTGCCGCTTCGGTTCTCGGCGGCCGCTTCGCCTTCGCAAAGGAGCCGCAGGTTCTTCGTATCGGTCTTTCGACCTATCCCCCGCATTTCCGCCCATGGGTCAACATCGGCTGGTCGGGGCATCTTCTGTTCTCACTGGTGAACCGCAGCCTTATCAACTACGACGAGCAGGGCAAACTCGTGGGCGAGTTGGTGGAGAGCTGGTCAGCCGTCAATCCCACCACATGGGAATTCAAGCTACGTGAGGCTAAATTCCACGACGGAAGCCCGGTCACTTCGGCTGACGTGAAGTGGAACTTCGACGAGATCGCCAAGCCGAAATCCGGCGCCTATATGTTCGATGCGCTGAAGGTTATCAAGGCCTTTGAGACCGTCGATGAGCGGACATTCCGTCTGATCACCGAGGGACCCGTCGCCACGGTTCCGGCCCTCATGGCGTTCCCCTTCTTCACCATTCTCAAGGCCGAATCGACGGCGTCCGAGCCGCAGGGCATCGGCGCCGGCCCCTATCGCATCACCGCGGCTGAGAAGGGCGTGAGCATCGAGCTCAAGCCGAACGAGCATTACTTCAAGGGCCCGCCCCCGCTGAAAGGCATCATCGTCACCCCTTATGCCGACGAAAGCGCCCGTGTCGCCGCAGTGACCGCCGGCGATGTCGATCTGGTGGACTACGTGCCGTGGTCGGCCATGGCCGCGATCGAGGCCAACCCGGCGCTGAAGCTGTTCAAGAAGGACGCCGGCCCCTTCATGTATCTGAGCTTCAATGGCAGCGGCCCATTCAAGGACGCGCGCCTGCGGCAGGCCGTGGCCTTCGGGCTGCGCCGGGATGAGTTCGTGAAGTCCGTGTTCTTCGGCTTCGGCGCCGAGATGCGTGGTCTGCCGCGTGCCGCCGGCACCCCATACTATCACGAGGACCAGGCGACCTACTGGGGCTATGATCCCGACCGCGCCCGCGCCCTGTTGAAGGAAGCAGGCCATGAGAAGGGCTTCGAGGTCACGCTTCTGGCGACGTCGCAGTATTCCATGCATCGCGACATTGCCGTCCTGGTCCAGAGCCAATTGGCCGAGATTGGTATCAAGGTGAACCTGCAGCTGCCGGACTGGGCCACCCGTATCAGCTTGGGTAACAGGGGCGTAGGTGATTTCGCGGTGCAGGGAAATGCGCTCGACATCATCGATCCCGATGCCACGCGCTCCATCGTCGACCCGACACTGACGCCCACCTATCTGCGCAGCCGCAACTTCAAGGTCGAGGGTTTGCCGGAACTCTACGCGCAAGGCGTCCAAGAGCTCGACGAGGCGAAGCGCGTCGCGATCTACAAGCAAGCCGACCAGCTCGCGCTTGAAGGCACCGCGATCTGCGGGCTCGCCTATCGTGCCCAGGGCTACGCCACCAGCGCCGCGGTGCAGACCGTGCCGCTGCTCCCGGATCAGATCTCGGTCTATTCCGCGGTGAATTTCGACCGGATCGCTCTCGACTGAGCCTCTGGGTGCGGGACCGGACCTTTGCTGGCTCCCGCACCCGCTGTGACGAACGAAGGACTCCTGTATGGGCTGGTTCATACGCCGCATTGCCCAAAGCATGGTGATGCTCTGGGTCGTGGTTTCCCTTGTTTTCCTGTCCATCAATATGGTGCCCGGCGACCCGGTGGAGTTGCTGCTGGCCCAGGACGGCGCATCGCCTGACCCGGCGACTGTGGAGATGGTGCGCGATCAACTAGGCCTGAACCGCCCGCTGCACGAACAATACATCCAGAAAATCACCGATATCCTCCACCTTAACCTTGGCACGTCCATCGTTGACGAAAGCTCGGTTGGCGCGGAAATCGCGCGTCGGCTGCCACGGACCCTCGAGTTGATCGCCGCCGCGGGCCTTCTCAGCCTCCTCATCGGGATCCCGACCGGCGTGCTGGCCGCCTTGCGGCCCAATGGTCTCTTCGGGCGCATCGCGACGTTCGCCGCCGGCACAGCGCAATCGATCCCGGTGTTCATTCTCGGTTCGCTCCTCGTGGTGGCCTTCGCCCAGTTGCTCGGCTGGCTGCCGGCCGGCGGCTTTGTTTCGTTTGAACGCGATCCCGGCAAGCACCTCATCCTCCTGATCATGCCAGCGGCGACCATAGCCATCGGCCTCTCGGCTATTGTCTTCCGCATCACCCGCGCTTCGATGCTGGACGTCCTGCCCCTCGATTTCGTGCGCACGGCGCGCGCCAAGGGCGTGCCTGCCCGCCGCGTGCTGGTGCGCCACGCGTTGCGCAATGCGCTGATGCCGGTGATCACTGTGTTCGCCTTGCAGCTCGGCGGCCTTTTGGCTGGCACGGTGCTGGTGGAAACAGTCTTCAATTGGCCCGGCCTCTCGGGAATGCTGGTCACGGGCGTCAATACTCGTGACTATCCAGTCGTGACCGGTGTTATCGTCGTCGTCGCCGCGTTCTATATTGGTCTCAATTTGCTTGTCGACATTGTCTACGGTCTGACCGATCCGAGGGTGCGCAGATGAGAAAGATCTTCTCCAGCCCCTCCGCCGTTCTCCTCGCCATCGTCGTCATTGGCGCGCTGCTCGCCCCCGTGCTGCCGCTGCACGATCCCGTCGCCATGGACGTCAGCGCACGCTTCGCCCCGCCCTCGGCTAGCCATTGGCTCGGTCAGGACGAGTATGGCCGCGATCTTCTGGCGCGGCTCGTCTTCGCATTGCGCTCGGCCATTCTCATCTCGGGCAGCGCGGCGCTCATCGCCGCAGTCATCGGCGTCGCCATAGGTGTGGCGGCGGGCTATGCGCGCGGTTTTTCCGAGATGATCTCGCTGCGGATCATGGACGTCATCCTGTGCTTCCCGCCACTGCTTCTGGCGATGCTGGCCGCGACCTTCTATGGCGCGGGGCCGCAGATGCTGGTGCCGGTGCTCGCCCTGGTCTTCGTGCCGAGCTTCACCCGCGTCGCCCACGCGAGCGTGATGACCGTCCGGGCGCTGGATTATGTGGACGCGGTGAAGCTGATGGGCGCGCCGACGAGTCGGATCCTGTGGCGGACCATCCTGCCCAACATTGCAGGCCCCCTCTTCGTACAATTCAGCTTCGTCGTGGCGATGTCGGTGGTCCTGGAATCCGGCCTGTCCTATCTCGGCCTCGGCGTGCTTCCGCCCGCGCCATCGCTTGGCATGATGGTTGGTGCTGCGCGCGCCACTTTTCTCGACGAGCCCTGGCTTCTCTTGGCGCCGAGTATCCTCCTGACATTGGTGATCCTTCTGCTCAATGCGTTCTGCGATCACCTGCGCCAGTTGCTCGATCCGCGCCGCAGCACCGGAAACTGAGCGGGGCTCGCAGGAGAATTGACACAGATGACCAATCCGGCCCCCGCGCTTCTTCAAGTTTGTGATCTGGCGGTTTCCTTCCGCTCCGGCGCGCAATGGCGCAACGTGGTGCGCGACGTGAACTTCTCGGTCGCGGCCGGGGAAACGATCGCCATCGTCGGTGAATCGGGCTCCGGCAAGAGCGTGACCTCGATGGCGCTGACCCAGCTTCTGCCGCGCGACAGCGCGCGCATTTCCGGCCGGGTCCTGCTGCACGGGCAAGACCTTCTCCAGCTTGACGAACGCCAGATGGAGAAGGTGCGCGGCAACCGGATCTCGATGATCTTCCAGGAGCCGATGACCTCGCTCAACCCGGTGATGACCATCGGGGCGCAGATCGCCGAGGCCATCAGCGTGCACCGCCCCGTCAGCGCCGCCGAGGCGCGGGCCGAGGCGCTGGCCATGATGGAGCGGGTGCATATTCCCTCGGCCCGCAGCCGCTATGACGATTTTCCGCATCAGTTCTCCGGCGGCATGCGGCAGCGCGTGATGATCGCGACCGCTTTGGCCTGCAAGCCCGACCTGCTGATCGCCGATGAGCCGACCACCGCGCTGGACGTGACCATCCAGGCGCAGGTCATCGACCTGATCAAGGAATTGCAGGCCGACACTGGCATGGGGGTGATCTTCATCACCCATGACATGGGCGTGGTGGCTGAAGTCGCGGATCGCACCCTGGTGATGTACCAGGGCGATGTGATCGAGACGGGGACCACCGCCCAGATCTTCGCCGATCCCAAGGAGACCTATACGCGCGCGCTTCTCTCGGCGGTCCCGAAACTCGGCTCGATGAGCGGCTCGTCGGTTCCGTTGCCATACCCGACCTACGACCTCGCCAGTGGCCTCATGATCGCGGCGCCCGCGCGGCCCGACACCCTGCGCCCGCAGGAGCCGCCGCTGCTCGACGTGACTAACGCAACCAAACGGTTCGACATGCGCAGCCCGTTCCTGAAGCGGATCGTGGCGCGCGTTCATGCTGTCGAGGATGTCACGCTGACCTTGCGCCGGGGCGAGACCCTGTCGATCGTCGGCGAATCCGGCTGCGGCAAGTCTACCACCGGCCGCCTCGTCACCGGACTTTATCCCTACGACAAGGGCAGCGTGAAGCTGAACGGGCGCGAGCTCACCACCATCCATCCGGCCGAGCGCGCCCGTGACATCCAGATGATCTTCCAGGATCCCTACGCCAGCCTCAATCCCCGGTTGCGGGTTGGCGAGGCCATCACGGAGCCGCTGCGCATCCACGGGCTCGCCACCCGTGAGGAGGAGGCCCGTATTGCCGAGCGCCTGTTGTTGCGTGTGGGCCTGCAGGCGGAGATGGCCAGCCGCTTCCCGCACGAATTCTCGGGCGGGCAGCGCCAACGCATCTGCGTGGCGCGCGCGTTGTCGATGAAACCCAAGATCATCGTGGCCGACGAGGCGGTTTCGGCGCTCGACGTGACAATGAAAACCCAGGTCGTCAACCTGATGATGGATCTCCAGCAGGAGATGGGCCTCGGTTTCCTGTTCATCAGCCATGACATGGCGGTGGTCGAGCGCATCAGTCACACGGTCGCCGTCATGTATCTGGGCGAGTTGGTGGAAGTCGGCCCCCGCGCCGAAATTTTCAGCAATCCACGTCATCCCTACACGCGACGCCTCCTGAGCGCGGTGCCGGTACCCGACCCCGCGCGTCGCGGTCAGCGCAGCGCCCCACCCGTGCTGGAGCTCAACAGCCCCATCCGGCCGCGCGACTATCAGCCGCCGAAGCGCCGCTACATTGAGATCTCAGCAGGTCATTTCATGCAGGAGCCAGGACAGGAATGGCACTGAACAGCAACTGCCAAGATCTGCCAACGACCCAGCACGACCTGAGCGAGATCTGAACATGACCAGCCTCTCCATCCCCGTCACCCCTTTCCAGGGGGACCCCGATCTGCCGCAGGCAGTCGACGTCGTCGTCATCGGCGGGGGCATCATCGGCGTGACCACCGCGCTTGAACTCGCCGAGCGAGGCGTCTCTGTCGCGCTGTGTGAGAAGGGCGTGATCGCCGGCGAACAGTCGAGCCGGAACTGGGGCTGGACGCGACAGATGGGCCGCGACGAGCGCGAGCTGCCGCTCTGCATCCGCTCCGTCGCCCTATGGGCGGAGCTCAACGCGCGCATCAACCGCGAAACCGGCTGGCGCCGCACCGGCATCAGCTATCTCTCCTACAACCAGCGCGATCTGAAGGGCTGGCTGACGTGGGAAGAGATCGGCAAGCGCCACAACCTCGACGCGCGGATGCTCAGCAAGGCCGAGATCGCCGAGAAATTGCCCGGGAACCGTGGTGATATCCTCGGTGCGCTGCACACCGCCAGCGACGGCCGCGCCGAGCCCTGGATCGCCGTACCCGCAATGGCCGAATACGCTCGCGAAAAGGGCGCCAAGATCCTCACCGGCTGTGCTGTGCGAACGGTCGAAACGTCGGGCGGCGGCGTCAGCGCCGTGGTGACGGAACGCGGCGTGATACGCTGTCAAGCCGTGGTCCTGGCCGGCGGGATCTGGTCACGGCTGTTCGCCGGCAACATGGGCTTCGATTTCCCCCAGCTCAAGGTCATCGGGCCCGTGACACAGGTCGACAACGTCGCGGGCGTGACAGACATGCCGATCGGCGCTGGCGACTTCGCCTACCGCCAGCGGCTCGACGGCAGTTTCACCATCGCCGTGCGCAACAAGAACCTCGCACCGATTACGCCTGACCACATCAGGCTGATGGCCGATTTCGTACCGACCTATCTCACCACCTGGCGCGAGCTGAGCGTCCAGCTCAACGGCACCTTCCTGCAGGAACTGATGACGAAGCGCCGCTGGAGCGGACAGGATCGCACGCCCTTCGAGGAATGCCGGGTCATGGACCCGAAGCCCTATCCGGATTTCACCCGCAAGGCGCTGCGCAACATCACGCGCCATTTTCCCGCCTTTGCTGAGGCGCGGGTTCTGCGCGAATGGGCTGGCGTCATCGACGCAACGCCGGATGCCATCCCTGTCATCAGCCCGTTCCACCCGGTGCCCGGCTTCTATCTCGCTTCGGGCTTCTCGGGCCACGGCTTCGGCATAGGGCCCGCCGCGGGCGAGCTGATGGCTGATCTCATCACCGGCAGTCAGACGAAAGTGGACGCCAGCGTCTTCGACATCGGCCGTCTGCGCCCGAAATATGCCGCGAAGGGGTAAGGCCATGACGGCGAGAGTTGCATTGATCTCTGGAGCGCGAAGGGGCATCGGCGCCGCGATCGGGCAAAAGCTGCTGGCCGATGGCTGGAACCTATCCCTTGGCCTGCGCGGCGACGCCGTGCCCGATTGGGCCGCGACGGCAGGCGACGGCCGCGTCCACCACCAAGCCTATGAAGCCACCGATCCCGCCGGTGAGGCGGCCTGGGTCGAGGGCGCGATGGCTGCCTACGGCCGCATCGACGCCGTTGTCGCCTCGGCGGGTATCTCCGCGGGCAAATCGGTCCTCGCGGCTGATGACGACGAGATCCGCCAGATGATGGAGATCAACGTCCTGGCGCCGCGACGACTGGTCAAAGCTTGTTGGCCAGCCTTGTCCGCCTGCGGCCAGGGACGCGTGATCATCCTCGCCTCGTTGTCTGGGAAACGGGTGAAGAGCGCCGTTTCCGGAAGCTATGCGCTGTCGAAATTCGCCGCCGTCGCGCTCAGCCATGCCATCCGGCAGGAGGGTTTCGACCTCGGCATTCGTGCGACGGCGATCTGCCCGGGCTTTGTTGCCACCGAAATGGCCTTCTCGCTGACGGCGATGGCACCCGAGAAGATGACCAAGCCCGAGGATATCGCGCGTATTACCGCGCTTTTGCTCGACCTTCCCAACGAAGCCGTTGTGGCGGAGTTGGCCGTGAACTGCACGCTCGAGCCGAGCTTCTAACCCGTCCCCGTTCTCCTATTCCGACCATGGCACGCCACCATGGCGGACCCGTTCCGCACAGAGGAGCCAATATGGCCAGCAATGCATTTCTGGGCCTTGACCGGACCTACCGCACCTATGTCGACGGCGCGTTCTCCGACAGCCGCGTTGGGTTGATCGATGTCATCAACCCGTCAACCGGCGCGGTGATGGGCCGCGTTCCGGAGAGCGACACCGCCGAGGTGGACCGCGCCGTCGCTGCCGCGCGCCGCGCGCAGTCGAGCTGGGAGAAGCTCCCGGCGATCGAGCGCGCGGGCTATCTGCGTCAGATTTCGGCGAAAGTTCGAGAGAACCGCGTCGATCTCGCCGACATTCTTGTCCAGGAACAGGGCAAGATCCGCGGCCTCGCCCAGGTGGAGGTCGATTTCACTGCCGACTACATCGACTATATGGCCGAGTGGGCGCGCCGTATCGAGGGTGAGGTGCTCACCAGCGACCGCCCCAACGAAACCATGCTCCTCCTGCGCAAGCCGGTCGGCGTCGTCGCCGGCATCCTGCCCTGGAACTTCCCGTTCTTCCTCATCGCCCGCAAGCTCGCCCCGGCACTCGTGACCGGCAACACCATCGTCATCAAGCCGAGCGAGGAAACCCCGATCAACGCCCATATCTTCGCGGAGCTGGTCGCGCAGACCACCTTGCCGAAGGGCGTGTTCAATCTCGTGGGCGGACGCGGCGCCAGCACCGGCCAAGCGCTCGCCGCGCATCCGGGCATTGACCTCATCACCTTCACCGGTTCGGTCGGCACCGGCTCGCACATCATGCAGCTCGCCGGGCGGAACCTGACGCGCGTCAATCTCGAGCTTGGCGGCAAGGCCCCGGCGATCGTGCTGAAGGACGCCGATCTCGACCTTGCGGCCCGGGCTATCTTCGATTCCCGCGTGATCAACACCGGACAGGTCTGCAACTGCGCCGAACGCGTCTATGTGGAGCGCGAAGTCCATGATGCTCTCGTCGAGAGGCTGAAGGCCCTGTTCGAAGGCACCCGCTACGGCAATCCGGCTACCGAGGACGATCTGCACATGGGGCCGCTGATCAACCAGGCCGGCCTCGACAAGGTCGCAGCGGCAGTCGATCTGGCACGCCAGCAGGGCGCCGAGGTCATCACCGGGGGCCGCAAGGCCGACCTCGGCCAGGGCTACCACTACGAGCCAACCTTGCTCGTGGGGGCGACCGCGGACATGGACATCATGCGCCGTGAGACCTTCGGCCCGGTGCTGCCGATCCAGGCCGTCGACAGTCTCGACGAAGCTATCGCCCTCGCGAACGATTCCGACTACGGTCTGACCTCCTCGATCTACACGCGCGATCTGCAGGCGGCCCTGAAGGCCTCGCGCGAATTGAAATTCGGCGAGACCTACATCAACCGCGAGAACTTCGAGGCCATGCAGGGCTTCCACGCCGGGCGCCGCAAGTCCGGCATCGGCGGAGCCGACGGCAAGCATGGCCTCTACGAGTTCACCGAAACGCAGGTCGTCTACATCGCAGGCTGACGCCTCCCGCCGCGCTCCCGTCCGCGGGACGGTGTCCCACCCTCTCACCAACCCTCCCCGGATCTCAGGGGAGAATGGTTCATGAAAGAAAGAAGAGTGTTCATGCACAAGAAGCTCAAATCCAGTTCCGCTTATGAAGAGCGCTACTCCTACAGCCGTGCCGTCGTGATCGGCGACTGGGTTCTGGTTTCGAATACAGCCGGCCGCAATCACGCGACCAAGGAAATGCCCACCACGCCGCTCGGCCAGCTTAAGCAGACCATAGACAACATCCAGAAAGCGCTCCAGGCTGCTGGCGCGGATCTCGAGGACATCGTCAGGGCTCGCATCTACATTCCGGATCCCAGCCACCATCCGGAGCTGCTCGAGCATTGGGGCGAGCGTTTCCGCGGCATAGATCCGGTCGCGACCATCACCGCTTGTCCTTTGGCCTCGAAGGACTACCTCGTGGAGATCGAAGTCACAGCCTACAAGGGCGCGCGCGAGACGGGCTGGGAGCGGGAGGCGATCTCCCTCGCCTGATGCTATTTCGCCCGGCCCCGGAAGGGGCCGGGCCTTTCGACTTGTTGGGGTATAGCCTCGCCAAAAGTTCTCGGTGCCATATGACCTTGGCGCCCGGGATATGCCTGCGCTGGCGGGCCAGTCGATGCGGTTTCAAGATTTGATCCAGATTTGGCCCTAGGTTAAGTCCGTATAGCGGCCCCGCTCCGCCTCATAACAGACGCGTGAATTCCCCGGCTGAGCCTCGACGGGAACCGGCGATACCAGGGTCGCGTTTTCCACCCAGGCCCGCTGCTGAGGTGGATTTCATGGTCTTCGCCACGCATGTCCTGGTTCAAAAACTTCGCGCTGCAATGTCAGTGGGGATCATGGTGCTGGCGATGGGAGCCGCACAAGCCCTCACCGTAGATGAGATCAATAATGCCGGGCGCCCCGTGCCCACGAAAGCCAAGACACACCGCCCCAATGCATCGCTCGTCAAGGCCCAGACCTTGCTTGCGCGCCAAGGGATATCCCCCGGTGAGATCGATGGTATAGATGGTGATAACTACAAGAAGGCGGTCGCCGAGTTCCGGCGCCAACGCAATTTGGGCGAAGGTGATGTGGTGGACGACGCCACCTGGCGAGCCCTGCAGGGCGATACGAGCAAAGACATTCTGCAAGACTACAGCGTGACGAAGGAAGACATAAAAACCAACTTCGTCAGACGCATTCCCCATGACTATGCCCGACAGGCGCGCATGAAGCGGCTGGGCTACCGAAATGCCCGAGAGATGTTCGCTGAGCGCTTCAAGATGAGCGAAGGCCTCCTACGCTCTCTTAATCCAAAAGCGCGCTTCCGCAGGTCCGGCGAGACGCTGCACGTCGTCTCAGCGACGCGAAAACTTCCTTCAGATGAAGCGCGCACCATTGAGGCCGACAAGGCGATGAGTGTCGTTCGGGCTTTGAATGCGGCTGGGCAGACGATTGCCACGTATCCGGCAACAATCGGCAGCGGGGACACACCCTCTCCAGAGGGCGAGTATCAGCTTGTTCGGGTTGTAAAGAACCCCAGCTACCACTACGACCCGGAGAGGAACTTCCAGCAGGGCCGCAACAAGCAACGGCTGGTGCTTGCGAAAGGTCCCAACAATCCCGTCGGAACGGTTTGGATGGAATTGTCGAAACCGACGTTCGGTATCCATGGAACCCCTGAGCCGTCGCGTATCGGTAAGACATCGTCGCATGGCTGCGTCAGGCTTACGAACTGGGACGCCCAGGAACTGGCTCAACTGGTGAGGCCGGGCACGACCGTCCGCTTTATCAACTAGGTCGGGACCGGGATGGCAGCGCGATCCGCCTGCACGCATAGCAACGGGGCAGATCGTATTGACGCGCCCCACGAAGACCATCCAAGACCATGACACGATTGCCGAAGAACCTCGGTCAAGTACGCAAGATCTCGCATGCCGTTGATTCATCGGTTATCACCATGTTGCAATAGCCGCCGCGCAAAACCGCCTTAAGGCTGTCAGCCTAGCGCTTACCGTCCGCCACAACGATCCGCCGTGGAATTTTCATGAATCTCTGCGAATCGAGACCACAATTCGGGAGGCGAGCGGATGCGAAATAGCTGTCCCGTCACGCCCGATAGCCTCGCTTTGCAGAATACACACTGCCAGCATCGGAGAGCGTTTGCAGATCGGCTTTCGACACTTGGCCCGTTGAGCTCAGCGCGCTTTCGCGACTTAGATCGTCGACGCCGACAAGGACGACGTCGGCGGAGGCGGCAAGATCCATTGCCTCGCGGATGTGAGCACTCATCCGCAAATTCTCCGCCTCGCGTGGCGTTTCGGTGACGAGCGGAGCCATCAGATAACAACATTCGGCATCCAAGGTCCGGACCTATCGGGACGCGATGTCGAAGGAACTCAGCCCCCCGAACCATGCTTCCGAACAGCGTCACAATCCGGTTTCCGCTGCCTGACCGCGGTTGGAGCCCCGCAACAGAGGCGTCGAGCGTTCGTCCCCACCCGATAGCAGGGTCTGCCCGTTTCCCAGCACATTCGAAAGAGGCTAGGGTGGTCCACGCCGTCACAGGCCCCGGTCCGATCAGCATTCATCAACGAGCCGACAGTCCAGCGCCGGCAGGGCGAATTGCTGTGAGATTTGATCCAAGCCGCATCGTGTCATTCGAGCGCGAGAGCGGGAAGGCTCTCGGGTCACGGCCCTCGCGGCATGCTGCGGCGTGACGGCCTCTGCTATCGGGTCTGGATGGGCGGATCAGCGGCGGCTCGTAAATCGAGACCGGGGACCGGGACCTTCGCTTGCAGGATAGAGCCGGTTTCGGATTCCGTGATAAAGAGGATACGCCGGTCAGCGCCGCCGTAGGCGAGATTGGTTGTCAACCGTCCACGGCAGGAATCGATCCGATAGGTCGGGATGCCGAGACCGTCGAACATCCATACGATCCCCATGCGATTGTGACAGACCGCAAGGCCTCCCTCGATATCCATCGCCAGGCCATCGGGACCACTGAATCCTCCGGAGAATGACTGGTAGACGCCGACCTTGTGCGTTGAGCCATCGGCAAGGAGCGGGCAGCGCCAGACCTGCTGGGCGAAGGTGACGGCGACGAACAACTGGTTTTCCGTCGGATTGAGCGCGATGCCGTTTGGGCTCGGCACGTTATCAAGCAGGCAATCAAGCCGGCCGTCCCGCCGCAAGCGAAACACGCGTCCTGACGGGTCCTGCAGGCCGGTATTGCCCTGATCCGTGAAGTAGAGGTCACCGTTGCGAGCAAATACGAGATCGTTGGGTCCCTTGAAGCCCGGCTCCAATCGCTCCCGCGGGAGGTACGGGCTTACGTGCCCGTTGACCGGGTCGAGGTGCATGATGCCGTTCATGCGGTCGGCGATGTAGATGTCACCGTCGCGATGCACCTTCAGGCCATTCGGCGCCCCATTGTATTCCGCTGCGATGACGACCTCTCCCGCCGGAGTGACACGCAGGATGCGGCCAAAGGGTGTATCAACCACATAGAGGTTGCCATCCGCATCGAAACTCGGGCCCTCCAAGAAGGAATGCGCCTCGCTGAGCCCGGATGCGGTGAGCCAGGGTGAGTTGCGAGGCTTCAACCCGAGTTGGGCCACGATGTCGACGAAGAGCGTGGTGGCGATCGGCGATGGGGGTGGATAGAGGCTCATCACGTCATCCCTTGACGCTGCCGGCGGCAAGTCCGGCGGCCATGTAACGGCGAGCCACGAAATAGAGTATCGCCGGCGGCAAAGAATAGAGCACACCCGAGACCATCAGAAGCGGCCAGGGGGCGGAATCATCGCTCAGGAACTGCCCGAGCATGACCGGCAAGGTGATGCGGTCCTCATCAGACAGGAGGAGGAACGCGTAGAGATACTCATTCCATGACAACATCACCGCGAAGGCCCCGACCGCTACGATGGTCGGCACCATCAATGGAAGATAGACCAGGCGGAAGATCTGCCAGGGACTGGCGCCGTCGATCTCCGCCGCCTCATCGAGTTCACGCGGCACGCTGCCGGCGTTCTGCTGCAATACCCAGATCGCATAAGGCGTGGCGAAGGTGGCGATGGTGATGATCAACGCCCAGCGGCTGCCGAGCAGACCGTAGGACCCCATCACCTGGTAGAAGGGAATGGCGAGGAAGGTCGCCGGCACGAGATAGGTGATTAGGGCAAGATGCGATGCGAGGCCCGCGAAGCGGGGCCGCAGTCGGGTGATCGCGAAGCTGGCGGTCAAGCTGCAGGCAAAGACGATGACGCAACTGGTGAAGGCCACGAGCAGGCTGTTGCCGAGTTGCAGCCAGAAACGTGACAGGTAGTAATTATCCTGGGTCAGCACGATGCGATAGTTGTCGAGCGTCGGCGCGTCGGGCCAAAGCTTGCCAGCAAACCCCTCCCCTACCGGCGTCAGTGACAGGATGAGCATGTGGTAGAGCGGCAGCAGTGTCCACAGCAGGACGAGCGCGCCGAGGACAATCAAGCCGGCCCTTCGGAGAAGCGGTTTGAAGGTGAGTTCATGCATGGGCGATCTCACGCATCGGCGTTCCTGCGCAGGCGGCGCGTCAGCACGATCACCAGCGGCACGAGGATCGGCAATGCCGACATCAGCGTGACAATGCCCGCTTGGAAATCGGCATGGCGGAAAGCATAGCGGATGCCCATGGTGGCGAGCGTATTGGTACGCTCCATGGGCCCGCCCCCGGTCAGGAGATAGATGCTGTTGAAGTCGCCCAGTGACCAGATCGTGGTCAGCATCGTGCTGGTCAGGAAGACATTGGCGATGGCCGGAAAGGTGACGTAACGAAACTGCTGCATGCTTCCCGCGCCATCGATACGGGCGGATTCATACAGTTCCTTCGGGATCCCGAGCCGTGCCGCGACCAGGATCATGGTCCAGAAGGGCAAATACTTCCAGATATGGACCGTAATGATCGAGGCCATCCCGAAGCTCGGGTTGGTCAGCCAGGCAGGACCATCCACGCCGAACATCTGAAACAGGAGATTGTTGATCATCCCCCATTCGGAGTTCAGCATCCAGCGGATGGACAAGATCGAGGGGATATGCGGCACCGCCCAGGGCAGGATAAACAGAGCGGCGATGACACGAATAGCGCGGCCCGGCAACACGAAGAAGCTGGATAGGCCAAGCGCCAGCACCATTTTCAGCATCACGCCGATAACGATGAAAATGAAGGTATTCCAAAGCGTGCGTACATAGATCGGGTCAGCGATGACGCGAGAATAGGCTGAACTGTCTGTTGCGAGAAACAGCGCGTAGAGAATGGGGTAGCTGACGAAAGCCACGAACATCGCGGCGAAGGGCATCAGGAAGAAAAGGGCCCACTTCTCCTTGAAGCTGAGAAGTGGTCGCCCGCTTCCCAGCCATTGGTGCGATGGATTGGCTCGCGGCAAGGCCGCACCACTCAATGTCATCGTTCAGCTCCCGAGCAGAACCTTCATGCGCTCGCTGAGCTCATCTACCGCCTTGTCGGTCGTCCAGCCGTCGATGACGATACGACCGATCGCCTTTTGCCACAGTTGCTCCTGCATGACCTTCGCATAGAGCCGGTTGTAGGCCTGGGGATAAGGGACGTTCTGCGCCTGGGTGAACTGGCGCACCATGGCAGCACGGTGGGGATCATCCGTCTGCATATAGAACGGGTCCTCGATCAGCTTCGGCATGACCGGCATCCAGCGCCCGCCGGTCGCCTTGAGCATGGGACCGATGTTTTCCGGCTGCAGCAGAAGCTTGAGGAAGGACTTCGCATTGTCGATATGCGGAGAATCCCGGAAGACCAGTACCTGCTTCACGGAGATCATCGCCGGCGTCGGCTTGCCATCCGGACCATCCGGCCACGGCACGGTGCGGATGTCATTACGATAGACGTCGGGGCTTTTGGCCTGCAGCGACAAGGGTATAGACAGCGTCGGGTTCATGACGACGACGTTCTTCTTGTTCAGGAAGGACACGTTGTCGTCAACGCCGTTCCAATTCACGGCATCTGGCGGCGAACACTTGGATAAAATCGGCTTGGCGTAGCTGTCGAGCGCCGCGATCACCCGCTTGCGCACCTCCGGATCGCTGATCTGCAACTGCCCGTCGGGATTGACCACCTGTGCGCCAAACGCGTTCAAAGCCAGGTGAATATTGAAGAACGGGTCGTTGGAACTGGTCGAGGATCCCTGCCCAACGCCATAGATGCGATCACCCTTGGTCCTCAGAGCCGGTTGAACCTTTTCGCACCAGAAGTCGAAGAACGGCTGCCACTGCTTGGGCACATCGGCCTCAGTATATCCCGCCTTTTCCAGAAGATCCTTCCAGTAATGGACATGGGGCGTCATCTGTACCCAGGGCACAGCATAATAAGCACGCTTGTTGGTCTTGCCATTCAGGAGGTAGGCAGATTGCAACGGCCCCTTCTGGAACTGGTCCGCGATCGGCTCCAGCACGTCGCTCATGTCGGCCAGCATGCCATCATAGGCCCAGGTCGGCGTGTAGGCGAGGTCATAGCCGAAATCGAAAGTCAGATCAGGCGGGCTTCCGGCCTTGAGCGCGGTTACCACCTTCGCTTCCGTATCTCCCGTTGTATAGAAACTGACCTCGGCGGTTTTGCCGGTTTGCTTCTCCCACAAGGCAACCACGCTTTTCAGCGCGTCGTCTTCCTGCGGATTTGTGCCTTTCGTCCACCAGATGGTCAAATCGGCCGCAGCGACGGCGCTTGTCGTCGCGACGAACGCGGCCACAGCCAGCCAAGCCCTGAAACGACGCATGTCAATGATCCCCTCATTCCAATTATGAGCGCGACGAGACATTGCGGACGATCTCGTCACGGTGCTGCCATTCTGCTGGGCAGCGCGGATATGCTAGAACCACTTGTCTATTTGTCAAACAAAAAGGCGGCGCAAATATCATGCTTTGAAGCCTTCGATGGCACACTCAGTGCTCCGGTTTGCACGGCCTATCAGACAAGTCGACAACCGAGCCCGAGAGGATCTTTTGCCTTGTCCCCGGGCAATGACAGGCTCGGCCCAGCTTATGTTCCGCGGGCGCCCAATGGTATGATCCGCGGTCGTGTCATTCCGACCAGCCGTCGACATTCGATCCGCTCAATCAGGGTAATCACGGCGCGGCGATCGTGGGGCCAGGTCTTCGAGATCTCGTCGAGGTCGACGTGGACGGTAACCTGTGCCGATGCTGGCTAAGGCTTTGCCCGGATATCTCAGCCGACAGGATGACCTACGACGACCTCACGTTCAGGACGGCGGAAGTTCGCGGCCGCCAACGTCAAATACAGCAACTCGGCGGCATCCCTACCGAAGAGAATCCAAAAAAATTGAACCCTGCCTCCTAGGAGACAGGGTTCCAAATCACTCAGGCCTTAACGCCAGACCCTAAAACTCACCATTTCCGGCTGTTATACCAAGTGTCGATATCCGACTTGGCCTTATCTTTCTCGATGCCGTAGCGTTCCTGGATCTTACCTTCGAGTTGATCACGCTTTCCGGCGATGACATCGAGATCATCGTCAGTGAGCTTTCCCCACTGCTCTTTCACCTGACCCTTGACCTGCTTCCAGTTACCTTCAACGCGATTCCAGTCCATTAAGACTTCTCCTTTTTTATGCTTTCGGAAAACCTTGCCCAACCGAAAAGGTTCCGCTCGGAACCGCCGAGCTTATCGTCGGATAGCGCGAGCAATCGCAATCAGAATACAGGCACCGATAAAGCCAGCGATCAGGTAGCCAATCCATCCACCGAAGCTGATGCCGATGATTCCGAACAGAAAGCTGGCGACAGCGGCGCCGATGATGCCCAGGATAATATTCGCGAACAGACCGGTGTCGCTTTTCATAAAGTTCGATGCGATCCAACCAGCGAGGCCACCGATGATAATCGCTGCGATCCATCCTACCGTAGCATCGTTTTCCATGAGCGTGCTCCTTCCATCCGAAGCTTGGCGGTGTCGACGAATGTGGAACGCGCTGTTTCGCTCATGGTTCCGAAAACCGGATCACAACCACCTTCCGCCGCGACCGCTCACCCGCCCGATGCGGTTTCGCCAAATTTAGCCATGGCGACAAGGCATGCCTCACGACTTGGATAGGGACCGTGTATCGGGGTCTCAATGCGATCGGTGATCCACCAACCCGGCGCAACGCCCTTCTGGGAGGCCTGCTCTTCTCGCCAGTGCGCCACGCAGTACTCCGGCTCTTCAGGCTGTCGTATCTTCGCTTCTCGATCTCTTTCCATCGCTCTCTCTCCCGGAACCTTAAGGAAAAATCAGACAGTCCTCTCTTCGTTCCGATGGCTTGGGAGCTCTGGCGCTTTCTTTTCGCCTCCATCAATGTTCCTGCGGCTCAGCTTGGAACTCTGGTGTGGCCCGCTTGTTGGCCTAGGACCCAGACATCCGGAGCACAACGATGGCTACAGCCGAGGAACGCCTCATGGAATGGTTGCGAGATGCGCACGCCATGGAGCAGCAAGCCGAGACCATGCTGAGCGGGCTTTCGAGCCGGATCGAGAATTACCCCGAGGTCAAGGCCCGCATTGACGCTCACCTTAAAGAAACCCGCGTGCAAGCGCAGCTGTTGAACGAGTGCATTGAGCGGCGGGGTGGCGACACATCCTCTCTCAAAGATCTCGCCGGCAAATTCATGGCAATGGGACAGAGCTTGAGTGGTGTCTTCGTCGGTGACGAGATCATCAAGGGTGCGATGGCGGGTTACACCTTCGAGCACATGGAAATTGCGGCCTATGAAGTCCTCATAGCAGCCGCAGAGGCAGTCGGTGATACGCAGACGGCTCAAGTTTGCACACGCATCCTCCAGGAGGAGGAAGCCATGGCCGAGTGGGCCCGTAATAATTTCAACCACCTCACGATCACGTATCTCCGCCGCGAAGAATCCCCGGGCATCGTCGCCAAACATTGAAGCTGACATGATGTACTATCAGCGTATAGCCCGTATACCCAAGCGCGGGCTCTGTAGACCTGATCAAGTGCTTGCGCGCGGTATTGCACGCGCCTTGGCAATCCAGTACGCGCCACTCCCCGAACGCGACGCGGCGTTACGTGAGGTGCTGAGCGTGACCATCCTTGAAACGGGAGGCGAAGATGAAAACGACCGCCCAACTGCGCGAGGGCATCGACAGGGGCCGCGCTAAGGACAAGGTCGACTTTCCCGATCCGGCAGCCGCGCCATTGGGCACCGACGACGAGGCTGCCGGGACCCCTCCTACCCAGGCGGAAATAGAGCTCGCGGCAACGGGGGAGCTTGATCGCTCCGGTGGAAGCTCACCGCACGATACCCGAGAGCGCATGCGCGGACCGTCTGGAACCAGCAACGTGGAGCGAGGCTGGACTGTTACCGCGAAGATTTTGACGGTGATCGCGATCGTCGCCCTCGCCGCCACGGTTCTCGTTGTCCGATTAAGCCTCTAGCGTATGCTTATCATTCACAGTAATGCCACAATGGAATTCGGAACATCATATCACCGGGACTGTTTCTCTTATGTCCGAAACGATGTGAGGAGAATGATCAATGGCCAACCAGACATCGAACCGCGGTTTTGGTGCTATGGACAACGACAAGCAGCGCGAGATCGCGGCGAAGGGCGGACACGCCTCCGGCGGCAACTTCAAGAATGATCCCGAGCGTGCGTCCGAAGCCGGAAAGAAGGGTGGACAGCAATCGGGCGGCAATTTCGCTCATGATCGGGAGAAGGCCTCCGAGGCCGGCCGCAAAGGTGGCCAGCACTGACCCGATGATCCATGTCGTGGCGAGGGACCGTCCTCAGGGCGGTCCCTTTGCTTTTGGGGCGGAGGAACGCATCTTCAGCCGAGATCCCTGTTAAGACGAGTCAATTTGGAACGGCTCGGCCCGCGCTCGCACGAGAGAAAGAAACACCGTACTATCCATGATCGCTGGCAAAGTGTTCGGCAGTTGGCGCTGGAAGAAAAAGATTCTTTCGCCCGACCGGGAACAAAAGATGACTGAGATCGATAAGACAGCTCACTCAGCAGAACTCGCGGCGATGATACGTGAGCGGATCAACACCTGCCTTTCGGCTAATCGACCGCTGCAGGTTCTTCCCCTTGAAAACGATCTGCTGCGAACCTTCCCTGACTTCCGGGATCGCCGGGTGATCCGCGACAAGATCACCGCCCTCGCCATCGCCCGAGGCGTGCCGCTGCTCATGGAAGATTCGTATGAAAAAGGCAGGCGCAAGACGATGATCCGCTCCTCCTGACAGAACACAGCGACACGCCTCGCCACCGCGCGCCACCCTGCTCGCGCGCCAGGCCACGGCGCGGAAGAGTGGCGCCCATTCTAACACCGGCTGGGGCTGCTGCCCGGATACAGCGCCCTTCGCTGTGGAAGAGGCAGCATTGTAAGGAGCAATCCAGCACCCTCTCTGGCGGGCGACAGGCAGAGAATGGCTTGCCGAGAGTTGGAACAGGCGTGCTGGTCGGCTTGTTACCCACTTGAGGTCTGAGGCGCATTTCGATCCGGAGCCTCGATGCAATCGGAGAGCTGAACATGTCGACATCGACGAAAACGCCTGCCAGCATTCGCCACGGCGGCCCCGGCGCCTCTCACGAGAATGCGAAGGACAAGCCTGCCGTGCGAAAAACGCCCGCCGATAACGAACGCGACCATCAAAGCCGCGTCTCAGGCGGTGGTGGAGAGGCTGACAGGCATCACACCCACGACCCGGAAATGAAGGGTGGAGGCAGCCATAAGGTTTGAGGCGGTGCGATTTAATGCAGCGTGGCGGCTCTTCCGCCCCCGGCGACCCGGCCTTAGCCCCCCGGGCCGGCGTGCGGTCTTGCGCGGTTTTGAAGCGCGCGGCATAGCGACGTGCTTATAAATGCGGTCAAGAGCGCAATATTTGTGCTATTCTACAGCATGCCTCGTCTGTGGTTTGATCCGGTTGAAGTCTGGATAACCGATAGCACGCGACGAACAGTCACGAGCGTGGAGGAAGCAGCGCGGCTCCTCATTGATGAATGGCCCGATCCCGATGACACCTGCGACGCCCGGCTGTTCGCTATGGAAACCTGTCACGCGGCACTCAAAGCCAGGACACCTAAAACGATAGATATCGCCCGCTCCGCTTTCATCGAAGCGGCAAGGGAAGCACGAATGATCTAAGCCTCGTCTCCGCATCATCTGGATATCGTGCAGGTACTGCCCGGCGGTCTCGGTGCCTTGGACAACGCGCGCACCTGCCTCGGAGGCATGGCGGAACGCGCTCTCCATTGGAGCAAGCAGGACTCTGTGGTCCGTCGCCCGCTTGTCGCCGCAGTCCTTCCGGGTGAAGCCAAAGGATGATGTCTTCGTGGTCGACCGCACCGCCGCCGCTCCACTCGATCCCTCAACCGATGGCGGCCTCTCTTCCTCCGTTGGCATTGATGCCACGCGGCCCTTCGGCGTCGAGTTCCCCGAGGTCTCGGAAGTACTCGGGTGGCGCGATTTCGATTTATCGGAAATCATCAAGAGGTAACCGGATGTTTCGAGCCACGACGATGTAAGCGAACTTCGTTTCGTTGCCGGCTAAGGAGATTGGCCGATCTCGCGGTCATGATGTCTCCGCAGCACCGGACATGACGCCGGCTCGGCTCATCATGAGACAACCCAGAGGGCATCACCCCGGCCCACAGCGGCGCTTGCCCGGACGGGGTGTGCAAAGTTGCCAAACATTCGGGTTTAAGCAAAAAAGAACCCCGGCCAAAGAGTGGCCGGGGTACTGCGTCCCAGGATCTACACACAAGCACTGGGCTGATCAGCGCCTCTGCCTCCAGTCTGAGCATCCACCAGCGAACGGCAAATGCGTCGTTCACGAAAAAGTTCCGCAGATCCGCTTTTTTTTCGGTGCGGACGAACTTTCTCGACTGCCAAGCAAATCAGCGTGAACCATCGTCGATCAACTGCGTTCAATGGATCACTACAGCAACTCCGCAACCTGAGGAGCGCCCCATGAACGTAGGAACAATCATCGGCATCGGCGTGGTACTGGTAAGCTTGGGAGCTTGTACCACCAACGAGCAACGCGCCTCCGGTGCCGGAGTCGGGGCGGTGGCGGGCGCGGCTGTGGGCGGCCCGGTCGGTGCAGTGGCAGGTGGTGTGGGCGGAGCCGTAGCAGGCCCGACAGTATCCCGCGCCACCGGCGTGCCGCAGAGCCGCCGGCGCTAATCGTCTCGCCCCCAAGCGGGGAACCATTACGGAAGCCAGGATACTTTAATGAAGCTCTCCAAAGAGGACCATGCTCAAATGGAAGCTTTCCTGGAGACGATCCTGAACGGCGTAAGAGACCGAACGTGTAGCGTCGCTACTGCCAAGACCCACCTCATGGAAGCTATTCACGCGATCGATGAAGGCCGGTCCCAGGATTTCATGTCCTGGGCAAAGATGGCCATGAAAGACTGGAGCAGCCGACATTGAGGTGATGCCTCTTCCGCAAGGCCCGCCCCTCAGGGGAGCGCCGGATCCGGGTACTACGGTCCAGTCTCAGATGTCGGGGTCCTATTAGCTATCGCGACGGGTGGGCAGCAGGGTACTGAGGAGAGAGCGCGCCGTGCTCGCAACGATGCTCCCCGACTCCGGATCGCCTCCTGCCAAGGCGCCCACGAACCCGCGTGCTTGTTCAAACGTGATATGCGGCGGAAGCGGCGGCACGTTGGGGTCGGTCACCATGTCGAGGATAAAGGGCCGGTCGGCCGCCAGCGCCTCTTCCCAAGCCGGACCGACCTCATCGGGGTCTTCGACCCGCCGTCCGCCCAACCCCATCAGTTTCGCAATATCAGCATAAGGTAGATCCGGCAGATCCTGACTTGCCGGCCATTTAGGATCGCCAGCCTGGATCCGCTCTTCCCAGGTAACATAGGCGAGCTCACGATTGTTCAACACCATGATGACGAGCCGTGGATCGTCCCACCGCTTCCAATACTTTGCGATTGTGACGAGTTCGGTGATGCCGTTCATCTGCATGGCGCCATCGCCCACAAGGGCGATCGCCGGCCGATCCGGATGCGCGAACTTCGCAGCAATCGCATAGGGAACAGCGCAGCCCATGGTGGCCAGCGTGCCGGAGACCGATCCCATCATTCGGCGGCGGAACCGAAGATGCCGCGCGTACCAGACCGTTGTGGTGCCGCTATCGGCCGTAATGATGCTACGGTCCGGCAGACGATCCGACAGTTCGGAGGCCACCCGCTGCGGATTGATCGGAGACGCTTCGATCAACGCGCTGTCACGGACCTCCTGCCAAGTCTCCCGGACATTCGCCTCGATCGTCATCCGCCACTCGTCGCCTGCCTTGGGCTCCAAGAGGGGGAGGAGCGCCTCAAGTGTGGCGGCGGCGTCGCCGATGAGATTGACCTCCATCGGATATCTCAGGCCGAGCATTCCTGGGTCGATATCGATCTGCACGCCGCGCGCTTGCCCTGGCTTCGGTAGAAACTCAGTATAGGGGAAACCCGATCCGATCATCAGGAGCGTGTCACAGCCCTGCATCATCTCCCAGCTCGCCTTGGTGCCGAGCAGCCCGATTGAGCCGGTGCAGAACGATACGTCGTCAGGCACCGCTGCCTTGCCGAGCAACGCCTTCGCCACCCCCGCCTTCAGCTTCTCCGCAGTCGCGAGCACGGCATCGGTCGCGTTCACAGCGCCCGCTCCGACCAAGATTGCAACCTTCTCACCTGCGTTGATCACATCGGCCGCGCGCTGGAGTGCCGCTGTCGCCGGTACGACGGGCGACAGCTCGACGCCCACGCCCGAATGCGTCATGCCGTGCTCCCGGGACGGCTCCGCCATGGGCTCAAGCTGGAGGTCGTTGGGCAAGATCACGCAAGTGACGCGCCGCTCGGCGATGGCGATCCGGAACGCGCGATCGATTAGATGAGACACCTGCGCGGGTACCGACGCCGTCTCGATATAAGCACCGGCTACATCTTTGAAGAGCGATTGAAGGTCGAGATCTTGCTGGTAATGCGATCCCATAGCGGAGCGTGCCTGCTGTCCTACAAGGGCGACCACCGGTCGGTGATCAAGCCTTGCGTCGTAGAGGCCGTTGAGAAGGTGAACCGCTCCCGGTCCGGACGTCGCAATGCACATCCCGACCTGTCCGGTGAAGCGCGTTTCGCCGGAGGCCATCAGGCTCGCGGCCTCCTCATGTCGGACCTGCACAAATTCAATGTCGCCCTCCCGCGTCTGTAAAGCGGCGATGAGGCCTCCTATGCCATCACCGGGATAGCCATAAACCCGTCTCACGCCCCACTCATGAACACGGGTCCAGATGTAGTCCGAGACGGTGCTAGCCATGATGATCTCCAGAAACAATAGCGGCAGGCAAGTCGCCGAGGTGCGTCGCCCGTCCGGCCCCGATCAGCGATCGTGCCAATGCGTCCTCGATATCAGCGCGCAATTGAGAAGGGATGAGGGCCGATGCGAACCGGTCTTCTTTAGGTTCAGAAGATCGCGTGAAGTCAGGCGTCAGATGGCCCTGCCGGAGGCGCGCAAAGCATTTCCGCGGTCTCGACCTCGAATACGTCACTCCATTCTCTCGTGTTCTCCGCCGGTATCGAGGGGGCAACGGCTGCTTCCTGGATATGTTCCGCCCAAAGCCCTTGAGGGCGCTCTGGCGAAAATTCCCTTGGGAAGGGAACGCGGCCCCCTTTCGGCCGTTGGCTCTGTGTCCATCAGCGGAGTTATCGTCATGCCGGCGAAGTCCAAAGCCCAGCAGAAAGCGGCTGGAGCCGCTCTCGCAGCGAAGCGCGGGGAGAAGGGCGCAAGCAAGTTGAAAGGCGCCTCGAAGGAAATGGCGAAATCCATGACCGAAAAGGAGCTCAGCGAGATGGCGTCGACGAAGCGCAAGGGCAAGCCTGAACACGCTTCCAAATCCTGACCGCTCCCGGAGCCCGATATGACCGAGTATCCCAAGCCTCCATTTCCGCAGCAGCAGCAGCCTATGCCCGGTTCGACCGAGAAAATGACTCCGCGGCCGGACCACGGTGAGGACTCCTACCGCGGCTCTGGTCGTCTCGCAGGCAAGCGCGCGATCATCACGGGCGGGGACAGCGGCATCGGGCGGGCCGTCGCGATTGCCTTCGCCAGAGAAGGGGCTGATCTCCTCATCTCATATCTCGATGAAGACGAGGATGCGGCAGAGACAAAGCGGTGGGTGGAAAAGGAAGGCCGCAAAGCCGTGCTGATGCCGGGCGATATCCAATCGCCAGCCCATTGCCGGGAGATCGTCGCGAGAGCAAAGGCTGAGCTCGGCGGGATCGATATTCTCGTCAACAACGCCGCCCACCAGGCGTCGTTCACGAATATGGACGAGATTTCGGACGAGGAATGGGAACTTACCTTCAAGGTCAACATACATGCGATGTTTTACCTGACGAAGGCGGCCGTTCCTCTCATGCCGCCGGGCAGTGCGATCATCAACACCGCATCCGTGAACGCAGACATGCCGAACCCGACGTTGCTCGCTTACGCGACTACAAAGGGTGCTATTCAGAATTTCACGGCCGGCCTCGCACAACTTCTTGCAGAGAAGAACATCCGGGCAAATGCGGTCGCTCCCGGACCCATTTGGACGCCGCTCATTCCCTCGACCATGGATGCGGAGAAAGTCGCCAGTTTCGGCAAACAGGTGCCCATGAAGCGTCCCGGACAGCCGGCTGAGCTGGCAACCGCTTACGTCATGCTCGCCGACCCGCTTTCCAGCTACGTCTCCGGTGCGACTGTCGCAGTCACGGGCGGCAAGCCGATCCTTTAGGACCTGCGGGCGCATGACCTGTGTCATCTGCCGACGTTCTGAGCCCCCGAGGCGGTCTGGATCGCACCTGCGTCTCCCTATGGCTCCCGCGCTCGCGGCTACATGGTCTCCGCGGGCGGATGCTAACTGCAGGCAGGCAAAGCCGCCGCCATCGCTGCAAAGACGATTGCCAGCGCCGAGAGCGCATCGAGGCCGATTGCTATGGGGGCAAGGCCCCTTTGGACGTCGTGGCTCGTGCGCCATCGCCGCAGAGCTACGCCATGCCAGGCGAGGACCAGAAGCGCCGCGAACGTCGCCGCCGTGACCAGGGCATCGTGGGCGCCCGGGAGACCGGCTCGGCAAAGCAATGATTCCGACGTGTAAATGGCAAGGAAATGGCAGGCCCACAGCGCGGGGCCAGCCAAGACATGACCTACGGAGCTCAAAGGAAGAGCGCTCTTCATCCTGCCACCAGCCGCGGAAAGCCGTGGGTCAGCACGAGACCAAAAGTGGCTTGGCCAAGCGAATAAGCCCAGAGTAGAGCGAGGTTGTCGAAAACAACGCGGCGGATCCGGTCAACCCGCCCGGCGAGCAACCGCGCCGCCGCGAAGCCGGCAATGAGCAGAACCGCGCCTGCGATCTGCGCCTGCAACGCCGCGTTAGCGTAGACCATAGCGGCGTATCCGCTCGCCTGAGGCCGCAAGCCCGCTTGCCAATGCTGCAGGATGTCCGCGCCGATGGCACCTGCCAGGGCGATCGCTCCGAAAAGAAGAAGGACTGCGACAATGCCATTGCGTCGACGCGTCTCGCCGAGCAGACGTCTTGCGATCTCCAACAACCCGCCGCTTAGGACTACGAGCGCAAGTGGGCCCAGGAGGGCAAAGGCCTCGGGCAGTTGCTCGACTCCGGGCCAGAACTGCGGCGCCACGGTCCAGAGATAAACATAACCGAAAAGGTAGGAGAGATAGAGAGCAGCAGCGACAAGCAGCAGAACCACCATCGCCCACCAGCTGTGAGAAAGCGCCCCCGAAGCATAACTCGGCAGCGTGATACCCCCGCCGATATCGATGTCTCCCGCCCGTGCCGGATCGCACTCCCACATCCAGACCATGATTGCAACGATCGCTCCGAGCCCGCAAATTCCCGCAAGCACCACGGCCTTGACCGTCAACAGAAGGAAAAATCCAGCGGTGAACACCGCAGCCGCGAAATGCGAATAGCTAGGTCCGGTCAAGCGCATGACATATTGAGGCTCCGCTTCAATCGGTGAGGTCACGATTGTCTCACGGGCCCCAGTTGCGCTGCGCGGCAGGTAGTGCTCTCCCGCCTCGACCTCGCGGGCGAGATCAGGATGATCCCAAAGCGGCTCCCGGCCTTCGACCCGCGGAATGCTGCGCGTGCCGAACTCCTGGTTAGGCAGCCATTCCAATGTGCCCCCCAACCAGAGGTCACCAGCTGGCTCGGACTTCGTCAGCCGAATATTGCGGGCTCCATCGCAAAGGAAGATCAGGATGCCCATGGCAAGCATGAGGGCGCCGAACGTCGAGATCAGGTTAGGCGTCTCCCAGCCCAGTCCGGCAGGATAGGTATAGACGCGTCGCGGCATGCCGATCAAGCCAGTCACATGCATCGGCAGGAAGGCGACGTTGAAGCCGAGGAAGATCAGAGCAAAGGCCCAACGGCCGAGCCGCTCCGAGAGCGGCCGCCTGCTGAAAGCCGGCGCCCAGTAGTAAATTGCCGCAAAGAGCGGGAAGACCATACCGCCGAACAGCACGTAATGCAGATGAGCCACGACGAAGTAGCTGTCATGCGCCTGCCGGTCGAACGGTACCATCGCCACCATCACGCCCGTGAGACCACCGAGGGTGAAGATGACCAGAAAGCCGATCACGAAGAGCGACGGCACGGTCAGTCTCAGCCGGCCCGCTGCGATGGTTGCGATCCAGGCAAAGACCTGGATTCCGCTCGGGATCGCCACCGCCATGCTCGCGGCCGAGAAGAAGCCGAGCGAACGCGACGGGATGCCGGTGGTGAACATGTGGTGGACCCACAGTCCAAAGGAGAAGAAGCCGACTGCGATCAGCGCAACGACGATCAGGTGATAACCGACGAGCGGCACCCGCGCCATGGTCGGGACAATCATTGAGACCATTCCGGCGGCCGGGAGGAAGATGATGTAGACCTCGGGATGGCCGAAGAACCAGAACAGGTGCTGCCAGAGCAGCGGATCGCCTCCCTTTTCGGCGATGAAGAAGGGCCAGCCGAAGGCGCGCTCCAGTTCCAGTAGAATTGTCGCAAGGATCACCGCTGGGAAGGCGAAAACGATCATCCCTGCGAAGATCAGGAGCGTCCAGGCAAAAATCGGCATCCTGGTCAGCGTCATGCCCGGCGCCCGGGTGCGCAAGACGCCGACGATGATCTCGATTGCGCCTGCTATCGCCGAGATCTCAATGAAGCCGATACCGAGCAGCCACCAGTCCGCCCCGATGCCGGGTGAGAAACGCTCTCCTGTCAATGGTGGATACATGAACCAGCCGCCATCCGGAGCGGTGCCGAAAAACAGGGTGCAAAAGAACACCAGCCCGCCGACGAAATAGGCCCAGAAAGCAAAGGCGCCGAGACGCGGGAAAGGCAGATCGCGGGCACCAAGCATCTGCGGCAGCAGCAAGATGCCTGCCGCCTCGACCGCTGGCACTGCAAAGAGGAACATCATCACCGTGCCGTGCATGGTGAAGATCTGGTTATAGGTGTCCGGCGAGAGGAAGTCGTTGCCTGGCACCGCAAGTTGCAACCGGATGAGGAGCGCCAGTATTCCGGCGAGAAGGAAGAACAGGAACGCCGTTGCGATGTAAAAGTAGCCGATGACGGTGTTATTGACTTCGGTAATCACGCGCCAGCCGCGGGGGGAGCGCCAAATCGCCTCGAGGCGCTGACGCTCAACTTCAAGCGGCTCGGCCTCGGAGAGCGAACGCGCGCGATCATGCGTGCGAGGTGCAGCGGCAGTCATTTCAGGCTCCCAAGGTAGGCGGTGAGGGCCTGCTGCTCGTCAGCGGAAAAAATCGCGAAGGGCGGCATCCGACTGCCCGGCTTGACCATTCCCGGGTTAGCGATGAAGCGGATACGGTTCTCGGCGGTGTTCGGGAGGGTTGCGGCTGCGAGAGAGCGCCGTTCGCCGATACGGGAGAGATCCGGCGCAATGGTCCCGGCCGCACTGGTGCCGCGTACCGCATGGCAGGCACCGCAGCCGGAAGCAATGAAGAGGGCAGCGCCCCGCCGTGCCAGATCACCGGCGGGCGCGGGTGGAGCATCCGCGGCAGCGAGCCAGGCGTCGAACTCAGCCTGGGATACCGCTACGATCTCCAGTGACATCTGCGCATGGGCGGTGCCGCAATACTCCGCACACTGCCCCCGATAGATCCCAGGCCGTTCCGCCCTGAGCCGGAGCCTGTTGGTTCGGCCCGGAACCATGTCCAGCTTGCCGCCGAGGCTCGGCACCCAATAAGAATGGATGACATCAGCGGTACGCAGCACAAACTCGATGTCGACGCCGACCGGCACCCGAATCTCGTTGGCTTCCGCGACTTTGCTGCCGCCCTCGCCTTCATAGGCGATGCGCCACCAGAACTGCTCTCCTGTGATCTCAATTCTCACCATGGAGGCGCTTGGCGAAGCGATCGTCTCGCGCATCAGCCAAACGCCGTATCCCAGGAGAACAGCTAGCGTGACCGAGGGAAAGACGATGCCCCAGATCCGGATCGAGCCCTCGGTTCGCAGAAGGCGCCGGACTCGTTCTGGCCCTGCGATTGCGAGCACGAGCGCGACAAGCACGATCAGGAGAACCAACGCCGCCCCCACGAAGAGGATCCAGCTGAGCAAAGCGACGCGCACCGCTTCCTCGCCCGCAGGCGCCATCGCCGACTGTCGCTGACACGCCGGTAGCGCGAGCAGGCCAACGCCGAGAGCGGGGAAGCGGAAGTCCTTCATCGATGGACCTGCCCCGCTGGCGTCTGGCCGGCAAAATAGGCGGCGAGGTCTTTGGCCTGTTCGGCGGTGAGGCGACGTCCAATCGGCGCCATGATACGGCCGGTTGGGCTGCGCGCGTTAAGACCCGCCCGCCACGCGGCGAGTTGGCCTTCGAGATAGCGCGAGGACTGGCCCGCCAGGCGCGGAAAGGTCGGGGAGGCGTCCTCATTGTGGCAGCTCACACAAGCCGGCACGCCATGGGAGGGATCACCTTCCCGCGCCAGCTTTTCGCCCCGCGCGACGGCCTGTGGGTCGAGCCGCTCGGGCGAGGTTACGGGCCGGGGCATGCCTGCGTAATGAGACGCCAACGCCCTGATCGCCGCGTCGCTGAGATCGGCAGCGATCGTCTGCATCACGCCACTATCCCGTCGACCGGCGGCATATTCTCGCAACGCGTTTTCGAGCATTTCGCGGGGCTGGCCATGCAGGATGGGAACCAGCCCGCTGGCCGGCGCCCTGACGTTACCGTGGCAGCGCGCGCAGGCGCCGATCGCCTCCCGGTCACCACCGGTCGCCGCGATCTCCGCGCCGCTCGGCGGCGCCAGATCAACCTCACCCAACGCCAGCTTCCGATACGCGGTGCGATCGAGTTCGGGGAAACGCCGGAGAAAGGCGACCACGGCCCAGATCTCGTCGTCACGCTCGACGGAGGGAAAGGCAGGCATTCCAGCATATTTCAGCCCGTGCTTGACGATCCAGAACAGCTCACCGTCTGTCCAGGTGCCCACTTTGTCCTCAAGCGCCGGCGGCGGCGGTAGCATCTGCGCGGCTACCAGCGGGACTGAACTACCCGGAGTGCCATGGCAATAGGCGCAACCCGCGTGGAAATGTCCGGCGCCAAGTCGAACGCGATCTGCATCGAAACCAGGCGGCAGTTCTCCATCGGGAGCGCGCGCCTTCACGGAATTCTCCATGCCAAAGCGCAGCAGCCATTCGGTTATCGCGAGGTGGCCGCGACTGGCAGCGATGTTATAGGCACCCGTCCAGGCGAAGAACAGCCCCGCCATGGCGGCGGCAACAACGGCCGCGGCGATGGTCAGGCCCAGTCGGCCAGGCGTCGCCAGCGCCCAGGCCGCCGTTCGCCTAGCTCGAGCGAGCGGCGACATGGGAACGCGTCTGGGCTCCATCGAGCCAGGACAGCATGCGGGCCGCCAGCGCGACGCCAACGACGAGATAGCTCAGCGGACAAGCCGTCACCATCAGGAGACCGGCGAGTTGCTGGTCTTCGAGGCTGGAGGGCCCAGTCGTGCATAGTGCGAGCGCTAAGCCGGGCAAGGAAAAGAGGTCGCGCGGGGCGAAGATCAGCAGAGCGCCGAGCAGGCAAGCAAGCTTGCCCGTGACGAGCAGCGCCGCCAGTGCACTCCAGTTGCCCCAGCGCGCCGCTCCGATCACTCCCTGCCAGAACCAGAGTGCGGCTACGCCCAACAGCCCCATGAGACCGACCTGTGCAAGCGCCGAACTCGCCGCAAGCTGCTGAAAGAAAGGCGTATGCCATGCCCATAGAAGGAGGAGCTGACACGAAGCGGGAACAGCAAGCGCCGATATCCTCAAGGTCGTCAGAGGCAGGGCAAGCGCAAGCGCGGGTGCCAGAATATTCATCAGCACAAGATGCTGCAGCATCTGAACCGAGAGTGGACCGAACTCCATCAACGGGACAACGGCAGCACCTGCAAGGGCCAGCACGCCGACGCCCGCCAACACGGGCCCGGTCACAGACAGCGACCTTTCGGTGATCTGCAGCTGCTGCAAACGCTTGCTCCCCTCCAGCAATAACCGGATATCCCCGCAGGGGTTCCCTCAAAAAATCCAAGCCATCGCCGAACCTCGGAGCGCCCGTCACGTTCACCCTCCAACACCCGCCCGATACGCACCAGGAGGCCGCAATGGCGCGCTCCCGCAAGCTTCTCCTCCATGCCAGCGCTGCGGCTGCAGTCCTCGCCCTCGCTGCTTGCAGCGAACAGCCGCTGCCGGAGGAGGCCGGATATGGCCCGAACCCGACATTGCCGGAGCCGAAATCCTCATGGCTACCAACCATCAAGGTTGCGAAGGCCATTGGCTGGAAGGGCGATGAAAAGCCCACACCGCTCGCTGGCGGACAGGTGACCGCCTTCGCCACGGGACTCCAACATCCCCGCTGGCTCTATGCACTGCCCAATGGCGATATCCTGGTCGCCGAGAGCGATGCCCCACCAAAGCCCGATGACAAGCGGGGCGGCCTTCGCGCCTGGGTGCAGGGCCTGTTCATGGAGCGGGCCGGATCTCGGACACCGAGCGCAAACCGTATCAGCCTGCTGCGCGACGCGGACGGCGATGGGGTCGCCGAGACGAAGAGCATCTATCTCGACAACCTGAACTCACCTTTCGGAATGGCGTTGATTAAGGATCAGCTCTACGTCGCCAACGCGGACTCGGTGGTGCGCGTGCCTTATGTCGCGGGCGAGACAAAGAATGCTGAGAAGCCGGTCAAGGTTGCGGACCTCCCAGCGGGGCGGAACCATCACTGGACAAAGAGCCTGGTTGCCAGTGCCGACGGCTCGCGCCTCTACGTCGGGGTCGGCTCTAATTCCAATGTGGCCGAAAATGGCATGGCTGAAGAGGAAAACCGCGCCGCTGTCCTGGAGATCGAGCCGCAGAACGGGACCACCCGGGTCTTTGCAAGCGGTTTGCGCAACCCCGTTGGCATCGACTGGAATCCGACAACCGGCGAGTTGTGGGTCGCTGTCAACGAGCGCGACGAGATCGGCGACGACTTGGTGCCTGACTACATGACGTCGGTAAAGCGCGACGGCTTCTATGGCTGGCCTTACAGCTATTATGGCCAGATCGTCGACGAGCGCGTGGAGCCGCAGCGACCCGACCTTGTCGCGAAGGCGATCAAGCCGGACTACGCCCTCGGTTCCCATACGGCTTCGTTGGGACTGACCTTCGTCAAGGAAGGTCAGATCAGTCCAAGCTATGCTGGCGGCGCCTTCATCGGCCAGCATGGCTCCTGGAACAGGGCGAGCCCGGTCGGCTACCGCGTGATATTCGTGCCTTTCGTTGAGGGCAAGCCATCTGGCCCGCCGCGCCCAGTTCTTACAGGGTTCCTGAACAACGACGGGGAGGCGCGCGGTCGCCCCGTTGGCGTGCTGGTTGACGGACGGAATGGGCTATTGGTCGCCGACGACGTTGGTAATGCTGTCTGGCGCGTGGTTCTGCCTCCGAGCTGACGTCGGGATCGCTGGCTAGCCTCGAGAAGGCGGGTCGAGTCGACCCATCGCGGGCGCCTCCTCATAGGTCGTCCCTCCAATATGATCACCCCAGAGCGGGCCGGCGACGTTCCGGGGGTGAGCCACGGCCCAGTACTCATAGGGAGCCGAGGCCCTGATCATGTGCAGCTGACATCACGTCTTTTCGTACATCAGCCAAGCTCGAACCAACCGCATCCATGGGCGTTCTTCCCGTATGGGAACGTGGATTTCAGCTGGCGTCGGAATAGGGGCAGTCCTCGGCACCCTCCTCGATAATTTGGCAGTCGGCATCGCGTTGGGCATAGCAGTTGGAGCTGCGGCGGGCCATGCGCTGAAGGAGCGGGGGCCACCATCGAATTGAGCCCACCGCCAACCTTCAGATCAGTGGCCTCATCCGGTCATTCGAAGTATACTCAGCGATAAATCGACAGTTTTCGATATCCACGCCGGTGGATTTCATGATCTGGAAACAGGGTCACGCTGATTCGCACCTGACCTTGCAGCCCGATCACAAGGGAGCTCCGTTCAACATCGGCCACATGCTCGCCCGCAATGTTTATGCTTTGGACGACGGGCTGAGGCAAGGGCCGGGTCATATCGCACGGTCATTCTGCTCCTTGCGGACAGCTTGCGTCACCAGCCGGAACTCCTCGCCAGCCCGGAATAGCCACGGCGATCCGCCACCGCGCTCGGCACTAGGGCGCTGACGATGTCGAACCTTGGGCAAATTCTCGCGGGCGTGCCATGCCCACGCGGTTTCTTCCATCTTGCTTGGCCATATAGAGGGCGAGGTCGGCGCGATTGACGGTGTCGTCCAGGTCCTCGCTAGGTTCGGCCTGCGCAACACCAAAACTTGCGGTCAGCTGCCATGAACGCGGGAGCGACACGAAGTGCGTGCTGCGAACAGCCTCTCTGATCCGCTCTGCGTACTGGCTGGCGGCTAGGAAATCCGTGGCCGGCAAGAGGACGAGGAATTCTTCTCCTCCTAGACGTACACACAGATTGTGCGCACCCGACTCTTTCATCAAGAGCCGCCCAAACTCGCGAAGCAGACGGTCACCGGTGGCGTGACCCAGCGTATCATTGACACTCTTGAAATGATCGATGTCGCCTATGACAACGCTCAGGGGTGCGGATCGGTCCTTGCGTACTCTGGCATGCGCTTCCTCGAGGCCACGTCTGTTAAAAAGGCCTGTCAAGGGATCGGTGACACGTTCTCGGCGGAGGTCTTCGACAACGTCGCTGACCGCAACGGCCAGCAGTGACAATGCCAGAATCACCCCCAGCGCCGCGAGGGAAAATTGCAACGCCAGCCAGAAAGTCGAACTCGCAAATTCACGGGCCGCCGGCATCTGTGGCTGTACGGTCAAGATGGTCCGCGGGAAGAAATGGAAGCCAAAAGCCACCAGAACCCAAAGAAGCACACGCTCCGGTAGCCGGCCGGAACGTAGATGTCTGATCTTCCATGCCGTTGCTAAAAAGATAAGTCCAAATCCGTAATTCAGGATGTAGATTCGAATGACAACATTCCGGTCCACATAGAAAAAATATGCAATCCCCGTAACAATAGATATGAGAAGAATGAGATGAGTACGCCATCCGACCCCAGCACCCGAGCGTATGAGGAGGCCCTGACACGCAAGTAAGACGCTACTGGTGTAGATGAATGCCGAAACGACGGCATTGAATCCTACGTTGCGTGGAACAGCCAAAATTTGCGAAAGCGATCCGAGGCAAAAGAAAAGCGCAGATACACCAAAATATAAAAGGTAATTCCGATGCTGGTCGATTCTCCAGGTCAAAGTGAACGCAACAGCAAAGATCAGAAGGATCGTCGGGCCAATCAGGACGAGAGGGTTTGCCGGCATGATCATGATTGACTATCGCTGGGCACAAATCACTGTCTTCGCCATCGATAACCGGAGTTCACATATTCATCAAGCATCGCCGGACCATCCGTCTAGCGGGCAGACGAGCTGACAAGACCAGCCAACCCGCGCCCGTGCTCGCTCGCTATGCGGCGGCGACCTCGGAGCCGAGCGGAAGAGCGCGCCCGAGCCGCCCCGAAAGGAAACAACGAGAGGTCCCTAAGCGGTGGGAACTGCTCCGCCGCGGATGAGCGTTGAGGCGCAGCAACAAGCCCTCCTGGAGAGGCTCGCACAGCATGCGGGACGCGCTCATATCGGTACGAGGGAGCGATCCGGCTTGCCAATATTGTGTCGGGCGGATCCGACACGCCGGGCTAAGGTCGGCTCTCTCGCGGAAGGAAGATGTCACGCATCTTCACGCCGCAACGTGAAAGGTGATGCAACCCAGGCAATTTCGTCAGCCTCTTCTCTGAATCCCTGTCGTTGCGACGTCATGGTGAAGATCCAGGTGAGGCGCGCAGGATGCTTCCGAGGATCCACGCGCCGCCAAATCGCGCTCCCTGCGACACTGCGTCGATCTAGAAGAGCGATATCGGGTGGGGTTCTTGTCACAACTGGACAAGAGCGACGCGCTCAGCCGACCAACTGCTCGGCAAGCCGCCACAAACGCCGGGCGCTGTCGATGGAGAGCGCATACGGCTTCACGCCGACATTGGGGTTATCTTCCGACCATGGTCCGGATTCGTTGCAGAATTCGAAGTAGCGGCCGCCTCTACCCTCGACCTCCGGCGCGGTGGCAAGCCAGACGGGAGTTGCAGCGCACTGCTGAGGGCTGCGCCAGCGCGAGAGTACGTTGCCGTCCTCGTCGATCCAGCCGAGTTCCTGCATTTCCTCCCGGGTCAGGTGACGCTGCAGGCCCGTCATCGAGCCGCCGGGATTCATCGTGTTGACTGTCACGCCGTACGGGGAAAGCCGCTCGTTCAACGCCACGGCGAGCAGCGCGCAGGCCGTCTTGGATTGACCGTAAGCCTTCCAGCGATCATAGGAGGTCGTCTTGAAGTCCGGGTCCTCGAAATCAACATCCGCCCGCCGGTGCCCGATCGAGCTGACGCAGACCACACGGGCCTTTCCCGAATTTATCAATGCGGGCTCCAGGCAGCGCGCCAGCTCGAAATGGCCTAGAAAATTGATCCCGAACTGAAGTTCGTGGCCTTCCTTGGTCCGGCCGAGCGGCGGCGCCATGACACCGGCGTTCTCGATGAGAATATCGAGCGGCAGATTACGCGCGAGGAGCCCATCCGCGGTCTCGCGAACAGAGGCGATCGAGCCGAGGTCCAGGCGCACGGTCTCAACGCCGGAACCGGGGTGGGACGCTCCTATCGAACGGACTGCGTCCAACGATTTCGCATCGTCGACATCGGCGATAATGACCGTGGCGCCGGCTGCCGCCAGCGCACGCGAGATCTCGAGGCCAATGCCGGACGCGCCACCGGTGACCATGGCGACACGTCCCTTGAGATCGATTCCCTTGACGACTTCGAGCGCCGTTGTTTCCGAATTGAATCGCGAGATAATGCGGTCAGTCATGGCTTGCTGCACTTCGATCCTGGCTAAGAACTGCACGGTCACGCGCGCCTTGTACGCAATGAGCGGGCGCGCGAAACGTTAGTCCCGTTCATCTTGAGTGGACACACCGTCCCTGACGATGACCTTTCCATCGATCTCGACGGTTGGCTTGTGCATCACCAGATCAATGTGAATATTGGAATTGACATCCTGATTGTAGACAAGCCCGTTGCCGACGGCGATATGCAAGCGCCCGAGCCCCTTCTTGTAAGTGTTGCAGCTGTGGTCATTGGCTTTCGCGTTGATGCCAAGCGCGATCTCGGCAATGTTGGCGCCGTTCTCATTCTCCGTAATCAATTTCCACAACGCCTTCGAGGTCTCGGGATCCCCGGTGACGCCAGTCGCAAGTCCATTCTCGATCGTCACCACAACCGGCTCCTTCGGCCAGTCAAAGCCGAGCACCGGCCCGTCGCAGACAAAGCGGCCGTTGGTCGAGCCGACGACCGGCCCTTGGTAGACCTCGCCCCAGTTGCAGGGCGACATCTTGCCGGGTACATGGGCGAAGTCGGAGCGATGGGAAGGCTGCCCCTTGATGCTGGCCGTCAGGTCGGTGCCCGCAGCCGAGGTGACGCGCACAGTATCTCCGCGCTGGAAGGCGGCTTGCCAGAAGTTCGCAACCTTCGCCATGGCCGCATAGTCCGCTTCCATGACCGATTCATGGAATAGGTCCCGTCGGCTCCGCTTCACCATAAACACACCGCGCAGCTTGTTTGCGCGCAAAAGGCCAATCGGCACCTGATGGTGCGGAAGCGGTGCCGACGTGGTGCGCGTCAAGCTGATGATGATGTCCTGTCCGGGCATCATCGCCTGGACCGCTGCCGGCAGGTATTCGCCCCCGGCCATCGGGTTGTCATTCATCTCTATGAGGAGCGTTTCGGCGCCGATCGCGCGGCTGAGCTCGGTAATGGCGTTCACCACGTCGCCATTTTCCTTCATGCCCGCCACGTCGGTCACGATCAGAACCTTCTCGCTCGGCCTGGTTGCCAGAAGGGTATTGACGACGATATCGGCCAGTCGCGCGACCTTATCGGCCTCGTTGTCAACGCTCATCGCTCTCTCCCAACTGAGACACGCCCTTGAAATATACCGATCGGTAGGATTGTGCAATTGAAAATGAAACTTGTTTCATATACTCAATTTGGTCGAGGCGCGTGGCACGCAGCTAGCTCCATGGCATGCCGTTCCAGGAGACGCTTAGCGAGCCAGACGGCTTCGGTAGCGCGGCGCTTGTATCGAGGGAAAACCATGGTGGATCCGAACGACCTGACCCTCGAAGCCTGGAGTGCAGGCGCCGCGACGGTCACGCAGGGCAGGATCGTTGAGCTGGGGCGCGTCTTCTATGCCGGAATGCCCCATTACCCCACGCATCCGGACTTCGATATCTCCTTGTTTCGCAGACACGGAGACCGGGTTCGTGGCGACGGCGCGAGTTCGGCGAGTTGCCTTTGGTCATTCGGCGGACACACCGGCACCCATATCGATGCGCTTTGCCATGTCTCGCATTGCGGATTGATGTACGACGGATCGGCGGTCGACAACAACGCCATCGAGCGCGGTGACGGACCGGGTGACGCCGCCGCTTTCCCCTCCTATGTCCGACGCGGCGTTCTGTTCGACATAGCTGGGCTGGACGGTGTCGATCGCCTGCAGGGCGAGCGGGTAATCACCGCGGACGACTTTGAGAATGCCTGCCGGGCCAACAGCTTTGATCTGCAAAAGGGCGATGTCGCTCTCGTCCGTACGGGATGGGCGCAGCACTGGGGCACCGACGACTATATCGGGCACGAAACCCCGGGGCCGGATCTCGAGGGGGCCCGATGGCTCGCTGGCAAAGGCGTCACCCTCGTCGGCAGCGATACTGCCGTATTCGAGAAGGGCCCGATCGCGGAAGCCGCGCCCGTGCATCATCTCCTGCTGATGGAGCACAGGATTCACATCATGGAGAACCTGGACCTCGAGGCGCTGGCTGCTGCGAGAATCTACACGTTCTTCTTTCTGGCACTGCCATTGCGGGTCAGGGGTGGAACGGCCTCCCCGCTTCGTCCCATAGCCATTTACTGACGTTGCGGCCGCATCGCATTCGGCCGCGTGGCCCCTCCGCCGTATGTTCGCGCGCCGGTTGGGCAGCAAGAGTTAAACCCGGGTTGACGCAATAGCACCGACTTGCCGCAAGCCACCCGCTGCCCGGATGGCCCCTTACCGCCGACGCTCAAGCAATCGCGCGCGATTGGTCCTTCCAATAGGGCTCACGCAGCACGCGCTTCAGCACTTTACCGCTCGCATTACGCGGAAGTTCTTCGATGAAGTCGTAATAACGCGGGATCTTGTAGCCGCCGAGCTTGTCGCGGCAAAATTCGATGAGGGTTTCAGCCGGAATGCGGTTGCCCGAGCGCGTGACGCAGATGGCAAGTGCCGCCTCTCCCCACTTCTCGTCGGGAATGGCAATCACGGCGACATCGCGGATGTCGTCGTGCTCCATCAGCGCGCTCTCGATCTCATTTGGATAGATGTTCGTGCCGCCCGAGACGATCATGTCCTTGATGCGATCCTGCAGGAAGACATAGCCTTCCTCGTCCATATAGGCAGCATCACCGGAATAGAGCCAGCCGTCCCGGATTGTCTCGGCCGTTTTTTCAGGATTGCGCCAATAGCCTTTCATGACATTCGGGCCGCGGATGGCGATTTCGCCGACCGTGCCCGGCGGCACCGGATTTCCCTCGCCGTCGACCACCCTGACCTCCGCCAGAACAACCGAGCGCCCGGTCGAGCGCAACAGCTCCGGCCGTCCGTTCAAGGCTTTCAGGTGATCAACTTCATTGAGATATGCAATGCCGCCGCAGGATTCGGTGAGACCATATCCCTGGATCAAGGGGCATTTGAACGTGGCTAGCGCCCGCCGCAACACGGACTCGCTGATCGGCGCGGCGCCATAATGGATAACCTGAAGGTGACTGAAATCCATCTCGCTGATCTGCGGCATATCGAGCAAAGTCTGGATGATCGCTGGAACCATATTGGCGGTTGCAATGCGCTGCTCGGTCAGCGTCCGCAAGAAGAGGTCCGGATCGAAATGCTCCATCAGCACCACGGTGCCGCCGTTGATGGCCACCGTCATGATGCGCAGCACGCCCGCAGCGTGATAGAGCGGAGTGACCACGAGGTGGCGCTCCCCGGGTGAGCGGGACAGGACCGAGGCGGACATGACCTGCTCGACATGAGCGATCACGTTCTGATGGCTGATCATGATGCCCTTGGGGTGCCCGGTGGTCCCGCTCGTATAGATCAGGTAGAGCATGTCGTCCTTCGTCAGCTCCAGCCGAGGCGCGTCGGGCGGGGCGCTGCCGATGAAGTCCTCCAGTCTTTGCCAATTGTCGAAAGCGGCCGGACCCACACTGACAAATGCGACCGAAGGATCGATATCAGCGCGAATGCTGTCGATCGCGGCGACATAATCCTCCCCGCGTACGAAACACATGCTGACATCCGCATCCTTGAGGATCCAGAGCCATTCGCGCGGGACAAGACGGTAGTTGAGCATGACAGGTGCCACGCCAGCCTTTGCGCAGGCCATAAACATCACGCCCATGTCGAGATCGTTTGTCGATAGATAAGCGATGCGGTCGCCACGCCCGAGCCCTGCCGCGATCATGGCATTCGCCCATCTATTGGCGCGAATTTCCGCATCCCGATAGCTGACGACAACCCCGTCCTGGATCAGAAACGGTGTGTCCGGCCGCGCCTTCGCATGGTATTCGAACCAGTCGTGCACTCTCATTGTCGTCGCTTTCCCCGTCGTTCTCGAAGCCCCGTGCGCTCGGGCCGATGGTTTCTGTGCCCTGATCGATCTGGGCACCTCCTCCCCTTTAGACCACACTTGGCCGGTCATAGCGGGGTCCTTCGTCGGACCACCATATCGCTTTGCTCTCGCGCAACGGCTTCAGATCGCCTGGAGCGATTCCGACGATCTGAGTGAGCAACTCCACCGTGTCCTCCCCCAGCGCCGGTGCGTGGCGAAAGCCGCGGAATTCATGAGCCGAAAGCTTTAAAGGCGATCCGGCTACTTTCAGTCGGCCTCCCAAGGGATGGTCAAAGCTGACGAGCATTTTGCGCAGCTCGACATGCGGATGCGCATAGGCCTCCTTGATCGTGTTCACCGTGGCGCCGGGGATTCCAAGCTCCACGAAGCGGCGCTGCCATACGTCCGCACTTTCCCTCGCCATGACGGCTGCAACGAGATCGTTCAGCTCGCCCTCGTTGTCCTGCCGTAACTGTTCCGTGGCAAAGCGCGAATCGTCGATCCACTCGGCATGGCCGAACAATCGCGCAGCCGCCGGCCAGAACTGACCGGTGATGCCGAGCACGAACCATTTCCCGTCAGCACATTGGAACGGCCCGTAGGGTACTGCGCCGCTGCCACCCCGTCGCTGCAGCGCGGGATATTCGCGGCCCGAAAGCGCAGGGGCGACCCGGTAGGCGTGCATGGCGAGTTGCGTATCGAGCAGGGCAATATCGATCATTGCACCAGAGCCGCTGGCTCGCCTGCGGCGAAGCGCAGACAGAACCGCGATAACGGCGTAGAACGCGCCCGCGATGCCGCCGATCGGGTTGCCGCAACGCACCGGCATAGGGCCGGGTTCGCCGGTGCCGGTAATGCTCATACCACCGCCGAGCGCCTGAATGGTCGCATCATAGGCCGGAAGGTGCGACCAAGGACCTGTCTTGCCAAACCCCGAAACCGAGCAGGTAATGATGTCGGGCTTGACCGCCTTCAAAGCATCGGGATCGAGCCCGAGGCGATCCATGACCCCGCCCTTGTAGTTGTCGTATACAACATCCGCGTGACGCGCGAGTTTCAGGAAGATCTCGCGACCCGAGGCGGACTTCAGGTCGAGGCAAATCGATCTTTTATTGCGATTGAGCCCGAAATAATACGCGATTTCCGGTGAGATCCGAAGATCGCGGATATCTTCACAGTTCGCCCCCTCGCCAGGCGGCCGTTCGACCTTGACGACCGTTGCGCCAAGGTCAGCGAGCAATTGCGTGCCGAAGGTACCGCTCGGCTCATCTCCGCAAAGCTCCAGAACGAGAAGGCCGCGCAGCGGCCCGTCGATCGCGGCCAGGCCCGCAATCCGCGCGTCGACTTCACCGAGGCCGACCATGACAGCCGGCAGCGGTTCCAGCGCAATGCCGTCATCACTTCCCTCCGACACGGGCGCCGTGAAGCGGCCCTTCGGCTCGCCGACGAAGCGGATCGGATTGGCGGCCGTGCGAACGCCTTCGCCCCCCGGGCCATCAAGTGTCGCGATCATCTCGCGTGCTTGCGCTTGGGGTTGCTCGAAGGCCTCGCGGATCGAATTGACTTTGCCCACCGGAACATGGGCCTCGATCAGCTTCTCCTGCCAGTGATCCGAGGACGCCGTCAGGAGCTTTTCCTCGATTATCGGCTCAAGGACGCCCTGGTTATCCTGGCGCTTCGCAAGGGAAACGAAACGCGGATCCTCGATCAGGTCTTCAAGACCAACGGCTTCGCAGAAGCGCTTCCAGAAATTGGACGCAATACCAATCACGATCCACTTGCCGTCCCCACAGAGGAATGGGCCATAGGGAACGGTGCCAGCCCCTCCGCGGCGGGGTTCCGGCGCGCCGAATTCGACGCCTGCGCCAAAGGCCTGCGGCACGCGATAGGTGTTGAGCGCCAGCTGTCCATCGAAGAGAGAAATATCGATGGCTTGCCCCCTGCCGGTACGCGCTCGCTCATCCAGCGCCGCAAGGATGCCGATCACCGCATAGAAGGCGCCCGTGATATCGCCAATCGGGACACCCCAGCGGCAGGGCATGCCCTGCGAGTCGTTCGAGCCGGTAATGCTCATACCGCCGCTCAGCGCCTGCACGGTGACATCATAGGCACCGACGCCCGCCCAAGGACCTGTCGAGCCGTAGCCACTGATCGAGCAGGCGATGATGCGCGGATTGACCTTGGCGAGCGCCGGATGATCAATGCCGAGACGTGCCATGACGCCAGGCCGGAAATTGTCGTAAACGACGTCGGATACTTCGACCAAGCGAAGAAATTTTTCTTGATCCGCCGCGCTCTTGAGATTGAGGTTGATGCTCTTCTTGCCGCGCTGCAGGCCAAACAGGAAGCCATCGGCGTCGCTGACCATCTCGTCCGGATCCCTCGGCGCGACCGGCATTCCTCCGCCTGGCGGTGACACTCGGATGACCTCCGCGCCAAGCGCTGTGAGAATGTCGGTACCAAATGGCCCCGCCACCACGGTGGAGAGATCGAGAACCCTGAGACCGGCGAGCGGTTGAGTATCGGAACGGGTCAAGCGTCTCATCCTTGTACCTTCAGAGCGTCCGCGCGATCAGCACTTTCATGATCTCCGAGCTTCCGCCTGCGATGCGGCGGACACGCGCGTCGACATACATGCGCGAGATCGGCGTTTCCGACATGTACCCCCAGCCGCCATGCAGCTGCAGGCACTCGTCCACCACGCGGCACTGGAGCTCGGTGTTGAACAGCTTGGCGATCGCGGCCTCATCGCTGGTCAGCTCATGCTTCAGATGCTTGGTAATGCAGTGGTCGAGATGCGCCCAGCCGACGGTGAGATGGGTCTTCAGCTCGGCGAGCTTGAACTGAGTATTCTGGAACTCGATCAGCGGTTTGCCGAAGACCATGCGCTCCTTGACGTAGGCTACCGTCGTGTCGAAGGCCTTCTGCGCCGACGCCATGGCGATGGTGGCGATCGATAGTCGCTCCTTCGGAATCTCGTGCATGACCTGCGTGAAACCGGAATTTTCGCTCCCGAGCAGGTTGCTCACTGGCACACGCACGTTGTCAAAGAACAGCTCGGCCGTATCGGAGGCCTTCATGCCCATCTTTTTGAGCCGCTTGCCTCGCTTGAAGCCCTCACGCTCACCATCGACGACGATGAGGCTGACGCCCTTGCGGCCGAGTTCCGGCGCCGTTTTGCACACAACAATGACGAAATCGGCATTGATGCCATTGGTGATGAACGTCTTCGAGCCGTTAATGACGAACTCGTCGCCATCACGCACCGCCGAGGTCGTAATCGCTTTCAAGTCCGAGCCGGCCTGCGGCTCGGTCATAGCAACCGCGCCGATCATCTCGCCCGTCACCATGCGCGGAAGCCAACGTTGCTTCTGCTCCTCCGTGCCGAGAGCCTCGAGATAGGCGGCGACAATATCCGTGTGCGTCTGAATGGTGAAGCTCGACTGGCCAGTGTAGCCGAGCTCTTCATCGATAATGCAAAGGTGAAGGAAATCACCGCCGATGCCGCCGTATTCGGGACCAACAGTCGGGCAGAGGATGCCCATCTCGCCGGCCTTGCGCCACAGCTCCTTCGGAATGATACCGTCTTCCTCGTATGCATCGATGTGCGGCAACAATTCCCTTTCGAAAAACTTGCGGACCGAGCGCCTGAGCTCTTCATGCTCCGCCCCGTAGATTGAACGACCTTCCATCATGGCGATGATCTCCCCTCCGCCTGAGAAGCTACTCGGCCGCTTCCGCCGGCGCGGGGTTGATATAGCCTTGCAGGAGGGCGGAAGGCACAAGCTTGCGGATTTCTTCTGGCGTGAAGGGTTCGCTGCCCGCCTTCACGACGCTGGCCTTGAGTTCGGGATCGTTGTAGATGCCGATCTTGCGATCCTCGACGCGGAACGCCTGACCATTGATATCAGCGGCTTCATCGGAACAGAGATAAGCGGCAAAGGGAGCCACGTGCTCCGGCCCGCCCATGTTGACCACGGCATCATACCGCTCCTGTGTGACAAGGCCGGCCTCCAGCCGTTTGCGAAAGCCCTCCCTGACGGACTCGTCGAGCGTCAAGCGGGTAGCCGCGGCCGGGCAGACCGTATTGGCGGTCACGCCGTATTTGCCGAGTTCACGAGCCATGGCGCGGGTTAGCGAGAATACGCCGCCCTTCGCCGCACCGTAATTGGCGCCGCCGACCGTTCCGCGCCACGCTTCCGACCCCATATTGATGATGCGTCCCCATTTCTGCTCGCGCATGTGCGGAGCAGCGTGGTGAATCATCGAATACTGGCCACGCAGGTGGATATTTACGACGATATCCCAGGATTCCACCGGCATATTCCAGATCATCTTGGGACGCAGCACACCAGCATTATTGATAAGAATGTCAACCGAGCCGAATTCTGATTTGCACATCGCCACGGTGCGGCCGCAGGCCTCATGATCGTCAACACTCTCGGCCGCAACGATCGCCGTACCGCCGGCCGCCCGGATAGCGGCAGCTGCTTCCTCTGCCGGGCTTGCGCCTTCCGCTCCTCCGCCGTCCTTGGTGGTACCCGGATCCATGATCACAACGCTTGCACCGTCGCGCGCCAGTTCTTCAGCGATGGCACGGCCGATTCCGCGCGCGCCACCAGTGACGATCGCCGCTCTATTTTTCAATCGCATCTTGTCTTCTCCCCGAATGAGGAGGCGCTCATCACGCCGAAATCTTGTGGGAAATGGATTTGTAGGTGAGATAGCCATCGAAGCACTGGGCGCCACCTTCACGACCATACCCGCTGTCCTTCACCCCGCCGAACGGCATTTCGGGCGAAGAGCCGGTGAACTGGTTGATCGAAAGCCCCCCTGCCTCGACCCTGTCACTGATCATGGCGATCGCCGCGGCGGAGTCGGTAAAGGCGTAGCTGGCAAGACCGAACGAGGTGGCGTTCGCCCGGTCACAGACCTCTCGAAGGTCCGTGAATGTCTGAAACACCGCGACCGGACCGAAGGGCTCCTCGCTCATGATGCGCGCGGAGTCGGGAACGTCGGTCAGCACGGTCGGAGCATAGAAGGCTCCCGTGTTGCCGATCCTCCGTCCACCCGTGCGCAGTGTCGCACCGCGCGCGATCGCGTCCTGTATCAACGCGTCCACCGCCGACAGGCGGCGGCTGTGGATCATCGGGCCCATCTGCGTGTCCTTCGCCAGGGGATCGCCGACGACGAGCGCTTCTGTCGCAGCCACAAAGCTGTCGACGAAGCGATCGTGAATATCGCCATGCACGTAAAACCGCGTCGGCGAGATGCAGATCTGGCCGGCGTTGCGGAATTTGGCACCGGCCGAGATCTGTGCGGTGACGATCGGGTCTGCGTCGCCGCAGACAATCACCGGGGCATGCCCGCCCAGTTCGAGGATCATGGGCTTCAGATAGTGTCCAGCCTTTGCAGCCAAGGACCGCCCTACCGGCACGGAACCGGTGAACGTCAACATCCGGATGTCCGGCGACGCGATCAGTTGATCGGAGATCTGCCTCGGATCGCCGAATATCACGTTGAGGACGCCCGCCGGTACGCCAGCTTCCAGAAGGCATTGGGCAATCAACAGCGCCGTTGCCGGCGTCTCCTCGGCGGGCTTGATGACAAGGGTGCAGCCGGCGGCGAGCGCCGCGGCCATTTTGCGGGCCGGCGAGGCGCCCGGCCCGTTCCAGGGACTGAAGGCGGCCACGGGCCCGACTGGCACGCGCAGCGCCATCTGAGCGACGCCTGGAGCACCTGGGATGACCTCCCCGAGGAGGCGCAGGCTCATTTCCGCGTGCCATTCGAAATGGTCCGCAGCGCGGTTCGCTTCCGCCGGACCGTCGCGCAGCGGTTTGCCCTGTTCAAGCGCCATCAGTGTCGCCATCTCGTCCGTTCGGCTGCGGATGAGACTGGCCGCTTTGCGCAGGATGGCCACTCGCTTCTGTGGATGGGTCGTCCGCCAGGCATCAAAGGAGCGGCGGGCCGCGGCAACGGCTCGGGTTACATCGCTTTCCGTGGCAACCGGTAAGGCGCCGAGCGTTTCACCGGTTGATGGGTTCTCGACCAGGATCGTGGCGCGCCCGTCACTGTTGATCCAATGACCGTCGATGAGAAGTTTCAGGGGCGGATAATGGAACGGGTCAGACATTGGAGAGGATCACCGTGCTTGCGGCCGCAAACTGGCGACCCGGGCCATGAACGAGGCTGGTGGCGAGACCCTGGACCTGACGCTCTCCAGCCGTACCGCGCAGCTGGGCGACAGCCTCAAGCATGGCAAACATGCCGTAGCGGCCAGAGTGGCAGTAGGAGAGACCGCCACCATTGGTGTTGACAGGCAGGTCGCCGCCAGGGCCGGTCTTGTAGATTGTGGTTCCGTCCGGGGCTCTGCGCGTTTCAGAGAAGAAGCTTCCAGATTCGCCCTTGGCTACAAAGCCGAGATCTTCAAGGAACATCATCGGCGTGAAGCTGAAAGCATCGTAGAGCATCAGATGGTCGATGTCGGCAGGACTGAGGCCGGCCTCGGCAAAAGCTTGCCTGCCGGAAAGTACCGTCGCATCCGAGGTGGTGAAGTCGCGCATCATGGCGATCTGCCGGTGGGCCGTCGCCTCACCCGTGCCAAGAATATGGATCGGCCTGGTGGGAAGGTCTCGGGCACGTTCCGCCGACGTGATGACGAGTGCACCGCCCCCGTCGGCGACGAGGCAGCAATCCAGCTTGTTGAAAGGATAACAGACCATCGGCGAGGCCTCGACATCCTCCGGCGTAATGCGACCGGCTGAATGCATGAGGGCGCGCGGGTTGAGCAGAGCCCATTCGCGTGTAGCGGCGGGGACGTGGCTCATCTGACGCTTGGTGGTTCCGTACTGGTGGAAGTGACGGAGGACCGGGATCGAATAGGTCGTGGGCGCAGCCGCGACGCCGAAGGGCAGTTCAAACTGGCCGGCGGGGCTCGCGGCCGTGCCCTGAGGTTCCATGTCGATCCAGCTGCGACCGCTTTCGCCATGGACGACGAGCGCAACGTCACAGTAGCCGGCCGCAATGGCAGCGACAGCATGGCGAACAAAGATCATGTAGGAGCAGCCGCCAACGCTGGTGCCGTCCACATAACGCGGTACGAAATTGAGATATTCGGAGAGTTCGTTGGGTCCGGCGACGCAGGTGAAGAGGCCGTCCACATCAGACAGCTTAAGACCTGCATCCGCGAGCGCATTCTTGGCGGCTTCCGCGTGGAGGGCCAGGCGCGACATGTCGGGCAGCTTGCCGATCCGGTCGGTTTCAGCGGCGCCCACGATCGCCGCCGTTCTGCTGAGCGGCCCAGTCATGGTTGCACCAGCCTGAATTTTGCAAGCGTCACCGCCTCGGTCACATCGTCGAAGACGACCTCGACAGCGGCGTCAATCGGAAGCTTCTCAGGTGTCGGGTCGTCGATGACGATGTTGGTCATCATGCGCGGACCTTCATCCAGCTCAACCACCGCGATAACATACGGCACCGTCGTAAAACCCTTGGCAGCCTTGCTGTTGATCACGTAGGTGTGGAGCTTGCCGCGACCACTCGCTTCGCGCCATTCAAGCTCGCGCGACAGGCAAAAGGGACAGATGGAGCGGGGATAGAAATGTGGCTTGCCGCATTCGGTGCACCAGGGCAGCATCAGCTTGTGAGCCATTGTGCCGTCCCAGAATGCTTGGGTTTCCGGTGTCGGCTTTGGCAGAGCCCCTCCATAGGGCGGCTTCGTTTCGTTCATGCGGCGATCTCCGCCCGTCCGTTGTTGAAGACGAGCTGGTCGCGTTCCGGGACCCGCGCCTGAAATGCGAAGCGGCCCTTGCCCTCGTCCCACAGGTCAACCTTGATCGAATCGCCGGGATAGACCGGTGCACTGAAGCGTCCGCCGAATTCTCTAAGACGCGTGACATCATGGCCGCAGACGGTGGCGATCAGCGCTCGCCCGATCATGCCGTACGTGCAGAGCCCGTGCAGGATGGGCCGTTCGAAGCCGGCTTTGGCGGCCTTCTCCGGAAACGCGTGGATCGGGTTCCAATCTCCGGACAGACGATAGATCAGGGCCGCTTCGGGGCGCGTGCCCATTGTGAAGCTGACATCCGCGGGGCGTTCGGGAATCGGATAAGGTGCCGGCTGCTTCTGGGCCGCCCCCCCGCAACCGCCGTCGCCGCGCAGGAATGAGGTAGAGGTCCGCGTGGCGAGTATCTCGCCTGTCGCTTCATCGATAATGTCGCGCTCCATCATCAGCAGCGCACCGCGACCCTCACCCTTATCGACGATATTGGTGACGCGGTTTCTTCCTATGACCGTGCCTCGGACCGGAAGCGGCTTATAGATCCTCAGGCCCTGCTCACCGTGCAGGCTCTTGACCCAGTCGATGCCGGTGCGGGGATCCGCCATCCAGGGGCCCGGTCCCCCGAGCACCACCGCCATGGTCGGCATGGCAACGAGCCGATCCTCAAGCACGAACTGCAGTTCCTCGAGGTCGGTGGGATTGTGGCCATAGCCCAGGCCCAGCGCATAGAGAATCGTATCCCGCTCGGAATAAGTCTGCCGGACGTCCTCAAACCTCCAGTTCATCACCGCGTCGTAGTTCAGCAATGCCGCCTCCAATCTGCGGTTCTTCAGCCGGGTCCCGCCTTGCTCTCAAAACTACCTATGAGTAGGAAAATGTCAATGCGGATACGCGATTCCACCATCAAAGACTTGGAATACGCGCCAGTTCCTCGCGCCCTCCCCGTTCTTTCACTGTGATTTTCTACTATTAGGTAGGTTCTTCGGCCGACAGGGGCATCTCGTTCATCCTTGGCGCGGCTGCGGCTGTGCGCTGCTGTCGGCTCAGTCCAGGTGCCGCGGTGCGATGGCGCGAAGCTGCAAAAAACAGCTATCGCCCGGGCCCGCGTGTCGATGAGGCGCCTCCCCTCTTGGCGCGCCGCGGACTGGTTCTTCCTGGCGGCCATTCTCTCGGCCGCAGTGTTGCCGTGAAGGCGACACGACTGATCGAGACGTGCGGAACCACGGCCCTTGCATGTTCTCCGGCTAGCCGAGCGGTCCTTTATCGTGGACGATCGAGCCCACCTGCAGCCCCGCCGTTATTCCGGCCTGCTCCAGACGATCGATTTCCGCAGCGGAGAAACCGATTTCAGACAGAATTTCCCTGCTGTGCTCGCCGACCATGGTGGGCGGGGACGCAACCGCGCCGGCGGTCCGCGAAAAACGCGGCGCAGGTGCCGGTTGGGGCATTCCCTCCACTTCGACGAACATTCCTCGCGCGACGGCATGACTTTCACGTAACGCCTCGTCAAAATCCAACACCGGAGTCAGGCACGAATCCGTGTCTGCAGTCATGGCGGCCCATTCGTCGCGGTCACGTGTCAGGAAGATCTCTGTCAAACGCTCGCGTAGCTGGGGCCAGAGCGCCTTGTTCCGCTGATTATCGCGCAGGAGCTGGTCGTCAATCCTGCAACGCTCGAGAAAGACATGCCAAAACTCCGGTTCGATAGCCGCCAGCGCCACCCACCCGCCATCCTTGCACCGGTAGCAGCGATAAAAGGGCGCGCCGCCGTCGAAGAGATTGGCCTCGCGCGCGCGGTTCCAGAGGCCCTTGCCATGATAGGCCCAGATCATGCTGGCAAGCATTGTGGCGCCTTCAGCCATGGCAGCGTCAACCACTTGACCCTTGCCCGAAGTGCTCCGCTCGACCAGCGCCGCCAACACGCCGGCGATGAGGAGCATGCCGCCGCCACCGAAGTCGCCGATCAGATTGAGCGGCGGGACCGGCCCCCCAGTCTCGGTGCCGATCGTCGAGAGAATTCCGCCTGTCGCGATATAGTTGAGGTCATGCCCGGCCTCGTTGGCCCGGGGACCGGTCTGTCCCCAACCGGTCACGCGGCCATAGACAAGTCGCGGATTGCGCGACAAGCAGATCTGTGGCCCGAGCCCAAGCCGTTCCATCACCCCGGGTCGGTAACCCTCAAGGAGAACGTCCGCGGTTTCGATCAGTTGCAGGGCAACGGCAAGTCCCTCCGGCCTTTTGAGGTCGAGCGCGATGGAGCGCCGGGAGCGGTTGAGGACGTCTTTGCGCGTCTGGTTCCAGCGTTGTCCCGGCCGGTCGATGCGAATGACGTCTGCACCCATGTCCGCCAACCACATGGCCGCGAACGGCCCGGGGCCCACCCCGACCATCTCGACCACCCGAATTTGCGCAAGAGGACCACTTCTGACCGACATTAACCCTCCAGATCTGCAACACGCGTCTCTCAAGGCGGCGCGGCCTGCAACGACTTCACCGGCCGTCGGCTCCCCATCTATTCTTATGAAGACGACTCCGGCTTGTCTACCCTCGGGTAGGACAACGTGAAGAGAAGTGGGAGTCGCGGCCACGACCTCGAGCTTGGTCGAAAGCCGCCCTTCCTATCGGCTCTTGGCTGCGGCTTTCAAAGAGGTATAACCATGACGGTTTCGCGAGCGTCCCCGGCCAGCATCTTAACGACGCGGGCGCCGCCGCTGGGAACCGGCGGCATCCTCCGTAGGGCCCACGCCGGGATAGGGAAAGCTTTCTCCGCCGAGCTTTGACGAGATCCGGTTGCCCGCCTCCTGCATGAGGTGGGATAGCTCCGGGATCCGGCTGTCGACGCGGACTGCTGGACCGCTGAGCGTCAACGAATATTGCACAATGTTGCCCTGCTCAAATAGCGGAACGGCAATGGCCGTCAGGCCCGGAACCCGCGTGCCGCTGGTCACCGCGATGCCCGCGATGCGAATGGCGTTGAGATCGGCCCGCAATTCGCTCAGTTTGACAAGCCTCGCGGCGCCGATGGCGTCCAAGAGGTCGCCGCGTTCGCGCTCTGCCATGAAAGCCAGAAGCACACGGCCGGCCGCGCCAAACAGAATGGGGACACGTTCTCCCGAACGGGAGATTGCCATGAGGGGCGAAGGCGTATCGACAACCTCGATCACCATTCTCTCGTGATGCGCGCGAGCGTTGAGCGTGATGGTCTCGCCGGAGAGCTTGCTGAGCTCGATCATTGTCGAGCGCGCCGCCTCGCGCGCGGTCAGCGTACCCTGCACCAAACCCGCCAACCGCACGAGCTTCATCGAAAGCACGTATTGACCGTTTTGGAGGCGCACGAGATAGCCTTCGTTCTCGAGGGTGTTCACAAGCCTGAATGCCGTCGCCTTCGCTATCGGCGTGCGCTCGGCGATGTCCTGGAGAGACAGGCTCACATGATCGGAGTCGAAAGCGTCAAAAATCGATAACGCACGCGTAACAGATCTGGCCAAAGTCACTCCATCCCGACACAGGTTCGCCTATAAGAAAGTTATAATCCGCCGGAGCGCTCACGCGTGGGCCGGAGAGGCGGGAGGTCGCTCCGCATAAGCGGCGGCATCTTATCAGATTTCGCGCTTTGAAATCCATTTCATTGAGCCAGGCGCGGGCCTCCGACAGAGCTCTTGGACCACTGCTGCGTGGTCGCGCTGCCGCTCTTCGCCCGCAAATACAATTGCTCGCCTCATTCTTCCTGAAAGGCCTCCTCACGCTTCGCGCGGATCATCGGAGAGATGATCATGGCCAGAAGGAGGGCTGCGAGAATAAGGAAAACGAGGCTGGTCGGGCGGGTGACGAAGACGCTCCAGTCGCCGCGCGAGAGAAGCAGTGTACGGCGCAAATTTTCCTCGAATAGCGGGCCGAGGATGAACCCGAGGATTAGCGGCGCCGGTTCGCAGTTGATCTTCGTGAGGATGTAACCGACCACCCCGAAAAATGCCATCACCAGCACTTCGAAGGAGGCGTTGTTCACGCCATAGACCCCGATCACGCAGAACATCAGGATAGCGGGAAACATCAGGCGATAGGGCACCTTCAACAGGCGGACCCAGATGCCGATGAGCGGAAGGTTGATGACCAGCAGCATCAGATTGCCGAGCCACATCGAAGCGATCAGCCCCCAGAAGAGCTGAGGCTGATTCCGAACCACTTCCGGCCCCGGTTGTATGCCATGGATCATGAGCGCGCCGGCCATCATCGCGATCAGGGCGTTGCCCGGAATACCGAGCGTCAGGAGAGGGATGAAGGACGTCTGAGCACCCGCGTTGTTCGCAGCCTCCGGGCCCGCAACCCCCTCGACGGCACCCCGGCCAAAGCGGCGCGGCGTCTTGGAGAGCTTTTTCTCGATGGTGTAGGACGCGAAGGACGACAGAAGGGCACCGCCGCCCGGCAGAACGCCGAGCAAGGAACCAAGTGCCGTGCCGCGCAGGGCCGGTTTCCATGATCGTTTGAAATCATCACGGGTCGGCCAAAGCGTACCGATCGCTTCCGTCCGAACGACCGCGGACTTCGATTCCAGGTTCACCATGACCTCGCGGATGCCAAAGAGGCCCATGGCGAGCGCAACGAACTCGATACCATCCGCAAGATCGATGAGATTGAAAGTGAAACGGCGCTCCCCAGAGTTGATGTCGGTTCCGACGATCCCGAGCAGCAGCCCCATGACGACCATCGCGATCGCCTTCAGGAGCGATCCCTGGGCCAGGACCACGGCGGCGATGAGGCCGAAGAGCATCAGAGAACAGTATTCGGCGGGCTGGAAGCTCTCGGCGATGGCCGTCAGCGGCGGCGTGAACGCGACGATAACGAAGGTGGCGATGGTGCCGGCCACCATTGAGGCGAGCGCCGCCACGGCCAGTGCAGCGCCTGCGCGGCCTTGCCTCGCCATCTGGTAGCCGTCGAGGCAGGTGACGACGGATGAGGATTCCCCCGGCATGTTCACGAGGATCGATGTCGTGGAGCCTCCATATTGGGCGCCGTAGTAGATGCCCGCCAGCATGATGAGGGCCGTGGTCGGATCGAGATAGAACGTGATGGGCAAGAGCATCGCGACCGTTGCCAACGGACCGATCCCAGGCAGGACGCCGATAAGCGTTCCAAGCAGTGCCCCAAGGAAGCAGAAGCCAATGTTGACGGGCGTCAAGGCGATCGAAAAGCCGAGCGCGAGGTTACTGAGGATATCGCTCATCAGGGCCACACCTTCATAGGCAGACCGACGCCGTAGATGAAGACGACGTAGCAGAACACGATTGCACACAGAATGAGGATGGGAATTTCTCTGTAGCGCGTCTCGCGACTGGCCAGCATGCTGATGCCGAGAAGCATCGCCAGCGAAATAACGAGGCCCGCCCTTTCCAGCAACAGGGCGAACACAACGATCCCGAGCGTCGGCAGCACCAGGACACGCCACTGGATCGGATCGATCTCCTCACGCTCCGTCTCGCGCATCGCGCCGATAATCTGAACCAATCCAAGCACGACCAGGATGATGGATAGGATCAGCGGAAAATAGCCCGGCCCCATCTCGCTGGGCGTGCCGGTCTCATAATTTCGCCCGATGGCCAGCCCGAGCGCGCCCACCGCTAGGATGAAAAGCCCGGCGAGGAAATCCTTCGATCGTAAGAGTAGCATCGCTATCCTCCCTAGAAGTCTGTGCACGGCTGGTCATCAGGTCGTTCTGATCCTGCCGGGCGTGCGTCATGGCCTTGGACGCGGCGGCAGCACAGGACGATCCGGACCATCCCATCGTCTTTGTGACTGGCGCCCGCCTCTTCATCCCGGCTTCAGCGTCTCGACCAGTCCGTCGAAGTCCTGAACATCCTCAAGAGCAGTAAGCCGGCCAAATGCATCGCGTGCACGCTGGCGGCCAAGGGTACGTTCGGCACAGGACAAGAATTTCTCTTCCAGCTCCGATTGCCCGAGCGGGTGGGCAGGGTGCCCGATGGCTTCCTCCACATGGCGGGAGAATACGCGGCCGCCCTTCAGCGTCACCGTCACGGTGCTCGGATAGACGCCGTTGCGGTAGATGAGCGCCGGATCGACGGAAGTAGCAACCCTGCCCATGAGCGCCTGCACATCAGGGGCCGTCACCCGATCGGGCTCGAACTGATCGAGACCGCAGGCTCCGTCAAGCGCGGCAACAGCGAGGCAATATTCCATGCTGAACTTCGCCTGCAACGGCGTGGTCGGTTGGCGATACGTCAGGATGTCGGCTACGAGAGCGATCGTCGTGCAGCGGATCGACTCGATCTCAGTTGCTGTGAAACGATGATCTTGCAGAAGCGCCAGCAGAGCGTCGAGGGCGGAGTGGGTGCAGCCACAGCACGGGAAGCGCTTGATGCTGACCCCAGACGATTCGATCTCCAGAGTGCCTCCAAAGGAAAAGCCCTCCACCTGTCCCTCGCCGCGGAAAACGTCGATGAAGCCGTGCGTCCCGTCGAGGGCTGCAGGATCTGTCGCAAGGCCTGCTTTCGCCAGATGAACTGCAACGACACCATTGCGCGCCGCCATGCCCGCATGGAGCGGCTTCACCATCGAACCGAAGTTCTTCCGGATACCCGCGCTACTGGACGCCGCAACACCGATCACCGCGATGATCTCCCGTTCCGACAGCCCTGCGACCCGTGCGCCGGCGAGCGCAGCCGATAGCGTGCCTAAGGTGGAGGTCGCGTGCCATCCCGCCTCGTAATGTGACGGGTTCATGCGACGGCCAAGGCCAGCTGCGATTTCCAGTCCAAGCGCGTAGGCTACGATGATATCGCGGCCACAGATCTGCCGTCCGGTTCCCAGTGCGGCTGCCGCCGCCACCATCGGTACAGAGGGATGGCCAATCATCGCAAGTGATGAATCATCGAAGTCAAAGGCATGCCCAGCGGTGCCGTTTGCGAAGGCCGCGGCAGTTGGCGAGGCAAGCGTATTCGTTCCCAGAATGACGGCCGGGCCGTCCTTTCCGTCGAGAGCAACGGCTTTCCGGACGATGGCCGCCTCCGCGCTGCCCGCGCCCGCCAGGATGCAGCCGAAAGCGTCGATGATCGACAGCTTCGCGCGCTCTCCGGCAAGCGCCGAGAGATCCTCGTAGCAGAGTTCAGATGCAAGGCGTGCAAAACCGTCTGTTACGGTACCCGTCATCGAAATTCCATTTGATGGAACTGATTTCAATATTGATACATGAGTTGGACTCGGGATTAAAGCGATCCTTTTGACCGCACCGAGTGGAAACCGTGCAGGTGCTGCCTTTCCGGCGCCCGACTTCAGGTCCCGGACGTCAGTACAACATGGCCGATCGTTTCCCGATCGAGCACTGTCCGGAAAGCATCGGCAACGTGTTCCAGCGGATAGCTCGCCGCCACGATAGGCTTGATCTCGCCGCGGCCGTGCATCTCGCCAAGGCGCGTGAAGATCGCCCGGATGTCCGGCTCGAATCTGTTGCGCTCATCAATCTTATAATAACCCATGTAGAGACCGACGATGCTGATGTTCTTCACGAGCACAAGGTTCGCCGGTATTGTCGGGATCGTTCCGGAAGCAAAACCGATCGGCAGGATGCGTCCCCCCGGTTTCAGGCACCGCAGGGCCTCGCCGAAGATCACGCCGCCCACCGGGTCAAGCGCACAATCGACGCCCACACCCTCGGTGACCCGCATCACCGCTGATTTCAGCGAGGCAGGATCCGCACTAAGGACGACGTCAGCCCCGCGCTGGCGCAAACATGCGCGCTTGGCTTCCGAGGAGGCGCTTGCAATAACCCTCGCTCCGAGTGCTTTCGCCATTTCCAGAGCAGCGATGCCGACGCCGCCCGCCGCGCCGGTAACAAGCAGTGTCTCGCCTCCCTGGATATTCAGAAGACGCGGCCACGTGAGGGCTGCGAGTGCGGAGTTATACGACGTATTGAGCGTGGCCGCCTCGGCGTAGCTCATCGCATCCGGGATGGGGTAGACATTCGCCGCGTGGGCGCATGCTTCTTCGGCGAGCCCCCCATATTCCAACGAGGCCAGAACCCGCTGGCCCACTGCAAGCCCACGATCCGCACGGCCACCGATTTCCACAATGTCTCCGGCGATCGTATTGCCGGGAACGAAGGGCAAGGTCGGGCGCCGCTGGTATCGCCCTGCCACCAGAAGTGACAAGGCAAATGTCACCGGCGCCGCACGCATGCGGATCCGGACCTGGTCAGGCGAGCATATCGGTCGGGCAACTGCCGAAACAAACAAGGCAGCCGGTTCGCACCATTCCGAGATCTCGACCGCCCGCATCGATCCTATTTCACTTCGATCTTTGCCGCTTCGATGATTGTCTTCGTTGTCGCTGTTTCCTCGTCGACGACCTTCCGAAAGTATTCGCGATCGCCGCCTTCGGCGAGGAAGCCGAGGTCGACGAGTTGCTTCTTGATGGTTTCGTTCTCCAGCATCTTGTTAACGTCAGCGTTGATCTTCTCGAGGATGTCAATTGGCGTTTTTGCCGGCGCCAGAAGCCCGAACCATGAATTGTAGGTGAGCTCGACCCCATTCTCCTTGAACGTCGGCAACTGGGGCAGCGAGGGGATGCGTTCGCTCGATAGCGCGCCGAGCGCAACGGCCTTGCCTGCCTCGACCTGCGGCATGACGGTTGAGGGAGCGCCGATATACATCTGCACCGTATTGGCGATAATCGCCTGCATGACCGGCGCAGCACCATTGAACGGAATATGCTTGAGGTCAACGCCGGCGGCGAGCTTGAACATCTCGGCTGCCAAATGAGGAGCGCTGCCGATCGCGGAGGTGCCGTAGTTCAGCTGACCTGGCCGGCTTTTCGCAAGCGCAATGAAGGACTTAATATCCTTGACGCCGACACCCGTGCTGACCACCATGACCTGGGGCGCAATGCCAACGAGCGCCACAGGCGCGAAATCGCGTGCCGTGATATAGGGCGTGGTGCTCGGATTGAGCAACTCGTATGTGCCATGCGAGGCGTTGTTGCCAAGGATCAGCGTGTAACCGTCGGGCTTGGCGCGGGCGACATAGTCGGAACCGATCGTGCCCGATGCACCAGCCCGGTTTTCAGCGACGACCGGCTGGCCCCAGCTTTCCGATAAACTCTGTGCGACGAGGCGCCCGAGAAGGTCGGTTGGACCACCAGGTGGATAGGGTATGATCAGTTTGACCGGCTTGTCAGGGTAGGCCGGCTGCGCCGTCGCGCCACCGCCGGTCACAACCGCCGCGACCGCGATCACGGCCGCGCCCCGTATGATCGTTCTTCTTTTCATCGGCTTTCCTCCCTGCGGACGGCGAGCGGACCTTCATTGGAGGCAACGGACGTGTAGCGATCCGGCTCCGGGCTGTCGCGCCGGATGGGTGCCCGATCGGTTGCTACCCCAGCATCACCCTCCATCGCGCCCAACGCATTGCACGCCATCGATGGGCGGGCGCCGGCCCTGCACACCAGGATTCCTATTTCACCGCGATTTTAGCGTCTTGAAGAAGCTTCTTGGTGCGATCCACCTCGCCTTCAAGCATGGTCGTGAACTCGGCGCGCGTACCAAGCTTGCGCTCGAAACCGAGCTTGGCCATCTCTGTCTTGACATCGTCGCCGGCTAACACCTTCGAGACATCAGCATTGATCTTGTCGAGAACGGCAGGTGGCACCTTGGCCGGAGCGAGGAGGCCATACCAGGAGTCGTAGGCGACATCGACGCCTTCCTCGCGAATGGTCTTGACGTCCGGAAGGGCCGAGATGCGCTCGGAAGCGACGGCGCCGATCAGCGTCGCCTTGCCCGCCTGAACATGAGGCATGACGCTCGAGACACCGCCCATGTAGACTTGGACCGAATCTGAAAGAAGTGCCTGAATGGCCGGTGCGGTGCCGTTGAAAGGAATATGCTTCATATCGATGCCGGCAGCGATATTGAGCATTTCCGAAGCGAAATGCGGCGCGCTGCCAATTGCCGCCGAAGCATAGTTCACCTTGCCCGGATTGGCCTTCACATAGGCCACGAACTCCTTGATATCCTTCGCGGGAACGTTCTTGTTGATGATCATGACGAGGGGCGCGACGCCGACGAGGGACACTGGAGCGAAGTCCTTCATCGTATGGTATGGCGTCACGGATGGATTGAGCAATTCGTATGCGCCATGGGAGGCATTGTTCCCAAGCACCAGCGTATAGCCATCGGGCTCAGCACGCGCGACCGCGTCGGAGCCGATTGTCCCCGACGCGCCAGCCTTGTTGTCGACGACGACCGGCTGCTTCCACAGGTCGGAGAGCCGCTGTGCCACAAGCCGGCCAACAAGGTCCGTGGGACCGCCCGGTGGATAAGGGATGACGAGCTTGACAGGCTTTGTCGGAAAATCCGCAGCTGATGCGCCAGCAATACTTCCCACCAGCGCGAGCGTCGCCCCAGCCACCAGCAGTGCGCGTCTCTTGATCATGCTCCGTCCCTCCCTGTTATGCAGCCGCTTTCGCGGAGATTGACAAGAGAATATCTACTCGTGAGTATAACGCAAGGGGGCGATTGACAGGCGGAAGAAGTCAATATTCCCGGCTGGGGCGGACATTGCCGCCTTTCCTAAGCATCCGGCCTCACTGAAATTTACCCGCTGGTACGGAGCCTGCCTATGTCAGACGCAGCCCGGGAACTCTATTCGAAGGAGGCTCTCACCCCTCTCATTAGCCCGCGCTCGATCGCGGTGATCGGTGCGTCCGACCGCGCCGGTTCGCTCGGCGCGCGCGTCATGGCCAACCTTGGCGACTACAGCGGGGCGGTGTTCCTGATCAGCGAGAGATTGAAGGAAATTGGCGGTCAGCGATGCCATGCGAGCATTCGGGAAATATCCGAACCGGTCGATTGTGCCGTGCTCGCGGTGCCAGCTTCGGCGATCGAGGCGGTCCTTGAGGATTGTGCGGCCGCCAAGGTTCGCTCAAGCATCATCTTCGCCTCCGGATATGCTGAGCTCGGCACCGAAGAAGGCCTCGCCGCGCAGGAGCGATTAAAGATGATCGCCCATGCCGCAGGCATGAGGCTGGTCGGGCCCAATACGACCGGCATCGCCAACCTTGTCAGCGGCGCTCATTGCGGCTTTGCCGAGTTCCCGCACGGCTACAGCCCGCGCAACGGAACCATCGCTCTCGTTTCCCAATCCGGCGCAATCGCGCTTGGTCTGTCCCAGGCGGCCGAACGTGGCTCGTCGCTGAGCCACGTATTGACCGCGGGCAATTCAGTCGATGTCGATATCGCCGACTATGTCAGCGCGCTCGCTGATAATGAAACCGTCGACGGCATCGCGCTCGTGTTTGAAGGCCTGACCTCGGGGGATCGACTGGAAAGGGCGGCAGCAGCGGCTGCGAGGGCCGGCAAACCCATCGCCGTCACAAAGCTTGGATCGTCACGTCTTGGCGCTGAAGCGGTCGCCTATCACACCGCGTCAAAGGTGGGTTGTCCACGTGAGTGGTCGGCGCTCTTCGCCCGGTGCGGAATGGTCGAAGTCGAAGACCTCGCCCGCCTTATCGAAACCGCGACGTTCCTCGCCAAGTTCAGGAACCTGCCCAAGCCAGCCGTGGCACCAGCTGTCGCGATCCTTGCCAGTTCCGGAGGTATGGGGATCCTGGCAGCTGACGCTGCGGAACGGAACGGCGTGGCGACACCCCAGCCATCCGAGCGCACGAGGATGCGCCTGGCCGAGGTCATTCCACCCTTCGGGTCGCCCCGCAACCCGTGCGATGCCACCGCCCAGGCGACCTCCAATCCGCGATCCATCCTGGCTTCCGCGGCCGCGCTTCTTTCGGACAACCGTTTCGACGCGTTGGTTCTCGTTTGGGCAAAAGCATGGGCGTCGCCCTATTTCCATGACCTTTCGGATGTTGCAAAAACCTGCGGCAAGCCGCTTTGCTTGGTCTGGATGAGCCAATGGGGCGACGGCCCCGGATCTGGAGAAGCAGAACGCCTGCCAAACGTCGCCTTGTTCCGATCGCTCGATTCGTGCATGGCTGCAATAAGAGGCTGGGCGGGTGCGCGGGGTGATGTGTGACGGACGGACCACGGGTGAGAATTCCGAAGCGAGGGAAGCGTATGACGGACGCAACGACGGTGCGGGAGATCTCCCCAGATGCGCGGGAGGCGAAGCGCTACGCCATTCTGACCGCCGCCGCACGGATCTTCAACGAGCGCGGCTATCACTCGACGTCGATGTCGGACGTCGCCGATGCCCTCGGGGTCAGCAAGCCGTTCCTTTATTACTATATAAAGGACAAGGAGGACCTGCTCTTCCAATGTTCCAATATCGCAACGATCGAGCTTGCTGCCCTGCTCGACGATGTCCGTAACGCGGACGTCAGCGGCTGGGAGCGGCTGGAAATGCTCTTCCGCCGCTATATCAATGTCATGACGACCGATTTCGGCATGTGCCTCATCCGTAACACGGCCCCCGGCAACATGGCTGAAGACAGGCGGGAGAAGCTCTGGACGGGGCGGCGGCGCCTGAACCGTGAAGTCGAGCGCATCATCGCGCAGGGTATCGCCGACGGTTCGATCCGCAGTTGTGATCCGCAAAAGCTCTCCTTCGCTATGTTCGGAGCATTCAACTGGATCACCTTCTGGTATCGCACCACAGGCCCCCAGAAGCCCGAGGCCATAGCGGATTATTTCCTCGACATATTCGCACGCGGCGTCATGGCCTCCGCGGAGGCTGAAGAGCACTGATGCGCGGATATCTTCAGGCGTAGAGGTCAGCGTGGGCGCGAGGGCGGGCGGATCGTGAGTTACAGCCAGCGGGAGCGATAGCTGAACGCATCACGCCATTTGGACATCCAGCCAAATGCCGTTCGAGATTGCCCCAATGGAATTAGCCTTGCTTTCCGCGCTCTCCGAAAAACCGATAAGGAGATCTGTCATCGTTGCGCCATCCTCCATGGCGCCGCTCCAGAATGCATAGCCTGCTTCGTCCGGCTGACGGCCGAACACGTTCTCATAGAGAAGCTGAATAACCTGATGGCTGGTTGGGCTTTGGCCGTACAGGCCAACGAACTCGGACGACGAAGCAAATGACTGAGCCAGATCTCTTAGGCCCACCCCACGGTCCATCGCGATGGTCCAGAAACTCAGGCCACTTTGGTCAGGTAATCGGTCCAACGCGGCCTTGTACATTCGATACGCTTGGCCTGCATTGCCGTCTAGGTCGAGCGCCAGAATGCGATCCGTAAAAGCAATCCGCTCTGCTGTGTTGATGAATGCGTTATAGGAATTATCTGCATTACTGACGGATAGAACTTCGTCATCATAAGAGAACTGATAGGCGACACTATCGGTTCCGAACGTGACGATATCAAATCCTGCTCCGGCGTCCAGCGTCTGTCCAGACAAAGGAGCATCAAGAATATCGGAGTTGCGGGTCCCGATTCCGAGGTCAGCCAAGATCGCAAGATCAAGATCACTGATTGGATACTCGGTCGCAAACTTGAAGACGATGCCGTTCATCAGGTCGTCTGCCAGTTCCACGCCAGGATGCGGCGCGGAGTTTCCGAGGTGAAAAATGTTTCCATATGTCAGGGGCACAGGGCCTCCATAAATTTTTGCGGCATTCACGCCTTCAAAATATGGAAGGCCATCCCTCATGAGCACATGCGAGTCGAAGGGAGATTGATAGTCGCCGGGAAGCACCCCGGTCGTGTAATCACGCCATCCGGCGAAACCTATGCCGTGAGCCAGCTCATGGACAATGGTGGATATGGCGCTCACCTTGTCGGGCTCGACGTTGCCACCAAAATACAGGCCGTTGCGGAGATGGTTTATGTCAGCTTGCACAAGAATATCGTATTCCATGCCGGAACTGACCCCGGTTCTCAGCTCATACGCAGCGGCGCTTTCCCAGACCGCCAACCCGCCTTTTGTGCCGATATTCAGTGTAGATGCTGGTCCGCCTTGAAATCTTCCACTAATTGTCTGGTCACGAATCTCCAATCGAACATTGAGCGTAACATTGGCCGTCAACGCGGACGACCAAGCCCGGAAAGCCGTCGCAAAATCAGCGAGGACAAGGTCAAGCAGGCCCTGCTCTGCTCCGGCATCATTCATCACATCGATCGTGTAATCGATCATGTTTACGCCCTCGCGTGAGAAGACCTTGTTTTTATTCATTCATACAAGCCGGGGGCGCGGACTTCAATATTGGGCAATATCGGGGGCTTAGCCGAATTCGTTGGCCGGCTGGCATCCCGGCCCGATTATCTGAAACTGTCGCCGCTCCCCGTCACGCGCTCCCTGCGGTGCCACAGAGCGGAAGCGTCGCGCCGGCGCTACGGAGGCGTTACCCTCCATTGTTTCGCGGGAACCGGCCGCTTGCTCGAAGCCAGAGCGCATTCACTCTTATCACGACGTTGGTATTGTGCCGCCGTCGATCACGAGTTCCGTGCCGGTCACCGCGCCGGCGCGCGGGGAGACAACAAACGCAATGAGATCGGCGACCTCTGCCGGCTTCGCAGGCCGGCCGAGCGGAATTCCTCCCAGCGAATCCATGATGATCCGCTTCCCTCCTTCGTAGTCGGTGCCCGCCTCCAAGGCCAATCGCTCAGCCATTGCAACCGCTGCCTTGGTTTCCACCCATCCCGGTGAAACCCGCACCACACGAATGCCCTTCGCCGCAACCTCCTTCGACAGGCTCTTGCTGTAGGTGGACAGCGCGGCCTTCGCCGCCGCATAGGCTGTCGTTGATTCAGGAAGCGGCAGGCGGCTTTGGATCGAGGTGACATGCACAATCACGCCGCGTCCTTGCGCGATCATCCCCGGCAAAAGCGCGCGATCGAGCCGGACAGCCGGCATCAGGTTCCAATTCCATTCCCTCGACCATTCCGCATCGTCCAGCGCGGCGAACCCGCCGCCGGATGCGGAGGAGCCGCCGACCACATGGACGACGATGTCCACCCCGCCGAGATGATCGAGAGCACCCGCCGCAACCCGGGCACAGCCTTCAGCCGTCGCAATGTCGGCGGTGATGAAGTGGACCCCTTGCCCGGAACCCGCTGGCACAGTGCGAGCGGTCGTCACGACGCGCGCTCCGGCCTCACGCAGCACATCGACCACAGCCGCACCGATACCCTTGGTTCCGCCCGTTACCAGGGCACGTGCGCCCTCCAGGCCGAGATCGAAGCTCATGCCGTGATCTCCAGCCGCGCTATCAGGTCGTGTTGCAGAACAAACGCATAGCGGAGATCGACCGGACTGCCGGGGAAGTTGCCGGCGACACGGGCGGTGACCACAGTTTGGGCGTTTTGCTCGCTCACTTCAAACGGGGTGGCGGTATAGCTGTATTTGGCGGAAGCTTCCGTTTTCCACTTACGGATGGCGTCGCGGCCCTTATGGGTCCGGTGCTCGTCGATGACCACAGCGTTTTCGCTGAAGCACATCGCAATCGCGCCGCCATCGTCCTGATCGGCCGCAAAATAGGCAGCGATAGGCCTCGGAAGGGAAATTGGCATGGCAGCTCTTCTCCGATTTGAGTTGTTTCGGAGCTTAGATCACCCTAGCCTTCCCATATGACAAGAACAGACGAAAAAGTAAGGTACTTACCGGAAGGTAACCCTTCTCACGGTTATACACGCGAAACGGCGGCCGAAGGGGTTGAGAACGCCTTGAAGCTGCTCGAAGGGCGATGGAAGCTGATCATCCTGTTCCACCTCTTCGGTGGCGCGGTCATGCGGTTTTCCGACCTCGAGCGGGCAATTCCCGCCGTATCGCAAAAAATGCTGATTCAGCAGCTTCGCCAGATGGAGAGCGACGGCATCATCAAGCGCATCGTTCACCATCAGGTGCCGCCAAAGGTCGAATACTGCCTGACCGAATGGGGGCAGGCCCTCTGCCCGGCCCTTGATGCGCTGTTATCATGGGCCGCGCAGCGCGGGGTGGTGGGCTCACCCCCCGCTGCCGACTGAAGAGCTATCCTGCATAAAGGCCCAAGGGAGAAGGTTCTCGTGGGGAATTCGGGACATGTGAGTGCCCCGGGGCCGTACAATACTGCCACGGAACGCCCGCGTGCTCATCATTGTTGAATTATAACGCCCAGGCCCCTGGCCTGCGCGATAAGCCGGGGGATGTCTGGGGGGTTGTCAGCCGGCGGGGGGAAATCACGCGCTCCCACGGGCATGGGCTCGCCCAACGTTGCGAAGAATTCCGCATGGATCCTGCCAGGGATGTTGAAGATAAACATCCGAGCGGGGCTATCGCCGATATTCTTCAACGCGTGCACAGCGCCATTCGGGATCTGCACCACGTCGCCCGCCTTCGCGATGCGCTCCTGGCCATCGACATCGAAGGCATAGGTGCCTTCCAAAATGCAGAAGACCTCATTGTCCCCTGGATGGGTATTGGGTGGCACGCCGGCGCCTGGCGCAGTGAGCACGTCCACAAGGCAGTAGCCCATTTCGCCCCGTGCATGAAAGCGGATCAGATTGCCGAACAGATGGTAGGTGTCAGTTTCGCTCATAGTAGCCCCTTGCAGTGCAACATTCTTTATGAGACATTTTTCTCATGATGAGATCAGATAATCAAGATGGAATCGAGGGCACCAGGGAGCGGGAGCGCCTCGGCCAGAAGTTGCGCACCCGCCGCGATCTGCTGGCTGCTGCGCGCGCGCTGATCGACAGGGGCGCCGAAGTCAATTTGGCAGCGGTGGCAGACGAGGCTGGCATTTCGCGCGCCACGGCCTATCGTTACTTTTCCGATGCCGCCGCTCTCGCTCTTGAGGCTGTGCTGGACGGGATTGTGTCCGTGCCGGAGAATATCATCCCGGAGGGGTCGCCCGTCCGGGACCGCGTGCACGCGGTGCGGCGCTACTGGCTCGCGTTCTGTCGCACCTCGGAGAACCGCCTGCGCATCTTTGCGGCCCGCGCCATGGAATCAGGCGCAGAGGGTGCTCCCCGCTATCAGCGTTATGCCCGTCGACTACCGATGTTCATCGAAGCCCTTTCGCCCGTCTCCGCAACGCTGGGGGAGAAGAGGACCAACGAACTCGCGCTGCTTCTCGCCGCCACCTCAGGCTTCGAGAACTATATCACCATGAAGGATATTCTGCGGCTCAACGAAGAGCAGATCGAGACCTATTCTGAAACAATTCTGGACGCACTCTTGGAGAAATATGGCGTTTCGTGAGCCCGCTTCTAGGGCAGAGTGCTCTGGCAACGCTCCTCGGAAAATTGGCTCCGCGGCCCGGCTGCTTGATCATTTCTGTATCAATTCAGGTTAGACTTTCTGTCAGTGGCCAGCGCGAAGGGGCCAGATAATGCCACTCGGGCCTGAAGCCGGCGGTTGACACAGGGGTAACTGACCACGCATTCTCCGCGCTGCACATCTTATCGCCAAATGCTTGTCCCTGCGGCGAGACCTACGACAGAGCGGTGGGATCCTGGCCTAGTTCAGGAATGTCAATCTCCGTCCCCTGCCATAACGCCTCGCTCCGCGGAGCGCGGTCGTCGGAAACGTCGACCCCAACTAGCTCCCTCCATCTGTTCGCGTTTAGTACCAGGAGGTGCCTGACCAACTCTCGGGCGATTCTCTCCCCGCGTATCATCGCGACCGCTGCTGAGATGCCATGTCCTTTTCAGATTTCATCTATCGGCCCTTCGAGACGCTCATTCATCCGCTCGGGTTTCCTGTAAAGCCGCTGCCCACAAGCGGTCCATTCGCCCTCCTCAAGCACTTCGCCTCGCTGTTCCGGACCGTGCTCGTCGCCGTCGCTCTCCTCATGATCGCCGTGGAGGGCATTAATCTCGCGACCATCTGGACCATCTCCTTCGTCGTCGACGGCGTGACCGCGAGCGGCGCGAGGGCTTTCCTCGGAGAGGAATGGCCGACGCTGGTCCTCCTGGGCGTCTTGATCTTCCCCGTCCTGCCGCTGCTGATCTTTCTCGGCAACGCACTGAACTCGCAGGCTGTGGCGGTGTGCATGCCGGCCACCATCCAGTGGCAAGGCCATAAGGCTGTGGAGCGTCAGGATCTCGCCTTCTTCCAAGACCTGTTCGCGGGGCAGGTCGCGGCGCGCATTTCCCAAGTCGCTTCAGCGGTGCAGCAGCAAATTGTGGTGGCGTTCTATCAGGTCCCGCTCTTCCTGGTGCAGTTTGTCGGGTCACTGGCTCTGCTCGGGGCACTATGCTGGCCGTTGGCACTGCCAGTGTTCGTCTGGATCGTGGCCAACATCTTCCTCGCCGTTGTTGCCGTGCCCCATTTTTCCGAGCGGTCGCGCCGAACGGCCCGGGCGCGCGGCCTCATATTCGGCGCGATGACCGACGTCTACAGCAACATCCAGATGGTGAAGCTGTTCGCAGCCGAGGACAGCGAAGCGGGCGCGATGCGGACGTTCATGACGAACGCGATCGAGACCCAGCAACGCGAGAGACGGATTCATCTGACCACGGATACGACCGTGATCCTCCTCAACACCTTGCTTGTGCTCGCTAATTTTGCCATCGGCTTCTGGGGCCTGGCCGCTGGTTTCGTCACGATCGGCCAGTTCGTCGCGTCCATCGCCATTGTGCAGCGCCTGAGCGCTAATTCCCGTGCCTTCCTCCAGATGGGGCAACAGATCTTCCAGGCCGTGGGCACGATCCGTGACGCCATGCCCGTCATGACGACCCCGCCCACCATCATCGACTCGCCCGATGCCCAGCCGCTCAAGGTGGACGCAGGCCAGGTCGAATTCAGAAATGTCCATTTTGCCTACCGAGAGGGAAAAACCGTCATCGAAGATCTCTCGCTGACGGTGCGAGCCGGCGAGCGCGTCGGCTTGGTCGGCCTCTCGGGAGCTGGCAAGTCGACGCTGGTCAGCCTGTTGTTGCGTTTCTTTGAACTCAAGGACGGCACCATCCGGATAGACGGGCAGGACATCCGCTCCGTTACACAGGCAAGTCTGAGAGAGAGCATCGGCGTGGTGACCCAGGACGTTTCATTATTGCATCGCTCCGTAGGTGATAATATTCGCTACGGCCGCCCGGATGCGTCCCCGGCAGAGGTCAGGCAGGCTGCCATGCTCGCCGAAGCCGACGGATTCATCACATCCTTGAAGGACGGCGAGGGTCGCACCGGCTACGACGCCTTTGTGGGAGACAGAGGCGTCAAGCTTTCGGGCGGTCAGCGCCAACGGGTAGCGATTGCCCGCGTGCTGCTCAAGGATGCGCCCATCCTCGTTCTGGACGAGGCGACTTCGGCGCTCGACAGTGAAGCCGAGGCGGCAGTTCAGGACAAGCTCGCCCTCCTCATGCAAGGCAAGACGGTGATCGCCATAGCCCACCGTCTGTCGACGATTGCCAGCATGGATCGCATCGTTGTCCTCGACCAGGGTCGCATCGTCGAGGAAGGCACACCGCAGGCCCTGCTTGAGCGCGACGGCCTTTACGCCCGTCTCTGGAAACGACAGACCGGCGGTTATATCGCCGATAAGATCTAGTATCTGAACCAAAGTGATCCGGGGCAGGATAGGGGCTCACGCCTGCGCCCTCGAAAGAACGGGCTCGGTGCCGGAGGGGATCGTTCTGGCCACTGCTCTTCCAATCGTCGGGGCGCCGGTATGGCGCATCCCCAGCAGACACATCATCGCAACTCCCGCTCATCAACGAGGATGCGATGAATTTCAATACGTTCGGGCAGTTCAATCAGGAGTTCTTCGTCACGGGGGAGATGGTGCACCGCCTCCGGATCCCCCTTCGTGAAGGCAACCATCGCGTCCATGTCTGCCCAGTATGAAATGGTCGTGAACCAGGTCTCGCCCTCGCGATCCTCCCGAAAGAGCTGGACGCCCAGCGCGGTCTTCTCCAGCGGAGGGACGCCTTCGGCTCGGTTGTAAGCCTCGTATTCGTCGGCCATCTGAGGCTTGGTTCGGCCGCGCCAAATCCGCGCGATTGTGGGCGTGGTGGGCATGCTGGTTCTCCTGCGTTTGTGCTTCAGCGAAGGGTACGCGAGAGGAAGCTGCGCACGAGCGGCAGCGCTTGATCGAAATGGGTCTCAAGCAGCCAGTGTCCTGCATCCGGCAAAAGATGAAGTTCGGCGTGCGGGATATCGCGGAGATACGCTCGCGCGGATTCTTCGGGCATGTAGCCGTCCTGCGGACCCCATACGATCAACGTCGGGGGATGGTGCTCACGAAGATAAGCCTGATAGCGGGGAAACCAAGCAAGATTGCCCTCCAGCTTCTCCATCAATCCGACCGCAACCTGGCGGCGCACGGGCGTATCCATCAGCGGCCAATGCAGTTTCCAGAGGTCCGGCGGCACCCGCGCAGCCACCGCCTCGGACACTTCACCGATGAACTCCGCCCGGAAGCCTTCTTCGCTCACCGCCTCCCCAAGCGGCCGGTGCGTCTCGTCGTTCTTGTTCTCCCACCACGCTTTGATGGTTGCGTATTTGGGGCCTAGCACATCCTCGTAAATATCACCGTTCTGGATAATGAGCGCGGCGATCCGATCCGGACGGGCGATGGCGTGGCGAAGACCGATCTGCGAGCCGTAGTCATGCAGCCACAGCGCGTAATGGTCGAGGCTCAAATGATCCGCGACCTCGCTCAGCACGTCCGTATACGCATCGAAGTCATAGCCGAATTCCGAGGGGTCGGGCGTACTGCTGTAGCCGAAGCCCGGCCAGTCGAACGCAATAGTGCGCCAATGGTCGGCCAGCGCGGGCATGAGTTGGCGGAACTGGAAGGATGAGCACGGATACCCATGAGGGAGAAGCAGCACGGGTCCGCCCGCCGGGCCGGCCTCGCGGACAAAGATCCGATGCCTCCCGACTGCCACAGTTCGATGTCGCACGAAGCTGTTGGGCATGATGAACCTCCAATAGCGATGCATCGCCGGGTTTGTTTGAGGGTGACGGCTGAAGTCCCGCCTACTCGGCGCTACACCTATCCCTGCGAGCCGCCCACGTTCAGCAACCGTTAGTCACGTTCACATCGCAAGGCCGCCCGATCGGTCGCCAGCCGAGCCATAACGCAGGCCCGCCAACGGATCTTCCAGGAGCGGGCCCTTGCAAACCTTGTTGTGAAATCGCGGCTTGCGCGACTTGTTCCCTGAACGCGGCCTCCTGCGTCAGGCAGCGATCGAGGCCGACGGCCATTCATGATCCCTCCTCCGCCTGCTTCAACGCCTTCGCGCCGGACCCTTGCAAAAGCATCCTTCTGCGCCTTTGCCGCATTGCACAAAAACTATCTCGCGGCATGATGGGTCACATGAATTCCGCCTCGGCCCTCAAGATCCTCGTGATCGACGACAACCGCGTCCGCGTCTCCATCATTGAGGCGGGCTTGCGCGATGCTGGCTATGATCAGGTGACCCTCGTCAACGACGTGGCGGGCATTGCGCGGCGTATCCAAGAGCTCGAGCCGGATGTCATCATCATAGATTTGGAAAATCCCAACCGCGATATGCTGGAGGACATGTTTCAACTTTCGCGCGCGGTGAAGCGCCCAATCGCGATGTTCGTGGATCGGTCGGACAGTGCCTCCATCGAAGCGGCGGTCGATGCGGGAGTATCGGCTTACGTTGTTGATGGACTGCGGAAGGAGCGGGTGAAGCCCATCCTCGATATGGCGATCAGCCGCTTCAATGCGTTTTCGCGTATGGAGCGGGAGCTGGAAGAAGCACGCAGCGAACTCGAAAACCGCAAGTTGATCGAAAGGGCCAAAGGCATCCTGATGAAGTCGCGCGGCCTGTCGGAAGACGGAGCCTATGCGTTGTTGCGGAAGACTGCGATGAACCAGAACCGGAAGATCGCCGAGATCGCCCAAAGCCTGATCACGGCAGCCGGACTTCTCGGCCCAGGAGGCGAGGAATGAGCGTCGTTGAACGCGTGACAGCAGGGTTCCTCCCGCTCCTCGACAGCGCGGTGCTCGTGACTGCTCGGGAAAAGGGCTTCGCCGCAAGTGAGGGCATCGAGCTTGTTCTGATCCGTGAGAATTCGTGGGCGAGTATCCGGGACCGGCTCGCAGTGGGTCACTTCGATGTCGCCCATGTCCTGGCGCCGATGCCGATTGCCTTCAACCTCGGACTTGCGCCGCTTGCCGCGCGCACCGTGGTTCCCATGGCTCTGGGCCTCGGCGGAAATGCGATCACGGTCTCCCTCGATCTGTGGCGATCCATGCGCGAGCGTGGAGCTTCCGAAAGCTTCGAACCGGCCTCTACCGGCGCAGCGTTGCATGACGTCATCGAAGACAGAGCACGAGGAGATGGCGAGCGTCTTCGCTTTGCAGTCGTTCATCCCCATTCGGGGCACAATTACGAACTGCGCTACTGGCTTGCCGCCTGCGGGATAAATCCCGATACGGATGTCAATATCGTCATCGTTCCTCCGCCGCTGATGGCCGACGCGCTGACGTCGGGCCGCATTGACGGCTATTGCGTCGGCGAGCCCTGGAACACCGCTGCGATCGCCAAGGGCGGCGGCCGTATCGCGACAATCAAGGCTGCAATCTGGAAATCAAGCCCTGAAAAGGTTCTTGGCGTATCAGCTGCTTGGGCCGAACTCCATCCGCAGACACTTTCCGCGCTGCTGCGTGCAGTCTATCGCGCCGCGCAATGGTGCGCGGACACGGCCAATCGCGAGGAGCTGAGCGCTCTTCTCGCGCAACCGGCCTATATTGGAGCGCCTGCCGAATGGCTACTGCCCGCACTCTCGGGCCGGATCGCTACCGGAGACGGGAGCGTGATCTCGGCTCCCGATTTCTTCCTCACTTACGCGAAGGCGGCAACATTCCCCTGGAAGAGCCACGCGCTCTGGTTCTACAGCCAGATGGTACGGTGGGGGCAGGTCAACCCAAGCCGGGCAAATGACGCGATAGCCCACGAGACCTATCGGCCGGATCTGTACCGGGCCGCCCTGAAATCCCTCGGCGCTGCATTGCCCACCGCTAATTCAAAGGTCGAGGGCGCGTTGACGAGGGAGACGCCGGTGGGCTCCGCTGGCGCCAGTCTCATTCTCGGCCCGGATGGCTTTTTTGATGGCAGGGTTTTCGACCCGGACAAACTTGCCGATTACCTCGTTGCGCAAACGGCGGCTAGATGACCTCAAGCGAACGCTGCAGCGCACAAATTTTATGCGCCAGACGGTCCCCGTGATCGCGATTTCATCGCAACCGGGTCGCGGTTGGTCGCGCTTCATATCTCAAGCTATTGATACTTCTACCTTCTCATCGCCGTAGTCGGACTGGCACGGCTCGTGCTTAGCACCATACAGGCCCACTGACGGGCCAACATATTCGCGTCCAATGGCGGGCGCGCCGAGGCAAAGCCGCCGAGCAGAGGTCCCTTCGCGTCTGACGCGACAAGGATCCGTGCTCGGCGGCTTTTTTTTCAGCCACAGCACGGTCCTACATGTCGCCCATGGAGCCCAAAATGACCGAAACCGCAGGAGCCCACCCCGATCCCTTCGCCGGCAAAGCTCTTTCAGTGTCGACCATCGCCTTCACCGTATGCTTCGCCGTCTGGACGATCTTCTCGATCATCGGGGTGCGGATCAAACAGGATCTTGGTCTTAGCGACACCGAGTTCGGTCTCCTTATCGGCATGCCCGTCCTCACCGGCTCGCTTGTACGCATCCTGCTCGGCATCTGGACAGACCGTTATGGCGGACGTCTGGTTTACACAGCCACAATGCTCGCGGCTGCTTTAGCCACCTTCCTCCTGGCCTTCGCAACCACATATGCATCAATGCTCGCCGCCGCGCTTGGCGTCGGTCTCGCGGGCGGCTCCTTTGCTGTCGGCGTCGCCTATGTCTCTCGCTTCTATCCGGCCGCGAAGCAAGGAACGGCACTCGGGATCTTCGGCGTCGGCAACGTCGGGGCGGCGGTCACCAAATTTGCCGCACCCTTCGTGCTGATCGCCTGGGGCTGGCAGAGCGTCGCGCTCATCTGGGCCACAGCGCTGGCAGCGATGGCCATCATCTTCTGGTTTTCGACCGAAGATGATCCGGTGATCCGCAAGCGCCGCACCACAGGCGCCGGCCCGGCGCGTTCATTCGCGGCCGAATTCGCACCCCTGGCCGACATTCGTGTGTGGCGCTTCTCGCTCTATTATTTCTTCGCATTCGGCGGCTTCGTTGCTCTATCGCTTTGGCTGCCGCGCTATCTCATCGGCGTCTATGGTTTCGATCTCGCCACCGCCGGCATGGTAGGCGCCGCATATTCCATCCCCGCGTCTGTTTTTCGCGCCTATGGAGGTGTGCTCTCTGACCGGATCGGCGCCCGCAGCGTGCTTTACTGGACCTTTGGCGTCAGCGCCATTGCCGCCGCTGTTCTTTCTTTACCTGCTGCTGACTATAGCGTCCGAGGTATAGAGGGGCCGATTACATTTCATTTCGAGATTGGACCAATAACCTTCATCGCTGTGGCTTCCATTCTCGGCTTCTTCATGAGCCTCGGCAAGGCCGCCGTCTACAAGCATATTCCCGTCTATTATCCCGGCAATGTTGGCGCCGTCGGTGGCCTGGTCGGCATGATCGGCGGCCTGGGCGGCTTCATCCTGCCCATCGCCTTCGGCGCTCTCAACGACCTGACTGGCATCTGGTCGAGCTGCTTCATGCTTCTCTTGATCATCGTGGCCGCGTGCTTCGGCTGGATGCATGTCGCCATACGGCGGATGGAGCGTGCGGCAGACGGCACGGTGGTGCTTGCGGCAGCTGCCGAATGAACCGGAGGAATCAAGACATGGCTGAGAAACTCGTCATCATCGGCAATGGCATGGCTCCGGGAAGAATGCTCGAGCATCTTCTTGAAGCCGCCCCCGCCCGTTATCAGATCACGATCTTCAACGCCGAGCCGCGCGTGAATTACGACCGGATTATGCTGTCACCGGTCCTTTCAGGCGAGAAGGCGTATGACGAAATCGTCATTCACGGCGACGGCTGGTACATCAAGCACGGCATCACCCTCTACAAGGGGCACCGGGTCGTTGCGATCGACCGGGCAAAAAAGACGATCACCTCGGACCGTGGGGTGACCGAAAGCTACGACAAGCTGGTCGTCGCGACCGGTTCCATGCCGTTCATCATACCCGTCCCCGGCAAAGACCTGCCGGGCGTGCTCTCCTACCGAGATCTCGACGACGTGAACGCCATGCTTCTTGCCGCGCAATCCCGCGACAAGGCTGTGGTGATTGGCGGCGGACTGCTCGGTCTTGAAGCAGCCGCGGGCCTGAGAGAACGCGGTATGGACGTCACGGTGCTCCATGTCATGCCAACGCTGATGGAACGCCAGCTCGATCCCGCGGCCGGCTATCTGCTGCAGAAAGCCGTCGAGCAGCGCGGCATCACGGTTCGCACAAAGGCCAACACCCGGGCAATCATCGGCAACAGCAAAGTCGAGGGCGTTGAGCTCGACACCGGCGAGATCATCCCCGCGACACTGGTGGTCATGGCCGTTGGCATTCGGCCGAATGTGGACCTTGCCAGGGAGGCCGGCCTCACGGTCAACCGCGGCATCGTCACCGACGATCGCATGCAGACATCAGATCCCGACATCCTGGCCATCGGCGAATGCGCGGAAGTCGGAGGCCATGTCTACGGCCTCGTCGCGCCGCTTTACGAGATGGCCAAGGTCGCGGCCGAAAAGCTGGCCGGCGGGGAAGGCAAACGGTTCGTCCACACCGACACGCCGACCAAGCTCAAGGTCACTGGCATTGATCTCTATTCGATCGGCGACTTCGCTGATGGCGATGATCGCGAGGAGATCATCCTGCGCGACGCGTCGGCCGGCATCTACAAGCGCGTCATCCTGCAGGACAACAAGATTATCGGCACCGTGCTGTTCGGTGAAACGGGCGATGGTGCCTGGTTCAACGACCTGAAGAAGAAGGGCTCCGACATCTCGGAGATTCGCGACACCCTGATCTTCGGACAGGCATTCCAGGGAGGCGCTTCCCCGGACCCTTTGGTGGCCGTTGCAGCTTTGGCGGATGACGCGGAAATCTGCGGCTGCAACGGCGTCTGCAAGGGCACGATCACCAATACGATTACGGCAAAGGGTTTGACCTCGCTGGACGACGTGCGGGCTCACACCAAGGCATCAGCCTCCTGCGGCTCCTGTACCGGACTGGTCGAGAAGCTGATGACGTTGACGCTCGGCGACACCTACAATCCAGCAGCGGTGCAGGCGATGTGCCCGTGCACCGAATTCGGCCACGACGAGATCCGCCGGCTGATCAAGGCAAAGGAACTGAAGACTATCCCTGCAGTCATGCAGGAATTGAACTGGAAGACCTCCTGCGGCTGTGCGAAATGCCGGCCGGCCCTGAACTATTACCTGGTCTGTGACTGGCCGGATGAATATGCCGATGACTACCAGTCGCGCTTCATCAACGAGCGTGTCCACGCCAATATCCAGAAGGATGGCACCTATTCCGTGGTCCCGCGGATGTGGGGCGGAATCACCTCGGCCAGCGAATTGCGGGCCATTGCCGATGTCGTCGACAAGTTCGCGATCCCGACAGTCAAGGTCACCGGCGGCCAGCGCATCGATATGCTCGGCATCAAAAAGGAAGATCTGCCGGCGGTATGGGCGGATCTCGGCAAGGCTGGATTCGTTTCCGGGCACGCCTATGCCAAGGGCCTGCGCACCGTGAAGACGTGCGTCGGAACTGACTGGTGTCGCTTTGGCACGCAGGATTCCACCGGCCTCGGTATCCGAATTGAGCGATTCATGTGGGGTTCATGGACGCCGGCCAAGGTGAAAATGGCGGTATCGGGTTGTCCTCGCAATTGCGCGGAATCGACGTGCAAGGATATTGGCGTCATCTGCGTGGACTCCGGCTACGAGATCCATTTCGCCGGCGCTGCCGGTCTCGAAATCAAGGGCACGGAGGTGCTCGGCCTCGTGAAGAGCGAGGACGAAGCACTGGAGGTCGTCGTCGCGCTGACCCAGATGTACCGCGAGCAGGCGCGCTACCTCGAGCGTATCTACAAATGGGCGAAGCGCGTCGGCGTTGCCGAGATCAAGCGGCAGGTCCTCGACGATGCGAGCCGCCGCCGCCAATTCTACGACCGCTTCGTGTTTTCCCAAAAATTCGCGCAGGTCGATCCGTGGTCGGAACGTGTATCCGGCAAGGACAAGCATGAATTCCAGCCCATGGCGACGCTTTCCTACCAGCAGGCCGCAGAGTGATATCATGAACTGGTTCGAAATCGGATCGATCGACGACATTCCCCTGCGTGGCGCACGCTGCGTAACCACCCCCCAAGGCCGCATCGCCGTCGTCCGGACGGCCGATGACAGGATCTTCGCCATCGACGACCACTGCCCGCACCGCCGCGGTCCGCTGAGCGAAGGGATCGTTCACGGCACATCCATCACCTGTCCGCTGCACAACTGGGTGTTCTCACTCGAAACCGGCAAGGCGCAAGGCGCCGATGAGGGCGCTGTCAGGACGCTACCCGTTCAAGTAGCCGAAGGTCGCATCCTGCTTGGCCTCGACCTCGCGCTGATCGCGGCGGAGTGACGGATGGAGGATTCGACGATCGAGACGAGGACAACCTGTCCCTATTGCGGCGTGGGCTGCGGCGTGCTGGCGCGCGTCGCCGGGAACAGAGAGGTTTCCGTTCGCGGCGATCCTGACCACCCCGCCAACTTCGGCAAGCTTTGCTCGAAGGGCTCTGCGCTCGGTGCGACGACGGGGCTCGACGGGCGCCTCTTGAAGCCCGCGGTCAACGGACGCGAGACGTCTTGGGACGAGGCGCTGGATCTCGTCGCTCGCCGGCTCACACGGACCATCATGGACCACGGACCAGACGCCGTTGCGTTCTACGTGTCCGGCCAGATGCTGACCGAAGACTATTACGTCGCCAACAAACTGATGAAAGGCTTCATCGGCTCCGCCAATATCGACACCAACTCGCGGCTGTGCATGGCATCGTCCGTCGCGGGCCACCGCCGGGCCTTCGGTGAGGACATCGTGCCTGGGGTCTATGAGGACCTGGAGCAAGCCGACCTCGTTGTCCTCACTGGGTCCAACGCGGCGTGGTGCCACCCGATCCTCTATCAGCGCGTGCTCGCCGCACGGAGCGAACGTGCGATGAAGATCGTCGTGATCGACCCGCGCCAAACGGCCACCGCGGTCGAGAGCGACCTGCACCTTGCACTTGATCCGGGCACGGACGTGTTGCTGTTCAACGGGCTCCTGGCGCATCTGACGCGGGAGAACGCGATTGACCAAGACTTCGTGGCGAGCCGGACCTCGGGCTTCGCCGCAACCCGCGACGTGGCACAGGCCGATGCTCCGTCGATCGAGGCTGTGGCCGAGGGCTGTGGACTGGCCGCGAGGGATATCCGCCATTTCTACGAAATGTTCGCGACGACGGAGAAAGTCGTTACGGTGTATAGCCAAGGCGTCAACCAGTCGGCACATGGCACCGACAAGGTCAACGCGATCATCAACTGCCATCTTGCTACCGGGCGCATAGCAAAGCCCGGGATGGGGCCATTCTCCGTCACCGGTCAGCCCAACGCCATGGGCGGCCGCGAGGTCGGGGGCCTGGCCAACCAGCTTGCTGCCCATATGAGTTTTGAGGATCCCGCCGACGTCGATCGCGTAGCGCGTTTCTGGAAAGCTTCGGGCATCGCCAGGACTAGCGGCCCGAAAGCCGTGGACATGTTTCGCGCGGCCGGGGACGGGCGGATCAAGGCGCTCTGGATCATGGGCACCAATCCAGCGGTCAGCATGCCCGATGCAACGCGGGTACGGGAAGCATTGAAGGTTTGTGATTTCGTCATCGTCTCGGATGTCACCCGCACCGACACGACGCGCTACGCCGATGTGCTGCTGCCGGCTGCCGCCTGGGGCGAAAAGAGCGGTACGGTCACCAACTCCGAACGACGGCTCTCCCGCCAGCGTCCATTCCTGCCGCTGCCGGGCGAGGCGCGCGAAGATTGGCGGATCATCTGCGAGGTCGCAAGGCGCATGGGTTTTGCCGACGCCTTCGCATTTGACGGAACGGCCGCCATCTTTCGCGAGCATGCGGCGCTCTCAGCCTTTGAGAACCGGGGCGAGAGATTGTTTGATATCGGCGCCTTTGCGGCCATCCCGGATGACGACTACGAGCGGTTCCCGCCGCGCCTTTGGCCGCAATCCGGAAACGGGCCAACCCACGCGCGCCTGGTTACAAGTGGACGCTTCCCGACGCCGGACGGGCGCGCGCGCTTTGTTCCCGTGCGGCAGGAGGGGGGGGCAAAAGCAGTGAGCTCGGCTTTCCCTCTCCGGCTTAACACCGGCCGCTCGCGGGACCAGTGGCATACGATGACACGCACAGGGCTGGTACCTCGGCTTATGGCCAACGCGCCTCAGCCGATGGTCGATCTCCATCCGCACGATGCAGCCACAAACGGTCTCGCCGAGGGTGACCTCGCTTTGCTGAAAACCCCGTACGGCTTCGCGCGTGCCAAGGCCCACCTCACAGAAAGTCAAAAGCCCGGCGATGCCTTTCTGCCGATCCACTGGAGCGGACAGTTTGCGTCGAGCGCCGGCGCCGGCGCTCTCGCATGCCCGGCAACAGACGCGTTCTCCGGACAGCCCGAGTTGAAGTCCGTGCCGCTGCGGATCGAGCGCGAGGTCGTTGCCTGGGAGGGAGTACTGATCACGCGGCGCGATCTGCGCCCGACCGGTTTCGTCCACTGGAGCAGGCAACGTGTCGAGGGTGGCTGGGTGTACGAATTCTGCGGCGGGGAACCCCCCGACCAAGGAATTCTGCTCACCCGGAAATTCATCGAGGCTTTTCCCGCGGATCGCCTTCAGGAGTACCGCGACCGAAAGGGTCTCTCTTACCGGGCGGCTGTCGTCGACGACGAGGGGCATATGGCCGAAGCGCTTCTCGTCGCGCAAGTCGGACTGCTACCGGCGCACGACTGGCTGGTCTCGCTACTGGGCGCAAGGCGGGCCCTGACAATGCAGGACCGCCAAGTCCTCCTGTCGGGCCGCTCGCCGTCCCCAGCTCCATCCATCGGGCGAATTGTCTGCTCATGCTTCAACGTCGGAGCCAACCAGATCGCCTCCGCCGTCGCTGCCGGCTGCCAGAGCCTGCTGTCCATCGGCGAAACCCTCAACGCGGGGACCAATTGCGGCTCGTGCCGCTCCGAAATCAGGAGCATCATCGATGCAGGTCGTATCCAGGCGGCCGAATGATGCGGGCCCCGCCCGTATCCGGCCCTTGTCCGTACTACCCGTCTTCCTCGACCTCGGCGGAAGGCGGGCCGTCGTCGCCGGCGGCAGCGACGCCGCGGCTTGGAAGGCGGAACTGCTGGCAGCAGCCGGCGCGCAGCTCGATGTCTATGCGCGGGACGGTGAACTGTCGGAAGATATGGCTCGGGTGGTCGGAAGCAGCGCGGCCATCACGTATCACGCCCGCCAATGGACACCCGCTGATCTGAGTGGCGCTCACGTGGCACTCGCGGATCTTGATGCAGAGGCCGCGTTCGATTTCGAGCGCGCCGCACGCAACGCCGGGGCCGCCTGCAATGTGATCGACAAGCCAGCTTTCTGCCATTTCCAGTTCGGCGCGATCGTCAATCGCTCGCCCGTCGTCATCGGTATTTCCACCTCAGGTGCCTCGCCCATCCTGGGTCAAGCCATCCGTCGCCGGATCGAGACGTTGCTTCCGCCATCGCTGGCACGATGGGCTGCCCTCGCCCGCGATATGCGCGATCGTGTCACGGGGGAGCTCATAGGGAGCAAGCGCCGACGATTGTTCTGGGAGAGACTTGCTGAGCGCGCCTTCGGGCCAGCGCCTGGTGCCAGAACAGAGGCGGATCTCCACGAAGCCATCGCGTTCGGGCAGACCTTATCGACCACCGGTCATGTGAGTTTCGTGGGAGCTGGTCCAGGGGACGCCGAATACCTGACGCTGAAAGCAGTGCGGGCCTTGCAGGCAGCCGACGTCATCCTGTTCGACGACCTCGTCTCCGAAGAGGTTTTGGAACTTGCCCGGCGCGAAGCGAAGCGCGTCCTTGTCGGTAAACGGGCCGGGCGGCCAAGTTGCAAGCAGGACGAGATCAACGCGATGATGGTGGCGCTCGCAAAGGGCGGGCGCCGGATCGTGCGTCTGAAATCCGGCGACCCGATGATCTTCGGTCGTGCCGGCGAGGAGATCGCCGCTCTTGAGAAGCACGGGATAAGCTATGACGTCGTACCCGGCATCACCGCCGGCCTCGCTTTAGCGGCGTTTCTCGGCGTGTCGCTGACCCACCGCGACCATGCCCGTTCTGTGCGCTTCGTAACAGGGCACTCCAAACATGGAGGCCTTCCGGAGGATCTCGATTGGCGTGCCATTGCCGATCCCACGGCGACGACGATCTTTTACATGGGCGGACGGACAGCAGCCCCAATTTGCGAACGGCTGACACGGGAGGGGCTTTCCCCGCTAACGCCGATTACCGTTGCTGCCTCGATCGGCCGCGCGCGGCAGGTCGTCAAATCTGGAATGCTGAAAGATCTTCCGGCCTTGTCGGCGACGTTGGATGCTGCTGAGCCCATTCTGATCGGCATTGGGACAGTTTTTCAGGGGCACGCGGCCGAAGACGCGAGTGTTGCAAAGGCGCGCTACGGCCGAGCCTCCTGAACAGCGCTCGATCAAGCATCCGAATTCTGGCCGACGCGAACAAGGTTCGACGAGCGAAGGATGGAAGGCGAGGCATCCAGCTTCCATGCCTTGGCGCAACACAGACGATCCCCGGAATTTTTTTTGGCGTCGGCCACCCTCGGCGCGAAATCTCGTGCTGCTGATCTAACGCCGAACCGAAGTCCCGCGCACACGCGGCTGTGCCTCCTTATTCACAAGCTCAAACGTCCTCGTCGACCTCAGCGACATGCCATTGTCGGGCGTTCGATGGCCAAGCTCAATCGGCGTACAGGCCGTTACGGCAGCCGCGCGAATTCATGGTTGACTCAAAACCTGAACCGTGTTCAAAAAATGAACGTTGTTCAGAAAGACGATGTCATGGCCGCTTCGCTCCTCGATCGCGCGTTAAACACGCTGGAACTGATGTCCACGAGACTTGGCGGCGTCAGCGTCACACAGGTGGCCGACGAGATCGGGCTGCCGAAGAGCGGCGCGCACCGCCTGCTCACCGAGCTCATCCGCCTCGGCTACGTCCGCCAGGACACCGAAACCGAGCGCTATCATCTCACCACGCGGCTGATCTCTATCGGCCTCGCCTATCTCTCAGCGAGCGGCATTACCGACATATCCCAGCCGATCCTCGACCGCCTCGCTGAGGAAAGCGGAGAGCTCGTCCGCATGACCGTGGTCGACGGCGACCATTTGACGTGGGTTGCGAAGGCGCAAGGCGCTCGGTCCGGCCTCCGTTATGACCCCGAAATGGGGGGGCATCCTGTCCTGTTTTGCACCGCAACCGGACAGGCCTGGCTCGCAAGCTTCAGTGACGACGAGGCGATCGCCCGCGTCGCCAGGCAGGGTTTCGGCAAGCTCGACGAGCACGGGCCGAACGCACCGCGCACGATCTCCGCCTTGGTCGAGGCCCTCGTCCGCACTCGCAGCAAGGGATACGCTTATGTTGACCAGGCCGCCGAGGCGGGCACCTCGGCGCTCTCGGCTGCCGTTCTGCACCCGCGCACAGGCGTCGCGATCGGCACCGTCAGCATCGCCGGTCCTTCCGCCCGGTTGACACCGGACCACGCCGTGCGGCTCGCGCCTCTTCTGCTCGCGGCCGCCAAAGAACTGTCTGCGACAAGCGCCGGCTCCGAGCTCTTCACTGACAAGGCCCTCGCCCGCGCAGGCTGAACGAAGTCACAAGAGGACAAACCAATGACCGCTCCGACGGCGCTCACGCGAGCGCCCGCGCCGTTGCGCAAAGCTGTGCTGGCGCGCCCCTTCAAGGGCGTAATTTCCGCCCCGTTCATGCCGATGCAGGGAGATGGGGAGATCGACTGGATCTCGCTGCGACATTATATGCGCTGGATCGCTGACCAAAATCCAAGCGCAATAGCTGTCAACATGGACGCCGCGGAAGCGCCGGCGCTCAGCAATGCCGAACGCGTCGAGGTGATGCGAGTCTGCGCGGAAGTCGTCGCGGGCCGGGTGCCGCTGGTCTGCGGCCTGATAGGCGGGGCGACGGACCAGATGATCGCGCACGGCCGCGACCTCGTCGCGGCCGGTGCCGAAGGCTTCTGCGTCTTCCCACCCTTCCCGGTCTTCATGGGGGCGCCTATCCCACCCGAGATGATCCGGCGCTTCCACGCCGACATCGCCGACGCGCTCGGTCTACCACTCATTGCCTTCCAGTTCCCGCGTGGCTGGGGTCCCGACTATTCCGGCGAGATGCTCGACGCGCTGGCCTCAATCCCGCAGGTCATTGCGATCAAGGAATCATCCTTCGACGCCAATCAGACCATCCAGTCGGTCCAGAGCGTGAAAGCGCTGCCTGACCCCATCGGGATTCTCACCGGCAGCGACACATTCATTTACGAAGCGATCCTCATGGGGTGCGACGGCGCGCTGATCGGCTTCGCGGGAACCGCGGTGGCCGAGCTCGTGGCGATGAACGAGGCCGTCCAGAATGGCGACGCCCAGAAAGGCCGCGAGATCTGGGAGCGACTGGCGCCGGTCGCCCGCTACTGCTGGCGCGCACCCATCCGCGATTTTCGCCCGCGCATGAAGGAGATCCTACGCCTGCAGGGCTTGATCGCCGACGGGGCCGTCCGTCGGCCCCAGCTCGGTATCTCGGCCAACGAAAAGGGCGCGCTTGCCCATTTGGCACGAACCGCCGGGTTGATCTGAACGATAAACGTCCGGACGGCGATCCGGACCGGAGGAGGAAAATCATGTTCGAGACATCCATCAGCCGTCGCGGTCTGGTGCGGAGCGCAGCAACGCTCGCGGCCACCGCCACTTTGCCGGCCCCATTCCTGCGCGCGCAGACGCAGCGCCGCATCGTCTTTTGGCACAGCTATTCCCAGAAGGAGCGCTCGGATGCGATGCGGCAGATCGCCGACCGTTTCGAGAAGGCGAACCCGGGGGTCAAGGTCGATATCGAGATCGTACCCTGGCCGGCCTTTCCGCAGAAATGGCCTGCAGCAATGGCGGCAGGGACCCTGCCGGACGTGACGATCCTGCTGGCCGAGAATGCGGTGCCGATGGCGCTTGCCGGCGCGCTCAACCCGATGGACGACGTGGTCAAGGCATTGGGCGGGGCAGAGGCGTTCAAGGGTAACCTCGTCAAGACAACGGGCCTATTCCGCGGTCAGTACGTCTCCGTCCCACATTACGTCCATAGCCGGCTGCTGGTCTATCGGAAGGACCGCTTGGCCGAGGCTGGCATGCAGCCACCGGTGACCTGGGACGATGCGCTGAAGGTCGCAATCGCGACGACGAAGGCCCCGGAGTATTTCGGCTGGATCCTCAAGCTCGCCAAGGGCGACACTGGTGGTGGCTTCCTCCTGTGGATGATGACACGTTCGGCCGATGGCTCGTTCTTCGACAAGGACGGCAAGGTGTCATTCGACAGCGCGCCGGTGAAGGACGCCACCGCCTTCATCGTCGAACTCGCGCGCAAAGCGGGCGGGCCGGGCGTCACCGATTACAAGATCAACGACAATTTCAGCCTCGTTAACAGCGGCAAGACGAGCTTGGCGGAGGATTCCGCCGCGATCGTCGCTGGTGCCGCCAAGGATGCGCCCGCCGTCGCCGAGCAGCTCGATGCGACCTTCATGCCGCGGCGTGAGCGCGTCGGTAATCTGCTGGGCGGCATCTCCGTTGCTCTGCCGAAGGGCAGGAACCCCGCAGACGGCAAGGAATTCGCCAAATTCCTCTTTGCCGAGGAGAATTACACGCCCTTCCTCCTGACGATCCCGCTGTTCATGTTCCCGAGCCTGAAGCGCGCCGAAGGTTCTGCGTTCTTCGACAATCCAACGATCAAGCGCTTCCGCAACGTCGTCGATGTGACGCTTCAGGGGCTCGAGGACACCAGCCTCGCCGGCATGGAACATGGGCTCAATCCCTATGCGGGGCCGGTAATGAACAGCTATGCGGTCGAAGATATGTTCCAGCGCATCCTGCTTCGCAACGAACCCATCGATCAGGCCGTCGGCGCGACCGCAAAGCAGATCGAAAAGGTCGTCGGCGACGTGCGAACCCGTTTTGACCGGGGCTGATCGCGCATGTCAGTCCTTGCGGCCAAGGTCGATACGCTTCAACCGGCGCGCCCGGGCCGCGGGCTCGCCGCCTGGCTCGACGAGCGCCTCGCGATCCTTTTCCTCATACCAGGCTTGGCCTGCCTCGCGGCAGTCATCCTGTATCCCGTCGCCTATAACGCTGTCGTCGGCTTTACGAACGCCAGCCTCATGTTTCCGGGCTGGCGCTTCGTCGGCACCGCCAATTTCGAGGTGACCCTCGCGGATCCCCTGTTCTGGCGCGCGACGCTTAACACGCTGATCTGGACCGCATTCTCCGTGACCGGACAGCTGCTGCTCGGCCTTGTCGCCGCGCTGGCGCTGGAGAAGGTTACGATCGGACGCACGACGCTGCGGCTCGCCCTCATCGTGCCCTGGGCTTTTCCTTCGATCGTCATGGCCTTCGCGTGGCGCTATATGCTGGACCCACTCTACGGCGTGCTGAACTTCCTGCTGATGTCGGCCGGCCTGATCGACGCGCCGCAGCAATGGCTGGGCTCTCCCGATCTGGCGATGCCGACGGTGATTGTCATGAATATCTGGTTCGGTTTCCCGTTCATGATGGTAGCAATCGTCGCGGGCCTACAAACAATCCCGCAGGAACTCTACGAGGCCGCCGATATCGATGGTGCCGGCCCGTGGCAGAAATTCTGGTATGTCACTCTGCCGGCGCTCTGGCAGGTGATCGCCACGGTCGTGATCCTGCGCACGATCTGGATCTTCAATAATTTCGACTTCGTCTTCCTGACCACCGGCGGCGGGCCTATCGACGCGACCACGACGCTGCCGGTCTACGCCTACAATGTGGGCTGGCAGCAATATGATATCGGCCGGATGGCAGCCGTTGCCTTGGTCATGATGGTCATCCTCGGCTTCATTCTCGCCGTCTATTTCCGCCTTCTCAGCCTCCAGGCAAAGACTGGAGAGCAATGAGCATGTGCAACCGTGGGTGGTATCTCATCGCTTATGCTATCGGCGCGATCTTTGCCGTCTTCGCACTGACGCCGCTCATTTGGATGATCTTCTCGTCCTTGAAGCCTTACGAGGAACTCTACAACTTCCCGCCATCCTTCAGCCTGTCGAGCCTTGGGCTGCATTATTACGATAAGGTGCTGCTCTCCTCTCCATTCCCGCAATTCCTCGCAAACAGCCTCATCGTCTCGGTGGTCTCGACGCTGATCAGTGTCCTCTTGGCGGCGATGGCGGGGTGGTCGCTGGCGCGGGCCCGCTTCCGCGGGCAATGGCTGATCCTCAATGCGGTGTTGCTGGCCTATCTTTTCCCCCAGGCCTTGATCGTGCTTCCGCTGTTTACAGCCATCGCGAAGATCGGCCTCGCCAACACCTATCTCGGGCTCATCCTGGCCTATATCACCTTCACCTTCCCGTTCTCGACCTGGATGCTGACCGCCTATTTCGCAAAGGTGCCGATCGAGATCGAGGAAGCCGGACGCATGGACGGCGCGAGCAATCTGACGATCTTCTGCCGGCTCGTTTTGCCGCTGGCGGCGCCCGGCATTGTCACAGTCGCAATCTTCTCCTTCATCAACGCCTGGAATGAATTTCTCTATGGCCTCGTCATCTTGGGCGGCGGCGAGAAGCGCACGCTGCCCGTCGGCCTCTACAATTTCGTGGGCGGTGAGTTTGCCCAATGGGGGGAGATGATGGCCGCAACCAGCCTCACCATGTTGCCAACACTCCTCCTGTTCCTGTTCATCCAACGTCGGTTGGTCGGCGGGCTCACCGCCGGCGCCGTCAAGAGCTGAGCCATGGCAGACAAACCCAACCTCGTCTTCGCCCTGGATCCGCATCTGACGCAGGATCTCCTCACACCGGCATTATTGGAGCGCCTTGCCCGCACGTGCACAATCCACCATGGAGCGCCGCTGCGCGACTACGCGACCGCGCAGGCGCGGCGGCAGCTCGAGCAGGCGGACATCCTGTTCACCGGCTGGGGTGCGCCGCGGGTCGATGCCGGGACCTTGGCGATCGCGCGCCGATTGCGCCTGATCGCCCATGCGGGAAGCGCCGTGAAGCCGATCGCCGCTCCCGAGGTCTGGACGGCAGGTGTTGCGGTCACGGTGGCCGCGGCGGCCAACGCCGTGCCGGTCGCCGAATACGCATTGGCGATGGTTCTGCTCGCCAACAAGCAAGCACTGCCGGTTCGGGAGCGGCTTCGCGCGGAGCGCAAGCCATGGCAACCGCAATGGCTTGCGCATGGCGAGCCCGGCAACTACGGCGCGGTCATCGGCATCATCGGCGCGTCGCGTACCGGGCGGCAACTGCTCCAGTTGCTGAAGCCATTCGACCTCACCGTCCTGGTGTACGACCCGTTCATGTCGGAGGACGAGGCGCGCGCGCTCGGCTGCGAGAAGGTCGGATTGCCCGAGTTGATGGCCCGCTCCAACGTCGTCAGCCTGCACGCACCCTCGCTGCCCGAAACCGAGGGCATGATCGGTCGTGACCAGCTCGCTGCGATGCGCGACGGCGCCACGCTGATCAACACCGCGCGCGGCGCGCTGGTCGACCATCTCGCGCTGTCCGAGGAGCTCGTCTCGGGGCGCCTCAACGCAGTGCTCGACGTCACCGAGCCCGAGCCGCTGCCACCGGGGTCGCGGCTGTTCGATCTGCCTAACGTCGTCATTACGCCCCATATCGCGGGCGCGGCCGGCCATGAGACTCGGCGGATGGCCGAGTTGCTCGCCGACGAGATCGAACGTTTCGTCACTGGCGAACCATTGTTGCACGCGGTGACGCCTGAGATGCTGAGGAGGATCGCCTGAACGATGCGCCTGTTGCTCCACACCATGGCAACCCCTGAGCTCGATCCCATCGCAGCGCTCGACCTTGCTGCTGAGCTGCAACTTGATGGATTGGATCTGATCTGCCAGGCGGACTATCGTTGCGCGCTCCCGCCCGACGCTCCCATCGAGACCGCGCGATCGCTCCGCGCCGAAGCCCAGCGCCGCGGCCTCGTCATCGGCGCGCTGACGCCATACGAGAAGCGCGTCAACCACCCGCTCGCACGTGAGCGCGACGAGGCCGTCGCGAGCCTCGTCCACGCCATCGACCTTGCCGAGGCTCTCGGGGCGACCAGCGTCCGCGTTTTCGGCGGCGCAGAAGTTCGCGACGATGACTGGACCATCGCGGCCGGCCGCCTCGTCGAGAGTTTGCATCGCATTGCTCCCCACGCCGCCGCGCGCGGGATCGGCCTCAATATCGAGAACCATGATGGCACCATGGCCGATAGCGCGGCCCGAACCCATGAGCTCTGGCGGCGCACCGGCAAGGAGATCGTCGGGATCGTCTACGATCCTGCGAACCTGATCCGAGATGGGAAGGAGGACTTCCCGGCGAGCCTCGATCTCCAGGCCGAAGCGATCCGGCTCGTCCACGTGAAGGATTACAGCTTCATACCCGGCGCGGAGCGAAGAGGCGCCGTCGAGCAGAGCCGCCGATCCGTGCCACTAGGGGACGGCGACGTGCCTTGGACCGATATCATCGCTGCGCTCGCGGCGCTTGGCTACGATGGTGATCTAACCTTCGAGTACGAGATGCGCTGGGTGCCGGACCAACTGCCCCCGACACGGATCGGCGTTGCCAGGTCGCGCGACTTTGTGCGCCGAGCTCTTGCGCAAGCCGCCACGGCGGAGCGCACGGCGACAGCGCTTGCCAAGTTGGGCTAGGCGGCATCCGCAGGACTGGAACGTATGGTCAGCGGCGCCAAGCGTGTGGCCGCGTCACTCTTGACGCTGGGCTTTGCCCTTGTGCGTGCGGACACGATCGCGATGCTTTGATGTGGCTTTGCCCCGCTGCACCGGCTTCTTTGCTGCCCTGCCCTTGCCTGCCTTGCCCTCCTGGCCGAAGTCTTGATTGGCTTTCCGCGTGCTTCTCTTCAGGTTTCCGGCGGTCTGGATGACGATCCCTTTTTCGACACTGCCGGGCCGCGCAATCTGCGCGGCGAATGCCGCAGCCTTGTCCAGGGAGATCTGGAAACGGGTTTCCGTGTCTTCGATCCTGATCGACCCCACGTCACGCTTCGAAACGCCGCCGGCATTGCAGATCATCGGCAACAGCCACTTGGGATCGGCCCGATGCTTGCGGCCGAGCGACAGCGTGAACCACACGCCGCCCTCCATGTCCGGTCCGCGCGGCGCCCCCCTAGGCGCAGCGCCTTGCTTGTCCTCGCTCCCTCTTTCGCGCCGGGGCTTCCGTGCCTGCATGTCGGAGACCGGCAACGGAGAGAGGTCCTCCGGCACCGGGCGAGCGGCGAGCTGCTGCCGCAGGAAGGCAGCCGCGATGCGTTCGGGGGGCACCTTCGCGAGCAATTCGGTCACGAATGCTGCGTCGGCTCCGTCAGGCACAGCGGCGGACAGTGCCGTGTCGAGGATCTGCCTGCGGTAGCGGGCCTCAATTTCTGTGATACCGGGGGCGGCACGCGTCGTGGCGGTTAACCTCGCCAGCGCGAGCACACGCTGCGCCGCGCCGCGCCTGTTCTCCGGTACGATGAGCACGCAGACGCCCTTGCGTCCGGCGCGGCCCGTCCTACCGGAGCGGTGAAGCAAGGTTGCAGGGTTGCTCGGCACATCCGCATGGATCACGAGATCGAGGTTCGGCAGGTCGATGCCGCGCGCCGCGACATCGGTCGCGACGCAGACATGGGCACGCCCATCTCGCATCGCCTGTAGGGCGCTCGAACGCTCCGACTGCGCCATGTCGCCCGAGAGCGAAACGACTGAGAAGCCGCGGTTGGCCAGCCGCGCGGTCAGATGGCGCACCGCCTCACGCGTGTGGCAGAAGACCAGCGCGCTCGCACTGTCCGAATCAAGCAGTGTGTTGATGACGGCATGCTCGCGCTCGTCGCGGCGCACCAGCACCACTTGGTAGTCGATGTCGGAATGCTGCTCCGTGGAGGCTGTCGCCGCTACCCGCACCGCATTTTTCTGAAAGGTCTTGGCCAACTCGGCAATGCCGCGTGGCACCGTTGCCGAGAATAGCAGCGTCCGGCGCTGTTCTGGTGCCGCACCCAGGATAAACTCGAGGTCGTCGCGAAAACCGAGGTCCAGCATTTCATCGGCCTCGTCGAGAACGACCACGCGAAGCGCGCCGAGGTCCAGCACTCCTTTTGTGATGTGGTCGCGCAGCCGTCCCGGCGTACCGACGACAAGATGCGCACCGCGCTCCAATGCGCGGCGTTCGATGCGCATGTCCATGCCGCCGACACATGTCGCAGTCTGGATCCGGGTCGCCCCGTACAGCCAGTCGAGTTCACGCTGGACCTGGATCGCAAGCTCACGCGTCGGCGCGATGATCAGGCCGAGCGGCCTGCCAGCGGGTCCGAAATGGCGATCGTTTCCAAGCACTGTCGAGGCGATCGCGATGCCGAAGGCGACCGTCTTGCCGGATCCGGTCTGGGCCGAAACCAGGAGGTCCGCATCGCCATGCCCCCCGGTCGCCATCACCATTTGTACTGGCGTCAGCTGACTATAGCCTCTCGTCTCGAGCGCGGACGCCAGCGCGGGGTGGATGGTCGTGGGCAAGGCATTGTCGTCGTTCGTCGGCATGATGGCGGCCTCTATCTCGAAGTCGCCATAGCACAGCAACTTCCAAGGCACCTAATGGTAGGTCCTCCACGCAGCCGAACCTCCGGGCGGCCAGATAGACCTCCCATTCGACCGCAGGCAGACGCAAGCACGATATCGCCGGCCACCGCAGGGATGTGGCGTCGTGCAGATCAAGCCTCCTGCGCCGCTGGATCCGGGACCCAAGGGACCCGGATCCTTCACCATCAGAGGCTAAGTCCGCAAGCTCGGCGGATGGCGATCTGAACCGGCGATGGCGGCAGCGCCGGATCGAACTCACCCTTGGGGAACAGAGGCGGCTGCGCCATGAAGCGTGGCTCCTTCCCCCCGTGAGGTTGCGCAGCGTGGACGAGAAACGGATGGCACAAATAGACCGTGCCCGCCTCACCGGTTGCCAGCTCAACGTCACACCCGTCTGTGGAAGCGTAACCATCAGCGGAGAGTTGTCTGAGCGTTGCTCCCGCGGTCCCGTATGGCAGCAACTCACGCGCGATGGTCGCATGCGAGCCTTTCCGGATCCGCGTCGGCGCATCCTTGCGACCTACGTCCGAGAGCAGGAAAAGCATTAATAATGCTCGCCCGCTGCTCTTCACATTCGCCCTCCACTCCATGAAGTCTGGGCTATCGCCGAAACTCACGTCCACGTGCCAGCCGTCGTCGCCCGGGGCTGCTGAAGAGGGAAATCGGATCGGGAAGGTTCCCAACCCTTGCGGGGCGCGCCAACGATCCTTTCCCACAAGCTGGTCGTAAGCGCGATGCAGTTGCGGTGTATTGGCGGCTTCAATGAAGGCAGGCGAGGATTTCGCGCCGATCCGGATGACCGGTTCAGTCCATTTCCAGGGCTCGTCAGGCGACAAACCGATGTCCGCCCACAACTCATCCCTGCATTGCTTCGCAAGATCGACGCTGAAGGCATTTTCGATTTTGACAAAGCCAACATCAATGAAGCTCTCGACCTGATCGGGACTCAGGTCAACATGCTCGGCTTTGGGCATGCAACATTCTCCCTTCGGCCTCCACTTCAGCGGGGCCGTCTTGATCTGACTGGCGCTAACGCGCCTGAACAACTTCAGCTGTTCAGATCAGGGGAAAGAATGTCGACGTAAACATCATGGCAAAAAAGCCTACAGGCTCGTTGCAAGAAAAACAAGGTTCGCCCTAGAAACGGCAAGGGTATATCATCCGAACGAGCGGTTCCGGATCATCTCCAGCGACGACGACAAGGGCCGTACTCCGACATGATGCGGGCGAGAGCTACTGTTAAAGGCTGCTCTCGGCTTGGCTCGACGGCGCGTGCTCCTGCCGACGCCAACAAGTATCCTGATCTCAGAAACCCTCGCCACGGAGAATGTTTATCCCGCTCCGCCCCAGAACGAGCGTTTCGACCTAACCGCCTGGTCGACCTTGGGATGCCAAGCTCGCGTTAGCGAATATTATCAACTTGCCATCTCAGGACGAGCGCTGGAACAAGGAAACGCAGGCTTGATAGCGGAACCTCATCGCAATCACCCTGCCAGAAACCTCAGATCAGTTCTCTTCTATGAAAACCTCGTCGCGCTTGCGCGTGACAGCGGGGACCATCACAACGACGAGGATGATCGCGGCCAAGAGGAGCAGAACTGCGCTGACCGGCCGAGAAAAGAACACCGTGGCATCGCCGCCCGAAATCAGCATGGCGCGGCGAAAGTTCTCCTCGATCATCGGCCCGAGAATGAATCCGAGAATGAAAGGCGCGAGCTCGCATTCGAGCTTGATCAGCACGTAGCCCAACAGTCCGGCCGCGGTGATCTGGTATACGCCGAAAGACGCGTTGTTGACGCTGTAGACACCGATGCAGCAGAACGCGACAATGATCGGGAATAAGATCGTATAGGGGATTTGCAGCAGTTTGACCCACAGGCCGACAAGGGGCAGGTTGAGGATGAGCAGCATGGCATTGCCCACCCACATCGAGACCACAAGGCCCCAGAACAAAGCCGGATTGTTGTTGATCACACCCGGACCGGGCACGACGCCCTGAATAATGAGGGCGCCAATCATGAGCGCCATGATGACATTGGAAGGGATGCCCAGCGCGAGCATGGGGATGAAGGACGTCTGCGCGCCCGCGTTATTCGCCGATTCAGGCGCCACGACACCCTCGATTGCGCCACGTCCCATTTCCGCGCCGTGGGGAGAAACTTTCTTTTCAACAGTATAGGCCACGAAGGAGGACAGGAGTGCGCCGCCACCCGGCAGCACGCCAAGGAAGGAGCCGATGGCAGTGCCGCGGACCATGGGCGCGATCATCCGCCTGAAATCCTCACGCGTCGGCATCAGCTTGCCGACCATCGCCACCCTGCCCTGTGCGCCCCCGTCCTGTTCGAGATTTCGCATGATTTCGCTGATGCCGAAGAGTCCGACCGCGATGGCGACGAATTCAAGGCCGTCGAGCATCTCATGGATGCCGAAAGTAAAGCGTGCGGCCCCCGTATAGACGTCTGTGCCCGTCAGGCCGAGCATCAGACCGAGAAAGATCATGCCAAGTGCCTTGATAATAGACCCCGACGCCAGCGCAATGGAAGAGACGAGCCCCACCACCATGAGTGAGAAGTATTCCGCAGGGCTGAAATTGAAGGCCAGCAGGGTCAGTGGCTTGGCGAGGAGCGCGATGAGCAGCGTCGCAACGGAGCCGGCGAAGAACGAACCGATCGCCGCGGCGGCCAGCGCAGGGCCGCCCCTGCCCTTCTGGGCCATCTCGTAGCCGTCGATCGTGGTCACGGCAGAGGATGTCTCGCCCGGCAATTTGAGCAGGATGGCCGTGGTTGAGCCGCCATATTGAGACCCGTAATAGATCCCCGCGAGCATGATCAGTGATCCCTCGGACGATAAGCCGAAGGTGATCGGCAAAAGCATCGCGATCGTCGCCAACGGCCCGATTCCGGGCAGCACGCCGACCACTGTGCCGAGCAAGGTGCCAACAAAACAATAGAACAGGTTGATCGGCTGGAAGCTGACTGAAAAGCCGAGTGCAAGATTGGTGAAGACGTCCATGATCGGCTCCCGGAGAAAGCTCGCCTGTTGCCGGTGCGCTCTGCCCGCGATTTGAAGCACACCTACCGTCGAAGGCTGCCTGCCAATGCAAAGTCACTCACTTTCTTCAGGAACGGAATATACCGCCAATAATCGGCAAAGGTACATTGAGCCCAATACTAAAGACGAGACTACAGAACACCGCCAAGCAAATGCTGATCAGAAGGTTCTGCCTGAGCGAAATGCGCGGGCTGGCAAGGCACGACGTGAACGTGGTGACAAAGGTGCCGGGCAACATGCCCAGTTGATCGGCAAAGGCCGCGAAGACCACCGTGGCAAGAGAGAGGAAAGTGATGGCCCGCCAGGGAACCACCCCGAACGGGCGTTCGCACCCCGAGGAGAACGCGCGGACGATGACAGCAACGCCTGTTACCGCAAGGCAGGCCGCGAGCATGGCCGGAAAGAACCCTGGCCCCATCTGCGTTGCCGTCCCGACTGACATCGTGTTGAGCGACATGTAGCCATAGGTGGCGGCAAAGGCGATGAAGATCAGTCCCGCCGTCAGGTCCTTGCGGTTGATATCCATGGCCTCTCCTCCCCGATACAATCAGGCGCGAACCTCAACGCCGCCCCATTCTTCGACGACCCGGCAAATCGAGGTGAAGTCGGAACCAGGGCCAAACTTGGCGTTGGTAACGGCCAGCATCTGCCTGACGACCGCCCCGGCCACCATGGGAACTCCCATGGCTTCGGCTTCGTCGATGCACATGCGCACGTCCTTGTAGGATAAGCCCGTAGCAAAACCGAAGTCGAAACTGCCCGGCAGGACGGATTTGGGAAACTTGTCTTGCGTTGCGCTGTTACGTCCGCTTCCAGCGTTGATGATGTCGAGAAGAACCTGGGGATCGATGCCAGCTTTGGCGCCCATCACCATGGCCTCGGAGGAGACCACCATGGCGGCTGCGGCCAGTAGATTGTTGGCCAGTTTGGCGACCTGCGCCAGACCTGCCTTTTCCCCAACGTAGAAGATGCGGCCGAATTTGGCGATGATGTCTTCGGCCTGGTCGAAAGCGGCTCTGGGACCGGAAACCATCACCGCCAACGTGCCATTCGTCGCGCCGGCGATTCCGCCACTGACAGGACAGTCAAGCCAGCTACGGCCCGTCTCCGCCAGGCCGGCGCTGATATGTGCCGCAGCGCTCGGTCCGGATGTGGACAGGTCGATGACGGTCTTGACGCGTTCCCCTCCGGCCACGCCATCGGCGCCCAGAACGACGGCTCGGACGATGTCGGGCGTGGGGAGACTGACCAGCACGATGTCAGCGTTGTCTCCAACTCCTTTTGGAGAGGCCGCGGCAATCGCCCCGCGCTCCTCGGCCCGCCGGACCGCTTCGGCGCTCGTATCGAAAACTGTAACCTTATGACCGGCGGCAAGCAGGCGAGCCACCATCGGCCCACCCATGCGACCGAGGCCGACAAAGCCAATCTGGCGCGAATCCATGAAAAACCCCTCGTGTTTCCTCAAGCCGTCGTTAGAGAGCCGGCAAAGGTTTGGGTGCCGCGTCCAGCCGGCTGATCCAACCGGCGGTGGCGCTGCTGTGGGATGGGTAGAGCTCTGTGACGAGCGGGTCGTGGCCGGGAATGATGTGATCGAGCCCGGGCGCCAACCGCTCCAGCCTTTGATAGCCGGCGAAAACATCGGCGACGCTGTCCACCGTCGGGAAGACCTTCCGGCGGCGCAGATGCGCGTAGTGATGCGCGGTATCGGAGGCAATGATCACCGGGCCGCGCAGGGTCTCGACGCGCAATGCCTGCAGGCCGCGCGCATGCCCGCCGAGATGGTGGAGGGTGATGCCGGGGAAAAGCTCGCTGTCGCCATCATGGAAACAGACGCGCCCGGCATAGACGCGGCGGACCATCGCCACCACGTCCTCCAGCTCATAGGGATGGTTCATGCCCGGATGGCACATGCAGCGCCCGGTGGCGAAACCCATCTCGCTGTCCTGGAGGTGGAAGCGCGCCCGCGGAAAAAGCCCGTCATTGCCCGCATGATCATAATGCATGTGGGTGATGACCACATCCTCGACGGTTTCAGGATCGACCCCGAGCGCGATCAAGCCCTCGCGCACGGGATGCACGATCGTCCTGCCGCGCAGCTGCGCGCCGCGCTGATCGAAGCCGGTGTCGACCACGACCGTGCGCGCGGCATTGCGCAGGACCCAGACATAATAATTCAACGGCATCGGCCCATTGTGCGGGTCGCCGCCGATGAAGTTCTCGGCCGCGCCGCGCTCATGCCGCGCATAGGCAATGGCATAGGCTTCGTAGAGGTGATCGTTCACAGCGGCGCTCCGACAGGTCGTTATTTGCCCGCGTCCAGTTCAGCAAAGGCCTCGCGCGCAATGCGGAAGGAATCGACGCCCGCGGGGATGCCGCAATAAATCGCCACCTGCAGGAAGACTTCGCGGATTTCCTCCTTGGAAACGCCGTTCCTCAGCGCCCCCTTGACGTGCATCTTCAGTTCGTGCGGCCGGTTCAGCGCGCTGATCATCGCGAGGTTGAGCAGGCTGCGCGTGCGGCGATCGAGCGTGTCCCGGCCCCAGACCGCGCCCCAGCAATACTCGGTGGTCAGTTCCTGCATCGGTCGATTGAAGTCGTCAGCCGACGCGAAGGACTTTTCGACGAATTCAGCGCCGAGCACGGCCTTGCGGATTTCGAGGCCCGTATCAAAGGTTTTCTGATCCATTGTCTTGTCCTGTCAGTGATGGACGCGCGGCACTTGCAGCGCGTTGAGGGGAATAGCATCGTCAGCATCGGCGAGAGTGTCGATGAAGATGGCAAGGGCGCCAGCCTGCGCCTCGCCCAGCGCCTGCGCCGCGAATGCTCGAAAGCGCTCCTGAACCATGGCGGGCGTCGCGACGAGCACATCATCCAACGCCCGCTCGATCTGCCGGCCATCATCAAGCGTCAGCGTGACCCTGGCGGGCTGGCGTCGCGGATAGGCGGCGGTTAGATCGGGCGCAGCCACGAGCGTCGTCGCTGCAATCAGCCGTGAAATCTCGGGGTCGTCGAGGTCGGTGTAATTGGAGGCGTCGAGCTTTCCGCGGGCGACGGCAGCGGCGACCCCGAACTGGATGCTCATCTTCGCAGCAAGCATGGTGCCGAACGGGCCCGTGGCGTCGCATCCGGGATAGAGCAACGCGGCCTCTGTAGCATCGATGCGGATCGCCACCACCCGCGAACTGCCGTCGTCCATTTGCAGCCGGGCTGCGAGCGCGGCCTGGCTCGGCGTTTGCGCGAAGTTGCAGGCCGGGGCCTGCTTATGGAATACGTTGACAATCTCGTACTGGCCGTCGGCGAACAATGGCTTCGGCACGGCTGGATCGCGGCGGGCGAAGGCCCGGAACAGGCCGGCGTTGCCTTCGATGATATCGCGCGTCGCGAAAGCTCCAGCCCGCGCCAGATCGGCGCAGACCAGGGCGTTGCGGGCGGCAAAACCGGCGTGAAAGTACATGTCGCTGCCGCCTGGAACCGGCCATTGATTGAGGCCGGCGGCGCAGTTCACGGCCAGCGACAGCGCCGAGGCGGTCTGCTCGGTATCGAACCCCCGTAAATGGCAAAGCGCTGCCACGGCAGCGAAGGGCCCGACGAGCCCCGTCGGACGAAACAGCCGCGCCAGTTCGGCTGTCATCAGTGCGCTTCCCAGACACGCGCCGGCCTCGTAGCCGACAATGCCGGCGGCGAGCAATTCACGCCCGGCTACAGTTCGCCCAGCCTGCGCAAGATCGGCGAGCAAGGCTGGCCACACCACGATACCGAGGTGGGCGATCGCGCCGACGTGCATGTCCTCCCGCACCAGGCCATGCGCGGCGACGGCGTTGGCGAAGGCGGCATCGCCCGGGTTTGCAAGACCGGCCAGGGGTATGGAGGCAGCACCATTCCTCACGGGCTCGCTGCGCAACACGGCTTCGCGGCTCCAGGGCAGGTCGCGCGCCTCGTAGGCGGCTGAGAAATAGTCGCAAAGGCACAGTTTCGCCTTCGCGATGACATCGGCGGGCAACCCATCGGCACGCAAAGCCAACAGGTCCGTCGCCATGGTTTCGACGATGGTTTTCGAGGCGCTCATCGGGGGCCCGCGATGGTGATGCCGGCATCGATCTTGAGCGTGACGCCGGCTATGCTGACGCCTTCTTCGGACGCCAGGAAAACCGCGGCTGCCGCGACCTCGCGGTCCGTCACCAGGCGCCCGAGGGGTGTCATCGCGCGGCGCTTTTCCCAGCCTTCCGCATCGATCACCGAACTGGCGCCGGGGGTCTCCACCGCGCCGGGCGCCAGGGCATTGACCCGAATTCCATGAGCGCCGAGCTCGACCGCCTGCTGACGGGTGAAGGCATCCACCGCTCCCTTGATCGCGGTGTAGACGGCTGCATGTTTGATGGCGAAAGACACGGCCACGGACGACATGTTGATGATGCTGCCGCCCCCGCGCCTGACGAGATGCGGCGTCGCCGCCTGGGTTCCCCAGAATGTTCCCTTGATGCCGACATCGAGCATGCGATGGGTTATGTCCTCGGGCATTTCAGTCAGCGGCGCATAGTAGAACGCCACCGCATTGTTCACGAAGATATCCAGTCCATCCGCCGCGAAATCGTCGACTGCGGCATGCAGTGCAGACCGGTCGCGGACGTCAACGACATAGGCCCGGGCGCCAGCGATTTCGGCGGCGGTCTTTTCGACGAGCGGGCCATTGATGTCGGCCAAGCCGACATTGGCGCCCTCTTCGGCGAAGACCCTTGCGATCGCCGCACCGATGCCGCCACCAGCGCCGGTAATGAACGCGCGCTTGCCATCCAGCTTAGCCATTTTGCGTCTCCCTATGCCGCCGCGCTTTGCCCTGCTTCATCGAACGGTGCGGCTGAACTGTCGAACGCTTCGTCCTTGCGTTTCGCTATGCGAAACTCTCCGACTGAACAGTGCCTCCCCGCGCGACCAGCGCCTAGCTTGCTGCCAACAATCGGCGGAGAGGTGTCTGAATGTCCGTAACCCATGGCGGCTCGCGCAGCTTCACACAGCGCCTGAAGGCGCGCGAAACCCTGTTCGGCACCTTCATCAAGGTGCCCACCACGCATACGACGGAGCTTGTGGCATCGGTCGGCTACGACTTCGTGGTGATTGACCAGGAGCACGCGCCATTTGACCGCCACGCCATCGACACGATCATTCTGGCCGGCCGGGCGAACAACTTGCCCACCCTGGTTCGCGTCGGTGACGCCTCGGCCAGCAATATCCTGGGCGTCCTCGATTGTGGTGCAGCCGGGGTGCTGGTGCCGCATGTGGACAGCGTCGACAAGGCCATGCAGATCGCGGCCGCCTGCCGCTATCGCGCGGGGGGCAGAGGCTTCTCACGCACCGGGCGCGCCGGGGGCTACGGCGCCGCCGGTGTCCTGGAACACATCACCCGGCAAGATGACGAGGTGCTTTGCATCGCCATGATCGAGGACCCGGCCGCAATTGAACGCATTGAGGCCATCGCCTCCGTCGATGGGATCGACGCCATCTTCATCGGCCGGGCTGACCTTTCGATCGCCATGGGGGAAATCACGACGTCAGCGCCCCGGGTGGTCGAAGCGGTCGGGATCATCGCCGCAGGGACGCGCAAATCCGGCAAACTGCTGCTGACCGTCGCTGAAAGCGTCGCCGACCGCGAAACCATGAGCGCCATCGGCGCCTCGTCCTTCCTCATCGGGTCGGACCTCGCCTTTCTCCGGCGCGGGGCCAAGCAATCGCTGGCAGAGCATACCGGCCAATAATCTCCATTCCGTTTCCAGGACTTCTTCATGTATGTCTCTTCCGATCCCCGCTCCAAACTCACCGCTGGTGCCTCGACCAAGCCATCGCAGCACATGGCATCCGCCAACTACGCGCGCTTCTATGAGACCGAGCCGCAGGAGCAATTGAGCACGGCCCGCACCTGGTATGCTCGCGCGCAGAATTTCGTAATCGCCTATTCGGAAACGAAAGCCGGTGCTGCCTTCATGCGCGACAGCCAGCCGGACGAGTTCGTCCTCCTCTTGCCCGATCCTGAAAGCAAAGCGGCCATCACGTGGCAAGGCGAGCGGATCGAGGCTGCGGGGCATTCGATCGTCTTCGTGCCGCCGGGCGAGAGCCGCATCGAGATGACCACAGGAGGACGCCTTGTCCGCCTGTTCACCACGGCATCGGCCGACATCGTCGCGCTATGCCCTGACGGCTACGAGGACGATCCCAACGTGGCCCCGCTCGAACCGTGGCCCGAGCCAGCCGGCGGTTACAAGGTGAGGGTCTATTCGATGGACATCGCCCAGGAGCCCGGCCGCCTGGGTCGGCTGTTCCGCAGCCGCAATTTCATGGTCAACTACATCTATCCCCGCAGCGGGCCACGCGAACGCTCCAGCATGTCACCGCACAGCCACGCCGATTTCCAGCAGTGCTCCCTCAGCCTGGAAGGCAGCTATGTGCATCATCTGCGCTGGCCTTGGGGCAACGACGCCGATCTTTGGCGCGACGACGATCACGCCCTCTGCCATTCGCCGTCCGTCACTGTCATTCCGGCCCAGGTGATCCATACGTCCGAGGCGATCGGTACTGACACCAATTTTCTGATCGACATTTTCTGCCCGCCCCGCCACGACTTCTCACAGCAGCCTGGCTGGGTGCTCAACGCAGACGAGTATCCCGAAGCGGCATCGACCTGACCGGACAGCAAGGACTTTCCCATGGCCAACATTTCTCTTTCCGGACAAGAGCGCGACGTCGTCGTCAGTGCGCTGCTAGTTGGGGCTGTCGATCTGCATTGCCATAGTGGACCTGCCGTCATGCCCCGCATCCTTGATCATCATGATCAATTGCAGGAAGCATCGGCCGCCGGCTTCCGCGCCGTAGTCACCAAGGATCATTATTATCTCGGCACACCTCACGCGATACTTCTGGAAACGCTGTTTCCCGAAGTGAGAACGCGGATGTTTTCCGGCCTCGCGCTCAACAACGCCTCGGGCGGCATCAATCCGCATGCTGTCGATCACGCCGTCAAGCTCGGCGCCAAGATCGTATGGATGCCAACGCTGTCGGCGGCAAATCACATCGACAAAATGGCGACCGAAGCAAAAACCTTCCCGAAGGTGGAAGGCGCGCTGGATCCCATTCCGCTCTCGGTGCTCGACGCCAATGGCAGGCTGACCGACGAAACGCTCAAGGTCCTCGACCTCATCGCCGCTGCAGACGTCATCCTTGCCGGTGGGCATCTCAGCGCCAAGGAATTGTTGATCCTGTTCGAGGAAGGCAAGCGGCGCGGCCTCAAGAAGATGATGGTCAATCATCCGACCTACGTTATTGGCTGCGACGATGATGATATTCGTGCCCTCGTCAGCCTCGGCGCCAAGATGGAACATTCCATCTGCCAGTTCATCCCCGGCCGGGCGCAGAAGTTCGAGCCTGATTTCGCCTTACATCTCATTGAAGTCGCAGGTGTCGAGAACACCATTTTCGGTTCCGACCTCGGGCTGCGCGGCTCGGCCAAGCCTGTTGACGGCTACCGCACGTTCGTCGGGCAACTGCTGGATTTGGGCGTCGAACAGGATGACATCACCACGATGATCGCGCGAAACGGCGCCGCCATGCTCAACCTGGACGCCGCCGTTTCGCCTCCCGAAATCAACGCATAATTCAGTCCCGCCGCGCCTCTTCTGAGACACTATCAAACATCAGCAAGATCAAAAGAATTCGGGGAGGCCCCTATGAAATTGTTGCGTAAGGCCGCTCTTGCGGCCATGGCGGGCATACTGGCCCTGCCACTCTCCGCCGGCGCGGCGCTCGCGGCATATCCGGAGCGGCAGATTACGATCGTCATCGGTTTTCCGCCGGGTGGCGCCGATGTCTTCACCCGCATGATTGCCGAATACATGACGAAGAAACTCGGCGTGCCGGTGATCGTCGAAAACCGCCCTGGTGCTTCGGGCACGATTGGCGCCAAAGCCGTCGCCTCCGCAAAGCCTGATGGTTATACCATCCTGTTCGCGACCAATGGCAATGCTGCCAATGCGAAGCTGCTTTACCCGAACCTCCCCTACGATCCGCAGACCGATCTCCGACCGATCATGCGGTTGGGCACCTCGTCCATGGTCATCACCGCAGGCGCGCAGCAGCCCTATAAAAACCTCCGGGAATTCATCGACTATGCTCGTGCCAATCCCGGAAAGGTCTCGGTGGCCCATCCGGGCATCGGTGGTCTTGGACATGTGGCAATGGAATATATCAAGCGCGAAGCCAAGATCGACGTGAAGATCATTCCCTATACCGGTTCCGGCACCCTCATCCCCGACCTCTTGGCGGGCCATATCCAGGCGTCGAGCGATAGCATGCCGTCCTACCTGCCCTATGTGGAGCAAGGCAGCGTGCGCTATCTCGCTCAGCTCGGTCCCGAGCGAAATCCGCTGATGCCAGGCGATGTGCCAACACTGCGGGAAAGCGGCATCGCGTTCGAATCCTACATCTGGTATTCGCTGCTCGGACCAGCGCGCATGCCCGACGAGGCTGTCCGGGTCATCAACCAGACCGTAACCGAATATCTGTCATTGCCTGAAACGGCTAAGGCCCTCGCCAAACTGATGATTATCCCGGACCCGAGCGATCCACAGGGCCTCGCTGACACTATCTCCAAAGAGCTCAAAACCTGGGGTCCGATTATCACGGACGTGGGTGTCAAGCTTCAGTGACCTCAAGACCGGTTCATTGTCCGGGGCCTGAGAGACGAGCAGCGGGGGACCGTGCCCGTCCTTTGCCATCAGATCCCGGCGGTGGCTTTGTCATTGCGATAGGCAACATTGTCGGGCGGGTTGATTCCGACCAGCCGACAGGCGTTCTCGCATGTCATCCGACGAACCTCATGCGGTGTGAAGCCGAGGTCGAGGCAGAGCGCGATAGCCGCCCGAAACCCCGGAACCGGCCGCGGATTGAAGGTCTGCCCGAGATCGGAGCCGATAATGGTGCGCTCGATCCCGGCGGCCTCGACGTAGAGGCGCAGCGTCTCGAAATCGAATTTTCGCGACACACCCTCGATCAGCATGCAGGCGCAATGCTCGAGATACACGCCCATTCCGGAAAGTTCGGTCAAATCCTCAATCTTCGCCTCGATCCAGTAGGTGGGATGACTGACCACCATGCGGGTGACCCCGCGCGCCTTGGCCTCCCGAAACAAGGGGTACATCTCACTGACATGTAGATGGCCACCGCACAAAACAGCATCATATTCAGCGATCAGGTCGAGGATGGGCCTCACCTCGTCCTTCAGCCGCCCATAGTCGTCCAGCACGCCAAGGGCTTTTGGCGGCCGCATGCCGAGGCGCCCGTGAAGATTATAGCGGAACGCCGTCGTGAGGTGGTTGTGGGCGCATAGTGTGGGCATCCACACCATGCGCCCTCCTTGCGCCAGCCCCTGCTCCACGGCGAAAGGGTTGAGGCCGCCCAATTGATTGTTCAACGGCACGCCCGAGAGCAGCTGCAATGGGCGATTGCCCTGGCAATAATGCTGCAACACGGCCATCACAGGGGCATTTGAATAGAAATGATCCTTGAACAGTACGGCGTGCAGGCCCGCAGCTTCGGCATCCCTGATCTGTTCGATATGGTCGAGCTTGCGCTCCATCACCGATGGCCCGGAGTGGCAGTGCAGATCCACCGCACCCTCCAGCAGGGCATCGACCAGGGCGGTGCGCTCATCGGGCTCAAGCATCGTCGTCTCCTCGGCTTCCTGTGCTGAAGAGACCGCATCGCGGCGACCAAGGCAGCGCCGGGCGTCTTCGATTTCACTCAATGAAATGAACGGAGACAGGGGACGATCCGCCGACCGGGCTTGGCTAGGCATTGTACAGCTTCATACACGGCAGGGAATGCCATGACAGTCTGTGCAACATTACCCATCCGGCGCGATCCGGCGGAAATCCGCTCGGCCCTCGAGGATGCGGACATTTCCGTGCTGCTGATGGTGTTGGTCCAATTGACCGGAGACATGGCGCTTCTGGAACGCTACGCACCCTTGCTCGGCCGTCCCGGCGAATTTAGGCATTCCATTCCACGAGGCATGGTCGAGGAGCTGCTGGACAGGCTCACGGCCCGGCTGACCGAGGACCGGCGGGCGCCGGATCGCATTGAGCCTTCGGTGCTGAGCCGGATGATGGCGGCCTTCGTGGGCGAGGAAATCTCCGACCTCTATCTCACCATGCTTCTGGAGGATCTCGGCTTCTCCCCGGCCGTGGCACCGCTCCCGTATGCGGATGCAGGTGCCCGGGAGAGGCCCGACGCCTTCAAGGTGCTTGTCATCGGGGCCGGCGCCGCAGGCATTTGCGCGGGCATCCGCCTCAAGCAGGCGGGCATTGCCTTTGAGATCGTCGAGCGCAACCAAGACATCGGGGGCGTCTGGCATGAAAACACCTATCCCGGCTGCGGGGTGGACAGCGCCAATCATCTCTACTGCTACTCTTTCGCGCTTAATCACAACTGGTCGCGCTATTACGTCAGGCAACCGGAACTGCAAGCGTACTTGCGCGATTGCGCGATCAGATACGGCGTCATCGGCCATGTCCGCTTCCGCGAGGAAGTGCTGTCGCTCCACTACGATGAGCTCCGGGCGGTCTGGCAAGCGACGATTAGGCAGGCGGACGGCGGCGAGCGCCACGTCGTCTCTAACGCGGTGATCAGTTCCGTCGGACAGTTGAACCAGCCGGCCTATCCGCGTCTCAAAGGTATCGACAGCTTTGCGGGCGTCAGCATGCACACGGCGCGCTGGAAGCATGATGTCGAACTCGCCGGAAAATCGGTCGCGATGATCGGTACCGGGGCGAGCGGCATGCAGGTTGGACCGGCCATCGCGGATGAAGTGGGCCGGCTTACCATCTTCCAACGCTCCGCACCCTGGGTGCTGCCGCGGCACAATTACCACAATACAGTCACGGACAACGTCAAATGGGTGCTGGCCAATGTGCCGCACTACGCACGCTGGTATCGGTTCCTCCTGTTCTGGGCCTATGGCGATGGGGTTTATCCCCTGCTCAAGATCGATCCGGACTGGAAGGAGCCCGGCTCCATCTCCGCAAAAAACGCCGAAATCCGCAAGCTCTGGCTCAAGTATGTCGAGGCGGAGATGGGGGACCGACCCGACCTCTACCCCAAAGTGGTGCCGGACTATCCGCCCTACGGCAAACGCTCGCTGCGCGACAACGACTGGTACGGCACACTGCGCCGCGATCACGTGGAACTGGTCAACACACCGGTCGCCGAGATCGTCGCCGATGGCATCGTTGACCGCGATGGACGGCATTATCCGGCCGATGTCATCATCTACGCCACAGGCTTCGAGGCGAGCCGGATGCTCTACCCGATGGACGTCATCGGCAAGGGCGGCATCAAGCTCCGCGATATCTGGGGCGATGACGATCCGCGTGCCTATCTCGGCATCACCGTGCCCGGTTTTCCAAACCTGTTTCTGACCTATGGGCCGAATACCAATCTGGCCCACGGCGGCAGCATTATCTTCCAGATCGAATGTCAGGTTCACTACATCGCAGCCTGCCTATCGCTGATGATCAAGAGTGGCTTCGCTGCCATGGAGTGCACGCAAAAAGCGCACGACACCTACAACGAAAAAGCCGACGCAACATTGTCCGAAATGGTCTGGTCATTCCCGGGCGTAACCAACTGGTACAAGAACTCGAGCGGCCGGGTCACCACGAACTCGCCCTGGTCCCTCGTTGACTACTGGCACATGACCCGGCAGCCCGACCCCGCCGCCTATGACTTCACCCAAATCCCCGGAAGGGAACGCAACAATGCATGAACTCGTCGGCGTCTGGCGCCTTGTCGACATCACCAACACGGACAAGGACGGCAACGTCCTTCCTCCATCCTACGGCCCGCTGAAAATGGGTCTCATCACCTTCACTGAGCAGAACCGCATGATGGTGGTGATCTGCGACGGGCGCGAGCATCTGCCCGAGGGCGTGCGCCAGCGCGAATATACCTCCTATGCCGGCACCTACAGGTTCGACGGCAAGACGCTCATCACCGCGGTGGACTGCTCGACCCCGACCAACCCGCCCCGCATCGGCACCGACCAGGTCCGCCCGGCGCGGTTCGATGGCAATCGTGTCATCCTCACCGCGCCGCCTGTGGAGATCGACGGCATCATTCAGTATCGTGACCTTACCTGGGAGAAGATTGCCTGACAGCGGCGGTTTTACTTGCCGCGACAACAGGTAAGCGCCATCGTGACAATGATTTCTGGGAGGAAAATCATGGCATCCTACGAACCCGTCACGTCCGTCTTGCGCTCGCTCGAGCTGCTGGCCATCCTCAACCGCCAGCGCGTCTCGACGATCGAGCACATGCACAGGCTGACGAGCCTGCCCAAACCGACGATCGTCCGGCTGCTCGAAACCATGATGGCCGCGGGATATGTGGTGCGGGATACACGGGGCAAGGGATATCAGGTCACGTCGCAGGTGGGCGAGTTGAGCTGCGGCTTCCACGGTGCGCCACAGGTGGTCGAAGCCGGCCGTCCCTGGGCTCAGGAACTGACCCGCATGTTCAGCTGGCCAGCCGCGATCGCCGTGCTCGATCGCAATGCCATGCTGGTTTGCTACACGACAAGCGGCGACAGCCCCATCGCGCCCTACCACGGGCTGCTGCATAGGCATCTCGGCCTCATCACCAAGGCGCTCGGCCTCGCCTATCTCGCCTTCTGCCCGGCGGAAGAGCGCAAGCTCATTTACCGGCTGCTCGCCACCTCGCCCCACCCCGACGAGGATCAGATGGCTGCGCCCGAGGCCATCGAATGTATCATCAAAGTGACCAGGCGACAGCAATTCGCCGAGCGGCAACGGGCCATCAAGCCGGAGGCCTCCTCGAGCGTGGCTGTTCCCATCTATGAACATGGCAGCGACAGGGTGCTTGGCACCATCGGGCTGACCTATTACGCGAGCGCGGTGAAACGCGCCGACATCCTCGAACGCTACGTTCCAAACCTCAAAAACGCCGCGAACGGCATCAGCGAGAACGTCGCGCGCATGCAAGCCGCCATGAGCGCCGCGAGGGAATTGGTGCACTAGGGACGGAACTTCGTCTTATCGGTTGCATCCCGATCACCACACCAATCAATCGCCACCATCTTGGCTCGCCCCGGGACCCCGTGAATCACCTCTGGTGAATGAGAGCAGAGACATCCTGCCTGACCTGTCCGACCCGGGATCGAGACCTCCAGAGGGCCATCGTTTCACGCCGCGAAACGCGGCTGCTTCATCGTTCGCGGACAGGATCGGCCGGCGCAGGGTGATCCAAACATGGATGAGGACTTCATGACTATCAGCCGGCGCGACTTTCATCTCACCACCAGCGATGACGTCAGAATCTGGATACGGGAAGTTCGGTCGACAACCGCATCCGGCCGCACGCCGATGGTGCTGTTGCACGGAACGCGCATTCCCGGCATCAGCGAATATGACCTGCCCGTGGAGAACGGTTCCCTCGCAGCCGATCTCGCGGCCGCAGGACATGTCTGCTTCATCGTCGATGCCCGCGGCTTCGGACAATCGGAGCGCCCACCGGAAATGGACCAGCCCCCGGTGCCGACCCGTCCCCTGATCCGCACCATCGAGATCACCCGGGATCTCGATGCCGCCGTCGATCACCTGCGGGAGACCACCGGTCAGGACAAGGTCGGTCTCCTCGGTTGGGGGGTAGGCGCGACCTGCGTTGCCATGTATGCGGCCCTCAACCCCGAAAAGGTCAGCCATATCGTGCTCTACTGCATGATCTATGGCGGCACAGCTGATCATGCGTCGATGAAGATCGGCTCGATCTGGGACGATCCTGAGAATCCCGGCCATTTCAACCAGAAGCGATTTGGCAATTACACCTTCAACGGGGTCGACATGCTGGAGCATCATTGGGACCAGCAGATTCCGATCGCCGATAAGGAAGCGTGGCGCGATCCCGCCATGGTCGCCGCCTTTCGAGAAGCGCTGCTCAATGGCGATCCGACAGCCCGCGACCGCGATCCCCCGACCTATCGGAGCCCCAATGGGATGCTCGAAGATCTCTACTTGATGGGCGCCACGGGCCAAAAGCTGTTCCATGCCAGCCAGATCTACTGCCCCGTCTTCATCGTGAATCCCGAATATGACGGGCTGTGCCGCGACACCGACATGGCGGTGTTCTGCGAGGATCTCTATCACGCACCCCAAATTATCCACTGGCGTGCCAGCAACTCCACGCACTATCTGCTGCTGGATCGCCCCGAACGCGGCCGCAACGAGTTCCTCGCGCGCCTCGATCATTTTCTATCCTGATCGCATTTCGCTGCGCGAAATCGGGACGTCACGCTGCTGCGGCCTGTGATTGGATCATGCGAAGCTGGCCGTTCCCGCACGCCTCGCAGGACCGCCCGAGATGAGACCAGACACGCTTGACGACAAGATCGCCGCCCTCCTGCGCGGGGCGGTCGATCTGCATGGACGCGGCGCCCTGCCCGCGGGGCCATCCACGCTGGATCTGCTTGATCGTGCGCGGGAGGGCGTGGCGGCTGGCCTGCGGGCGATCGTCTTCACTGACCGTCATTTTTCTCCCGCCCCGCTGGTGCAGACGCTGAGGCGTCACGAATTCGCGGATAGCCCCACCGCCTTGCTGAGCGGGGTCGAGCTCAACCACGCCGTGGGCGGGCTCAACCCCTATGCGGTGGAGCATGAACTCATGCTGGGAGGCCGGCTAATCAGCATGCCAACGATCGCGGCGGCCAACCATATCCGGCAGGTCGCACGGTCGCGCGCCGCGCGACCGCCAAATGCGAGCTTGACCCACCCGGCGCTGGAAGTGCTGGACAGTTGGGGACAGCCGCGCGACGCGGTTAAGGAAATCCTCGATGTCATCGCCTCCCATGATGCCGTTCTGGCGAGCGGTCATCTGCACATCAGCGAGATCTGGCCCTTGTTCGAGGAAGCGCGCCGTCGCGGCGTTTCGCGGCTGCTGGTCACCCATGCGAGCTTCCTGACGGATATCGGCATGGCCGAAATGCGTGATCTCGCCGGCATGGGGGCCTTCGTCGAGCAATGCGCTGATCGGGACGTCGACTGTCTCGGCGGCCAGACCCGCTCCGCTACCCTGATGGCCTTTATCTCGGCAGCATCCGTGCGCCAAACCATCCTCGTGCCGAAGCTCGGCCGTATCGGCAACGAAAGCATCCACCAACGATTTGCCCCGGCGCTGCGATCCTGTCTGGACCTTGGCTACCAACCCGAGGAAATTCGGCAGATGATTTCTGATAACGCGATGCGGCTGCTCGGCCTGTCGCCAAGGGGAGACACCCAGGCATGATGAACCACGACGCACCGTTGGTGGACTCGCATTTTCATCTCTACACCACCGACATGCCCCTGGCTAAAACCGCCTGGCACCACCCCGATCACGATGCTTCGATCGAAAAATGCCTGGATACTCTGGATGCCCATGGGGTGACGTTCGGCGTGGTCTCGGCGGCCAGCCTCTATGGCACCTATAACGATTATGTCCGGCTGGCTCTCAAGACGCATAAGCGCCTGCGCGGCACGGCCATGGTGGATACGTCGTGGGATATTTACCAGCTTGAACACATGCGGGACGACGGCTTTGTCGGGCTACGCTTCCTCTGGCGCCCGCTCGAGGACATCCCCGATCTCGCGTCGGAGGACTATCGACGTCTGCTGCGTCGTTGCGCAGATCTTGGCTGGCATATCCATCTCACAGACCGGCCGCAGCGGATCGACGCCACCATCAAGGCCATCGAGGCGGCCGGTGTCCGCGTCGTGCTCGACCATATCGGGCTGATCGACACAGCAGCCGGCGTTGATGATCCGGGGTTCCGGGCCATATTGGACGCCATCGAGCGCGGCCGGACCTGGGTGAAGCTTTCGGCCGGATTCCGTTTCAAGCAGCCGGGGCTCGCGGACAGATGCGTTGCAGCGCTGGTCGCGGCCGGCGGGTGGGAGCGGCTGGTCTGGGCGAGCGATTGGCCCTTTGCGGGCTTTGAAGGCAGGGTGACCTATGCGGCTTCTGTCCAGGCGCTCAAGGCGTGGGTGCCCGATGACGACATGCGCCACGCCATCGGCGGCCGCACGCCGCTCAAGCTCTATTTCACCTGATCAGCGCACACCCATTTTCCCCGCCCGACACAGGAGGTGCCGATATCGCTCGGCACCTCTTTCGCGTTCCTATACCTCCTCGGTGAAGACTTCTTCGCGCCGCTTGTTGGCTGATGGCAGGCTGACCAAGACCAACAGACCCACGGCCAACAGCAGCAGAACGGCGCTGATCGGGCGGGTCACGAAGACGCTTGGATCACCCCCCGAAATCAGCATGGAGCGGCGCAGCTGGTGCTCCAGCATCGGACCCAGCACGAAGCCGAGCACGAACGGAGCCCATTCACAATCGAGCTTGCTAAGAAAATAGCCGACAAGACCGGCACCAATCAGGAAATAGACGCTGAAGACGCTGTTGGAAACGCTGTAAACGCCGATGCAGGAGAAGGCAATGATGGCAGGGAACAGTATCCGGTATGGCACTTTCAGCAGCGAGACCCAAAGACCAATCAGCGGCAGGTTGAGAATGATCAGCATGGCGTTGCCGATCCACATCGAGGCGATGAGGCCCCAGAACAGGGCCGGATTGCCGGTGATGACATTCGGGCCGGGTGTCACGCCCTGAATCGTCATGGCGCCGATCATCATCGCCATGGTGGCCGAGCCCGGTATGCCCAGCGTGAGCGTGGGAATGAAGGAGGTCTGCGCCGCCGCGTTATTGGCCGCTTCCGGAGCCGTCACCCCTTCAACCGCTCCGCGGCCGAATTCGGCGCTATTCGGCGACACGCGCTTTTCCACGTTGTAGGCAATGAACGAAGACAGCATGGCCCCGCCGCCCGGCAAGACACCGATTGCCGAGCCGATGGCGGTGCCGCGCAATGTCGGCGCGATCATGCGTCGCAGATCATCGAGACGGGGCCAGATGCGACCGACCGCGGCCAACTTGGGCGGTGCCCCGTCATTGCTTTGCAGATTGCGGATGATCTCGGCAATGCCGAACACACCCACCGCGATGGCAACGAAGCTCAACCCGTCCAACAGATCGACCGAACCGAACGTAAAGCGCTGCCGGTTGGTATAGACGTCCAAGCCGGTGAGGCCGAGCAGCAGCCCGAACACGATCATCCCCAAGGCCTTGAGCAGAGAGCCGGAGGCCAGCGCAATGGAAGAGACGAGGCCGATCACCATGAGCGAGAAATATTCCGGCGGCCCGAAGCTCAGCGCGACGGCCGTCAACGGTTTGGCCACGAGAGCGATCAGTACCGTCGCGACGCAGCCCGCGAAAAACGAGCCGAGGCCCGCCGCCGCCAGCGCCACGCCGGCTCTTCCCTGCAAGGCCATTTTGTAGCCGTCGAGCGTGGTCACGGTCGATGCCGCCTCCCCGGGAAGATTGACCAGGATGGCCGTCGTCGATCCACCGTATTGGGAGCCGTAGTAGATGCCAGCCAGCATGATGAGCGAGGTTGTCGGCTCCATGCCGAAGGTCAGCGGCAACAGCATGGATATGGTCGCGAGCGGACCTATGCCGGGCAGGATGCCGATCACCGTGCCCAGCAGCACACCGATAAAGCAGAACATCAGGTTGATGGGCTGGAAGGCTTCTGAGAAGCCGAGCGCAAGATTGCTGAAGAGCTCCACCCGCTAGCCTCCGAAAATCGAGCCGAAGACCGGCGCCTGCATCTGCGCGCCGAAAACGAACACGGCGACGCAGAAAACAGCGATTGCTGCAGCGGCGACGATGGACGCAAGGGGCTTGGCCTTCGGCGCAGCAAAGGACGCGATCAGCGTTGTGCAGAAAATCGAGAGGAGCAGTCCCAGCGGTTCGAGCAGGATGGCGAAGGCGGCAATGCTTGCCGAGATCAAGAGGATGGCAAGCCACGGGGCGCCGCCGACGCCTTCGGGTTCCGCACTGACGATGGCGCGCAGAATCAGCGCGAGACCGATCACCAGCAACAAGCCGCAAAGAACCACAGGGAAAAAGCCTGGCCCCATATTGAACACCCGCCCCATGGGCAGGTCGCGTAGCGCTATCGCCCCATAGAAGACGCCGATCGCACAGAAAAATACCCCCGCAAGAATGTCCTTGCTATTGATGACTCTCAAAAATCGGACGCCTGGCGAAACAGGTGACGCCATCCCTTCTCTCCTCCTCGATGATTCCCACGACGCCTGGTCAACGCCTTCTTTTTTGGCAAGTGCACGTTAGGTCTGGCACCGGCTCGGCTCAAGCACTGGGCAGTCCAGCTCACTATCCTCTTGGGCGTAGCAGATTTCCCATGATAGTCCGGCCACGCATCGCGCCTATTTCATCTGTTGAAATGCCCGCGATCGAATGTGGTGCATCCCGTGCCGGCATGGCCTGCTGGGCGGGAGGAGGCAAAAAGGCCCCTACCATCTGGGAGGAAGACCATGGGAACTAAACTTCGGCGTCGCACGGCCTGGCTCGTCCCGAGCGTGCTGGCAGCGAGCCTGACATGGGGCGTGTCGACGGCGGTAGCGGCGGTGGATTGTCCCGCGGGTTATCCGTCCAAGCCTATTACCTTCTATGTGGGCTTTGCGGCAGGCGGAGGCACCGACGCGATCGGCCGCAGCATTGCCAAATCCATAGAAAAAGCCCAGGGCTGGACCATCGTGGTGGAGAACAAGCCCGGCGCAGCCAGCGGCGTGATGAACCTGTCACTCAAGAACATGCGCCCCGACGGCTACCATATCGGTGTCGGCAGCAGTGAATCCATGGTCTGGAATCCGTCCACCGGCGATCTCGGTTACAGCTATACCGATTTCGATTTTCTCGGCTCGGCGATGGACAGCTGGAACAGCTTTGTCGCCCGCTCGAACGCTCCGTTCGACGATATTGCCAGCTTCGTGAAATACGCCCGCGAGAAGGGCATGGCCACAGTGTCGCTCGCGGGGTTCAACCAGCAACTCGTCGTCGAGCAACTCGCCAAGCAATACGGCGTGAACATCGTGCCCGTGCAGGGTGCAGGGGCGTCGGAATCCATGATGACCGCGCTCGGCGGACATGTGGACGCGACCATGCAGGCAACGCTCCACATTCCCGAACTCAAATCGGGCAACATGAAGCAGATTGCCTCCCTGACCAATCGCCGCCTGCCCTACGCGCCAGATTCGAAGACGCTGGAGGAGCAGGGCGCAACGGCCATTCCAATCGTCAGCGCCACCACTTTCATCGCGCCGGCAGGCCTTGATCCCAAGGTCAAGGCCTGTCTCCAGGCCGCCGTCGACCTCGCGGTCAAGTCGCCCGAATTCAAGGCGTTGGCCGACAAATACGACAACGAGGCGGTCAATCTCGGCGAAGCCGCGTTGATCGAGCAGATCAAGACACGCGATGCGCAATTCCGCGCCCTCGCCAAGAACCAGTAGCCCGCTCGCGGCATGATTAGGAGGCCGGCGCTCGCGCGCCGGTTTTCCATTCGGTTTTCAGCGCGGACCGGCTATGGTGGCACCGGCATCGACCTTCAACGTCACGCCGGTCATGCCGGAACCGGCCTCCGATGCCAGAAACGCAGCCGCGTTGGCGATGTCTTCGGCCGAAACCACCCGGCGCAGCGGCGAGCGATTGTGCCGCAATTCCCAACCATCGGCATCAATCCGACGATTGGTGGCCGGGGTCGGCACCGTTCCGGGTGCCAGCGCATTGACGCGTATGCCGAAAGGCCCCAGCTCCACCGCCTGTTGCCGCGTGAACGCGTCCAGCGCGCCTTTGATCGCGGTATAGATTGGCGTTTCCCGGATGGCGATGAACACTGCCATCGACGAGAGATTCAGGATGCAGCCGCCGCCGCGCGCCACCAGATGCGGCGTCGCCGCCTGCGTGCCCCATAAAGAGCCCTTGAGACCCACGTCGACCATCCTGTCGACGATCTCGGCGGGCGTATCCGTTAGCTTGGCATAGTGGAACAGCACTGCGTTATTGACGAGAACATCGAGGCCGCCCTGGGCGAAGCTGTCGATCTCGCGCTGCAGCGCCACGCGGTCTGACACATCGACGATCACAGGAACCGCACTGTCGACGCTCGCCGCAGTTGCCGCGACGTCTGGGTTCACATCCGCCATGGCGACGGCATAGCCGTCTCGCGCCAGACGGCGGGCGATGGCCTCGCCGATGCCGCCGGCAGCGCCAGTCACGAAGGCTCTTTTCTGGTCCATGGCTGAGATCCCCTGTCTTATCCCTCGGATGCTCGGCCCGCTGCACATCGCTGTCGAGTGGAGGACAGTGGGATTCCGCCTGATGGAACGACACGGATGCTGATCTCGGCGCCTACCCCGTCCTACGCGCCAACCGGTCCGCCATTTCGGCAGCCGACAGCGCCGTCGTCTTCGCACCGCCGCGGAAAAGCGTGTGCCAGACGCGCTCTCGGCACAGCCACTCGCCATCTGGCTGGCGCAGGAACACATCCTCCACCCGGGAGATGGCGATAGGGGGCGCGGAGGGTTGCGGCGCCGGTCCGTCCTGCGCGAACAATGTACAAATCCAATGCGCTTCAGCGCGATCCCCCTCCGCGGCACGCAGGTAAAAATTGCCTACGAGATGCACATTGACGCGCTCGCCGCGATCCTTCCGCCAAGCGTAGAATTCGGCGATCTGCTCCCGCCCCTCGTAGCGCGCGTTGGGGCTGAGGAACGTGCCGTCGGGCGTGTAATGACCGCTCGCCTTGCTACCCCAATGGAAATCGACGTCATGCCAATAGGCGATGATCTTTTCCTCCAGATGCCGCGATAGCGCGCTGTAGCCCGAGATATCCATATTCGTCCCGCCTTGTTCCGGAGGTCTCATGCGGATGGGGTCGCCATCCACGCGTTAAAGCAGTCGCGCATCAGTATGGTCTCGGTCATCACGTCATCCGCCCAGTCATTGGTGAAGACCTGGCGGATGAACTCGATAGCCAGCGCGCCGGAATAGCCAGCCTCGCGCAATGCGCCGAAAAGGGCGGGGAAATTCAGCGTCCCCTTGTCGAACGGCGCCTGAAGATGGCCTGGCCTCGCCTGCCGCAGGTGCACGTGAGCCGCGTATGGAACAAGGGGATCAATCTGCTGCTGGCTGTGGCCGAGGCAGATGAAATGCGAATAGTCGAGGGCAAGGGCCACACCGGTCCGGTCCAACAGTTCCCGCACCCCATCCGGTGTCTCCGCGCATGATCGGACGGCGGGCTCGATGCAGATCCTGGCCTTGAAATGGGAAGCCACCTGCGCCAGGGCTTTGAGGCTCTCGACCGAAGCAGCCATTGCCTGGCGCCGCGATTGGCCCGGATTGATCATGCCGGGAAGAAAGAACACGGTGGGAATGCCGGCCGCGTCGGCGAAGGTCAGCACCCGCTCCAAATCGCGAACGTTGGCATCCCGGCTTGCCGGAAGTGCCAGGTTGCGGTCAGAGACGTCGGCACCGAAGTGGTGGAAATAGTTGGACACCGGCAGGTCCAGCATCCGCACGCGCTCCGCGCTCGCCCTGGGATCATGGAGCAATTCTGGCTTATCGAGGCCTGTGCGGTAGCGCGTGCTGATATCGATCGCCGACATGCCGATGGCCTTGGCAACGGCAGCGGCTTCTCCAAGCAGCAACTGGGGAAACGACCATGTAGTGAGAGAGAGATGCATCCGGCGCTCTGGAATTCATGATGGCCAAGTTTATGAGCGCCACCAGCTATGGCAATGGCGCAATCTCCACCATTTCGCTGGGCGAAATTCACCGTCTGTCGGCCTTGCTGGCGCACAAGGATCGTGATCGACTTCAGCCCCTTGAAATAAGGGCTCCAGGATGGAAACAATCCGCATCGGCGACGTGACGATCTCTTCGATCCTTGAGCATGAGAAACTGTCGCGCAGACCCTGGGAATTCTTTGTCGACTGCGACGCCGATCTGGCCCGGGCCCATATGTCCGAGCTGCCCGATTTCCTCTATGACGCTGCCTCCGGACGCATGGTCTTCGCCTTCCAGAGCTTCGTCGTCAGGACACCCCGCAACATCGTCATGGTCGACACCTGCATGGGCGAGAACAAGTTCGATATCGCCTGGGACACGAAGCCTTGGCTGGACGGCCTGCACCGGCTCGGCCTGACCGTCGCCGATATCGACTACGTGCTGTGCACCCACCTGCATATCGACCATACCGGCTGGAACACCCGGCTGGAAAAAGGCCGATGGGTGCCGACCTTTCCCAAAGCGCGATATCTCTTCGAGCGCCGGGAATACGCTTATTGGCAGGACGTGGCTGCCAGTGGAATCGTCGCCCCGGGGGAGCGCGACGGTGTCTGGCAGCTCAATTGCCTGCCCATCGCTGAGGCCGGGCAGGCCGAGCTGGTGACTGGAGCACACCGGATCGACGATTACGTCTCGCTGATGCCCACCCCGGGGCATTCCCCGGGGCACTATTGCGTCCGCATCCATTCCGGCGGTCAGGAGGTCATCGCTTTGGGCGATCTCATGCATCACGCGTTGCAATGCCGCGAGCCGAAATGGTCCACCATCGCGTGTTGGAACCCCGGCAAAGCAGCTGAGGCGCGAGGTCGGCTGCTGGCAGAGGCGGCCGACAGCAGAGCGCTGCTTTTGCCCCACCACTTTCCCGCCCCGACGGCCGGCCGTGTCTCGGCCTGCGGTGACCACTTCCACTACCACTTCGAATGACCACGCCTCACCCCTCGCGAAAGCCGGAACAAGGTGAGGGGTACTCAGGTCAAAGGTCAGCAGGCTCGCGAAACACAGAACTCCAACCCAGTTCTGTAACGGCCTCGTGGGTTGCGACTGCTTCGTTGGGCTCAACGATATTGTAGGCGCCCGGCTGGCCGTGCTCGATCGCGAGGAAGGCAGCGTAGGCTGCCGCATCCACGTGAAGCGGAAGCGACGCAGGGGGCGCGTCAAAGCCGGTGCCCGGCCCATAGATCCTTCCATAGCGCAAGACAAGGCCATCTATCGCTGCTGCGTTCAGCACGCTCTCCTCCAGTGCGATGACACCACGTCTGGTGACATCGAGTTCCCCAACCGCGCTGTTGATAAGGGGGGACGCCTCGACAAACGGTTGCGGGCCGGCGGCATAGAGCCAGGCAATGCTCTGGGCGATCAGCCTGCGGCAACCCGCAGCCCGGGCTGCGGAAACGAGGTTCCTCGTGCCCTCCTCTCTCACCCGCGCATTCGCCCTCAACGCCTCCTTCATCCGAGTGGGGTCGAGGCCGGGGGGCAGAGCTGACAATTGATGTACGACAACGTCCGGCCGGGCCGCCACCACGGCGTCGTGCAACGCCTCAGCGTCAAAGACGTCGACGATAACCGGCTCGACGCCGCTCCTGGACAGCTCCTTCGCCTGACCCGGCGATCGGGTTGTGCCGATGACGTGGTGACCCGCCTCCGCTAACAGGAGCGTCAGCCGTTTGCCAATCGCACCGGTCGCGCCAGCGAGAAAAATCTTTTTGCCCATAAGCCTTTCCCCACTTACAACCATAATATCACAATTCGAACATCATATACGAGCATTGATATTATGGGCAAGGCGAGCGGCTACGCATCGATTCCCGAGCCTGGCATGGGCAAACGCGGAGAGCATGGACATCTCGGCTATCTGCTCCGCCAAGCAGCAGGCGCATTTCGTCTTCGACTTGAACGAGCGATGGCCGACCTCGAGGTCACGCAGCCGCAATTCGCCGTGCTGACCATGCTCGCCAATTATCCCGGTCTATCAAACGCGGATCTCGCCCGTCTGGCGCTGCTTACGCCGCAGACGGTTAGCGTGATCGTATCAAACCTGGAGCGTGGCGGTGCGATTTTCCGACAACCGCATTCAGTTCACGGCCGCATCCAGCACATCGAGCTCACTGAAAAGGGCAAGAAACTGCTGGCGTGCTGCAAGAAGCGTGTTCGAGCCATCGAGCAGGAGATCACCAGCGGCTTATCTGCGGATGAAGAAGCGACTGTTCGGCGCTGGCTCGCCAACATCGCTTTGCCCGAGTCCCGCAGAGGCTCGTAAACAGACCTATCTTGCTACATCCTGTCGTCAGGATGCAGGGGCAACGCGCGACGGCCCTCTGTCGAGAGGGCCGCAAATGCTCGGGGATGCTAGCACGCATTCAGCGAGGGAGATGGTTTCCAGCCGGGAACTCAGGCTATGTCGACGTGACTCGGAAGCCGGCCATACGCGCCGCGCGGACGAGCGCCTTGCGCGCGATGCGGCCGGGACGAAATCCATCAATGGCGTCCTGGCACGCATGGAGCGCGAGTTGATACCAACGATCACGCTGGCCGGGCCAATCTCGACGAAGAACTTCAATCGCTTCCCAAGCGTTCGTGACCGTCCTTTCCGAGGCCGGACCGAAGCAGAGCCTGACGGGAGCGGAGAAGTGCCAGTCGCTCATTCTATCCTCCAAGAACGCTTACCTTTCCATTTGGAGCCACCAAGGCTTCCAGCCAAATAATGCCAGGCTGCCGCCCTGGTTCCACGGCCATCACACCTCGCGGCCGACCGTGCAATGGCGGACGGAGCGGAGGCTCTCCAAGCCGTTACCCACGACAACGATGTACAATGGAGTCAAAACCTCGATGGCGAGGTTACCCCGCGCCGCACAGGACGACAGGGTCGAGCCCAGGCGAGCCATCGGCTCGCGAACGCGATCAACGTCTCGTGTCCCGATCTTCCATGAGCAGCGGCACGCCTCGGGCGATGGCGAGGGCGGTGATCTTGTCGCGGATCACCCGGCGATCCCGGAAGTCAGGGAAGGTTCGCAGCAGATCGTTTTCAAGGGGAAGAACCTGCAGCGGTCGATTAGCCGAAAGGCAGGTGTTGATCCGCTCACGTATCATCGCCGCGAGTTCTGCTGAGTGAGCTGTCTTATCGATCTCAGTCATCTTTTGTTCCCGGTCGGGCGAAAGAATCTTTTTCTTCCAGCGCCAACTGCCGAACACTTTGCCAGCGATCATGGATAGTACGGTGTTTCTTTCTCTCGTGCGAGCGCGGGCCGAGCCGTTCCAAATTGACTCGTCTTAACAGGGATCTCGGCTGAAGATGCGTTCCTCCGCCCCAAAAGCAAAGGGACCGCCCTGAGGACGGTCCCTCGCCACGACATGGATCATCGGGTCAGTGCTGGCCACCTTTGCGGCCGGCCTCGGAGGCCTTCTCCCGATCATGAGCGAAATTGCCGCCCGATTGCTGTCCACCCTTCTTTCCGGCTTCGGACGCACGCTCGGGATCATTCTTGAAGTTGCCGCCGGAGGCGTGTCCGCCCTTCGCCGCGATCTCGCGCTGCTTGTCGTTGTCCATAGCACCAAAACCGCGGTTCGATGTCTGGTTGGCCATTGATCATTCTCCTCACATCGTTTCGGACATAAGAGAAACAGTCCCGGTGATATGATGTTCCGAATTCCATTGTGGCATTACTGTGAATGATAAGCATACGCTAGAGGCTTAATCGGACAACGAGAACCGTGGCGGCGAGGGCGACTGTGATGACTATAAGCAAAACCTTTGCAGTTATACTCTCGGGCTTGCTGCTGCATGAGAGCGACGGGCTTTGCGACTTCACGGGTACGATGTCGATGGCGGGACGAGCCGCCGAACCAGCCTAGCGGGTGAACGCGACCACAAAAGCATCTTGCCTATCGACCTACCGTGGATGCGAACTGGTCCCGGTTAAAGGACCCGCAGATCCATCCCCCGAGTAGGCTGTGGAGGCGCGGCCACCCCCGTGCAATCCAGACCCGACGCATCCTCCGAATTCTGCTGCCCAGACAAAGTTCGGGGAGGGAAACTATTCGGGCTTTTCTCCCTGCACTGGAACCATTCCTCCAGCTAGCGCTTAATGTTCATCTGAAGGACAGCGAAGATGAATATCGCGCCTTATTCATTCCGGCCCACCCGCGAACATTTTTTATTCGGTATCTGCGCATTCGTAAGCGCCCTCTGCGGGGTGGCCAATGCCGGAGCGCCCTGTCCAGTCCAACATGATCAATTGCTCTCCGCCTTGAAAGCAAGCGTCAAGGCAAGTGGCGGGCCGGTTAATGGCGGCTTCGAAACCCACGAATGGGCGGCGGTCGTCGCGCGGGACGGGGCCTTATGCGCCATAGCCTTCAGTGGACCGACGGTCGACGCGCAGTGGCCCGGCAGCCGCCTCATAGCGGCGGAGAAAGCGAATACCGCCAACGGACTGAGCCTAGCCCAGATGGCGCTGTCAACGGCCAATCTCTACAGCGCTGCGCAGCCGGGTGGCCCCCTTTTTCGTCTCGAACTGACGAATCCTGTCAATGTCGCCGCCGCCTATAGCGGTGATCCCACCGCCTTTGGAACAGCCAATGACCCCCTGGTCGGGAAGCCGATCGGCGGGATTGTCGTCTTCGGAGGAGGCCTTGCGCTCTACGACGATAGGGGCATCGTCGGTGGATTAGGAGTAAGCGGGGATTCCTCCTGCGCCGACCATAACATCGGCTGGCGAATTCGGGCCGCGCTCGGCCTCGACAAAGTGCCCGCCGGAGTAAACCCGCAAAGAAAAGACGCGATCGTCTATGACATTGACCCCAACGGGAAGAGCGCCTCCGGATGGGGCCATCCGAAATGCGCCGGGCGTGAGGCCGATATCGCATCCGAGCTTGGAGCCGGCGTCGGAGGCTCGATGCGCCAATGAGACAAGGGCCGTTCGGCGCACCTCACGTGTCAGGGGCAAGGCCTGCTCGCCCTGGGAGGAGGATCTTGTCCCTGCTTGCGACTAGCGTGCTCTGCCTTGCGCCGCTTCCTGCTGGCCTTGCCCAGCCGCAAGCCCCCCCGATCGTACCGCCTGTTTCCGCGGCGGCACCGGACGATGGCCAATGGATCATGCCCGCGAAGAACTACGCCTCGACGCGCTACAGCGAGTTGAGTGAGATCAACCAAGAGAACGTCAAGGGCCTGCAGGTCGCTTTCACCTTTTCAACCGGCGTCAACAAGGGCCACGAGGCGGCTCCGCTCGTCGTCGGCAGCACGATGTATATCGTCACGCCCTATCCGAACATTCTCTACGCCCTCGATCTCGCAAAGCCGGGCGCGCCGTTGAAATGGAAGTTCGAGCCCAAGCCGGAGCCCGCCTCCCAGGGCGTGGCCTGCTGCGATGTCGTCAACAGGGGCGCCGCCTATTCCAACGGGCGGGTCGTCTTCAACACGTTGGACGGCCATACCATCGCCGTTGACGTCGAGACCGGCAGCCCCGCCTGGAACACCAAGGTCGGCGACATCAATATCGGCGAGACCATCACGATGGCGCCACTCGTGGTGAAGGACAAGGTCCTCGTCGGAAACTCGGGAGGCGAGCTCGGCGTTCGCGGCTGGGTGAAGGCGCTCGATATCAGCGATGGCCATATCGTATGGACGGCTTATAGCACCGGTCCCGACAAGGACGTCCTCATCGGCCCGGACTTCAAGCCGTTCTATGACAGCGACAAAGGTGCGGACCTCGGGGTGACGAGTTGGCCCCCGGGAGCATGGCAGATCGGTGGCGGCAACATGTGGGGCTGGATTTCCTATGATCCGGACCTTGATCTCATCTATCACGGCACAGGCAATCCTGGCCCTTGGAATCCGGACCTGCGGCCTGGCGACAACAAATGGACCGCCGGCATTTTTGCCCGCAGTCCCGACACCGGGGCGGCGCGCTGGTTTTACCAGTGGACGCCGCATGATCAGCACGACTACGACGGCATCAATGAGCAGGTGCTGCTCGACATGACCTGGAAGGGCGAGGCGCGCAAGGTGTTGGTGCGCCCCGAGCGAAACGGCTACCTCTACGTGCTCGATCGCACGAGTGGAGAAGTGCTGTCGGCCAAGCCCTTCGGAGCGGTCAATTCGAGCAACGGGGTCGATCTGAAGACAGGGCGCTTGATCGTCAATCCGGAGAAGGAAACCGGCACCGGAAAGGTGGTGCGCAACATCTGCCCTACCGCCTCGGGCGCCAAGGACTGGCAACCGTCGGCCTTTTCTCCGCGCACGGGGCTTCTCTACATCCCTCATAACAATCTGTGCATGGACGAACAGGGCGTGGAGGTGAACTACATCGCCGGCACGCCCTATGTCGGCATGAATGTGCGCATGATCCCGGGGCCGGGCGGCCATCGCGGCGAATTCACGGCTTGGGATATCGCCAACGAGCGGCCCGCTTGGAAGATCAAGGAAAACTTTCCAGTCTGGAGCGGGGCGCTGGTGACGGCCGGCGACGTCGTCTTTTACGGCACGATGGAAGGCTGGTTCAAGGCGGTAAGCGCCACGACCGGCGACCTGTTATGGCAGTTCAAAACCTCGTCAGGGATAATCGCCCAGCCGATCTCCTATCGCGGGCCCGACGGGCATCAATATATTGCAGTGCTGTCGGGCGTCGGCGGATGGGCCGGGGCGGTGGTCGCGGGCGACCTCGATCCCAATGACGCGACCGCCGCGCTCGGCTTCGCCAACGCGATGAAGGATCTGAAGGACGTTACGACAGCCGGGGGAGCACTTTATGTGTTCAGGCTTCCCTGAAGACAAGTCCAAGGTGAGACCTCCACTCAGCGGCCGTGGGGTCAGCATGCGGTCGCTTCTCACCGCCGTCCTGCTTCTTGCAGGCCTGAGCGCTACTGCAGCGGCGCGGGAATTGCGGGTTTGCGCGGACCCGAACAACTTGCCCTTCTCGAACGAGCGCCAAGAGGGTTTCGAAAACAAGATCGTCGACATCATCGCCGAGGAATTGGGAGCGAAGGTGTCCTATGTCTGGTGGGCCCAGCGGCGAGGCTTCATCCGCAACACCCTGAAGGCGGGACTTTGCGACCTCGTGCCGGGAACGCCCGCCAATCTGGAAATGCTGCGTACCACCGCGCCGTATTATCGGTCGAGCTATGTCTTTGTGACCCGCCAGGGCGGCCCCGACATCACGTCCTTCAACGATCCTCGCCTGAGAAACCTTACCATCGGCGTCCAGATGATCGGCGATGACGGGGCAAACTCGCCTCCGGTCGCCGCCTTGGCGCGCCGCGGCATCGTCGGCCACCTGCGCGGTTTTCCGGTCTATGGCGATTATTCCACACCAAATCCGCCGTCCGCCGTCATCGATGCGTTAGCTCGCAGTGAGATCGATCTTGCCATCGTCTGGGGTCCCCTGGCGGGCTACTTCGCGGCGCACGCGGCGACACCGCTCAGACTGACGCCGGTGTCGCCGCGCATCGATGGCCCGCTCTTGCCCATGGTCTACGACATATCAATGGGCGTGCGCCGCGAGGACGTCGCCTTCCGCGACGAAGTCGACGCGGCGCTGGCCAAGCACCGCTCAGAGATCGACGCGCTGCTCGCCGCCTATGGTGTCCCGCGCCTCGACCATGCCAAGGCCGCTTCGCGATGATCCGGCGCGCGGCCCTCGTTCTCGCCTGCGCGAGCATTCTGCTCGCCGGGTGCCAGCGTGAGGAACGCGAGACCCGCCCCGACCCTGCGTTGGGCAGTGGTGATGAGCCAACGCCCGTGACCGTCCTCGCCCCGGGGGGTGAGAGGCCCGCGACCTCCCATCCAAAGGCTGCGTTTGAAGCGAATGCCTTTCACCTCAGCGAAGGCAAGCGCTTGTTCGACTGGTTCAACTGCTCGGGCTGCCATGCCAACGGAGGCGGAGGCATGGGGCCGGCGCTGATGGACGACAAATGGATCTACGGCAGCTCGATCGAGAATATTCACGCCACCATTCGCGACGGCCGTCCCAACGGCATGCCGTCCTTCCGCGACCGGGTGCCGGATGACCAGATCTGGGAACTTGCCGCTTTCGTACGTTCCCTCTCTGGGCTTGCATCGAAGGCTGCAGCGCCCGGCCGAAACGACGCCATGATGCCGCATCCTTCAGAAAACCGGCTCCCCGATGCCGCGAGCTTGGGACGCTCGCCATGAAAAGGCCTGCGCTCGTGCTAGCGATGCTGGCGCTGGCGCTTGCCGGCTGCAACGACTTGCAATCAGCGCTCTCTCCCCACGGACCCGCAGCCGACGAGCTTACCCGGCTGATCTGGTTATTCACGGCCATCTGCGCCGTCGTGTGGGCGCTGGTGATGATCGTGCTCATGGTCGCCCTGTCGCGAACCCGGCCGGAGCGGGCCGATCCCCTCGCGCTCCCTGCCGGTCAGGAGCGCGCCGCCATGCGCGCCGTCATCGCCGCGGCCGGGGTCACGGCTGTCGTGATGGTCTCGCTCACCGTGCTCAGTTTCTTCGCTAACCGAACGCTGGCGAGCATTGGCGCGAACGCCATGCTCACGATCCGGGTGATCGGTCACCAGTGGTGGTGGGAAGTGCGTTACGAGAATGCGCAACCGAGCCAGACGATGACCACGGCCAACGAGATCCACATCCCGGCCGGCGAGCCGGTTAAACTCGTGCTGCAGTCCGATGATGTCATCCATTCGTTCTGGGTGCCTGCGCTGCACGGCAAGCTCGACCTCGTCCCCGGTATGATCAACACGCTGACGCTCAAGGCCGACAAGCCCGGTGTCTACCGCGGCCAATGCGCCGAATTCTGCGGCATGCAGCATGCGCATATGGCGCTTCTGGTGGTGGCCGAGCCGCGGCCGGCGTTCGAAGGATGGTATGCTGCCCAGCTTAAGGACGCTGCGGAGCCCATCTCGGCTGAGCAGCGTAGCGGTCGCACGCTCTTCCTGAGCAAGTCCTGCGTGATGTGTCATCGCATCCAGGGCACGCCGGCCGGGGCAACAAGCGGCCCTGATCTGACCCATCTCGGCAGCCGGACGACGCTTGCCGCGGGGACGCTGCCCCTCAGCCATGGAAATCTCGCGGCGTGGATCGCCGATCCGCAAGGCGTCAAGCCGGGCGCCAAGATGCCCGTCACGGATCTCAGCGGCGATGAGCTGAACGCCATCGTGGCTTATCTCGAGAGTCTCAAATGAGCAGCGCCGGCACAGTTCCAACCGAGCGGCAGCGCCTCCGTGATACCGATCTCGACCGCGCGAGCCTAGAGCGGTGGCTGGCGCGGACCTGGACGACGCCCCGGGGGCTTGTCGGCGCGCTCTCCGCCGTCGATCACAAGGTCATCGCGCGCCGCTATCTGTTGACGGCGTTCGCCTTTCTCTGCCTGGGCGGGCTCAGCGCCGTCGCAATGCGCATCCAGCTCTCGGGCCCGGAGCGTGGTTTGATTGGACCCGATCTCTACAATCAGCTTTTCACCATGCACGGGGTCACGATGATGTTCCTGTTCGCCGTGCCAATTGTGCAGGCGACGGGGGTCTATCTCGTGCCGCTGATGGTCGGCACCCGTAACATGGCGTTTCCACGCCTCACCGCCTTCAGCTTCTGGATCTATCTGTCGGGTGGACTATTTGCCTGGGTTTCCTTTGCGCTCAACATGGGGCCGGATATCGGCTGGTTCGGCTATGTCCCGCTTTCCGGCCCGGAATTTGGGCCGGGCAAGCGTGCCGATGTGTGGGCGCAGATGATTACCTATACGGAGGTGTCGTCGCTCGCAGTGGCGGTCGCCACCATCGTGACCATCTTCAAGCAGCGCGCGCCGGGCCTGTCGCTCGACCGGATTCCTCTTTACGTCTGGGCGATGCTGGTGACCTCCTTTGTCGTGGTCTTCGCCATGCCAGCGGTCATGATCGCGTCGACCTTCCTCATCCTCGACAGGCTGGTCGGCACCCATATCTTCAATCCCGCCGAAGGCGGGGACACACTGCTCTTCCAGCATCTGTTTTGGTTCTTTGGGCACCCCGAAGTCTACATCATCTTTCTTCCGGCAACCGGCATGGTATCGGCTATCATTCCGGCATTCGCACGCCGCCCCATGTTTGGCTATCTGGCTCTTGTCCTCTCGCTGATCGCCGTCGGCATTCTGTCGTTCGGCCTGTGGGTCCACCACATGTTCGCGACGGGGTTGCCGAAGCTCGGCGCGAGCTTCTTCACGGCGTCCAGCATGCTCATCGCCCTTCCCAACGGCCTGCAGATCTTTTGCTGGCTCGCGACCCTTTGGGAGGGGAGGCCGGTCATGAAGACCCCTCTTCTTTTTGTTTTCGGCTTCTTCTTCATCTTCGTGGCCGGCGGCCTGACCGGCGTGATGCTCGCCTCCGTGCCGCTCGATCTTCAAGTTCACGACACCTATTTCGTCGTGGCTCACTTCCATTATGTGCTGATCGGGGGCTCGGTCTTCCCGCTCTTGGGCGCGGCCTATTTCTGGTTCCCGAAGCTGACCGGACGCATGATGAGTGAACGGCTTGGCCGCTGGCATTTCTGGCTTGCCTTCATCGGCTTCAATGCAGCGTTCTTCCCCATGCACATCGTCGGGCTCCAGGGCATGCCGCGGCGCGTCTACACCTATCCTTCGGAATTGGGCTGGGGGAACATCAACCTGTTCATAACCGTCGGGGCGGTGGCGTTCTTCCTGAGTTTCGTGCTGTTTGCCGCCAATCTCCTGCGGAGCGCAAGCAAAGGCGAGCCTGCAGGAGACAACCCTTGGAGCGCCGGAACGCTGGAATGGGCGACGGCGTCGCCACCGCCGAGTTATAATTTCGCGAGAATTCCGGTCGTCACTCATAGGGAGCCGCTGTGGGCCGACCGTGAGACGCTCCCGGTTGCTTCAGGCCTGCGCGTAGACGTCCGAGAACTCCTGATTTCCACCATCGCCGAAGCAAAGCCCGACATCCGCGAAAAGTCGGCGACACCGTCCATCTGGCCGCTCTTTGCGGCGATCGCTGTCGGCGGGACGTTCCTCTATTCAATTTTCACGCCTTGGGCCGTGATCTGGGGAGCACTCCCCATTGCCGTGGCGCTGATCGGCTGGTTCTGGCCGAAGGGAAGCCCGGAGGACGAGGAATGAAGCAGCGCACGGTCATCGACCTGTCTGATCTGCCTTCATACGGCTTCGGCCCACGCAGCCCCACGTGGTGGGGCACGCTCGCCTTCATGGCTTTGGAAGGCACGGGTTTCGCCCTAGCCGCAGGCAGCTATCTCTACCTCGTCTATATCGCGCCATCCTGGCCGCTGAGCCGGCCAGCGCCCAACCATTGGCCCGGCACCATCATTACGCTGCTGCTTCTCGCAAGCCTCATCCCGAACCACCTTCTCGAGCGGCACGCGAAGCGATGCGAGATGCGGCAGGTGCGCCTTGGGCTCCTCGTCATGTGCGCTTTCGGCATACTCCCGCTCGTCGTGCGCTATTTCGAATTCCCGGCGCTGAACATCCTGTGGGACACCAATGCTTATGGCTCGATGCTCTGGGTGCTGCTTGGCCTGCATACCACGCATCTTCTAACCGATGTGGGCGACACCATCGTGCTCACGGCGCTGATGTTCACGCGCCATGGCCACAGCGGCCGACGCTTCAGCGATGTCGAGGACAATGTCTTCTACTGGGATTTCGTCGTCCTGACGTGGCTGCCGATCTACGTGCTGATCTACTGGGTGCCGAGGCTCTGAGATGCGCGCATTTCAGATGGGAACATCTTGGGGCGGGCTGCTCGCCGGGCCTTGCGCATGGGCCATTTCCACGCAGCTCAACTACGCGCTCGTCGAATGGCAATGCGCAACCCGCTTTCCAGTCATCCCCATCAATGCGCTGGGGCTGACCCTGATTGCTCTGGCGGGGGGAGCCCTCTCCTGGCGTGCCTGGCGAAAGGGCGGGGCGGCGTTCAAGCCGGAACGCGCGCTGAGCACGGAACGTTTCGTCTCCATGATCGGGATGCTGACCGCCGTGCTCTTCGCGGCCGTCATCCTCATGCAGGGAGTGGCGGCCCTCATTCTGGACGAGTGTACGCGATGACCGTCTATGCAGGACCATGGAGCTGGCTCTTCGACGCCTCGATCTGCTTTGGTGCGACCCCCGAGGCAACCTGGGCGGTCGGGCCGGCTATCGTTCTCCCGCTTCTCCTCGTGATCCTCGTTTATGGCAGCGGCGCCATGCGATTGTGGCGTCGCAGCGCCCGCGGCCGGCCCGAAAGGCTGCGTCAGGCCGGGCTCTTCGTCGCCGGCTGGGCGACCCTTGTCTTCGCCCTCGTCAGCCCGCTCCATTGGCTCAGCCAGCATTTGTTTACCGCTCATATGATCGAGCATGAACTGATGATGGCCGTGGCCGCGCCGCTGATCGCGGCCTCTGCACCCGGCGCCGCGCTGATGTGGGCCTTGCCCCGAGGCTGGCGATCGGCAGGCGGACATATGCTGCGGGTGAAATGGCTTGGCGCCATTTGGCGCTTCGTCTCGCGTGGTGGGATCGCCACTATTCTGCATGGCGTCGCGATCTGGATCTGGCATGTGCCGGGCCTGTTCGAGGCCGCACTGCGCGAAGGCCCACTTCACTATCTCCAGCACGCCAGTTTCCTGGGCACCGGCCTCCTGTTCTGGTGGGTCGTGCTGCCACACCGCGGCCATGACCAGCGCCTGGGCGCATCGGTGATGCATCTTTTCCTGACCTCGCTGCACACGACGCTTCTCGGTGTGCTCCTCGTTCTGTCACCGCGCCTGTGGTACCCGGCCAATACAACGCTGTCCGAACTCTGGTGGCTGACGCCGCTGGAGGATCAGCAGCTCGCGGGGCTGGTGATGTGGGTGCCGGCCGGGCTCGTCTATGGCGCCGCCGCGCTGTGGCTTGCCGCCCTGTGGATCAGGGAAAGCGGCAGGGCGCAGCCCGACCCGCCCCACGGAGATACCTATGCGCTCCGCGTCCGCTAGAGTCCTGCCATGGGCGGGCTGTGCCGGAGCCTTTCTTGGCGGATTTGCGCTTGGCGTGATTGGCCGATGGTTGGTGGGGCGATGGCGATCACGACCGGCAAGCCGGCGAGCTCTCACAACAGTCGAGACCGCCCGAGCGCTTGTGCTTTCTAGAGAACGCCTCCTGCCGGCGGCGATCGTGCCGGTTCCCAGCGCCACTTCTCTCAGGCGCGCCCTACTGGTTGCAGCCATGGCGATTGTTGTCGCCGCCGCTCTCATGGCCGGCGCCTGGGCCTATCGCGATAGCGAAAGGCGGCACGCAATCGACGTGGCGACTGGCGGTGTCGGTGGGCGCGCCATTCCCATCATGCGCGCCAACGGCTGCGCAGCGTGCCACACCATTGCCGGCGTACCAGGTGCGAGAGGTCTGGTCGGGCCACGGCTCGACGCGACGCTCTCGTCCCGGATCTATCTCGCCGGGGTGCTGCCGAACAACACGGAGAACATGGTGCGCTGGCTGCGTTCCGCCCGCGCCATTGCTCCCCATACGGCCATGCCGTCCACAGGGATTTCCGAACAGGAGGCGCGGGACGTGGCAGCCTATCTCTACGCCTTGCGATAGGGGCATGCCAGGCGCCAAAAAAAACGGCCTGGGGGTAGGGACCTGCAAGTTAGACATCGCCGCGCCGCGCCCATAAGCCGCGGCCAGGATCATAGCCGTAGACCGCAGCCGCGAAGAAAAGGACGAGACAGCCGACTACCACCACGGATGCTGTGAAATCGAGGCGAAGGTAAAGGGCGAAGCGGATGAGTTCGACCGCGTGGCTGAAGGGGTTTACCGCAGCAATCGTCGAAAGCACGGGACTTGCCTCGGCCAGCCGCCATAGCGGATACAACGCGGTGGACGCGAAGAACATCGGAAAAATAACGAAGTTCATGACGCCCGCGAAATTCTCCATCTGCGTCGAAACCGAAGAGATGAGAAGGCCGAAGGCGCCGAGCATCAGGCCCGCCAAAAGCAACGCCGGCAGGACCGCGACATAGCCCAGGAGCGGCGGACGCACGTCCCAGTAGCGGCACGCGAGCAGGAAGACATAAACCAGCGGCAAACCCACCAGCACACTCGCGAACAGGCGCGCGCCCAGCAGGAACCAGCGGGGCAGCGGCGCGGTCAGCAAGAGCCGCATGCTCCCCATTTCGCGGTCATAGACCATGGCAAGCGAGCTCTGCATGGCGTGGAAGAGCAACATCATCCCCGCCAACCCCGGCACAATGTAGACCTCGTAGAGGATGTAGGTCTGATAAGGCGGGGTGATCGACAGGCCGAGCACCGAGCGGAAACCGGCGGCAAAAATCGCGATCCAGACGAGTGGGCGCACCAGCGCTGACAGGAAGCGGCCGCGCTGCCTAAGGGTACGCATCAGTTCGCGACGCAGAATGGCGCCCATGGCGCGCAGCGCGTGACTTCCCCTCATGGTCTCTCCGTCAGCGCGGCGAAAGCTGCCGGCAAATCGGACGCGCCAAGTTTGAGCGACATATCCGCCGCCGGGCCCGCCCAGCGCACGCGCCCCGCATCAAGCACGATGAGCTGATCATGATCCTCCACTTCTTCCAGAAGATGCGTCGCCCAGAGCACAGCGAGGCCGTGCTCGCTGCAAAGATGACGCACGTGGGACAAGAGCGATCTCCGGCCGGGGATGTCGAGCCCAGTCGTCGGCTCATCCAACAAGAGGAGGCGTGGCTCATGCATGAGCGCGCGCGCGATCTCCACCCGCCGACGCTGACCGCCGGACAATGTGCGCACAAGATCCCGCGCGCGCTCCCGCAGGCCGATACGATCCAGTTCCCTACAGGCGCGGTCTTCGGCAGCTCGTGATGGCAAGCCGTGCAGACCGCCATGGTAGCGCAGGTTTTCAAGAGCCGTGAGGTCGAGATCAAGCGTCGGCTGCTGGAACACCACGCCCATTTCCGCCAGTCCCGCGGCGGGAGTGAGCCGCATGTCGTATCCAAACACTCGGATGCTGCCCTGACGGGCGTGATAGAGGCCCGTGACGAGCGAGAAGAGTGTCGTCTTGCCGGCCCCGTTCCGGCCGAGCAGAATGGTAAAGCCGCCTTCCCCGATGGCGAGCGACACTTGGTGCAGTGCCTCGCGTTTGCCGAAGCTGTGGGAAAGACCTTCGATCAGCAGGGCGGTCATGGGCCAACGACCACACCCCAGGGCCCCCGCCCGACGGGCAGCGACTTGACGACCTCCTGACGATCCAGATCGATGACGGAGATGTCGCCGGAATTGCCGTTGGCGCTGAACAGCCGCTTTTCATCGGCGGACAGTGCGATATGCCAAGGGCGCTGGCCGACGAGATAGAGCTTTGTCACCGCGAGCGACTGGGTGTCGACCTCGGCGACGCGGTTGGCGGGCCCCATGGCAACGTAGAGCTTGCGACCATCTCGGGTCATGGCGAAGCCGACCGCCTGCACGCCCTCGCGGCGGATGCCGGGAACGGCGAACGCGATCTTGCCCGCCTCTTCACTTGTGCTGGTATCGATGACGGTGATGGTTCCACGGATTTCCGAGGACACCCAAAGCCGCGAGCCGTCCGGGGAAAAGACGGCTGCGCGCGGCCGCGTGTCGACGAGCACATTGCCTGTCAATTCGAGGGAGGCCGCATCGATGATATGGGCCATGCTGGTGGTTTCGGACGTGCAGGCGACCAGCCGACCGTCCGCGCTGACGGCCATGCCCTCCGGCTCGACGCCGACATCGACGGTACCGATGACCCGGGCGGCTGAGATATCGACCACCGAGACTAGATTGTCGTCCTCATTGGCCACGAAAAGGCGCTTGCCGTCAGGATGGACCACAAAGAATTCGGGGTCGGGGCCGGAGGGCAACTGTCGCGTGACACGGCGGCTCGCCAGGTCGACCACATCGATGCGGTCGTCGTCCCCCACGGCGACAAACAGTGATGTCCTGTCGACCGACAGCGCAAGACCCCGGGGCCGACGGCCAACCTCGATCGTTGCGACGAGCTCCAAGCTGCCGGCGTCCACCACGGTGATGGTATTGTCCTGCTCGTTCGAAATATAGATCGTCTCGGCACGTGCACCCCGCACTGTGGTGAACACCAGTGCCAGAACGAGCATTCTCAAAAGTGGCATTCGCTTTCCTCCTGATCGACGCCCAGCGTGTCGAGAGGTGTGCGCTGGTGCAGGAAGCCGGCCTGCGGCGACGACGAGACGAGAAGCCGCGTGCCCGCAACGAGGATCGGCTGTCGAAGCTGTCCATCCCATGGGCGATAGCTCAGGCCTTGGCCCTTGAAGCCGGCGAGAAGGAAATCGCCGCTTCTGATGAAGGCCGCGATGGTGGCCGGATCTGTGGATTTCGTTCGTGTAGCGCCTTCGCCGATACTGCGCACGGCGGCCCAGGCCGCATAATCGAAAGCCGTCATCCGTCGGCCGGCCTGCTTATCAAACCGGCTCTGCAGTTGCGTCGCGCCCCATTGCTCGCTCACCGCGCTCCAGCCCGTCGCAACCAAGCCTTGCGTGCCCGCAACGGGGCGCGGGCGCGCCGTGCGGCCCTCCAGATAGGCGCCGAATTCATCGCTTTCATCGGCAACGACGAGGACGTCATAGTCGCCGACCTGCGTAGCGGCCGGAATTTCGGTCTGCAGGGTCACATGGCCAGTGTCGGCGCGCCCATGGGCCGGCCGAAAGGTCCAGGCCCGATCTGCAACAATCTCGGCGCCGAAGCGCGTCGCCGCGCGTCGGAAGGCGACGGCAAGGCTCTGGTCCGGCGGATGCTGGCCGACAAGCAGGAACCAATGCGACCATCGCTTCCAGATGAGATACTGGGCAAGCGCATCGGCCAGCATCGTCCTGCTCGGGATGGTATGCAGCACGTTCCTGCGGCAGTTCTTGGCGCGCAGCTCATCGTCCGGCGCCCGGCTGTTGAACAGCACCATCTTGGCCGCGTCGGGCGCATCAGCCGCCTTGAGCAGCAGCGTGGCCTCGAGATCGGCCACAACGAAACCCACACCTCGCTTTTTGAAATCGCGCATGACGGCGGCGGGATCATCCCCGGGCTTCAGCACATGCGTCGCGAGTTCGAAATGCTGACGGAGGAATTTTCCGGTCGTATTGTCGTCTGCGACGCCGAGGCGTGCGCCCTGAAGGCCTTCGTCCCAGGCGGTCTGGTCAAGGGGTCCGAGCGGCGACACCGGCGGCCGCTCAACGCCGAGATAGCCGATCACGATACGATCCCCCTGCGCAAGAGAAGGTCCCGCAAATAGCAGCGCAGTGAAGAGTACGATAACCCTCATGCTCGGCTCCCTAGTCAGCCAGGATCCGCCCTGAACGCGATGACGTCTCGCCACCTGCGGTCGCGGCTGTGCAGCGGCCTCCCTTGACGTCGTGCAGAATGCGCGCCGGCGCGCCGTCAAGCAGGATGACGCGGTCGGCAAGTTCCGCCGCCAAGCTGAGCTCATGGGTAACGAGCAGAACCGTCACGCCGCGCGCCGCGATCTCGGTTCGCAGGACGGTTCGCATCACTTCCGCCGTGGCGATATCGAGGGATGCGAAAGGCTCGTCCAGCAAAAGCAATGCCGGATGGATCGCAAGCGCTCTGGCAAGCCCTACCCGCCGCGCCATCCCGAGCGACAATCTTTCGGGGTAGGCCGCCTCGTGGCCGGCAAGCCCGACGGCCGCGATCCAGCGCGACGCTTCTACTTCTCGGCCGGGGATGGCGAGCTCGACATTGCGGCGCACCGACGCCCAAGGCAGCAGTCGCGGTGTCTGGAACATGAAGCCGATTGGCCGGGGCCTGTTCGCGATATCCCCCCGGAAGTCAGGGTCGAGGCCCGCGACAATCGACAGAAGCGTCGATTTCCCGATCCCTGACGGACCGGTTATGGCGCAGACCTGCCCTGGAGACACGTCCAGCCTAAGGTCCGCGATCAGCGGCCGCGACGGCGATCCCGGGGCGGCCGGATAGGACTTCTCATCGATTCTGATCGTCATCACCGGCGCCATGACGTGCAGCGCTTCTCGATACGAGCAAGGATGCCATATTCCAGGATCAGGACAGTGCCGGTGAAAGCAATCGTGTAGACGAGGATATGCGCCACGTCGAAATTCTGGAAAAAGACTTGGAGCTGAAAGCCCACCCCGTCAGAACGCCCGAGCAATTCCGCGACCAGGACGATCTTCCACGTCAATGCGAGGCCGTTCCTCACCGCGACGAGAGCGTAGGGGGCAAGTTGCGGCAGAACGAGATGGCGCGCTCGGACCTTCCAGTCGAAGCTGTACAGCGCGGCCATTTCGCTCAGGTCACGGTCGAGGCGGTTCGCGCCCTCGCGAATGGTCACAGCAATGGTGGGGATCTTGTTGAGGGCAACTGCGACGACAAGAGCAACTTCAGTCAATCCCAGCCAGACGTAGACCAGAATGACTGTGATCAGCGCCGGGATATTCAGCGAAACGAGAACCCAGGGTTTCAGCCAGAGGTCGACGCCCGACCAGCGCCCCGCGACATAGCCGATGGCGGAGCCGACGATCAGGGCAATCGCCAGGCTGAAGCCGACCCGCGCTAAGGTGATGCCGAGATGATGGAAGAGCACACCGTGTAGAGCCTCCTCCCAAAGGAGCTGCGAGACCTCCAGTGGCGCGGGGAACAAACGGCTCCCCGCTAGCGACGCGACAAGCTGCCAAGCCAACACCATGGCGGCGAGCGAAGCGAGCCCGCGCCAACGCGCGCCGACATCGAGGCGGGACGAAAGCAGGGCCAATGTCATGGTGGCGCCGTTGTCCAGAATATCGCTGGATCCAGCGAGCGTGCTTGGCCGACCAGATGTTGACCACCTAGCTCCGCCAGGATCGAGAACAGCTTTGCGGCATCGCCGCGCTCCCGCGCCGTCCAGGAGCCGGGGATGCCGGCTCGGTAGCCGTCCCGCAGACGGGTCTGGATATCGGGATTATCCGTTCCAAGCCGTGGCCCCAGCGCCCGCCATGCATCGTCGGACTGCGCCAATACCGCCTTCGCTGCGCCGAGGCAGGCAGCGAAACGGCCGACCAGGTCGGCATTAGCTTGTGCCCACTCCGCCCGGAAAGCGTAGCCGAGCAACGGCACATCCGGCGAAATGCCGAGCCGCGCCAGCATTTCGGAAACGGTCAGCAGCGGCCGCGCACCCTCCGCCTCGAGACGCGCCGCGAAATTCCAGAAGGTCAGCGCCGCGTCGAGCCGACCGGCCTGGAGTTCATTGGATATGAGCGGTGCTGCGCCGAAGACGGGTTCGGCGAGAAGCCTCATGTCCTGATCGAGCTCCCGTTTCGCGAGCGCCCGCAACAGCAGCCAGTTTTTGTCCAGAGCACCACCGGCTACCCCGAGACGCTTGCCCGCAAGATCAGTGAGTGAACGGATGGGCGATCCGGCCGGAACATCAAGAGTGCCGAGTGCACGCGAATACGGGATTATTGACAGGGCATCGCCCTCGGCCCGTCGGCGCGCCACCCAAACGAGATCGGCCACGATGACGTCGACCGCGCCCGCCAGAAGCGCCACTTTCGCCGCCTCGCCACTCGCGAAGGGTACGACATCCATCGCAAAGCCAAACTCGCGGTCGAGCCTCTGACGACGCGTGATATCCACTTCCCAGCCGGCGGTTCCGAAGCCGAGTACCCCGAACCTCACCCGGCGGAAGGAATCCGCGGCGGGGGTGGGCCAAGCTTTTGACGGAAGCAGGGCTAGGACGGCAACGCCCATGAGCACCGTCCTACGAGGAACGATGTTCCCTGCGCTGTCGAGGGGATAAAGACCTTCCGGACGCATGGTGCTCCCACCCGTTGCGTGAGCAACCCCGCTGGAAAGCAAGTTGTTCCGGCAAATGCGTGCGGCGATTTATTTCATTTGTCCTCATCTGCCGTCGCAGCAATGATCAAGCGCAAGCTTTGCAAGAACTTTTCAGTGGCACGTGCTGTAATTCGGTACGAAGACGCGTGGGATCCTCATTCACGAAGTCACCCCTCGAGGAACAAAGCTGCGCCTGTTTGATTGAACCGGCATATTCGTCCGCACGGAGGAAGACGTGGTTGCAGGAAAGCTCCGTGTCGCCATTGTCGGTGTCGGCAATTGCGCATCATCGCTGGTGCAGGGATTGGCCTATTATCGCGATGCCGACGGCAACGAACCCGTACCCGGCCTCATGCACGCCTCCCTTGGCGGCTATCATGTCAGGGACATCGAAATATCCGCGGCCTTCGACGTCGCCGCTACCAAGGTGGGCCTCGATGTCTCCGAGGCAATTTTCGCCTCGCCCAATAACACCCGGCGATTTTCGGAAGTTCCCCCCTGGGGCGTCGAGGTGCAGCGCGGCATGACCCTCGACGGGATCGGCCGCTATGTCGCCGATGTGGTGCCGGAATCGCCTCGCGCGCCCGTCGATGTCGCGCAGGCTCTGGTCGACAGCGGCACCGACGTCCTCGTGTCCTATCTGCCTGTTGGCTCTCAGCGTGCCAACGAATGGTATATGGAGCAGGCTCTCGAGGCCGGCTGCGGCGTGGTCAACTGCCTGCCGGTCTTCATCGCCTCGCGGCGCGAATGGGCCGAACGTTTTGCCTCCCGCGGCCTGCCGATCATCGGAGATGACATCAAGAGCCAGGTCGGCGCCACCATCGTTCACCGGGTTCTTGCCAATCTTTTCCGCGAGCGCGGCGTGCGCCTCGACCATACCTACCAGCTCAATTTCGGCGGCAATACCGATTTTCAGAACATGCTAGAGCGCGAGCGCCTCACGTCGAAGAAGATCTCGAAAACGCAAGCCGTTACCAGTCAGCTCGATGTGCCCCTGCCCGCAAACGATGTTCATGTGGGCCCGAGCGACTATGTGCCATGGCTTGAAGACCGGAAATGGGCCTATATCCGGTTGGAGGGCACAACCTTCGGCGGCGTCCCGCTGAATGCAGAGGTAAAGCTCGAGGTCTGGGATTCGCCCAATTCAGCCGGGATCGTCATCGACGCCGTGCGTTGCGCCAAGCTCGCGATGGACCGCGGACAGTCCGGCCCCCTGATCGGCCCCTGCAGCTACTTCATGAAGTCACCGCCACAACAGTTCACCGACGACGAAGCCCGTGAGTTGACGCGCCGCTTCATCGGCGGGAGTGACGGCGCGGCGGCGGGTACGGTCGCGTGATAGCCTTCCTGCTGCTACGGCACGCCGCCCATGACAATGTCGGCGCCTTTCTCGCCGGTCGCCGGCCCGGCGTGGAACTCGGGCCAGATGGTCTAGCTCAGGCCCGTCGGCTTGGCGAACGCCTGCGCGGCGAGCGGATCGAGGCGCTTTTCACAAGCCCGCGCGAGCGTGCCCGCCAAACCGCTGCTGCCATCGCGCAGAGCTGCGCCCTTCAGCCCGCCGAGATCATGGACGGCCTCGACGAGATTGATTTTGGCGGCTGGTCGGGCCGCATCTTCGGCGAACTCAATCATGAGCCAAGCTGGCGCAGGTGGAATGAAGCACGCAGTCTGGCAAGCACCCCCGCCGGCGAACGGATGGTGGATGTGCAGGCCCGCGTGCTCGCGGCCATGGAACTCATGGCGAAGGGACGCGAGAACGCCACGCTGGCGCTCGTCAGCCATGCGGATGTGATCAAAGCTGCGGTGATGTATCACCTTGGGCTGCGTATCGACGACTGGTGGCGCATCGACATCGCGCCCGCCTCCATCACACGTCTCGTCATCGACGCCCAAGGCGCGCGGCTCACGGGACTGAACGAACGCGTCGACTGACTCCAATCAGGGAGGTCTTGGCATGAAACTGACCAGAGCGGAGATCGAGGAGCGCGTCAGTGCGCTGGGACCGTGGTTTCATAATCTCGATCTCGCAGGCGTTGCGACGGCGCCCGACCATTTCCTGGGTGACTACCCCCGCACCAAATGGAAATACTTCGCAGATAGTATTCCGGCGGATCTCACGGGAAAATCCGTTCTGGATATAGGCTGCAACGGCGGCTTCTATTCGCTGGAAATGAAGCGCCGCGGCGCCTCCCGCGTACTCGGCATCGATTATGACGTGGGTTATCTGAATCAGGCGCGCTTTGCCGCCGAGGTGGCTGAGCTCGACATCAGCTTTGAGAGGTTGTCAGTCTATGACGTCGCGGCGCTCGGCGAGCGGTTCGATGTCGTGCTCTTCATGGGCGTGCTTTATCACCTGCGGCACCCCCTCCTGGCACTCGATCTCATCCGGGAGCATGTGATGGGCGAGCTAATGGTGTTTCAGTCCATGCAGCGCGGCAGCCAGGCGGTGGCGGCGGTTGGAGAGAACCACAACTTCTGGAATACCGCACTCTTCGAGGATGCTGGCTTCCCCAAGATGCATTTCATCGAGCAGCGTTACGCAGACGACCCCACCAACTGGTGGCTGCCGAACAGGGCCTGTGTCGAGGCCATGCTGCGATCCTCCGGCTTCGAGATCATCGGCCATCCGGAGGAAGAGGTTTATCTCTGTCGCCCCGCAGGTGCCCCCGCAGGGGAAGGCGCCGTCTATCCCGCCCGAGGTGCCCATGATTGAAGCGGCGATGATTTGGAATGAACCCAACAACAAGTCGCATTGGGATCCCGAGCTTGATCCCGATTGGGCGTTGTTCGCCGACATGGCGATACGGGCAGGCCAGGCTATTGCGGCCGAAAATTCGCATATCCCGCGCGTGCTCGGCGGCATCTCCCCGATTGACCCCGCCTTCATCGCCAATATGAAGGCGCGAGGCGTGCTGTCCCACATGGAAGCAGTCGCCGTCCATGGCTTTCCGCTCGATTGGAACCTCTGGCAGATTCACGAATGGCCGGCCAAGATCGAGGAAATCCGCGGTGTGACTGAGCTGCCGGTCTGGGTGAGCGAGGTAGGGGTCTCGACATTCGGCGCTGACGAGGTTCAGGTCTGGGGCCTCAATCGCACGGCAGAGCTGTTGTTAGGCAAAGCCCCGCGCATCCATTGGTATAGCCTTTACGACCTACCGATGGAATGGGGCGCGACTACCCGGCACAAGGAGGCGGAAGGTTCCTCCTATTATCGCCATTTCCATATGGGGCTCATCCGCGCCGACGGCACGCTCAAGCCGGCCCTGCACGACTTTCCGCGTTACGTCCCCTCGATGGGCGTAGTGCAATGGTTTCACTTCGAAGATCCGCGGCTCGATGACGCGGTCGCGTGGATGAAACGCCTCGGCATCACCTATCTTCGTACGGGGTTGTCATGGGCGGATAGCTTTCGGCCGGATGCCGATCGCTGGTTCGACCGCATGATGACTGCGCTCGATGATTTCGACGTCACGGTCACCTTTTGCTTCACTCCGGAGCATCGAGGTCTTGCCCCTCATCACACCAGTCCGCCGGCGGTGCCGGAGGAATTCGCAGAATTCTGCGCCCGGATGATCCGCCGCTATGGCAGCGGCATCGACCGACGGATGCTCGAAGATCCAGCGGCCGGCGTGTTCTGATCAGCCCACTCCGGCGTCAGGGGGCCGGAAGCCTATTTCCATCAGCGGCCTGCGATTTGCGTGAAGCGGCGTGCAGGGGCAACGTCGCGGCTGCATCGGCCACAGCCCTGAAATGCTCGATCGTATGGATGAGGCCCGTGGCAAGTGGCACAACCGGCTGCCACTTCAGCACTCGCTTCGCGACGGTGATGTCCGGCCGGCGGCGCCGGGGGTCGTCGACCGGCAGCGGCCGGAACGAGATGGTCGATCGCGTGCCCGTCATCCGCGCCACGCGCTCGGCCAGTTCTCGCACTTTGATTTCCTTTGGATTTCCGAGATTGATGGCTCCCCGGTACTCATCCTCATGCATCATCAGCGCGATGAGGCCGCGCACGAGATCGTCGACGTAGCAGAATGAGCGCGTCTGCTCCCCGTCGCCATAGATGGTGATGTCGTCGCCCGACAAGGCCTGGGTAATGACATTCGAGACCACCCGCCCATCATCCGCCCGCATCCGCGGCCCGTAAGTGTTGAAGATCCGCGCGACGCGCGCATCCACCCGCTTGGCGCGCAGAAAATCGAAGGTGAGAGCCTCGGCCGCCCGCTTGCCTTCATCATAGCAGGCCCTTGGCCCGACGGGATTGACGTGGCCCCAGTAGCTTTCGCGCTGAGGATGGACTTCCGGATCGCCGTAGACCTCGCTTGTCGAGGCCTGTACAAAGCGCGCGCCCGTCATCTCAGCGAGATGCAGCAACTGATTTGTCCCCACCACGCTTGTCATGAGCGTATGCTCAGGATTGGCCTGGTAGTGGGGCGGCGATGCAGCGCAGGCGAGATTGAAGACGTAGCGTGGCTTGTTCGAGCCGCGCGTGAGCTTTGCCGGAGGCGCGTCGATCACGTCGGCGTCGATCAGATCAAAGCGCTGCTCGTGCTGCAGATGCGAGAGGTTTTCGAAACGGCCGGTCTGAAAATTATCAATGCCGACCACCCTCAGCTTCCTGGCGAGCAGGGCATCGACCAGATGGGACCCTACAAAACCGGCGGCGCCGGCAACAACGGCAATCGTTTCTTCATTGTGCTTCATGACCTGACCTTTCATAGGACGCTTCCTTGACGTGCCTGGTGGCCGTCGCCCGCTCGTCGTCCCGGGCCGCGTCCCCACGTCGTTCCGCCACATCGTTGAAATAGGCTTCGAGCTCGCTGGCTCGCGTTGCCGCGGTATGAGACGCGAGAACGCGCGCCTGCCCCGCCTGGCCCATGCGCTGGCGCGCGGGCTCGTCCATAGCGAGGAGGCGCAGCATATCTTCGGGCGCCTCGGCCAAGGCGATCTCGGGCCCCAGCTCGAATAGCTCATCAAGCCCCGCCCAGGGATCCGAGATGATCGGCGCCGCGCAAGCCCCCGCTTCGAACAGCCGGACGCTAGGGCTATAGCCCGCGCGTCGCATGTCGGCCCGTGTCACGTTCAGCGTGAAGCGACAGCTATTGTAGAATGCAGGATGATCTGCCGGAGGGACGTGATCGCGCCGTTCCACGTTCGCGGGCCAGTCGATCTCGGGTGGATATTGCGGTCCAGCGACAATGAAACGCCGCTCGGGCGCACGCCGGGCGGGCTCGATGAGAAGCCGCTCGAGGGTTGGCTGACGGTCCGCTGAATAGGTGCCGAGATAGCCAAGATCATAGACCTGACTTGCTTGGGTAGGACGGTAGGACGTTTCGTCGACACAGCAATAAAGGGCCCTCGCATCGGGTGACCCGTAGTGGTCCATCAGGAGATCGAGTGTCGGGCCGCCGGTAAACGACAGATAAAGGTCGTAGCCGGAGATCTGATCCGCGGCGAGATAGGCGCAGTCCCCGCGCTCCAGCGCGGCGAGCGTGACGGGGGTGTCGATATCGTAGAAGGCGGTTGTGCCGCGCGCCGTCTGTCGTACGAGATCGCCAACGACGATCCCGTCCGGAACATAGGACCCGACGATGACCGCATCCGCGTCACGGATCGCTTCACGGTGGCGCATAAGGCTGCTCATCGAGGTATAGAACGTCAGCTCGCAAAAATCAGGCGTCTGCAGGTCGCGGTGGTCCGCATACCAGGACTGCTCCCGCTCGAGGAACATCACCTGATGTCCCCGCGCCGCGAAGGCGCGCAGCAGGGCCCGATAAGTCGTGGCATGGCCGTTCCCCCAGGAAGACGATAGGCTAAGCCCGAGCACTACGACACGCATGCGAGCCTCCTCTCGCGCTTGGCCGCAAAGGTTTCGCGCAAAAGCGCGTCGACCTGCGCGCCCCGATGGGCATAGCTGTGCTCCGCGCGAACCCGCGCGAGCGCAGCCTTGCCGATCGCCTCCGCACGCTCCGTGGAGAGGTCGTCGAGGAGAGCGGCAACATCGAGCCCGTCCCGTGCGACGAGAACCTCACGGCCCGGCTCGAGGAAGAGCTCGATACCTTCCCAGGCATCGGTGATCAGGCAGGCCCCCGCGCCCGCCGCCTCGAAGACGCGGGTGGCAGGCGAATAGCCTGTCTCGGCCATGGAACTGCGCGCGATGTTCAGCACCGCCCGCGGTGTCGCGTTGAAAGCATTGTGGTCGCGTGTATAGACATGACCCATGCGCCGCACGTTCGGCGGCATCGCACGGTCATCCCAGCCATTGCCGCCGATAAGGAAGGTCCGCTCGCGCAGCCGTGCGGCCGGCACGAGAAAAAACTGCGTGACCCTCTCCTCGCGGTCCGGCAGCCTGTTGCCGAGAAAGGCGAGATCGCAGGAAAAACGGGGATCCCGCGCCACCGGGTAATGCGTGTCCGGATCGAGCGCATTGTAGACCGGGACGCAACGCGCCGCGCCAAAAGTCTCATAGGCGCGGACCACGGGCGGACCGCCGCCATAGGTCAATACCAGATCAAGGCCCGGCAGGGCCCGCCGGATGATCTCCGGGGACATGGCCGGGGGCTCGGAGGTAAGTCGGCCGGCACCAAGCAGCTGCCCGTGACCCGCCGCGGACGCAAGGCTTGCCAGCGTCGCCGGCGCGTCGACGTCCCAGAAGATGCGGATGGCATCGGGATGCGCCGCCGCCATCACCCCCTCCAGCAAAGCGTCGTCGTTGATACCGACGCCACTCGCCTTGACCACCACGTCGGCACGCCGCGCATCGGCGATCACCCGGCGCAAGTCCGCTTCATGGGGTTGGTAGACCACGACGTCGGCCCATTCAGGCGGCTCGATGTCCCGGTGCTGCTGGCGGTCGAAAGCGTCCGGCTCGTAGAAGGTGATCTCATAGCCGCGGCCGGCGAGGTCGCGGAGGAGACCGCGATAGTAGGTGGCGGCCCCATTCCAGTAGGATGACAGCAGACTCGAGCCGTAGAACGCCATTTTCATGCGGCAGCCTCCACTTTGGATGACGGGATTCGCGCCGCGATGTCGATGAGCTCACGGGCGCGGTGGGCGCAGCTATGGCGGGCGCGGATGGTCGAGAGGCCCTGGGCCGCGAGTTCCGCGCGCAGCGCAGGCTCCTCGGCGAGGCAGCGCAGATGCCGTGCCATCTCCTCGCCGTCGCGAGCGACGAGATAATCCCGGCCTGGGGTAAAGAGGTGCTCGCTGTCCTCCCATGGCGCGCTCACGAGCGGAATCCCGCAGGCGAGCGCTTCGAAGACGCGGATCGTAGGGATCCCGGGAAGGAGGGAAGAATAGTACCGGCGTGGGACATGCACGGTCGCTAAATGGTGAGCGAAGACGGCGGGCACAGACGCATTCGCCAGCCAGCCCCGGTAGGTCACGCCGAACGCCGCAAGCTTGGTCCGCGCAGCCTCGGGATAGCGTACCCCGAAAATGTCGAGCGGCAGACCTGCCTTGGCAGCGGGGCGGAGGAGAAAGTCCTCAATCTCGGCGCTACGCTCGCCATCGCCCCAATTGCCGATCCAGACCAGCCCCGCCCGCTCCTGCGGTGCGTCAGGCGGGCGAAAATGCCGTGTGTCTGCAGCTTCATGCCAGACGAACACGCGCTCCTCCCATCCCCAGCGACGATAGACGTCGGCTAGGGATTGGCCAAAAGCGAGCACGCCGTCATAGCCCGATAAATCGAAGGTGCGGATTGCATTTGCATCGCTGACGGCGCGATGGTGGGTGTCGTGGAACAAGAGGCGCACATGCGGCTGCTGCTTACGCGCGTCGCCGAGGGCCGCCACGAGAGCGGGATCATTCCATTCATGAACCACGACGAGGTCAGCGCCTTCGATCGCGGCGGCGGCATCGAAATCGGCCTGCATGGGGGTGGAGGCGAGCTCGGGATAAGCCGCGCGGTAGGGTGCAAGCCCGGCATCGCCGTGGTCTCGCAACAGGTTGGCAAGGCTCCAGGCGTTCGCCGGCTCAAAGATCACAACGTCATGGCCGAGCGCGATCAGTTCGCGCAGAACGCCGCGCAGAAAATGCGCGTTGCCATGGTTCCAGCAGGAGAGCAGGGAATGCGCGAAATAAAGGATCCTCATGCGGCAGCCCCTTTCCGGTCGGCCATCACGCCGGAATAAATCTGCTTCATGCGCGCCGCCATGGTCTCCACCGTGTACTGAGCCGCGCGCCGACGGGCCGCGCTGCCGAGGTCATTGCGTAAATCCGGACGGTCGGCGAGGCGATTGACGAGGCTTGCGAAGCCTCCCGCGTCCCGTGGCGGCGCGAATAGGGCAGCACCGTCCCAAAGCTCGCGGAAGGTGGGAATGTCCGACAGCACGAGCGGCGCACCAGCCTGCGCCGCCTCCAGCACCGACAGCCCGAACGGCTCATAGAGCGCGGTTGAGATGAAGATTGGCCGGGAGGCGAGCTGCGCGCGCACCGCCTCGGCATCAAGCGCACCAAGCGGTTCGACTGTCTGCACACCGATGCACGTGCCGTTCGGCCCGACGAGCGGGCCGGCCGCCTTCACGCGCAGTTTCATCAGGCGAGCGGCATCGACCAGGGTCCGCATGTTCTTGCCCTCGTCCCATAAACGTCCAGCGGTAAAGACGAAGGTCGGGCCTGCCGCCAGAGGCATCTCGGTCGCCGCGATCGGATCCGCTGCCACGTGTTGGGAGCCATCGCTGAGCGGGGGCGTGCGCCCGTTATGCACGACGTGGGGCATACGCCCATACAGCGCTCGGACCTGGCTCGCAAAAGCTGCACTCGGACACACCAGAACGTCGGCCTCGCGCAGCCCCTTGGCGGTCAGGGCGGTACGCCAGCGAAAATCGGCCGGCATCGGTCCCCCTTTGACGGCTTCCCACCAGCTTGCGAGGCAGGAATGCAGGGCGACCACAACCGGCACCTCGAAAGGCGCCAGGGCGAGGGTCGGCGTATTGAGATGAACGATTTCAGCCGTGTGGCGCGACGCAAGGTCGGCGATGGTCTCAGCTGCACGGGTCGCCGCATCTTCGTCATCAGCAAGCCAATCGAGCGAGGCGGTCGTCTCGAGAAGCTCAAGGCCGGGTACCACCATGGCACGGCGGCGCTGCGCGGCGCTCGGCGCAGGGCCGAGCAGCGCGAGCGTGGTCCGAACGTCATGTCGCGTCAACGCTTCTGCGAGCTCAATCGCATAGGTGAACACGCCGCCGACAGCATCCGCAGTCATGAACAGCTTGAGCTCCCGCCGCGGCTCGACGATGGGCCGAAGTGCCTCGCCCATCTCACACCCTCGCGACTTGCTGCGGCGCTGCGACTGGCGCGTGCTCCGCGTCAAGCCACGCGGCGAGGCGCTCAAGACCGACGCGCCATGGCCGCGGCGTCGGCAGCGCGAGCTGCTCCGTCAAACGCCGGGTGTCGGCGACGAAATAATGTTGGTCGCCAGCGCGCCAGTCTTGGAAGTTCAGCGTGACGGGTCGCCCGAGCATGGATTCCATGCGGCTTGTGAGCTGAAGCAGGCTCACCGCATTGGCCGGGCCGCCACCGAGATTGAACGCACGTCCTGATATCGGCGAGCCGGGCCGCGACAACGACTGCCAGCTCCGCACATAGGCTTCCACGGCGTCGTCGATGTAGAGTACGTCACGTACCTGGTGGCCATCGCCATAAATGGTAATCGGCGTATCTCGCAGGGCTCGGATCATGAAATGGGCGACCCAACCTTGATCCTCGGTGCCGAGCTGCCGCGGACCATAGATGCAACTCATTCTGAGAACGGCCGTGGGAAGGCCGAAGTTGCGGCTGTAGTCGAGGACGTATTGATCCGCAGCGCCCTTGGAGCAGCCGTAGGGCGTGTGGAAGTCGAGCGGCCGGTTCTCATCGATGCCGTTCGCCCTCAAACCGGTGTCGACCGGTCGATAGGCCCCGCCCTCGTCCGCAAGGCTGACGTCGGCCAGGTCGCCATAAACTTTGTTGGTGCTCGCGAAGACAAGCGGTACGGGCTCCCGTCGCGCGCGCAGGGCCTCCAGTACATTAAGAGTGCCCGCGAGGTTGATCGCGAAGTCCTCGCGGGGATCGACGAGGCTCGAGGTAACCGCGACCTGAGCGGCGAGATGGAACACCGCCCGCGCCTGTGCGAGGGCCGCGGCAACGGCGCGCTCGTCGCGAATGTCCTCTCTCATGAGGCTGACGGCGGGTCCATGGCGTGCCGCAAGCCACGCGACGTTGCGCTCAACCCCAGGCCTCGCCAGCGAGTCGAAGATCAGCACGTGATGGCCGTCTCTAGCGAGGCGATCCGCGAGATTGCTGCCGATGAAGCCGGCGCCGCCGGTGATGACGACTGGCCGGGTCGCGACGCTCATGTTCATGCGACCAGCCCTCTGGCTTCAAGCTCGCGCCTTGCATCCTCGGCGTGATCGACAGCCTGCTGCTGGGCGACCCATTCCGCGAGCTCGGCGAGACCATCGCTGAAATCGCGGCTGGCGCGGAAGCCGAGTTTGGCTTCCGCCTCCGTGATGTCCGCAAAGCAGTGTCGGATATCGCCAGCCCGTGCCTTGCCGGTAATCTCCGGCTCGATCTCGGGCCGCCCCATGGCGGCTGCCAGCACACGCGCCACCTCGGCGATCGTGCGATGATCGCCGCTGCCGATGTTATAGGCTTGGCCGGCAGCCTCCGGATGTTCGAGCGCCAGAACGAACGCCCGAGCCACGTCGGCCACATGGACGAAATCACGCCGTTGCTCGCCATCTTCAAAGACGAGTGGCGCTCGTCCATTGAGAAGGCGCGACGCAAAGATCGCCAAGACGCCCGTATAGGGATTGGAGAGGGCCTGCCCCGGCCCGTAGACGTTGAAGAGCCGCAAGGCAACCCCCTCCATGCCGTAGGCGGCGCAGAGGGTTAGCGTCAGGCGCTCCTGGACATATTTCGAGAGGGCGTAGACTGAGGCGAGCGATGGCCGCTTGCTTTCCGGCGTGGGTAAGGGCGTGAACGCCACGCCATCCGCATCCGTCGGATCCCACTGCCCCGGCGCGCCCTGAACACGCACCGCATCCTCGACGAGGGTTCCGTCCGCGCGGCGGTAGAGACCCTCTCCATAGATGCTCATGGAAGACGCGACGACCACTCGCTTCACGGGCTGCTCAATGAGCTGCTGGAAGAGCACGGCAGTGCCGTAATCGTTCACGGAGACATAGCGGTCGATCGCATACATGCTCTGTCCGACGCCAACCTCAGCGGCCAGATGGACGACCCCGTCGACCCCGCTGAGCGCCTGCGCAACCTTGTCCGCGTCACGAATATCACCCTCGTGAAACGAGACAGCGTCGGGCAGACGCACCGCAGTCTTCGTCTTGTGCACCTGATCGATGAGATTATCGAGGACGCGTACGGCATAGCCCTTGGCAAGCAATGCGGCTGCGAGGTGGCAGCCGATGAAGCCGGCGCCCCCAGTTATCAAAATTGTTTTCATGATGAACTCGGCTTTCAGGATTGCCGACGATGAATCAACTTATTGAACCTACTTTTTCCTTCTTTTTCATAGAGAAGTGCGAGTTCGCTTTCGTCGAATTTCTTGAAGAATTCGTCCCATGAAATCTCTTCAAGGGAATCATCAGGATCACCGAAATCGAACCGGAGAATGCCAGGGTCCTTGCCCTTTCCTGTGGCTGCGACACGCGCCGGCCGGCCGCCACGCTCCTCGACCCACTGACGGATGGTTTTGTGGTCTGTTGTGGTGCTGCTTTCGGACATCGGGTTACTCCCGTGTGGCTCATCAGTCTGAGGCTGAACGGGTAGCTACAAAGATGGTTCCGAATTTATACCTGAAAAACGGAAGTACTTAGATATCCCTTGTATTTCGATAGCTTGTTCTGAAGTATTCGGCGCTCTGCCTCGCTTACGGTTGCTTGAGCATCTAAGTAGAAGCTTCCAGCCTGAAAAGCCGCATAGCAAGGGAGATAAAACCGAAGCAGGGGCTCATGAATGCTGACGCCGCGCGCACCCACGAGCCTTATCAGCTCGGCGAGAGAGTGACCGTCAAGATCAAGTTCGAGACAAGCTCCCGCGACATCCCACGCGATATTCTGGCAGCCAACCAGGTCATGGCTGCTGCAATGATCAAAAGCGTCCGTCTTCAGGATGCGACCATTCGACGTGCGCAGCCACTCCCAAGCATGAAGCCGGTTGTCCGTCTCGACCCGCTCGAAGCTGGGCGGACACTGCGCCTTACGATCGGCAAGCACGCGGCCCGCAGATGTTCGTCCAAAAAGAATCTCACAATTCCGCTCCGCCATGGCCGCCAGCGTCTCGAGACTGGCTCCATCGCCGCAGACAGCGGGCAACTGGCGAGCCCTGAAGGCGAGGTAATCCGCTAGCCGTACAATCAATGCGGGGTGATCCGCCCGGAGATCTATCCCGCGCGCATCATCCACCCATTCTTCAATGAGAAAGCCGTGGCGAAGCCCGAGCACGGCCGGCGCGAATCCCGCGCTTGCCAAGGGCTTGGCACGGCGGAGCACCGCTTCTCCCGTGGCGCCAAGACCAACGAAGCGCAGCAGAAAGGTTCCCCGCTCACAACGCAGGAGAAACTTGCGCCGCTCGCGTATTCCTCCGCCAGGTGGGCGAGGGTCATAGACCCGTAGATCTCGCCAACGACCGCCTCCAATGTCCTGTAGCGGGCCAAGTGGCGGACCGGTGAGGTCCTCGACCCAGCTCGCAAGGGGCATGGCCATAGGCGTCGATGTTGTCTCGGCGCGTGACCTACCGTCCAGGGTCACGAGGTCGTCCAACGTCACCACATGACGCGGGGCTCTGCGCCAGCGCGAACGGCCCTCTTCGCTCGCCTCTGATCCTGGAAGGCCGCCATGGGAGGGAAAGAAGTGAACGCGGTCTGGCTCTGCCCCAAGCGCCTCCAGGGCGGCGGCGCAGCCCGCCATCGAACTCCCCGAAAGGCCGGGGCCTTCATCAACGACCGCGAAGATGCCGTTAGTTCGCCGCGCCAAAGCCGCGCGGAGATCCGGCGCGAGACGGAAGCTCCGCTGGAAAGGATCACCGAACGGGCGCAGGGTGACAAACAAGCCTGCCCCCGCGCGCGCCGCAACCATCGCCCCGAGGCCGGCACCAATGCTGCGCAGGCCGATCACGCTAGTCACGGCACCGGCGAGCGCTTGGGCCGCAAGCCCATAGCTTTCAGGATAAACAGCATAATAGGCGTAGCCCTCGCCCGTCCTGGTGGTGATCGTCCCGGACGATGAGGCCGCGCGCAGAGCCTGCAGAACCTCGCCCACCGCTCTCGCGTGCGGCAGGTCACGGTTCAGCCACGAGCGGAGCACGGACCCTGCCAGCGCCCTCAAGGCTTGCGCACGGGCCCGCGCCTGCGGCACCAGGGCATCGGAGCCCGTTGCCTTGAAGCGGGCATCCTCCAACCCTTGCACAAGTTCAGCAGCGCGGATGAAGAGCGCGACAAGTTGCCCATGACGCATGATCCAGGACGAGCAAGGGTCGGCGTCAAAACGTGCGCGTTCATCGAGTTCATCGAGGATATCGCGTGAATTCTCACACCGGGAGCGATCGCCATAAACGAGCATGTCGTCCCAAGGCCTTGGGGAACATCTTTGTTCCCGCGCACGTTGGCAAAGATCAAGGATCAGGAGGAGGTCAGTTCGTGGACGCGAGGACTGCATCGCGCGCCGGGTCATCGCCCGGCGCGATCCCGAGCATGCGCGCAGCCGTCATCGAAGGCCCTGGCCGCGTCTCGATCCATGCCGTGCCGCGCCCGGAGCCAAAAGCCGGCCAGGTGCGTATTCAGATCGAGGGATGCGGAGTTTGCGCCTCCAATCTGGTGCCCTGGTCCGGCCCGGACTGGATGCGCTTTCCCACCGCGCCGGGCGACCTCGGCCATGAAGGCTGGGGACGCATCGATGCCGTTGGCCCGGATGTCGATGAAGCGATGGTCGGCCTCAGGGTCGCCGCCCTCTCCTATCATGCCTATGCGGAATATGATCTTGCCGATGCCGGGGCTGTCGTGCCGCTCCCGCCGGAACTCGATGATGTCAGCATACCCGGCGAGCCACTCGGCTGCGCCATGAACATCTTCAACCGCGCCGGGATCGAGCCCGGACAGACCGTCGCCATCATCGGCATCGGCTTCCTCGGGGCCATTCTCACCCGCCTCGCCACAGACGCCGGCGCACGTGTGATCGCCATCTCGCGCCGCAGCTTCGCCCGGGATCTCGCGCGCCGGATGGGCGCTACCGAAGCCCTTGCCCTCGCCGATCACCAGGAGGTCGTCGAGGCCGTCGCGCATATGACCGGGGGCGCCCTGTGCGAACGCGTCATCGAGGCAGTCGGCAAACAGGGGCCGCTCGATCTCGCAGGAGAACTGACAGGGGAGCGGGGCCGGCTCGTCGTCGCAGGCTATCACCAGGACGGGCCGCGCCAGGTGAACATGTGGCTGTGGAATTGGCGTGGCATAGACGTGATCAACGCGCATGAACGCGATCCCAAGGTTTATATCGAGGGTATGCGGATGGGCGTGGCGGCAGTCCACGCAGGCCGGCTTGATCCAGCGCTACTATGCACCCATGAATTCCCTCTTGATGCCTTGGGCGCGGCGCTCGATGCAACCGCCGAGCGCCCAGACGGCTTCGTCAAAGCCGTGGTGCGGCCATGACGGCATTCCCTGTCGACGGTCAGCGGCAGAGGCCGCGTCGGCGTCCGCGCGTGGGCTTCGTCGGTGTCGGCTGGATCGGCCGCAACCGCATGGAGGCTATGCTGGCGACAGACGCAATCGAAGTCGCCGGCTTCGTCGAGCCCGCATCCGCCATGGCTGAGGCGGCTTGCGCGCTCGCGCCGCAGGCCGAGCATGTCGATTCATTGGCGGCCTTGCTACGGCACGATCTTGATGGCGTGGTCATCGCGACGCCGAGCGCCTTGCATGCCGAGCAATGTCTCGAAGCCCTGGAAGCCGACGTCGCTGTCTTCTGCCAGAAGCCGCTCGGGCGCCACGCGCGCGAGACCGAAGCCGTTGTCGCGGCAGCCCGGGCGCGCAACCGCCTTCTGGGCGTCGATTTTTCCTACCGCTACACCGAGGGCCTGCGCCGCATCCGCGAATTGGCGAGGTCGGGCGCCCTGGGCCAGGTTTATGCGGCGGACCTTGTCTTTCACAATGCTTATGGGCCCGACAAGCCGTGGTTTTACGACCCCGCTCAATCAGGCGGAGGCGCGGTGATGGATCTCGGCATCCATCTCGTCGATCTCGCCCTTTGGATGTTCGACTTTCCCCAGGTAATCAACGTCTCCTCGCATCTGTTCGCAGGAGGCAGCAGACTTCCCTCGGATGCGGGCATAGTCGAGGATTATGCGGTCGCCACACTTGAACTCGACAATGGGATCCTTGTCCGGCTGGCCTGCTCTTGGCGGCTCCATGCCGGTCAGGACGCGGTGATCGCGGCGGAATTCTACGGCACGCAGGGCGGCGCCGCTTTCCGCAACGTCGATGGCTCCTTCTATGATTTCAGCGCCGAACGCTTCTTGGGTACCAATCGCGAATGCCTGGTCCGCCCTCCAGATGCCTGGGGTGGCCGCGCCGCGGCGGCCTGGGCCCGGGCCCTTGCTGAAGGCGGCGGATATGATTCCGCGGCCGACCATCTCGTCGACGCCGCCCGCATCATCGATCGTCTATATGGGCGCGGCTGACCCGCCGGATTCGCAGCTGTTCGCCGCCGTCCATCGCGCTCGGCCGGCGAGGCGGGCGCATGGGCTGCGGGCCCCATTTGCCGGGAACTCACCGACGCTTGCGCTGTTCCGTTTGGAAGCGCGGGAGTGAACTCGGCGTTCGCCACCAGCCGGCATTGCCACTCAGAAATATGGACGAGCCCCGCCAGGCTCCCGCGCTCCAATCGCTCCACACAGGGGGACCAGATGGCGAGGATCGGAATCCTCACATTCCATCGCTGCATTAATTATGGCTCCTACTGGCAGGCCCGTTGCCTCGTGGAAGGCTTACGGGGGCTGGGATATGACGCGGTCTTGCTCGATCACGATTCTCCACGGATTGCGCGAGCGGAGTATCGCTGCGCATTGTCGCCGCTGCTGCCGGCGCGGCATCACGGAGACTATCCGCGCTATGCTGACAAGACGCGCCAATTCCTCAAGGCGATCGATGCCTTGCCACTCTCCAGGCGGTTTGATCTCGATCATCCCGACGATATGGAAGGCCATGATCTCGTCCTCGTCGGAAGCGACGAGGTATGGAACCTGCACCATCCCTGGTACGGCCAAGAGCGGCTTTTCTTCGGTGACGGATTGCGTGCGGACCGCGTCGCGTCCTATGCGGCGAGCTTCGGCAACTACGATGCTGCGGAAGGCTTGCCGGCTCCATGGCCTGAGCGTTTCCGGCATTTCTCGGCGCTCGCGGTGCGTGATGAAAACTCGCGCGCGATTGTCCGCGCCGCGACAGGTCTAGAACCCGCGTTGACCCTCGACCCCTGCCTGCTTTTTCCGAAAGTCGCGGCCAGGGCGCGGGCTGGCGACGGACGGCCTTATCTAGCCGTGTACGGCCATAGCTTCGCGCCCTGGTTCGCTGCCGCCGTGCGGGCGGCGGCAGACCGCCATAACTGGCGCGTCATGAGCATCGGCTACCGCAACGACTGGGCTGACGAACAACGCCTCAGCGCCGGACCAGAGGAGTTCGCGGCGCTCATGGCCAATGCCCGCGGCATCGCGACGAACTTCTTCCACGGCTGCGTCTTCGCTCTCCTCAACGAAAAGCCGTTCGCCTGCGCGCCGTCGTCTTATCGGTTCAACAAGCTCCGCGACCTCATCGCCCTGCTCAATGCCGAAGCCCATCTGGTGAACGAAGCCACGAGCATCGCCGAGGTCGACCGCCAATTAACCGAGCCACTTGATCCCGCCATCGCGACGCGCATCGCGTTGTTGCGAAACTCGTCCGCAAACTACCTCGCTGGCGTTTTGAACTGAAAGGACCGCTCAATGCCGGTCGCGGATGCAATCAGCCCCGAAACCATCGTCGGCAGTGGCCTCTGCATCGGCTGTGGCGCCTGCGCCGCCCTAAGCGATGACCTCGCCATGGGCTGGGATGCTTTCGGCCAATTAAAGCCCCACTCGTCGCGGCCCGGCATCCGCCCTGACGCCTTCGCGGCGATCTGCCCCTTCTCGCCCCTGGCGGCCAACGAGGATGAAATTGCGCGAGAGCGATTTCCGCATCCCGCTCAGCGGGACGAACTGATCGGCTGCCACGAGGCCGTCTATGTCGGCCACGTCGCGGAAGGAAATTTCCGGCACAACGGCAGCTCGGGTGGACTGGTGACCTGGGTCGCCAGTGAACTGATGCGCGCGGACCTGGTGGATGCCGTCGCGCATGTCGTTGAAACCGGCGGCCACAACGGCGGGCGGTTTTTCGATTACAGCCTGACGCGGGACCCCGACGCGCTACCTGCCGGCGCCAAATCCCGCTACTATCCTGTTGAACTCTCCAGAATTTTGCAAAGGATACGCGACGAGCCGGGCCGCTATGCCGTTGTCGGCGTACCGTGCTTCATCAAAGCTGTTCATCTGCTCAGACGACACGACCCGATGCTGCGCGAGCGGATCGTCTTCACCCTCGGACTGTTCTGCGGCCATATGAAAAGTGCTCGGCTCGCCGAGAGCTTCGCCTGGCAAATGGACGTGCCCTTTGGCGAGGTCGAGCGTCTCGACTTCCGCGTTAAGAACGAAAGCCGCCCCGCAAATTGGTACCGCGCGCACTTCTTGCAGCGCTCTGGTGCTGTTCGCGAGGAAGACTGGTGGAACCTTGTCGATGGCGATTGGGGCGCTGGGTTTTTCCAGAATTCGGCTTGCAATTTCTGCGATGATGTTGTGGCGGAGACCGCTGATATAGCTTTCGGCGACGCCTGGGTCGAGCCCTTCTCGTCTGATGGCCGCGGGACCAATGTCGTCATCATACGCTCCCCCACGCTGCTTGCGCTGGTGCGGCGAGGCCTCAGCGAAAAACGCCTCTCTCTCGAACCCGTGGACGCAGCCTTCGTCAAAGAGACACAGGCGGCCGGTTTTCGGCAGCGGCGGGAGGGGCTCGCGTACCGGCTCTCTTGGCACCGCACCGGATTAAAGCCAAAAAAGCGAGTGTTGCCTGGGATGGTGGGCCTCGCGATCCGCCGGCGCCTGATCTATCGCGCCCGTTATTCCATCAGCCGCTGGAGCCATCGGCTCTTTCATCTGGCGCGGCGTCTCCATACGCGTTGGCTCTACACCGGATGGGCGCGCTGCGCCGGCACGATCTATCAAGGATTGGCCTATTCCACAGGCCCTCTCGGCCGGCTTTTCGACTGGATCGAGCAGCGCTACCGTTAAGCGCCCAGCGCTCGGGCCAGGATCAAAAGCTGGTTTCGGACGTCCACGCGGCCGTTATGCGGCGGCGGCGCGCTACGTCTTGCTCCATTGAGGAGGGGCTCATGCACCGGCAAGTCCGAGAAGCCGAAGTCACGTCAAAATAAACTCATCCGTTTGGAACATGACCGTTTCGCCAATGTTGACTCGATATTCCCGCACCTGCGTACTCGGGCGCCTTGCGGCGGCAGCCTGCTCCTGACGCGAGACTTGCCCGCTCCCAAGGCAGAGCCTGCCTTCCAAGCAAACGCCCGGGATTGCAGCAGTCAAAACGCCCTCACGAAGCTGGATTCAAGCGTCCCATGACAAGTAAGCTCAAACGCCAACGGCGAGCCCACATTAAAGCAACCGGTTCTGTTGTAATCACTTTCGTGGCACTCCTCGGGTTGCCCGCATTCGCTCAAACAAAACCCCAGGAGCCTCCGCAACCGGGCGGCGCTGGCGGCCCCCTTTCCAAGCTCGAATTCGTGACTGCTCAAAAGCAGGGGGAATGGCGCGCGACGGAGCTCGACGGCCTTGAGGTATATGATGTCAATGGTGAAGAAATCGGTGAGATCGAGGACGTATTGGTCAACAGTAGCGGGCAGATGACAACGGTCGTGCTCAAGTTTGGCGGTTTTCTGAACATGGGCACCAGCCTCGTGGGGGTGCCGTTCTCCGCCATTCAATGGAATACGCAAGCTACCTCTGGCGATCAACCGTCCCCTCCCTCAACGACTGGCAGCCCTCCGGGAAGTCCTCAGGGCAGCCAGGCGCGTAGGAACGCGGATGCAATGGTCTCGACGGGGGGCATTCCCCGGCGACCCACCTTGCCGTTTGCGAAGGGCGACCTCACCCATTCCCCGCCGCCCGCGTTCAACTACGCCGGACGCGCTCTTCCGACACCAAGCACGAGTTCCCAGCCGAATTCCAACACCAGCGGAAATCGCCTCGAGCCACAACAAAAGGCACAGTGACAGCCGGTCGGCACTGCCTCGCCGTCGTGTGGGCGGCGGCTTAGCCTTACCCCGGTCACAAAGGATCTTCGAGATTCGATCAAGTGCCGCGGGTGCAAGTTGCCGCCGGGCGCGGAAGTGCGGGCTTGAATATCTAATGGACCTGCGTCAAGCGCAGCCAAATCCAGGTTCGTTCAGCGGCCCGGCTGCCATTCCGGGAAGGATGGGCAGTCGGGGTCGAGCCACGGCACATCATGTGACGTCCATATGTGGTGTTCGGGGCGCACACCCGGATCCTGATCGAGCGTCGCGACACGCAAGATCACGTGTTGCTGTACCGGCCGCTCAGCAAAGAGGTGAGTTCCACATTTGTTACAGAACCGTCGGAGCTTGCCCGGCGACGATTCGTACGCCCGCAAACTTTCTCCGCCGCTCCTGATCCTCAAATGCTCGCGCAATACACCGGCCGTCGTCGTGAACGGGCTTGCATGAGCCTTCCGGCAGGTTATGCAATGACAATGCCCAATCGGCATGTCGATCTGATCAATTTCGTAAGTGACATCCCCGCACAGGCAGCTGCCGCTTAGAGCCATGTGGTCGCCTCCCTCGATATGCTCGGCCATTATAGCCGAGATGCGACGGCGGCGGCGAGGGGTATGGCTGCCTTACGATTGGCCTGATCCGGGCTCGGCCATTCGCCGGTGCTGGGCAGCGAGGGCCGCAGACGGGGTCACATTTGCCACCGCTGCCTGAACCTTGTTTTTCCAGCCACTCACAACGTCGCCCTCACCATCCATCATGGCCTGGAAGCCAATCTCTGCGACATCGGCCGGGTCATCCTTTGCACCTTGACCGACCGAAGTGTCCATCATTCCTGCCCGTTCAAAAAACTCGGTGTCAGTCGGGCCGGGCATCAGACACGTCACGCTGACATTGGCATCTTGCAGCTCGTTTCGAAGCGCGAAGGAAAATGAATTGAGAAATGCCTTCGTGCCATTGTAGACGGCCTGAAAGGATCCTGGCATGAAGCCGGCTATTGATCCAGTAATCAAGATTCGGCCAGCGCCGCGCGCGCGCATCTCCCGGCCAATTTTTTGCGTCAGGTAAAGCGTCCCAGTGATATTGGTATCCACCACCCGGCGCCAATCGGCGATGTCCTGATCCAGGAATGCATGGCCAAGCCCGAGGCCGGCGTTCGCCATGAGCAGCTCCACCGGGCGTTCGGTCCGGCGAACCGCCTCAACAAGCTCGTCGACACCTGCCATCGTCGCAAGATCAGCCTGAACCGATGTAACTGCACCGCCGTAGGTCCGGAGCTGTCGTTCGGCCTCATCGATCCGAGCTTCGTCGGCGGCAATGACAAGGTCATAACCGCGTTCAGCGGCAATACGGGCTAACTCGCGGCCTATCCCGGTCGAGGCACCGGTCACAACGGCGAGCGGGCGTGGAGTGGAAGCCATCGTATATTCTCCGATGCTCTAAGGACGCAGAACGACTTTGATGCAGCCGTCCTGTTTGTCGCGGAAGGTGCTATAAAGATCCGGCCCCTCTTCTAGAGAAGCGCGATGCGTTATGACGAAAGAGGGATCAATATCCCCCGTCTCGATGTGCTTGAGCAGCTTGCCCATATAGGATTGCACGGGGGTCTGGGCCATCCGGAATTTCAAGCCGCGATTGATCGCTGAGCCCATCGGTACTTTGTCGAGGAAGCCCCCGTAAACGCCTACGATAGAGACAGTTCCGAAATTGCGACAGCAATGGATTGCCTGACGCAGCACATGGGGCCTGTCCGTGCCCATGAAGAGCGCGACCTTGACTCGATCAAGCATGGAATCGGCACTTGCCGTCGTCGCCGCTTCGGTACCCACGGCATCGATGCAAGCGTCAGCCCCCCGCCCCTTGGTGAGTTCCATGATGCGATCGTAGATATCCTCCGCCATGAAATCCAAGGTCTCGGCACCGCTTTGCTGAGCGAGGGCCAAGCGCTCCGGGACAGTATCGATCGCAATCACGCGCTCTGCCCCTAAAAGAAAAGCCGAACGGATCGCCATCTGCCCAACCGGGCCACATCCCCAGATCGCGATGGTATCACCCGGCTGAATCTCGCAGAACTCAGCCGCCATATATCCCGTCGGGAAAATATCGGAGAGAAAGAGCACCTGCTCGTCGGACAGACTCGAGGGCACCTTTAGCGGTCCTGCGTCGGCAAAAGGCACGCGCAGGTACTCCGCCTGCCCGCCGGCATATCCCCCCAGAAGGTGTGAATATCCGAAAAGACCGGCGGGGGAGTTTCCCCATAATTTGGTCGCGGCCTCCCGGTTCGGGTTGCTTCGTTCGCAGGCAGAATGAAACCCGCGCTTGCAGAAAAAGCATTCTCCACAGGCGATTGTGAAAGGCACCACGACGCGATCGCCAACTTTCAGCGCCTTGTTGTCTCGGCCGACCTCAACAACCTCCCCCATTGTTTCATGACCGATCACATCGCCACTTTCCATTCCCGGGATAATGCCCCCATAAATGTGCAGGTCCGACCCACAAATGGCACAGGCCGTCACTTTGATGATGGCATCGCGTCCATCCTCGATCTGAGGGTCGGGGACGCTTTCGCAGCGAATGTCGCCTTTTCCGTGCCAGGTGAGCGCTTTCATGGGGGTCTCCGACGGCCTGTTTGACCATCAACGCCTGCTCACCCCACATGTTCCACCGCGGGCTTGAGCGTATAACCGCCGCCTTGCACGCCAAGCGGAACGCCTGAATTGAGTATAATTGGCACATTTATACTTCTGAAGGCCTGAGGTTTACTACTAAATATGGGCATTCTGCACGATGAAATCCGGATAATGCTTAGTTGATGTGCGGCACCTATTACGAATGACAAGCGGAGAACGCGCTCACCGTAGAAGCCGACGCCCACCCGTGCATAGAACTTGCACCCGATACCGCGCTGTCGTGATGACGAGGGAGTCTGGCAGTACCAGGTGGGAGCGGGCTTGGCTTGACCCGGCGCAAAAATGCACACCGCAAACCTGCCCATGGTTGGACGGGGGCTTCTCGGACCACATCGCTGGATTCGGCCGAAGCTTTGTCCAGGAACATCCGGCCGATCCGGAAGTCAGAGATAGCCGGGATAGGGATGATCCCTCAATAATCGGGCAAGGTGCAGAGTATTTCTCGCAACCATCTTGGTCGCATTGGCGACAACGTCAGGCGTCCTGTCGAGGTCTTTGAAGTTGACGTCCTCCATCGCCCTACCGACCCAATAGGTAGGCCCGCCAGCGGCAATGCTGAAGCCCACGTCGGCCAAGGCTTGAAAAAGTTCAGCGGAGACATGGTGAGCGCCGTCTTCATTGCCAACACAGACGACTGCGGCGACCTTCCCATACGCTGGCGTGCGACCCACTTTATCTGTTTCGCCCAGAAACGCGTCCATGCGCTCCAAAATTCGCTTCGCAACGCTGCTGGGCTGGCCGAGCCATACCGGTGAGCCCATCAGGAGAACATCACAGGCGATAATCTTTTCACGGATCTTCGGCCATTCATCTCCGTCGCCCTCATCGGAACTCACCCCCGGCTTGATGTCGAGCGCAGCAACCCGGACCAACTCCGCGTCGACGTCAGCCCTCATTTCAGCAGCGACTTCATTCAACAATTTCTCAGTTGACGACGCGCCCGTTGGCTTCAACGTGCAGTTCAATGCCAAAAGCTTGAGCTTTGGCTCCATGTCTTCACCTCATGGACAAAGATGTTGCTGAAACTAGCCGGAATTAATGTCTTAAGCAGGTGGCAGGCGGCCAAAAGCTGCAACACAAGGACAGCAAGCTACCGCGCAAGTTCATGGGGCGACAGCTTGAGAGCGGACTATTCGTCTGAACACAAAATTTGCCGGGAAATTGACGTGTGGGAGCCGCCCGGCCGGGCGGCTCCCTAGACGTTCATCCTCATGCAACCTGCCGCGGAACTGCTCCGCCATACGGCGTTGCTAGCGCCTCGTTCGATAATCCGAGTGGTCCATTCTCGCACGACACGCCCAGCCGACGATTGCGCCGAACATACCTGCCACTACCAAGCTGCTGAGAGGGCTGGCGGCGACCTGACGTCCCAGCGCCTGCACGCCATCATCATAGTACGCTTGCCCAGCCTCAACGGCTTGATTTGTCATGTCCTTTGCCGCACCGTAGGCTTGGTTCGTCGCTCCCGCGGCCTGCTGCTTCACCCCTTCAACCTTATCGCGCCCCGCGTCCCACATTTCGTTTGCAGCCTCCTTGGCCTTACCTGCCAAATCCTGTCCCGATCCCTTCGCTTGATCGTTGTCCATTGACGCCTCCAGTAAATGTCTCTGGAAAGAACGCCTCAGCCACCATTTCGTTCAAGGCAGAAGGCAGAAGCCCCTCCTCCAGGACCAATGCCGTGAGGGGGGACGGGCCGATCTGCAGATCTTTCGGCGCCTTCCGACGTGATCGAAGGTGACACGCCGGCGGTCAATCGGCAGGTCGGCGTTCCGATGGGCAGGCGGCGGGCTCCTGGATCTATAGCCGCGCCACTAAGTTCTCCTCGACAAGGCTACCGACAATCACCATTGTCTAGGGCCAACGATTCACGGTCCGTTTCCCTTATCCCCGGCGGCGTTGCGTCCCACGATCGGAGCTTTGCGCCCACGGAAGCGGTTGGAATGAAAGGCTTTCTCATAAATGGAGACATCCAGCCGCCCAGTCCCGGAGACGCCCGCTCGCGACCACGCTCTCGTGGTCGTGGGCGGTGGCTTCGCCGGTCTCGCGCTCGTCAAAGCCGTCAAGGCCCCAAATCTGAGCATCACGATCCTCGATCAGCGTAATCACCATCTTTTTCAGCCACTCCTTTATCAGGTGGCCACGACGATCCTCCCGACGTCCGATGTCGCCTGGCCGATCAGACACTTGGTAAGAAGGCGCTGCGACGTCACCACAGTGCTCGGAGAAGTGGTGAGCATCGACAAGGTCAAACGATGCGTTACACTCCGAGGCGAGCTTGACATACCATACGACACGCTCGTGCTCGCCACCGGCGCCCGACACTCCTACTTCGGCCACGACGATTGGGAGCGCGCAGCACCCGGCCTGAAATCGCTGGAGGATGCCACCACAATTCGCCGGAGGGTCCTTACAGCGTTTGAAGAAGCGGAGTTGTCGCAGGATCCGGATGAGCGCGAGGCACTCCTGACCTTCGTTGTGGTTGGCGGCGGCCCAACTGGCGTGGAGCTCGCTGGTATCATTGCCGAGCTAGCGCAGGAAATATTGCCCGGTGAATTCCGCAATATTGACACCCGTCAGACACGCGTCCTCCTCGTCGAGGCGGGGCCCCGCGTATTGCCCGCATTTCCGCCCAGGCTGTCAGCCTATGCTGAAGAAGCCCTGACGCGTCTCGGTGTTACGGTTGTGACGGGTGAATCCGTCTCCGCAATATCGAGCCATGAGGTATCTATCGGAGAACGCCGGGTCGGGGCTCGCACCACGATTTGGGCTGCCGGCGTGAAGGCATCTCCCGCGGCTGTGTGGCTCCACGCCGAGGCTGATCGCAACGGGCGCGTCAAAGTTGAGCCGGACTTGAGCATACCCGGGCATCCCGAGATCTTCGCGATCGGAGATACGGCCTGCGTCACCCTTCACGACGGCAAGCAAGTGCCGGGGCTCGCACCGGCCGCAAAGCAACAAGGTCAATTCGTCGCGCGTGTAATCATGGCGAGACTATCGGGCCGAACGCCCGAACGTCAATTTTCCTATCGCCATCTGGGGAACCTTGCAACAGTTGGAAAGAGGTCCGCAGTGGTGGATTTCGGCCGCCTGCAGTTGAAGGGGGTACTTGCTTGGTGGCTCTGGGGGCTAGCGCATATTTACTTCCTGATCGAGACGCGCAGTCGTGTTGCTGTTGCCCTGAGCTGGCTTTGGTCCTACTTTACAGGCCGCAACAGTGCAAGACTTATCACCCAAAAGGATGTCCACGCCGATAATTAGCAAGGCGCACTTTAGTCATGCCTGGGTGATGGCGCTCCGGAACGGAGAACTAGCTGGTTGCCTATTTTGGCGGTGCAGGAGCGGCGCCAAGGTCGCTCGGGGTCTTAGGTGCATCTGACTGGTCGACGCGCCCGGATTGCCGCTCGCTCAGCGTATCCGCATGATAAAAGTTGAGACCGACAAAAATCGTCACGATGATCAGCCCAATCATTGCCACAACAATGATCGCGGCTTTGCCGGCTGAACGAGGAGGACCGCGGTGTATAAGCATGTCTCGGCTCAGTACTGGCTAATTGCAAAGGCGTAAACGTCGCTGTCGCAAGAAATCTGTCGACGGGCCGTCCTCGCCGCGGCTCGGCTACTCGTTCCGAACCAAAGTCTCAGATTAAGACCGGCTGCCGGAAGACCCCGGAAACTACCAACCCGAAAAAGATCTATCCACCGGAACTAACGCGTTCAACTATTTGTTGTTCCGCGATGTGAGGCCTCGCGCCCTGACCAGCCTCATAGTTGCTCGAGCGGTAAGTTGGAACGCCCGCGCTCACTGCTCGTTATCCCGATGTATCGCAACACACTGGAAGGCCGCGCAAAGTCGAAATGCGCGCGCCCGATTAAAGGAGGATCCTATGGGTCGCGGCATTCTTCTTTGGCTCCTCGGCGTTCCGATCCCCATCATCATCCTGCTCATGCTCTTCATGCGATAGGAGCGGGCCATGCCTTCATCGACATCGCCTCTCGAGGTCTCGACATCTCCGGAATCGAAAGCTTCAGCAGTCAATTGGGGGCCCATCTTCGCGGGAGCGTTTGCTGCCACTGCGCTTACGCTCGTCCTCATGCTGCTAGGCACCGGCCTAGGCCTGACAATCGTATCGCCGTGGTCCGGCGAAAGCGCATCTGTGACAACGGTCGCAGCATCAACAGCGATCTGGATGGTCGTGATGCAGTGGCTTTCATCTGCTCTCGGCGGATATCTCACAGGGCGGCTGCGCACGAAATGGGTTGGGGTGCACACCGACGAAACGTATTTTCGAGACACCGCCCACGGCTTTCTTGCGTGGGCTTTGGCGACCATGGTCGTTGTTCTCGTACTCGGATCCGCCCTGAGCTCTGTCGCCAACACGGGAGCCAAAGCCGTGGCGGCAGCCACCGCTGGCGCGGCGACGGCGGCAACAGGCGCGGCTGCGAATACGGGCGGCGGAAACAGCGGCGAGGTGACATCGTATTTCGTGGATGCGCTGTTTCGTCCCGCCGATGCATCGCGGCTTGGCACACCGGGGCCGGAAGGAGACGCCGCCGCAGCAGCTCAAGCATCGCGCATCCTCATCAGCAGCGTGACCGCTGGCGAGATTACCGAGGCGGATAAGGGTTACTTGGCGCAACTCGTCGCGGCTCGCACGGGGCTCACGGAAGCCGACGCCAAGGCGCGGGTCGACACTGTTCTTGCCCAGGTCAATGAGGCCAAAGTAAAAGCACAACAGGCAGCTGATGCTGCGAGAAAAGCCGGTGCGACAATCGCGCTGTTGGGTGCGTTGTCCCTGATGATTGGTGCCTTTATCGCTAGTGCAGCGGCGGCGCTCGGCGGACGCCAGCGTGATGAGGACGAAGCGAGATTCCTGGACCGAAGATAGGAGGGCGTAGCTGGCTCTCGCATGCTGCTTAAACGACCCATACGCCAGCCTCGCTTCACCCGCCCGGGTCGCCCACCTGTGGCTGCCTTGAGTTCGAGGTGGTCCTCAATACCGAAATGCCATACTCACGGCCTATGCTGGACATCTTGAACCGCCGAGGGCGCCTCGGCATCGTGCCCCGATCCGTTGATCGCGACACGGCCAGCTCCAAGGCGCTGCACGGGATCGTCGCCTTGGTCACATCCGCAAAGACGGGCGGGGGCGAACGAAGTAGCCTCGTTCGAGCCTTTCCGCCCGGCCCTCGCCTCCTATGACGGGGCGGGCTCCGTCAGTTGCCGCTCACTGTACCCGCCCCGTTGAATCGCGCCTGGATCCGGATCAATTCCGCAAGTACAAGCCGCTCGCCGTTACGATTGCACCGTGCGATTACCATCTCAACGAGCTCACGCGCCTCCCGGCGCCGAGCCGTTGCCATCGGCAGCGCTAGCCTTTCCACTCCCTAGCAGTGGCGCACGGCGAGCGCGAAAGCTGTAGCGCCGAGCAGACCACGCCGCTCGCGGTCTACGAAAACCGCCGACTGCTGGTGTAGGCTCGAGCGCCCCTCAAATAGCCTGACTACCTTGCTGTTTGGTTCCACCAGCACAGGTCCCGTCTTGAGCCAACTCGAAGAGAAGCGTTTCCAGAAGAAGGGAAAGCGGCAGTCCAGCGAAGGAGAAAAATCAGGCTCCCCGCTCTTCTCCTTGAAGAAAGACAGGAGTTGCCCAAGAGACCTTGCTTGCTCGTCGCTGGATGAAAAGCGCTTCATCTGAGAAAGGACTTTGCTGACCTTTGCAACGTCGGGATTGAACGCACTCATCAACTCGGCCAACTCAACCCTGCAGGCTTCGAGGGCGGAATCATGGTCCGAAACAAGCCTTGGTCCCTTTTTCATGAGGAGCATCTCCCAGGAGTTCCGCAGGTGGAGAACAACACGGTCATTCAACGCGCTCGCGACGTACCGGTTCCACCGCCACGCCACCGGTTAAGGCTATGTCAACTTTTTGTTTGGCGCAGGCGGAAGAAGACGGTCAGGCTGCGCCCGCAGGACACGGCTTTGGGGACGTGAGGACGATCATCTTGATGGCTCAAGCCCAACGAGAGCTGGTCCTTCAATGCGGCCCTTTACGGAAGTAGACCGGCTTCATCAGCAGCCTTTACCAGGACTTCGCGGGCGGCGACGGGGTCTCCCTCGCCTTCCATCGCTCCCCGGCAAGCCGCAAGAGCCTGGAGGCGCAAGGGAGATAAAGCGAACGCAACCGGCCAGTGCCGAATCAAGAAGATCACGGCCTCGTCGAAGCGCGCGACGGATATGGGTACGCTATCGTACGGAACAAGTCGCAGCGGCTGGAAGCTCCTAATGCGACTTTTCAGTAAGCGGAGCTCCATAGGTTGATCAGGCATTACGCTTTACTTTGTGAGAGGCGCTCCTGTATTTTATCCGACAAAAGGGAATTCGGGTACGCTAAATTCTTGGGGTTTAAGAGCTTGCATTGGATCACGATGTCGATGCGCAACTAGCTCGCAATAGGGAGGAACGGATCACGTCCGCCTCCTATCGGCGAACGCTCCTCCATAGCCCCAGATACAGCTTCGAAAGCGTCTGATGGACAACGCCGCGTCGGCGTCGGAACAGAGAGCCAATCACCCTTTAGGATTTGAGTCAGGCCAAGGCTGAGCGAGGAGCTAGCTGTTTATAAACAGCATCCACCACAACACCGAGGCTCGCCGGCTTGAAAATCCAACGTGCGCCCACTGCCTTCTTGAGAGACGCGGGGGTATCGATCACCCCCGTGAAGAACACGATTGGAACGCCTTGGGCACACAAGCGGTCCACCGCCCTGCAGCAGAATCCGTCCGCAAGCTTGAGATCCACGACCGCAACATCGGGATGATTGTGCGCGAGCCAATGCAAAGCAGCGGTGGAAGTCGGGAAAGGCTCGGGAACGTGCATTCCCCCTGCAGACAGTTCCGCTGCGATGCCCACGGCGATGACCGCTTCGTCTTCGAGGACGATTGCGGTCACTTTAGCCGTGGACCCCGATACAGCTCTTGTGCTCATACCTCGTAGCATAGTTCATTATCGCCGGCTGACTGGGCTAAGTCATTCATTTTCTGAGTTAAAAGGTTGAGTGGCTGGCGCGAGCTTCGCCGTTTAGGCGAGTGGCGCCAGCGACCTCAATAACATGTTTGTTAAAACCGCCATAAATACAGGCGTTGACACAATTTTGGTCGAATGAGTAACTTGAAGCATATGCTACGAGATGGTGGTCATGTCGGAAATGTCTTCCAAGGGTAATGAGTTGGCCCGGGGCGAGCGCCTTCAAATCATGCTCGACGCCGACGAGCTTAGAGCCTTGGACGATTTCCGGTTCGCAGAGCGGATGCCAAGCAGAGCGGCTGCCGTTCGGGAGCTATTGCGGCGAGGCCTCGCTATGCAGGAAGGCCTCACGGGCCACGATGGAGCCCAATCGCGATCATTCGGAGTGCTCTCAACTGCCCCCATTGAGCCCACCCGCGAGGATGGCAACTCCGCCGAATGAGGGAGGCTTCCGTACGTGCTATCGGCGCCACGCCGCGCACACCAGGGCCCTGCGCCCTTCAAGGCGTGCATCAACCAGGATTAGCGGCGTTCAAACATCCGCGCCAACGCAGCAGCTTTCAGGGCGAAACTGTTTTAGTCCCGAGACCACCGTCTTTGCCGAGCGATCGTGGTACACGATGAGGAAGGACACGGCTAACCTGGAGGATCTGTGGCATCTGCGAGGTCGATCCACACAGGCGCGTGATCACTCGCCTTTTCCCACCCGCGGACAGCGCGATCAACATCCGCCGCAATGAGCCGTTCCGCGAGAATGGGGCTCAGAAGGAGATGGTCGAGCCGCAGGCCTGCGTTGCGACCCCATGCATTGCGAAAGTAGTCCCAGAAAGTGTAGATGCGCTCGCCTGGATGAAGCTCGCGAAGCGCGTCAATCCAGCCTTGCGCCAACAGCGCCTGGAAGGCAGTGCGAACCTCAGGTCGGAACAATGCGTCGTCATGCCACCGCTCAGGCTTGTAAACATCCAGCGCGGTCGGCATGACGTTGTAATCACCGGCCAACATCACCGGCACATCCAGATCCAGAAGTTCTGACGCGTAGTCCGCCAAACGTGCGAACCAGCGAAGTTTGTAAACGAATTTCGGACCAGGTGCGGGGTTGCCATTGGGAAGATAGAGGCAGCCAATGAGTATGCCGCGAACGACCGCCTCGATGTAGCGGCTGTGGCTATCATCGGGATCGCCGGGAAGGCCGCGTCGGGTCTCTATCGGATCAACGCCTCTGGCGAGGATCGCTACGCCATTCCAGCTTTTCTGCCCATGCCAGACCGCGCCATAGCCAGCCTTCTCCAGCTCGCGGCGGGGAAAACGCTCATCCGGCGCCTTGAGCTCCTGCAGACAAACCACGTCGGGATGCGACTCTTCCAGCCATCGCAGGAGCACCGAAAGCCGACCGTTCACACCATTGACGTTGAAGGTCGCGACCCGCATCGCAGACCTAACGCTTTCTGTCGCCCTTATCGCCCTCGCCGGACTTCACCTTCGTCTTGGCCGACTTGCGCACGTCTTGTGCTAGCGACCTGCCGACGTCGTCCGACTCCTTGAACCGGCCTTTCTCGTCGCGGCGGACGTACCGCTTATCCGTCCCGGTATCGATGAGTTCGCGTTTGGTCATGCGGATCTCCCTTGCTTGCTCCCTCCCTAACGCGTGAAAGCCGGTTTTGGACGCATCTCGCGCCAGTGCGGGCAGCACGGACCGGACGTTGCTCTTTGACGCGCGACTGAGTTCTCCGTGGCCCGCAGATCAGACCTCGCGCAATCGCCGCGCCCAGGCTGAAACCGAAGCTGCCAAAGTCTTAAGGTGGTCGCCGGCGGAAAATCCGGAAATGCTCTTACGTGGCTTCAGATCATGATCACCATCCTCGAGCCACACTATTTCGATCGCTGGTGAAAGCGTGAAGCGCGAAACCTCTTCTCGCGTACCGAACACGTCGCGCGTGCCTTGCAGCATGAGCGTCGGCGTCTTCAACGCCGCAAGATGATATGTCCGCAGCTGCTTGGGCTTGCCAGGCGGATGAAAGGGATAACCTAGGCAGAGCAGCCCTTGGGCCCTGCGCGACGCCGAAAGCTCGTCCGCCACCATGCTTGCCACGCGGCCGCCCATGGACTTGCCGCCAATGATGAGAGACCCTCTTGCTTCGAGCCGATCGACCGCCGCCACATATTCCGGGATCAGCTTTTCAGCACGCGGGGGTGGTCTGCGGGTCTCCACCTTCCGCCGCGCAGCCATGTAATCAAATTCGAAGCGGGCCACCCGAAAACCCGCGGTCGCCAGCGCCGCCGCCATCGCGCTCAGGGACGGAGAATCCATCGGAGCGCCCGCGCCATGCGCCAGGAGGACCGTCGTGTTGGCCTCTTCAGGCCCATCAAAGAGAAAAGTCGACGCCATCCGCTCCACCTCCACGCCTGACATCCTGGTCGCCAATGCTTATATGCGGGATGAGGGCAAATCAGGAGGTGCTAATCATGACAATGGAACGCGCGGTGCTTGCTGGTGGCTGTTTCTGGGGTATGCAGGATCTGATCCGCCGTCGTGCCGGTGTGATATCCACACGGGTCGGCTATACCGGCGGCGACGTGCCGCACGCCACATACCGCAATCACGGCAGCCACGCCGAGGCCATCGAAATCCTGTTCGATCCCGATGTCATCAGCTATCGCGACCTGCTCGAGTTCTTTTTCCAAATTCATGACCCGACGACCCGCGACCGCCAGGGCAATGATATTGGCGCAAGCTATCGCTCGGCGATCTTCTACACCAGCGACGAGCAGAAGCGCGTCGCCCAGGACACGATCGCCGACGTCGACGCTTCCGGCCTATGGCCAGGCAAGGTTGTGACCGAAGTGACGCCCGCCGGCGATTTCTGGGAAGCCGAGCCCGAGCATCAGGATTATCTGGAACGCTACCCCAATGGTTATACCTGCCATTTCCCGCGGCCTCACTGGAAGCTGCCCAGACGCGAGGATATCAAACGGGCCGGGTAGATGCGAACGCCTGGAGAGTTCGGGACGAAGGGGCCGCCGGCCCGACCGTCTCAGCTAGGCTCGACTGGTACTCTTAGACAGTAGCCGCACTGGCGCGGTGCGCCTGAGCGTGCGGCGGGGCCATGATCTTCGGTAATGTCGGCGTGGCCAAAAGCTTGACATCGCGTTCGCTACTTGTCTGGGCGCCGGTATTCTCCCCCCTCGCGCTGATTGGCAGGTTGGCGGACATACCGCCCGCCCTCCGGAACGGCGATACTGTCGAACTCGCGGGCGAGCCGGTTGAGCGCGGCCCGCATGCTTTCGCCTTTCATTGCTGCCCCGTGCCCGGTGACAACGCGTTCCGGCTCCAGCGCGGCAAGTAGCGCGACGGAGGCGCGAGCAGCGGCCCAGTCAGTGGTATAGTACATAGGCGGTCCGTGCATTTCTGGTTGCTGCAGCAAAACTGCATAAGCCGATTCCTGCCGGGTCGTTATGAATGCATCACCGGCAATCATGGTGCGATCTGCCTCCCGCCACAGGGATATGTGGCCTGGCGTGTGTCCGGGCGTATGAAGCCATCGCCAGCCGGGCATTTGAGGTACGGTGCCATCCAGCGGGAGGGCCTTAAGCCGGCTCCTGACATCAACGGGGCCACGCGGGTAAAGGGGAGCGAGCATCGACATCAGGCCTCCCCCGACCGTCGGGTCAGGAGGAGGATAGGAAGCGCTGCCATCAAGGTACGGATGCTCCAGTCCGTGCGCATAAACTCCGACATCCCATTCGGCAGCAAGCGCCTCCAGAGAGCCGACGTGATCGAAGTGCCCATGTGTCAGGACGATCGCAGCAGGGCGCGATCCCGGTCCGAACCGTTCTTCAGCGGCTTGGACAATCAAAGCTTTCGTGCCCATGACACCAGCGTCGATCAATACCCATTCCCGATCAGAAGCGCCGGCAAGTCCGTAGAATACAACGTTCACAAGGCCAAGCCGCCGGTATGCGAGATCGGGACATAGCTCGTGAGTTCGATCCCCTCGCCTTGCGTCAAATTGGGCGTCATAAGCCCTGTCGTTGGAATGAAGTGGTACTTGATGAGGCATCGTCGAGTCCCCGCGCCGCCGGCTAAACCCAACCGGCTGGGGAATGAAATGTTCCGAATTCGCCTGCCGCCTACAAGCCGCGACTTCCATTGCCCTCTCCCGGATAGACTTTGCGAGGTTTAGACGCGCCTCGAATCAGGGAATACCGGATATATTCATACGCAATATTCACACGGAGTTGATTTTCAATCGCACTTCCGGCCCGAAATAAGACCGTCGTGCCACTTATCTGGAAATTCTATCGTAACGTTTGGACACTTACGTCTTATTGTCAGCCGCGTCAGCGCCTCGCATCCCCATGGGGCGCGGCGCGCCCTTTGTCGTATCGCGGTATGTTTGCCTCTCCGCTTCAGAGTTCAGCTCCGCGCCGACGAGAATGATGGTGGATGACAGCCACATCCATGTCAGCAGGCCAATCACCGCTCCAATCGCACCGTAGGTTTTGTTGTAGTCTCCAAAATTCGCCACGTACCACGAGAAGAGAAGGGACGCTGCGATCCATCCTATGCTGGCAACGAGAGCGCCAGGACTCACCCATCGCCACTGCGCCTCATCCCGGCTCGGTCCGAACCTGTAGAGGATAGCAAGCGCCGCCATCATCCCAAGGAAAAGGATCGGCCAACGCGCGAACCTGAGCAAAGGCTCAGCGAGATCGCCGAGGTAGATATAGTCAAGAATGATTGGCAAAGCCGCAATCAGTCCAAGAGCCACGGCCACGAACACGATAATACCGAGGGTGAAGACGAGAGAAACCGCGGCAAGCTTGAAGAATCCACGCTTCTCCTTTTCACCATAGGCGACATTAAGCGCATCGAAGATCGCCTTCACCCCGGAATTTGCACTCCAGAGCGCAAGCAGGAGGCTCAAGACAAATGCAACGCTAAGCGAGGTATCCGCGCTCGTCGCAATCCGGTCGATCTGGTCATGTAGGAAGGAAAGCGCGGCCTCTGGAACAAAGCCATCGAGCAGCGTCAACTGTTCAGACACTGTTGCCCGATCTGCGACCAGCCCGTAGAGCGAGACGAACGCGCTGATCGCGGGGAAGAGCGCAAGTAAGCCATAGAAAGTCACGCCAGCCGCAACGGCAAGGACGCGATCGCGATCCATCTCCTGGTATGTTCGCCGCAGGATTGCCCACCAGCCGCCGGCAGGGATATCTGTGGGCGCCGCGGCTAGAGCGCCTTCTTCAGACCCGTCCTTCCTGTTGCGATCGAAATCTCGATCTCGGGAATTGCGCTGCTCGGCCCCGATCTGCGCCGCCCAGAGAACGACCCCCAGGAGGGCCGCGATGCCCAAGCCTATTTTTCTGCGCATTTGTTGGCTCACGGAGTTTCTCCCTTGAGCCAGCAACGCGGGGGCGCGAGAAAGGTTGCTTGTGACAGTCCCGTGTTCACGTGGGCCATCTGAGCTATCGCCGCGCTTGACGGACCTTGCCGACCCAGTGGGCACGTGCCTGGTTGGGGTCGTCCATCCCTTGACGCAACCGCCGCATCAGAGGCCCCCGCCGGACCGAAGGTCTGCCCAACCCGCGAGCCTAGGGCGATGCACCAATTTAGCGCTTGTGCGCCCGCGGTTACTAGAGAGCACGCTTTGTTTGGACAAGTCTTTACTGTCACGACGTCTTGCCTGAACCCTCGCCCGATCCTGAGCGTTAAGGGGAACGACGAGGAGAGAGCATGGCCGAATCTGAACAGCCTTTGGTGGACCCGGAGGAGCCTCGAGATCCTTCGGCCGTCCTGATGCGCAACATCCGTGCTTTGCGGCAGCAGGCAGATGCCGAAGACAAGAGATCCGGCTGGGGGGATCGGATCGCCGACGTGATGACTGCTTTCACTGGCAGCATGAGCTTTGCAGTCATCCACCTTTTGATTGTCGCATGCTGGATCGTTGTCAATATCGGACTGGTTCCATGGCTGCCGGCGTTTGACCAGAGCTTTATCATTCTCGCGACGGCCGCTTCCGTCGAGGCGATCTTCTTGTCGACGTTCGTACTCATCAGTCAGAACCGCGCGTCGGTGGTATCACGCCGCCAGGCGGCCCTAGACCTACAGATCAATCTGCTCACCGAGCATGAGCTTACCCGCGTATTGAGGCTCGTGCGCGCAATGGCCGAGCAACTCGGCGTCAAAGAAGCGCAAGACGAAAGCTACACCGCACTGGAGAGACACATCGCTCCAGAGAAAGTCCTCGAACGCATCGCCGAAGATGAGCAGAATCATCAAAGATCGTAAGTACGGACATCACACGTCCCCGTCATAAGCTGCTCCGAGTCGGGACGCACGGAGGGCCTTCCGGGTGGGGCTTGATGGACGCGGCGACCCGAATACGTCCTCGTCGTGTCCTTCTGCGCCGAAAGCCCTGGGGGTACAGAAATGCCTCAGCCGATCAAGACCACGCGTGGGGACGCTCCGCGCCGCAAGGCGTCCAAGCTCGCGCGCTCGCTCTAGCTGAAAACCCCGGCCGCTGCCGGGGTTTTCACCTGTTGGGCGCGTATAGCCCAGTAAAAGCCTTTCGCCGATCCCGGCGCCGCTCGCAGATGGCAAGATGTCTCGACCGTCTCCAATACTTCGGTCAAACCATCCTATATCCAACCTTCTTCACGATGTACTCGTAATCGCTCTTACCGCTTCGGCTTGTCAGATGTCTTGCCACGACGCTACTTCTGTTGATCCAACTTTTGAACGTGTTCCAGATGCATTTGAATCACAGGCGCGGTCTTCTGAGCATGTGCTTTGAGAGCGGCGCTACCGCCTGCCGCGGCAAAGGACTGCATCAATGCCAGAGCTTCTTGGTGGGCGGCTAACTGCGCGGTAACGTAAGCCTTGTCAAACGAAGCTGAAGTTGTTTCATTGAGTGTACGCAACTGAGCGGCATGTTTGTCTGCCATCTGATCCGGTACAGCGACCCCATCTTTCTTTGCGGCCGCCATGAGCTCCTTGGAGGCGGCTGTATGATCTTTGATCATCATCTGCGCGAATTCCTTCACGGCCGCATTTTGCGCCTTTTGCAACGCCGCCTCACTCGAGCGGATTTCGAACAAATCGGAACTGGCCGCCGTTGCAGCGAAATCTTGCGGGCTCGTGACCTGGGCCTGCGCCCAGGCCAAAGAAGCGACGGCACTCACGGCGCCTGCGGCAACAATTAAGCGGATGGCTTTCATAGAATTTCCTCCGTTCGGCCTTGTCGGACCGCCCACATCTTCGCTTTGCCGGCTAGAGCAGTGGGCGCCCTATTGGGCGGAAAGTTAGCGGATACTTCCGGTCATTTGCTCAACTTGGGCGGCGCTGCCCAGACGTGGTGGCGCGAGTGTTGGCTCTTCACCCATTGGCTCCGCCTGGACGCGTGAGAACTGTCCCTTTCCATCGATGGATGGTCCCCGGGTCCACCGGCCCTCGGATGGTTGTACCCCCTCCACGAAGGTGTTGACGAAGGCATAGCTCATCTCGGACTGTTCCTGATCCTGAGGGAAGGAGTTCGGGACGGGGAGAGACGCTGCCATTCCGCCCATATCCTCGATAGCCGCAAGCCACTGCTGCTGATGCATTGTGTCCCGCGCTATTAAAAAGGAAAGCATATCCTTCATACCCGGATCATCCGTCATGTTGTAAAGGCGCACGGCCAAGACGCGGCCACTACCCTCCGCGGTAACGTTCGCCACCATATCCGCAGCTAAATTACCACTGGCGTAGATATGCGAACAATCAAAGGGCACGCCGTTAGAGTCACTGGGTGTCGCTGCGAGGCCGGCTGAAAGGATATGACGAAAATCCATTCCGTTGAGTACAGAACCGCCAATAGCGTCCTTCGCTACATCTTCTTTAATCGAGAGCGGTGCACGCTCTAAGTTCAATGCGACCGCCGTGGCCAACATCTCGATGTGACCGATCTCTTCGGTTGCCGTACTGAGTAGCATATCGCGATACTTCGCCGCGCCTCTGCAGCCCCAGGCTTGGAAAAAATATTGTAAAGCGACGCGAATCTCCCCCTCAACTCCGCCGATAGCTTGCTGGAGTGCACGGGCGAAGACCGGATCTGGCCTGTCGACACGTACGGGAAACTGCAATTTCTTGTCTGTATAGTACATCGGGACCTCCAAATGTCATGGATCGGCTGGTCACTGCATCTATCTCGCGTTCGCTCCGGGTGAGACCACAATGCCGCCGTCCTTGCGGGGATTTCAGCGGTGTTTTACCCTTCGCATCCCCGGCGCAGGGCCAATTTCAAAGGCAACCTGCACCCTCAAGGATCATCGCGCGCTTGGACGACCCTTCCCCCTTCACCACGCCTCTCCAGCGCGCGAATACCCCCTGCCCCGGGCCCGAGACGTCGCGAAATTACTCGGCCTTCCTGGGTTCGACTTGAGCACGAACGCGATCGGCACTTCATGCGGGTCGCAGCTTCCTGCAGGGAACGAGCCAAGCGCCTGAAGTGTGGGGTTAACAAGCACACGATGTCCATGTTCCCGCCCGGGAAATTTTATTGCTGCCGAGCTTTGGCAACTGTCGGGGAGGTCCGCCACACGGCGGAACCCACTCCCGGCCCTGCGGCTGCGCGTTCGTCAATCCTGCGCGGGATTAGTCAAGATCTAGAAGAAGCAGTTTCAAGTCCCAGCTCGATAACAAGCGCCTCATGGCCCCGTAGGCTGACATGCTGGTCGATCATTTCACCTCGCCTGTCTAGCCTTGAGGAGAGAAGGATCCTTCCTCCGGCCGACGCATAAGGCCAGAGGGTTGCGAGGATGGCTTCGGACCCGAAGTTTAAAGCAACCACAACCCGCTCGCCAGCGTATTCACGAGCATACACAAGAATATCCTTCGCTATGGATATTGGACGATAATTGCCGAAGACCAATGCTGAGGTCGAGCGCCGTAGCCGTATCAACGCACGGTAGAGCTGAAGGAGAGCACCCGGATCTCTCTGGGCGCTCTCGACGTTGGTGTCTCGGAAAGAGAGCGAGACTGGAAGCCATGGTTCACCAGAGGTAAATCCAGCATTGCGGCTTGCGTCCCACTGCATAGGAGTTCGACAGCCATCCCTGCCGACGCCTAGGCCCGGAACATTCCTCTCGAACGGATCTTGGATATCCTCCGCTCCGATCGGGACCTGCTGCATGCCGAGCTCTTCACCGTAGTAAATCGTTGGTGTACCACGGAGCGTCAGCAGCAACGTTGCCGCTAGCGGGGCCTGGTCTTCGCCGACACGTGTCGCGACTCGAGGGCGGTCGTGATTCCCAAGGACCCAATTGGGCCAACCACCCGGCGGAATCGCTGCCTCATAGGTGTCGATCAATCGCGCGATATGTTCCGCATCCCAAGGCGTGTTGAGGAGAGCAAAATTGAATGGTAAATGCACACCGCTGAGGTCGTGCCCGTAGTATGCAACCAAGCGTTCAATGGGCAGGTATATCTCTCCGATGAGGAGCCGTCCGGGAAATGGGTCCACAACTCGGCGCATCTCGCTGATTACATCGTGGATCTCGGGACGATCTGTCGTATAGAGCGGTATGACGGCTTCGTGCGGTGGACGACCAGGACCGAAATCAGGATTGGGGGGATTGTCACGGAACTGGTCGTCTTTAATGAGATGCCAGATCACGTCGATGCGAAAGCCGTCGACACCTCGACGCAGCCAATAACGCATGACGTCGTAGATGGCTTCGCGTACATGTACATTGCGCCAGTTCAGGTCGGGCTGGCTTGGAAGGAACGCGTGATAGTAATATTGGCCAGTCAGTTGGTCGAATTCCCACGCCGGGCCACCGAATTCCGATTGCCAATTATTGGGGACACCCCCATCAGCTGACGGATCTCGCCAGATGTACCAATCTCTTTTCTGATTCACGCGCGACGAGCGGCTTTGCTTAAACCAGGCATGCTGATCTGACGTGTGGTTTGGAACGAGATCAAGGATGACCTTCAGACCGAGATCATGGGCGGCAGCGAGGAGCTGATCCAGATCTGATAAAGAACCGAAGATCGGGTCGATGGCGGTGTAGTCGGATATATCATATCCGAAGTCATTCATCGGGGAGGAGAATATCGGTGAAAGCCAGATCGCATCGATTCCAAGCTCCACCAAATATGGCAAACGGCTAGTGATGCCGCGGAGATCTCCTATCCCGTCACCGTCGCTGTCCTGAAACGAGCGGGGATAGATCTGGTAAATGACTGCGCGTTGCCACCATTCCAACTTCATGAGGTGCCTATTTGAGCGCGATGATCACGCCCTCGTTTGGCCTCAATAGGAGAGGTCCGATCACCGTGTCCAGGTCTCTGTCGAGACCCGTCGAGAGAAGGAGAACTCCGCTGCCATTCCATTCGAGCAAGCGTGGTTCATCAATGAGGTTGAGTGCCACCATGATGGAAGCGTCGGCATCCACACGCTCATAGGTGATGATGTCGTTACGACTACGACGTGGACGGAAGTCGCCTGCGATCAGAGTCGAATGCTCCTTGCGCAGCTTGATCAATGCGCGGTACAGCGCCAGCAGAGACAATGGATCTGCTTGGGCATCCTGGACGTTAGGGGCCCGGTCAGCGTCGCTCATCGGGAGCCACGGCTCTCCCGACGTAAAGCCTCCCGTCTCGCTGCAGTCCCAGCGCATCGGAGCTCGCTGCGGGTCGCGGTTGAGCCCGTGACCCGGAACGAGCTTTTCAAACGGATCCCGAATGCGATCTGACGGAATGTTAACCTGCTCAGCTCCAAGTTCGTCGCCGGCGAACAGAAACGGCGTCCCTCGCAAGGTCAACAGCAGAACCGCGAGGTTGCGCGCCTGGGCTTGTCCAATCTTACTCGCGATCCGCCTTTTATCATGACCGCCTATTACCCACGTTGGCCAAGCACCAGCTGGGATAGCGTTGAAATAGGCATCAATACTGGCTTGGAGAGATAAGGCATCCCATGGGCTATCCAGTAGCGCGAAATTCAGCGGAAGGTGAAGTCTTGGCCTCTCCCCGCCATAGAAGTGTCCGATCCGATCTGTCTTTCCTTGCACCTCCCCTGCCAGCACGCGCTCTTCAAAGGTATCGATGACGCTGCGAAGCTCCTCGATATATGTCATGGACTCAGGACGGTCGTCCGTGAAAACTCGCTTGAGGTGTTCAGGCGGCGGTGTGTTTTCATCCGCCGTGGGATTGGGTGGATCATCGCGCATCAACTCGTCTTCCGCCAGGACGGCAGAAGCGTCCATCCGAAAGCCATCGACGCCCCGCGCCATCCAAAATCGCAAGATGCCTGCCATTTCCTCGCGCACTTCCGGATTGCGCCAATTGAGATCCGGCTGTTGAACCAGAAATGCGTGGTAATAATATTGGTTGGTATTTGGCTCATATTGCCAGGCACTTCCGCCAAAACGGCTGGTCCAATTGTTCGGCGGACCTCCGTTCGGTGCGGGGTCTGCCCACACATACCAGTTCCGCTTGCAATTCTGTTTGGACGATCGACTTTCGACGAACCAAGGATGCTGATCCGACGTATGGTTGGGCACGAAGTCCAGAATGACGCGCATGCCGTGGCTATGAATATCGTCCACGAGGCGATCGAAGTCTTCCATGCTGCCGAACCGCGGATCGGTGTTGCGGAAATCGCTTATGTCATAACCGAGATCCAGCATTGGCGACCGGTAGATCGGCGTAAGCCAGATAGCGTCGACGCCGAGCCAGCGCAGATAGTCCAGGCGTCTACGCAAGCCAGGCAGATCCCCGATACCGTCGCCATTGCTATCTTGAAAAGATATGGCCGCGATCTCATAGATGACAGCGCGCTGCCACCACGGCTGATCAGTTTGAGGCTCTGTTTTCGACGCACCAACGCTGGCGCTTCTCCCAATGTAGTCGATTTCTTGGCGCACACGCGGGACTCCGCTCATCGTCCAAACCAACGTTCCATTACGTCGACGGTTCCGAAATCGGCGCGTTCAGCTCGGGATGGGGAGTTTTACCTCGTGGGCAAGGGTGGCGCTTGGCGAGGCGGCAGCGAAGGTCGACGTGCCTCGCAACGCCAAGCTCGCGTTCCAGGCCGTTTCTGCTCGATCTTGATCAACGCAGTAAAATGGAGGCCCCAAGGATAACGCTGCGCATAAGCCGCAACGCTTCATTCCGGCTTCTTCAGTCTTACCACATAACGCTAATGGCTGGCGGTGCCTCGAAGCAATGTTCGCCTGGATCCAAGCTCCCGCGGCCCAACGTAGGACCAAGCCTCCTCCGCCACGGAAAGCCTACGCTTCGTGTGTCGTTGCAATTCCTCAAATTCACCGCCATTCGGCAAACGCAGCTATGAAATTGTTCTGCCTTACCGGAATGAACCGGTCCAGTCAGGCCGCAGGCGCATCGCGCGCCGTTTAGGCCGAGGAAGGGGGAGTGAAAGGAACGCTCGCGCTAGGAGGCCACATTCGGACAGACGGGATTCTACGGTTCGCCATCCTCTGGCATCAGAGCGTCAATATGGCAAACGACGCCCGTCGGTTCGTAGGTAATTTCAACTTTGCCGCCGAGCTTGGACGTGAGCACACCTTCGATCATTCGGGATCCGAAGCCCCTCCGTGTGGGTGGCTCAACACGCGGCCCGCCGTATTCGCGCCAAGTTAGCAACAACCGACGCCGCGCATCGTCAAGAACCGTCCATTTGATCTGGACTCGGCCTGAGCTAACCGACAAGGCACCGTACTTGGCGGCATTTGTCGCAAGTTCATGAAGCGCCAAAGAAAACGCGAGCACGACCTCCGGTGATAACCGCAGCTCGGGTCCTTCGACGTCGAAGTTTTCCAAGACGAAAGGAGTGAGCACATCAGCGATGAGCACTGACATTTCTGCTCCGCTCCAGCCCTCTGCCGTCAGAAGGTCGTGGGCACGCGCAAGGGAAAGAAGGCGAGATTCGAACAGATCGCGCGCCGTCTTGCTTGTTCCGTCGCGAAAGGTCTGCATTGCGATGGCGCGAACCGTTGCCAGAACGTTCTTCACGCGATGCTGCAACTCGCCGTTGAGAACGCGTTGTATTTTCTCCGCCTCTTTGCGCGCGCTGATGTCGCGGGCAATCTTCGAGGCACCGACGATTTTGCCTGAAGCGTCGCGAACCGGGGAAACGGTCAAGGAGACGTCGACGATTGAGCCATCTTTGCGGAGACGTTTGGTCTCATAAGGCTCGACGCGCTCCCCGGCACGGATCCGCCGCAAAATCGCCCGCTCTTCGTCGGCCCGATCTTGTGGCAGGAGGATCGTGACCGGCTTTCCAATGACCTCCTCGGCGAGGAAGCCGTACAACTGCGTAGCGCCCTCGTTCCAGTCGGTGATTGTCGTATCGAGGTCGATACCAAGGATCGCATCGTGGGAAGAAGCCACGATCGCCGCAACGCGTCCTAACGTCGCCTCAGCCTGCTTCCGTTCGGTGATATCGACGACAGCACCGGGAAAACGGTCAGGAAGGCCCTCGGCATCGTAGAGGCATTCGCCACGGGCTTCGACCCAGCGGACCGAGCCGTCGCTACCGAGAAGACGATATTCCTCAATGTATCGGGTGCCGGAGGTAATCGTCCGCTGGATTGCCGACCAAACTCGTTCGCGGTCGTCCGGGTGAATGACGTGCAGGTACTCTGACAGCTTGGCGCCGCCGTCGGCGCTCTTGGCAGGGACACCGAACATCGCCGCGAAGCGAAGATCGGAATACAAGATGTCGGTCTTGATGTGCCAGTCGAACGTCCCGAGCGTCCCCGAGGCCTCCAGCGCGAAGGCAAGGCGCTCCTGCGACTGCTGTAACGCCTGCTGAGCCAAAACCCGATCGGTGGTCTCGCTCACGATGCAGATGACACCACGCACCGTCCCCGCCTCATCGCGGATTGGCGAGTACGAAATGTCGAAGAACACGTTCTCGAGGAAGCCATGACGCTCGATTTGAAAAGGGCGATCTTTTGCAGAGACCGTCTCGCCCCCCTTCAGGACGCGTTGGAGTAGGGGCTCGAGATCGTTCCAGAGCTCAGCCCAATGCTCTCGTGCAGGTCTGCCCAAGGCCGAGGGATGCTTGTTGCCGATCGTCGGTGCATAAGCGTCGTTGTAGACGGCAATGAAATCCTCGCCGAGGAACAAGACGATTTGAGACGCCGAAGGCAGCATCAGATCGACAGCAAAACTGAGACACCTCGGCCATGTAGCCCTCGGGCCCAAACTGGTGCTGGCCCAGTCATAGGAGGCGATAAGTTCCGCAGTCGTTACGCCGCTCCACGCACTTACATCCACTCGGTTTAACTCACGCTTGAGGTCGCGCTGTCACACGCTGCTGCTGTGATGACCATACAGGAGAGCAGCCGGACTGCCATCCCCTTCTCAAGCTCCGTGGAATCAATCGTGAACGGAACCGATCCCCTCCGGACGCGCAAGGTTTCGCTCGCAGGCGCTTTAGGGCGCGGCAGATGAGATCTGCAGCCGCGCCAGCCTACCCGTCATTGGTGAGGTCCGAGCCATGGTTCGGGGGATACCTCGGCTGTTCTGACGCTTCCGCTGCGCGAAAGATCAGAACCGACGGATTGACCTCCCGCCCGCGCAGGCGCCGAAATCCCACGAAGCCTTTTGGTCATCGCGGACGTTAACGGTTGAACAGGACGATTGGAACTCTCCGCCAGCCACCACCGCGTTTCCCGACCGAGGACAGGCCTCGGAGTGATTGCCGCACAGGCAGGGCATATGCAAAATCGACCGAGCGGCTCAACGGCCACTTCCGAACAGACGTGGCCGCATACCTGGCAATTGAATCTCAGTTCATGCATCATAACGGCTCCTCCGCACAGGGCAAAATGCGCAAGAACAGTCTGAGCGCATTGTACCGGATCTTGACCGCACCGTCGATGACGCATGATGAGAACGCCGAAGTCACGAGCCGCGGACATTCTATTCAGCTTGAACTGAGCAGGCCGGGCCCGTATGCCTTGGACCGTGCCGGCCCCAGCCTGGTCAACACAGGCGCCTGGTGAGGCTCACCGGAGGAAAAACGGCATCGGTGCCAAGGAGCTGCCGAAGTGCCCACAGTCGCCTGTGTGGTTACACTACCGTGGCTCAAGACTTAGCTTTGGGATCGAGAACATCGCGAAGCACGTCCCCTACTACGTTGAGCGCTAACACCGCGAGGAAGATTGCGACCCCGGGGAAAAAGCTGATCCACCACTCGCTGAGATAGCTCATACCGGTGGCGATCATAATGCCCCAGCTCAGGTTCGGCGGCTGCACGCCAAGACCGAGAAAGCTCAAAGCCGCTTCGGTGATAAGGGCATGCGAGGCGGACACAGAGGCGAAGACGATGACGCTGCTGGCGACATTGGGCCAGACATGCATGACGAGAATACGCGCATCGCCATAACGGACGCTCCTCTGGAGCAGCATCGGGCTCTGGCTGGGGCCATTGAGGCTCGCGATGTGGAAACCGGTGTAGAGCTCATGAAATCTCACATTGGTCACGTCGAGAGATACTCTCAAGCCTTCATCCAAGTGAAGGGCGACGCCATCCGATATCCGAGTGGCGAGAAGTCGTGACGCGGGCACGTTGGACGTGCTGCAAGAACCCAGTGCCCTCGTGGGAATGAGGACAGCTTAATTTCTTATGCGCGCACCCAGCCCGCCAGCTCCAGATGAGCGGGAATGAATGCCGCAGGCTCACTTGCTAACCGATCGCCAGCGCGCTGCCGATGCCAGCGGCCGACAAACGTGGACGCCCGCCTCTCCCGGAGCAGGTCAGCGCAACAAGGCAGCGATGCGGCACGCGATCCGACCGTCGGTCGCGCGCGGTTCTCGTCTTCCTGAAACACAGCCCTCGTGTCGATAGGTCGACGCGGGCTGGGCTCGTTCGAGCTCGTAAGACCCGCATCAGCCAGTCCTCATCGACTGGCGACGGCGTGGGACCATCGACAATCGCGCGCTAGAGCACCACCACCTTCGCCCCGGTCGGCACGCGTCGATAGAGGTCGATCACGTCCTGATTCATCATGCGGATGCATCCCGAGGAGACGGCCTGGCCGATTGTCTCCGGCTCATTGGTGCCGTGGATCCGAAACAGGGTGTCCCGGCCGTCCTTGTAAAGGTAGAGTGCGCGGGCGCCGAGCGGGTTGTCAGCGCCGCCCTCCATACCTTTGGCCCATTGCGCATACCGTTCGGGCTCGCGCCGGATCATATTCGGAGTGGGTGTCCATCGTGGCCATTCGCGCTTCGCGCCCACAGCCGCCGAGCCGCTGAACTCCAGCCCTTCCCGTCCGACGCCGACGCCGTAACGCAGGGCCTTGCCCCCTTCCTTAACGAGATAGACGAAGCGGTTCCGCGTATCCACGACCAGGGTGCCGGGCTGTTCGTGCGTGCGATAATCGACGAGCTGCCGGACATTCTCTGGCCTGGTCCGGGCGGGATCGCGCGGCGGAACGGGGAATTTCTCGCCACTGTAGGCGTCGGCATCCTCCATCGGAATGCCGGGCCGTTGCGCGGGCGCCAGTTGCGGCGCGGTCGTGACGCAGCCGGCAAGCAGGAGGCTCACGGCAAGCGATGACAGGGCTGGACTTCTGGCGAGCCAAAGCAAGGGGATCTGCGGTAGCATGGGGATCAGTCAATCGGGGTTACGAGGACGGGAAGTTAGGCAGCGTGCATCGGGACGCGGAGGTCATCGCGCGGTTTCGGCCTTCGCCGCGGCGGCTTGAAGGGTGGCTGTGGTGATCTCCCCGATGAGCCGCGTTCCCGCGGCCTCCCGACCCTCAGGATCGGTGAAGATCATCGTAGGCGGGCCGACGACCTGAAGCGCCTGCATCATGTCCTGCTGCGCGGCCGTATTGTCCGTGACGTCTAGCTTGATCAGATTGAAGCGGGCGAGTTGCGTGCGGATGCCGGGATCGCGCAACGCGCCGCGATCGATAACGGCGCAGGTGATGCACCAGTCGGCGGTGACATAGACGAGGCTTGGCTTGCCATCATTCGCCGCCATATGCTCCCGTAGTTCATCCGGGCGGGCCGCGGTGTCGAAGGCAAGTGCGGTGCGTTCAGGCGTGTCGCCCCCATTGCGCTGGGTCATGAGCCTGTCGAGCGGGCGTAGCGGATCGCCCGCACCGCTCGCGGCGCCGATCGCCAGCAAGATGCCATAGAGCGCGGCCGCGAGGCCGGTCGTCTTGCCCGCCCGGCGGCGGCCGCTCGCATCGGCGCCGAGCGTGTCGAAGGCGCCGAGCCAAGCGGCGAGCCCGAGCGCAAGCAGGGCCCAGAGCGCCAGCGTCGCCTCGGCCGGAACAAGCCGGGATGCCATCCAGATGGCGGTGGCGAGAAAGACGAAGCCGAAGGCCTGTCGGACGGTGTTCATCCATGCCCCGGCGCGCGGCAAGGCGCTCTGGCCGAGCGTTCCGAACAGGATAAGCGGGATGCCTTTACCGATGCCGAGCGCGAAGAGCGCGGCGGCGCCGAGGACGACGTCACCGCTCTGGGCGATATAGATGAGGGCGCCGGCGAGGGGCGCGGTGACGCAGGGACCGACGATCAGGGCGGAGGTGAAGCCGAGAGCGGCGGTCGAGGCAAGCGATCCACGCTTGCCGGTGCCGGCGCGGCTGAGCGCATTGATCCACGCCGACGGCAGCTGCAGCGCGAAAAGATCGAACATCGAGAGCGCGAGGACGACGAAAAGCCCCGCGACGATGCCGACGGCGACGGGCGATTGCAGCGCCATCTGCAGGTTCTGACCGGACCATGCGGCGGCGATCCCCAGGAGGCCGAAGGCCGCCGCCATCGCGACGACATAGACAGCCGACAGGGATAGTCCCTGCCGCCATGTCGCCGCCTCGTCCTGCCGGGCGATGGCCCCGGCGAGGATCGGATACATCGGGAAGACGCAGGGCGTGAAGGCGAGTGCCATCCCGAACAGGAGGAAACTCGCCAGCACCATGAGGGCGCCGCCGTCGCCAAGGAGAGAGGCGACCATGCCACTGGTGTCGCCGGAGAGGGAAATGCCACTCCGCGCTGCTGCGCGCGATGCCGCGGGGGCGGTCCACGCACCTGCCAAGGGGGCGGTGTTTGCAAGCGGTGTCGCGTCAGCGGTGCTCGTGGCCGCCGGCCGCGCCGGGCCGCTGATCGCAAGTGTCGCCGGATCGATGTTGCGGGTCGCAGGCGGATAGCAGATGCCGCCGTCCTGGCAACCCTGGTATGTCACCGCAATGGCATCCGGGGCTGTCGCGGCTGGCGGCCGCAACAGGATGGCGACCCTCGTCTCGAAGATGTCAGTGACGCCGAAAGTCGGGTCTTCCTTGGATTGGCTCTCGCCGAGAATCGCCTGCGGCTGCAGCTCCGTATCGCCCGTCTTGAAGTCGAATTGGTCGCGATAGAGATAGTAGCCCTTGGCGATCGACCAGGTGAGGCGCAGCCCGCCATCGGCTTCGCGGGACGCCGACAGCCGGAAGGCCTGGTCGGCCGGGAGCGGGCGGGCTCCTACCGGGCCGTTCTGCGCCGATGCCGGAGCCATCATGGCATGGGCCAGCGCCAGGGCGGCAACGAGAACGGACAAGAGGGCTCTTGCGATCACAAGCGGGTTCCTATGGCGGGCAGCACGGACAAGGGAGGCGAGCGATCGGCCGCGCAGCTTAAGGCAGGCTTAAGCCCCAAGGCCCGGGCGGCAGGGAGGCGCATCAGCGCGCCTGTTTGGCTTGGCTAACGTGGCTCGGCCCGATGGGCGCGGGCATCCTTGATGACCTGCTTGAAGCCCTGGGCATCGAGCGTCGATGTGCGGAAGGGCCCAACGAGGAATGTCGGGGTGCCGGTGAGGTCGAGGGCATCGCCCTGCGCCATGTTGCGCTTGATCAGCGCATCGATTTCGCCGGCGCGGGCAGCCATGTCGGCATCGAGCCGGGACATGTCGATGCCTGCGGCTTGCAGGGCCTTGCTCATGGCGTCCCTGGAGACATTGCTCCCGGGGATACTCATGAGCGCGTGATGGGCGGCCTCATATTTGCCCTGGAAATTTGCGGCGATGGCCAAGGTCGCGCCGTCGATCGACGTCGGCCGGATAACCGGCCAGTCCTTGTAGACGAGCCGGATCCGCCCGTCTTCCTTGACGATGCGATCGAGGATCGGCGCGGTTTTCTTGCAATAGGGACAGTTGTAGTCGAGATAGGCGACGATCGTCAGATCGCCCTTGGGATTGCCACCGACAGGGACGGCGGGATCGTTGAGGATCATCTCCCTCGTGACCTCGCTGTCCTGGCCGCGCGCGCCATGGCCGAGGAGCGCGCTGGCAAGGGGGACGGCGCTCACGGCGAGAAGGGTGCGGCGGGAGAATGCGGGCATTTTGGATCTCCTGGTCTCAGCTTCGGTCGGCTGGGCGACGCGTGTAGGCAGGACGTGATCCATGACCGCCACCTTAAGGCTGGCTTAAGCTCCCCGCGCGATCGCAGTGCTACCGGGTACGTCACGTGTTGGTGGAATGAGAATACTGGTCGTTGAAGATGATGCCGTTCTGATGAATGGGCTGCAGGTCGGACTTGGGCAGGTGGGGTTCACCGTGGATGCGGTCGCCACCCGCGCCGATGCATCCGCAGCGCTGCATGGATCGACGTTCGACGCGGTCGTTCTCGACCTCATGCTGCCGGATGGTTCCGGCCTCGAGGTCCTGGGCGAGATGCGTGCCCGGCGCGTCGATACGCCGGTGCTCCTCCTGACCGCGCGCGACGGGGTGCCTGACCGGATTGCCGGGCTCGATGCCGGTGCCGACGACTATCTGGGCAAGCCGTTCGACCTCGACGAGGTGGCAGCCCGGCTCAGGGCATTGACACGTCGGGCCACGGGCCGCGCGACGGCCAGCCTGAGCTGGAACGATTTGCACCTGGAGCCCGCGGCGATGGCCCTGCACAAGGCGGGCGCGCCGGTTCGCCTGTCGCGCCGGGAGTTCTCGATCTTGCATGCCTTGATGGAGCGGCCCGGGCAGATCCTCTCTAAGCTGCAGCTCGAGGACCGGCTTTACGGCTGGCAGGAGGATGTCGAGAGCAATACCATAGAGGTCCATATCCACAACCTGCGCGCCAAGCTGGGCGCGGGCGTCATCGAGACCGTGCGTGGCGTCGGCTACCGGCTGGCGGAGCATGATGCATGAGCTCGATCCGGGGCCGCCTCTTCCTCATCCTGGTGGTCACCTCCGGCCTTGTCTGGCTGTCGGCGGCGGCCTGGATCTACGTGAGCACGCGGACGGAGGTGGAGCGGGTGCTCGATGCCCGCCTGATCGAAGCGGCGCGGATGGTGAATTCGCTGATCGCCAACCAGGAGATCGATCCGCGTCGCGTGGCGCAGATCCCGTCCTCGGCTCTCACCCTGCACGCCGCTTATGATCGGCAGCTCTCCTGCCAGATCTGGGCGCTTGACGGGACGCTGGTCGGCCGTTCAGAGGGTGCGCCGGGCGTACCGCTCACGGAGAACAGGGAGGGCTTTTCGGAGAGCGAGGTCGATGGCGAGACCTGGCGGGTCTATGCGGTCGCCAACGAGGGGCTCGGCATGCGGGTGCTCGTCGGTGACAATCTCAGGGTTCGCGACAGGCTGGTTACGGACGTGATCCGCGGGCTCGCGCTGCCGGCCTTGCTGAGCCTTCCACTCCTGGCGGGACTGCTCTGGCTCAGCGTGCGCAAGGGGCTCGCGCCACTCAACGCCATGGCGATGGCCCTCGAGACGCGGCCGGCCTCGGACCTGAGCGCGTTGCCCGATATTGGTAGCCCGTCGGAAATTCGGCCCGTCATCCGCTCGCTCAACGGACTTTTCGCGCGGGTCAATGCGGCGCGGGAGCATGAGCGCGATTTCACCGCCTTTGCAGCTCACGAGCTGCGAACGCCGATCGCGGGGCTGAAGACCCAGGCCCAGGTCGCGCTTGGCGCGGGCGATGCGACCGTACGGGACAACGCTCTCAGCCAGATCGTCCTGGGTGTCGACCGGACAGCCCGTCTGGTGCGGCAGCTCACCGATCTCACGAACGCGGAAAGCGGCGGCATCGGCGGGGATCGGCACAGTGTGGCTCTCGGCAGGGTCTTGCGCCTCATCGCCGATGACATCCACCAGCATCATCCGCGTGCCGCCGCGATTAGGTTCGATTCCGCGCTGGACGGATCCGTCCTTCCGGTGCATCCGGCCTTGTTCATGCTTGCGGCGCGCAATCTCCTGGAGAACGCGGTCCTGCATTCGCCGGCCGAAGACGCGGTTTTTTGCGGGGTCAGGGATGATGGAGGCACGATCGCCGTGGTGATCGAGGATCGCGGCCCAGGTATCGCGGAAGACGAATTGTCCAAGGTTCGGGACAGGTTCTTTCGCGGGCGGAACAAGACGCCCACGGGAAGCGGCCTCGGCCTCCCCATTGCGGATCTTGCCCTCAAACGCATGGGCGGCACCCTCCATCTCGAAAACCGCAGGGAAGGCGGGCTACGCGCCGAAATGCATTTCCCCTAATGGAGCCGCCCCCCCCCCCCGTGGGCTCCATCCATTACTCCAGACTTGCCGCACGCCGTTATCACTGCGGCTGCAGGAAGCGCCGTCCACGTTCGGCGGGCCTCGGACAGAACTCGAACAGAATGCGGCAGCCCGCAAGGTCGTCCCCTCCTTCCATGCTCTAGAGTTCTGAAAGCAGCGCCGTTGCTGCCTCTGTGGTCGGGAGAGATCTGCAACGTGGGGCATGCGGATCCGCAAGGTGGTCGCGGGTCATTTCTCAACACCGAAGCTGACCTTGAACCAGCGATCATTGGTTGCCGCCGCGCGTATGCGCACCGTTCCGGCACAGATTGCGGTTGATATGGCGGCAAGGCTGGCAGCTTCGCAGCTTACCAACGCCCCACGGTAGAAGGTCTTATGTTGGATGCGTTCTGACACTATAGCGATCAAATTGGCCGATGCCGCGCGTCGCAAAGCACAAAATGAAATGCTGTATCCATGGTATATATTTGGAAAATACTCCATGGATATTTCCTTTGCAACGGAGTGAATTCACATGGAACGCGGAACATCTACCGATTTTACAAGCGCTGTCCGCCAGTACCAATCATCCAACGATTACGATGCCGTTGATGCTTCAAACCGGCTGGGTGCCTTTGCACTCGATGAGGTTTCACTCCGCTACATCGGAATGGTCAAGTCGGACGCTGATCCTCTCGACAACGATTACAGCGGTGGCTGGACGGGAATGCACGGCATCACCAGCAAAGACGAATTTCTCGCGTCGCCTGGGGCACAGGACATGGCCTTTCGCGATATACTGCATGCAAAGGCTCAGATTCTTCGAGATCTCCTGTTCCATTATGACGGCCAGACCATCAACGGCCAGCCGATTTCACTGGGAGGGATGCTGGGCGCTGCATGCCTCACGGATCCCTATTCGGTCGAGCGATACGTAACGTCAGGAGTGGATCTGTATGCAGGCAAATCCGGGCAACTCTCGGTCAGCGAAAGCCTCGCCCGCTTCCACGGCTATGACGTGCCATACCGCGTCGAACAGAGGCGTAACTACCACTTCCAGGGTAGCGATGGCCCTGACATCATTCGGGGGTACAACGGCAGGGACGTCTTCTGGGCAAAGGGCGGTGACGATCAATTTGACGGCGGTGCTGGCGAGGATTGCATCGTCCTTGAGCACAAATTGACTGACTACTCGGTTACCCAGGGCAGGGCCCCCGCGACGTGGCATATCAAGCGTCAGCCGGGTGATGGGCGCACAGAGCACAAGGAGATCAAGAACGTGGAGCTGCTTCAATTTGAGGACGGCCAGATCGTTGATCTTCGCGAGTTGACGCCCGACTTGCTGAGCGTGTTGCCCCAAATCAGCGTCGTAACAAACCGGATAATCCGGTCGGCATCCGGGCAGGTTCAGGAGACGGAAGAGATCCTTCCCGATTCCGATGCCGCTATCGACAAGCAACTCGGCGAAATGATCGATCTTCGCGGATCGGAGGCCGCCATGCCGGAAACTGCCCCACGGGAAAGCTTAGAAGCCGATCGGACCTTTCACCGAGCCCCAGCGCCGATGCCGGTCTCACAGAACCCGCCAGCAGCCAATCCGAACTTACAAGACTTAAGAGTGGCGCCCGTCGGCACCCCGGAGGATCAGCCCCAAGGCGACGTTCTCAGCATCTGAATTCTTCATCTAGTCGCGTTCGATATGAGGCCATAACTCAAGCTGCCCGGAAGCATCGCAGGAACTTCCGGGCGAGCATACGCGCAGACGCATGAAGCACTAAGGGCCCTCACAGCTTGAGCCGGTGGGTGCACGCCCACTCCGCAGGAGCATAGCGCCACGGGCGCTCAATTGCTCATGCACGTTGATCTCAGGCGGGGATAACCGTGCCGTCAGCAAAGTTGCCGCGGCGGACGAACCTCCCAACAACGGAAGCTCTATCGGCCGAATAGAGCGTTTCCGTCAGCACACGTGATGCGCTGAACCTCCGCCCCCTGCTCGCTTGGCTTACCGCGCAGGCTTTGTCGCAAATGTGCTGCAGTCATCAAAATCAGCGCGCCGCAAGGTCGAGCAATCGTGGACATTGCGCGACCGCTAGCATGACTGTACGCAACGGTAATCGCTCTTTGCGATGAGAGGCTTGATTTGGCAGAGACGTCAGGGTCCCGGCTTCCCTCGTTCATCTTGATCGGGGCAGCTCTCGGCCTCACACTCGGGCTGTTTATCGGCGAGCGGGCCGCCGTGCTCGAACCCCTTGGCATTGCCTACGCCAAGATGCTTGAGATCGCCGTCTTTCCCTACCTCGTCTGCTCGTTGCTGGTTGGCCTCGGCGGATTGGCGCGGGAGCGTGCCGGGCGCCTATTGCGTGCCAGCTGGGGGGTCTACGCGGTTGGTTGGGCGCTGACCTTCCTGACCATCCTGCTTCTTGGCGCGTTCATCCCGCCAACGCCGCCGCCGAGCGTTCTCGCGCCCGATACGGCGGGCGCGGCCGCCGATATCCTCGATCTGCTCATTCCTGCTAATATCGCCGTCGCTCTCGATCGTAATTTTGTGCCGGCGATCGTCGTGTTCGCCATTCTCTACAGCGTCGCCATCCAGACCATTCCGCAGAAGGCTACCCTGCTCGAAAGCATGGAGGTGCTACGCAAGGCAAGCGTCACCCTCTGGATGTGGATCGTCTATTTCGCACCGATCGGCGTCTTCGCTCTTTTCGCCAGCACAGCCGGCACGGTCGATGCTGCGGCGGCCAGCGGCCTTGTGGTCTATTCCGTGCTCTTCCTCGCCGGCACCTTCATCCTGGGCTTCCTTGTGCTGCCACTGTTGCTCAGCCGTCTGGTACCGCTGCGCTATGGTGAAATCCTCGGCGCGTTGCGCCCGGCGCTCACCCTCGCCCTCGTGACAACCCTCTCCGTCGCAGCGTTGCCGTTCATCCAGAAGGCGGCTGAGGATATCTGCCGGCGCGAGAAGATCGACGGCGGAGAGGCCAACGACGTTATTCGCGCGACCCTGTCCATCGCTTACGTGCTGAGCCAGCTCGGCAACTATTTCATCGCCCTTTTCCTCATCTATGCGAGCTACTCCAACCGCATCGCGCTCACCCTGTCGGAATGGCTGATGTTGCCATTTATGACACTCCTGTCGGGGATTGGCTCACCAAGCGCTTCCGTTGACGCCGTTGCCTTTCTTGCCGCCTGGCTCAACTTGCCGGCGACGACGCTCAATCTCTACGTGGAGACGATGACGGTCACGCGCTACGGTCAGGTGGCGATTTCGGTGATGGGCTTTGCCTTCGTCACCCTGGCCGTGACGATGATCTATTTCGGTCGGGCGCGTCTGCGTTTGCAACCGATCGCGGCGGCGTTCTGCGCGGTGTTCATTCTGTTCGGAGGGCTCGCACTCCTCGGGCGTCACCTTTCGGAAAGGCTGTTTCCGCCACCCACCGATGCAGCGATCATGGCCCGCACGCTTGATCCACAACTGGTGGCGGCCGTCGATGCCGTCGTCCATCGTGCGCGTCCGGCTGATCTGACCTCACTTTCCGGAGCGGGGACGTTCGACGCGATCCGGTCCCGAGGCCGGATTCGTGTGGGCTATGGCGCCGATATCATTCCCTTCAGCTACTTTAACGGCGCCGGCGACCTTGTCGGCTATGACGTTGCCGCCGCTTACCGCTTCGCGCGGGACCTGCACGTCGGCATTGAATTCGTACCGATCGACTGGCGCAGCCTGGAGGCTGATCTCGCTGCGGGCATGTTCGACATCGTGATGGCGGGTGCCTACGCGACACCGGATCGACTGCGGCAACTGAGCGTGTCGGAGTTCTACCTCATTAATCCGCTGGCCTTGATCGTGCGGGCTGACCGCGCCGGACAATTTCGATCCTATGACACGGTCGCGGCGCGCTCCGGATTGAAGATCGCGGTCTTTCAAGATCCGGTACTCGAGCCACTGGTCAAAGGCCTGTTTCCGAAAGCCGAGATCGTCGTGCTTGGCTCCTACGACGAACTTCCTGCCAGGCCGGACATCGATGCGGCGATCTGGACGCGCGACCAGGCGGCCGCATGGACTGAGGCACGCTCGGGCTATACGGCCGTCGTGCCTGCCAATATAGGCGCACCGCTGCCGTTCTCCTACCTCATGCCGCCACGGTCAGACGACATGCAGCGCTACGTCGACCTCTGGCTGCGGCTCGAACAGACCAGCGGCATACGGGAGCGCTCGATCGATTACTGGATGAGAGGGGCTGAGCGCGCAGACCGGAACAGACGCTGGAACATCGTGGACAACGTCATCATGCCCGCTCTCGGGCGCTGACCGGCTCTGGACCGGCGAAAGAGCCCCCCCACAGGAGGATGGGCCATTGATGCTCGACCCCACCAACTCGTGGGCCGCGGAAATTTGTTACCAACGATAAGAACCTGCCCTCAGGCCCGTCGACGACGGAACGGATCTGGCGATCGCCTTCGATCTGCAGTGCGGACCTCCGGGTGATCCCGGCGACCAGCCCGCTTAAGCTTCGTTTCGAGAAGCCGGTACCACGGTCGGCGCAATCGCGAGCCGGCCACCACGCCTTTAGCCGCGTCCGGCATCCGGCGGCGGCAATCAAATCCGGGACAATCGAGCTCCATCTCACGCAATGGTGAGGTGGAGATGAAACTTCAAAACCGATCGTGACCTTGAGGTTGATGGCGGCAAGCCGCCGAGAATTTTTTTGAGACCCCGGTCAGATGCTTAATCCTCGACGTATCCGGCTCCGGCTTCTATATCTCACCACTGCCGGGGGCTGCGAACCGCCTTCCCCCACCTGTCTTTGTCCTATCGAAGCACTTGGCGAGATTGATGAGTCGCACGCTCCAGTCGAAATTGAGCAGAGGAAGGCTTGGCCTCGACGCTGGCGTCGCACTAGGTCTTGCCAGCGCTTTTATCTTTTTCATCGTAAGTGGCCTTGTGGGCCACCTCAATCTCCAAGCCCTCCGCGAAGGCAATGAGCGGATCGTCCAGACCCATGTCGCCATCGTCGCGCTGGATGAGCTGCTTTCAAACGTCCAAGACGCGGAGACGGGGCAGCGGGGCTTCCTGCTCACCAACAATGAGAGCTATCTCGCCCCCTATCACACCGCGCTTCAGAAAATTCCATCGAAGCTCGATGAGATCGGCCAACGAACAGGCGCTAACGCGGGGCAGGGGCAGCGACTAGCGACCTTGCGGCAGCGCGTCGCATCCAAATTGGCCGAGCTCAGCGACACGATCGAGCTGCGCCGCACGCAGGGGTTGGACGCGGCCGTCGCCCGGATGAATTCCGACCGGGGCAAGATCGAAATGGACGCAATCCGCGCCCAGATCGCAGCCATGGCTGCAGCTGAGGCAGAGATACGCGTGCAAAGGCTCGCCGAGATGTCGAGCGCACAGCGCACAGCCTTCCTGGGCACGCTGTTGTCAAGCTTGCTCGGCATCGCACTGACGGGAATGATCGGCTTCCTCATCAGACGCGCAACCTTGGCACGTCGCAGGGATGAGTGGCTCCAGGCGGGAGAGGTGGGACTGGCTTCGGCCATGATGGGCGATCAGTCCCTCGAACAACTCGGCAACAGCGTTCTGGATTTTCTGGCCCGTTATGCGGGAGCGATCGCCGGGGCCGTCTTCGTCGGACATGGCGATTATTTCCAGCGTGCCTCGGTCTATGGTGTGCCGGGGAACGCAAGCGTTCTGGAGCGTTTCAAGCGCAGGGAAGGTCTGCTCGGCCAGGCAGCTGCTGAAGGTAAACCCATCGTTGTGCAGGACATTCCTGACGGCTATCTCACCTTCGGCTCGGCCTTGGGCCGCCACAAACCGAAACACCTCGTCATCTTGCCCGGCCGTGTGGACGACAGGGTCAATTCCGTGGTCGAGCTCGGCTTTCTTCAGGCGGTTGATGAACAGGTCATCGCTCTCCTGGATCGGGCGTCTGAAGCAATTGCCATCGCGGTGCGATCCGCAACGTACCGCAACGAACTCCAGAATCTCTTGGAAGAAACGCAGCGACAATCGGAGGAGCTGCAGACCCAGAGTGAGGAACTTCGCGTCTCGAACGAGGAGCTGGAAGAGCAAGGCAGAGCGCTGAGGGAACAGCAGGCACGCCTCGAACAGCAACAGGTGGAGCTCGAACAGACGAATTCCCAGCTGGAAGAGCAGACTCATCAGCTGGAGCGTCAACGCGATGACCTGGAGCGTGCCAACGCGTCAGTCGAGCTCAAGGCCCGGGAATTGGAACAGGCAAGTCAGTACAAATCCGACTTCCTTGCCAATATGTCACATGAGCTGCGCACGCCGCTCAATTCTTCGCTGATCCTGGCCAAACTTCTCGCCGACAACCCTGATGAAAATCTCACAGAAGAACAGGTCAAATACGCGAAAACCATACAGTCGTCGGGTAACGACCTGCTGAATCTCATCAATGATATCCTCGACCTTTCCAAAATCGAAGCCGGACACGTCGAGATACAGCCGGAACCCCTGTCGATCGAGCGCCTTGCCAGCAATCTGCGCCAGACCTTTCAACCTCTGGCCGCCACAAAGGATCTCCAGTTCTCGGTCGAGGTGGCTCCAGATTGCGTCTCCAGGATTGAAACTGATCCGCAGCGGCTGGAACAGGTGCTGAAAAACCTGCTCTCGAACGCAATCAAGTTCACGGAGCGGGGAGAGGTCAAACTTTCGATACGACGCGCCGGGACAGGCCAAATCGGGTTTGCCGTCACCGACACGGGCATCGGCATTGCGAAGGATCAACAGCAGAGTATCTTTGACGCCTTCCACCAAGCTGACAACAGCATCAGCCGCCGATTTGGCGGAACGGGCCTTGGTCTTTCAATCTCGCGGCAACTCGTGCGTCTTCTTGGCGGCACCATCCGCCTCCAGAGCCAGACGGGACAAGGCAGCACATTCACGGTCACCATCCCGGAACGTTACGATCCGGCCCAGGTGCCCCCCAGAGAAGCGCAGGCGAACACGCCGAGCGCTACGCTAAAACCCTCGGCCGATCCGGCGCGCCCGGTCCCACCGCCTCCCGCACGAAAAATCACGGACGATCGTGAGGCTCTGGCGGATGCGAAACGCATTCTGCTCGTGATCGAAGACGACGAAACCTTCGCTACCATCGTCCGCGATCTGTCGCGAGAGATGGGTTTTCGTACCATTGTAGCCGGGACGGCTGAAGAAGCGCTCACCCTCGCCAAAGAATACACACCAAGTGCCATCGTGCTCGACATCGGCTTGCCGGACGCGTCCGGGCTCGCGGTGCTCGACAGGCTGAAACACGACGTCCAGACCCGACACATTCCGATACACGTTGTTTCTGCCAGCGAGCACACCGAAACGGCTTATTCCCTGGGAGCCGCGGGCTATGCCATCAAGCCGGTCGACCGAGAGCAGTTGGTCGAAGTCCTCCAAGGGCTGGAAGCCCGCCTCACCCAACGTGTTCAACGCGTTCTGATCGTAGAAGACGATCCTGTGCAGCGTGAAGCCATGACGAAGCTCTTGGGCACGCCGGATGTCGAGACTGTCACGGCAAGCACGGCTGCCGAGTGCCTTGCCTTGCTCAAGGAGAACACGTTCGATTGCATGGTGCTTGACCTGTCCTTGCCCGACGCTTCCGGCTATTCGTTACTCGAAACACTCAGTCAGGAAAGCAGCTACGCCTTCCCCCCGGTTATCGTGTATACGGGCCGGGAACTCTCGCCCGATGACGAGCGGAAACTTCGCCGTTATTCAAAGTCGATCATCATCAAAGGAGCGAAGTCACCGGAGCGGCTCCTCGATGAGGTGAGCCTCTTTCTGCATCAAGTCATCTCGGAATTGCCTGCCGAGCAGCAGAAAATGATCCGTAAAGCGCGGAACAGGGATGCGCTGCTCGAAGGACGGCGTGTCCTTGTGGTCGAAGATGACGTGCGCAATGTCTACGCTCTCACGAACATCCTCGAGCCGCGCGGAGCGGTCGTGGAGATAGCGCGCAACGGGCAAGAAGCCCTCGATGCCCTCGAGCGCTCTTCAAACGACCCACGCGCGTCGGTCGATCTCGTGCTTATGGATGTCATGATGCCGGTGATGGATGGTCTGACCGCAACCCGGGAGATCCGCAAGAATCCGCGGTGGAAGAAGCTGCCGATCATCGCCCTCACCGCCAAGGCGATGCCCGACGATCAGCGGCGCTGCATAGAAGCGGGCGCCAACGACTACATGGCCAAACCGCTCGATGTCGACAAGCTCCTGTCTCTCGTACGGGTGTGGATGCCGAAGTGACAGACAGGCCCGCCTATCAAAAGAACGAGGACATTGAGATCCGGCTCCTTCTGGAGGCTCTGTTTCTCAAGTATCATTACGACTTTCGCAACTACGCAATGGCGTCCATCAAACGCCGTCTGAAGCAAGCTCGAGAACAGCTGGGCTTCGCAACCTTCTCATCGATGCAGGAAAGCCTGCTTCACGACGAGGCTTTATTGCCCCGTTTGTTACAATATCTCACCGTTCAGGTGAGCGAGATGTTCCGCGATCCAAGTTACTTCAGAGCCATCCGTGAGTCCGTAGTCCCGCATCTGCGAACCTACCCCTCGCTTAAGGTCTGGGTCGCGGGCTGCAGCAGCGGTGAAGAGCTATATTCGCTCGTGATCCTGTTTCGCGAGGAAGGATTGGAAGATCGGACGATCTTCTATGCCACCGACATCAATCACGATGCCCTCGAGGCCGCCGAGGCCGGCATATACGCCCTCGATCGCGTCCAGCTCTTCACCGAGAACCACAGAAAGTCTGGGAGCAAGGGCTCGTTGTCTGATTACTACCAGGCCGCATACGGCAGGGTAACCTTCGACAAGACGCTGCGGAAGAATGTCCTTTTCTCGGACCATAGCCTCGTGACCGATGCCGTTTTCGGCGAGATGCACCTCATATCCTGTCGCAACGTGTTGATCTATTTCGATCGTGGCTTGCAGGATCGTGCTCTGGGTCTCTTCAAGGACTCGCTCGCTCGTAAAGGATTTCTTGGCCTCGGCGCGAAGGAGAGCTTACGCTTCTCCAAACACTCGAATGCGTTCTCCGACTTCGTGCGCGAAGAAAAGATCTACCAGAGGCGGACGATATGATGCCAGATCGTCCAGAAGCCGTGGTGATCGGTGCCTCGGCAGGTGCTCTTGAAGCTCTGTCGGTCATTCTGCCTTCGCTCCCCGGAAGTTTCCGTATTCCGATCCTCGTTGTGGTGCACATGCCCCCCGATAGACGCAGCGTCATGGCCGAGTTGTTCCGCGCCAAGTGTCGCCTTTTCGTAGAGGAGGCCGAGGACAAGGAGCCGATTAGCGGTGGCACGATCTATTTCGCCCCACCCGACTATCATTTGCTGGTGGAAGTGGATCGGACGATTTGCCTTTCGAGCGATGAGCCTGTTCTTTTTTCCCGTCCCTCAATCGACGTGCTGTTTGAAAGCGCTGCCGACGCCTATGGGCCCGGGTTGATTGCGATCGTGCTCACAGGAGCCAATCACGACGGGACCCGGGGGCTGAGGGCTGTCCTCGATGCGGGGGGTACAGGGCTCGTGCAGGACCCTCGTGAGGCGTTCGCATCCGCCATGCCGGAATCAGCTATCAGAACGTGTCCCGATGCTCGTGTCATGTCGCTCCAGGCGATCGCGCAGTATCTAGAAGAGGTGTAACCACATGGAGCCCGTCCCACTTCTTCTTGTTGATGATCTTGAAGAAAATCTACTTGCCTTGGAGGCGCTTATTCGCCGCGACGACATTCGCGTCCTCAAGGCTCTATCGGGCGACCAGGCACTTGAGCTCTTACTACGGCATGAAGTCGCGCTCGCTCTCGTCGATGTGCAGATGCCGGGGCTAAACGGCTTCGAGCTGGCTGAGCTCATGCGCGGCAATGAGCGTACCCGCAGGGTGCCAATCATCTTCGTAACGGCCGGGACGAGCGAACGCCGGTTCCGCGGTTACGAAGCCGGCGCGGTCGATTTCATCCAGAAGCCTATCGAGCCGAACATCTTACGCAGCAAAGTCGATGTTTTCTTTGAGCTCTATCGGCAGCGTCAACAACTCGCCCAGCAGAAGGACGAACTGGAAGCCCAGGCTTACGCGCTGAAGGAGGCCGCGCGACACAAGGACATCCTCTTGCAGGAAATCAACCACCGGATCAAAAACCTCTTCAGCCTGTCGGCCGGGTTGATATCGCTCACCGCCCGTCGCGCTAACAGCGTAGCGGAGCTCGAAGCCGATCTCAGATCCCGCATGCAGGCCCTCGCAAGAGCGCATGAGCTTACGCTTCCGGAGCTCAGCAGGGATCGTGCCGCAAACCCGGTGGGGACAACGGTGATGGCCCTCATCAAGGCTGTCGTTGCGCCGCACGAGCATGAGCAAGGCTCGCGGATATTAGTTTCGGGTGCGGATACCCCCGTCACCGGACATGCTCTTACGTCCCTCGCACTCCTTCTCCACGAGCTCACCACCAACGCCGCAAAATACGGCGCCCTGTCGACACCCGGAGGCAAATTGGCTGTCGATGTCCTGACGGACGACGAGTGGCTTCATCTCACATGGCGCGAGGATGGCCTGTCCGCGGCTCCCGAGCCCGGTACCTCGAAAGGATTCGGCACAAAGCTCGAAGAGGCGGCCCTGCGCGGCCTGGATGGCACGATGACAAAGGATTGGGGAAGCGATGGGCTCGTGCTGTCGCTCAAAATACCAACGGAGAAGCTTGTCAGCTGACCCCTTCCCTGTCGCGTCCCCTCACTCGCGAATCGTGAGCACATTGTCCCCCGGTTTTGACAAACCGGGGGCTCCGTCCGTGGCCCTTCACCACTCAGGCGAGATATCGCTTGAACCAGGCAATAGTTCGCTCCCACGCCAGCTTGGCTGCCGCTTCGTCGTAGCGCGGCGTGGAGTCGTTATGGAAACCGTGATTGGTGCCGGGATAGATGTGCGCCTCGTAAGTCTTGCCGTGCTCCTGCAAGGCCTGCTCGTACGCGGGCCAGCCGGCGTTGACGTTGGCGTCGTTTCCAGCGTAGTGCAGCAGGAGTGGAGCTTTGATGCGCGCCACCTGATCTGCGGGGACTTGCCGACCATAGAAAGGCACCGCTGCAGCGAGCTCCGGATAGGCGACTGCCGCAGCATTTGATACGCCGCCGCCATAGCAGAAGCCGGTGATGCCAACCTTGCCGGTCGACGCCTCGTGGCCCTTCAGATATTCCACTGCCGCGAAGAAATCGTTCATCAGTTTGGTCGGGTCGACCTTCTGCTGGAGCTCGCGACCTTTCTCATCGTTGCCGGGATAGCCGCCGACCGAGGTGAGCCCATCGGGCGCCAATGCAATGAAGCCTGCTTTGGCTAAGCGCCGTGCGACATCCTCGATATAGGGGTTGAGGCCTCTATTCTCGTGGACGACCACAATCGCCGGTAGCTTGCCCTCAGCTTTGGCAGGTCGCACCAGATAGCCGCGAACCTCGCCATGGCCATTGGGCGAGGGGTAGGTAATGTAAGTGGCGACGATATCGGGATCGGTGAACGACACCTGCTGAGCGAGCGCGTAGTTCGGGCTCAATGTGGCCAGCAGGGCGGCGGCCGTCATGCCGCCGACCGTAAAGCGAGCGGCCCTGTCGAGGAACTCGCGCTTGCTGATCTTGCCGTGGGCATAGAAATCATAAAGCTCGAGGATTTCCGGGGGGAAATCCCTGGCCGTCAGGCGCCGCGTTCCTTCCTGCAAAACGTTCTCCCCACCCGTTGTCTGGTGCATGTTGTTCACTCCCACAGTCCCCGGAACATCCTACGCGACGCCCGTTGCTCCACAGATCAAATTTGTGAGAGTCCGCTGAAAGCGCCAGCTCAGGTGTCGCTTCCTTCGCTACTGACTTTCCGCGGCACCGCCCTCCTGCAGTCTGCCCGCCAGCAGCGCATGGATCGGTCGGCTGCGCCTTCGTTCCGGCTCAACCGGCCCGTCCCCTCAGCGTCCGGCGACGTGCCCTTTACCCGATAGACGGTCTGCGGCAGCGCGCGCCTCGATCACCGTCAGTGAAGCTGAAATTCCTCACCAATCGGCCTCAGGTCGGCTGGGCCGATCAGGTCCTTGTGGGTCACCGTAACCCGGAAGAGCTGACCTTCAAGTTCGGCCTGCCAGAATGCGAGGAACTTGTTGAGCTCCGGGAAGCGAGGCGCGAGGTCGTACTCCTGCCAGATATATTCCTGGAGGATCGCGGGGTGGTCGGGCAGGCGGTAGAGGATACCCGCGGTGGTCAGTCCGTAGCCCGCGATCTGGCGGGCAAAGTCCATTGAAGCCATTCCTTTTCAGCTCCGTGTTCTCACCATTGCTATGGCCGTGCATGTCCCAACGCGGCGATCGCGAAGAAGGTTCAATTTCTCTGCGTTTTCATAGCTTTAGCACTCACCTGAAAAAAGTGCTGCCAACCCCTTGAAGGCGAAAATGCGGCAAACCAAATCATCTCGCGGCAGGTGCCTCGGCCCGCGGACCTCACCGCGATCGCCTCAAAGGGCCTGCCGGCTTTGACATGTGACATCGAAACTGGAGGAACTTATGAAGTTTCGGCCACTGCATGACCGCGTCGTGGTGAAGCGTATCAACGCCGAGGAGAAGACCAGGGGTGGCATCATCATTCCCGATACCGCAAAGGAGAAGCCGCAGGAGGGCGAGGTAGTCGCTGTTGGACCAGGCGCACGCGACGAGCAAGGCAAGCTTGTGCCGCTCGGCATCAAGCCCGGCGATCGCGTGCTCTTCGGCAAATGGAGCGGCACCGAGGTCAAGATCGACGGTGATGAACTCCTGATCATGAAGGAAAGCGACATCATGGGCGTCGTCGAAGTAACCGCCGCTCATAAACGGGCTGCCTGAGGGGGCCTCGTTGATCCATCAACCTGAAACCTCAAGTCTGAAGGAGTGAGGAATCATGGCTGCGAAGGACGTCAAGTTTTCGCAGGACGCGCGCGAGCGGATGCTGCGCGGCGTTGACACTTTGGCGAATGCCGTGAAGGTCACGCTGGGCCCCAAAGGCCGCAACGTCGTTATCGAGAAGTCGTTCGGTGCGCCTCGCGTCACCAAGGACGGTGTCACTGTCGCCAAGGAGATCGAACTCGCCGACCGCTTCGAGAACATGGGCGCCCAGATGGTGCGCGAGGTGGCCTCGAAGCAGAACGACGCGGCCGGCGACGGCACCACAACTGCCACGGTCCTTGCCCAAGCGATCGTTCGAGAGGGCGCCAAGGCGGTGGCGGCCGGAATGAATCCGATGGACCTGAAGCGCGGCATCGATCTTGCGGTCGAGGCGGTCACAGGCTCGCTCGGCAGGCACTCGAAGACCATTACCGGATCGGAGGAGATTGCGCAGGTCGGCACCATCTCCGCGAATGGTGACCGCACCATCGGCGAGATGATCGCGGAGGCGATGAGAAAAGTCGGCAATCAAGGCGTCATCACCATCGAGGAGGGAAAGACGGCCGAGACGGAACTTGACGTGGTCGAGGGCATGCAGTTCGACCGCGGGTACCTCTCGCCCTATTTCGTCACCAATTCCGAAAAGATGATCGCGGAGCTCGAGGATCCGTACATCTTGATCCACGAGAAGAAACTCTCGAGCCTCCAGGTGATGCTGCCCCTCCTGGAGGCGGTCGTGCAGACCGGCAAGCCATTGCTGATCGTCGCCGAGGATGTCGAGGGCGAGGCACTCGCCACGCTCGTCGTCAACAAGCTGCGCGGGGGGCTCAAGATTGCGGCCGTCAAGGCGCCGGGCTTCGGCGACCGCCGCAAGGCCATGCTGGAGGACATCGCCATTCTGACCGGCGGAACCGCGGTCAGCGAAGACCTCGGCATCAAGCTTGAAAACGTCACGCTCGACATGCTCGGCCGGGCCAAGAAGGTCCGGATCGAGAAGGAGAACACCACGATCGTCGACGGCGCCGGCAGGACGGAAGAGATCGAGGCCCGCGTCGCGCAGATCAAGGCGCAGATCGAGGAGACCACCTCAGACTACGACCGTGAGAAGCTCCAGGAGCGTCTTGCCAAGCTCGCGGGCGGCGTGGCCGTGATCCGCGTCGGCGGCGCGACCGAGGTCGAGGTCAAGGAGAAGAAGGATCGCGTCGACGACGCCCTCAACGCCACCCGCGCTGCGGTGCAGGAAGGCATTCTGCCAGGCGGCGGCGTCGCCTTACTGCGTGCTGTTAAGGCTCTGGACGGTCTTGCGCCGGCCAATGATGACCAGCGTACGGGCATCGAGATCGTTCGCAAAGCCATCACCGCCCCTGCCCGCCAGATCGTCGACAATGCCGGCGAGGATGGCTCGGTCGTGATCGGCAAACTGCTGGAATCGAACGATTATGCTTGGGGCTACAATGCCCAGACCAGCCAGTATGGCGACTTGGTCAAAGCCGGCATCATCGATCCGACCAAGGTCGTTCGCACGGCGATCCAGGATGCCGCCTCGGTCGCAGGCCTCTTGATCACCACCGAGGCGATGGTTGCCGAACTTCCGAAGAAGGAAGCGGCTCCGGCGCTACCTGCCGGCGGCATGGACTACTGATCGCTCATCGACCGGACGCCGCCTTGCCGCGGCGCCCGTGTCGTTCGATGGCAATGAAAACGCCCGATCCGACAAGAGCCAGGAGGTATTGCTCCCATCATTTGCTTCCTCAGCGGGCGGGCGGCAGGGCGTCCCGAGGCACGGGACGGCCTTTCCCCTCTCGTCGCCGCGCGTGCGCTTTGCCCCCCAGCGTCTCGCCAATGATTAAAATTACACTGGCGCGCCGGGTGTCATAAGGCTATCGCTCCAGACTTTCGCGCATCGTCATCCTTCCTCGGCCGCACAGATCGTTGAGCAATTCGAACAATGACCCAGACCACAGAGCACCGCAGCTTCGAAGCCGACGTCTCCCGCCTCCTGCATATGATGGTCCATTCGGTCTATTCCGACCGGGATGTGTTCCTGCGCGAGCTGATCTCCAATGCGGCCGACGCTTGCGAGAAGCTGCGGTACGAGGCGATCGCCCGGCCGGAGCTCCTTGGTGAGGAGCCGAAGCTCGCGATCGCCCTAGCGGCTGATCCGGAGGGCGGCACGCTCGTCATATCCGATAATGGCATCGGCATGAGCCGTGACGAGATGATCGAAGCGCTTGGGACCATCGCCCGCTCCGGAACGCGCAGCTTCATGGAGCGTGTCGAAGCGGGAGAGGGCAAGGAGGAGGCGAAGCTCATCGGTCAGTTCGGTGTCGGCTTCTATTCGGCCTTCATGGTCGCCTCCGCCGTCGAGGTGGTCAGCCGCCGCGCCGGCAGCGACGAGGCCTGGTCATGGTCCTCGGACGGCAAGGGTGAGTTCACGGTCGCCCCGGTTGCGCTGGAGGACGCGCCCGCGCGTGGCACGCGCGTGAAGCTCCAGCTCATGGAGGACGCGAAAACCTATGCCGAGCGCTGGACGCTGGAACGCATCGTGCGTGAGCAGTCCGGGCATGTACCGGTCCCGATCGCGCTGATCGAAAAGCCGGGTGCGGAGGAGACCGCACTCGTAGACGGCGCAGCACTCTGGACACGGCCGAAGAGCGAGATCACCAAGGACGAATACGCCGATTTCTATCGCAGCGTCGCCAGCCAGTATGACGAGCCGGCTGCGACAATCCACATGCACGCCGAGGGACGACACGAATACACGGCCCTCGTCTTCGTGCCGGGCGCCCGCCCCTTCGACCTCTTTGACGCCGACCGCAAGGGCCGCATCAAACTCTATGTGAAGCGCGTGTTCATCACGGATGAAGCCGAATTGATGCCACGCTATCTGCGCTTCGTGCGGGGCATTGTCGATACGGCCGATTTGCCGCTCAACATCTCCCGCGAGATGATCCAGGACAGCCCGCTGCTCGGCGCGATCAAGAAGGGCGTCACCAAACGCGTATTGTCGGACCTGACCAAGCTCGCCGAGCAGGACGCCGACGCCTTTGCGAAAATCTGGGAAAATTTCGGCGCCGTCATCAAGGAAGGGCTCTACGAGGATTTCGAGCGGCGCGCGCAGCTTCTCGATCTCGCCCGCTTCCGGACCACGGCCTCGGGCGAGGGTTGGCGGAGCCTCAAGGACTATGCCGCCGCGCTGAAGGAAAACCAGACGGCGATTTACTACATCGCCGGCGACGACGCCGCGCGGATTGCGGCTTCACCCCAGCTCGAAGGCTTCCGCGCACGCGGCATCGAGGTCCTGCTGCTCTCCGATCCCGTTGACAGCTTCTGGGTCTCGGCCGCGCCGGACTACGAGGGCAAGCCCTTCAAGTCAGTAACCCAAGGAGCGGCTGATCTCGGTCTGATTCCGCTGCTTGATGGCAAGGCGCCTGCGGCTGCGGAGGCGAGCGAGGAGGTGAGCGCCCTACTCGGCGCGATGAAGGCTGCTCTCGGCAACGAGGTTGCGGATGTCCGCCCCTCCGAGAGGCTGACCGAGAGCGCGGTGTGTCTCGTTGCTCCCGATGGCGGCCCCGATCGCCAGTTCGAACGCCTGCTGAGCGCCGCCGGACGGGGCGATAGCGCGGCAAAACCCGTCCTTGAGGTCAATCCGCGGCACGCCACGATTACCGCGCTCGCGGGCGTGCGGGATGAGGCCATCCGAACGGATATCGCCCATCTGCTGCTCGACTCCGCCCGCGCGCTTGACGGCGAGCGCCCGAGCGACGCGAGCGCATTTGCGGATCGCCTGAACCGCTTGATCACGCGCAGCATCGCTGCTCCGGAGTGACTTGTTTGGCAAGCGACGGTGCCACACCGCTCGAGTCGTCAGTTTTCGACTGCGAGGCGCCTGAGCTTGCCGCGCGGCTGATCGGTGTCTTCCTCTTCGTGGACGGCGTCGGAGGTAGGATCGTCGAGACCGAGGCCTATACCCGCGACGATCCCGCATCCCACAGCTTCCGCGGCCTGACGCCGCGGAATGCAGCGATGTTTGGACCACCCGGCACAGCGTATGTCTACAGGTCCTACGGCCTGCACTGGTGCCTGAACATCGTGGCCCGATCCGGCGGCGCGGTGCTGTTGCGGGCTCTCGAACCGACAGCCGGTCTGGACAAGATGATGCAGCGGCGCGGAACGGCCCGGGCGTTGTGCAGCGGTCCCGGCCGCCTGGCTCAGGCTTTGGCAATCGATGCGCACCATAACGCCATGCGCGTGGACAAAGATCCGTTCTCGGTCAACGATCGCGTACGGGCACCAGAGATCGCCGTTGGCCCTCGCATCGGGATCAGTCGGGCACGCGAGCAACCATGGCGTTTTGGCTGGCGCAACTCGCCTTATCTGAGCAGACCGTTCCCACAGGTACCCGCCAGCGGCGAGCCGGCCGCATAGGAGCTCAAATTAACCTCCTCCTCGAGCGAGCGTCTCGGCGAATGCCGGGGTAGCCCTCCCTCCGACAAGCACGTGAGCGCTGGCGGCGACGCCCGAGTTCGACGGTTTTGACCTGCCTCGATCACGCCGCCGCTCTTTCTCCGCAGCCGCACTTCAGAACAATTTGAACTTCGCGGGTGCGCGCGCGTTGCAGCCTTACGGAGGCGGAGAGCGCGATGAATGTCATAAACGAACGCAGCGTGTCGGTCTGGATGGACGTGGCGGTCGCGCCTGACGCTCTACCTCTCGCGGCTAATACGAAGGCGGATGTTGCCATCATCGGTTCGGGCATCGCTGGTCTTTCGGTCGCGTATGAGCTTTCGCGGCGTGGACACTCCGTCGTCGTCCTGGATCGTGGTGCCATCGCTGGCGGAATGACGGCCCGCACGACGGCGCATCTCGCACCCATCTGCGATGATTCCCTCGCGGAACTGTTGTCCATGCGCGGCCAAGAGCTGGCACGCGGGTTTCAGGCGAGCCAGAGCGACGCGGTCGATCGGATCGAGCAGATCCAACGGGAACTTGGCATTGACTGCGAGTTCCGCAGGCTCGACGGCCTGCTCTTCCTCGATCCAAATAGTGAGGAAAGCGTCCTCGAGGACGAGATCGCAGCCGCGGTTGAGATCGGTGTGACGGTGGAGCGCGGGGAAGGCCTGCCGCTCCAAACGCTCGAGGACCGGCCCTTCTTACGCTACCCGGACCAGGCGACCTTTCACCCTCTCAAGTATCTGCGCGGCCTGGCCGAGGCGATCGTGAAGGCGGGCGGGGCCCTGCACCCCTTCTCGCCAGTCACCGAGGTGTCAGAAGAAGAAGGCCTTGTCCGTGTCAGACTTGAGTCCGGGCATGAGGTCGAAGCGGCGCACGCCGTCGTCGCGACCAATTCCCCCATCCACGATCTGGTCTCGCTGCATACCAAACAAGCCCCCTACCGCACCTATGCCATGGGGTTCGAAATAGAGCGCGGCGCGGTCGCCGACGCGCTCTATTGGGACACAGCAGAGCCCTACCATTACGTACGCCTGACCTCCGGTAGAGATGGCAAGGAGGTCCTCATCGTCGGCGGCGAGGACCACAAGACCGGCGAGGCCGACGATGCGCCGGCCCGCTTCGGCGCCTTGGAAAGCTGGATCAGGACCCTCTTGCCCTCGCTCGGGCCGGAACTCTACCGATGGTCAGGGCAGGTCATGGATACACTCGATTATTGCGGCTTTATCGGACGAGAATCCGGCACCGAGCGGATTTTCGTGAGCACGGGGGATTCCGGCCAGGGCATCACTCATGGGGTGGTTGCCAGCCTCGTCATTCCCGATCTTATCGCTGGCCAAGACAACCCCTTCGCTGCAGTGTACGATCCAAACCGCAAGCCCCTGAAGGCCGCCAGCACCTTCGTGAGCGAGAATATGACCGCGATCGCCAACGTCGCGCAATATCTCGCGCCTGGCGAGCTCGCTTCCGTGCACGAACTGAGACCTGGCCAGGGGGCGATTATACGCGACGGGCTTCGCAAGATCGCGGCGTACCGCGCCGAGGACGGCACCGTCCATCAACACTCGGCAGTCTGCACTCATCTCGGCTGCCATCTGCAGTGGAATTCGTTTGAACATTGCTGGGATTGCCCCTGCCACGGCTCCCAATTCGCACCGGACGGCTGCGTGCTCAATGGTCCGGCAATAGCCGCGCTGGCCAAGATCTGCGGGGGCGAGTGAAGGAAGCGCCAAGGGAAGGCTGCCATGATCCACCATGTTTCCGTCGGGACAAGCGACGTCAGACGAAGCCGGCTCTTCTATGATCCAGTGCTGGAGACCCTTGGTCTTCGGCTGCTCAAAGCCTCGGACGAGTCGGCCGATTACGGTGTTTCATCAATACTCTTCAGCCTTGAGACGCCGGTCAACGGCCGACCGGCCTCGGCTGGAAACGGCGTGCATATCGCCTTCGCCGCCGGAAGCCGGGCGATGGTCGACGAATTCCACGCGACTGCCTTGCGCCATGGTGGAGCCGACGCTGGTGCGCCGGGCTTGAGGCCCGAGTACGATGCCCACTACTACGGCGCCTTCGTCACGGATCCGGACGGCAACAAGATCGAGGCGGTGACGCATCATGCCACCTAGAGATAGCGCTGAAGTCGGACGAAAGCCCAGCCTGAGCCGACCGGGCATTGATCGAGAGGGGAACACCAGCTCTTCGCTTTTGGCCAACGCCCTGGTTTCGGGAACTGCAGTTGGCATCGCCACGACAGCGGTCCTCGCATTGCTGGCCCGGATAGAAGGGCGCGACGCGGTCGAACCGGTCAATTCCACCAGCCACTGGTATCACGGCGAGACAGCGGGCTCTGTTCGAAGGCTTGACACATCGCACACACTCCTCGGTTTTGTGACGCATCACAGCGCTTCTGTGTTCTGGGCATCGATCTTCCAGCTGTGGAGGCGCTTTCGGCCGGGCCGCCCAGCTCTGATTGACGCCGCCGGCGTGTCTGCGCTCGCTGCCCTGGTTGATTATGGGATCGTACCCAAGCGGCTGACACCTGGCTGGGAGAAGGTGGTCTCGCCGACGTCGATCATCCTCGCATATGGCGTGATGGCACTCGCTCTCGTCGCGACCTCACCCGCGCAAGCGCAAGAGAACGACGAACCATGAACGCACTCGCAGAAAAAATGCTGCTCGGCGCCTTGGCCGGCTTTGCCGCAACGCTGCCCATGACATCTGCAATGAGCCGGATGCACCGGCGTCTCCCGCCTCAGGAGCGGTATCCCCTGCCACCCCGGGAACTCAGCGAAAATCTGCCGAACTTCGGCATGCGCATCTCGACCACGACGCTCCTCCACCATTTCCTCTACGGCGCGGCAAGCGGCGCGCTCTTCGCCGTCGTGTCGCGCCGCCGCAATGCCGCGGCGGGAGGGATCTATGGGGCCGCCGTCTGGACGGCGAGTTATCTCGGCTGGATCCCGGCCTCCGGCATTCTGCGCATAGCCACTCGCCATCCGAGCCGCCGCAATCGCCTGATGCTCGCCGCCCATCTTGTGTGGGGCGCAAGCCTCGCCATCGGTCTCCGTGAACTGGAACGGGCAGAGCTGGCGAGTTTCTCCCGCACGACGGCCCCGAATGGCCATCTGGAAGACCGGAAGGATGAGGCGCAACGAGCGCCATCCATCGGCTGACGCGGAATGGCGCCGGCATCGCGGGCCCGCCAAACCGGCCTTGCCCGCGGCTGACCTCCCGATCGTCATTGTAATGTCGCGCGATACCGGCTATCTAGAGATCAGCGGACCGGGCCCCTCTGGCGAGAGCATTTGCCTCGTGATGTCGGCCGCATCGGAATGATCCGATGCCGCGACGGTCGGTTACTCAGGCTGCCCAGGTTCGTTCGTTCCGATCGATTCATTCATCGAGAGGAGCGTTTCGTTGGATTTCCTTTTTACTGACTGGCTTGGGACCCCCGCTTGGTTCTGGCTGACGTTCGTCGTGCTTGTAGTCGCCCTCACCGCCTTCGATCTCGGCTTCCTCAATAAGGAGGATCGGGAGATGGGAATAGGTGAGAGCCTGAAGCTCTCGACGTTCTATATCGGCGTTGCCATGGTTTTCGGCCTATGGCTCTGGTACGCTCGGGGCCCCGAACCCGGGCTGCAGTATTTTACGGGCTTCTTCATTGAGAAAGCGCTGTCCATCGACAATGTATTCGTGATCAGCCTGATCTTCTCCTACTTCGCTATTCCAGCAAAATTCCAGTATCGCGCGCTCCTGTGGGGCATTATCGCGGTCATTGTCCTTCGCGGCGTCATGATCGCGGGCGGAGCGGCACTCGTCCAGGAGGCCTACTGGGTCCTCTATATCTTCGCTGCCTTCTTGATCTTTACGGGTGTGAAGATGTTCTTCGCGGGCGATGAGCCCATGGATATTGCGAACAATACAGCGGTCAAGTTTATCTCGAACCGAATGCGTGTCACGCGCGAACACCACGGGCAGCAATTCTTCGTCAAGGTGGCGGACCCGAAAACAGGACGGATCGTGACGGCAGCAACCCCGTTGTTCCTGGCCCTCGTTGTCATTAATCTTGCCGATCTTGTTTTCGCCGTCGACAGCGTGCCGGCTATCTTTGCGATCACGACGGACACCTTCATCGTGTACACTTCCAACATCATGGCTATCCTCGGCCTTCGTGCACTCTATTTCGCATTGGCCGCCATGGTTCATCGATTCCACTATCTGAAATACGCTCTCGCAGCCGTGCTCGTCTTCATCGGCCTGAAGATTTTCGTGGCCGACTTCGTCATGGACGGTGGCAAGTTCCCGCCTGCCGTCAGCTTGGGCGTCACGCTTGCCCTTATTTCCGCGGGCGTCGGCTATTCTCTCTGGAGGACGCGCGGCGAGGTCGACAGCACAGGCTCCGGCGCGTAAGAACAACACGTCTCCTGGTCACCAGCGAGCGCAGAATGCGCGCTCGTTGGTGCCTCGGCCTTTTGAGCGCACAGTGGATCAAAGCGGTTCGCGTCGCATTCGACAGTCCCGACTTCAAGCACAACAGCGTTAACCCTCTCAATCTCATCACGCCATCTCCTAACAACTTTTTCCCGGTTCTGATCGAACAACGGCAACTGACCTTCAGCTCAGGCCGGCTGATCTGTTTCATTCATGAGAGATTCGTCCGGCACGCTGGCTCAGGGCTCGCTAGAAGCTCCGCGTTCTCTGCTCGGGCCGCATAAGGACGGGCCTTGGTCACCAGCCTCACGATCACCCGCCCACCCCGGACCGGTCTAATAACTGCAACGGCAGGCGGGCGTCGCTCCTCGCCGCGTCGGCCTCGACGAAAGCGCGCATGCGCACCTGGTCTCAAAGCGCGCTGATGTGGACATGAAGCTTCCCAGTGTATCTCGTCGGCACGTACGCCTTGTTCAGGCGCCCAGGAGACTCGCGTGTTCTCGCGCTATCGCCCAACGCAACCGAGAGACACTGCAGGCGCTCTCGGGCTGAGCTTATTACTTTCACTCGACCTCTAGCCGCACCGAATTTTCATCGGCGGCCGCCAGGCATGTCCGAGAACCTCGCCAAACCATTTCTCGTCGTGTTCATAGGCTGGCCAGCGGCTGCATGTCGCTGACATGCAGTTCGCTGCCTCATGGGCGTTTTGCGAAACTCCATTTCCGGCAGGCGCCTTCAGCTGGACAACGGACCACTTCGCTCTGCGGGCCGCGTATGAATGGGATTTTTCATATTGAACATTCAATAATAATCCAATACATTGCGCCACAAGATAAGCCTTCCAGCAAGGGGAACATGATGGGAAAGTTTCTGGCAGCCATGGCTATTTCGCTGGCCGCGACCCTGTCCGCGCAGGCGCAGACGAGAGAGCTCGTGGTGGGTGCCTTTGGGGGCGCCTATACCGAGGCACTCAAGAAGAACATTGCTCAGTTCGAGAAGGACAATGACGTCAAAGTGACTTTCATTCCGGCGTCCGGTGCTGATGGGCTTGCCAAGGCAATGGCGAAAGAAATTGATGTTGTCCACGCCGATATGGCCTGGGCTTACCGTGGCGAAGCTCAGGGAGCATTCGAGAAAATCGATCCGAAGATTGTTACCAATCTCGATAAGCTCTATCCGCGCGCCCGCTTTTCTGACTACGGCGTCATTACGAATTTCGGAGAATATGGGATCGCCTATAATCCGAAAGAGGTCACTCCCGCGCCCTCATCCTGGCTCGATCTGTGGGATGCCAAATACGACGGCGCCGTTAGCACCACAGGTTTTGATGCCGCCAATATCGAGCTTCTCGTGCTGATGGCCAAGCTCAATGGAGGCAATGAGGATAATATCGATCCGGGCTTCAAGAAGATGGCCGAACTCGGCAAGCATATCCCGGTCTTCTACAGCCAGCACCCTCAGTTGCTGGACCTCTTCCGCAATAATGAGATTATCATCTCACGCTGGCTGCGTGGCCGGGTTGACTGGGCCAACAAACAAGGCGTCAGTCTTGGCTTCGCGGTGCCAAAAGAAGGCGCGATCGCGCTCGTCTCAACGGTGCATGTTGTGAAGGGCCGCCCGAACACGGAACTCGCCCAGAAATTCGTCAATCATCTTCTGAGCGTGGACGGCCAGACGACCTATGCGTCTGATCTCGGCTATACCCCGGCGCGCGCCGGCCTCGACCTCAAGGGCATCAACGTCCCTTATGGAGAGGATGTCGTCGGCTCCCTTCTCATCGCGGACTGGAAGAAGATCGTTCCCAAGATGGATGCCTGGAAAGAGCGTTGGGAAAAGGAAGTCGTCGCGCGCTGACGACTGGATCAACACGCCCGGCATAAGCGCCCATGCCGGGCCTGGTTGAGTAGCGAGGAACAGTCGCCGATGGGGCAGATTAGCGTCAACCGGATCTCGAAACGCTGGGGTGGCTTCGTTGCCCTCGACAGCGTCAATCTAGACGTGCGTGAAGGAGAGTTTCTCTCCGTTCTTGGGCCGAGCGGCTGTGGCAAGAGCACGCTTTTGCGGATTATTGCCGGCCTTGAGGAGCCAAGTGGTGGAGAGATCCACATCGCAGGGCGCGACGTCACGCGTGATCCTGTATGGAAACGCCGGATTGGCTTCGTTTTCCAAAATTTCGCGCTATGGCCCCATCTCAGCGTCTTCCGCAATGTCTCGATGGGCCTCGAGTTGCGTGGCACGCCTGCCGCTGAGCTGCGCGCGCGCGTCAGCAAGGCTCTCGCCATGGTGCAGCTCGAAGCGCTTGCCGATCGGCTGCCGTCCCAGCTCTCCGGGGGGCAGCAACAGCGCGTGGCGTTGGCGCGCGCCATCGTGCTGCAGCCCGATGTGCTTCTGCTCGACGAGCCGCTCAGCGCGCTCGACAAAAACTTGCGCCAAGATATGCAGGTAGAACTCAAAACGCTGCAACAGACACTAGGGCTCACAACGGTCTTCGTCACGCACGATCAGGAAGAGGCGTTGTCGCTTTCGGATCGCGTCGTGGTCATGAACAGGGGCATCATCGAGCAACTTGATACGCCCGATGCCATCTACAACCGCCCGGTCTCTGAATATGTGGCACGTTTTGTGGGCGAAGCTTTTTTCTTCCGTGGACAGGTCGAAAGTCGCGGGACGATCCACGGCCTGCGCGTCGCCGACGATGCGGTTATCCCGGTGGAGGACGCTGAGCGGCATGTGGGGCGGGGCGTCGTCGCCTTCGTGCGCCCGGAATGGGTAACGCTCGGCACACCTGACACAGAAAGCGAGCGGGAGCTGCCGCGGGGTATCGTGGACCGCCTCATGTTCTTCGGCCAGTCGAGCGACTATCTCATACGGCTGGGTGATCGCCAGATGCGTGTGAAACGACGCCCTGACGCGCCGGTGTTTCGGGCGGGCGACACGGTGACCCTGCGCTGCCAGGCTCGCTTGCTGCCGAACGAGGCACCTGCGCGATGAAGACCTCCGCCGTCCTTGTTCTTCCGGCTGTTGTTATTCTTGGCGCCTTCTTCGTGGTGCCATTGATCTGGGTCGTTATCCTGAGCTTTCTCAGCTCCGGACCGACCGGTGAAGTTCAACAGACCTTTACGCTCGGGAACTACGCCCGGTTTCTCACAGACAGCTATTATGTGAATGATCTTCTATTGCGCACCATCAGGCTCGCGGCGATTGCGACATTATTCTCCGTGGTGATCGGCTATCTCGGAGCCTTTGTGATTGCACGCGCCGCGCCGACCACACAGACCTGGCTGATCCTGCTCGTCATGCTGCCCCTCTGGGTCAATCTGGTGGTGCGCACGCTAAGCCTGATGGTGGTTCTCGGCCGCAACGGCCTGGTCAATCAGATCCTGGTCGGCCTCGGCATCAGCGCTCGCCCGCTCCCGCTCCTCTACAATGAGACGGCTGTCCTCATCGGGATGGTGCAGGTGGCGGTGCCTTTCGTCGTGATGTCCGTCTTCGGCGTTCTCCAGGCAATCCCGCGCCAGCTCGAACAGGCGGCAATGACCGTGGGCGCCACTCCACTCTCCGCTTTCCGCAGGGTGACGCTGCCACTCAGCGTACCGGGGATCCTGGCCGGCAGCGTGCTGGCCTTCGGCATCAATGTGGAATCCTTCGTCGTGCCGATCCTCCTCGGTGGAGGGCGGGTGCGCTTCATGAGCGTGGCGGCTTACGAAACGGCGACTGTGTCGAACAATCTGCCGTTCGCCGCCACCATCGGCGTCATCCTCCTGATCGTCACCATGGTGATGCTGGGGGTCTATCAATGGGCGGTGCGATCCGCCGGCCGGCCGGTAGCGGCCGTTCAAGCGGCGTGAGGTGAGCCCTATGCAGAGAACGCTCGTCGGCAGCACCCTGTGGTATGTTGGGACCGTGCTGTTCTTCGCCTTCCTTCTGGCGCCTCTCGCCATACTGATCGCGGTCTCCTTCAATCCCGTAGCGATGGTCTTTCCGCCGCAGGGCTTCACGCTGAAGTGGTATGTCACGATTCTGGATAAGCCGGACTTCCTGTACGCCGCCTGGGCCAGCACCATCCTCGGCGTTGCCACGGCGCTTCTCAGCACCGGCCTCGGCGTTCTCGCCGCCATAGGCCTGCAGCGTCAGCGCGGCGCAGCAAGAGCATTCGCGTCATCGCTCCTGATGTCGCCCTTGTTCATTCCCGCTGTGATTGTGGCCCTAGCCTTGTTTCAGATCATCTTCATGATGGGATTGGTGAACAATATCTATACGCTTCTCGCTGCCCACGTTGTCGTTACCCTGCCTTATCCGTTGCGCAACGTGATGGCGCAGATGGAAGGCTTTGACGTGCGGCTCGAGGAAGCGGCGCTCAGCGTCGGCGCTACGCCCCGGCAGGCGCTCTGGCGCGTGACGTTGCCCCTGCTCAAGGCAAGCATTATTCCATCGCTGATCATTGTTTTTGTTCTATCCTGGAACAACTATACGGTTTCGGTCTTCCTAGCGAACAAGAACTGGACGACGCTGCCATTGCAGTTGCGTGCCTATCTGCAATATGAATACGAGCCTTTTGTCGCAGCAATGTCGACCGTGTTGATCGTGGCCTCGGTCATCCTGCTGGTCATCGTCGACAGAACGGTAGGGTTAGGTGCCGTGCGCCGACGCAACTGATCAACCAACCGCTGGGTGCTGCGAGACCCCTCTGCTGCGCCGTGCAGCAGAGGGGCTTCGCAAAGGGCTTCATGGCAGACGCTTCGTCAGCTCACAAAGACCTTCCGCCTCTTCGAGGAGCGGTCGACTGCCTCAAGCCGCTTCTGGGCATCACCCTTCATGCTGGTGCAAAGTGCGTCGAGTAGTACAGAGACGAGCATCGCCGAGCCTACATAGGAATCGAAGAGCAGGCGATTGCTGACCCGTGATGTCAGCAGAAGATCGGCGACGCCTTCATGGTTGTTGAAGCTCGCGTCGGTGACGAGTGCGATACTCATGCCGGCCTGACGGGCGCATTCAATAGCCCGCATCGTCTCCCTGGGATGGAGCGGCATCATGAAGACCAGCATAGTGCGGCCACCGGCTGCGGCACATTGCTCGACCTGGTCCTCGATGAACGATCCCCCGCCGGTCAGAAGCCGGACGTCAGGATGCACTTTGGCGGCGAAATAGGCGAATTGGGTGGCAAGCCCGGCCGAGGCGCGCAAACCGAGCACGGCGAGTGGCCGTGACTTTGCAAGCGCCTCGCCAAAGCTTTCGATAACGCGGGTGTCGGACAAGGATTGTCCGAGCTCTCCCAGATTGTTGGCCTCGGCAAGCACGGCCGTCTGGTAACGGTTGGTCTCGCATTGTTCCTGGGCGGCGCCTTCTCCGGAATGATTGGCGCGCAGAAACCGCCGCATTTCCAGGTAGCCGTCGAAGCCGAGGGCAACGGCAAAGCGCGTGACCGAGGGCTGGCTGACATCGGCGAGTTCCGCCAGCTCCATGCTGGAGAGAAATCCCAGTTGCGCGCTGTTCTCGATCATGCACTGGGCGATGCGGCGCTGGCCGGGCGTCAGCCTTTGGCCCGCCGCCCGGCGATCGAGCTCTGCCCGCAATGACTGTCGATCCGCCGGGTGAGCGTTCGCCCCCAACGCCGCGCTGTCTTCCGTTGTCTTGCTTGCCGCCACGTCTGCTATCCCAATGCGCATCAGCCACTCACAGATCTGTATTATTATATTCATTCGGTGGGCGCGCGCATAATTTTGTGCGCATGGAAAAGGCCAGGGCCGCGATGCGGCCCTGGCCTGCGCTTTTTTGGGACTGCCCCTGTCTCAGGCCGCCGCGACGAGCCTTGAGAAGGCCTGCACTTCTGCTGGTTTGCGGTGCGGAAAGGCGACGCCGAGGTTCCACGGGAAGATAAAATGGATCCAGCGATGCATGCGGATGACGTAGGTCATCATGGCGCCAGTCAGTTCGACATATTCGTCCTTGGTGGTCAGCGTCTCCAGTGTATCTGAATACATCTGCCCCACTTTATGCATATTCGTGAGCCCGAGGTCGGTCATGAATTCAAATACATTGAACGTGCCTGTCAGGAACTCGCGCGTCATGCGGTTCAGCGTTGCGAGCTCCATATCCTCATATTGGGAAATCTTCAGCAAACGGTACATCACGTCGGCACCGACCAGCATCATATAGGCTTCAAGATGAACCAGCACGGAGAAGGACTGCTCGCCGCTCCCCGCACCACTGTCGATCACACCCCAGCGAATCTTCTGGATCTCCTCGGGCTCTTCAAACCAGACCCGATCAATCTCCTTCTCGATGATTGCCTTGGCTTCCCGCCAGTCACCGGTGAACTTCGCAAGTGCGGACATCAGGCTGCCCTCCGGACATTGATTTCGACGATATTGCGCCGCGGCTGCGTGACGGTCTGCTCATAGACCTCTGTGCCGAGCTGCTGGAGTTTCGCGAGATCCTCTTCGAACACCTCAGCGAATTTATTCACATTCGCGCTCTCCGTGATCTTGCCATAGGTCAGGCAGATCGACTGGCCAGGCGCATAAAGGTAGACGGCGCCGGGATGGCGCTGAACCATATTGTTGCGGCCGAGATGGACAATGCGCGTCGGCATCCAGATCGCTTCGCCGGAGATGACGACGTGGCCGAGCACACTCTTCAGGGGCAATTGGGTGAGCACCTGCGCGACGACATCGGGATTCTCTTCGACAAGAAGTCTAGCCCGGAAGGATAGACCGACGCTGGGTGCGTCGAACTCCAGGATTTCGGATGACGACATGGGGCCTCCTTGGGTGGTCAGAATGAAAATATCAGCGCTGTCTGTTTATGTATAAAACCATTCATATTGTCAACGAATGAAAAGAAACATTCTCCGAAAGTGCCCAGTTCTGGAGTTGGCGCGGCCCGGCAGGCAATGGTTTGCTTTCAAGCTGAGGATGAGCAGCGCCTGTCGGCAGGACCGCGGAGGTCATGCAACCATAACCCGCGGTCGTCTTCGAACGTGAGCGAAGAGAGGACGGCGGCGCAGTGCGGAGGACGGTGAGCTCATGCAGCTCGCCCGAGCGATCCTTGAACCCCCAGGTGTTCGATATCCAGCGTCATCACTGTCCATAGAGCATGGCGCCTCACCTTCCAGATGACGGTAGAGCCCACGTCGCGTTCATCGCGACCAACATTCGAAGACTTGAAGGCATTGCTGACTGGAATACTGTGTGCGCTCCGTCATCCACGAGAAGGCGGGATGAAAGGAGCTGGCACCTCACGCCGGCGCGAAGTGAGGGTTAGGTGCGGAGCTCAGAGCGCCGGGCTCATTCCCACCGCGGATGCGTGCCTGCGCCCAAGCCTGCCTGCGAGGTGGGCACGGCTTTGCAAGGTTCCAGCGAGCTAGTAAGCGGTCGCAACGACTTCGGTGCGATCTGCCGACCGGTCAACGCACGCGGCGGCATCAGCGCAACGGGCGTCGACAAGTTCAGTTCCTCTGTCGGCCGCGCCAGGGTGGTGGAAGGGCACGACTGCAAGGCCGACATAGCTGGCATCCCGTCCCATCACGCGGTATGGAAGCATTGGCCTGTTGACACCTTTCGGCGCCGAGCCTCAATGGCTCAAGATCCGTGACAGGAATTCTCGCGTCCGGGGGCTGCGCGCATCACTGAAGAACCGTTCCGGCGGCGCGACCTCGACGATGCGGCCGGCATCCATGAACACGACCCTGTCGGCTACCGCGCGCGCGAAGCCCATTTCGTGAGTGACACAGATCATGGTCATGCCGTCACGCGCCAGATCGATCATGGTGTCCAGCACTTCCTTGACCATCTCGGGATCGAGCGCGGAGGTCGGTTCGTCGAAGAGCATCACCTTGGGACTCATGGACAAGGCACGCGCGATCGCGACGCGCTGCTGTTGGCCGCCGGACAGTTGCGCAGGATACTTGTCCGCTTGATCACGGATGCGGACACGCTCCAGCAAGGTGATCGCTGTCGCGCGGGCATCGCTACGGCTCGCCCTCCCGGTTTTAACCGGCGCTAGCATGCAATTTTCAAGGACGGTCAGATGCGGGAAAAGATTGAATTGTTGAAAAACCATTCCGATATCGCGGCGAATATTTTCGATATTCGCCATGCCATCGGATACCTCAGCCCCGTCGAAGCGGATTTCGCCGCTCTGATGGCTCTCAAGCTGGTTGATGCAGCGGATGAGTGTGGATTTTCCGGACCCGGATGGGCCACAGACAACTATCTTCTCACCGCGCCGCACCGTGAGGTCGACATCGTTCAACGCCTGAAATTTGCCGAACCACTTGCTCACGCTCTTCAGCGTGATCAGCGCGGCGTCTGCGAGAGATGAGCTGTCCGCGGCAACAAACATGGCAAGTTGCTCCGTTAAAGGTCGCTCGTCAGCTTCGGGAGATCGCTATGCAACCACTTGCGATTGACTTGGTTCAATTCGCCCGAAGCCAGCATATCGCCGATGTGGCTGTTGACCTCGGCAGCCAACGCGTCACTGCCCTTGCGCATCGCAACGCCTTGCACCTGCTGATAAAGCACGAATTTCGTCTCATAGGTCGCCGCAAGTTGCTTTGCCAATTCGAGCGCCACAAGCGAACTGACAACCGCCGCATCGACCTGCCCCGCGAGAACAGCTTGATAGACAGCCGTGATCTCATCAAAGCGTTGGATCTTGGTGTTGGAAGGCGCATTCTTGGTAACCTGCGTGTCTTGCGGACTACCGCGTGCCACGCCCACGGACAAGCCGCCGAGATCCGCGTAGCTTTTGATGGGAAGATCTTTGCGCGCATAAAGGACGCCCTGGATCGCTGCGTAAGGTTGCGAAAACAGCACCTGCTCAGCGCGTTCCTTGGTGATAGCCAGGGACGCAACCAGCATATCGACCTTACCGGTCTGCAGAAAGGGAATACGGTTGGGGCCGGTTATCGGCACGAGCTTGACCTTGAGCCCCATTCGCTTCGCGAGGGCTTTAGCGACATCGATGTCAAAGCCATCAGGCTCATTCTTTTCGTTCATGATTCCGAAGGGCGGAAAATCGACGAGGACGCCGACCTTGAGCTCGCCCGCGGCCTTGAGCTCCTGCAAATTGCTTGGTTGCTGCGCCACCGCCGTGGTCGCCAGCGAGAGCCCGAAAACCACTGTCGCAAAGCGCGCGAATCTCTTCACAAGATCGACCATCCTATCCTCCTCCTTGAAATACATCGTGTTCTTATGGCTGAGCTTTCAACGAACGGCCGGAGACAGCTTCCGCTCGAGGCGAGCGCTCAGCAGTGAAAGCGGCCAACAGAGCGTGAAGTAGATGCAAGACACAATGCCAAAGACCAGGAACGGCCTGAATGTGGCATTGTTTATGATTTGCCCAGTTCTCGTGAGCTCAACAAACCCGATCAGCGCCGTGACTGAAGTCGATTTGATCAACTGCACGATAAAGCCAACTGTAGGTGGCAACGCAATCTTGAAAGCTTGTGGAAGCACGACATAAGTCATCGCTGTCACATACGTGAGGCCCAGCGCCTTCGATGCCTCCACCTGACCTCTGGGGACCGCCTCGATGCTACCCCGCCAAATGCCGCCGAGATAAGCGCTCGCGTGCAGGGTCAAGCCGAGCGCCGCCGCGAGCCAGACATTGATGTCGTATCCGACTACATTCGCCCCGAAGAACACGAGCGCAAGCTGCATCAGCAGAGGCGTTCCCTGAAACACCACGATATAGCTTGCGGCGAGGCGCCGGCCCATGCCCCAGCTTCCTGTGCGAAGCAACGCAACCGCCATTCCACCAATTCCGCCGCCGATCAGGGCGATCAGCGACAAAAGCAGGGTAAATTGGGTGGCAAGAAGGATGGTTGTGAATTCAGCAAAGCCAAAAGGACGTATCATTGCCGAGCCTACTTTTCAGGATAGGCGAACATGACCCTTGACGCCACGTGAAAAACCCACGCAAAGCCGATGCCCATGATAAAATATATCGCCGTAACGATGAGATAGACCTCGAAATTCGAGAAAGTCTGCGACGCAATATCGTTCGCCACCGAGGTCAACTCCTCAGCCGATATGGCGGAGATAACGCTCGATTGCAGGATGAGAAGAACATACTGGCTGGTGAGCGCCGGGTACACAGCCCGAATGGCAGGTCGAAGCACGACATAGACGAAGATTTGTGCCTTGCCGAGACCCAACGCCTTGCCCGCCTCGACCTGTCCCCGTGGAACAGCCTCGATCCCGGACCGCAGGATTTCGGTAACATAAGCGCCTACATTCAACGCCATGGCAATGAGTGCCGCGACGTCGGGAGAAAACCGAACGCCAAGTGAAGGCAGACCAAAGAAGACAATAAATATCTGCACCAAAAATGGCGTATTGCGAACGGTCTCTACATAGCCGGAAACGATGAGCGCCGGCAACCTCGGCCCTGACGTGCGAATAATGGCGCAGGGCACAGCCAGAGCCAACCCGATCGCCATCGCGGTTGCCGACAGCTGGATCGTCATCCAGGCTCCGGCAAGAAGTTCGGGCAGCCTGTCAAGTATCGGCTCGAAGCGAAAATTGTAATTCATGGCACCCTTGTGCACCCGAGCGCACGGGCTTTGAGGTGAGCCGTCGTGACCACGCGGCGACTGCGGTTCAGCGCGTCCGCATCGGCGCGGACGACAAGGCGTTGACGGCCAACTAATTTGACCGCGCTCGCAGACATCGTTCTCGGCATATCCCCTCCCCGCCTACTCGCCGTTGCCGCGAGGAGACATGGCAACATAGCAAATAGGCACAACTTCAGTCAACTTAGATAAATTACGCAAAATCAATGGGATAGAAACTTTCCGCGATTGACAGGCTCGTAACTTATCAAATAAGTTCGGCCAGAAAGGAGCCGCAGTTGGCCTCAGACGGAAACTATCTCTCGAGCCGGGTTGCGGATCGCCTCATCGAGCTCATCGCGCTGAAGGAATTTGGCGTTGGCGATCCACTGCCTGCTGAATCCGAGCTTGCCGAACGGTTCGGCGTGAGCAAGCCTGTGGTTCGCGAAGCGCTTAAGCAGCTCGCGGTTTTCGGTGTCGTTGAGCTCCGGCAGGGCCGCGTCGCGCGGATCCGCGCTCTGGATTCCTCAGCCCTCGAAGGCTTCTATCGTCTCGCTATACGCTCCAGTGACAATGGGTTTCGCGAGGCCGTCGAGCTGCGCCGCGCAGTCGAAGTCGATCTGGCCGAGCTCGCGGCCAAGCGCGGCACGACAGAAACATTGGCGCCCTTGCACGCCGCATTCTTGAAGATGCAGCGGAACGTCGATTCACTCGAGCCGTGGCTTGAAGGCGATTTCGCGTTCCATATGGCGCTAGCCGATGCATCAGGCAATTCAATCATGCGTCATACGCTCCACGGGTTGAGCGGCGTGCTTCGCTACACCATGCGTGTTCTGGGCCTGCAGAGTGATCTGCGCGACGCACGGGTGACGTTGCGTCGCCACCAGCTGGTGCTGGACGCCGTGATGGCCGGTGACGGCCCTGCGGCGGCAATCGCCATGCGTCAGCATTTCGATGTTCTGTGGCCGTTCGTCGATATCATCAGCAACGACCGCAGCCGCCTGGCGCGCATCTAGAAAGGTGCTCAAGGACATGCCCGTTCAAGACCGCGTTGTTCTGCAGATGACCGATTTGCCCGACCGGGTCGTGGCGGCGCTTCGCGAGACGTTCGATGTGGTGCGGTATCCTTCTTCGCCTCACGAGCAGGCCCGCTTTCTGCAACTCCATGGCGAGCAGATCAAAGCGGTCGCGGGAACCGGAAAGAGTGCTGTCACCGCCACGCTTCTCGACAAGCTCCCTAATCTTGAGATTATTTCGGTTACATCTGCAGGACTGGATGGTCTTGATGTGATGGCCGCCGAAGCACGCGGTATAAAAATTGCTAACACATCCACCATACTGGCCAATGAAGTCGCAGATCTTGCTTTATGGCTGCTCGTGTCCGTGGCCCGCAACCTGGTTCCGGCTGACAACTTTGTAAGAACTGGCCTCTGGCTGAAAGGCAGTTATCCGCTCGGCCGCTCCGTAGCGGGAATGAAGGTTGGCATCCTCGGCCTCGGCCATATCGGGAAGGCGATCGCAAGTCGCCTCGCCATCATGGGCGCATCGATCGCCTATTGCGGCCGACAGCAGCAAGCCGGTACCACCCTTCCCTACTTCAAGACTCCTATCGAACTCGCGGCTTGGGGCGACTGCCTTGTCGTCAGTTGCCCCGGCAATGTGGAAACGCGAAATTTGGTCAGCGCGGCGGTTCTCCGCGCCCTCGGCCCTTCAGGCATTCTGATCAATGTCGCGCGCGGCACCGTGGTCGATGAAGATGCGCTGGTTACCGCCCTCAGCGAGGGCACAATCTCTGGCGCGGGCCTGGATGTATTCGCTCATGAACCCGACGTCCATCCGGGACTGTTGCAGAGCAACCGTACGACCCTCTTGCCCCATGTCGGAAGTGCCACCCACGAGACGCGCGCCAGAATGGGTCAGGCCATGGTCGACGCCCTTCTGAACTACTTCCGATAGGTCTATCGCCATGCGACGAGAAGGCTCGTTGGGCTGCTGCATCGCTGCCGGGTATCGGAAGCGATGAGGGTGAGATCGCCGCTCTCGCAACAACCGGCTCCAACACCGCAAGCCCGGCGAGCCGGCACGAAAAGAACGAAACGAGCCTAGTAGATCGCGCCCCAATCAAAGTTCGAATTGGGCTTCAACAGAATCGGAGAGGAAATGATACCGGTGCCGCACATCAGCCGCCCGCCCCGCGCTCTCGTCGAGGGGCTCGCAAGTATCGGGGCCGCGACCGCGAGTAGCGAATTGTACAAGCTGGGAATTCGCAATCCCTTCATGCGTGGTCCTGCGCCTCATACCAGGGGCAAGAGGATCGCTGGCCCAGCCATCACTCTCCAATTCATGCCGAAGCGCGAGGACCTATACGGCGAGAGCGAGTATACTGACCGGGAAAAGCAGCTCCACCGCCATGCGCTCTACCATTCTGAGCCTGGCGATATCGTTGTCGTGGACGCCCGGGGAGACATGGACAGCGGCATCTTCGGCGAGATGATGCTGACGTATTTCGCCGGAAAAGGCGGCGCGGGCATGGTAATCGACGGCTGCATCCGCGATTCTGCCAAAGCATTCAATCTCGACCTGGGCCTTTGGCTGCGCGGCACTACGCCGAACTTTCACACCCAGACCGTGCTTATGCCGCATGCCGTGAACGTCCCAATCGCCTGTGGAGGCGCCTTTGTGGTCCCCGGCGACATCATCATCGCTGACGACGACGGCGCAGTCGTCGTTCCAATTGCTCTCGCGGAGGAAGTGCTCAAGCACGGAAGCCAACACGCGGATTGGGAGGACTTCTCACGCGAACAACTGGCGCGCGGCGGAGATCTTCGCCGCTATTACCCGCTTGCTCCCGAAGCAGAGGAGGAATTCGCCCTTTGGCAGGCGAGACAATCATCCGGGTCCGGGCACGAGTGAGGCAGCCATGAAGATCACGGACGTCAAATGCGCCGTTATCGCCAATAGTCCGGTGATTCGCATCACGACAGACGAGGGCATCACGGGCTGGTCGCAAATAGAGACGCCGAAACCTTATATGAAGCCTGCTGTTCTGCAGCTTAAAGACTACGTTGTCGGTGAGGATCCGGTCAACGTTGAACGCGTCGTCCGACGGATCAGGGCGCGTGGGGCGTTCAAACCGTGGGGGGCGGCCGTCAGCGCCATCGAGACTGCGCTCTGGGATATCGCCGGTAAGGCGCTGGGCGTTCCTGCCTATCGACTGCTCGGCGGAAAGGTGCGCGATCGCGTGCGCACTTATCGCACGCTTTATCATCGCGAAATGGCAGCCGAGCACTCCCCGGCTGGTTACGCGAGATGGGCGGATGCCGGCCTAGGCTTACCGGGCGGCTTTACCATGTTCAAGTTGCCAACGGCCTTCCACTCCACGTTGGTGCAGGACGTCGAGAACTTCCATTATGGGGAGGTGCAGCGGAACTCGCCTCTCCCCTACCCCCATAAGGGTCTCATGAGCGAGCGGGGCTTCCGCTACCTGATCGACTGCGTCACGGCGGCGAGAGAGCGGCTGGGCACCGGCGTTGGACTGGCCATTGATGCGGGTCCCGGCTTTCTGCCACATGATGCCCTGCGCTTCGCGAAAGCTCTCGAGCCGCTCCATCTGCTATGGCTGGAGGATATGATCTCCGGCGACTACACCCCCTATGTGAATGCCGATGTCTATCGCGATGTGACGCACAACACCACGACGCCCATCCATACCGGCGAGCAAATTTATCTTCGCCAGAACTTCAAAGCTCTCATCGAAACTCATGCGGTCAATATCATCGGCCCTGATCCGGCCGATGTCGGGGGTCTCGCTGAACTCAAATGGGTTGCAGAGTACGCCGATCTCCATGGCATCGCCATCGCTCCGCATGGCACGGGTAATGGCATTTTCGGGCTGGCCGCCTTGATCCAGGTCTGCGCCACCCTGCCGGATAACCTCATCGCATTTGAGTACCCAGCGCGGTTCGAGGAATTCTGGTACGAGATCACAGAAGGTTTCGATGGTATCCCAGTCAAGGACGGCCTGATCACGGTTCCCGATCGCCCCGGCTTGGGGGTAGAATTCATTCCGGAGGCAGCTCGTCGCTATCTCGCCCCTGAGGACGCCGAGTTTTTCGATTGATGGTTGTATCCGCTGAAGTGGCATCGGGCGGGATCGATCGCCCGTGCCGAGCTCCGGACGGAGCCCTATTGGGCCGGCTGCATCTCCGCAAGGAGGGTCGGGATGAGTTCCGAAACCGTCGGGTGAATTGGGACAGCGCGCTGGAAGACTGTGTAGGGCACGTCGGCATTGACGATGTCGAGTAGACCGTGAATTGCCTCGTCCCCCCCTGTGCCGAGTATAGCGGCACCTAAGATTCGCTTGGTCTCGGCGTCGACGATGACCTTCATAAACCCCCAGGTTTCGCCCTTCTCCACCGCGCGTCCCACGCGCGACATGGGTCGCTTTCCAATCAGAAGCGGTCGGCCGGAAGCACGCGCCTGGGCCTCGGTCATGCCTACGCGACCCAGCGGTGGATCGACATAGAGCGCATAGGCCGGCACGCGTTCGCCCACTTTCCAGTTCTGGCCATCGAGCAGGTTGGCGGCGACAATCTCGAAGTCGTTGTAGGACGTGTGAGTGAAGGCACCGCGGCCATTGCAGTCGCCCAGCGCATAAACGCCCGGCACGCTGGTTTCGAGATAGTCGTCCACCACGATATAGCCGCGGGAATCCGTCTTGATATTGGCCTTATCAAGGGCGAGATCTTCGGTGTTGGGCTGTCGTCCGACAGCGATCAGCACATGCGAGCCAATAATCTCGGGAGCGCCATTCTTGCAGTCGACAGTCACGGCCACCCCGCGCTCATGGCGAGCAAAACGAATACATTCGGCACCGTTCCGGATCTCAACGCCTTCAGCCACGAGGATCTCACCAATCGTAGCGGAGACGTCCTCGTCTTCCCGCCCAACGAGCCTCGGTCCCTTTTCAATCACCGTGACGTCAGCGCCGAAACGCCGGAACATCTGTGCGAATTCGAGCCCGATATAGGAGCCGCCGACGATCACCAGGTGCTCCGGCACAGCCTTCAGGCCGACCATATCGCTGTTGGTGAGGACGGGCACTTGGTCGATGCCAGGCATATCAGGTATTGCGGCGCGCCCGCCCACATTGATGAAGATGCGCGGAGCGTTCAGGATTTCGCCGTTAACCTCGACCGCGTGCGGGCCGGTGAAGCGCGCATGGCCGCGAAAAAGAGTGCAGCCATCCATGCCGTCGAGCCAACCCTCGACGCCGGCGCGCCCGTCCTGGATGATCTTTTCAGCGCGCGCTTGTACGGTGATCATGTCGATGCCGGGCGGGCCGTTCAGCACCACGCCATATTCGGCAGCACGTTGTGCCATGCGCGCGGCATAAGCGCTGGCCACCAGTGTCTTGGTCGGCTTGCAGCCGGTGTTCACGCAAGTGCCACCGAAATGCAACCGCTCGATCACCGCGACTTGCATGCCGGTGGCGGTGAGCCGCCCGGCCATGGGCGGACCAGCCTGACCGGCGCCGATGATGATGGCATCGAAAGCGCGGGTCATCTGAGCACCACCACGATGAGGACCGCGCCGATGATCGCGACAGCGTCCTCGATGAAGGCGGCGGGCGGGTCCTTTCCAAAAGAGGCGGCGAGACTGCGGCGCACCGATCGGCCGCCGAGCGTGCCGACCACAGCGCCGAGCGCACCGCAGGCCGCGCCTACCGCGAGATTACCCCCTGCCGCGCCGACACAAGCACCACAAAGGGCTCCGACGACGACCCGCGTGCCGAACTGCACCGGCACAGTGCGACTTGGGGTGGAGGGCAACTGGTCAGCGATCAGCTCGACGAGAGCGAGCACCGTGAAGATCCAGGGCGTCCAGGCGTAGCCCATGAAAGCAAGGGGCGTGGCAGAGAGATCAAGCCAGCCGAGATAGACGGCCCAGGCAATCGCCGCGGGCGCTGTCATGGCTCGAAGGCCCGCGATGACACCGATGAGCAGAGCAAGCAGATAGAGCATGCGTACTCCTAGACGCTCGTCATCAGCGCTACGGTGGCAAGGTACCAATGCCCCCCTGCATGCGCGCGTCGTCTTGCTGCGTCACTCAAGATCTGACTCTCGGGATCATGACCTATGTTGACGAACCGCGCTAGCGGAAGCGGCGAGCGAAACCGTCAAGGCTGAGCTCGGCCGCCTATGCCATCACCATCCCTCCGTTCGCCTGCTCGTCGTTTCGTGTGGGAGGGCAGGTCTTTCCGGGCAACTCGGCGGCACATCCAGGGCGACGACGCCGGAGGCCGGCGAGCCGCCCCGCTCTTCGACCCGCTCGCACCCATCTGGGGGCTGCTGGAAAAGATGGCGTCTGCCGCAGTGAGACAAGCCGGCTTAGGGAAGCTGTATCTCAGTTCGTTCCCGAACGTACGACCGCCACCGTCCGCCGCCCCGTCTGCACATGGCGGCGGAACTATTCCGGTGATGCAGCATTATCGTGGGATGCGCATCACTGGACCTCAACCCGCCCCGCTCGTCGGGGCGGGCTTTTTATTGGTTCGTGTTAGAGCTTCGAGGCGCTTGAGGATCGCCGCCAGCCCGTTTGGGGAACCTTTAAAAGGAGGAACTCAAGCCGCCGTCAACGTAGATGACTTGCCCGTTGACATAGTCGGACGCCCGAGAGGCCAGGAAAACGGCGGTGCCGCCGAGTTCTTCCGGGTCGCCCCACCGTCGGGCGGGGACACGTGAGACCCGGCTCTGATAAAGCGGCGCATCATCCATGATGGGACGATTCATATCCGTGACGAAGTAGCCCGGGCCTATGCCGTTCACCTGCACATTGTGCTCAGCCACCTCGGTCGCCAAAGCACGTGTCATCATGCGCAAGCCGCCTTTGGAGGTGGAATAGGGCACAATGAAAGGACGGCCCAGCTCGCCGACAACAGAGACGATGTTGATGATCTTTCCAGCACGGCGCTCGATCATCCCAGGCAACACGGCGCGCGTTGCCAGGAATGGGCCTTTGAGGTTCACCGCCATGAGCTCGTCCCAGGCCGCTTCGCTCACCTCAGAGAATTCTGCCCGGTGCGAGATGCCCGCATTATTCACCAGGATATCAATGCGGCCGTAGCGGAGAGTGATCGTCTTCATCGTTGAAGCGATCGCATCCGCGTCGGTCACATCGCAGACTTCAACCGATGTCTCGCCACCAGCGCCAGAGATCGCCGCACTGACCTCCTCCAGTGGTTCACGCTTACGCCCGATCAAGACAACCCGCGCTCCGGCATCTGAAAGCGCAGTGGCAATCGCGGCGCCAAGGCCACGCCCGGCGCCAGTAACGACCGCCGTTCTTCCCTTCAGACTGAACAGATCGTTCATGAAGCCCTCAGTGGAATGTCCGGCCGCCATCGATGGCAAGCGTGGCGCCGGTTACATAAGACGCATCCTTGGACAGGAGATAAACGATCGACGCGGCGATCTCCTCGGCCTTCCCCCAGCGCCGCAGCGCATAACGGTCGAGTGGAACGGGTGGCCCGTCTTCGGGTGCCTTCTTCAAGCCGGCGTTCATCGGAGTGTCGATGAGCCCGGGGCAAATGCAATTCACACGAATGTCGGGGGCCAGTTCCGCCGCGAGAGCCTTGCTCAGACTTTGCACCCCGCCCTTCGACGCCGCATAAGCGGACGCTCCTGCGATCGGCATCAACGCCTGGGCTGAAGCGATATTGACGATCGCCGCCTCCCGCGTGTCGCGCAGATGCGGAATCGTCGCCTGGCTGACGATGAACGTACCCGTGAGATTGACGTCGATAACCTTGCGCCAAGTCTCGATGGTCATCTCGCTGACCGGGCCTAGCGCAACCACGCCGGCCGAGTTCACGAGACCATCGATCGCACCCAGCGCCTTCGCAGCCGCATCTATCGCGCGCTTCACCGCATCCGGATCGGTCACATCGACCTGCTCCGAGTGACCGGCCAAGGGCAGGCTCGCCGCGAGTGTCGCAGCTCCTGCTCCATCCCGGTCCAAACAGGCAACCCTTGCCCCCTCCGCTGACGCGAGCCGGGCGACGGCGGCTCCGATCCCGGAAGCCGCGCCGGTTATGACAATCCGCCGTCCTTCAAGCCGCACGCTCATCATCAAGCCTGCCTATTTGCTGCGACGACTTGCTTCCAGTCGTCAAGGAGAGGTACCGCGACGTCCTGCATGGCGATCGTATCGACAAAGATGTGCTGCGTGGCAGCGGACATGTCGCGCATGCACCGTCCGAGGTCGCTCGGATTACGCAAGGACTCTGAACCGCCCATCGTGTAGCAGAAGCGGACGACCTCGGCCGCGACCTTGTGCACATAAATGACGTTCTGCCGAAATCTAGCGGACATCGCCCTGGTCAGTTCGTTGCCGGCTTCAATATAGCGCTCCGTCTCGTCGTAGAGCTCCATCGTAAAGGCCCTCGCAGCCCGGTAACTTGCCTCATGATAGGCAAATTCATGCCGGAAGACCGGCTGCTCCCCGAGGACCGTCTGGTAAGCAGGACGCTTCTTTGCGAACGCAATGCGCGTAATCTCCTCGAGCGCTCGCTTCATCAAGCCCAACGCCACGCCGGTATGGCCGGCACATGCGAGGCCCGGAATGCCGATGTCGTAGAGGCGCCAGTCACGCAGACCACGGCTGATGGTGCGTTCGTGATGGAAACCATTCGGCACGACGACATCCGTCAGGCTGTAGTCGACACTGCCCGTGCCCTGCAGTCCCATGACATCCCAATTCTCGTCGAATTGCGCCTTGTCACGCGGCAGCCAGCAGACGCGCACCTGCGGGTTGCCGTCCGGCAGCTTGCGGATGAGCTTGTCATCCATCACCAGCATCCCCGAACCGAGCCACGTTGCATGCAGTGAACCGCTTCCGAACCGGTATTTTCCGGATCCTCTCAAGCCTTCCGGCGTCTCGACGCTCGTCCCGCCGGGCCCGAGCATACCCGCCATAATCGGCAATTCGGGACCGCTGTACATCTGTGCGACGGCTTCGTCGCTGCAAAACGCCGTCGCGGCAGCCGTGCCCGTGGAGTTGGCCATAAGAGACCAGCCGGCCGATGCATCGGCTGCGGAAATCTCCTCCCAGGCCTCCATGCATTCCACCATCCTGGCTTGGGAGCCGCCGAGTTCGCGCGGGACGAGCATCCAAAACAGGCCCGCTTCCTTCATGGCTGCCAGCACCTTGGGCGTCATGGTGCCAATGCGCTCGGACTCAGCGGCCTCCGCACGCACAAGAGGTGCAATCTGTCTTGCCCGTTCGGGGATCGTATCGGTTGCGGCCTTCCAGCCCGGATTTTGCACGTTCATGGCTCTTCCCTAGTCGGCATCTCGCGATTGTCGCCGTTGGCGCGTCGCTTATTGTCTATCGTCCGCAGGATATGGGGCTGCTCGACTCTCAGCCAATGCTGTCTCCGTCCGCAAGCGATACCTTGAGGGTATCGACTAGCCCATTCCGGTTTCGAGGAGATGTTCGATCTGGTCGAGATCACCGGACAGTTGATCAACGAGCGCTACGAAGCGAGGCAGCGCAGGATTCAAATTGGACGGAAGCCAGGTCAGTTCGAGGGCGACAGGTAACGTCAGATCGGCGATTGGGCGTAACGTGACGCTCTGCGCATGGGGCACACGACAGGACGAATTCACAAACGCGAGGCCCATGCCCGCGGCCACAAGGTTGATCAAGGTGTTCTCGTTATCGGCGAATTGCGCAACGAGGGGCATGTATCCCGCCGCCTCCATGGCTCCCACCAGCTTCTCGTGCGTAATTCCGTTGTTTCGCGGATTGGGCATGATGAGCGGCTGGCCCGCAAGATCAGCTAGCAGGAGCGAGGGCTTACGCGCCAGCGCGTGCTCACGGGGGAGCGCGAGGACGAAATTGTCCTGGCCGACGATCAATGAATCAAAGTCATTGCGTTCCCCGGCGTGGCGAAACAGAAAGCCGGCGTCGATCTCGTGATTGCGCAGCGCCTCGATCTGCCGCTGTGACATCATCACGTGGAGCTGGAGATTGATGCCGGGATAGATCTCCCGAAATTCCTTGAGGAAACGCGGCAGTTCGCGCCTGCGTCCCGCTATCTCATTGAAGCCGATATTGAGGGTTCCAACCTGGCCGAGAGCGACCCGCTGCGCCTGCAGCCGAGCCGCCTCCATCCGCTCCAGAATATCGCGACAGTCTTCCAGGAAGGAGCGACCTGCCTCGGTGAGCGCAATGCCCCGCACCTGACGATCGAGCAGAGCGACCCCGACGTCGCGCTCGAGATCCCGAATTTGGCGCCAAAGCGCCGGCTGGGAAATATGGAGCCGGTGACTTGCCCGATGAAAGTTCAGCTCCTCCGCCACGGCAACGAAATAGCGCATCTGACGCGTTTGCAGCATCACAATACCCAGTAAGCATCGATCAGCTTCAATAAAGGTATTCGCGCGTCGCGTCTCCACCGGGCGATAGTTGTCCAACCGAGAATTGCATCGACAGGAGGAAACATGGCCGGGCGATTGGCAGGCAGGAGGATTGTGATCACCGGAGCGGGATCCGGTCTAGGCCGCGCTTCCGCGCAGGTGTTCGCGCGCGAGGGCGCCATGCTCGCGCTTCTGGACCAGAATGAAGAAGCCGCCAAGGCGACTGCTGCGGAAACAGGAGGTACGGTCGTGCGCGTCGATGTCACCGACGCCGCGGACGTGGAAAAGGCCATGGCGCGCGCCTCTGAGAGCATGGGAGGCATCGACGGGTTGCTGAACTCGGCGGGCATACTCTCTTCCCGATCGTTTGGATCAATCGACCCGGAACATTGGCGCAGGGTCCTCGACGTCAATCTCACCGGGACGTTTCTCGTGTGCCAGGCTGCGCTGCCCTACCTTCGCGAGGCGCCGGGCGCCGCCATTGTTAACATCGCGTCGGGCCAGGCCCTGCTGCCCTCTCTCACCGGTTCAGCCTATGCGGCCTCGAAGGCTGGCGTGATGATGTTCACCAAATGCCTCGCCATGGAACTCGCCCCCAATATCCGGGCAAACACGATCTGTCCGGGTGCGACGGAGACACCGATGACCGACAACGAGATTCCTCCAGCCGATACCGCCCGCCGCCAGAAACTCGCGGACGCCTACGCCATGAAGAGGCTCTGCGTCCCCGAAGACATCGCCAACGGTATTCTCTACCTCATGTCGAACGAAGCATCGGCCGTGACCGGTATCGCCCTGGCGGTCGACAACGGTCGCACGTACCACTGACGTCAGTTGCGCGGCCTAGCCGCGCACCTTCCGCAACCAGTCAACCATGATACGGTTGAAGTCTTCGTCAAACTCGATGTTCGGAAAGTGATAGCCGTCCTTCATCTCGACATAGCGCGCGCCCTTGATCTTCGAAGCAATCAGCTTGTTGTCGCTCGGTGGCGTCGACAGATCGGCTGAACCTGCAACGACCAGCGTCGGGATGTCGATGTTCTGCAGCCGGTCCTCCACATTGTGCGTGAGGCAGGCGTGCATGCAGCCAAAGTACCCATCGAGCGATGTGCCAAGGAACGTTTCCCGCAACGCTTCCCACCGCTTCGGCCGCCTTTCCCGATAGCCCGCACCGTAACGGCGCTCCATATTCGCGGATACGATGCTCTCGAGCGTCCCCGATGCCTTGACGGCCGCGAGACGGCCGAGCATGAGTTCGGTATCGCCCGCCCATTTTGCCGCCGTGCAGCACGCCATGAGCGAAGCAAGACGGCCCGGATAATCCGCGGCGATCACCTGACCGATCATGCCGCCCATGGACAGGCCGATCAGATGCACGCCCTTGTCGAAGCCGAGCGCGTCCAGCACCGATATGACATCCGCCGCCAGCCCTTCGATCGTATACTCGCCCTTGGTCGGCGTGCTTCCGCCGTGACCACGCATGTCGACGCGCAAGACCTGGAAGCCTTCGGCGAGGATCGACGGAACCTGCTCGGCCCACATCCCGTAGTCGGATGTGAGCGAATGGGTCATGCAGACGACCGGTGCCTCAGGTGGGCCGATAAGATCGTAGTTGATCAGGGATTGGCCGGTATTATGGAGCAACTGTGCCTCCTAGTAGAAGATGCGGCCGCCGTTGACGACCAGTAATTGACCGGTGATGCAGCGGGCTTCCTGGCTTGCGAGGAACGTGATGGCGTTGGCAATATCCTCTGGCTCCGCGAAATGGCCGATGGGAATCTCCTTGAGCGCCTGCTCGTAGGTTTCCTTGGGGAGTTGCTTTGGACCACGCGTATTGGTAACGCCCGGAGCGATCGCATTGACGTTGATGCCGAAGGGCGCGAGCTCTCGGGCAAGGCCGCGCGTGAACCCCGTCACACCGTTTTTGGCCGCGGCATAGTCCACGATGTTCTTGTCGCCGATCAGCGTCGAATCCGACGAGAGGCTGACGATCTTGCCGAACTTGCGGTCGCGCATCCCTGGAGCGACAAGCCATGTGACATACATCGTCACCATGAGATTGAGATCCACGACGAACTCCCAGGTCTCCGGGACGGAGGCGAGGAACTCCGACGCGTTCTTGCGCGCGGTCTGCCCAACATTATTGAGCAGGATATCGACCGGGCCAAGATCAGCCGCGGCCTTGTCTGTCGCTGACTTCACCGCTTCCCGATCACGCATATTAGTGACGATCGGCAGCGCCGTGCCGCCAGCCGCCTTGATCAGCTCCGCAGTCTCGTGGAGCGGGCCATCCTCGATGTCGAGGATTGCGACCTTGGCGCCCTGTTCGGCGAATTTGATGGCGCTCGCGCGCCCAATGCCGTTCGCGCCCCCTGTCACGAGCGCGACTCTGCCCGAGAAACGGTCAGTCATGTGAGATCCTTCTCGAATTAAAATATCAAGCAATCGCCAGATGACGATTGCGAATGGATTCATCCCGGTCGAAATCTTCCCAGGTTCCCGAAAAAACGACCGCCCCGGTCCCAAGCACATACACGTTCGATGTCGTCTGCCGGCCAAACCAGATATTCTGCTCAACCAGCAGCAAGGTGATGCCGAGGTCAGCGCAGATCTTGCTCACTATTCTTGCAAGATCTTCCACGATTACCGGCGCCAGCCCTTCGGTCGGCTCGTCAAGCAACAGAATCTTCGGGCGCGAGGCAACGGCACGGGCAACACTCAGCATCTGCTGCTGGCCGCCGCTCAACTGTCCCCCAAGGCGGGCGCGCAGGGGTCCGAGCATCGGAAACCACTCGTAGATCTGCTCTGGCGGGATCGCAGGGCGATCGGCGGATGCGCCGAAGCGACCGAGCTCGATATTTTCCTCTACGGTGATATGCGTGAAGATCCGCCGATCTTCCGGGACGAAGGCTAGTCCGCTTTTCGCGCGGCGGAACCAGGCTTGCTTGCCCAGCGTGTGGCCTTCAAATTTGACCTTCCCATCCACGCGGGGACCGGAATTCGCGATGGACTTCAGCAGTGTCGACTTGCCCGCGCCGTTGCGTCCGAGCACTGTCGTCCGCTGTCCAGCAGGAACGGCAAGGTTGATATCCTGCAGGATGTGGCTTTGCCCATAGTAGGCGTTGAGGTTTTCAACCCGCAGCATGATACATGTCCTTGCCGAGATAGACCTCACGCACCGTGGGGTCGTTGCGGACCTCCTCGACGCTGCCAGCTGCGATGACCTCGCCGTAGTTCATTACCATGACGGAGTCGGCCAGGGAGAAGATCACGTCCATGTCGTGTTCGGTCATGACCACGGCTACGCCTTTTTCGCGCCTGATCCGAAGGATGACTTCGACGATCCGCATGCGGTCGGCGGGCGCCATGCCTGCGGTCGGCTCGTCCAGCATCAGGATTCTGGGCTCAAGGGCGAGCGCAAGCGCCAGCTCCAGCCGCTTCTTGTCACCATGGGAGAGGGTCGCCGCCGTCTCGCCATGCAAAGACGCGATGCCGAGTTGCTCCAGCAACAGGCAAGCTTCCGCGACGAGATCGCTCGAGGGCGCCGTTTGCCACCAGGCGCCGGTGCGTTCGCCCCGGCTCCTGCGGCGAGACTCAAGCGCGACGATGACGTTTTCGAGCGCCGTCAGCTCCAGGAATACGCGTGAAACCTGGAACGTGCGGCCCATGCCCTCGATCGTGCGTTCGTGCGCCGGCATGCTCGTAACGTCCTTGCCGCCGAAATTCACCTTCCCCGACCGGCAGTTGACTTCACCTGTCAAAGCCTTGAACAACGTCGTCTTGCCGGCACCGTTGGGGCCGATGATGGCAAGCGACTCTCCCTCCCTGACCGACAGGCTGACGCCCTTGATAACCTCGAAGGCGCCGTAACTGACGCGCAGATCGGCCGCCTGGAGCAATAGGTTGTGTGCATTCACGCCCGGCCTCCTCTTGTAAGGCGCGTGCGAAGCTTGCCGAGAATCCCGAGAACGCCCGTTGGCGCGACGAGGATGATGACAACGAGCACACCGCCCACCAGCATCTCCGACAAGCCGGGATAGTTGCGTGTCCAGTAGTTGATCGACGTGAAGACCACCGAGCCCACAACCGGCCCCCAAAAGGAGGTGAAGCCGCCGAGCAGCGAGTTCAGCATCGGCTGGGTGGAGGCCAGCCAGTTGACCTGGTCGAGCGTCACGATGCGGGTCCAGGGTGCTGACAGCGCACCTGCAAGGGCGGCGGTCGCTCCCGAAATCATGAAGGAAATGACCCGATAGCGCGCGACATCGATACCGATGAATCTCGCCCTGTCGGCATCTTCGCGTATGGCGCGGAAGGTCCGGCCAAGACGTGAGTGAATGACCCACCATAACCCGCCAATGACGAGCAGGCAGGCGATCAGAAGGAAGCGGTAATAGGCATTGCTATGGGTCAGATCGAGCGACGTGATGCCGAGGTTAATCACCGGCCGCGGAATATTCCCCAACCCATCCTGCTCGCCGAGCGCCGGAGTAAAACCGATGATCTTGCCGAGCGCTTCTGTCAGCGCCACTGTCAGCACCGCAAGGAATATTCCTGTCAGCCGCTTCAACGCCACGATGCCGATCACATAGGCGACCAAAGCACCCAGGATACCTGCAACCAGCAAAGTCACCACGAAAGGCAGCGGAAAGCCGTAGCGCAGCGACGCACCCGTGAAATAGGCGCCTATTGCATAAAAGCCCGCGTGCCCGAACGAGGCGAGCCCCGTGTAACCGAACAGAAGATTCCACGAGAGCGCAAAGACCGACTGGATGAGCGTCATTCCGATGATGAACAGAAGTCCCGGATTCACCAGTTCCGGCGCAAAGAACAGCAAAACGACGAGTACTGCGCCGAATGCCGAGAGCAGATACTGATCCGTCAACGAGGGCGCTTCCCCGGACCGGGTCCAAGATGCGTCGGTCATGTCACAATGCTCCTTGCGGAGGGAACAGGCCTTGCGGACGCGCGACCAGGAAGACGGCCAGGAGGATGTAGACGGCGATGCCGCCATATTCCGGGAGGAACGTCGCGTTTGCGCTTTCGACCAGGCCAAGAAGGATACAGGCGATGAATGTTCCGCGAATGCTTCCCAGCCCTCCGATGACCACCGCCAGAAATGCGTAGAGGATAAAGGAACTCCCGACGTGAACCGAAAGTGTCTGGTTGGGAACGAGTATTCCGCCCGCGAAACCCGCGAGAGCGAAGCTCGCCACGACGCTGAGCATCAACACCATGGGTACGTTGATGCCGATCGTACCGGCCATCCAAGGATCGTTGGCGACGGCGCGCATGATCTTGCCGGCCCACATGCGGTTCATGATCAGTTCCAGAACCGCAAAGGCCGCCAGACCAATGGCAATTACAAGGATCGTGTAAAGCGATATGTAGGATGATCCGATTTTGACTGCGGTATCGACCTCCGGCGGCGGCATGACGGAATAATAATCCGAACCCCAGATGGCCTTGGCGACCCCTTCGCAGAAAAGCATCAGGCCGAAGGTGGCGATGAGAACATAGTGGTAGTCGACGTTCCGCAACCGGCCGAGCACGAATTTGTCCGTCACCAGCCCCATCATTCCGATGGCGATGGCCGCGAGAAGTGCCACGCCGATGAACGCCCAGAGGGACCCCGGAGAGGCGCCGCCGATCGTATAGGCGATGTACGCGCCCAACATGAAAAAGGCGCCGTGGGCGAGGTTCAGGATCTTGAGGATCCCGAACACCCAGGTCAGACCGGCTGCCACCAGGAAGAATGCCATTCCCGACGCCAGACCGTTGAACAATACAAAAACGGATTGGTTGATCATTGCGGAAGATCTTTGATGTCGAATTTCACCCCAGGAGCGGCGGGTTCCATCATCTGAGACGAATCGATCTGCGCCATCTGCATGATCTTGTAGAAGGGGTCTTTGTCCGACGGGCCCATCTGGGAATAATAGCTGGTTGCTATCAACTGGTGATCTTCCTTGCGGAAGCTGCATGGTCCGCCGGGCGTCTGGAATGTCAGGTCTTCCATGGCAGCGATTACGGCGTCGGTTTCACTCGATTTAGCTTTCCTGACACCTTCGAACAGTGCCATCGCGCTGCGCTGGCCCGCCATGACGAGTGCCGGCGGAAATTTGTTCCCTGTGGACTCGACATAGTCCTTGTAGAGCTGCTGGCTGAGGGGATTGCTCTTGAAGGGCTCAAGGTCGTTATTCCAGTAGGAGATCGACCACAGGTTCGGATAAGTGTTTCGGCCCATGGCCTTGCCGGTGACTTCGCCGTTGCCGACCTCACCAATCACCTTGAACTTGTCGTAAAGACCGACGCCACGGGCCTGCTGGAAGAAGCTGATCTGGGCGGCACCGGCGATGCCGACATATAATCCCTCCGCCTTCGAACTCATGAGGGCGTTGATCTGGGTGCGGAAATCAGTCGCCGTGCCCTGGGTGAAGATCGTGTCGAGGACGGTCGCGTCCTTGCCGGGCGCATATTTTTTGACTGCATTGCCAAAGAACAGAGCTGAATCGCGTCCGAAATCGCCATCGGGAGCAATCGATATCCAGGTCTTCACCTCGGGATGGGTCTCGATCAATGACCGTCCGAACGAGCTATATTGGGTGTAATTGTTCGCGACGGTCCGGAAGATGTTGCGGTTGAAGAGCTCGTGGGTGACCGGCATGCCGGCCGCGCCGGCGATGATCACCACCGCATTGAGCTCAGGCGCGAGCGGGGCGAGCCCCAGTGCCGTTACCGTCTGCGAACCGCCGATCAGCAGATTGATACCTGCTCCCGCGAGCTCTCGCGCGACCGCCACAGACTCCGCACTGTTGTACTTGTCGTCACGCACGACCAGTTCGATTTGCCGGCCGAGGAGGCCGCCGTCGCGGTTCACCTGCATGGCCGCGATCTCAGTTCCCTTCATGAACTGAGTTCCGACTGGGGCACCAACGCCGCTCAGCGCGTAGGAGACGCCAATTTTCAACGGGCCAGACTGCGCACGCAGGTAGGTGGCTTTCATGCCGAGCGACAGACCAGCGCCGGCGGCAAGGCCCTTGAGCAACGTTCTTCTTTTCATTGTTCATTCCCTCCAACCATGGCCCGACTTCCGGTCAGGTCCGTCTCGCATTGTTCACATCACAGACTGACGCCGCCTGATCAAAATGCGACGTCCGCCCCTCCCTTGAGGTGTAGGATCTCGCGCGCCTCTTCGGGCGTCGCAATGCGCAGGCCGAGCCCCTCGATGATCATACGCGCAAGTCTCACCTGCTCGCCACTCGACTGAGCCTTGCGTCCCGGTCCGGCCCACAGCGAGTCCTCCAATCCGACGCGCACGTTCGCCCCCATCGCGGCGGCCTGCGCCACAATGCGCAACTGGCTGGCACCGGCACCAAGCACGGACCATCGATAGTCGGATCCGAACAGCCGATCCGCGGTGCGCTTCATATGCGCGACGTCTTCCGGATGGGTTCCTATTCCCCCCAGGATGCCGAACACGGACTGAACGAAAAATGGCGGTTTGACGAGACCACGCTCCGCGAAGTGGGAGAGGTTGTAGAGATGAGATATGTCGTAGCACTCAAACTCGAAGCGCGTGCCATTCTCGCTGCAGGTTTCGAGAATGTACTCGATGTCCTTGAATGTATTGCGGAAGACGACGTCGCGTGTTGCCTCGAGATGCTGGCGCTCCCACTCAAACTTGAACTCCGGATATTTCCCGAGCAACGGGAACAGGCCGAAATTCATTGAACCCATGTTGAGCGAGGCGACCTCTGGCTTCAACGTGGCGGCTGGAAGGACACGCTCTTCCAGCTTCATATGCGGGCTGCCACCGGAGGTGATATTGATGACAGCATTGGTCGACTGCTTCAGCCGCGGCAGGAAGCGCATGAACGCTCCGACCGTCTGGTCAGGCCGTCCATCCTCCGGGTTGCGCGCATGCAAGTGCAGGATCGAAGCGCCGGCCTCCACTGCTCCCAGCGAATCCGCGATGATTTCTTCCGGCGTGATCGGCAGGAACGGTGACATCGTGGGGGTATGTATGCCGCCGGTCACGGCGCAAGTAATGATGACAGGAGATCTTTCGGTCATTTTACGTTTGCATCCTGTTCGTCGAGCATATCTCTGCGGAATTTCGCAACTTCGATCAGATTGCGATCACGCCAGATCTGGCGATCCTTGAGATGAGCAAAAGGCAGGGCTTCACGTCGCTCAGCTTCAATCGTCTCCAACGCCCTGCCAGCCCAATCAGCGGAGCTGCGCATCGTATCCGTCATCCGGCGAAACATGGCTTGGTAACGTTCGACGTAATCGCGGACCCCTGCAGGGGCGTTGAGATCGATCGTCTCGAAGGGCCCCATGAATATCCAGCGGGAGGCCAGTCCGTCACGAATACAAGCATCGATGTCTTCCGCGCTCGCATATCCGCCGTCGACAAGGCGAAAGCACTCATCCAGGATCGCCGCTTGCAACCGGTTCAACAGGAAACCGTCGATCTCGCGCTTGACGAGCACCGGCTGCTGACCGAGCGACTGCATGAGCCCGACCGTCCTGGTGACGGTCTCTTCCGACGTCCATGGCGCAGGAACGACCTCGACCAGCCGGATCAAATGGGGCGGGTTCACCGGATGGGCCACGACGCAGCGCGCCCTGCCCTCCAGGGATGCTGTGAATGCCGAAGGAAGCAAGGACGAGGTCGATGACGCGATCACCGCATCTGAGGGCGTAGATCGATCAAGCTTCGTGAAAAGCTCGCTCTTCAGGTCGAGAATTTCCGGCGCGTTTTCTTGCACGTGGACGACACCGTCCACGGCCTCCTCCAAGGTCGGAACCGCCGCAATGCGCGCCAGTATCTCGTCGACGCCACGACCATTGAGCAAATCGGCCTGAGCAAGATCAGGCAGGATTGCCGCGATATAGTCTCTTGCCGTGACTAACGCGTCGGCTCGCGGGTCCCAGAGCCTCACATCAAAGCCGCGACGCGCGAAGGCGATTGCCCAGCCGCGACCGATGAATCCCGATCCGATAATGGCGACAGCCGAAGCCACGCGCGCCTCCCAAGTTTTTTGACGATGTGCCGGCACAGCGTCGACGTTTGCAAAAGCATCCTCGGCAAAAGCGCGCTTGTCAATATCTCTGATCTGTGATCACAATTTGAGCGAGGCGCTTTCCATGCTAAGCCACATTTCGTTGGCGGCACACCAGCGTCCGGGAGCAAGAATAGATGGATGTCAATCTTGGACAGATCGAATCGGCAACGATCCAAGTCCAAGTCTACCGGCGGCTCAGGGAAGCCTTGTTCACCGGCATGTTTGCACCCGGAGAGGCGCTGACCATTCGTCGGCTCGCTGATATTCTGGGTACGAGCCCGATGCCGGTCCGTGAAGCCTTGCAGCGACTAGTGGCCGAACATGTTCTCGTGCAGATGCCGAATCGCACATTCAGGGTCACGCCTTTTTCCGCGGACATGTTCCGTGAGCTGGTCCGTGTGCGCATGACCGTGGAGGGGTTCGCCGCGGCCGAGGCAGCACGGCGCGCGACCCCGGCTCAACTGAGGCGGTTGGCCGCGATCAATGAAAAGATGGCGAAAGCTCTCGATGTCTATGCGCCGGCGGATGTGATGACCGCCAACCGCGAATTCCACTTCGCGCTCTACGAGATGACCGAGATGCCGCAGCTTCTGGACATCATCAATGGGCTCTGGCTTCGGGCAGGCCCTTATTTGATGAATGCCCACAAGAGCCTGGAGGACCCGCGAGCCTTTTTTGCCTCCGGTGTGAAATTCCATAGCCGCGTCGTCGACTGCTGTGTTGCCCGGGAACCCAGGCGAGCGGCCCGCGCATTGGCCTGCGATATCTGGCACTCCGCCCGGAATTTTCGCGTGGACGTCGGCAGGATCAACGATCCCGGGCAGGTCGACCCGGAGAAACGTCGCCGCACCGAGACGGCACGGAAACTAAAGGTTTCATAGAAGAGGGATCGCAAGCGATGAACCTTACCGGAAAGACAGCGATCATCACAGCGGGCGGGGCCGGGATCGGCTTCGCGATCGCCAAGCGGTTCGTCGAATATGGCGCGTCGATCTGCATTTGCGATATCGACGAACAGAGCCTCGCGGCCGCGGCTTCCGCGATCCCCGACGCTCTCGTCATTCGTGCTGACGTGTCCAGGGCCACTGACGTCCAACAGCTCTTCGACGCATTTCGAAAGCGCTTCGACCGCCTGGATATTCTCGTGAACAATGCCGGCGTGTCTGGTCCGACCAAACCAGTCGACGAAATCACGGACACAGAATGGCAGTCGACCCTCGACGTCAATATCACCGGCATGTTCTACATGGTTCGCGCAGCGGTGCCGCTCTTCCGAGCACAGCATTCGGGCGCCATCATCAACATGTCCTCGGTGGCGGGACGGCTCGGAATGCCTCTGCGCACGCCTTACTCTGTTTCAAAATATGCTGTTCGAGGTTTGACGGATGTGCTCGCGATCGAGCTCGGCGAGATTGGGGTGAGGGTCAATACCCTGTTGCCCGGCCTCGTAGACGGCCCACGCGGGCAACGCATCATAGCAGAGCAGGCCCACGCACGCGGAATGAACGTCGAGACGTACGAAAAACTTTTCCTGCATAATATTTCCATGCACACAAAGGTACAGATGGAAGAAATTGCCGATATGGCGGCTTTCCTCGGGTCTGATCTGGCTCCCCATATCAGCGGACAATCCATCAGTGTCTGCGGGAATTTCGAGAGCTATCGCGCGCCAATGGTTCTCGATACATAGAGATCGAACGATCTGATCCAAACTCGCCCGGGTCCCCCGGCTAGCACAATCGGATATCCAACGACGCCCCTTATCAACGAACGGGCGAGCTTTGAACATGCCGGGTGAGCAGCCAGGTCTATCGGCTGCGGCAGATTGCCAAGACAACGGTCGTCGCTGCCTGCAAGCGTTTGACACGATTTCCGAAGTGCGACACTCGCGGGTTGCGATGGGTTAGCTCATGGTGTGACCCCACTTTCATCTCGTCAACGCAAACTCAGTGGATCTCTGCAGCCGCTTGGAAGGCATCGATCGGCGCGCTGTGCCACGCCGACTGTTGCGGCGCCAGACGCCCCACTATATGATTTGCATATGAATCATATAGTAGGTTTAATCCATGGGTATCGTCAACATCGAGGATGAGCTGCACGAGCAGCTGCGGCGGGCGAGCAAGGCATCTTACCGGTCGATCAATGCCCAGGCCGCTTTCTGGATCAAGATCGGCATGCTCTGCGAGCTGAACCCGGGCATCACCTTCCAGGAGCTGGTCGCGCGCGAGCTGAAGGAGGCGGGGGTCAGCGTCGTCGATCTTGCGGCAACAGCCACATGACGAAAACGCCGGCCGAGGTTGAAATGCTGGCGGCCTCCGGAAGGCTGCTCGCCTCCGTCTTCGCGCATCTGGACGAACAGCCCCTTGCCGGGTTGAGCACCCTGGAGGTCAACGACCTTGTCGAGACCTTCATCGTCGACAGGCTCGGCGCGCGGCCTGCCAGCAAGGGCCAGTATGACTACGGCTTCGTGCTGAACAGTTCCAGAAACGCGGTCGTTTGTCACGGCGTGCCGTCGCGCGACGACGTTCTTGAGAACGGAGATATCGTCAATTTCGACATCACGCTCGAGAAGAACGGCTACATCGCGGATTCGAGCAAGACCTTTCTCATCGGCGATGTGGCGCCTGCGGCCAAGCGGCTCGTGCACACGACCTATGAGGCGATGTGGAAGGGAATTCGCGCCGTGCGCCCCGGGCGCAAAACTTGGCGACATCGGCTACGCCATCGAGCGTCATGCCAAGCGGAACGGCTATTCGATCGTGCGGGAATATTGTGGTCATGGCATCGGGCGCGAGATGCACGAGGCGCCGCAGGTGCTGCATTTCGGAAAGCCGGGATCAGGCGCGACCTTGCGGGAGGGTATGGTTTTCACGATAGAACCCATGCTCAATCAGGGGCGCAGGACAGTGCGCACCGAAGAAGACGGATGGACCGTGGTCACAGCGGACGGGAAGTTATCGGCCCAGTTCGAACACACAGTCGCGGTCACGCGTGAAGGCGTCAAAGTATTGACGTTGCGCCCGGACGAAACGCAGCCTCCCCAGTGAGGCGAGAACCCCTGCGCCAACTACGATCGCTCTTATGAGCCTGCCCAATCTGTGCAAGGCCCGCGCCGGGTTGCAATCTCTTGAGCCGCTGATGCGACTTCGGCAGAGCGCTATTCAAGCAGCCCGGCACATTTGCCGCTCGAGAAGCGCGTGCCGCCGGGTTGCGGTTCGTAGAGCGCAATGTGCAGTGGCGAGATCAGTACGGCGGCTTCTGCTGTTCGTGCCTGCTGTTCGTGCTCTGCAGGTCTGCTCGGATGACGTGCGGCGATGTCGAGCCGGCAACAACCCTGCGCTAACCTTTGCTGCCAGCCCCGCATGCCTGATCGCCTACGCAAAGCGATGCGGGATCGTGCATCGCTTGTGCTGGCATGCGCTCACGCAAATTTTGAAATCTCCTATCCTGATGCCCTATAGACTAGGTAGAAGTTGATTCGAGGATCCGGTGGGGGCGTGCGGATGAGGTCGAAGCCCATGGCCGGGGCGGAAGCCAAACGTAAGGCGCCCGGTGAGCGAAGAGAATGAACGAGCGACAGATTCGGGCTTTCAAGCTTGTCATGCAGCACGGCTCCGTCACCGCTGCATCGCAGGCCCTCAATATCTCCCAGCCAGCCGTCAGCCGTCTCATCTCGGAGTTGGAACACAGCGTCGGTTTTCCCGTCTTCCTGCGCAAGGGCGGCAAGATCGAGCCGACGGTCGAAGGGCGCCAGTTCATGCAGGAAGTGGCGCGCATGTTCTATGGGCTCGACCGGCTCGAGCAGGTGGCGCGCGAAATCAGGGACCTGAGACGCGCGGTGCTGAACATGGCGGCCATGCCGATGATCAGCCTAGAGATCATGCCCAAGGCGATCGCGCGCCTCTTGGCCGATGTCGGCAGCATGACGATCGCGCACGATGTTTACGGGTCACCGCAAATCCTCGATCTCATATCCAGCCGGCAGATCGATCTTGGCATAGGGCAGTTTCTCGGCCTGCAGCATAATATCGATGTGATCGCCTCGTACCGGACCTGCTGCGTCTGCGCGATGCTGCCGGAGCATCCTCTCCGCGGACACGAGGTCCTTACCCCGCGTGACCTCAAGGGCCACCCACTGGTAGCCTTGTCCCACCATACGGCCGTCGCGAGCTACATCACGCAGAGCTTCGCGGAAGCCAATGTCCAGCCGCAGATCGCAGTGGAAAGCCAACCGTCATACACGGCATGCGGGCTGGCTGCCGCGGGTGTCGGCATCGCGATCGTCGACCCGCTGACCCCGCGCGCATTTCGCACCAACCTGCGCTTGGTCCCGTTCAAGCCCGAGATTCCGTTCGATTTCCACATCTTCAAGCCGACTGATACCCCGCTCAGCCGCCCGGCAGAGACCTTTTGCCGGCACCTGTCCGACGTGCTCGCCGAGTTCAGCGAAGTGACGCGACTGGGGCCATGACTATTGCACATAGCACCGTCACAAAATTGTATTTGATCTTTCGCCGGCAGCCGACACCATGGACTGCAGATCGGGATGATGAGACGTGGGGTTGTGTCCGGCCTGAATGTCAGCTGGTCGCCGTGTCCGGGTCAACGAGAGCTTTGATCGGCTGCGCCACGTTTCCTTCCTCGGCTTTGTCCTAAGCGAGGTAAAGGGATGGCACATATCAAACCAAAGGGCTCATTCGTGGCCCTTATTACGCCGATGAACGCCGATGGTTCGATCGACTATCAAGGCTTTGAGACGCTGCTTTCCTGGCATGAGAGCAACGGCACGGAAGCCGTCCTCATCATGGGGTCGACCGGCGAGGTCTCGATGCTTTCGCCGGACGAGCGCCGTGAAATCATCTCCCGCACCGCGAAGATGAAGACCGGCAAAATGCTGTTCTATTACGGCTGCACCGGCAACAACACGCAGACCACCATCGATTATGTACGCTACGCCAAGGCCGAGGGCGGCGACGGCGCGATCATTGCGGCTCCCGCCTACATCTGCGCGGACAATGCGGCAATCACGGACTATGCCTGGGAAGTCTGCGACGCAGTCGATTTCCCTATCGGCTTCTACAACAATCCGCCTCGCGTAAAGACGGATCTGCACTGGACCGACATTCTCAAGCTCGCCAAGCACCCGAACATGGTGGTTCTGAAGGAATCCACCACCCGCGTCGGTCAGGTGGCACAGGTATGCGCCGCAAAGCCCGACATGGCGATCATGTGCTGCTGCTCGCCGAACCTTGGCCTGGTCATTCCAACAATGGCGCTCGGCGGTGACGGAACCGCCAACATGACCGGCAATATCATCCCGCAAGAGATGGCCGTCATCTCGAAGAAGTGGGAGAACGGCGATGACGCCTTCGCATGCCGAGAGGCATGGCTGCGCAACCTGCCGATGCTGCATTTCGCTTATTCCGCGATCAATCCGGTGGCGATCAAGTCCCTGATGCGCGCCATCGGTCTACCGGCCGGCCCCCTGCGCAAGCCACTGCAGGCGGTGCCCGCCGATCATCTGCAGATCGGCCTGAACGCTGTCCGCGACCTCGGTCTGGAAGAGCGTTACGGCTTCCGGATCAAACCGACCGCCATCGCGGCCGAGTAGCTGGATGAAGGGGTCGACCGCCATAAGCCTGTGCCATTGGGGCGCGTTCGAAGCCGAGGTGACCGGTGGATGCCTCGTTTCGGCGCGGCCCTGGGCGAATGGGCTGGCCGATCCCGACATGATCGGCGCACTGCCAGCCCTGGTTCATTCGCCCCTGCGGATCGATCGCCCTCATGTGCGCGAGGGTTTCCTGCGCCATCGTCACGCTGCGGGCGGGAGCGGGCGCGGCGTCGATCGCATGGTTCCCGTCGACTGGGATACGGCGCTCGACATCGTGTCCTCAGAGGTCGCGCGGATCCGGGACCTGTACGGTCCGGCTTCGATTCTCGGGGGCTCCTACGGCTGGTCCAGCGCCGGGCGCCTGCACCATGCGCGCAGCCTCGTGCGGCGCTTTCTCGCGGCAGCGGGAGGTTTCACCGATCAGCTGGGCAACTACAGCTGGGGCGCCGCGAATGCGATCCTGCCGTATGTGCTTGGTACCCCGGACGCGGTGGCATTCGCGGCGACAGAATGGAGAACGATCGCCGAAGAGACTGAGGTGCTGGTAGCGTTTGGGGGCCTCAATGCCAAGAACTGGCGTGTGACGTCGGGGGGTGCGGGTCAGCACCACATGGCCCGCTATGTTGACGCCGCAGCCCGGCGTGGCACCAAATTCGTGATTGTTTCGCCGCTTCGCGAAGATATCCCCCCCGGCATCGACGCGCTGCACATCGCGCCCAGGCCGAACACCGATACGGCATTGATCCTGGCGCTCGCTCACCGCGCCTTCGTGGAGAAGCGTGCTGACTTGCCATTCCTGGAACGGTACGCCGTGGGTCACGGCGAACTGGCCGCCTATCTGCGTGGCGACACGGACGGCATCGAGAAAACCTTCGCCTGGGCCGCGGGCATCGCCGGCATCACCACCGCTGAACTCGAGACCCTGTGGGGATTGCTCCGCCGTGGTCGCGTGATGCTGACGGCCTCGTGGTCTCTCCAGCGCGCCGATCACGGCGAGCAGCCCTTCTGGGCACTGATCGCACTCGCTGCCATTCTTGGCCAGATCGGGCTGCCGGGGGGAGGCTTCTGTTTCGGCTACGGGTCGATGAACGGCGTCGGAGCCGCGGCGCGACGCGGGTATATACCGACTCAGGACGGACTCGAAAATCCTGCGCGCAGCGCGGTCCCGGTGGCGACGCTAGTCGATGCCTTGTCCCGCCCCGGCGAAACGATCGATTTCAACGGCCGCAGGATCACCTTTCCCGACATCCGCATGGTGTATTGGGCCGGCGGCAACCCGTTCCACCACGCCCAAGACCTATTTGCGCTGGAGCAGGCATGGCAGCGGCCGGAAACGATTGTCGTGCACGAGCCGTGGTGGACGCCGACCGCCCGCCGCGCGGATATCGTCCTGCCCGCAACAACGACCGTCGAACGTAACGATCTCGGCGGCTCCTCACGCGATCCCTTCGTCTTCGCGATGCCCAAGCTGATTGATCCGCTTGCGGAGGCACGCGACGACTTTATGATTTTTGGAGAGCTGGCGGAGCGTCTCGGTTGTGGCGAAGCGTTCTCGGAAGGTCTCGACGAGTTCGGGTGGCTGCGCCGGCTGTGGCAGAAGACCGAAGCAAGGGGTCGGCGTGAGACGGTATCGGTGCCGGACTTCGACACCTTTTGGGCCGACGGCTTCTTCGCCGTTCCTGCGCCTGAAAGGCCGGAAGTGCTTCTGGAAGAATTCCGTAGCGATCCTATCTCAAGCCCTCTTCCGACGCCGTCGGGGCGAATCGAACTTTATTCAGAGCGCATAGAAGCCTTCGGCTATCAGGATTGCCCGGCGCATCCAGCCTGGCTCGAGCCGCATGAATGGCTCGGCAATGCCGAGCCGGATCAACTGCACCTCGTCACCAACCAGCCCGCCAAGCGACTGCATAGCCAGCTTTTCCAAGTGCAGTCTGATGGCGACCTCGAGCCAATCGCCATCCACCCCGCCGATGCGCGCCGCCGCGGCATCAGCGACGGCGATCGGGTACGCGTCGAGAATGGGCGAGGAACTTGCCTCGCCCGCGCTGAGCTGACCGGGAGCGTGCGCGAAGGCGTTGCGGTCATGGCGACAGGGGCATGGTTTGCACCCGCCGAAACAGAGCCGCGGCTCGAATGCAACGGCAACCCCAACGCGGTCACCGCAAACCGCCGCACCTCGGCGCTGGGACAGGCCTGCGCCGCTCTCAGTACCCTCGTGCGGCTGCGCCGGTTTGACGACGACCGAGACAGAAGTCCGGCCGTTGAATGACCGTGAAAGACTATTTGCCCCGACGCGGCACAGCAAGGATAGCTCGATGACCGACCCGGTTCTCCTGTCACTCGCCATAGGCGAATACGACCATGTTCAGGCGCTGTGCAGCGGTGCGGTGACGGTCAAAGGGGCCCGGCTGAACATCCAGAACCTGCCGGTTCCTGATATCTTCGCCCGTTTCACCCGTTTCCGCGAGTGGGATATCTCCGAGATGTCGCTGGCGATGTATGTCTCGCTGCTGTCGCAGGGGGACAAATCGCTGACCGCCATCCCCGTGTTTCCCTCGCGCATGTTCCGTCAGTCGGCCTTCTTCGTGCGGAAAGATGGATCGATCAAGTCCGCCCGGGACCTCAAGGGCGGCCGCATCGGCTTTCCTGACTGGTCCCATACGGCAGGGGTCTACGCGCGGGGTTTTCTCGCGCACGAATGCGGCGTTGCGCTCGATTCTGTCGAATGGGTGGAGGGCAGCGTCAACGCGACCGGCCATGCGCCCCATATCGCGATCGCCTGGCCGGCCGGTTTCAAAGTGACGAAGGCAAAGAACAAGTCGCTCAATGACATGCTGATCGCGGGTGAGCTCGACGCGATCATTTCATCCCATACGCCCGATGGAGCTCTCGGCGCGGATCCAGCGCTCGTTCGCCTCTTTTCCGGCGGGATGGCCGACGAGGCCGACTACTACCGGCAGACCGGCATCTTCCCGATCATGCATGTGGTCGCCATTCGCTCCGAGATCTATGAAGCGAGTCGCTGGCTCGCGGCGAACCTGTGCCATGCGTTCGAGGCGGCCAAGCAGGACAGCCTGCGCCGCATGGCAGACAGCATGGTCTCCCGCTATCCGTTCCCATGGATGTATGAGCAGGCCGCTGCGGCGCGCGCCCTCTTCGGCCAGGACTTCTGGCCCTACGGTGTGGCGCGCAACACGGTCACCCTCACGAAATTCCTCACCTATTGCCAGGAGCAGGGCGTTTCGCATCGCCCGGTTGCTCTCGACGAACTCTTCGCGCCAGAAACCGTTGGCCTCTTCGGCCACACAGCACAATAACGACGATTGTATCGATGCAAAAAAACAGAGGGCCTGGAAATGACGCCGTTTGACCTCCTGAAGTCCAAGTTGACCCGGCGCGCCTTCGCGCGCAGCGCGCTCATTCCGCTGGCCGCCGTGGCGCTCGCGCCGATGATGACACCGGCGGTGAGCCAGCCCAAACAGGGCGGGGTCATGACGATGAGCCTTGATCCGGAGCCGTCAATCCTCGTCTCAGCGCTGAACAGCGCCTCGCCGGTCTATGTCGTGTCGTCGAAGCTCTTCGACGGTCTTGTGAGCTATGACAAGAACTTTAACCTCATCCCCCGCCTGGCCACCGAATGGAAGGCGTCAGACGACGGTCTGACCATCACATTCAAGCTTCGTGACGGCGTGACCTGGCACGACGGAAAGCCCTTCACGTCCGAAGATGTCCAGTTCACCTTCATGGAGATTCTCAAGAAACTGCACCCGCGCGGCAAGGGAACTTTCGCCAATCTGCAGTCCGTCGAGACGCCGGACGCGCAAACGGCTGTCTTCAAGCTGTCCGCTCCGACGCCTTACCTGATGCGCGCACTTGCCGGCGCTGAATCGCCGATCATGCCGAAGCACATCTACCAAAACGGCGATCCGATGCGAAACCCGGCCAATACCAAGCCAATCGGGACGGGTCCATTCAAGTTCGGCGAGTTTGTCCGGGGAAGCCACTTGCTGCTGCAGCGCAATGAGAACTATTGGGACAAGGGCAAACCCTACCTCGACCAGTTGATCATCCGCTTCATCTCGGACAGCGCCTCGCGCGCGGCAGCGCTTGAAAGCGGCGAGGTACAATATGGGGCGCAATACGTGGTGCCCCTGTCCGACGTCGCGCGGCTCGGCAAAAACCCGACGCTTGAGGTCAGCACCGACGGCTGGGAGTACAACACCTCGGTGAACTACTTCGAGTTCAACCTGCGCAAGCCGCAATGGCAGGATGTCCGCGTGCGTCAGGCTATCGCCCATGCCATCGACAAGGACTTCATCGTCAAGAATATCTGGCATGACTTCGCCACGGCGGCGAAGGGCGGCCCAATCACGATCAAGCAGTCCGATTTCTACACCGACGACGTGCCGCAATACGAGTTCGACCTCAAGAAGGCGGCTCAGCTTCTCGACGAGGCGGGCTACAAGGCCGGTCCCGACGGCAAGCGCTTCTCCGCCACGATCGACTACTCGCCGAGCGGCGACACCTTCCGACAGACCGCCGAAATCCTGCGCCAGAACCTCGCCAAGATCGGGATCACGCTGACGCTTCGCGCGCAGGACGGACCGACCTATGTCCGCCGGGTCTGGACCGACAATGATTTCGACCTGAACATCTATTCGGTGTCGAACATCGCCGATCCGGTCATCGGCATTCAGCGCCTCTACTGGTCGAAAGCGATTCAGCCGGGCGTGGCCTATTCGAACGGCTCGAGCTACTCGAACCCCGAGATGGACCGCCTGCTCGAGGCCGGCATGGTCGAGAACGATCCCGAAAAGCGTCGGCAGATCTATAAGCAGATGCAACAGATCGCGATGACCGACCTGCCGACATTCCCAATCGTCTACATCGACTGGTTCTCGATCTACAACAAGAAGGTCAAGGGCTTGAACACAACCGCGCTCGGTCTTTACGAGAACTTCGCGGACGTCTCCATCGAGGAGTGATCTCAGGCGAGCCCGGCCGACAGACGGTCGGGCGCATGCCGACGAGCCACATCCGTCGCGCCGCCCGAGGGCGCGCCGGTGCGACCCCTGGACCGAGGCCGCAACAGCCCATGAAATCACTCGCCCCTTACGTGATGCGTCGGTTAGGGCACGGTGTCATAACCGTCGCCGCGATCATTGTGCTGAATTTCATCATCCTGCACTTGGCACCAGGTGACACGGTCGATCTGCTTGCCGGCGAATTCGGCGCGGCCGATCCCCAGTATCTGGCGGACCTTCGTGCGCGCTTCGGTCTCGACCAGCCGCTCTATATCCAACTCGGGCAGTACTTCTGGAACGTTCTGCAGCTCGACCTCGGTTATTCATTCCGCAACGCGACGCCGGTTTTGAACCTGATTGTGGCCCGCCTGCCGGCCACCCTGATCCTCATGCTCACGGCGATCCTTGTCGCCTTCACGGCCGGGCTTCTCCTCGGGGTCATCTCCGCCAGACGCGTGAATACACTCACGGACGATGTCATCTCCGTGCTCGCGCTGCTGTTCTATGCAACGCCGCTGTTCTGGCTCGGACTGATGGGCATTGTGTTGTTTTCGGTCAAACTCGGCTGGTTGCCAACGGGCGGCATGTACACCATCGGCGGGCGCTATAATTGGCTCCAAAGCGCGCTTGACGTCGGCCGCCACCTGATCCTGCCCGCCATGACCCTCGCCCTCTATCACATGGCGATCTATACGCGACTGATGCGCGCCTCGATGCTGGAGGTCTACAACCTCGACTATATCCGTACCGCACGGTCCAAGGGCCTGATGCCGCGCCGCATCGCGTTCCGGCACGTGCTGCCGAACGCGGTCCTGCCCATGGTCACCATGGTCGGCATTCAAATCGGCACGCTGCTCGGAGGGGCGGTGATGATCGAGACGGTCTTCAATTGGCCCGGCCTCGGCCGTTTGGCCTTCGATGCCGTCTTCCAACGCGATTACAACCTGCTCCTCGGCACGATGCTGTTCGCATCCTCACTGGTGGTGGTCATCAACATCTTCACGGACCTGATCTATGCGGTCCTCGACCCGCGTATCGGGATCAGCTGACATGAAGAGCTTCCGTGAATTCTGGCGCCTCTACAAACGACGCACCTCCGCCGTGGTCGGGTTCGTCTTGCTCGGGATCATCATCATCTTGGCGATCATAGGGCCCCTGCTGGTGCCGGGAGACCCCTGGGACACGGTCGGCGCCGCTTTCGTCTGGCCTGGACAGTCGCTGGCAAGCCCACTCGGCACGGACCCTCTCGGGCGCGACATCCTCCGCGGCGTGCTGGTCGGTGCGCGCGTCTCCCTTACGATCGGCCTCGCCGCAGCAGCGGCGGCGCTGACGATCGGAATATTCATCGGCGCCTTCGCGGGCTATTTCCGCAGCTGGGTCGATGACGTGCTGATGCGCGTCACCGACGTCTTCCAGACCATACCGAATTTCCTGTTCGCCTTCGCGCTCGTCGCGCTGTTCGGTGCGTCGCTGATCAACGTGATCCTCGCGATCGGACTGGTGACGTGGCCGCCGATCGCGCGCCTCGTTCGCGCCGAGTTCCTGTCATTGCGCGAGCGCGAATACGTTCAATCCTCCATCGTGCTCGGCATGAGCGAAACCGCGATCATCTTTCGCCAGATCCTGCCCAACGCCCTGCCCCCGATTATCGTCATGTCCTCGATCATGGTCGCTGGCGCGATCCTGACCGAGGCGGGTCTGTCATTTCTCGGCCTAGGCGATCCCAATCTGATGAGCTGGGGCACGATGATCGGTATCGGCCGGCCGGCGATCCGGACTGCGTGGTATATCGCGGCCATTCCGGGCGTACTCATCCTGCTCACCGTGCTGGCGCTCAATCTTGTCGGCGAAGGTCTCAACGACGCGCTCAATCCGCGCCTCAAGGCACAGCAGTAGACATGGTGAGCATTCTGGACATGAAAAGGCTACCCACAGCCTTCGACACAGCAATGAGTGCCATTGGGGCGCGCTATCATGGATAAGTTCGGGGGGCACGGCCACACCGGTCGCGTCGAGGACGAAAGGTTCGTGTCCGGCAAAGGTTGCTACGTCGACGATATCCACCTCGCCGGCATGCTTTCCATGGCGGTGGTGCGTTCACCCTACGGCCATGCCGACATCGTGGCGCTCGATGTCTCGGCAGCACTGGCCATGCCGGGCGTCCATGCGGTGCTGACAGGTGCTGACATGGAGGCGGACGGCATCGGCACGATCCCGTGTGTAAGCCGGCCGCGCCGCGCGGACTTCACGACGCAGGCCATTATCGAACCACCCCATCGCGCGATGGCGCTGGGGCGGGTTCGCATGGTTGGCGAGGCCGTCGCGATCGTCGTTGCTGACAGCCTCGCGCTCGCCAAGGACGCCGCAGAAGCGGTGCAGGTCGAGTACGAACCGCTGACCGCCGTCACCGATCTTCGCGCCGCCATCGCACCCGATGCCCCCCAATTGTGGGACGAGGCGCCCGGCAATGTCTCTTTTGTCTACGAGATCGGCGACAGGAAAGGTGTTGACGCGGCCATGGAGGCGGCAGCGCATATCATACGGCTGACCATCGACATCAATCGCGTCTCCGCCAACCCCATGGAACCCCGTGTCGCCATCGGTGATTACGACCGCCGGTCCGGCCGATATACGCTGCACGTCGGCCAGCAGACACCGCACCAGATCCGCCACGTGCTGGCAACCCGTATCCTCCATGTGCCCGAGCACGACGTGCGCGTCATCGCGCCCGATGTCGGCGGCGGCTTCGGCCTCAAGGCGGGCATGTTTGCCGAGGACATCCTCGTGCTTTGGGCATCGCGGCGGCTGGGGCGGCCGGTGAAGTGGCTCTGCGAACGGAGCGAAGCCTTCATCAGCGATGACCATGCGCGCGAGAACCATGTCGAGGTCGCGCTGGCCCTGTCGGCGGATGGTCGCTTCCTCGGGCTCTCCTACCGGGCGCTGGCGAATCTGGGCGCCTGCGTTGCGTTGCGCGGCGCCCATCCGCCGGTGAATAACCTCGGCTCGTTGTCTGGTCCGTATACGACCCCCGCCATTCATGCGGAGGTCAAGGGCATCTTCACCAACACGCGCGCAACGGCCTCCTATCGCGGAGCAGGGCGTCCGGAAGCGACCTATGTGCTGGAGCGGGTGATCGATGCCGCTGCGCGTGAGATGGGCATTGATCCGTTCGAGCTCAGGCGCCGGAACCTGATCCCTGCCGAAGCGATGCCTTACCGCACCAATCTGCTGTTCGAATACGACAGCGGCAACTTCGAGCGGAACATGCGGTCGGCGGCGGATATGGCCGACCTCGCCGGCTTCGCCGGGCGTCGGGAGGCGTCCCGGAAGGCCGGCAAGCTGCGTGGCATCGGCATCGCGAACGCCATTGAGCAGGCTGGGGGCCCGGCCGGATCGCCTTGGGAGGAACGGGTAGAGATTCGCTTCGATCTTTCGGGCGGTGTTCGCGTGTTCGTCGGCACGATGTCGAACGGCCAAGGGCACGAGACCATCTATCAGCGTCTCGTCAGCCAACGCCTCGGCGTCGCGCCGCAACGCGTCGTCGTCATGCAGGGCGACACTGACGTCTCGGCCTTCGGGCGCGGCTCGTTCGGCTCCCGCTCGATGATGAGCGGCGGCGGCGCACTCGATCGGGCCTGCGACAAGGTGATCGCGAAGGGCAGGCGTATCGCCGCCTTCCTGCTGCAGGCGGCGGAAGCCGATATCGTTTTCGCAGGCGGACGGTTCGCGGTCGAGGGCCGAGGCTCCCTCTCCATCGATGAGGTGATGAAGGCGGGCTTCAGCGTCGCCGCGCTGCCGCCCGAGATCGAAGGCGGCCTCGATGCGATCGCTGTGTTTGCCCCGCCGGCGCCGACCTATCCCAACGCCTGCCACATCTGCGAGCTCGAGATCGATCCTGATACCGGGTCGGTGGAATTCGACCGCTATATCGTTGTCGACGATGTCGGCAACGTGCTCGATCACCAGATGGTCGAGGGCCAGGTGCAGGGCGGTATGGCGCAGGGGCTCGGCCAGGCGCTCCTCGAAAACATCCGCTACGACGATGACGGCCAGATCCTCACGGCCTCCTTCATGGACTACGGCATGCCGCGCGCCAGCGATGTGCCCGATTGCAAATTGCTGACGCAAGGCACCCCGACCGCCAACAACCCGCTTGGCGTCAAGGGCGCCGGAGAAGCGGGCACTATTGGCGCCCTGCCCGCCATCATGAACGCCGTCCTTGACGCACTCGCGCCTCTCGGTGTGCGCCATATCGACATGCCTGCGACGCCAGAGCGTGTCTGGCGGGCCATTCGCAACGCGGAGATCTCTGCATGAACGTCACCGATAATGAGGTCGAGAAACCGGTCGGCATCAACAATCCCCGCATTGAGTGGTCAAGCGACCTGATGGCCGAGGTCGTGCGCAGGCTCGACCTCAAATATCTCGCCATGAACCCCGGTGCGAGCTACCGCGGCTTTCACGACAGCCTCGTCAACTATCTCGGCAACCGTGACCCGCAGATGCTGCTGACGCTGAATGAGGACCACGCGGTCGCCATCGCGCACGGCTATGCCCGCGTCACCGGCGAGCCGATGGGCTGCGTGTTGCACAGCAATGTGGGCCTGATGCACGGGTTGATGCAGATATTCAACGCGTGGTGCGCGCGGGTGCCGATGGTGATTGTCGGCGCGACAGGGCCCGTCGCCGCCGACAAGCGCAGACCGTGGGTCGACTGGGTTCACACCGCCAAGGACCAGGGCGCGCTCCTGCGCAACTACACGAAGTGGGACGACCAGCCGACCTCGGCTGTCGCAGCCGTGGAGTCCTTCCTGCGCGCCAACCAGATCGCGCGGACCGCGCCGCGCGGCCCCACCTATGTCTGCCTCGAGGCTGATCTTCAGGAAGAGCCTTTCGATGCCGACGGCTTCGCATTGCCGGACGTATCTCGCTACGCGCCAGGCCCCTCCCCGCATCCTTCCGCAGAAACATTGCGCGACATCGCCGACCGCCTTGTGCAGGCCGAACGGCCTATCATCCTGTCAGGTCGCGTCTCGCGCGATCCGGAAGCGTGGGAGCAGCGTATCAGACTGGCCGAGGCCGTCGGTGCCCGCGTGCTGACGGACCTGCGCACGGGCGCGTCCTTCCCCACCGAGCACCCGCTGCACGGGCCGACTCCGCGCAGCCACTACTCGCCTGAAGCCGCCGAACTTGTGCGCCAGGCCGACGTCATTCTCGTGCTCGACTCCATTGATCTCGCCGGTGCGCTGCAACTGATCGAACAGAAAGGCAAGGTCAGGGGCACCATCATCAACTGCACCGTGGATTCATACATCCATAATGGTTGGAGCATGGACTACCAGGGGCTCCCGCCGGCGGATATCCGCGTGCTGGCCGAACCCGACGCTCTCGTCGCCGGGCTTCTTCCCTATCTGACAAAGGCGCAAAAGCCGGCTTCAGCATGGAGCACACCACAGGCCCCGGCGAAGGTCGCACCGCCCGATCTGAGCGATCCGCGGCGGGCCATCGTGCAGGACGACCTCGCATGGCTCCTCAACGCGCGCCGCGAAGGCCGCAAGTTCACTATCATGCGTGTCGGCCTTGGCTTTTCGAGTGAACATTACCCGTTCCGCGACCCGCTGGATTATCTCGGCTTCGACGGCGGCGGCGGGCTTGGTGCAGGCCCGGGCATGGCCGTTGGTGTGGGGCTGGCGCTCAAGGGCACAGGCCGGATCCCGATGAGCATCGTCGGGGACGGCGATTTCCTCCAGGGCGCGACCGCGCTCTGGACCGCGGCACATTACGCTATTCCCGTCCTCGTCATCGTCGCCAACAATCGCTCGAACTACAATGACGAGGTTCATCAGGAAGCCGTTGCCCGCGAGCGCAAGCGGCCCGTCGAAAACAAGTGGATCGGCATGCGTCTTGCCGAACCCCATGTCGACATCGCGGGCTTAGCCCGCGCCCAGGGCGTGGTGGCGGAGACGGTCTCGGAGGTTGGCGAGCTCACCGAGGCGCTTGAGCGGGCGATCCGCACGGTCGAAGCCGGCAAACCCTACCTGCTCGATCTCGTGATTGAGCCCTCAGAGCGCGGCCCGCTGCTCAAGAGAGGAAACTGACCCGATGAACATGTCAGGAAGCTACCAGCCTGCTGCGTCACGCCAGGAGGTGTGCGCGGCACTTAACAATCCAGACGTCCTCAGGCACTGCATTCCAGGCCGTGAAAGCCTTGTCATGCGGTCACCGGAGATGGGGGTGGTGGTGACCCGTCAAATCGGCCCGCTATCCTTCACCGCCAGGCTCCGTCTAACCGAAACGGGCGAAGCCTGAACCATGCGGCGGATCACCTTGAACGTGAACGGCACCGAGATGACGGCGGAAGGCGATGACCGCACGCTGCTCGTCACCTTTCTGCGCGAGGGCCTGCGTCTGACCGGAACCCATGTCGGCTGTGACACGAGCCAGTGCGGCGCGTGCACAGTCCACATGGACGGGAAGTCGGTCAAATCCTGCAGCATCCTGGCCGTGCAGGCGGAAGGGTCACAAATCATCACCATCGAGGGGATCGCCACAGGAGGAGAGCTGCACCCGATGCAGCAGGCCTTCCGCGAGTATCACGGCTTGCAATGCGGCTATTGCACGCCGGGCATGATCATGGCGGCGCTCGATCTCGTGCGCCGGATACCCCATGCGGATGAACGCACCATTCGCGAAAATCTCGAGGGCAATATCTGTCGATGCACCGGCTATACCGGCATCGTGCGTGCCATTGCCTCCCAGATCCGACCGGAACAGCAATCATGAGCGAGCGGCCCCGCGTCTTTCTGGTCACGGGATCAGCCAGCGGCATCGGCGCCGCGATCTGCCGCCGACTGGCCGCACCCGGCACCGCTTTCATGGTGCATGCGCGCAAGAATGCCGAAGGCGCAGCAGCCGTCGCCGAGAACTTGCGCGCGCGGGGCGCAGTGGCGCAAACGCATCTGTGCGACTTGCGAGACCAGGGGGCGGCAGCCGGCCTGGTGGAGCGCACCGTCGAAGCCTTCGGCGGTCTCGACGTCCTGGTGTCGAACGCAGGTTCAGCCAACAAGAAGCCGCTGCTCGAGGTGTCGGACGACGACCTTTCGGCCGCGACTGATACCGTCATGGCGGCCTTCTTCCATCTGGCCCGCGCAGCCGCCCCCCATCTGAAGGAAGGCCGCGACCCGCGCATCGTCGCCGTCAGCTCCTTCGTCGCGCACATCTTCCGCAAGGATGTTACGCTTTTCCCGGTCACCGCCGCGGCCAAGGCGGGATTGGAAGCGCTGGTGCGCACGCTAGCCATCGAGCTTTCTCCCTTCGGCGTGACGAGCAACGTGGTCGTACCCGGTTACACGGAAAAGGATCCGGGTGCGCATTCCGCCTTCACCCCCGAGGGCTGGCGCAAGGTTGCCGAACAGGTGCCGCTTGGCCGCATTGCCCGGCCGGCTGACATTGCCAACGCGGTCGCCTTCTTCGCCGATTCCACCTCGGATTTCGTCACTGGCCAGACGTTGCACGTCAATGGCGGCCTTCACATCTAGGGGACCACATGGCCAACCCGACCTACCTGCGCTTCATCGAGAAGAACCCGGACAGCGCCGCCGCCTTCAAGGCGCTGGTGGCAGAGGTGACCAAGGCGGGAGCACTCGACGCCAAGACGAAGCAATTGATCTTTCTCGCCTGCACCGCCGTCAGCGGCTATGGCGACGGGCTGATCGCGCATATCGACAAGATACTGGCCGCCGGTGGCACACCCGACGAGATCAGGGAGACGCTTGCGGTCACGATTCCCGTCGCCGGCGTCATGCCGGTGCTCAAGGTCTATGACGCGGTTGAGGACCACCTCGCCAAGGTACAAGCCTAACGAAGGTGCAAGCCTGAACAATGTACCAGACCCGCTACCATCGCCCATCCTCGATCGCCGAGGCCGTCGCTATCGTGAGACGCGCTGAGGACGGCAAGTTCTTGTCGGGCGGCATGACCTTGATCCCCGCCATGAAGACGCGGCTCACCGCCCCGTCCGATCTGGTTGACCTGCGCCACGTGCCCGGGCTATCCGGCATCGCCATCTCGGGTCGCGAGGTCGTCATCGGCGCCGCGACGACCCACTCCGAGGTGGCGTCGCACGGCGAGCTTGAGGCCTTATGTCCCGCGATATGCCATCTCGCCGGCCTTATTGGCGACCCCCATGTGCGGCACATGGGAACGATCGGCGGATCGGTCGCCAACAACGATCCCGCCGCGGATTATCCGGCGGCCATGATCGCGCTCAACGCGACCATCGTGACCAGTGAGCGGGAGATCCTCGCAGAAGACTTCTTCACCGGGCTGTTTGAAACCTCGCTCAATGACGACGAAATGGTGACGGCAGTGCGGTTCACGGCTCCTTTGGACGGGGCCTACGTGAAATTTCCCAATCCGGCATCGAGATACGCCCTCGCCGGGACATTCATCGCGCGCAGCGAGCCCGGCATCAGGGTCGGCGTCACGGGCGCGGGAGCGGACGGCGTCTTCCGGTCAACCGAGATCGAACAAGCTCTTTCCGCGCGTTTCGACGTCTCCGGGCTCGACGGCGTGACAGTGCCTTCCGACGGTCTGATGAGCGATATTCATGCCAGTGCCGAGTACCGCGCTCATCTCGTCGTGGTGATGGCGAGGCGAGCGATGGCCCGTCTCCTCGATGCGCGCCGGGCGGCGTAAGCTGTATGGGCCGCACACCCCAGGGATAGGCGACACGGATCCGGCATTGCCGAGACGCCTTGCACGCCTGCGTGCATCAGCACAGCCCCTCCGCGCAAACTAACACGACGACTGCCGCAGGGAGGCCGGCAGTGTTTCCCATGCCCGGATCAGCTCACCGACTGTGGTGACCTGCATTTTCCGCATGGCATTGCTCCTGTGGAGTTTCACGGTCACTTCGCTGATGCCGAAGTCATAGGCGATTTGCTTGTTGAGACGGCCGCGCACGACCTCGCTCAGGACACTTTGCTCCCGCGGTGTGAGCAACTTCAGAAGCTCGGCATTGCGTCGCGCTACTCTCGCGGCCGCCCGCTGCTGCCGGTCTCGCTCCAGGGCAACCGTGATGGCATCGAGGAGGGCCTGATCGCGCACCGGCTTGGTCAGGAAGTCGACCGCGCCGGCCTTCATGGCCTGCACCGTCATCGGAATGTCTCCATGCCCGGTCAGGAAGATGATGGGTTTGGTGTTGCCGCTGGCGGCGAGGCGATGCTGGAGGTCAAGGCCGCTGGCCCCGGGCATCCGCACATCGAGGATGAGGCAACCGGGAACGTCCGGGTCCCAGGAGGCCAGCAGTTCCTGCGTGGACGCAAAACAGATCGCGTTCAGCCCGATCGACAGAATAAGCTCGCTCAAGGCTTCGCGTACCGCGAGGTCGTCGTCGACCACGAGAACGACGGGCTGCTCACCCCCCTCGCGTGCTGGTGACGATTGAGTCTTCCGAGATACTTGCTGCAACATGGTCAACTTCTCCCAGATTTAGTCGGCGAAGGCCTCATCCACGGCAGCCAGCAGCAGCTGGCCGTCTATCGGCTTGCGGAATAGAGCCGCCGCCAGGGGGGACTTGGCGAGCCGATCCGCGATCTCATGACGTCCCGTCACCATGAAGATGGGCAGGTCCGGCCTCATTGTCCTGACGGCATCGCGGAGCTCGAAGCCGTCCATTTCCGCCATGCCGATATCCGTGATCAAGCAATCGACGTCCACGAGCCCCGCCGCGAGCAGCGCCTTCGGCGAGGAGAAGGTCCGAACCGCATAGCCTGCGGACTCCAGGAGATTCTCCAGGGACTCGAGGAGCCGTATATCGTCATCCACAACCGCGATGGTGCGCTCGGAGCTACTCACGTTTCTTTGTCTCCGCGACGCGAATGGGTGATGGGGATATTGAGCCGCTCGGCGACCCGCACGAGATCCGCGAGAGAGGCTGCCCCCATCTTCCGCAGCACGTTCCGTCGATGCAGCTGAAGCGTGACCTCGCTGAGCTGCAGCACGGCCGCGGCTTGCTTGTTCAACAAGCCGCTCACGATAAGCGGCAGAACCTCGCGCTCCCGCGGGGTGAGTGTATCGTAGCGGGCCTCTAGGCGCTCAAGATCCGAGCGCTCGGCGCGGAGCTGCCTGTCGCGCGCGAAGGCGGCGTCTATGGCGCCCATGAGCGCGTGCTCCCCAAAGGGCTTTGTCAGGAAGTCCACCGCCCCGTGCTTGATCGCGCGGACCGACGAGGGAATGTCGCCATGGCCCGTGATGAAGACGATCGGCGGATGATCCGTTCCGGCCAGCTGCGCCTGCAGGTCGAGCCCGTTGATGTCAGGGAGCTCGATGTCGAGAAGCAGGCACGCAGGCCCTGCCGGCTTGGCTGCGCGTGCGTAATCTCCCGCGGAGGCGAAGGAGGCCACGCGGATGCCATGGGCTTCGAGAAGCTCGGCAAGGGCTTCACGCGCACTTGGATCGTCGTCCACGATCAGCACGATGGGCTCCTCCGACGTCATGAGAGCTCAGGCGGTTCGATCGGGAGCGTGAAAGCAAAAGTGGCGCCGCCGGTGGCGTTCTTATCGACCCACAATCGCCCGCCATGCGCCTCGATGATCGACCGGCAGATCGCAAGGCCCATCCCCATGCCGGTCTGCTTTGTTGTGAAGAACGCGTCGAACACCTTTTCCGGATGGACAACGCCCGGTCCGTTGTCGCTCACCTCAACCCGCACATCCTCGCCGTCGCGCATGGCACGCACGCGGAGACGCGGCTCCACCGTTGAGCCATCCATCGCCTCGATCGCATTGCGCATCAGGTTCACGAGCACCTGTTGGACCTGGATAACATCAAACGGGATCTCCGGGAGCCCGGGGGCCACGTCCGTCTCGATGTCGACCCGTACCTGCGTCGTTCCGTCAGCGAGCAATCTCCCGACCTCCGCGGTGACATCCCCGATCGGCGCGCGATGCCGGGGGGCGACGGCCTGCTTGAACAGGGCGCGGATCCGGCTGACGAAATCCGCAGCTGCATTTGCGTCGCGAATGATCCGCGCGATGGTGATCTGAGCCCGCTCGAGGTTTGGTGGGCAGGCAGTCAGCCAGCGCTGGCACGCCTCGGAATTCCACACGACCGCTGCCAGCGGTTGGTTCACCTCATGGGCAATCGAGGCCGAGAGCTCTGCGAGGCTCGCCGCCTGGCTCGCGCGGGCAAGGCGTTCCTGCGCCAAGCGGAGGTTCTCCTGAGCCCGAACCTCTGCGTCGATATCGAGGCAGATCACATTCCACTGGACGATCGCACCGTCGGTGTCGCGCATCGGTGCGGCGCGCGTCTCAACCCAGCGATACACGCCGTCATGGCGACGCAGCCGGTGCCGCCGCGCGTAGGGCTTTCCCGTCAGCAAGCAGTCCGCATAGTGCTTCTTGACTGCAGCGACGTCATCGGGATGCACCCCGGCGTCCAGCGTCTGCGTCAAACGTGATCCGCCTTTCTTGGTCAGCTCCTGGAGCTCATAGCCCAGAAACTCTCGAAGCTGCTGACTGCGGTAAACCGGTTCGCCATTTGGTGCTGCGCAATCGATCATCGCCGGCAGGGTTTCCACGAGCTGCCACAGGAAGCGCTCCCTTTCGCGCAACGCAGCCTGGGCCTGCATCTCATCCTCGATGTCAATCGAGGCGATGTACCACTGAACGATTTCGCCATTGGCATCGCGCAAGGCCTGGGCGCGCGCCTCGATCCACCGATAGACGCCGTCGCTGCAGCGTCGCCGGAACCGGTTCACGAACGGCTCGCCGGTCGCAAAACCAAGGGAGGCCCTGCGAAACATCATCGGAAAGTCTTCCGGATGAGCGACGTCGAGCGCGAGGCTTTCAAAATCCTGGATGTGGCCCGGTGAGCCCACCGTCTCAAGATAGCGCCTGCTGGCATAGGTCAATTTGCGCGCCCGATCGAAGCTCAGGATATTAATGGGCACCGCGTCGATCATCTGCTCCAGTTGCTGCTTGCTCACGCGTAGCGCCTCTTCGGCGAGCACCTGGTCATGGATATCGTGGCACAGGCCGTACCATTGCGCGATACGGCCGCCCTCGTCCTGCATCGCTTCGGCGCTCGCTTCCATCCAACGGAAGACCCCATCCGCCCGGCGCATGCGCCACTTCATCAGGAGGCGCTTACCACTCGCCAAGGAGTGCTCGAATGCCGCCATCACATTGTCCCGATCATCCGGGTGAATGATGGCGTCGGTAATTGCCGCAAGGCGGCTTTTGCCGGGCTGGTCCGCATCCGTGACGTCCAAACCCAGAAAGTCGACGAGCCGCTTGTTGAAGAACACCGGCACGCCATCGGCCGTAATCCGCCAGAGGTAACTTGGCACCATGTCGACAAGTTGCGACAGCTCCCGTTCGCGGTCGCGCACCGCCGCTTCCGCACGCTTGCGTTCTGTCAGGTCCAAGATATAGGCGACGCCCTGCCGAGACTGGCCGTCGAAACAGGCGGCGCCGATGAGGACGGGCACCCGGCTGCCATCCTTGCGGAAGTACTCCTTCTCCCGCGCCTGCATCTTGCCCGTCGTCGCAAGCTCCTCTGCCTCCTCGCGGGAATGCACTTCCTGCCATTCCGAAGGTGTCATGTCGAACCAGCGAATGCCGGCCTTCACATCCTCCCTGTCATATTGGACCATGCGCAGGAACGCGTCGTTGGCGTCGATCAGCGTGCCATCGAGGTCCCAGATCACGATGCCAATGATATCCGAATCGACGAGCCTGCGGATTCTGGCCTCGCGTTCCGCGATCTCACCATAAAGACGCATCTGCTCGTCGATATCATGGCTGAGGCCGAACCATTGGACGATCCGTCCGCGCTCGTCTCGCAGCGGTTCCGCACGGCCCGACATCCAGCGGTACTCGCCGTCGGCTCGCCGCATCCGGTATTGCATCGCGAAAGCTTCGCCACTGGCTAGACTCTGATAAAGAGCCGCTTCGAACTGCGGCGCGTCATCCGGGTGGATGGCCTGAAGTAGGGTCTGTAGCCGGCTCATGTCCGGCTCCTGGGGATGACCTACCTCCATGTTGAGAAAATCAACCATCCGCTTGTTGAAGAACATCGGCTCGCCGTCTGGCCGCAGCCGCCAGATGTGGCTCGGAACCATATCGACCAGCTGCGAGAGCTCCCGCTCGCGACCGCGCAGGTCTTCCTGTGCGCGCATGAGATCTTCAATATCGATAAGCACGCCGTACCACTGGATGATTATCCCGCTCGCATTGCGCAGAGCTTGGGCTCGCCCCTCCACCCAGCGGAACACGCCATCATGCCGGCGAACCCGATATTTCCGGAGGAAGGGATCACCCGTGAGGACACAACGCGCCAGCTCTTCATGCACCCCTGGGCTATCTTCCGGATGCACGAGGATCGCCGCAGCATGGGCGATGCGGCTCAACTCCCGAGTACCGAGATCCTCTGCCCGGGTGCCTAGCCAATGCATCAGCTGCTCGCTGTAGTAGGACGGCTGACCATCTGGCGACAGGCACCAGGTCAGGCTCGGTACGGCATCCACAAGTTGCCGCAACTGGCGCTCGCTCTCCTGTAAAGCCTCGCGCGCGACGACGCGTTCATGCACGTCGACACATACGCCATACCACCGGATGATTGCCCCGGTCTCACCGCGCATGGGTTCCGCGCGGCCCTCAGTCCAACGAAACCCGCCATCGGCCCTGCGCTGCCGATAGGTCATGCAAAACGCCTCACCCGTTGCGAACGCGTGGCCGAGCGCTTTCTCGACAGCCGCCATATCTTCCGGGTGGATATCGCCAAGGGAACGCGATCCGTCGGGGGCGATGAGATCGTCCAACGCGATCCCGACCGCGTCCGCCAGTCGCTTGTTGATGTAGGAGGGCTCGCCGTTCGGCATGACACACCAGATCATGGCGGGCACCGCGTCAACGAGACGCTTGAGCTCCTGTTCACGCAGGCGCAAAGCCTCCTCCGCCCGGGCCTGGTCATCGACGTCGTGGCACGTTCCATACCACTGCAGGATATCGCCCCTGTCGTTGCGCAACGGCTCAGCACGGCTCGACATCCAGCGGTACGCACCGTCTGCGCGACGTAGCCGGTAGCGTAGCGAGAACGGTTCGCCAGTTGCCAGGCTGCGGCCGAGCGTATCCCTGAAAGCGATCGCATCATCGGGGTGGATCGCGCCCAACAAGCCGTCCAGTCCGCCTTGCGCCTTGCTTGCCATGGCTGGTCCGAGATAGTCCGCCATCCGCTTGTTGATGAACGCCAGCTCGCCTTTGGACGTGAGCCGCCACAAGTGGGTCGGGGCCATGTCGACGAGCTCCGAGAGCGCCCGCACGCGGTCTCCCTGCACGCCTTCACCAGGCTGACGAGTATCGGTGATGGAGGTCCCGTACCAGCCGACGACGCGCGCCTCCGCATCGCGCAGCGGACGGCCCGCAGAGCGCCCCCATCGGTAGATCCCATCGGTGCCACGCATACGTTGGTTGACATCGTAAGCATGCCCGGTCTGCAGGCTCTCTCGCCAGGAGGCTGCCGCCGCCGGATAGTCGTCGGGATGCACCAGCCCTTTCCAGTCAAGCGGCTGGTCTTCGGCAAGAGTTTGATTGGTAGCGGACGCCTGATCCGGGAGGCTCTCGCGCCCGTTTCCCGCCGCGGCGGTCAGCAGGGGCAGCATGCCCGGCGTGACATAGACGAGCCGGCCTGCGGCGTCCGTCGCCCAAGCGTTGCCGACCACGCCTTCCACCATCCGAGCCGCCTGCGCGGGCGCGTCGTTTGCATAGTCCGCAATCGACAACATCAGCACGTCCTCCCGTGGAGGCCGCGTCCGCCTGGCCCGCGACCGTGGCGTCAGACTAGCACTCCTTCCGTCCAGCTGCTTCGCTCAGGGGTGAGAATAGGGCGGTGCGATTTCCGCTGCACCCTATGGAAATCCATCGGTTGTCCGCTGCCTGCGGTTCGGACGGTGGGAGCTGGCTGGGCGATCAGTCGGGTCGGCACGTCAGATCGTCGCCTGTTCTCTACCGCGGAAACGCGATGACGCGACCTATACGGTGGTATCGCTCACCCTCGCCTCCAACCCAATCGATCGCACCCATGCCTCACCGTAAGTTGCCCCTGCCGTGCGTAGAACGGCGGTCAGCTAGGAGACAAACATGAGCTTGGACACCTCCCATCTCGATACACCCCGGCCTGCTGAACTGGTTCCATCGCGCTATGCCGTGCGGATCGGTGAGATCGACGTGCTCGTGGTCAGTGACGGAGTGCTTCCGCTCCCAACCAACATGCTCGGGCACAACGCAGATCCCGCAGCGCGGAAGGCCTGGCTGAACGACATGTTTCTGCCGCCCGACGCTTTCGACTGGTCGCTGAATGTGGTGCTGGTCCGAAGCGGCAGCCAGACCATACTCATCGACGCCGGCCTGGGGCTGGATCCCGACCTGAACTTGCCGCGCGCCGGGCAATTGATCAGGAGACTGGAGTCCGCAGGCATCGATCTGGCCTCAGTGACCGACATCGTGCTCACCCACATGCATATGGACCATATCGGCGGACTTCTCGTCGACGGCGTCAAGGACCGCCTGCGGCCGGACCTGCGGATCCACGTCGCAGCAGCCGAGGTCAAGTTCTGGGAGGCCCCAGACTTCACCCATGCGGTCATGCCTGACGGATTTCCCGACGCCCTCCGCGCAACGGCCAAGCGGTTCGCGAAAGAATACCGGAGCCAGCTGCGCCTGTTCGAAGATGAGCATGAAGTAGCGCCAGGCGTAGTCGTCCGCCGCACGGGCGGCCACACGCCCGGGCACAGTGTCGTTCGGCTTGCCTCCGGTGGCGACCGGCTGACGTTTGCAGGCGACGCCATCTTCGCGGTCGGGTTCGACCATCCCGATTGGTATAACGGCTTCGAGCACGACCCCGAAGAAGCAGCCCGTGTTCGCGTCCGTCTTTTGACGGAACTGGCTGAGACCGGCGAACAACTGGTGGCCACTCACCTACCGTTTCCATCTGTCGGCCGGGTGGCGATAGCCGGAGATGCCTTTCGCTGGGTCCCGGTCTTCTGGGACTACTGAAAGCCTGGCCTGCCGGAAGCGCAAGGGGCGTTTCCTCACCAGGCGACGACACGCCTGCCCTCGGTATGCCCCAGCGCTCAGAGGCGCGAGGAACGTGATCGCGAGCCAGCGTCGGCTTCGACTGCGTCGCCGGTGAAGCCGAGCGCGGCTTGCAGCCATTCCGGCTCAGCTACAGCCGCTCGATCAGAGAGCCCGTTTGCGTCGCCTGGCTCGGCTGTGCCCATGGCGCGGCCTGTTTCCCTGAGGCTTTTCTTTGGAGCATCACAATGTGCCGGCACATCAACGGTCCCGGGCCCCGTCACGCCCTCACCCGCGACGCTCGAAACCATAGCGTCGCCTCCAAAGAAGGCGAGATCGCGGAGCCTGTCGGAACCCCGGCCCACGCCCACACAACACACGGGCATGCCTGCGCCCTTTGCCCCTTCAAGAAGGCGAACACCGCGAGCACGACCTGCGCCCAATTCGCGAGATCGAAGGACGGAAGACAACTGCTCCATCTGTCACCCGCGCGGATCTGCTGAGGATAGCCGCGATCATCTCAAATAAATCCATCCCAACGGAGCCTCCTATGTCGCAGCGTATCAACTATCCCCAGCAATCGCCCGAACTGTTCAGGAAATTCATGGAGTTCAGCACTGCCCTGAGAGACGGCGCGATCGAAGAGACGATCCACAATCTAGTCCAGATACGGGCTTCGCAGCTCAATGGCTGTGCCTTCTGCTTCGACATGCATGTCAAGCAGGCGAAAATCGCCGGCGAATCCGAGCTTCGTCTCCACCATGTTACCATCTGGCGGGAATCCAACCTCTTCGCTGCACGCGAGCGCGCGGCTCTCGCCTGGACCGAAGCACTGACCAAGCTTCCCGAGGGTGGCGTTTCCGACGAACTGTTCCAAAGGGTACGCGGCGAGTATTCCGAAAAGGAACTTTCTGATCTCACCTTCGCTGTGATGGCGATCAACGCCTGGAATCGCGTGGGAATTGCTTTCAAGACCACACCCGGCTCGGCCGATAAGGCATTTGGTCTCGATAAGGCGGGCCTGAGCTGAATAAAGCCCCGTCCCCTTTTTTCAGATCCACGTCGATACGCAGCATTCCATCGAGGCTGCGACAGGAGATCAAGTGATGAAGATCGTCGTCATCGGAGGAACCGGCCTCATCGGCTCGAAAACCGTCACACGTCTGCGCAAGCGTGGCCACGATGTGCTGGCTGCGTCGCCGAATACCGGCGTCAACACCATAACGGGCGAAGGTCTCACCGGCGCACTTGCCGGAGCGGAGGTCGTGTTGGACCTTGCAAACTCGCCCTCCTTCGACGACCAGGCGGTGCTCGATTTCTTTTCAATCTCCGGGCATAACTTGCTCGCCGCCGGAAAGGCGGCCGGCGTGCGCCACCATATAGCTCTATCCGTCGTCGGGACTGAACGTCTGCAGGAGAGCGGCTATTTCCGTGGCAAGCTGCTGCAGGAACAGCTGATCCGCGAATCCGGGCTTCCCTTCACCATCGTTCACTCGACCCAGTTCCTTGAGTTCCTGCCTGGCATCGCCCAGTCCGCAGCGAACGGCGCGACAGTTCGCTTGTCACCGGCCCTCGTACAGCCGATCGCCTCCGACGATGTCGCGGACGCGATGACGGATGTCGCTCTCTCGGCACCGGCGAACGGGATTGTCGAAATCGCCGGGCCAGAGCGCTTCGCCCTCGACGAACTCGTGCGGCGGTACCTCACCGCGATCGGTGACACCCGCTCGGTCGAGGCCGATTCCGACGCCCGCTATTTCGGGGCCCGGCTTCGCGAGACCTCTCTGGTCTCCGATGCCGATCCACGGCTCGGCACCGTCACCTTCTCCCAGTGGGTGAGCACGCTGCCGGTGCCCGCCTGATCGGCCCGGCCGCAGGTGACATCAAGAGGCCTTGATCAATGCAACGACCTCCGCGGGCCGCCTCCCCGCGAGGTCGATGACGGCCCAGGCCAGCAATACCCCCGCACCCGGGCAAAGCACTCCTGCGATCGCCCGACCGCATCAACACCGAACGCGCCCAGCGTTCAGCCATCGCCTTCATCGATACGGATCGAGAGCGACGATCCGGCGGACGATGTTGCAGCCCGTAAACGGCCTGCAATCAGGCCCAAGTCTATTGCACGTCACCGGAATTCGGAGGAGCATCACCGTGGTGCAAGTCTGGTCGCCGCTTGCGCTGATCAACCTGCTCGGCGTGGTGGGGATCATCGTCTGGCACGTGGTCCCCCGCAAGCTTGCCACGACGAGGCTGATCGCCCAGCTTGGCTTCTTCGCCGCCATGACGGGGGTGCTGCTGCACGAGCGTATCGTGCCCTACCGAATGGAGGGCTTCGGAGCCGTTGAGACGAGCGATCTCATCTTGATCCTCGCTAAGGTGCTCTGGTGGATTCATCTCGCCTGGGCCGTCATCGGCTTTGTCCGGCTGTACCTGGTGATCGAGGGGCACCCCAACCAGGCGCGACTGCTCCAGGACATTTTCGTCGCGGTGATCTATCTTGGCGTCGTTTTGGCGATCCTGTCATTCGTGTTCGGGATGAATATATCCGCCATTGTCGCGACATCGGGCGTGGTAGCGATCACGCTCGGACTGGCTCTGCAGAACACCCTCGGAGACGTCTTTTCCGGGATCGCCCTGAGCCTCGGCAGACCGTATCACCTCGGCGATTGGGTCGTTCTCGGCGACGGGACCGAAGGACGCGTCATCGAAACTAACTGGCGCTCGACCCAGATCCAGACCTCCGCCAACGCTATCGTCGTTCTGCCTAACAGCGGCTTGGCGAAGATGGCGATCACCAATCTCGAACGGCCCGATGCCTCCCAAGGACAGAGCATCACTATCCGCATCGCGCCAACCCGCATGCCGTCTATGGTGATGAACGTCATGCGCGATGCGCTTGCCAGTTGCAGCCTCCTCATGCGCGATCCCGAGCCCATCGTGGCGCTCAAGAGCATCGACGCGACCGCCATTGAACTGGAGCTCAGCTACCGGGTTGCAACGCTGGCGGACCGCGTTCCGGCGCGCAACGCACTTCTCGATCTCATCTACCGCCACTGCAAGGCCGCTGGCCTTCTGCTCGCCCTGCCCGACACTGCCTCCGCGGTTGCGCCAGGGCTAACCAGCGAGGGGAGCGCGCGCATGCTCAAGGTCGGGCCCCTGGAGTTGATCGAGGCCATTCCGCTCTTCTCCTTGCTGACTTATGACGAAAAGCAGCGTTTGGGGGACGCCATCGTGACGCGCTCGCTCGCCAGCGGCGAGACAATCGGCGGCGCCGACATCTCCCCCGGCGGATTGTTCATGGTACGCGCAGGGATCGTCACGATCCGGATGGAAAGCCGGGAGGTACGCCGGCTTGCGCCTGGCGATCTTCTTGGAATGTCTTCCCTGCTCAGAGGGTCTCAAGCTCCATACTCAATCACCGCTGTCGTGCCAACGACGCTCTATGTCGGCGATGGCGAGGTGATCACATCACTCGCGGGGAAATATCCGGCGCTCGCGCAACGGCTCGCGGAGGCGCTGGAAGCAACGAGCGATGCGCCTCCTGCACGCGGGAGCTCCTCCGATGTGCGCGCGACAATCCCCCTGGTGCTGAGATCCATGCGGGCGCGTTTTGGCCGGTAGAAGGCGCACTGGCAGGTCGCAGTTTTTCACCGGGCAGATGAAGAAAGCAAGCACGGTGAAGCCATGAGAGCGCAACCAAGCTATTTGGCGGCCGTCAGCCTAGGTAACCCAAACCTTAGGATGATCAGGATGATCCTTGAGTAGAATTGGTGATCACGCACAGATTTTTCATTCTATCAACACGGTCTCTTAAGCCGGCCATGGAATGGACAAACTATGAGACAGGAAGGACCGAGCAAGGCTTGGGATTGGACGAACCTGGCGCTTGGCGCGGGATTGGCCTACACGTCGACAATCTTCAGCGGCACGTTTGCCTCATGGAGTGCGGGTATCATCGGAACCCTGGTCATTGGCTGTTCCAACCTCGTACTGTGCCGTTCCAATCTATGGCCGGAATGTTCCAACATCATTCTTGGCTGCGCGGCTATGGCCACCCGTTCCTGTTCGGCTTCGCGGACCCGTGGGCAACGTGGACACACGCTCTTATCGGCTTCGGCATCGCAACTTTTGCCGGCAAACAACTGATGTTGCAAATGGACGCGGTGGGCGGACCGCGCTCCTATGATCTGCGGAAAAGAGGGGCGGTGGGGAGCGACCATGACCATAATCTCAACGTCACCGAAACGGCATGATCGCGATCAAGACCCGTCCTTCTCGGAACACGCCTTGACCTTTTCGGGCGCCGAGCCAACCCTCGAGGAGATGCTGGCCGATTCCATCGTCCAGATGATGATGCGCAGCGACAAAATAGATATCGCGGAAATGTGGCTGATCATCCATGAGGGGCGCAAGCTGTTGCCGCAGCGGGAAGTGCTTCGGTGAATCATTCCAAGACGCCGCCGGTGGGCATCCGCTTTAGCTCATCTTTGTTAGAAACTAGTAAGTATGAAATGACTGATCGCGTCATTCGAGCGGCCCAGGCCTGCACTTCTCAACTCAGTTGACGGACCAGATAAAGACGCAGCCTGAGACACCTAGGTCACGTCAGCCGAAAGCGGCCGCTCTGCACCGATTGGGCAATGGCGTCGCACGTCTGATCGACGGTCAGGCCCGAAACCGAAAGCGAGTGGGCTTCCAAGGCGCCGAGATTTGCAAACTGCTGGTGCAGTGCAGAAATGGGAACGGGATCTGAAAGGGTGTCGCCGCCGCGCGCGCCGCACCGCCTGATTGCCTCCTCCAGATCCGGGCGGAGGACAATATAGTGCAGAGGCACACCGAGGTTCCGGAACGGCTCGAGGAACCAGGTTCCAATAATACCATCCACGATCACGAAGTATCCGCCCTGCGCATAGCGCGCGGCAGCCCCGGCCAGCACGTCAATGACTGTTGCATTCTGGGCGTGGGCCCTCGTTTCCCACGGAAGGATCGATCCAGCCTTGATGAACCGCCAGAAATCATCCGCGTGCAGATGGACCTTCGGGCTGTCGGGCAATTGCGCGATGCGCGTTGCGGCAGTCGTTTTGCCCGCCCCCGGCGTTCCCGTCAGAATGAGGATTTCTCCGGATCTGAACATCTTGTTCTCACAGCTGATCGCCTCGCCTCGACAAGACAACGCAGAGGAACCTCGGCTGCGCAACAAGCGTCGCAACCGCCTCATTTAACAATACACCGTGATGAACGAGCAACATACCGACCTTCGGTGTCTCGTCAATCCTGGCCCGCGGCGATACACTTAAATGCATGACGCCAACGTCCCAGTGGCGTGGGGCCGTTCCGCGGTCCTTTGTTCAGCGGATGCGATTGATGGAAACGGCCACGGCGCTCACGTCAGGCTCAATCCGCCGTCGACCGAAATGACCTGTCCTGTGATCCAGCTCGAGGCGGGATCGGCAAGATTGAGTATCCACCGCGCGACATCTTCAGGAACGCCGCGGCGTTTGAGCGGGATCTGCTTCTGCTCCCCTTCCGCAATGCGAGCTGCCTCCTCTGCGGAGAGCCCCATCATACCGGTCAAGGCACCTGACTCGGTGGGTCCGGCTGCAACCGCATTGACCCGGATACCCAATGACGCGAGTTCGAGCGCCCAGCAGCGTGTCAGATGCTCCAGCGCGGCCTTACTCGCGGCGTAATGCGAGAGTCCGCCACCGGCCTTGTGTCCGAAGGTACTTGAGATATTGATGATCGTGCCCTGCGTTCCAGAAAGATACGCAAGCGCCTCCCGGGCCAGCAGACTTGGTCCGAAGACATTCACGGCGAAGATGGCCTGGATCTGTTCAGCGGTGACATCGGACAGGGGTGCGATCGCGCCGGCACCGGCGTTGTTTACCAGGATGTCCAGTCGTCCCCAGGTCTCGATCACCTTCGCGACGCTGCGCGCGGCGTCGCTCGGCGCAGCAACATCGGCGACGAACGCGACGATGTTCGCGTCAAGCGCGGCCGTACGCTCCAGCGGCTCGAAACGCCGTCCGGTTATTATCACCTTCGCGCCCTGTCTCGCGAAGGCGAGCGCAGTCTCCCGGCCGATACCGGAACTCCCGCCGGTGATCAGGGCCACCTTATCTTTCAATTGGAACATGTCGACTTTCCTGTTCTGGTGAGATCAAGTCGTAGTCGCAAGGAGCGTCCGGAGCTTTGGCTCCATCCCTTGCAGGGCTCACTTCAACGCTTCTCCGGGCATGACGTTCTCGCCCGAGCTACATCCCAGCTGAGTAAAGCTATGATTTTCACGATGGGCTTGAAGCGCGGGATGATCGTAGCGGTCGGCCCGAATACACTATTCAACGGTAACCGACGCCCGCGACATAGTTCGTGAGCATCTTCTCCTGCATTTCTTCCTGCGCATACAGCACATTCATCACATCGCGTATCTCAAGGACGCCCACCGGTCTCGCATGCGCATCGATAACGGGAATGTTCTGGAGATTTCCTGCTGTCATGATTGTCCACACGGTGCGGACATCATCATCGGGCGCGCATGACACAATCGATCGACTCATCAGATCAGCCACCGGGCTGTCCGTGAGCGCCGAACCGGCCATATGACGAACGAGATCGGACTTGCTCACCACACCCTGCAGACGGCCATCATCTGCGCATACGAGGACAAGCCCGACGCCGGGCCTGGAAAGCCACTGCACGGCGCATCGCACGTCTGCTGTGATGCCAATCACCGCAAGGCGTGTCGCCGTTGAGGCGCTTAATCGTTCGACAAGCATGAGAGCCCCCAAGCATCGGCGCCGTGCCTGCGCTAGCCTGTCATCGGCGCGCGCGCCCCTGAGCATCGTCGATCTCAATAGGCGTCGTGAGTTCCGTCTCGCTGGTGTCGACGACGAACACAGCCAGTAATCGGGCGTTTTCCGTTGTGCTTGCGTTCCGGCTGACGCCATGGCGATCGCCCGGGAACTCAGGGAAACCTTCTCCGGCGCGGTAGGTGGTCACCGGCCCGCCATTGACCTGGCTCTCGATCGCCCCTTGAAGGACCGTGGCATAGATGAAAGCGGAACGCGGATGGACATGCGCCGGCAATGTTTCGCCCGGCTCGTACTCGACGAGCACTGCGCGCATACTTTTGCCAGGCACGTTAGGGAGCGGGTGATCGTAGATCAGCTTGACATGTTCTCCGGAGGCGTCGTGAGCGAGGGCGCCGGTGGCAATGCATGCCGCCACGACGGCGGCAGAAACAACAATCTTGTACATGGTTTGCAGCTCCAGTCGGATCGGGTTGCGATCGCCGGTCCAATCGCCGGCGATCGGCGGCGCCTAAGAGCGGAAGAAGTCGAGCAGGTCCCGGTTCACCACATCCGCGTGCGTGGCACACATCCCGTGCGGGAGGTGGTCGTAGGCCTTGAGCGTTCCGTTCTTGACGAGTTTTGCCGAGAGCGGGCCGGCGTTGGCGAAGGGCACGATCTGGTCGTCGGTGCTGTGCATGACGAGCGTCGGCACAGTGATGGCCTTCAGGTCTTCGGTGAAATCGGTCTCCGAGAAGGCCTTGATGCCCTCGTAATGGGCCTTGGCGCTCCCCATCATGCCCTGGCGCCACCAGTTCTGGATGAGGCCTTCGATGGGTTTCGCGCCTGGACGGTTGAAGCCATAGAAGGGTCCGGATGGAAAATCGATGTAGAACTGGGCGCGGTTTTCAGCGAGCGATTCCCGGAGCCCGTCGAGCACCTCCATCGGTAGCCCACCGGGACTGGCCGGCGTCCTCACCATGAGCGGCGGCACAGCGCCGATGATGACGAGTTTGGCAACGCGCTTCCCCCCGTGGCGCGCCACGTAGCGAACCGCTTCTCCTCCACCCGTCGAATGGCCGACGTGAATGGTATTGGTGAGCTTGAGGTGATCAAGCACGGCCGCCACGTCGGCGGCGTAATGGTTCATGTCGTGGCCCTCGCTCACCTGAGCCGATCGGCCGTGGCCACGCCGGTCATGGGCGACAACGCGATAGCCTTTGCCGAGAAAGAAGAGCATCTGCGCGTCCCAGTCATCGGCGCTCAACGGCCATCCGTGATGGAAGACGATGGGCTGAGCATCCTTCGGTCCCCAGTCCTTGTAGAAAATCTCGGTGCCGTCTTTGGTCGTTACCGTGCTCATGGTCATTATTCCGTGACTTGGGTTGGAGCGTGGAGTGATCTGTCCGTCGCGCGGCTGCGCGGTCGCAGGAAGAGCGACCGCGACCGAAGCCGACAGCGCGCCTAGGAGGAGGTCGCGCCGTGACGTTGCGGCGCGACAATGCGGTTGGTCTTTCATCGATGGGATCCTCCGTATGGTCGAGGCGCGGGAAGCGCTTGGTCTAAGTGTGATGTCGCGTCCTGACGACAGCCCGAGCGAACCGGAGCTCAGCCTGTGTCGTGCCGAAGCCCCCTTCCCCTGCGTTCAGGGGCCGGACTATCGCGGGGTCGAGAATGGCGGGGCCAGAGCCAATTTCCTGTCGTGATGATGATGGCTCATGGCTCCGTCCCGTTGCATCAAGAACGATGCAACGAGACTGCGGCAGAGCTGCGCGGCAATCCATTCGGCGGACGTGTCGTTGAGGTAATGCCAGGGTATAGGTCCATTACGTCCATGACAGCAAAGCGCCTATGAGCCCGGTGTGACTCGTCGAACGCGCCTCGACACATTGCTGGCCGCACGTCAGCGCTTGCACGGATCTTGCAAGTCGCCTGAGAAGATCTGAGGGAGATTAGGAGGTCGTCCCCGATGTTCCCAGGGCCGTCAAGCTCGCCGGTACCGGGCGAGGTATGTGGCGGGAACTGAAGCGTTGGCTGCCAGCGCCGTCAATCGCCCAGAACGATCGCGATAATTCTGGATACAGCTAGGGCCGTTGGCGGAAAGGCATCTCGCTGCGTCCGGGATCGCGCCGGGGCGTCGCCTTTCCTGCGTGCTTAGTCGAAGAGGGGGGGAAGGTCTTTCGCGGCCGGCACCGCATCTCCGCCGGGCAGGTTATCAAGTCTGTCCTGAACGGCGGCGGGGTCCACAGCTTGGCCCGCGGACTTGTAATGTGTGACGATCTGCGGAAATGCGATGGTGATCCCTACCATCAGCAGCTGAATCAGCAGGAACGGAATAGCCCCCCAATAGATCTGCCCCGTCGTCACCGGCGCGATTGTCTTGCCGGTGAGCTTATCCAGATAGGGAACACGGGCAGCGACGGAGCGGAGGTAGAACAACGCGAAGCCAAACGGAGGATGCATGAAGCTGGTTTGGAGATTGATGGACAACAGCACACCGAACCAAACGAGATCAATGCCAAGGGTTTGCGCAGCGGGAACGAGCAGCGGAATGAGGATGAAGGCAATCTCGAAGTAATCGAGGAAGAAAGCCAGGAAGAAGACGAGCAAATTCACGACGAGCAGGAAGCCGATCTCTCCACCAGGAAGCGACACAAGCAAGTGCTCGACCCAAAGATGGCCGTTCACGCCGTAAAAAGTGAGCGAAAAGACCCGGGCTCCGAGAACAATGAAGATGGCGAATGTGGTCAGCTTCGCTGTCGATTCCGTCGCCTGCCGCAAACTCGTCAGGTTGAGCCGTGCTGGGTTCTTATCGAGAAAACGTTTGATGAGGGCCAGTATAAGGGCGCCAGCGGCTCCCATGGCGCCGCCTTCGGTTGGTGTGGCAACACCAATGAAGATTGTGCCGAGGACAAGGAAGATCAGGAGAAGCGGCGGGACGAGGACGAACGTCACTTGCTCGGCGATACCCGAGATCAGACGCAGGCCCGACGAGCGTTCCACGGCCGCGACGACAACGTTGTAGCCGACGGCCCATGCGGCGACCTCCGCATAAAGGGCAACCACGGAATAGCCGCTGTTGAGAAGCCACACGTAAGCCGCAGAGAGGACGATCGCGATCCCCGCAATGAAAATCGTGGAACGCGAGCCGAGGAGACGGTTCAGCAAGGCGATGATGAGAGCGATCACCGTGCCGAGGCAGATGGCGAGGATAACGAAGTCCGGTCCAGGCGGCACTGCCGTCTGTGACAGGGTGACCGTCGCTGCGACAGCCGAGAAAAGGACAAGGAGGCCGAGCTGCCAAAGCCCGCGTTCGCCTCCAGGCTCCCGATAGACGATGGCTTCGACCGGGAGACCCGGAAGGGCTGACGGCGAGAGCATCGCTCTGGCGAATACATAGATGCCATAACCTCCCGCCAGCATGAGCCCCGGGAGAAAGGCACCGGCATACATATTGCCAACGGATTGGCCGAGTTGATCAGCCATCACGATGAGAACCAGTGATGGGGGAATGATCTGCGCCAGCGTGCCGGAAGCGGCAATGACGCCGGACGCGATGCGCCGATCATAGCCATAACGAAGCATGATCGGCAGCGAGATGAGGCCCATCGAAATGACTGAGGCGGCAACCACGCCGGTCGTTGCGGCCAGCAAGGCGCCCACGAATATCACCGCATAGGCGATGCCGCCTCGCACCGTGCCGAAGACCTGGCCGATCGTGTCGAGCAGGTCTTCAGCCATCCCTGAGCGCTCCAGAATATAGCCCATGAACGTGAAGAACGGGATCGCCAACAGAACCTCGTTGGAGAGCACACCCAGAACACGGTCTGGCATCGCCTGGAGCAGTGGCCAGGATACAGTGATCGTCTGCGGTGCAAGCGGTGCGAGCTCAACAGCAATGAAGAAGAACAAGAGACCGTTTGCAGCGAGCGAGAACGCGACTGGCGACCCCATCAACAGCATGATGACCAGGCTCGCAAACATGATGGGCGCGAGGTTCTGGGCTATGAACTCGATCATCGAGGCAGGTCCCGCGGCGTCACGATATCTGGGAGCGAGTGTCGTCGGGCTCGCTGACGGAGATGGCATCTTCGGGATCCGGCATGAAGCCGGACATGATGGCGATCCGCTTGATGATCTCGCTCAGCCCTTGTGCGAACAAGGAAATGAACCCGGCAAAAATGATCATCTTGATCGGCCAGATTGTCAGTCCACCCGGGTTGAGAGAGACTTCCCGCGATTCGAGAGATGCGAACGCATAAGGCCCGCCGAGCCACATCATCAGTCCGGCAAAGGGACTGAGGAATGCCACAAGTCCGAACAGGTCGAGCCAGTGACGCCATCGCCGCGACAGATGGCCCGCGACCACGTCAATGCGCACATGCGCCTCTTCGCGTAACGCCCAGGCCGCACACAGCATAACGACAGCGCCGAAGAGATACCATTGCATCTCCAGCCAGGCGTTGGACGAGGTCCCAAAGAAATGGCGCAGGAGTGCGTTGCCGGCTGAGATCACGACCGCGGCAAGGATCGCCCAAGCTGCGATCTGACCTAATGCCCCGTTGATTTTGTCAATCAGGCGCGAGACGAGGAGAAGAGAGCTCATGCCATGTCTTTCCCGCTGGACTTGCCAGCCGTTCAACACCGATCAGCTGTGAGCGGAACTTTGGATATACTCGTCCCGCAGCAAGCGCTTCCTGATCTTTCCAGTTTCCTCTCGCGGCAGGTTATCGCGTATCAGGAATATTGCCGGGATCTTGTACGAGGCGAGTTGCGTGGACAGAAACGCGCGTATTTCGTCCGGCTCGAGCACGACGCCTTCACGCGGTTGCACGACAGCAATTAGTCGCTCGCCGAACTCCGCGTCTGGAACCCCGAAGATCGCTGAATCGGCGATCCCGGGACATCCGGCAAGCGCGCCTTCTATCTCGGCCGGATAGATATTGACGCCTCCCGAGATGACGAGGTCGCGCTTGCGATCGCAGAGATAGAGGAAGCCGGATGCATCGAAGTAGCCGACGTCCCCGGTCGCCACGAGTTCGCCGCGCTGCAATTCGGCACGGTCGGCGGGCCTGCGATGATAGGTAAAGTCCGGATGTGCAAAGTTGCGTGCGATGATCTCGCCCGGGACGCCAGTCGGCAAGTCGCCACCTTCTTGATCCTGGATCGCAATTTTGACACCCGGCGCAGCGCGGCCAACCGTTCCGCGGTGTGCCAGCCATTCCTCGCTCGTGCAGAATGTCAGCGGACCGTGCTCTGTCGAGCCGTAATATTCATTAATAATCGGCCCCAGCCATGCAATCATCCCCTGCTTCACCGTCTGCGGGCAAGGCCCGCCTGCGTGCAGCACGAAGCGAAGCGAAGACACATCGTACCGCGCCCGGATCTGCGGATCGAGAGCAAGAAGGCGCACAAACATCGTGGGCACGGCATAGACATGGGTGATGCGATGCCGCTCGATGGTGGCAAGAAAGTCTTCGGGATCGAAGCGCGGTAAGACCACCAGGATCTCGCCGAGCCGCATGGCGCGCAGCGCAAAGAAATTCGGCGCGGTATGGTAGAGAGGCGCAGAGACCAGAACCCGGTCGCCTTCCCCGATCCCAAAGACGGCAGCGCGCATCCGCTCGCCATCGATGGCCTGTTCCGCGGTCGGCGGCGCACGGCGCACGCCCTTGGGTCGCCCCGTCGTCCCCGAGGTGTAGATGACTGCGTCCGGCGGTCGAATGGAGGGCAGCGCAATGGGTTTCTGACGGGCAAGCCAATCCGACCAGGATAAGGCGCCTACGCCGCCGCTCGATCGGTCGGTGATCTTGAAGGCCTTGCGCAGCGCCGGCGGCACCGCCACCTCAATGGTGGAGGTGCCTGCCGCCAGGCCGGAACTGACCACGTCCAACAGATCCGCATGGGCGATCATGACCTTGGGCTCACAGTCCTGGATCACATACAGCAGTTCGTCCTTCTTGAAATGCCAATTGAGCGGGACTGCATAGGCGCCCAGCAATTGGACGGCCGCCGTGGCGACGAGGAACGGGCTATCATTGCGCATCAGGAGCGAAACGCAGTCGCCCGGCTCGACCCCCAACGCATGCAATCCCGCGGCTGCCTGCTCCACGAGGGCGAGAAATTCTGCACGCCCGAGGCTCTCGTCACTGGTGTGAAGGGTGGCGCGAAAGGGACTTGCATTCGCCATCAACGCACCTGACGGACGGTGTTGCGCAAGATACCAATCCCTGCAATTTCCGCTTCGACGACATCGCCTTCTCGCAGCCACACCTGCGGCGACATCCCCAGCCCCACGCCGGACGGGGTTCCGGTCGTGACGATGTCGCCGGGCTCGAGCGTCATGCCCGCGGATAGACTTGCGACGATAGCCGCACAGTCGAACAGCATGTCATCCGTGGATGAGGACTGCCGGGGCTCGCCATTGACGCGCAAACTGAGCGCGTGCCCTGCCGGAGGCCCGAATTCGTCAGCGGTCACGATGACCGGGCCGATCGGACAAGAGCTGTCGAGCGCCTTTCCCTTGAACCATTGGCCATGGGCGCATTGAAGATCGCGCGCCGTGACGTCGTTCAGGATCGTATAGCCGAAGATGACATCCGCCGCCTCCGCCGCAGACACGTCGCGACAGTGCTTGCCAATAATGAAGGCGAGCTCGACTTCGTAGTCGAGCTTCTTCGTTACAATGGTGTCGAGCCTGATGTCCTCTTCTGGGCCAATGACGGACGACGGAGGCTTGGTAAAAAACTCGGGCACCTCAGGGAAGACGGGCGCCGCTCCCCTCGCCCGCGCTCCCTCCTCGATGTGGAGCTTGTAGTTCCGCCCCACACAGACAACGTTCTTCCGTGGACGCGGAATAGGCGAAAGCAGCCGGACATGCGCGATGTCACGCCAGAGATTCCCATGCGACCTCTCGACGTGGCTCGCCTCAAGCACAGTATCGACATCCACCCGAGTGGCTGCGCCGCCTTCGATCAATTCAATCATGGAGGCAGGACACGGACGGTCGAGGAAGCGGGCATATCCGTCCTTAAGATCAAGGATCGTTGATCCGGACACGAGGCCAAGACGAGGCCCGTCATCCCCGATGAATGTGGCTAGTCGCATAGTGCTATCCAATATTTCCAGAAAACCTGCACGGCATCTGCGCCGACATCGCCGCGGGGGCCGCGCGCCGGAGCTCAGCCGTCAGCTTCGCCCGCGCGTACGCACCATGAATGAATCATACGCATATTCGCCGACCTGCCACCAGGGCAACACGTCACTGCGGAACGCGATGTGCGAATCGTAAAGCTTCTTGAAGGCAGGGTTTTGGGCGGAAAGCTCCGCGTAGAGCTCATTCGCCGCCTTGAGCGAGGCCTGCAACATGTCGTCGGGAAAGGCCCGGATGATCGCGCCCTCGGACACCATGCGCCGCAGGGCGGGCCCGTTGGTGCTGTCATAGCTCCACGTCATCCAGTTGTGGGCATGCTGACCGACATTGGCGAGGATAGCCTGATAGGGCTTCGGCAATGCGTCCCACTTGTCCTTGTTGAACATGAACACTGCCTGGGAGCTTCCCTCCCAGAAGCTGAACGAGTAGTAATATTTCGCGACCTTGATAAATCCGAGCTTCTGGTCGTCGGCCGGACCGGAGAACTCAACGGCATCTAGCGTGCCGCGCTCAAGAGCGGCGTAGATGTCCCCTGCGGGGATCTGCTGCGCCACGATCCCGAGCTTCGACAGAATACGCCCGCCAAGGCCGCTGATCCGGAACTTCAACCCCTTCAGATCGGCCGCGCTCTTGATCTCGCTACGGAAGAATCCGCCCATCTGAGCGCCGGAATTCCCGCCGGCGATCGCGACCGCATTATAGTTGGCCAGAACCTCGTTGAAGAGCTTGCTGCCGTCACCGAGATGCCACCAGGCATCGTGCTGGCGCGCGTTCAGGCCGAACGGAAGACCGGTCCCGAAGGCGAAGGCGATCTCTTTGCCGATGAAATAATTGCCAGACGTATGGGCGCTCTCCACGGTGCCGTTCTGTACGGCGTCGAGCGCCTGGGCGGCGCCGACGATCTCCCCGGGGGCGAGAATCTGGATCTGGAAATTGCCGTCGGTGGCTTCCGCCACTTGCTTGGCGAAGAGCTCAGCTGCCCCGTATAGATTGGGAAGTGTATTCGGGAAGCTTTCGGTCATTCGCCAGCGAATCTTCGGAGAAGATTGCGCAATGGCGGGCGCCGCTACAGTCGTTGCCGAAGCAGCGATCGCCAGGTGTTTCAGAAAATCTCTTCGCTTGGCCAACTTGGGCATATCCCGTTCCCCCTCTCGCTTTGATTGTTATGGAATTAGCCTCGGACTGCTGGCAGCTTGCCGCGCTGCACTCGATCCATGGGCCACATTCAGGCTACATGGAGCAATATGAAAGTCAATTTCATTTTAAGGTATTTCCTCTCTGGAAAGCCTCCGGTCGAAGAGCTTCCCCGGGTTCATGATGCCACGGGGATCGAGCGTTGCCTTGACCGCTTGCATGGTCGCAATCTCGATCGGCGACCGCGACAAATGCAGAAACCCTTTCTTGGTCAGCCCGATGCCATGTTCCGCCGAAACGCTTCCCCGGAAACGGGCCACGGCGTCATAGACGATCTCATTGATGAGATCCTTCGGTTGCTCGTCGAAGGCCGACGGCACCCGCACGATGATGTGAATGTTGTTGTCGCCGAGATGTCCATAGGCCAGATGAGTAGCGTCCGGCCAGCGTTTCTCGAGAGCGGCAACAGCGGTCGCGACGAAGGCGTCAGCGGATTGTGCCGGGATGCTGACATCGAAAGATATCAAGGACCCCATCAGGCTTCGCAGTTCACCCACCGCCTCTCTTATCCCCCAGAAATCGCCGGTTTCACGGCTCGTCTGGGCAACAACAACATCGGACAACAGACCGGCCTCCAGCATATCGGAGAGGGCGATCTGAAGCCTGTCCTCGTCCCGCTCGCAATCAAAGCCCGACATTTCGATTAGCGCATAAGCGCCGTGAGCCCTGGCGAACGGTGACTTTCGTCCAGCCTGCGCCACGATCACCTGCCAGAAGTCCGGCCACATGGCCTCGAACGCGGACAACGACGGCCCGATCCGGCTTCGCAAGGCCGCGAGCGACGGCACCAGCGCCTCTGCAGAAGGCAGAGCACAAAGCGCGGTGATGGTAGTGGCGGGCTGGGGGCGTAAGCTCAGAATGGCCCTTGTGATGATGCCGAGCGTTCCTTCGGACCCAATGAAAAGGTGCTTGAGATCATAGCCCGTGTTGTCCTTGATCAGCCTGTTCATGGACTGCAGGACAGAGCCATCGGCCAGCACAACTTCAAGGCCCAGCACCTGATTGCGCGTCGGGCCATAGGCAATGACCCGGTTGCCGCCGGCGTTCGTCGCGACATTGCCGCCGATCGTACAGCTCCCCCGTGCGCCGAGATCCAAGGGAAACATCAGGCCCACCGCATCGGCAGCAGCCTGCGCCTGCTCGAGCGGTGTACCGGCCAATACGGTCATGGTACCAGCCGCCGCGTCGATCTCCTCTACCCCGGACATGCGCTCCATGGAAATGGCGACGCAGCCTTCAACCGGGTGGGCGCCACCGACGAGCCCCGTCAGTCCGCCCTGTGGAACAACCGGCGTTCCCGTCTCATGGCACAGGCCGAGCAACCGTGAGACCTGCTCAGTCGTCCGCGGTCTGGCAAGTGCCAACGGAATGACGGGTGGCAGTCTCGTCCAGTCGGAGCAGTGCTTCACCGGGATGTCCGCGCCCCACCGCAACATGGCGTCATCGTCGGCGAACGCTGTCCGCAGTTTCTCCACCACCTGGCTGATGTCGCGGGTCATCATGGGGCGCCTTGATTGTCGGTGACTGGATGGGATTGGTGCGCAATCGGGGGACTGCTCAGCCAGCTCGCGGCGAGCGCATCCCCACCAGCACCGACCTGACTGGGCTTTCCGGCGATGCGGGTCCGGCTGCGTGAAAAGCGCGGCGCCGGCGCGGGCTGTAGAAGTCCGTCCTGTCGCACATATGTACCTCGTGCTGCCAAGTGCGCGTGGCTCTCGAGTTCGTCATAAGTGAGGACCGGAGCTATGCAGGCGTCCCGGCCCTCGAACAGCTCGATCCAATCGTCCCTGTCGCGTGTGAGAAACAGGGCTTCAAGCTGAGCCGACGCCTCCGGCCAGTCATCCGGCTCCTGGGAGAGCCCCGTCCCAACGCCGCTCGTCTCCAGCAAGATCCGCCAGAACGCCGGCTCGATCGCACCCACGGCCACGTAGCGCCCATCGGCACAGGCATAGCATCGGTAGTACGGTGCGGACCCATCGAGGAAATATGCGCCGCTCTCGAGGCCTGTCCCTTCCCGGCCACCCTGCTGGTGCGACAGATACATCGCCATGAGATTGGCCGTGCCATCGACCATGGCAGCATCAATGATCTGGCCGCGACCAGACTTCTCACGTTCGTAAAGCGCGGCGACGATGCCGAGCGCAGCAAACATCGAACCGCCACCGAAATCGCCGACAAGATTGAGGGGCGGGACCGGCGGCTGGCCGGCGCGGCCGATCGGCGCGAGCGCTCCGGCCACCGCGATATAGTTGATGTCGTGGCCCGCACGCTCCGCCAAGGGTCCGCCCTGGCCCCACCCCGTCATGCGCAGATAGATCAGCCTGGGATTGGCAGCGCATACGACGTCCGGTCCAAGGCCGTTGCGCTCCATCACACCGGGCCGGAAGCCCTCGATGAGCACATCGGCCACGTCGATGATGCGCCTCAACGATGCCAGCGCGTCGGGATCCTTGATATCGACGACGAGAGACGCGCGTCCACGATTGAGGATGTCGCTGTCCCGACCGGGACTGCCCGGGCGGTCGATGCGCAGCACGTCGGCCCCCATATCGGCCATCAGCATGGCCGCGAAGGGTGCAGGCCCGAGCGCGGCGAATTCCACCACCCTGATGCCGGCCAGCGGACCTGCCCCCTCAGCACGCATGACCCGCTTCCCGGAGCATGTTGCGCGCAATCACGAGCTGCTGGATCTGCGTTGTCCCCTCGTAGATGCGCAGCACGCGCACATCCCGATAGAAGCGTTCGACGCCGCTCTCCTCCATGTAACCCGCGCCGCCAAAAATCTGGATCGTCCTATCGGCCACACGCCCGACCATCTCCGTCGCGAACATCTTGCAGCAGGACGCTTCCAACGAAACGTTTTCCCCACCGTCGAGCCGGCGCGCCGCGTCGCGGACCATCGACTCGGCGGCATAGAGCTCGGCGCGGCTGTCGGCCAACATGGCCTGCACGAGCTGGAACTCGCCGATCGCTCGCCCGAACTGCTTGCGCTCGATCGCATAGGTCAGAGCCTCGTGAAGCAGTCGCCGCGCCTGCCCTATCGCCGCCGCAGCAACGCCTATGCGCCCGCGGTCGAGCACCTTCATGGCGGTCGAAAAGCCGCGGCCGACCTCGCCACCCAGGATGCTGGAGGCAGGGACGCGGACCCCATCAAGGATCACGTCGGCGGTTGCGGCGCCGCGCTGACCCATTTTCCGGTCCTTCTTGCCCACCGAGAGCCCCGGCGTTGCCGCGGGCACAAGAAAGGTCGTGACGTGCCGATTGCCAGGCAGTTTTTCGGGACTGGTCCGCGCCATCACGATGAAGAGGCCGGCGAGCGGCGCATTGCTGATGAAGCGCTTCGTGCCGGAAATGACGTAGTCATCACCGTCGCGCAGCGCAGTCGTTCTGAGAGCAGCGCTGTCGGAGCCGGAATCCGGCTCCGTCAGGCAGAACGAGGTGATCACCTCTCCCGAGGCGATACGCGGCAACCATGTCGCTTTCTGCTCCGGCGTGCCATCGGCCACAATGCCCTGCGATCCCACCCCCAGATTCATGGCGATGATCGACCGGAATGCCAGTGATGCCCAGGTCAGTTCGAAGACGAGCTCGATCTCCTCGGCCACGGGGAGACCCATCCCGCCAAATTCCTCGGGGATGGTGAGACCGAAGAGCCCCATGTCGCGCATTTCGCGGACTATCTCGTCGGGGAGGCGGTCATCCTGAGCCACCTGCGCCTCCAGGGGCACGAGGCGTTCGCGGACAAAACGGCGTAACGGCTCGCGCAACTCGCCGTGAGTTTCAGATGGCATGGTGAGGTTCCAGGGTCACGACGTTCATGGGCGCAGCTCGCGCCATCCCGTAGCCGAGGACGGGTCGGCCCCGCTCCACGGAAACCGTGTGGAAGGAACCGTCCTCAAGGATCTCCGTTCGCAGGGTCTCCCCTGGATGAACGGGGCCCGTGAATCGGGCCGACATGGAGATGAGCCGGTTTGCTTCACCCCGGCATAGCGTTTTGACTAATTTTCTTGCGACCATCCCGAAGGTGCACATGCCGTGCAGGATCGGCCCGGGAAAGCCCGCCGCCTGGGCTACGGCCGGATCGCTGTGCAAGGGATTGAAGTCGCCGTTTAGCCGATAGAGCAAGGCTTGCTCCGTGCGAATCACCGTATCGACGACAGCCGCGACGGGAGATGCCGAAGGCGTGCTCGCTGGCCGCGAAACATCCTTGTCGATCTTGCCACGGAAAAATCCCCCATAGCCGCGCAGCATATGGACTTGTCGAAGCTTGGCAAATGTCACTCCCCGCTCATCGGACACGTCTCGCCGGGAATGGACCAGCAGATCCTTTCCCACGCCCCGGTCCTGAAGGTCCGTCACCCACGTTCGTCCCACCACCCGACCCTCCACGGGCAGAGCCCCCATGATCTCAAGGGACTGCTCGACGTGAAAGATGCGCTTGATGTCGAGCTTCAGCGCAGGGTTGCCAAGCCAAAATCCGGGATAGCCAAGCACCAGCGCCATGGAAGGAAGTGCCTCCAGGTCCGGCCGCCCGGGATCGACGAATCTGAGCTCCGTCTGATCGCATGGATCGCGGCCGGCGCCGATCGACAGCGCATAAAATGCGACGTCATGCCTCGTCAGCATTTGGACTTTATCGGGTATCCGCCAAGCTTGGAGCACATCGAGATTTGCGGTCATCAGCTAGGCAGCCTTTTCAAGAATGGTGACGACGCAGGCGGCCTCCTCGACACCGTGGAAACCGCCTCCATTCTCGGCGAGCGCCATACGCGCACCCTCGACCTGTCGGTCGCCCGCCTCACCTCGCAATTGCGTCACCAGCTCGTAGAGCTGGATAGCGCCCGTCGCCCCGATCGGATGCCCCTTCGACAGGAGCCCTCCCGACACATTGATGGGAAGACGGCCTCCAAGGGTGGTTGCACCACTCTCGACCAGCGATCCACCGTCGCCGTAGGCGCAGAAACCGACATTCTCGCTGTGGAGAATTTCCGCGATGGCCGAGGCGTCGTGGAGCTCGGCGACGTGGATGTCCTGCGGACCGACACCGGCGCCGTCATAGGCGCGGTCCGCCGCGACTCGGGTGAGGTGACGATCGTAGGCTTCAGGCTTACGATCGCTGCTGCTGCTCACACCCATCCCGCGGATCGTCACAGCCCGCGCACGAGTGCCGGTCGCGGCAGCGACCCGATCAGAGGCCAGAACCAGCGCGCACGCGCCGTCACTGATCGGAGCGCACATGGCACGCGTGATCGGCCAGACGACCAGGCGGTCGGAAAGCACTTCATCCACGGTCATCGCAAAGCGGTACTGTGCCGCGGGATTGTGCTGCGAATGGGTGTGGTTCTTCGCCGCGACGGCTGCGATCTGACGCTGTGTCGTGCCGAACGTATGCATGTGGAAGCGCGCCTGCGCGGCATAGATGTCCATGAAGACCGAACGCTCAGGCGATGCTGCGTCACGGGCTTCGGATGGGATGGGAAGGTGTTCGCCCAAAGCCAGCAAGACGCCCATATGCTGTTCAGCGAGTTCACGGTCCCAGCTGCCTTTGAAGGCCTCGAACATCTCTTGCCGCTTTTGCGGAAAGAACATCTTCTCGGCACCGACGACCAAGGCGACCTCGGCAAGTCCCGCCCTGATCGCCGCAAAGGCCTGGTAGACGCCTGAGCTCGAGCTCGCGCAGGCATTGTCCGTATTGAAGATGGGGATGCCTTCAAAACCATAAGCCCGCAGCGCGGCTTGGCCGCGCACACCATGCTGCCCCTCAAGCACGCCCTGCCGCGTGTTGCAGAACCACGCGCAATCGATCCGGCCTTTATCCAGGCCGGCGTCGGCGAGGGCGAGATCGACAGCCCGCGCGGTGAGCTGTTTGACCGTCAAGTCGACATGCTTGCCAAGCGGTGTCATGCCCGCGCCGATGATGTGAACACCTGTCAAATGACATCGCCCGTTGCAGCGTTTGCGGTGGGCGCCTCCGATGAGGACATGCGCAGACCGCGCCGTCGCGTTTGATCTTTGTCGCGGTCACGATGAACCTCGCGCCAATTCGACGACGCAAGAATACGAAATTGATTTTCATTGACAAGCCCCCCGCCCCAAAAATAGGTTCATCGCAACACAAGACAGGAGTGGGAATGGAACTCGGACTGAGCAGCAAGGTGGCGATCGTCACCGGTGGCGCACAGGGCATTGGCCAGGCGATTTGCGAGCGCCTCGCCGCAGAGGGTGCTCATCTTGTCGTGGCCGACATCAACAAAGCTGCCGCGGCTATGACGGCAGGAACGATCGTCCACAACGGCGGCAAGGCGATCAGTGTGTGCTGTGACGTCACCGATGCGGCGTCCGTCGAGCAACTGATCGGAGCGGCGCATGACGCCTTCGGCACGATCGACATCTTGGTCAACAACGCCGGCTTCACACGCGACATGCGGATCGGCAAGATGTCGGAAGCCGATTGGGACAGTGTCATCGACGTAACCCTGAAGGGTGCCTTCCAATGTACCAAGGCTGTATTGCCGACGATGATTGAACGGAACGCCGGGCGTATCATCAACATGTCCTCGCGCGCCCATTTGGGAAATCCCGGCCAGGCCAATTACTCCGCGGCCAAGGCCGGACTACTGGGATTTACCCGTGCGATGTCGCTCGAAGTCGGCCGTTACTTCATCACGGTCAATGCCGTAGCGCCCGGCATTGTCGAGACGGAGGCCGTGCGCTCCCTGCCACACTTCGAGAAAATCCGCGGCAATGCAGAGAAGACGGTCGCGATCCCTCGCATGGGCCAGGTCTCAGACGTTTCCGACGCCGTCGCGTTCCTCGCATCGGATCGCGCAAGCTACATCAGCGGCGAGGTTCTTCACGTCACGGGCGGCCGCTACTGAACCCAATAACGACATAAGGGCAGGAACGAAACATTGGCACAGGATCGCCATCTTACCCCGCAGGAGCAGATCGCCTTCGCGGCTGCCCATCCCGATGCGTTCAGCGCAGCGATCGCCGAAGCCGATATCGTGCCGTTGCTCATGAGCTATGTGCAACTGACCGGTGATTATGGTCTCCTGCGCGAAGTCGCGCCACACATCCGCGGCGCCTGGGACTATATGCAGGCCATCCCGACCACCCTGCAAAATCAGATCCGAGCGAAGCTCGTCACAGCCATCATGGAACGGGCCGAGCACGGCGGCGCCATCGCTCTCGAACCGCCGGCGGCCGAGTTCAAGGCCATGGTCGATGTTGCCGTTGGCGAAACGGTGCCGGACGAATACATGGCAGTGTTCCGCGAGGAGATGATGTTGGGCGGCCAGGACGGTCGCCGCTTCACATGGCGTCACAAGCCGCCCGCCGCCCGTTTGGCCGCCTTCAAGGTTGTCGTCGTCGGCGCGGGCTTTTCCGGCCTTGCGATGGCGGTGCGCCTGCAGGAAGCCGGCATACCTTATGTGATCATCGAGAAGAACGCCGAAGTCGGCGGCACGTGGCTAGACAACCATTACCCCGATTGCGGCGTCGACACGCCATGCCATTTCTTCTCCTACTCCTTTGAACCCAATCCGGACTGGACGCATTTCTTCGCCAAACGGGACGAGATCCTCGACTATATTCTCAAATGCGCCAAGAAATACGACATTCGCCGGAACATCCGGTTTCAGGAAGAGGTTGTGCGTGCGGAATACCGCCCGGACGGCACCTGGACGGTAAGGACACGACGCTCGGATGGCGTCGAGATCGATATCGAGGCTGATGTCTTCATCACGGCGGTCGGAGCCCTCAACCGTCCGGCCATTCCTCAGATTCCCGGCCTCAAGGACTTCAAAGGCCCCTGGTTCCATACCGCCGAATGGGATCGGAAGGTGCCGCTGAAGGGACGCCGCGTCGCCATGATCGGCACCGGTGCCAGCGGCATGCAGACCGGCCCGGCGATCGCGCCGGATGTCGAGAGCCTCACGATCTTCCAGCGCTCGCCGCACTGGGCCATGAAACATCCCCTCTACCATAAGGAGGTCAGTCACGGCGCCCGCTGGGCGATGCGGTATTTGCCGTTCTACGCGAGCTGGTTCCGCCTGACCCTGTTCTGGGCCGCGTCGGAGGCCTTCCATTGGACGTTGAAAATCGATCCGAACTGGCCGCACCCCGAGCGCTCGCTCAACGCAATGAACGAGCAGTGGCGCCAGGATCTCACCGCTTATATCCTGTCCAAAGTCGGGCACAGGAAAGACCTCATCCCGAAAGTCATTCCGGACTATCCCCCTTTCGGCAAACGCATGCTGCGCGACAACAACTGGTACGACATGTTGTTACGCGACAATGTCGAGCTGGTCACGGATGGAGTCGAGCGCGTCGAGCCCGACGGTGTCATTGCCAACGGACGAAAGTACCCGACAGATGTCATCATTCTGGCCACGGGCTTTCAGACCAAGCGGATGCTCGCACCCATGCATATCGTGGGGGCCGACGGCCAGTCTATTCGCGACATTTGGGGCGACGAGGATCCACGCGCCCATCGCGGCATCACCGTCCCGGGTTTCCCAAATTTCTACGTCGTCTACGGGCCCAATACCAATCTTGCTCATGGTGGCAGCGCCATCTTCCAGACCGAATGCCAAGTCAACTACATCATGAAGGCCTTGCGCGAGCATCTTGAGAACGACTGGGACGTGATCGAAGTCCGACGCGATGCCTTCGAGCGCTACAATGACCGGGTGGACAGCATGCTCAGCAACATGGTCTGGACCCACCCCGGCGTCACCAACTGGTACAAGAATTCAGTTGGGCGCGTTGCGTTGAACTGGCCCGGCAGACTCGTCGAGTATCGCGACGTCACCGCAGAATTCGATCCGCGGGAATATCACCTGCATCGCTTTGCAGATGAAGCGACAGACAAGGCGTCCGGGCATGAACCGAAATCGGCGGCGGGGGGACGCTGATGCTTGCCCCTGTCGCCTTCGGCACGCTCCATTACGACCTCATCGGCCCTGACAACGCTCTGATCGTCTGCATGCTGCACTCCTTGACCTCCGATTGCGGCATGTGGTCGGATCAGGTCCCGGATCTCCTCGCCGCGGGCTTCCAGATCCTACGACTCGACATGCGTGGTCACGGTGGAAGCCACGCCCCCGACGGTGACTATCGGATCGAGGATCTCGCGGCCGACGTCCTTGCCGTTCTCGACCGCCTTGCAATCGATAGCGTGCATCTCGTGGGGCTTTCGATCGGTGGCATGATCGGCCAGGTCTTGGCAGCCGACCATCCGAGGCGGATCAAGTCATTGACCGCCTGCGCCACCACAAGTAGGTGGACCGGGGATACGGCGATGATGCGGCGCCGGCTGGATCTGGTGCGGGCGACCGGGACGCTGGAGGGCATCGTCGACGATGCAATGCAGCAGCGCTACTCCCCCATCGTGATGGAACGCCGTCCCGCGCGTTGGCGCGCGCTGCGCGACAGTTTCCTCGGCACGTCGCTTCACGGCTATTTGGGCTGCATGCACGCCGTGCTGAACCACGATGTCTCGCAGCGCCTCCGCCGTGTCTCGGCACCAACTCTGGTCATCTCGGGATCGGATGATCCCGTCACTCCGCCCGAAGCCGGCAGGGAGATCGCCTCGCTCGTGGAAAACGCCTCCTATGTCGAGATCGCACGCGGTCGCCATCTTCTGAACGTCGAGTTCGCGAACGAGGTCAACCCTTTGCTCCTAGACTGGTTGTCAAGCCTCACAGCCTAGCGTGACTTGCCTTTGGACTGACCGCACCATACTAGCTAGGATTTCCCCAGGGCATGACGACTGAAAGCCGCGAGACCGTGCGAACACCGAAGCAACGTACCCGTTCCGCGGGCAAGTCCATCGCGGACAGCGATATCGATGATGGCGCCGTCGAACAGCGCCCCGCGCGCTCCAAGGCACGGCAGACCGGAGACGGCAATGCGGCCCTGGATTGGGAGAACCTGGAAACCGACAATCAATTCGTCAAAGCCCTGGGCCGTGGGCTTGAAATCCTGAGCGCTTTCAAGGCCGGCGACGGGCCTCTGGGAAATACCGAGCTCGCGGAGCGAACCGGCCTGCCAACCGCGACCGTGTCCCGCATCACCTATACGCTCGCGAAATGCGGCTTCCTGACGTTCAATCGGCGGCTGCGAATGTATGAACTGGGCGGGGAAGCCTTTGCCATTGGCCGTGTCGCCCTGGCCAATTTCGACGTGCGCAGAATGGCCCGTCCATTCATGCGCGACCTCGCCGAACAATCCGGTTTCAACGTGGGCCTTGGCACGCGCGACCGCCACTCGATGATCTATACCGACGCCTGTGAAGGGGCGAGCCTGGTTGGTCTGCGTCTGTTTGCCGGCTCACGCATTCCGATCGGTACCAGCGCGATGGGCCGCGCCTATCTGGCCGGCTTGCCCGAAGACGAGCTCATCCCGCTGCTCAATGAACTGAAGCCGCGCTACCAGAACTGGGGCGAGGTATACAAGTCGATCGAACAGGCCCGCCAGGAAGTCGAGCAGTACGGATTCTGTGTCAGCCTTGGGGAATGGCAGCCTGACATCCACGGCGTCGCGGCCCCGATCCGAACTCCCGAAGGCGACAAGATGTTTGCGGTCAATCTCGGCGGTCCATCCTACGCGTTGCCCGCGGAAGCCATTTGGAGCTCGCATGGCCCAGCGATTGCCGACCTCGCGCATCAGGTCGAAAAACTGATGGCGGTTTGAGCCGAGGTTGCGTTTGAGGCTGATGGCCCTACGCAGTCCATGTCACAGGGCCAGCAACGAGCTCGATTTTCCGCACATACAAGGCGGCGCGCGACGACGGAAGAAAAGCGCAGGATCGCTGCCGCTGATGCAGTGATTGCTCATGTTATCAGTGCCTTAGTCTTCGGCTCGGCCTCTCTCGACCTGAGGCCTCCCCGGTCGCCGGCCGCCTCTCAAGGCATTTTCGTTATCTCTCGATTCTTAGATTGGCTTAAGACGCATCGAAATTCAACGGGGTGAGTATGATGCGGCGATGTCGGCGAATCGTGCGCGGCTCGCCGGACATGCGGCAAGCGGCGGCTAGGTGGTCGGACGCGCCACGCTCTGGCGCGTTTGGGAAGCTACGCCACCTTCCGCAAGGAAGCTCAGCGCGCGATCACCCCGGCCGGGCACGGAGGTCGGCGGAGCGATCTCGACGCGACGTGGAAGGCGACGCATTGCAGGCTCGCACAGCGGCTCGGGATGACGGGAAATGGCGCGACACTGATAGCGACCATCCTCACTCCCCGCTGCCCGCACCGGGAACTTGTTGACGCTGAGCCACAGCTCCGCCAAGCTAGACAGGCTAGCTAGATTGGACAGCGCTATGGAATGGTCACTACAGGATGCCAAGAATCAGTTCTCCAGAGTCGTCCAGCAGGCGCGCCATGAAGGCCCCCAATGGGTCACCTTGCGCGGGACGGCAGCGGCTGTCGTGCTTTCGACGGCGGACTATGAGGCTCTACGTGCCGGCCGTCCCACCCTTGTCGACGACTTGATCGATGGACCGCAGTGGGATGATGATCTCGCCATGGCAGTCCTAAAGGACGATGCAGACGGCCACGGAGAACGTGATGTATCTCCTTGAGACCGGGGTCATCGTCGATGCCCGACGAGGAGACCCGCGGGCGACGGCATGGCTGCGCTCGGTCGACCCATCCGCCGTTTACCTGAGCGTCCTCACCATCGGCGCGATTATGCGCGGCATCGCTTACAGGCAGACGAGCGATCCCGCGGGGGCCGCGCCACTGGCCGAATGGCTTCGCGGCCTCCGCCACCGCCACGCCGACCGCATCCTTCCTGTCACAGACCAAATCGCCATGACCTGGGGTCGGCTCGCTGGAACCGGCGTCCTGGGGAGCGTCGATGGACTGATCGCTGCGACCGCTATCGTTCACGACCTCATCCTTGTCACCCAACGTGGCTCGGCTTTCTCTGACATCGGGGCTTCGGTCGTTGATCCCCGGGACGCCAACCTCCAAGGGTGAAGGAGAGGGGATGAGACCATTCAGGACAGTGTGGCCGCCGGCGACGCTTCGGCTGGAGCACATCCCAGTCCCCTGCCCTTCCGAGATCGAGAGCAGACGTCGCGTCGCCCTAGGCGCTCTCGCGGTCCGGAGCTGCCTACCGCGTGCCGGCCCGATCAGCACCTCAAACCGTGACGCGCATCCGACGCGGCCATCCAGCCTACCGGTCCTCATCCGCGGCGTAACATCGAGGAGTTGTGGATGGCCGCAGTGCAGCGCGTCGCTATCAAGGCGGCATTCTACATCGAGCCCGGCGCTCTACCGCTATCCCGTGAGGCTCCGCAGCAGCTCCGCTGGCAGAGGTTAGCAGAACGCGCGTCACGTTTGGTCGCAGACAAGGGCGTCTCGAGCGAACGCCTCCTGGGTTTGCAGGACACTTCAGGCGTCCTTGGCAGGGAAAGGAGTGGACGGCCCGAAGAGCTGGCGTTCAGACCTGACCCATTCGCCCGCGACGCTCCCGGAAAGCTACACCCACCGCTTCGGCTCGGCGGGATGTGAGCTTTTGGGTCGCTGCCGGCGTGCCTGTGGAGATCAAGGGGAGCAGCCGGGTCCGCCTGCCGTTTGTCACCACAGGATCCGCTTGAACTTGCGGGCTGCATGGAACCGAGAGGGCGAGGGCGCCTGCATCCCCGAGCACACTGGCTCGCTCACACGCTGAGATTGCCGGTATGACCCGGGCCTACTCGGCATACCGCCGACTAAATCCCCGTCCAAGCCCAACTGTCCCACCTTCCCTTTCTTGGCGAGGGCCGCCCAGGTGTTCGACGCCGCCATTCGGAAATCCAGCCGCGGCGGCGGACTCAACCACAGACTAGTCACATCTTCGAAGGAGAACGAGCATCGCAGCACGTCGAGCGGCGGTCGGTCCCGCCGTCGGCCGACATTCGCCACCCGAGCAACGCGTGCCTGCAGCAGCCCCTCGCTGACATTCCGCGACGATCTCGACAAGAAGGTCCCCGTGGCCGCTTCGCGCCCTCTTCGTTACATGGACCTCGATACCGGGAGCCCCTCTTCACCGCGATATTGCTGAGGGTGGCGCGCAGGCCACGCACAGAAGCCGGCTGCCTCGCCGGACTAAATCTCGTCAGATGAAAGTTAGCCGCGGCTAACCGCCGGCGAATGCCGGGTCCGGCAGTTCAAACACGAGCCTCGCGGTCTCGTCGCGATCCCACCGCCGATGACGCAACCGGTACACGCGCTCGCCCCAGCGGAGCAATCCCTCTCGCCTTCACATACCTTGCCTCGTGGCCATGAGGAGGCGCCGAGACAGCACCTCGGAGCGCTGCGTTGCGCACCCCTGTACCTGGACGCAACAGAGTTAGCCGCGGCTAACTCGTACACCAGCCGCGCGCGCGATGCACTCGAAGCCGCTGGCGCGAGCACGCGCAGATGACCAGCCCAGGCAACCAGAAACGCGCCCCACCAAGATACCACCCTGCCTCGCATGATATGTTAATCGCGCAAGTGATTCGTGAAGAAGCCCGCTCTAGACCCGCATTCATCAAATGTCGACTTTCCAAATCGGAGAGCCTCGACAATGAAAACTGCGAAACCGATTGTTTTCACAGGCAGTCAACTGCCGGAGCCAAACTGGGCTTTACCTTCGATTAACCTAATATCCCTTGCGGAAAGCTCAGAATCGGTTTTACTCATGTGAACTACGGTTTTTTTCGCAATCCGCGTTCAATACCGCAGTTATGCATCGAGGCTGAAATCGCGGCAATGGCACAGATGGCACCCAAACCTGAGCGTGTTTCCCCTGAGGACCTCAAGGGGGTGATCCAACGCCACTCCAATGCACTGACCAGCCAGTTGCAGGTCCATCACGCGACTACCTTTCCGCCCCATGCGCAGAAGACAATCCGGCAGTTCAGCCCGGCGGAGACCGCCCGTCTCATCGGAATAGGAGAGGGTTACCTCCGGCAAGTTGCCGCAGAAACGCCTGGCCTATCCGGCACGGTCACGAACGGTCGCCGGACATACTCGGTCGAGGATATCCATAACCTTCGCATTCACCTCGACCGCGGCACCCGTAGCGCCCGGCGCTACCTGCCATGGCGACGTGAGGGCGAGCCCCTCCAGGTCGTCTCCGTGATGAACTTCAAGGGTGGGTCCGGAAAGACGACGACAACGGCCCATCTTGCCCAGCACCTCGCGCTGCATGGCTACCGCGTCCTCGCCATCGATCTCGATCCGCAGGCGAGCCTATCTGCGCTCTTCGGCGAGCAGCCCGAACTCGACGTCGGGCAGAATGAAACGCTCTATGGCGCGATCCGCTACGACGAGGAACAACGGCCGATCGCCGAGATCGTCCGTGCGACATACATCCCTGACCTTCATCTCATTCCCGGCAATCTCGAACTGATGGAATTCGAGCACGATACCCCTCGTGCGCTGATGAAGCGGAAGGCTGGAGATACCCTCTTCTTCGCGCGCATCGGCCAGGCCATCGCGCAGGTTCAGGACCTGTATGACGTCGTCATTATCGATTGTCCGCCTCAACTCGGCTATCTCACTCTCTCCGCCCTGACGGCAGCAACCTCCGTCTTGATCACCATTCATCCCCAGATGCTCGACGTCATGTCCATGAGCCAGTTTCTGGCGATGACGGGGGATCTTCTCGATGAAATCTCCCGCGTCGGCGCGACCTCCGAATACAACTGGCTGAGATACCTCGTCACACGGTTCGAACCCAGTGATGGTCCGCAAAACCAGATGGTCGCCTTTCTGCGCTCCATCTTCAACGAACACGTCCTGATTCATCCGATGCTCAAAAGCACCGCCGTTTCTGACGCCGGCTTGACGAACCAGACACTCTTTGAGGTCGAACGCAGCCAGTTCACACGATCGACCTATGATCGCGCCGTCGAGGCGATGCAAAACGTCAATGGTGAGATCGAAGAACTCATCAGGAAGGCCTGGGGACGCACCACATGAGCCGTAAGCGCATATTTGCAACCCTTGATTCCGCACCGACCCGTGGGCCGGATGCAGCGAGCGACGAGACACCCGCGCGTCTTGAAACTCGGCCGCGATCGCGCCCGCTGCTTGGAGTGGCCGGTCTTGGTATTGATCCCAATCGCTCGCCCGTCGGCGCAATCGGCCAGTCCTTGGGCGAAGTCTCTGAACGCACGCGCCGCGCTGACGAGATCGAGAGAAAACTCTCCGCCGGCCAGACGATCGTCGAGCTGGATCCTGCCGAGATCGACCCATCCTTCGTCACGGACCGTATGCCAGTCGATGACGATGTTCAGCGTCAATTCCTGGCTTCAATCCGCGAGCAGGGTCAACAGGTCCCGATCCTGGTCAGGCCTCATCCACAAGCGCGCGGGCGTTACCAGGTCGCATTCGGCCATCGCAGGCTCAAAGCAGCGATCGAACTCGGGCGAATGGTGCGTGCCGTGGTGCGCGACCTCAGCGACGAGGAACTGGTTGTTGCGCAAGGCCAGGAGAATAACGAGCGCCGCGACCTCACCTTCATCGAGAAGGCACGGTTTGCGCGAAACCTGCAATCGCGTTTCACGCGCGATGTGATCATGGCAGCGATGTCGATCTACAAGAGCGACCTGTCTAATATGCTCTCTGTCGTCAGCCGCATCCCGGACGAACTCGTCGACGCGATCGGACCGGCGCACGGGATCGGACGTCGCAACTGGATTGAGCTGGCGGATCTCTTCTCGCGGGCTGATGCAGTTGAGCGTGCCGCGGCTCTCGTCCATAGCGAGACCTTCCGCACACTGCCCTCTGATGCACGATTCAAAGCGGTCTTAGCCGCGTTAAAGCAGCCGGGCGCTCGACGCGAGCCGAGCATATGGACGTCCCGGCAGGGCACACCACTTGCGCGAGTGGAGCAGAGCGAGCGGAAAGTAGCTGTTACAATCGACAGACGCCAGGCGCCCGACTTCGCTGACTTCGTGCTGAACGAGCTACCAAGGCTCTACGCTGAATTTGAAAGCCGCAAATAAGCGGGCTTTCGCATGTCTGACTATGTGAGAGGAGAGCAGCAGCAAAAGAAAAAGGCCCCCGAAACACCGTCCCGGAAGCCTTCTCCTGTGTGAGAACTAGAGAATCGCATTTCCCGGAATCGCAGTCAAGAGTCCTCCGTAGGATAATTGCCGTTTCGGCGAGCAGATTTCTTTTGCCTAGCGATAGGTGAAAGAGAATGCAGACGCATATTGCAACGACGCCCTTTGGGCGGCGGACGATGTCGCTTGCCCAGCTGGCACAGCAATCCATTGGACGCAGCGCCCCGAAAGACACCGCTGTCCATAAATGGCAGGTGTTTCAACATATCCGCGAAGCGCGCGATCGCCTGGGGGCTACCGACAGGGCCCTCACCATCCTGAACGCCTTGCTCTCGTTCCATCCGGAAACCACCCTGTCAGCGCGGGGAGGTCTTGTTGTCTGGCCTTCCAACGACCAGCTCGCAGCCCGCGCCAATGGCATGCCCGCCACAACCCTGCGGCGACACCTCGCCAACCTGGTTGAATGCGGCCTCATCATCCGGCGCGACAGTCCCAACGGCAAACGCTTCGCCCGCAAGGGCAGGGGAGGGGACATCGAGCAGGTCTACGGTTTTGACCTCTCACCGATCGTCACACGCGCCGATGCCTTCAAAGACATGGCGGAAGCCGTGCAGGCCGACAAACGCGCGAGACAAGTCGCCCGGGAACAGCTGACGCTCCTGCGCCGGGATATCGCCAAGACCATCACCGCTGCCCGCGCGGAAGGCGCACCAGGCCCCTGGGAGATCGCACAGCACCGCTACGACGCGATCATCAGCCAGCTTCCGCGCCAGCCCTGCGGAGAGGTCATCGAGGCGATCTGCGCAGATCTGCGCCATCTCTGGGACGATATTCGCACATCCTTGGAAAACTTCACACAATCCCGGATTCCGGCCGCCAATGAGTCCCATTCTGGCGGGCACTTAAAAGAGTCAAACCCAGAATCTCATTCTGAATTTCAAAAAGATGACTCAAGGGATGAACAAAACGCCCCTTCCGGCGAGATCACACCCCCAGCCGCTCAGGATCGGCAAGGACCCAGCCTTTCCACTGTCATCAAAGCCTGCCCAGCTATCATCGATCTCGCCCAGGGCCGTGCCATCCAGAACTGGCGAGATCTTCTGGGATTGGCAGGTGTTGTTCGTCCGATGCTGGGGATCAGTTCCAGACTCTGGGAGGAAACGTGTGCGACGCTCGGCGCCCAGGGGGCTGCGACAGTGCTCGCCGCGATCTATGAGCGGTCGGGGGAGATCTCCAATCCAGGCGGCTATCTTCGTAATCTCACCCAGCGCGCGGTCACCGGAGAGTTCTCGACCACTCCTATGATCCTCGCCCTGTTCACCGCGAGACTCAGAAAGGACAGGGGAGGGGAGTATCTCCAGCATCCAATCCCGACAACAGAACTCCCGGGGATCGAGGGCGGTCATTCTCGACCCTCCATCACTGTGAGCGCCGCGTTGCAGCAAAAGCTCAAGAACGGGGCAACGCGGCGAGCTCGGAGCAGGAGGTGAGATGGCTTTGGCCTGCCCGTCGCGATATGTCGACGTGGCAGGCGCCAGACAAGATTTCGTGATCCGATCAAATTTTGAGAAGCGACAATGCGGGGCTGCACCGCATCGCCGACATAGGCATGTCCTTCACTGACCGGCGACTGCAGCCATAGCCGCTCGTGCCTGCTCAACCACATTCGCGCCGATCTTCTCGCTGAATTCCTTCACGACAGGTGCGACGCGCTCGCGCATGGCTGCGAGGGCTTCGGGCGTGGGTTCAGTAATCTTGAAGCCCTTCGCCACGAGCTCCTTCTCCAGATCCGCCGCCGACTTGCGAGAAATTTCCCGCTGGAAGGCTGCCGATTCCTTTGCGGCTTCCCTAACGATGGTCTTGTCCGCATCGGAGAGGCTGTCGAACCATTTCTTGCTCGCGAGAAGAACAAACGGCGTGTAGACGTGGCCCGTCTTGGCGAGATGTTTCTGCACCTCGTAGAACCTTGCCGTATAGATCAGAGCGTACGGTGTCTCCTGGCCATCGACGGCGCCATTCTCGAGCGCGCTGTAGAGTTCAGGCCAGGGAAGCGGCGTTGGATTCGTTCCCAGGGCTTTCCAGGTCGCGATGAACAACGGGTTGGGTATGACGCGGATGTTGAGCCCTGCCATATCCTCCACGGTGTTGATAGAGCGGGTCTTATTGGTCATGTGGCGGAAGCCGTTGTCCCACCAGGCCAGCCCGACCATGCCGGTCTTTTCCTTCAGCTGCGAGAACAGCTGCTCGCCGACCGCGCCGTCCATGACGGCATCGACGGCCGCGAAGTCCTTGTAGAAGAACGGAAGGTCGTAGATCATGAACTGCGGAACAACGCCGACCAGGTTGGGCGTTGGGCCGACCATGATGTCGATGAAGCCGGCTTGAACCGACGCCTGCATCTCGGGCTCGCTGCCGAGCACGCCGTTGCCGAACGTATCAATCTTGATGCGACCGCCGCTCTTCTCTTTTACTAGGTTCGCAAAGTGACGCGAAGCCTGCCCCACCGGGTGATCTTCCGTGGGCACGTAGCCAAGGCGGGCATTCTGGGCCATGGCCGGAGCGGCGGCTAGAAGGCCGCCGACAAATGCCGCCGTCAGAAGCAAGAGTTTCATTTTGTTCCCCTCCCAAGGATCGTTCACGCAACTAGGATGTGCTGATTGTCTACGGACGCGAACAAGTCCGGTACTACGTGTATTGTGGCCCTAAACTTTGAACCAGACGAGAAGGTCATTGTCCATATTATGGACAATTTGTCCAAAATGATATGATGGCAGACTACCGCCGATTGTCAACGCTCCTCGCCACGCTTCAGAGCACGGCAACGAGATGGCACGTCGGGTTGCGTCTTGACCGTCGTGGCGAATGAACTGACTGTCGATTCCGGTACGGCAGGGCACGCCATGAATTGAAGCCCGCACCTCCTGGGGCATACGAACGTGAACGTTGCAGTCAGGGATCTCGACCAGGTTAAGCCGCATGCCGAGCATGTGCCGTGCATGCTCGTGCATCCAGCCTGGGCTCAACACGGAGGTGGCGGGACTTGACAACGGCTTTCCTCCCATCGGCAAGTCACTACCGGTGCGAATTTCGACGATCGGATCAATGCAACCCAACTCACCGACAGATTGTCCATAATGTAGTCAATGCGCCCACCTTGGGCGTGGGCTATAACGTAGCTTGTCCATAGCCTTGCAATCGGCGTGCGAGTCGCAACGCTTGACATTCGCAAATTTCCGATCGATGCTTGGACAATATGTCCACAATATGGGCCATTGTTGCGGAGGCGTGACGTTCTGCACGGCTCCTCAACACGTGCCGAGTGCCACCCGGTGGCTGCGGCGGTGCATTGGGGGTGGGTACATCGAGGAGAGCGGCAGCGTGAATACTCGCAGCGTGGATACTATAACTTATCTTACAAACGTTAGTTTCGGACTTGGGGCCGCCGAGTCGCTGGCGGACATTCTGCGCGAACTCGGCGTGTTGAAACCCCTGGTCATCAGCGATCACGGCGTCCGGGCGGCAGGCCTGCTTCAGCGCCCTGTTTTCGCGTTTCTGGACAGCGCGCCGACCTTTCTGGACGTCCCCTCCAATCCGACCGAGAGCGCAGTTGCTGCCGGTCTGGAGCTCTACAGGGAAAGCGGTTGCGACGGGGTCGTGGCGATCGGCGGAGGCTCTCCGATTGATCTCGCCAAGGGGGTTGCGTTACTCGCCACGCACGACGGCGAACTTGAACGCTACGCCGCGATCCTGGGCGGTGTAGCGCGCATCACGGCCGCCGTCGCGCCGCTCGTGGCCGTCCCGACGACAGCGGGTACGGGATCCGAGGTCGGGCGCGCCGCGTTGATCACGCTGAATGACGGCCGGAAGCTGGGGTTCATCAGCCCCTATCTGATTCCTCGCAGGGCGATTTGCGACCCGGAGTTGACGATGGGGCTTCCTCCGGCTTTGACGGCCGCGACCGGGCTCGATGCGCTCTCCCATTGCGTCGAGACCTACCTTTCTCCCCGCTACAATCCTCCGGCCGAGGCAATAGCCGTCGACGGCTTCAAACGCATCTGGAAGGCCTTACCCGTCGCCTACGCGGATGGCTCCAACGCGCAGGCGCGGAGCGATCTCATGATGGGTGCCCTGGAAGGCGGTCTGACGTTCCAGAAGGGGCTTGGAGCCGTCCATGCGCTCAGCCACGCCCTGGGTGGTCTTAAGGAGGCGCGCCTCCACCATGGGACGCTCAACGCCATCCTGATGCCACCAGTCCTCCGGTGGAATGTGAAAGTCGAGGCCGCGGCTGAAAAAGTAAGTTACCTCGAGAGCCTGGCCGGACTAGAACAGAGAACCCTCGCCGATGCGCTGGACGATTTGAACCGCCGTCTGGGTATCACGCAGAGATTGTCCGAATTGGGCGTGCCCCGGCATGTCATTGATTGGGTATGCGAACGGGCCCTTGCCGATCACAGCCACCCCACCAATCCGCGCCCGTTGACCAAGGAAGATTACGCCGCGATCCTTCAGTCCGTGTTCTAGAGCAATATTGGCATCGTCGATAACCTTTAAGGCGATGAGTTTGCTCGCCAAATTTCTGACCGGCGCAAGTCCGCAACAGACGGACTTGCTCGGGACCGGGGACGCCGTCAGACGGGAAGCGCGGAGGCAAATCCATGAGACCGATTGTGATTGTCACAGGCGCAGGCCACGGCATCGGCGCCGCGACGGCGCGGCTGTTCGCCGCTGACGGCTACGATGTCTGCATAAACTATCTCTCGGACGCTGCTGCTGCATCGACAGTCGTTGAGGACTGCGAGGCCGCAGGCGCCCGCGCCATCGCGGTGCAGGGAGACGTTGGGAAAATCGAGGACGTCCAGGCCCTGTTCAGCGCATGCGACGATGCGCTGGGGCGGGTAACCTGCCTGATCAACAATGCGGGCATCATCGGCAAAGCCGGCCGAATAGAGGATCTGCAGCCTGCTACCCTGGAGCGAACCTTCGAGGTGAACGTATTCGGGGTCATGTATGGTATTCAGGAGGCCGCAAAACGCATGTCGACCCGTCGGGGCGGACAGGGCGGGACGATCGTGAACATGTCGTCCCTCGCATCCTACCTCGGTAGCCCCAACGAATACGTGCACTATGCCGCGAGCAAGGGAGCCGTCGAATCCATCACCTTCGGCGCGGGCAAAGAGTTGGCACCGGAGGGCATTCGCGTGAATGCCATACGTGTCGGCACCACCAACACGCGGATACACACCCAAGGCGGAAACCCCGAGCGGCCAGCCAGGATTGCGGCGGTAACCCCCATGGGACGCATCGCAGAGCCCGACGACATCGCGCGCGCGGCCCTGTGGCTTGCGTCTCCTGGCTCGGGGTTCGTAACAGGCACCCTGATCACGGTGTCCGGGGGACTCTGACGTCTCAGGCTTGGCTCAAAAGGAGTGCCGGGTTCCCGGCACACCTGCCGGGATCGGTCGGTGCACCCAGTCTCTGACCTATCGTCGAACTTTCCGCCAGCGGCGATTGACGCGGTTTCGCGCCAATCGCATTGCAGATTTCCGGGGCGGGCTGCTCAATCTGCCTCACAGATGGAGGAACGCTGCGCCGGCCGCATGAGACCTGAGACCTCACGCATGCCGACGCGGTCGCCCTCCACCAAATAGGGTCGATCTTTAGCTGGCTAATGGAAAACGCCTGCAAGCCCGTCTTGCCAAGCTCCCTCGCCGACCAGCACGCGCAGATGACCTGACCCAGCGGTAGCAAGTCTTATCACGTCAGGCGCCCCGACAGCCGGGCCTCGTTGAGGGCGGGTATGTCGCATGGGTGAAGAAGCCCGCCGCCGCATGTCGCGCGCAACGCCGCGACAGTTTGGGCTTAGTGCAGCCAAGAGGCTGGCACGGTCACGAGAGCCGGGAACAGAACCAGCAGCAGAATGAGTATCATCTGCGCTATGAGGTAGGGCATGGCACCCTTCGTAGCGGCTTCCATGGAAACCCCGCTGATCCCGCACACCGTGTTGAGCACCGTTCCGACAGGAGGCGTGATGAGGCCGACTGCATTCACCATCATGAAGATGACCCCGAAATAAACCGGGTCGATCCCCGCCGCCTTGACGATTGGAACGAGGATCGGCACCAGAATTGTGATGCTGGGTGCGAAATCGAGCGCCGTACCGACGACGAAGACGGCCACGACGATCATGCCCATGAGCAGGATCGGAGAGTCCAGGAAGGGCGCGAGGAGACTGACCAGCTGGGCGGGCATATTGGAGATCGTCAGCATGAAGCCGGCGATCATAGAGGCCGCGACCAAAAGCATGATCACCGCGGTCAGGCGCCCGGCGCCCAGCAGCGCGTCATAGAGTAGCCGCGGTGTCAGTTCTCGATAAATAAACACCCCCACGAACAATGCATAGAAGGCAGCTACGACGCCGGCCTCCGTGGGCGTGAAGATGCCGAACCGCAATCCGCCGAGGATAATCGCTGGCATCATCAGCGCCCAACCGGCGGTCCTGATGGTTTTCGGGATATCCCTGCGCGGAAGTTTGAGGTGGACCGACGCAGTTTCCTTTTTCGAGAGGAACCACCAGGCGATCATGAGGCTCACCCCCATCAAAATCCCTGGTATGATTCCGGCGAAGAACAGGCCGACGATGGAGATGTTTGCGGTGACGCCCAGGAGGATGAACCCAACAGACGGCGGGATGACAGGAGCGATAATGCCCGTCGCCGCCATCAAGCCCGAGGCGCGCCCCATGTGATAGCCGGCATCCCTCATCAGGGGGACCAACATGACGGCGAGCGTCGCCGTATCCGCGATCGCCGACCCGGAGACGCTGGCAAGCACCAGGCCCGTGCCGATGACGACGTAACCGAGGCCGCCTCGTATATGACCGACGAGCGCCAAGGCAACGTTTACGATCCGGCGGGAGAGGCCGCCTGCGTTCATGAGCTCGCCCGCAATCAGAAAGAACGGGATCGCCATCAGCGGATAACTGTCTGCCCCATTGACCAGCCGTTGTGCCAGGATCTGCGCATCCAGATTGCCCATCAGCAGCATCATCGCAATGCCCGACAGCATCAGGGCGAAGGCAACGGGGACCCCGATGCCCATCGCACCGAGGAGAGACGCCATAAAGACCAATCCGCTCACGGTGCTTTCTCCGAATTGAGCGCCGGAGAGAGGACCGGTGGCGGCTCGACGTGTTGTGCGCCCGACCAAGGGGCAGGCAGGATGCCGCGCAGCGAGCGCCACAGATCGATAAGGAGCACTAGAGCCATCAGGATGGCGGCGGCAAGCCCCGCGGCGTAGATGGCGCCGACGGGAATTCCCGACAGTGCCTGGACGTTGCCCCACTCGATGAGGGTGAGCGACCAGCTGCCCTTTGCCAGGAGCCAGCAGCACCACAGCATCAGGCCGTATGAAGCGATAAAGCAGACGAAGCGCGCCCCGCGCGGCAACCTGACGACGAGCGAGTCGACGCCGAGATGCGCGCCTTTGGCCAGGGCCACCACAGATCCCAAAAAGATGACCCAGACGAGGACCACACGAGAGACTTCGACGGCAAACGGAACGCCTGAGCTGAAACCGTAGCGCAGCACGACATTTGTGAAGATCAAAAGGCTTATGACGGCCATGCCGACGACGACGAGAACGTCAAAGACCTTAAAAAGCCAACGCAACGGTTCGGGCATAGTTGCTCCCAGAAGGTTGTGCGCTCATGCGACGTCCTTGCCGCATGCTGACGGGGCTACGAAGGAGGCGAGCATGACGCTCCAGCATCCCTGGCGCGCGAGAAACGCCTTCGCGCGTGATCAAGACTTGGGCTGCTACGCCGGTCGAACAGCGCGCCGGCGCAAAGGCGGCGCTCCCTCCAACCACCACGACAGCAGGTTTGAAGTCTTACTTCCGGTGTCAGACGCCTTCCACCACGGTCAGATGTGCCTTGGCATACTTGACGCGTGCCTCGATGGCCTTCCGATACTCAGGAGAGTTGTAGCAGGCGAGGGCAGTCTCGTAGTCCTTGAACTCTATTACAACCACGCGGTTCGCGTCCGGCCCTTCCATGACCTGGTGTTTTCCGGCGCGAACGACAAAATTCGCGCCGTATTTGTCGAAAGCGGCCTTGTTCAAGGCGATGTATTCTTTGTAGCCTTCCTGGTCAGCAATATCGACCATTGCAACCCAGTACCCTTTTTTTGTCATTGCTTATCCTCCCAGCAGCAATTCCCGCGCCTCTCGCCGAAGGGCGGATTGCCCGATGCGTTCAATTTTGGTGCAGGTGAGCTTGTCGTTGACCCTCCCCGATCATACGACTAGAACCGGAATCCCGGAATACTGACTACAATATGGACAGTTTGCCCACAAATCTCTAGTACCGCCATGTACCGTTGTCAAGCTTGCAGGGAGTTATGCCATGAGCCTGAGTGACCTCCAGGATGAAGCAGATGTCAGGACTCCCAATCCCGTGCAGGGAGCGGCTTCGTTCTCAAAATTCATGACGGTGCTCCAGATTATCGCGGATTCTCCCGGGGCACTGGACATTGCCCAACTGACCAAGCGTGCGCGTTTCCCGCGGGGGACGGTCTACCGGCTCGTTTCGGCGCTGATTGCCGAGGGACTCATCACGCAGTCCGGGGAGAGCGGAACGTTTCGCCTTGGACCGCGCCTTCTCCAGCTCGCTGCCAAGACCTGGGAGGATTCCGACCTGCGGACGATCGCAAGAGATTTTCTGGTATCGCTCCGGGATGCAACGGATGAGGCCGTGCACCTCGCGGTGCCCAGCAACAACCGGATGGTCTACATAGACAAGTTGGTCGGCTCCAGCACAGTTCAGATGAAGACAAGCATTGGCGGCCAGGTTGAACTTCACTCCACATCCGTGGGTAAGGCGTGGCTGTCTGGCCTGCCGGACGAGCGGTTGCTCGAAGTTATCAAGGAGTTGGAGTTAAAGCGCCACACCGCCAAGACGCTAACGACGCCCGAGGCGCTGCTCGCGGAACTGAAGCGGACGCGCGAGCAGGAGTTTGCCTTCGACGACGAGGAGAACGAGCCGGATATTCGTTGTCTCGGCAGCCCCATCTTCAATCGTCAGCGGGAACCGGTCGGAGCGATAAGCGTCAGTATGCCCGTATACCGGCACGATGCGCGGCGTCATGAACTTTGCGCCAGGCTGGTGCGTCAAACGGCGAAACGGATCACTGCCGAATTATCCAGGATTTTATAGCGCCGTCGTTCGGGGGAGGCATCGAAAGTCAGTTGCGCTGGTGCTCCATCATCTTGCGACGATCCTGGTCGCTGCCGCCCTCAGCCTGTCGCTTGCTGTGATCAGCCCCTATGCTTGGGCTCCTTGCGCTGGCTTGCGGCGCTTTATGGGCTTGTGATCCGCGGAGTTCCGCTGCTGGTCCTCCTCGTCGGCAGCTATGTCAGCTTGCCCGACCTGCCTCTGCACTTCGATCGACGCGCGCGGCTTTCGAGCCGGCGCCCTACTACGCCAGGCGGCCGTGGTGGCCCCGTGCGATCGTCGCGAGCCGTCACCTCGCGTTGGCAGGTGTCTATGGTCCCCCGATGATGACGAGCTATGGCTTCGCCCCCCACGCCGTTCATGCGCCTGAAGCCGGATATGCGGTTGGGCCCGATCCCTTTCGGTTGGCGCGCCGGTATCCCAGGCGGGATGCCGAACGATGCGGTGGCTCTGATCAGAAGGTGTTGGGGACCTCTCATCGCTCCGACGCATTCCGAGCTTATACGTGTCGGTCTGACGGACATCCCGGAAGCCGAAGTCGGCGACGAGGTGGTTCTGCTCCGACGGTCAGGCGGCGTCGACGTCAGCCTTGCCGAACTGGCGGAGCAGTGGGGCGTATCGACGTATGACGAATTCAGAAATATTCTCTCCTGAAGCTATCTCTGACAATATTCAGATACTTGAGTGCCTTCTCATTTCCATGCCGTGAGAATACAACATATCGATAAGCGGCCCCCGGGCGAAATGGGACAAATGCAAGATCCAGTCCTAGCGTCGCGTACTGCTTTGCCGTGAATTCGTTATCGACCGATACGCAAAGGCCATTCGCGATATACATCGCGCCTAACCCCACCGAATCGACATAAATATTGGCTGAAGAGGCATTTCGCCGCCGATTTGAGACGCTTGACCCTAGAGGGTTGGCTGCATATTCGCGCTCAATCGAAAGTAATTTTTGGCAGACGAGATCCTCCTCGGTAATGAAATCTTTCCTGGAGAGCGGGTGGCCTGCGCTCATGATGCAGACACTCTTGATTTCGGCAATCACCAGCCAATGGAAAAACCGCTCATCCAGCGGCAGGCGCGAGATGCCCAGATCGGCCTCACCGGTCAGCAGGCTATGGGCGATTTGGTCATATCGCTGCGCTTTGACGTGAAGCTCCAAAGTTCGGTCGGCACGATCCAGTTCCAGCGCAAGCTTCGGAATGAAGCTCAGGCAAGTGATATGCGGGGCGCTTATCGTCAACGTGTTGCGCGTCGCCGAGAACGAGTCGAGGATTTCGTTCTCGATGTGCTGCAATGTTTCAAAGTACCTGTCGATGCGATTGTAGATTTCAATCGCATTTGTCGTCGGAATCAGGCCGCGGCCGTCGCGCACGAACAGCTTCTCGCCGACCGCATCCTCAAACTGTTTGAGATGCTGGCTGACCGCGGACTGGGTAACGTCCAGCGCCCTCGCGGCACGCCTTGTCGAACCGGCCCGAATGATCTCGCGAAAGATCTGCGCCGGCCTCAGTCCGATCGAACCAGCCAGCCGGGAGATATCCTTCATCTTTCTCTCCCGGAACCGAGGATGCAGCACGAAGTGGGATATTAGCAGAACTAATCTGCTTTGCAGAAACTTAATAAATTGACCCGTGCGGCCAGCTCTTCGATTGTTCGCCACAGAGAGTTCCACAGGACCTCTGCGGCATAGCATCCCGCCTCGTTCGCCTTCGGCAACGACGTAGGAGCGCCAAGAAAAATGAGGGGTATCATCTTGAAATTCGTTCCCTTTAGCAGCCTTCGGTTCGCCCTGACTCTAGGCACCCTTGCAGGACTCGTCATTGCTACGCAGCCCGCGACAGCTCAGGCTCTGCGGGTTGCAACTTCCTATAAGCTGATGACGCTCGATCCTCATTTCGCGGATCTTGGCGAGACGAACTCGCTCCTGTCGCATGTCTACGAGCGCCTGGTGAACCAGGACGCTCAACTCGATCCACAGCCAGGCCTTGCTACCTCCTGGAAACGCCTTTCGGAGACCCAATGGGAATTCAAGTTGCGCGAAGGAGTCCGCTTTCACGACGGCTCGCCCTTCACCGCCCAGGACGTGATTTATTCACTCACGCGAATCCGCGATTTCCTTACGCCGCCAAGTGGCGGTTATCGGTCTTATGCGAAGGCGATCAAATCCGTCACGGCGCCGGACCCGCTGACCGTCGCTATCGAAACGCACACGGACACCCCGACGCTGCCGCTGTCGCTTGCCGCGATCTTCATCATGCCTCACAAGGCGGACGGGTTCGCCTCGACCGATGAATTGAATGCCGCCGCGCGTCCGATCGGGACCGGCCCCTACAAATTCCAGAACTGGCAATCCGGCGAGATCTTCCGTTTGACGCGGAATGACAGCTACTGGGGTGGGACACCCGCCTGGGCCGAGGTGGCCTTCAGGGTGATCGAGAGCCCCGCCGCGCGCGTCGCCGCGCTGACGACAGCCGACGTCGACGTTGCCGACCAGATCCCGGCGCGGGACGTTTCCGGCCTCAAGCAGCGCGGACTCAAGGTCGAAAGCACCAGCGCAGCGCGCTCGAATTTCCTCCAGTTCGACGTCGGGCGCGAGACTGCTCCAGGCGTCACCGACAAGTCCGGCAAGCCGATCAGCAACCCCTTCCGCGACAAGCGCGTGCGCCAAGCGCTGACCATGGCGACTGACCGCCCCTTCATCGCGGAGAAGATTCTGCTCGGATACGGCACTGCGGCCTCCCAGCTGTTTCCGGGCGGTCTCTCCGGAACCTCTCCCAACCTCAAGGTCACCGCACCGGACTACAGCGCCGCGAAAGCACTTCTGGCGGAGGCGGGTTACCCGGATGGCTTCAACGTCGTGCTCGCGGGCCCGGCAGGGCGCTATCCCGGCGATGGCGAGACGCTGCAGTCCATCGCGCAGAACTGGGCGCGGATCGGCGTGCGCGCTCAACCGGTCGTCGCGCCATTCTCGGTCTTCGCCACGCAGCGTGCCAAGGGCGACTATCCCGTCTGGTATGGCGGCTGCTCCGGCGAGGCTGTGTCATTCTGCCTGGAGGCGCTTCTCGCGTCCCCGAACGTTGAGCAGGGCGCGGGCTCGCTGAACTACGGCAAGTACACCAACCCGCAATTCGACGCGATGCTCGCGAAGGCTAAGGCGATCGCTGAAGGCCCCGAGCGCAGCGCGGCGCTCGCAGCCGCGACGGAGTTCGTCATGGCCGACTACCCCATGCTGCCGCTCTATCATTTCCACTTGATCGTCGGTCACGGGCAGAAGGTAGGCTCCTATGCCGTGCACCCACGGGGATGGACCACCGCCATGCAGGCCATTCCCGCCGGGCAGTGAGGGAACGATCATGATGACCGTCGTCGCAGGAAGGCTTTCACAAGCCCTCCTCGTCCTCCTCGCCCTGTCGGTGATCGGTTTCGTCGGCATCCACAGCGTCGGCAACCCTGTCTACAACGTCGTTAACATCGAAACCGCCACGGCAGAAGATATCCGCAACGCAACCATTGCCCTCGGCCTGGATCAACCGCTGTGGTGGCAATACCACCGCTTCATAAGCAGCGTCCTCGCCGGCGATTTCGGGACGTCCTATATCTATCACCAGCCGGCTTTCGAGCTGGTCATGAGCAAGCTGCCCGCCACGCTCGAACTGGCGACGATCGCCATGCTGATCGCCGCCCCATGCGGCACGCTGCTGGGCTTGCTGGCAGGTAGCAGACAGGGGGGATGGATCGACCGCGCCGTCCTAAAGACAAGCGTGTTCGCGCTGAGCATCCCGTCCTTCTGGCTGAGCATGATGCTCATCCTTCTCGGCGCGGTCGCGATGGGTTGGTTTCCGGCGAGCGGGCGCGGATCGACCGTTTTGCTGCTGGGCCAGGAATGGAGCTTCCCGACGCTGGACGGCTTGCATCACCTGACGCTCCCCGCCCTGACGCTTGCGATTCCCAATGTCGCGTTGATCGCGCGGCTGGCGCGGTCGGGAACGGTCGAGGTCGAGAACCAGGATTTCGTACGATTCTGCCGGGCCAAAGGTATTTCGTCACGGCGCATCCTGTTCCGGCACACCTTGCCGAACATCAGCATACCGATCGTTACGATGATCGGCATGCAGTTCGGCGGGATGCTGGCCTTCGCTGTGGTCGTGGAGACCATCTTTGCCTGGCCGGGCATCGGCAAGCTCCTGATCGACTCCATTCAGCTGCTCGACCGCCCGGTCGTGATGGCGACCCTGACCTTCGTCTCCGTCGTCTTCATCGGCCTGAACGCTCTGGTCGACCTGTTCTATGCCGTGCTCGACCCGCGCGTGCGCGTGTCATGATGAGAGGATCCCCATGAAGGCTGCCATCATGCGCGCTCTTCGGAAGCGCCCGGAAGGACGGCGCGCCGGCTTCGCCTGGCTCGTGCTAGCCGCCTATATCCTGCTAGCGGTCGCAGCGCCAATCATCGTTCCGCAGAACCCCTACGACCCCCTGCAGATCTTCGGATGGGAGGCCTCATCGCCACCCGGCACCGAGAGCGGCGGGGGCTATCCCTACCTTCTTGGAACGGACGGCCTCGGACGCGACATCGTCAGCACCATCCTCTACGGCCTGCGCATCAGCCTCGTCGTCGCCCTCACCAGCACCGCGATCGCGGCCCTGATCGGCATCACGGTCGGCGTCAGCGCGGCCTATTTCGGGAAGTGGGTCGACGCCGTGATGATGCGTATCGTCGACCTCCAGCTCAGCCTTCCGACCATCCTCGTGGCCCTGATCGCCATCGTCACGCTCGGACCGGGCATCGATCGCATCATCCTCGCGATCATCATCGTGCAATGGGCGACCTATGCGCGGATCGCGCGCGGCGTAGCCCTCAGCGAGATCGGCAAGCCTTATCTCGATGCGACGCGGCTGCTGCGTCTGCCCGCCCGGCGGACCATCTTCCGGCATCTTCTGCCCAACAGCATCGCGCCGGCCATCACGCTGATCCCGATCGAACTCGGGCATGCGGTTGCCCTCGAAGCGACCCTGTCCTTCCTCGGTCTGGGCGTGCCGATCGACAAGCCCTCGCTTGGCTCGACCGTGGCAAACGGCTTTCAGTACCTACTAACCGGCCAGTACTGGATCAGCCTGTTCCCCGGCCTGGCGCTGTTCGGCCTCATAGCAAGCATCAACTTCGTAGGCGAAGACATCCGGCGCAGCTTGGATCCGAGGAGCCGTTCCCATGACGCATGATCGGACACATGCCCCGCTGCTCGCCGTCCGCAATCTCACCCTGAAGCATCGCGGCGCCACGATGATCCTGCAGGACGTGAGCCTCGACCTTCACCACGGTGAAGTTCTCGGTCTCATCGGCGAGTCCGGAGCGGGCAAGTCGACCCTCGGCAATGCCATCCTCGGCCTGATTCCGGCCGAGTTCGAGCGGACAGGCGGCACCATCCTGTTCGAGGACGAAGCGCTCCACACGTCGGACGTGCACCAGTGGGAGCGGATCAGGGGGCGCAGGATATCCGCGATCTTCCAGGATCACACCGCGTCGCTCGATCCTTTGATGGCTATCGGGCCCCAGCTCCTGGAGACGATCCTTGCCACTAACGACGGGATCTCGCGTGAGGACGCGCGCATTCGCGCCATCGACCTGCTGACCCGCGTTGGAATTCCAGAAGCGAACGAGCGCTATCACAGCTACCCGCATCAGTTCTCCGGTGGGCAACGTCAGCGCGTCGTCATCGCGATCGCGCTCGCCGGATCTCCTGACATCATTATCGCCGACGAGCCAACCTCGGCCCTCGATGCAACAGTCCAGAAGCAGATCCTGAATCTCCTGCGCGAACTAGTCGATGAGACCGGGGTGGCCATCATCCTCATCACGCACGACATGGGCGTCGTCTCGCACATCACGGACCGTGTCGTTGTAATGCGCTATGGTAAGGTCGTGGAGCATGGAGCGACGCCCTCGCTCTTGGATGAGCCCAGAGAGGCGTACACGCGGAGCCTGCTCGCAGCGGTGCCGCGATTGCGGCTGTCCGATCCCGGAACACGCGAGGAAAGACCCGAGGGTTCGGGAAGTCCGCCGATCCACAATGCGCAGGGAGCCTCGCGCGCGAGGCCGCTCCTCGTCGCGAGCGGAATTGGGAAAACTTTTTCCAGGCGCTCACTTGCATGGTTTCGCGGGGGAAGTGCGAAGCCGGCACTGCAGGACGTCACGGTTCGCCTGGAGCATGGTGCGATCACCGGGATTGTCGGGGAAAGCGGCAGCGGGAAGAGCACGATGGGCCGAATCATCGCGGGCCTGGAAACCGCGGGCGACGGCACATTGGAAATCGACGGCAGTGTCTTCGACATAGCGCGCTCCGGCTCGCACAGCGGATTGCTGGGCAAGGTCCAGATGATTTTCCAGGATCCTGCGGTCTCGCTGAACCCGCGCATGTCGGTCGGCGAGACACTGCGAGAAAGCGTCCGCTTCGGAACCGACCGGCCCGGACGTGAGCGGCCGGACGTGGCCGCGATGATGGACCGGCTCGGACTGGCACGCAGCCTCCTTGGCCGATACCCGCATCAGCTGTCGGGCGGGCAGAAGCAGCGCATTTGCATCGCGCGTGCGCTCCTCGCCAGCCCGCGGATCATCGTCGCCGACGAGCCGACTTCTGCGCTCGACGTCTCCGTGCAGGCCGAGATCGTCAAGCTCCTAAGGGAGAACGTGGCCGAGCAGGGCATCGCGATGCTCTTCATCTCGCACGATCTGGCGCTTGTGCAGGAGCTCTGCAGTGAGATCTACATCTTCAAGGACGGAAAGGTGGAGGACGCGGGCCCTGCGGATTTCATCTTCGCGCAGTCCAGAAATCCCTACACCCGAAGTTTGATCGCCGCGCGACCCGGGCGTTTCACGCAATGACGCGGCAATAGCTCCCCGGAACCGCCGGCGACCGCCTCGGTACCCCTTCAACCCCCACCCTGTTTCACGCTGCGGCGCACCGCGGCGCAGGAGAGATACTGTCATGACCAACACGTTCACGATCGCTGTTACGGGGCAGTCGCTCATCAAACGCGACATCCGCGGCGTCGATAAGCCGGGGTTTCAAGGCGTCCGCGAGGTTCTCGGCCGCGCCGACCTGCGCTTTACCAATTTCGAGAGCACTATCCTCGGAGCCCAGGGCGGCTGGCCGCTCAAAGGACGGTTCTTCGGATGCAGCCAGCCGGTCGTTCTCGATGCGCTCCAGGACCTGGGTTTCCAGGCCCTCTCGCTGTCCAACAATCATGCCTTCGACCTTGGACCGGCCGGCATTCTGTCGACGCTGGAGGAGGTCGATAGGCGTGGCTTCCTTCATGCCGGCATCGGACGCAATCATACGCTGGCCGGCAGGGCTGCCAAGGGAGCGTTCGCTGGCCGCAAGGTGGCACTCGTGGCCATGGATGGCGGTCCGGGCCCGGATTTCATGTATGCCGCGGATTCCGTAGATGGACGTCCCGAACGTCCGGGCGTCAACCGTCTGAAGCTGAGCAAGGTCGTTGACGTCGATGCCGAAGCTTACGAGCACCTACGCATAATCCGCGACAAGATCGGCTATACGATGGTGGATCTCGGCAACGACAACCAGCCCGACGACCGGCCGGAGGTCGATCCCGAAGCCGAAATCAGCATCGCCCGGGCGATATTCAGGCGGTCGGACCGGTTCGGCCGGCACGTCAAGATCGATGCCGCCTCCATCTCTCGAAACACGGCGACCATCGCTGCGGCCGCCGAAGAGGGATACCTAGTCATCGCCTATCTGCATCATCACCACTGGGCATCGGACTGGTACCAGGTGCCCGATTGGGTCGGAGCCGTCGCGAAGACGTGCATCGATGCCGGCGCGGCCATGTTCGTCAGCCATGGCGCGCCCGTTCTCCAGCCCGTCGAGATCTACCGAAGCCGGCCGATCTTCTACAGCCTCGGCAACTTCATCTTCCACGTCCGATCGGAGAAGTCGCCGTGGATGGCGCGGGAGGTATGGGAGAGCGTCATCGGGCTCTGCTCCTTCGGCGAGGACGGCGGGCTCGCCGGCCTGTCCTTCCATCCGGTCGTGGTCGGCGGGAGTGAAAGTGCGAGCAGCGATATTCTGGAGCAGCGGCTGGTGCCCGAGCTCGCCGACGAGGCCGATGCGCAGCGGATCCTGAGCCGCTTCAAGGATCATTCCGCGAAGCTCGGCATGCGGATCGACATCGAGAACGGCGTCGGCATGCTTCGTCTCTGAGCGGCGCGCATCCCACCGTGGTTAGCAGCCTCAATATCCTTTCATAAGGGAGATCCGCCTTGATTTTCAACCACTTGCTGCTCATCCAGGTGGGCACGCCTCCCGATGATATTCGCGACCCGCTAGGCGACTTTCCACTCTGGTTCCATCGCGTCCTGCGACATCCCGGCGAAGCGCTGCACGTCGTCCGTGTTTTCGAGGGTGAGCATTTGCCTGCCCCCAAAGCTGTTCGCGGCGCAATCATCACCGGATCGTGGCACATGGTGACGGAGCGCCTGCCATGGAGCGAGGCGACCGCGCATTGGATACGCGACGCCATGGCGATCGAGCTGCCGCTCTTCGGCATCTGCTACGGCCATCAGCTCATCGCTCATGCTCTCGGCGGACGCGTGGATTACCACCCTCAGGGGCGTGAAATCGGCACACAGACGATCCGACTGCTGGCAGGAGCGGAGGATGACCCCTTACTTCAGGCGATGCCTGTTCGGTTCTCGGCGCATCTGACACACATGCAGACGATCATCGACCTGCCGATCGGTGCGCGGGCGCTCGCAGCTTCCGATCACGATCGACATCAGATTGTTCGCTACGGGCCAAACGCCATCTCGACGCAGTTCCATCCTGAGTTCACACCGGAGATCTGCGCAGCGATCATTCGACTGCGCACCGAAACGCTGTGCCACGAGGGCCGAGATCCGACCTCATTGCTTGCTGCTGTTGAGGATGCACCGGAGCCAGCCGGACTACTCCGCCGGTTTGCCACGCTGACGTTGCACATGCAGCCGACAGCCGCGTCTGTGAGCGCGTAGCGTCATCGATCAATATTGCTCCTTTGCGGTCCATAGCCGGCCGTTAGGGCAAACTTTGCCTCACCCAAAAGCGGACCTTCGCCCTCGTTTCGATGAACGGCAGCAATGCGCCCTTTCGGTCGTTCCGGCAAATTTTTGCCTTCACCCAGAAGCGGACGTTTGGGCTATTCGCGACCCCTTAGGGTCCGGACTTATAACGAGAAAGCGACCGTCGCTGCGATCCTGAATGGCGGCGAGGAAGTTTTGGGCGTTTCGGTCGTAGCGTGTTGCGATGCGCCTAAAATCCTTGATGCGGCAAAACATGCGCTCGATGGCGTTGCGGTCGCGGTAGCGGACGGGCGAGAAGCAGTTCTTCCAGATGCGGTTGGCCTTGGGCGGGGTGTTGGCGAAAGCGCCTCGTCCGGCGATCTGATGGCGCACGGCGTTGCTGTCATAGCCCTTGACGAGGCCAGTGTCCGGCAGTTCTTCGAGCAGAACTGCGCCGGCCGCGCGATCGGCGACATTGCCGCCTGTAAGAAGGCGACAGGCCGCCACGGCCATCAGTCAAAGCGTGGATCTTGGTGGTGCGGTCGCCGCGTGAGCGGCCTATGGCCTGGCTGAGCTTCCCCCTTTGCCGCCCGCGGCACAGCGATGCGCCCGAACGGCCGAGGGGTCGATCAGCATCTGTGCGGGCGGTCTTCCAGCGCTGGCGAGCACATGGAAGATGTTGCTCCATACGCCCTTGGCAGCCCAGCGCTGGAAGCGGTTGTAGAGCGTCTTTCTCGCAGCTTCGTACGAGCGGTCTTTATTTCAAGCACCGCAATATTGTCGGTCAGCGCGTTGGCCAAGAGGAAATCGGTGATGGTCTCCCCGGCGCCGTTCACCTTCTTCCCGCCGACATGGGCCTGGCCCTGCAGCAGCAGCACCGCCACGTTGAACGCCAGATCGAGAATGAACGGATTGGCCTCGAACAGCTTCTGCCACTGCGACTCCGTCGCCTTCGACGTGAGCTTCGCCTCCATCGGCGAGATAAGCGTATCGAGCGATGCGAGTTCGATCTCCTCGTGAAGCCGGATGCTCGCCTCGCGCTGGGTCTTCAGCAACGTGCGTACCGTCGCCCTCGCCATGCTGACCACCGCTGTACGGTCCTTTCCGAGAGCTTCGTGTCCACAATGATGGGGCCGATCGCGTCCGCCACGTCATCGGGGCCAGGTTCGAAAAGCTTTACGGAAAGGATCCCCGGTCCAGTCGGGTGAGTAGATTGGTGTAGGCCGCCTGCTGCTTTTCTTCCGGCTGGAGGCGCGCGCCTTGTCATCGAAGCGATTGGCGTTCAGCCGCAGCTCGTCGAACAGGCGATAGCCCATCTCGAATGTCTTGCCGTCGGCTGAGCGCGACACCTCCAGCGTTTTCTCGTCCGTCAAACACAGATGTCCGATGCCTTCTACCTAGGAGATTACCTGGATGATGAAAGACAGCGTCCGGTCAAGGCCAAGCCCGAAATTCGGATCCTTCGAGAAGCGTGCCGTCGCTTTCCGAGGCGATTGGCAATTTGCCCGGCTGAAGGCTCATGACGGTCCGAGCTGCATCGCGGCCCATGCCCGGCGGGAGCGATGTCCGATAGGTCACCACGCCCGGCGCCAGCGTCGGCGGCGTCGTCATGGCACGCCGGGCCACATCGATGCCTGCTGACACTGACCGGGGGAGAAAGTACATAAGGAAACCGATGATGCCGCGCGGCGAGGGGCTTCCACCCGGCGGCCAAAGAGCCATGCTGGCCCAGGTTGCGACTAATACCGCGAGGAGACCGATGGGCAGGTCTTTTAAACCCGGTCCGATCAGGATCATCCAAAGTGCGAGAAAGGAGAAGCACCGTCCAAAAAGTCTCTGGGGGGTTAGGCGCTCGTGAGTGCGCGAGGCCCGTGTCATGCGCCGAAGTTTCCGAGACGACGCGGTCGATCGACTATTTCGGTAAGCTGCCGCGCGCCGATGACCGTAGAAATTTCTACTAAAGATACGCGAAGATCGACGCTTCCAAATCGTTTGGTTGTTGAGGTGTTTGATTTTGCCGCTAGGGCTTCATTTGCGAAAGATGAATTCGATCCCTCTTTGATGAAAATACGGCGGTCGAATGGATCATATCTGCGCAGATGCGCCATACTGTAGAGAAAGAAGCGATGCGGGCACACCGCATGCCAGTGCTCGTTTGAATTTGGGTAAGATTACGCTCATTCTCGACGAGACAATTGGCGTCAACATAGCATTCCCCTGTTTTCGGTCATCGGCTTCCTGTCCCGCGGCTGTGCCAGGCGTCCCATTCTCGAGCTTCCCGCGCTACTATCCCCATAGGCCAGACCGACCCGCAGCTTCGCTTCATCTGGCTTGCAACGAGGCCGACGATCAACCGGCTCGCTCCGTCGAGCATACGGACCTCAGAGGAGCCTCCAGATCACCGACGGTAGCCATCTTCAGAGAGTTCAACATGATCCGCTTCATTGGACAATTTCTCCGAATTATAAGCGCGTGAGACGGCCGGTCAGACAACTGGAGCGCTCGGACGTGCCGCCGCAATGTCGCGGGCCATCCATGCCAGGATCGGCGCCGGACCACGCGCCGCTTGGCCGCGAACAATCGAATTTCCTATTGGCCGCTTTCGGATTTCAGATGTACCCGCTCGGCTGCGCGTCCGATACGGATGTCGTGGGTCGCCGGCGTTCAGCTCGACGGATGATGTCATGGCGAGTTCCTTGGCCTTGGCCCGGATATCACTGAGCTGGATATCACCGAGCTGGATATCGCTTGGCGGCGGAGAAGAGTGGCAAGGATCGGTCCATTGAGCACTATCATTCTAGACGGTAACAGCCTGACGATCGAAGATGTCGTCCAGATTGCCCGCCAAGGGGCGAAAGTCGCGATTGCGGATCGCGCGCGTCATGAGATCGTGCGCGTACGGGCCTACATCGAGGAAAACTGGCTGACCGAGAATGCCCCGCCAACCTATGGTTTCAATACCGGCGTCGGCAAGCTGAAGGACTATGCCATCAGCCAGGCTGACAATGACAAGTTCCAGCGCAACATTGTTCTCTCCCACTGCTCGGGCATCGGCGAGCCGGCTTCCGAGGAGATCGTCCGCGCCATGATCGCGGTGCGCATCAATGCGTTCTGCCTTGGTGTCTCGGGTCTGAGGATCGAGGTCGTGGACCGGCTGGTCGAGATGCTCAATCGCGGCGTGCATCCTGTCGTGCCGATCCAGGGCTCTGTCGGCGCGTCCGGCGACCTCGCGCCGCTCGCGCATATGGTCTCCGTGCTCATCGGCTACGAAGAGGCCGAGGCGATCTTCGAGGGCGAGCGTATGCCGGCCCCCGCGGCGCTGGAGAAGGCCGGCATCGCGCCCGTGACTTTCGACCTGCGCGCCAAGGATTGCCTCGCGCTTATCAACGGCAACAGCCTGTGCGCTGGCATGGCTTCCCTGAACCTCTGGGATGCCGAGCGCCTCATGAAGCTCGCCGACGCCACCGGCGCCCTGAGCCTGGAGGCCATCCGCGGCGAGCAGGCGGCCTTCGATCCACGCATCCATGCGGTGCGCAAGCAGCCGGGCCAGATCGCCACGGCCGAGAATATTCGCCGGATCATCGCCGGTAGCCGACGCACCACGGAAGCCTGCCGCGCGGTGCATCTGGAGGACGACATCCTCCACCCGAAACATTCCGCCCGCGTGCAGGACCAGTATTCCTTCCGTTGTCTGCCGCAGGTGCACGGCAGCTGCCGTGACCAGCTCGAGCACTGCAAGGCCATCGTGACGCGGGAATTGAACGCTGCGACCGACAACCCGCTGGTGTTCTGGAACGACCGTGGCGCTCTCGAATTCCTCTCTGGCGGCAATTTCCATTGCGAGCCGCTGGGTTTCGCCATGGACATCCTGGCAATTGCCCTTGTCGAGATCGGCAATATTTCCGAGCGTCGTCTGTTCGCCTTGTGTGACACCACCTTGAACTATGGTCTGCCGCCGAACCTGGCCGGCAAGCCCATCGGCCTCAACTATGGCTATGGCATCATCTCCACGGCGGCAGCCGCCGTTGCTTCAGAAAACAAGACGCTCGCCTTCCCGTCGACCGCCGATACCATTCCCACCAAGAGCAGCCAGGAGGACCACGTCTCCATGGCCACGTGGGCCTGCCGGAAGACGCGCCAGGTGCTGGACAATGTGCCGAAGATTCTCGGCATCGAGGCCATGCTCGCCGCGAAGGCCATCTTCCTCACCCAGGAAGCGCTGGGCGGCTTCCAGCTCGGCGGCGGCAGCCAGGCGCTGTACGACCTCATCAAGAGCCGCCTGCCGCTGCAGCAGGAGGATGCCTACATGCAGCGCCAGTCCGTGCCTGCGATCAAGATGGCGCAGAGCGGTGAACTGCTGGCGGCGGTCGAGGCCAGGGTTGGCGCATTAAAGTGAGCCCAGGCCTCCAGTCGACGGGCTGGTCCGTCCGGGCTCGCCCCGCTGGCCAGACGATGACACGAAGAGGCGCGCGCTTGCGCCGCCCTCGACCGATAACGCTCTTCAGGGAAATCACGATGTCTGATTTCGATCTCGTGCTGGCTGGCACACTCGTCTTGCCCCATCGCGTTGTTCCGGGTGGCTTCGTGGCGGTACGTGATGGCCGCGTCGCTTTGGTGGGGCAGGGTGCTCCCCCGGCGGCGCGCGAGCGGCACAGCCTTGGCGAAGCGCTCATCCTGCCTGGCGCGATCGACGCGCAGGTGCATTCGCTTTCGCAGAAGGGCGCTGAGGATTTCATCTGGTCGACGCGATCAGCGGCGGCTGGTGGCGTTACCACGATTGTCGACATGCCCTATGACGACGGCAATCTCATCTGCTCCGCCGAGGCTTTGAAGAGCAAGGTCGCACACGCCGCGCCCCAGGCGCGGGTTGATTTCGCGCTGCATGGCACGGTCAATCCCGAGGAAGGCGCGGCGCGCATACCCGAGATGGTCTCGGCGGGGGCCTGCGCCTTCAAGTTCTCCACTTTCGGCACTCATCCCGTGCGTTTTCCGCGCATCCCGCCTCAGCTTCTCCTTGAATGTTTCACGGCAATAGCCCGCGAGGGACTGGCGGCCGGTGTCCATAATGAGAACCATGAGGCGGTCGAGACCTATGTGACGAAGGTCAGGGCCTCGGGCATCACCGATTGGCGCGCCCATGGCCTCTCGCGCCCCCCGATCACCGAGCTGCTTGCCATGCACGAGATCTACGAGATCGGGGCTATGGCGGGCTGTGATGCCCATGTGGTGCATTGCTCGCTTTCGCGCGGCTACGACATCGCCGCCGCGTATCGCACGCAAGGCTTCACCGCCACAGTGGAATGCTGCATCCATTACCTCGTGCTCGACGAGGAGAACGACGTGCGTCGCCTCGGCGGTAAGGCCAAGATCAATCCACCGGTGCGTCCCCGCGCGGAGGTCGAAGGACTTTGGCGGCAGGTGGCGGCCGGCAATGTCTGGCTCGTCTCGACGGATCACGTGTCGTGGACCGCGGATCGCAAGACCGCCCCGAACATGCTGGCCAATGCATCCGGCGTGCCGGGGCTCGAGGCCATGGTGCCGCTGTTCGTCAAGGGCGCGCTGGAGCGCGGCGTGCCACTGACCTGGGCGGCGCGGCTCATGAGCGCCAATCCCGCCCGGCATTTCCGTATCGATGACCGCAAGGGCAATCTTGCCGCCGGCTTCGACGCCGACATCATCGTCATGACGCCTGAGCCCTACGTCTATGAGGCGGCCGCCAGTGGTCACAACGTGGTCGACTGGAGCCCCTATGACGGGATGACGATGCCCTGGCGCATTACCGCCACCTACCTGCGTGGCGAGCAGGTTTATGACGGCCGGGCTGTGCTCGCCGAGCCCGGCAACGGCCGGTTCGTTCGCCCGCCACTCACCCGTGCGATCGCGAGCACGGCATGAGCGGACAGAACTGGCCGGTCAAGGCGGACCGGATCGCCGAGGATATCGAGGCGCTGGCGCGGATCACCGATCCGGACAAGCCCTGGACGCGGCGCGCGTTCACGCCGCGTTTCCTGGAGGGGCGTGCCTATATCGAAGCGCGGATGCGCGCCGCCGGTCTCGAGACGCGGATAGATGCGGCCGGCAATCTGATCGGCCGGCGCGCCGGCAGCAGGCCCGGCACTGGCACTCTCCTGATCGGCTCACATTCTGACACTGTGCCCGATGGGGGCCGTTTCGACGGGGTGGCGGGGGTGGTCACGGCCCTCGAAGTCGCGCGCTCGTTGGCGAATGCGGGCATCGTGCTTGAACATGATCTCGAGGTGATCGACTTTCTCGCCGAGGAAGTCAGCATATTCGGCGTGTCCTGCGTCGGCAGCCGGGCCATGGCTGGCCGTCTTGATCCAGCATGGCTCGGGCGTGTCAGCGGCGATCTCACGTTGACGGAGGGCATCCGGCAGGTGGGTGGGGATCCCGACCGTCTGGCCGACGCGGCGCGCGGCGACATCAAGGCCTTTATCGAACTGCACATCGAACAGGGGCCGATCCTTGAAGACAGCGGCGATGATATCGGTGTGGTCTCGGCCATCGTCGGGATCACCCGGATCGAGTTCATCATACAGGGGCGGCCTGATCACGCCGGCACTACGCCGATGCACGCCCGCCGCGACGCATTGGTAACGGCGGCGGATCTCGTGCGCGCCGTCAGAGCACTCGCCATGGCGCATCCGGCGGGCGAGGGTCATTTCACGGCGACCGTCGGCGAGTTTCGCGTCCTCCCGAACGCCGCCAATGTCGTTCCCTCCAAGGTGGAGCTGTTGATTGACGCACGCGCCGAATGTCGTCCTGCGATGGAGGCCTTCATCACGGCGCTGGCAGCGGAGGCAGCGATTCTAGAGCGGCTGCACGGTGCCGCCGTGACCGGCCCCCGCATCATCTCGGACAACGACGCGGTAGCCTGCGACACGACGCTCCAGCAGACATTGGCAGAGGCCGCCGACACGCTTGGTCTGTCGCGTCGGGCGCTCGCTTCCGGCGCCGGGCATGACGCGGCCTGGATCGCGCGGATCGCGCCGGCGGCGATGGTGTTCATACCGTGCCGGGAGGGCCGCAGCCACACACCGGAGGAATGGACAGAGAATGATGCAATCGCCAAGGGCGCGGCCGTGATCCATCAGGCGATCCGACGTCTCGATGCGGGAGGGGCCGGCACGGCGTCGTGACCCATCACGGCACGGTTCGGCCGCCCTTATCGGCAGTTTCGACATCACTATCATTGGCAAGCGCGATCCGCGCCGGTTTGCTTCAGGAAGACGATTGCTGTTTCGGCGACTCGCACGTCGGGGCGGCCAAACGTAAAACGTTCTAAAAATGAGGGGTACATCAATATGTTGGATCGCCGGAGCCTCCTGAAGCTGACTGCCGCAGGCGCAATCGCGGCCGCGGCGCTCGTGCCCGCGTTGGCCGGGGCGGCTGAGCCGCCGAAGCCCGCCAAGTTGACGATGAATGTCTATGCCGGTCCTTTCGAAGCCAATATGCGCAAGGCGGTCATCGCGCCATTCGAAGCCGATACGGGCATAAAGGTGGAACTCGTTCCGAGCGCTCCGCCGCTCGCGAAACTGCAGGCGCAGGGCGCCTCGCCGGAGCTCGATATCCTCATCGCCGGCATCGTCGAGAATTTGATCGCCGGCCAGCAGGGACTGATCGTCAAGCTTGATCCGGACAACATCCCGGAGCTCAAGGATATCTACGACATCGCCAAGACCCCGGACGGTGTCGCGGTCAACTTCTCGGCTCTGGGCCTTGCCTATGACAAGAGGCAGTGGCCGACCCCGCCGACCTCCTGGTTCGATCTCGCCTCGGACAAGACGCCGGGCAAGATCGTGGTGCGCCAGCCGGACGCCCAGAACACCGTCGCCTGGATGGCTATCATGGCCAAGGAGCTGAACGGCGCCTGGCCGGAGAAGCCGGAAGACTACAAGAAGGTTGGCGAACTTCTGACGAAGAATCTCAAATCGCGTCTCGCCGCCATCACCACCAACACCGCCACCACCCGCGCCGGCTTCACCAATGCCGGCGCCGGTCTTGCGGTATGGACCGACAGCCAGGTCGCGGCCTTCGCCGAGGAGAGCAAACTGCCCCTTGCCTTCGTCATTCCGAAGGAAGGCGGCGTCATGATCGCCACCACCGCGATGGTAACCCGCACGCCGAACAAATACTGGGCGGAAAAGCTGATCGGCTACATGCTGCGGCCGGAAGCGCAGAAGATCTTCGCGCTCAACGGCTACTACGCGCCGTCAAACAAGACCGTCGTCGTTCCCGATGACGTCGCGGCCAAGATGGTCTATGGCCAAGCCAAGATCGATACGCTGCTGCGGATGCCGTGGGACAAAATAACGCCCATCAACCAGCAGATCTCGGAAACCTTCTACGAAGCCGTCAACTGACCGGCAAAGCCTCTCTCGATGCCTCCCGGCCGGGCCCTTCATTGGCCGGGAGGCACGGCCCAGCCCAAACCGTGTATTCGCCATTTGGGTATGATGCGGCCATCCCCATGCCAGGAGTTTGGAACAAACGATGACCGCCGCGAGCCTGACTGCGGAGTCGCTAGCCCATGCCTATGGGGCGGCGCCTCCCACGCTGAAGGGCATTTCCTTCACCATCGAGCCGGGCGAGTTCTTCACGCTGCTTGGACCCTCCGGCTGCGGCAAGACGACGACCCTCAGGCTCGTTGCGGGATTGCTGTCGCCGACCGCCGGGCGGATCCTGATCGGCACGCGCGACATCACGACCGTGCCGACTCACGAGCGCGATGTCAGCGTGGTTTTCCAGAACTACGCGCTATTCCCTCACATGACGGTTGCCGACAATGTGGGCTATGGCTTGAAGATCCGCGGCAAGCCGCGGCGTGAGATCGCCGCTGCCGTCGAGGAAGCGCTCGCCACTGTGGGCTTGCCGGGCATGGACAAGCGTTATCCGACCGAACTCTCCGGCGGCCAGCAGCAGCGCGTGGGGCTCGCACGCGCCATCGCCGTCAAGCCGCGTGTGATGCTGCTCGACGAGCCCCTATCCAACCTCGACGCGAAGCTGCGCGAGCAGATGTGCCTGGAGATCGCGGCCCTGCAACGCCGTATGGCCATGACGGTGCTCTACGTGACCCACGACCAGGCCGAGGCGCTCGCCATCTCGGACCGTATCGCCATAATGAGCGGTGGCGAGATCCGCGAGATCGGCACACCCACCGAGATCTATCGCCGGCCACGCTCGCTGACGGCCGCAACATTTCTCGGCGATACCAATCTGGTGCGCCTGCGGGCCGGTCGAGACGGCGTGACCCTGCCTTCCGGCAAGGCGTTGGCGATGGCGACGAACCCGGTCGCGGTCGGCGGCGAGGTCACTGTTGCCATCCGCCCTGAGGCCATTGATTTCGTGGGGCTTGACCCAGCTGGGGCGCTGCCTTCCAACCATTTTCGCGCGCTGATCGAGAGCCGCGTCTATCGCGGCGCGACCAGCCAGATCGTGCTCAAAGCCGAGGATTTCCCTCAGCCGGTGCAGGTGCTGGTCCTGGGCGAAGCCGGCGGCCAGCCAGGCGAGACGGTGGTCTTTCGTATCGACCCCAACGAGGTCCATCAGGTTGCGGGAGCGGCCTCATGAGCGCTGTCCCCGTCCGTGGGAGCCGTCGGCCTGATCTACCCTTCGCGGCCTCACCCGCCTTTGCGCTCGCAAGCCTGCCGGTGCTGGCTTTCTTCGCGGTTTTCATCGGCTGGCTCGCGGTCATCAGCGTGTTCAAGCCGTCGGTGTTTGCGGTCTACACAGCCAACTTCACGCTGGAGAACTATATCAAGGTCTTCACCTCGCGGATCTATTACGAGGCGTTGCTGCGCTCCATCTGGCTGTCCGCACTCTCCACCGTCTTCACCGTGCTGATTGCCTATCCCATCGCCTACCATATCTGCCGGCGGGCGGGCCACCTGAAAGGCGCTTATATCGCGATCGTGGCCTCGGTGTTCCTGGTGACCTTCGTCATCAAGATCTACGCTTGGCAGATCCTGCTCGAGCGCGCGGGCCTCGTCGACCGGCTGTTGCAGCTCCTTGGTCTCACCCAGGGCCCGACGCGTCTCATCGGCACCGAGACGGGCATTCTCATCGGGTTGGTCTATGCGAGCCTGCCCTACATGATCCTCTCGCTCATCACGGCCGTCGAGAAGGTGCCACGGGATGTGGAACATGCGGCCGCCGTGTCCGGCGCGCCGCCGCTGACCGTCTTCCGCACCGTGACGCTGCCGCTGAGCATGCCGGGTATCGTCACCGGCGCGCTTTTCACCTTCGCGCTCAATGTGGCCGCCTTCATCGTGCCGGCATTGCTCGGCGGCGGCACGATCACCATGGCTGGCCTGCTTATTCAGCGGGTGTCGGTGGGAGTGGGCACGGCCGGCGGCAACTGGCCGCTGGCGGCTGCGCTTTCCGTAGTGCTGCTTGCCATCAGCGCCCTGTTCAGTCTGGGGCTGGTGCGCGTGTTCTCGTCGCGGCGATGGAGGCTGGCGGCATGATGGTTCTCAGTCGCTCTCCCGCGGCCCGCGCGGCGCGCATTCTGGCCCGTTGCGCGTTCTATGTCGGCATGATCTTCCTTATTCTGCCGGTCGCTGTCGTGGTGATGTCGTCGTTCACCGCCGGCGACGTCGTGAGCTTCCCGCCTCAGGGCTGGAGCACGCGCTGGTACGGCATTGCCGCGGGACGCCAGGACTTCCTGTCGTCGTTGTGGCTGACGCTGGTCCTCGCTATCGTCGTCACATTCATCAGCCTTGTCCTTGGGCTCATCACCGCGCTGACGATTGTGCGCGGCCGCTATCGCGGACGCGGCGCTCTCAGCGTCGCGGCGCTGGCACCGCTGTTCGTGCCGAATGTGGTGATCGGCTTTGCGGCTTTGCCGGTGATGGCGGCGATCGGGCTGCTCGGCAGCATCTGGGCGGTGCTGATCGCCTATGTGATCATCGTTTTTCCCATGATCGTGCGCGCTCTGATCGGCACCATCGAAAGCCTCAACAGTTCGACGGAGGAAGCTGCCCGGGTCTTCGGCGCGACCCCGCTGCGCGCCTTCATCACGGTCACCTTGCCGCTCGCGGGGCGCGGCATTTTCGCGGCCGCCATCTTCTCCTTTGTCGCCGTGCTCGACGAAGCAGTGATCATCGCCTTCATCGGCGGCACCAATACGGTGACCTTCCCGATGCGGCTCTTTTCCTACATCGCCGAGACCTACGATCCGGTCGCTTCGGTCTTCGCCACGCTCATGATCGTCGCCACGACGGCCCTGATGCTGGTGCTCGACAGGTTGATCGGGTTCGAACGTCTCGGCAGCAACCGGTGATCCCCAACAGAAGGACGTTGCCTGCATGGCCGTATCAGCCAGCCCAACCCCGCAGCCGCGGCTCGAGCTCAATGTTCCCGATCTTGATCTCACGATCGGCATGAGGCTCGATGTCGAAGGCAATCCCGAACTCTGCGCGGCCATCCGCGCCATGCTGCCCCTGAAGAGCTTATTCGGCCATGTCGTCATCTCCGGCGACGGCATCTGGTTGCCGAGCCGGCTCGTTTACATGGGCAAGCCCGTGATGGTGACCCGCACCGTCGGGTCGGTCTATCTGAACGCCCCCGGCCAGTCGATCTGCCTGACCTACGGCGCCATCACCGAGACGGCGGTGGTCAACGAATTCGCCCATGTGGAGGACGACAGTCTCGCCGCCCTCAAAAGCGTCGGCGATGCCGTCTGGCGCCGCACGGTCACCGATCCTGTCCGCCGTAGCGTGCTCGGCATCCTGCGTGAAGCGAAGGACTGAAACAAATGAGCACCACGCTCCCAGCAACCAAAACCTGGCAGGCCGTGCAGGCCGAACTCGAGGCAGAGATCGACCGCATCTGGCTCGATGAGCCCCTGGAGATCCAGAAGATCCGCCTTGGAGTCATCGACACCGGCGCCGGCTCAGGCGGGCAATCTTTCTCGATCATGGTTCATCTGGAAGCATTCCTGATGATCTTCGGCGCCAATGTGTTCTATCGCTTCGTCCGTCTGGCCAAGGATCAGGATGACCTGACGCTTGATCAGCTCCGCGTCATGACACGCGCGTTCCTGCATAAGCCCTTCAATGTCTTCGAGTTCATGGGCGATCTGGCGCTGCATGATCTGCACCGGCTCGGCAATGACTATCTCGCAGCGCTCGATGATTTGAAAACGAAGGATGATTACATAGCGTTGACAGGCTCCATGATGACGTACGTCATCCGCCTGCATCGCTGGATCCACTTCCACTTCCCGTGGAATCTCGGCGTCGCGTTCCCCCATCGCACAGTCGAGGAACTGAGCGCATTCGCGGCCGCGGCCAAGACGGGCGCCTGATAGCGTCTCCCCCCGCTTCAGCACTCGTCCCAAGCGGCAAAGCCCGCGTGAGGTCACCCACGCGGGCTTTGTTTTGGGATTTCTGCGGCTCCGGGAGCCCGCGTTGCGGCGAGAGCTTCGCCACCCCTTACCTTCTTCCCACAAGGGGCCGGGGGTAAGGGGCGGGGGCGTATCTCATCGGGGGCCGCCTCAGAGAATGCCGAGCATCCTGAGCTTCACGCGCGCCGCGTCCAGAAACTCAGCCGGAGGCAGGGCTTGCGTGATCCCTTCCGGCCGATCACCGTCCTTCGCGGTGGCGTCATAGCCGATCTTGGTGATCAACCCGCCGCGTTCCAGTGGCTCGGACCGATCCGCGGAAACGGCCGGCACGATGACGATATCACGGTCGCCTTTCATCCGCGCGCAGCGCGCGCGGTCGACAGCGGCCAGGTCCCACGGGTCGATATCCTCATCAACCACCGTCACCGACTTGACGATATTGACAGCGCCCCAGCACACGAAAATGGCGCGCTTGCCCTGGCCGGGTTTCGGCTTGACCATCTGCACCACGGCGTCGTTGCGCCCGGCGCCCGACGCGGTGACGGCGACCTCACCGACATTGGGGAAGACGCGTGCCAGAGCGATGCGCAAGGATGCGGCGATCGGCAGGGCTCCGAGGTAGATATGCTCGCCGTGATATCCGGGCTCGATGACCTGGAACAGGGCGTCCCGGCGATGCGTCCGGCAGCGGAACTCGGTGAGGAAGCCGGCGCCGTAGTCCTCGTACATGCCATGGTATTCGGAGATTAGCCCCTCCTTGATGGGCGTGTTGACATCGATAGTGCCCTCCAGCACCATCTCCGCGTGGGCCGGTACCATCAGGTCAACAGTCCGGCAACGCACGAGCTCCACCGGCTGGCCAAGCAGCTTGCCGGCGCAATGCATCTCGTCGTCGCCCAGCCCGAGATAGAGACACCCCGCGAGCTGGATCGCGGGATGTGCGCCAAGCACGACCGCGATCTCCAGCTTTTGCCCGAGGCTGGCGGCTTTGCGGGCGAGATGGGCGAGATGGTGGTTGGGCGCGATACCGATCATGCCGGTCGCCGGACCGGTCACCAGGATGCGGGCGTAGGAAGCGTTGCCCCGTCCGGTCTGCGGGTCCTTGGCGACGATCAGCCCCGCCGTGATATAGGGCCCGGCCTCAGCGGCGAAGAAGGTGGGTACCGGCAGGCCGGCCAGCGGATCGGCCGTGGTGATAACCTCCTGAACCGGCCCCCCGGTGATTTCGACAGGCGGGATTGCGCCATCGATCGCCTCGATAAGTCGGCGTTGGATCTGATCCTTGTCGATCTTCAGCGCACGGGCGATCCGGTCGCGGTTCGACAACAAATTACCGACGGCCCGAAAGCTGCTGCCCGCGACCTTGTCGAAAATCAACGCCTTGCCGCCGTCGGCAACGGACAGGCAGGCGGAGAGTTCGAAATGCGGCGAGACCTCGTCGGGAACATGGGCAAGTTCACCGCTCGCATCGAGTTCAGCCAGATAGGCGCGCAGCGATTGGAGTGACGACATGAACGCATCCTGTACCGGGCGGCGCGCGACCTGCCCGCAACTGATGGGGCTGGTCGGGCCCCTGTTCGACGAAGCGGCCGCCATAGCGCCGCCTCGGTGAGATGGACGGACGGCGGACGTGCCGCCCGGAGGGGCGGCACCCGTGACGGGGCGCCGCGCCAATATGGTCACAGCCGTTCGACGGTCAGCCAGACGACGTCCTTGGTGGTGTAGTTGCTCTCCCAGATGGCGGCGCCGAGGCGCTCGATCTGGCCGAGATCTTCCACGGCGATCTGACCGAGGACGGGAGCGAGAAGATCCTCGGTGGTCGGGCCATACTGCACGATGATCTTTTGACCGGTGTTCTGTGAGAAACGCACGCGCCCGAAAGGCGCCTCGCGGATCACCTCGCGCCAGGCGACCGGTGCCGTGGAGAGGATCGGTGTCCAGGCATAGATCGACTTGCCGGTGACCATGGCGTGCGACTGGGGCACGCGGAATGGCGCCGCTTCCAGGACATCGCGGCAGAGCTCGGGATTGCGGAAGGTCGCCAGCTGTACCTTCACCGAAATGCCGAGTGGTTCCCAGGACAGCCTGATCCAGGCATCGCCAATCGCTTCGGAAGGGATGCGTGACACGTCGAAATAGGAGCGATCCTCGGGCGGCACGCTGTCGTAGCGGAACTGATCGCCGAGGTCCCAGGGAAAGTAATGATGGTTCCAGGCGTTGAGGCGGTTTGCGTAGCGGTTGAGCGCCGCGAGGCCCGTGGCGATGTCCTCGATATCGGCGGTGGGGAAGGTCTCGCGCAGGCGCTCCGCGAAGTCGCCGAGCTTCCTGAGGCCGCTGTAGCCGAGATAATGCGAATAGGCCGGGTCGAACTCGGTGAACAGCTGCGCCATCTCGGCCGCCGTATACTTGCCGGACCGCGCCATGCGTACCAGCGGGTACAGCGTATAACCCGTGTAGTCGCGGAGCATGCCGGCCGCGATATCGTAGGTCCCGAAATATTGGCCGTACGAGCCGGCATTGTCGCCATGGCGGCCAGTGCGGACAAGACGCCACTCCTCCGGCTCGACACTGGTGATGGCGGCGCTCTCGGCGTCGAGCGCGGCGGCGATTGTCTTGACATCGGTCATGGTCAGCTTCCGGTTTAGATGCAAGGGGCCCGGCACATCGTGGACGGCTGGGCGGGATCAGAGAATTTTCGAGAGAAAAGCTTGCGTTCGCGGGCTCTTCGGCTGGTCGAACACCTCCGCCGGCGGGCCTTGTTCGACGATCCGTCCGGCATCAAGCATGATCACCCTATCGGCGACCTCGCGGACGAAACCCATCTCGTGGCTGACGATCAGCATCGTCATGCCCTGCGCGGCAAGGTCGCGCATGACGGCGAGGACTTCGCCCACCATTTCAGGGTCAAGGGCGCTGGTCGGTTCATCGAAAAGGATCAGCTCGGGATCCATCGCGAGCGCGCGGGCGATAGCCACCCGCTGCTGCTGGCCCCCCGAGAGCTGGCGTGGGTAGGCGTGGGCCTTGTCGGCAAGCCCGACACGGGCGAGATGTTTCTCGGCCACGGCGCGCGCGTCGGTTTTCGACCTGCCAAGCACATGCATCGGAGCCTCCATGACATTCTGGAGGGTGGTGAGATGCGGAAACAGGTTAAAGCGCTGAAACACGAAGCCGATGGAGCGGCGCTGGGCGGCGACCTTGCGCGCCGACAGCTTGATCAGCCTGCCGTTCGCCCCCACCCGCACGCCGAGCGTCTCGCCGGCGATGCGTACTGTGCCGGCCGACGGCGCAAGCAGATGATTGATGCAACGTATCAATGTGGTCTTGCCCGATCCCGAGGGCCCGATGATGGCAACGACCTCGCCCCTGGAAACGGAGAAGGAGACCCCCTGGATGACTGGCAGGGCACCGAAGTGCACCTCCACGCCTTCGCATTCCACAAAGGCCGGTTCACGCGCAGCCGACTTCATCACGCTGCCCTCGCGTTGGCCGTGACGGTGCGGCGCGAACCCGACAGGCTCCGCTCGATCAGCATCTGGATGATCGTCCAGGCACCGGTGAGCGCGAGATAGTAGACGGAGACACCGAGATAGACCTCGAAGGACTTGTAGGTCGCCGATTGCACCTCTTCCGCGACGCGGAAAAGCTCCGGCACCGCGATCACGCTGAGCAGGGAGGTCGTTTTCAGCATCTGGTTGAACTGGTTGCCGAGCGGCGGCACGATGACGCGAGCGGCCTGCGGCAGGATGATCCGGCGCATGGCGAGCGCGGGCGTCATGCCAAGAGCTTGCGCGGCCTCAGACTGGCCCTCATCGATAGACTGGATGCCGGCGCGAATGATCTCGCTCATATAGGCTGCTTCATGCAGTCCGAAGGTGACGATGCCGGCGACCAGCGCGCCCTGCACCCACAGCGGCCCGATGAAGACGCGCGGCGGGAACAGGTCGGCCCCACCCAGGAGATAGGGCAGGCCATAATAAATCAGCACAAGCTGCACAAGTACCGGCGTGCCCCGGAAGAAGAAGAGATAGCTTTGATTGAAACCGCGCAGTAGCCCGAACCGACTGAGACCGGAAAGCGCCAGCAGACAACCCAGAATGACGCCGAGAACCTGCGAGGTGATCGCGGCCATCACTGTCAGACCCAGCCCCTTCAATAGTGCAGGGCTCGGCGAGAACACGAAGCGAAGGAAAAAGCTCGTGTCGAAGACGAAGCTCACGTCGCCATCGAAATAGGCGAGAATTGAATTCAACATGGCGCTAAGCCGCCTGGCTCAAGGTCTCGGCGATCCCGATGGGTCATGGGCAGCGTCATGGGCAGGGCTTGGCACTGGTGCACATGGTCATGCCGGCAGCGACCCCCCATTTGTCGGCCATGGCCTGCAGCTTGCCGCTTGCTTGCAAATCGTCGAGCGCCTTGCGGAATGCGGCGGCGACGTCCTCGCGCGGCTTCGTGACGATGATCCCGAGCGTTGAGGGGGCAACTGGCGCGCCGCCAATTTCGAACTTGCCGTTCGATCGTGTCTGGAAATAGGACAACACCAGGGTATCGCCGACCATGGCGTCGACGCGGCCCAGATCAAGTTCCTGGAATGCGATCGTATTGCCGGGGAACGCGGCGATCTCCATGGGCGGCTTGCCGAGCTTGGTCAATTCCTCGTTCGCGGTCTCCAGGCGGCGCTGGTTGGCGCTGCCAAGGAGCACCGCGACGCGCTTGCCGGACAGGTCGAGATAGGTCTTCAGATTTTGCGGGTTGCCCTTCTTGACGAGCAGACCCGAGGCCACCGCCCAGTAATCGACGAAATTGTACTTTTTAAGACGCTCTGGGCTCTTGGAGGTGCTGGCCATGATGGCGTCGCACTGGCCGGTATCGAGAGCGGGAAAGATGCCGGAGAACTTCACGTTCATGATCTCGATCGGCAGCTTGAGCTCGTCACCAATGCCCTTCAGCATGTCGATAGCGACACCGGTCGGGGTCGAGCCATCCTCTGCCATATACTGGTTGGGAGGGCTGTTGAGGTCCGAGCAGAAGACAATCTTGCCCGCCTTGGTGAGGGAATCGGGTGCGGCTTCGGCCATGCCGATACCGGCCACCAGCGAAGCTGCCAGGATAAATGCGCGACCGGCTATGGACATGGAATGCCCCTCATTCAGCGTATGAAGAATTCCACGGAGTGTCGGGGAGGTTGCCTTCATTTTGGACGCGAGAAATGCCGAAGCTGACAATCATGAAAATCGAACGTCACCTGCGCTTGGCCTTCACGCCGTGATTATGTTCACTCCCATGCTCAGATTTGTGGCTTCCATCATGCGGCGGTCTGTGCTGCTCTTGGACGCCAGAAGGACGTTTCCACGGCTGAAGGGGCCGCGATGAACACATCGGGGATGGAACTGAGACAGCTCGGTTACTTTGCTGTCGCTTGCCAGAATCCCAACTTGGTGGCTGCCGCGGCGGAACTTGGCATCGCACAGTCGACCCTGAGCGCTGGTCTGCAGGCTCTGGGGGAACAGTTTGGCGTTGCCTTGTTCCAGCATGCGGGTAAGCGTGTCTATCCTCAGCCGGCGGCGCTCTGGCTGTTCAGGAATGCCGTCACGCTGCTGCACGCGGAGAGCTTCGCACGCGCCTATATTCAGTCAGGCGCGGAGGGCGGCATTCGGCGCGTCGCCATTGATCTCAATCTAAGCTTTGCCATCGGGCGGTTGTCGAAGGCCCTCGGGCGTTGCGTCGAGCTGCTGCATCCTCTGAATCCCGATGTTTTCTTCGACTACAGATTTCTTTTTGGTCCCGAGGGGCCCGCGAGCGAGCCGAGTGGGGTGGGGCCACTGATCGCCGCAGATCCATGCGGGGTGATCGAGATCGACATGATCGATCCCAGCCATTCCGGAAGCCGGGATATGATCCCGCTGATCGACGATCCCTGGGTGGCGGTATCGCTGGCGAAGCCACTAGGGGAGGTCGAGAGCACACCGCTTGTGCTGCTCCGGATGTCGCGAGACCTGCAGAACAGCTTGATGCAGGCGGCAGAGGTAGGCGGTTTCGCTCATCGAATTCAGATTGTCGACGAGGACCCGACCCGGCTGCCGCGGCTGATGATCGAGCAACCGCAGGCCGCCTTTGTCATGCCGCGCAGCATGCTGTCGAACCGGTTGGGTCTTATCGACGTTCATATCGAGCCGCTGCGGCTGGGCGCGTCGCGGTGGATAGGCGCACGCATCCGCGTTGACCATCCTGCCGCGCGTGTATTCGTGGATGCGCTCAGAAATATTCTGCAGAGCCGCGAGCAGAATGTTGTCTTTCAGCCGAAGATTACGCTGCGGCAGATGCGCTACTTCCAGCTTTTGCATCGCAGCGGTGGCATCGCCGCCGCGGCGCGGGCCGCGAATGTGACGCAACCCGCCGTGACGGCGCAACTGCGCAAGCTGGAACAGACCCTCGATACTCCCCTCTACCGTATCACCGGTGGTAGTCTGGCCATCAATGCCGCTGGCGAGAGGCTACGGACGGTGGTCGATGCCATCGACACCGGGCTGAAGAAGATTGCAACGGGGCGGGACGCCGCTGTTGCCGGTCATAGCCAGCTTGTTCGCATCGGCATGCTTCCTGTCGCGGACAGCGGGAGCGCGGTTGCCCAAGCGATGGCATCCTCAATTAAGGAGCTGCGTCATTCATGGCCCGGATACACATTCAAGATTGTCGAAGCGCGGACGAAGGCGCTTCATGACCTTGTCAGCAACGGTTCTGTGGCGTTCGCTGTAGTGGAGACCGTAAATGCCCAGGCGACCCGTATATCGCTTGGTCTGTATGAGCCTCTCGCACTCGTTGCCAACAAGGCACTTGGTCTCGAAGATGGCGGGGTTGTTCCTTTCGCTCGCCTGAAGGACCTTCCATTGGTACTCGGAGGGGCTTCCTTCGGGATCCGCTCTCTACTTGACCAGGCAGCGAGGGCCACCGGGATACGGCTTCGGCCCTGTATAGAAGTTGAATCTTTTCCCTTAAGTCTTGCCATGGTGCAATTGGATGAGCTTTGCACCGTCCTTCCACCCCAAGCCGTGCGCGATAGCGCGCTCCGTGAGCACGTGACAGTTTGCAAGTTGGTCGATCCCGTCGTGCGGCAACCGCTCAATGTCATTTTTTCCGGGCAGCGAGCCTTGAGTGACGTTGAGCGCTCCTTTATTGCGCTGCTCAAGCGGCAGCTGTCGGTGGTCATGCAGGCAAACGCGGAAAATGCGAGCGATGGCGCACGGCACTAGTACTCGCGACTGGGACGCGTTTCATCGGCGAAGAGTTAGGCGAGGCTTTCAGCTTCTCCAGCAATCGCTCTTGGACAGGATGCAGGTGCCAAGCAGCACGTCCTGCCACGTCGGCCAGCGTCGAGCGATCCTTGCCAGGCGTTGATCTGTGCCTGCCGATAGCGGCAGGTGATTGGCATCTTTGATTGTCGGCTTTGGTAAAGCATCAGCTGCCCCCTTCAGACGTAAATTCAGCTGTGGATAACGCCTTGCTCTGAAAGTTGGCCTATGTGGCTCTCAGCTGCCTCGACCTGATGATCGAATCGCGATCGAAGCCGCCGCCAAGAAACGTCAGAGGTGACCAAAACCGGACTGAAACAACGGGATCGTGACGCCCACCATGCGGCGGCGCCTATGACAAGGTACCAGCGTTTATATAGGCCATGCGTGCCAGCGACAGCAGCTTATCAGCCAAGCTCGCGTTCCAGTTTTTGATTCTGCTGCGACCGGACCAGTGAAGTTTTCGATGCTCAGTGGGACGAGATGATGCCAATCAGGCAGTCTAGGTCATTCCAAATGGCCCGCATGAAGGCCGCCCTCAAGCATCGCATCCCCCTCTCCCATCGGTGCGCGGACATTCTCAAACCGCGAAGACCCTGAACGGCAATCCTTTCATCTTTCCGGGCAACACGTTGACCGGCCGCTATCGAGCATGGCCTTGCTCATGATGCTGCGCCGAATGGAGGTCGATGTGACGGCTCATGGTTTGAGAGCGTCCTTTCGGGACTGGGCTGCCGAGACCACACATTTGCCCCGCGATGTGCGAGACGGCGCTCGCCCACACGATAGAGCAAAGTGGAAGCCGCCTACCGCCGTGGTGACCTCTTCGACAAGCGCCGCGAGTTGATGGTGGCGTGGACGACGTTTGCGACGACAGAAGTGAGGCAGATGTAGTGGAGATCCGCCTTACCAGGAGATTGTCGCAGCGAGAATGTGACGACTCGATGGATGCTAGCTGCCCACTCTAACTGAGGGCGACATGGCAGCGCCGCAGGCCTGGTCATATAGTATATGACCAGATTCCGGTAAATCTGAATAGGCCCGAAACTACTAAATTGTATTATGACTCACCAATTTACAATATTTCTTCTCATCGAGATTAATCGATACCAGCAAGCACCAACTGATGCGCCCACTTCGAAGAGCTTCGAAGGGGCAAAACAACATCTGGGACAACTCACATGTTCATCAAGTGGCGCAGTGTTCCTTTCAGATCGCCGTTAAAGCCAAGGCGCGGCTTCGCAACCAGGGCAGCTTCCAAGAGAACAGAGAGTTAGGACGCTCCGCTAAGTGGGATCTCGCATTCGCCATGTCCGCTGCTGGAATACGAGGAGGCGGCCTTCAGCCGCAGACCGCCATGGCGGTCTGCGACATCATGTGCTTAACCCGGCTTACAGCTTGCCTTCGCATGAACTGCTGAGTCAAAGTTGCGATGGATTTTGGTGAGGAGGATTGTTGTGGCTCATCAAGATACTCGTGAGGCGCCGCAGGACCAAGTCAGCACGGCGACAAAGCCCTATCGCTTCTCGACACGAGACCTGTTGCCTCAGCACCAGTTCGATGCCTGGCGCAGCTTCATGGCCTCGTCGATTGAGCTGTCGCAGCCGGATGGCCAGAACGTCGGCTTCGCCGCAGACCTTCATGCGTGGGATCTTGGCAGCTTGGTCTTCACGGAAATGGTCATGCCCGGTGATGGTGCCGCCCGCTCTTTCCGGCACCGCAAAGCACCGCCGACCGATCACTGGTGCCTTGTGCTGCCGCTTTCCCAAACCGAGCACGCCGCGACACTCCTGCAACCGGGGCGCAGGCTGGCGCCACGCCGCCTGAGCTTTCGCTCGCTCGCCCGGCCCTATGCCGCCAGTGGCACCGACAGCCACGTCATCAGTTTGTTCATTCCGCGCGACCATTTCGGCGAGATCGCCCACCTGCTCGACGCTTTGCCGTGTGCACTCCCAGACGAAGGTTTGGGTAGCATCCTCGCCGATTTCATGCAGAGCGTGGAACGCCAGCTGCCGCATATTTCGGCGGACAACGTGCCGCAGTTGGTGGTCGCCATCCTCGCTATGGTTCGTGGCTGTCTCGTTCCGACCCCGGACAACCTTGAAATGGCGGATGTCCCGCTTTCGGCCACGCTGCTGGAACGAGCGCGACGGCTGATCCGTCGTAATGTCCATGCGCCTGATTTCAGCCCTGACCAACTCTGCCGGCAGCTGGGTGTATCGCGGTCACGCCTCTATCGGTTGTTCGAGAACTTGGGCGGCATATCAAGCTATGTCCGCCGGCAGCGCCTGCTGCAGGCGCATGCGGCACTCTCCGATGTCAGCCAGAACCGACAGGTCCGGCAAATCGCCGAAAGCGTCGGCTTCACCAATGCGTCAGCCTTCACCCGCGCATTCAATGCCGAATTCGGCTGTAGCCCAGGCGAGGTGCGAGCTGCAGCGCTGGCTGGCCATAGGCTATTGCCCTTCGCGTCTCCCCGCCTTCCGAGCACCCAGGCGGATTTCAACAGGCTGCTCGCCCGGCTGCATGCTTGAACACGGTGTTTTTGGAATATCCCTCGACTCCTCGAGCAGACATTTGGAAGAAACAAGCGAAACCCAAATAGCCATCGGCATCCTCTTGCAGGCCGTGCAGCTATCTTGCGCTGCAAGATCCCTCATCAACGCCCTTGCGGCTAGACGCCTCGCGAAGGCAATGTAACGGAATTACTCAAGAGCATCGGGTGCAACGCGATTTGAGGCCAGGATGCGCTTGGCTGCGCTCTTTCGCCAGGAGGATGCGACACCTCTAATTCGCTCCGATCGCAATTACTTTGGCTTCCGTCGGTATTTACCCCTGAGGAACTCCCTTGCATACTGCTTCCCATCCGCAACTCTCAGCATCGCCGCGCCAAAACCAAACCCTCGGAATTGCGCTGCTGATGGCCTCAGAGGCTTGTTTCGCAGTCTCTGGCGGAGTCTCTAAATATCTAACTGGCGCGCTACCGCCGTTGCAGATTGCCTGGATCCGGTTCGTTGTCTTTGCGGCTGTCGTCATCGGGACGATCGTCTGGCGTCGAGATTGGTCGGCGCTTAAGTCGCAATGTCTCGGCCCGCAATTCCTCCGCTGCCTGGGGATCGTCGGCGCGACCGTCTTTTTCATTCTCTCCCTAAAGAGACTGCCGCTAGCGGAGACATCTGCTCTCTTCTTTGTCTCACCGCTGCTCATCATCCTCGCTGCGCGAATGGTCCTCGGTGAAGCAATGAATACTACGCGCTATATCGCAGTGGGCTCTGGTTTCGCGGGAGCGCTGCTGGTCATCAAGCCGGGTTCCCACGGCCTCGGCTTGGACGCCATGCTCCCACTTTCGGCGGCCCTCTCATGGGCTGTCGCGATCGTCGCAACACGCTGGACCGGCAGCCGCGAGCGCCCGTTGACGGGGTGCTTTATGCTGCCGTGGTCGGCTTGGCAGTGACGACTGCTTTCCTGCCCATCTTTTGGGAACCGCCGACCACACCGCAGCTGATATTCGGCGTTGCAACAGGACTGGCAGCCGCCGCAGGACAATGGTTCGTCGTTCTTGCCTACCAGGGCGCCAGCGCCTCGTCACTCGCGCCCCTCAACTATGTGCAGTTGCTGTGGTCGTCGCTTGTCGGCTATGTGTTTTTCGCCAGCGTGCCCGACAACTGGGCTATTGTGGGAGCCGTGGTGATAATCCTCAGCGGTTATTTTGCCGTCTGCGAGCGAGATCCATAGACCTCGATCGAACTATTTATTGCCAATTATCGGAAAGCATCTACACTTAAGCTCAGGCATTCGAAGCTTGGGGAGAAGCAGATGTTGTCTGGCAACGGCACCGATGCGTCCGCGTTTTGCTGGAACTTGCTTAGCCCACTTAAAGATTTCACCCGGCGCGCTGCGATCAGTATTCTCGCGGTGAGCGTCGCGCTCGGCACGATGCCGGTGCAGGCCCAGACGGCAGGCCCGTCCCCCACCGTGCCAGCGCCCACGGCACCCGCCACCAGTTCGTCCCCGCCGCAGGCAGCGCCCGGCGTGCCTCCAATGGGTCCGCAGATCCGGCCGCCGCGCCCTCTGGGACCGCCGGTTTTGCCGAGCCCCGCGCAGTCGTCCGCGCAGCCGGTGACGGCACAGCCCGCGCCACAACCCTCGCCCGCGGAGATGGCGACCGGTCAGAAGGCGCCGGGGACAGCGGGTCGCGCGGGACCTGGTGCGGTGACACCCGATCCTGTGAAGACCGAGCCGCCGGCGATGGCGACGCCAAAGCCTGAGGCGAAGCCTGATGCGGCCAAGGCTGAGACGGATAAGGCCGAAGGCGACAAGGCTGACGCGGAAAAGAAGGACGCGGAGAATGCCGACGCATACAAGGTGGATCAGCCGACCGTGCTCGCGGAAGGTGGTCCAGCCCTGGCGCCCGGCGACTTCGACAAGCAGGCGCCAACCGAGCCCGAAGCCCCCTTCAATGGCAGCTTCACCCAGCGCATTCCGCTCGAGGTGCCCAATTATCGGGGGCTCGAGCCGAAGCTGAGCCTCGTCTATGATTCCAGCCAGGGCCTGCGCGCCGGCGGTATGAATGCCGGCCTTCTTGGTGTTGGCTGGGATCTCGGCGGTCTCTCCGACATCGTGCGGGTGTCGCGCATCAATGGCGCCCCGCGCTTCGACAATGCCGACACCTGGCTGCTCGATGGCGCCGAGCTCGTACCCTGCAGCGAAGTCTCATCCAGCCCGAGCTGCAGCTATGGCGGCACGCATACGACGCGGGTTGAGAGCTACAAGCATATCCGGTTCAATGGCGGGGAGAACTCCTGGACCGTCACGGCCAAGGACGGCACCCGCTATATCTATCGCTCGACGCAGTACTTCCGGGGGGCGACGACAGCGGCAATGAGGGCCACTACCGCTACATGCTCTGGCGGGTTCTCGACTGGCGCAACGACAACAACATCGTCCATTACTCCTACAGCTGTCCGTCCTTCTCGGTCTGCTATCCCACGCAGATCCAATACAACGGCTCCTCCGTCGACTTCTATTGGCAGGAGCGCGGCGCCGATCAGAAGACGCGGCTCGCCAACGGCATCGATCTGAGCTGGGTCTCGGATCAGCTCAGGAGCATCTTCATCACGACCGGCCCGGGGATCGTGCGGGCCTATGCCTTCACCTATGAGGCGAGCCCGGCCACCGGCCTGTCGCGGCTGATCCGCGTCCAGCAATACGGCAAGGACGCGGTCTGGGATAACGGCAATGTCACGGGCGGCACCGCGCTGCCGCCGATCGACATCAGCTACACCAACACCGGCGCCTCTTTCAACGACCCAATTTCTCAGCCATTCGGCCTCGACTTCTCGTCCTACCCCCGCCAGAAAACCGTGATTGGCGACCTAAACGGGGACGGACGCAGCGACCTCTTCCTGCCGCCGGTCATCACGCCGCCCCAGCCCCCACCGCTCTGCACGCCTTCCGCCGCCACGTTCTACCTCGCCAAGAACGACGACACGGGCTATGGCGACGCGCAGACGCTCAGCATCAATAGCGGGCCCAATGCCTGCTACGTGAACTATGCCGAAGACCGCTGGATTGTGGCGGATTTCGAGGGCAATGGCCGTTCTGATCTGGTGCGTGTCTACACCGCCAGGGACGTCCCGGATCCGAGCGATCCCAACATAACCCATACCTATACCTATGCGACGCTGTATCGCTTCACCGAGTCCGGCTTCGTCGCTTCGGAGATTCCCGACCCGACCCCCGTTGGTAATGACCTCAGCGTGCTCTATGACGCCGCCGCTGGCGACTTCGATGGGGATGGACGCAGTGAACTCCTGGTGCTCGGTAGCCTCCCGCAATCCGGGCTCTATGTCTGGAACGGCACAACACTGGTCCGGGATACGTCCAAATTCTACCCCTACCTGCTGCGTGTCGGCCTGCTAACGCCGACCGGCTACCGGGTTGGCGATTTCAACGGGGATGGTAAAAGCGATATCCTTGCCATCAATCAGATTGCCGGCGGTTTCCATACCTTCTACGAGATCCACCTCTCGAATGGCACGACCTTCGTTCCCCAGGGCGTCAACACCTGGGAATGGGTCCCGACCGGTCCGCGCTCTACACCAGCGACTTCAATGGTGACGGCAAGACGGACGTTGCGACCTTCATCGACCTCCTGAATGGCACTTCGAAGGTCGACGTCGCCCTGTCGAACGGGCGCTCGTCCGAGCTCCAGAACTGGTTCGGCTCGATCGCCGTCAGCACCACGCTCGATGGCTATATTGCGGTCGGGGATTACGATGGCGATGGACGTAGCGACCTTGCGATCGGCGCCCTGTGGACACCCGGTGCGCTTCTTCTCGCGCGCGGATCACGGTTCGTGCAAATCACGTCACCCGCGCAGGGGCTTATTCTCGGAGCCGGTGATGTCAATGGTGACGGCAAGGCCGATCTCCTCGGAACCGGCAATGTCACGACCTCCCTCCTCTATCTCTCGAAGCGGGACCCTGCCAGTTCCATTCCCGACCTGATTTACGAGTTCAAGAACGTCTTTGGCGGCTACACCGGCGTCGTCTATCGGCCCTCAACGCGCTGGGCCAACGGGCGGATGTACAGCACGCCGCTGCAGACGGTGACGAATGTGACGCGGCTTGACGGCCGCGGCGTCGTAGCCGAGACCAAGTATGAATATGGGGGCGGCCTTTGGGACGGCATGGAGCGCCGCTTCCTCGGCTTCCGCTGGGCCAAGATGACCCCGCCCTGCGTCGCGGTCGGCAACTGCCCCTGGACCGACTACGAGTTCTCGCAGGCCTATGCGGCGGTCGGCAAGGCGCTGTACAGCTATGTCCGCAATGCCGGCACACTTCTGCGCCAGGTCGACCAGACCTATGTGGTCAACAACACGGCGCTGCCCTATACGGCGCTCAACACCGCGAGCCGTGTCACCGAAAAACTGCCCGGCGGGGATCGCACATCCCGGGTCACGCGGACCTTCGACACCTTCGCCAATATCGCCAGCGTCACTGAACATGGCAATCTGGCAGCCGTCGGAGACGAACGCTACGCGTACCGCGACTTCTCCTACAACTTCGACCGCTACATCGTCGACAAGCCCTTTGCCCAACGGCTTTATGGGGCGGCAGGGCCGAGCTCCACGCCCCTTCTCGACACCCGCTATCTCTGGGACAACCAGCCCTATACCACCGCGCCTTCCACCGGCAACCTGACCCAGGTCGACCGCTGGCGGAACACCGACGATACGCTCGCCGTCACGGCCATGACGTATGACGGCAAGGGCAATATGACGGCCCAGGTCGATCCGGTCGGCAATCGCTTTGAATACGACTACGACCCCACCTACCACATCTTTCCCATCAAAACGCGGAACCCGCTCTACTTTGCGCCGGTCATTGACACCCGACAGGAAACAACCGCGACCTATGATGTCCTCTGCGGCCTGCCGGAAACAACCACCGATATCGACAGCCTCGTCACCCACTACGGCTATGACCCGCTCTGCCGGCCGACGTCAGTGGTCAAGCCAGGTGGCGACTACACGCTGACGACCTATTCGAATATCGGCGATGCGCAGACCCAGTACGTCACGACCCTGACGCCACCGGCCGCCGGCACCCAGCAGGTCTGGACCTCCCGCTTCTTCGATGGCATGGGCCGCACCTATGCAACCGTCATGGAAGGGCTGACGCTGGAAAGGCTCGCCTTCAATCCGCGCGGCCTCGTCCAGTCTCGCACCTCGCCCTATTACGGGGTCGGGCCAGGCTATGACACGAACTACACCTATGACGCGCTCGACCGCCTGGTTTTGACCACCAATCCCGACAACACCACGGTCACCACGAGCTACCAGGCCTCGCCGGATGCCTTCGACCAGACGACGGTCGTCGACGAGCTCGGCCGCACGACCATCACGCACAAGGATGCCTACGGCAACACCGTCTTCCTCGACCGCTTCAATGCTGGTGTCCGCAACCGCATGTCGATGCAGTATGACGCGGTCGACCGGCTGTGCCGTGTCACCGACCAGCCCGGCAATCTCTGGATCTATGGCTACAACTCCCTGTCGAACCGGGTGTCGGCGCTCGATCCCAATCTCGGCCAGTGGTGGTATAACTATGACCTCGCCGGCAATCTCGTCTGGGTCAGCCCGCATACACCCACCCAGGTCGGGGCCTCCGCCTACAGCTACGACGCCAACGGCAACCTCTTGGCCGGCTCCAACCGCACCTACACCTGGGACGGGGACAATCGCCCGGCGACGGTAACAATGGTCACCGGCATCACGACAGCCATGACCTATGGGCCGGACGACTCACGCCTGAAGAAGGTCGCCAACACCGGTCCCAACCGCACGCCGCAGACGACGCTCTATCTCGGGCCGGAGATCGAGCGGGGGCCGGACGGTGTCTGGCAGAAATACCCCTATCCCGACATCAACAAGCGCGGCACGGCGGCGACCTTCCTGCATCGCGACCACCTGAACACGGTGCGCTCGATCACCGACGCCGCCGGTGCCGAGGTGCTGCACCGCTACTACCGGCCCTACGGCCAGATCCCGATCACCACCTCGACCTTCAAGGAAGCCAAGGCCTTCATCGGCGAGCGCCAGGACAGCGAGACCGGGCTCCTCTATCTCAACGCCCGCTTCTATGATCCGGCCCTGGGGCGGTTCATCTCGCCGGATTGGTGGGATCCGACCATTCCAGGCGTCGGCACCAACCGCTATGCTTACTCACAGAACGATCCGATCAACAAGTCCGACCCCAACGGGCATGTCGATGACGCAGGCGTCCATGAGTTCAACAACGATCCTGCGAACCAGCCTGGGGGCGGTGAGAACTACGCGGGTGAAGAGAACGACGACGCGACCGAAGACACGACGCAGGCTCTGCCCTTCGCTCCAATTGTGTTTGCGGGGGTTTTATGTGAGGCGATGTGCCCGGCGGCCCTACTTGCTTTAGGTGTATATGGGGTTCAGCAGAGCATCCTGAACAACAAGCCGTCTCCCAGCGCGACCCCACCGGCTAGTCCGCCTGCGACCACCACAAACGCTACACCGCCTGATCCAAATGATCCGGAAGATCCTAACCGCTGGCAAGACATCATAAGCCCCGATCGAGTAAAGCACATACTTGATGGAGATGAAGGGGGACCAGGCGGAGGGCATCGCGGCGGTACCGGTAGATCTGGAAAATCTGAGTTCCCATCGAGCTGGTCGGACAATAAGACATTAAACTCAATTGCCGATATCGCCCGAGATCCCAACGTGCCATCAACATCAAGCGGCTCACGCGCAGTAAAGGAAGGCGTACGTGATGGAATCGAGATCAGAACAGTGGTCGACAAAAACGGAAACGTAGTGACCGGATATCCGACAAACGTCCCTCAGAATCCATAAAGGTTTAGAAATGAAGGATTTCGAAAACTCAGATCAAGCGATAGATCGGCTTCGCGGAACCTTGATCAACAAGATTCCGGAGCAATCAATTCGAGAATCGCAGCATTATTCAGATCACGATGAATATGCGCTTGCTCTAGAAATGCTGCTCTGGGGCGCACATCAATCCAAACTAATCATGGACGACGAGCAAAAATATATATTAAAATACCTATCTTCTGTAATTAATATTGTAGAATACATAGATCCAGAGTACTGGCATTATTTCAAAGAGCTTAGATAGAAGTTGGGGACAATACGTATGCCCGCCCAATCCTTCACCGCGCAGATGTACAATGCCTTCCTCGGGCGGGCGCCGGAGCCGAACGACTATGCCTGGTGGGTCTACCTCTATCCCACCATGACCGAGACCGCCTTCATCAATGCCTGGGCGGCCACGCCCGAGGCCAAGGCTCTCAACCCCTGGATCGATAGCCCGACCCTCACCAACGCCCATATCTTCATCGCCTCGCTCTATGTCCACCTCTACGACCGCATTCCCGATGCGGCCGGCCAGACCTTCTGGGCCAATGAGCTGCAGGCCAATGGCATCGCCCCTGTGCTGCTCGCGCTCCTTGCGGTCGGGGGTACGGACGGCGCCGTGCTCGCCAACCGCACCGAGGTCGGCGTCTATTTCGCGGAGAAGTTCCTGGCGGCCGGCGCCGCGCCTGCCTTCTCCTGGCAGCAGTCGATCCTGAACAGCGTCGATGCCACGCCAGCTTCGGTCACTGCAGCCAAGGCCCAGATCGACGCCTGGGTGCCGCCGCGCCGCTCGATGCGACGCTCGGCACCTATGCTGACGTCCTCGCCCGCGCCAAGACCTACAACATCACCGGTCTCCCCAGCTTCATGACCTTTGAGCTCGCCAGCGAGATGCTGGCGGCCTCCAACCCGACCGGCAATGTGGTCGGCTTCGTCCACAATGGCGCCAAGCTCAGCCTCGTGCCGCTTTATCTCACCGCCACCGCCATCACCGAACTCGGCCCCGCCTCCGCCCAGACGGTGGCCAGCGTCTTCGCCGACGGCCCGATCGCCCGCGTTACCCTCGACGGCCAACCGGTCATCTGCGTCAGCGTCAACGGCGACACCACCTTCTCCGTCACCACCGATTTCGTCCTCACCGGCCTAGGCGCCGCCACCATCACCGATTTCGTGCTGGCGTGAGGCTGGCTGCTCGGCCCATTGCATAGGCTGGCGGTAAGCGAACGTGTCAGTCGATGGAGCGATAACGTACAGACAAGCGCGGGGATAAATCATCGGGGAACATGCCCACTTGGCGCTTGTTAACCCTGCACTCTGGATCGCAGCACCATCCGGAGCTTCCCCGGCCCGCCTGTTCTCCCACTTGGCGAGCCTGGAGCATGGCTACTTTTATCTATACTCGCTAACTCTCTCGGCGCAGAGGGGGCGCCCAGCAACCCTCGCCGCCGTGGACCCCGGTTTCCTCCTGAGCCGGGGTTTCTTATTCGAAGGCGCGCCGTGGAAACTCTCCGTTCTGCGCAGGTTAAGTCTGTGCTGAAGATAGTTTTGCAGCGTCTGAAGCATCCCCCGGCCACCAGCCGCTTGCAAAAGCGGGCCGGGGACCTCCAATTTCTAGCGCGTGTTCTCAGCGAAGGAATGGTCCCAAGTCATCCCAACGCTGAGATTGGGAACCGGCTTCAGTAGGAGCCGGGGTTTTCTTATGGAGGTCCTCTGCCGAGGAACTTCTCTGTCCGGCGTAGGTTAAGCCTTTGCTGCTGAGCAAGGCCGCGCTCGAGGAGGCGAGGCACGAGGCTCTCGAGCACCGCTTCGGTTCTTCCGATCCGCGCGATTTTGCCAAGATGCTCGAGCAACATCCGGAACTCGCAAAGCGAGCGACGGGGATCGTCGCCGTCGCACGCACCATCAACCACGCCCGCGTGGCCGAACTCAGTCGTGACCACACCCTGCAGCAGGAGCTATCCAGGCGGCGGGAGATCGGATTGGGGCGGTAGCGGAGACATTAGGGGTGTCCGCGGAGAACCTTCGCCATTTACCGAAAGTCTCTGCCGACACTCTCCGCAGCCTCAAGCGTAGCCTTGGCTTTTCCGCCGCCTAAGGGCTTTGCCGGAACTGATCTTCACATGGTTGAAGTGCCCCATCGGAGAGCAATTTGGCCGGATTCACGCGGGCGTCTACCCCGACCGCTCGGCTTCGGCAAGACGCCAAGCCGCTTCAGTGATCCGAGGCGTCGCCCTCGATCCAAACGTTTCGGTTTTCTCTATCTTGGGGAGAGCCTGAAGGTCTGCTTCCTGGAAGCGGTGCTACGCGATCAGCGCGATCACCAGCCAATCTTTGGAATGAGCGTGAATGAGAAGATACCGTTGAGCGTACAACGAGACCGTCGCCGCCCGGCGGCCTACGACACGATGAACGTGATCTTGAGCTTGTCGAGGAGATGTACGGATCCCGTCCGCGCCTTGCATGGAACATGGTGAACGCTGGGATCCGGTCGCCGGGTTCGATCCCGGGTGACCGACCTGGCACCCTATTCCCGCCAGATGGCGCGCTCCTAGCGTGCATACCCACCAGGGGAGTAATTGATCTACACGGATCGCTGGTTACTTCTCGGGCGGTCTATAACCACGTTGTCTCTTCTGCCGCAGAAGAGAGAGAAACGCTACGACCGCATCATCTTCACACGCGAAGCTATGCTGGGTGGCGTGGCCGCGCGAGCCGATGCGGCCCCAACGCCGCGTGAGTGAGACCTCACCTAGCAGGGTCGGTTCGATCGCCATCCCATAGAAACGAGCCACATTTTGGGAAGGATCGTGGCGCTCGACGCAGAGACGGTAGGGCTGTGTGATCATGCAGCCAGATTGGCGCGGGAGTTCTTTCTCGTCCAACCACAGTTGGGGAATCGACTGAGTCTCAAGGATTCACATTTGTGATGGAAGTATCACTTATGAGTTTGCGCGCCTCCTACTTCTTACCGCAGGCGGCGATGGCGCGCTCAGGTTGCATTCGCGCGCCCTGGCGGGCCAAGGAGCTGCCTCATATTTGATTACTTGCCGTACCAACGCTTTTAGTCAAATTTTCCAGATACTTCTGTCACACGTGCAGGACGCAGCAATATGACGACGCGTTATGGTCGATACGATGAATGCGGGCGCCTTTCGAGACCTGTCAGGATTGGTGCGCGGTCTCCGCCCCGGCCGTCACAGGTCAGGCTCGATGATGCCGACCTTCAGGACAATTGCCAACGTTGGCGCCTCGATCAGCTTCATCGTTCGGACAACCTGCAATTTATTGATCGCACGATCGAATACGGCCAAGTTGGTGTGCCCATGCACTGCTGCATCAACGCAAGTAGCGAGGTGCCGCTGGCCTCCATGCCGAGCAGGACCGCAAGCATGATGAAGACGCCAACGAACGCACCCCGCTCACCCTGTCTCTTAGGTCTTAATCGCCCATGAAGTTTGGCTGGCGCTTCTCGAGAATGGCTGCGACAGCTTCGCGTTGATCGGCACTCGATTGCACGATGGCCTGGAATGCGGCGGCCAGCTCCAGGCTCTCAGGTAGGCCCAATTCGGAGGACTGGCGAATCAAGCGCTTGTTGAGGCGGACACTTTTCGGCGGAAAAGCTGTAATCTGCCTCGCGACTGCAACGGCTTCCTCTACGAGGCGATCAGCGGGAACGACCCGGCTTGCAATCCCCCAGTCCACCGCCTCATCCGCGGTCAGCATGCGACAGGTGAGTGCCAGTTCTATCGCGCGCGCAAAGCCAACGAGGCGCGGCAGGTACCAAGCGCCACCGTCGCCGGAAACCAATCCAACACGCAGGAAACTTTCGGCGAAGCTCGCCTCGGGTGAAACCAGGCGGATGTCACACATGCAGGCGAGATCCATGCCCGCGCCGATGGCGGCACCGTTGACGGCGGCGACAATCGGGACATCAAGCGCATGGAATGCTTTCGGGATGCGCTGGATGTGACGGCGATATGCTTCCTGCATCTGATGCGGCTTGCCGGCAAACATTGGGTGGCTGCCGTCGCGCATCTCCTTCACATTGCCGCCCGAACAGAACCCTTCTCCGGTGGCGGTCAATACGATGCAGCCAAGGCTTTCGTCAGTATTGGCGCTTTCAAGAAAAGCCAGCAGCGCCGTGACAACCGGGCCGGACAGCGCGTTGCGTGATCTTGGCTCATTTAGCGTGACGATCGCGATGGGACCGTCGCGTTCGACTAGAAGAGGTTCATCCGTCATGGCTATCTTTCCGACTAGTCGTCGACGAGGTGTGACCATAGCCCGCTTGCGTCTTCGGCCGCGGCCTGGCCTACGGCCGCAGCTAATGTAGCCTGGCGGCCCCAGTCATCGCGCCAGAGCCAGAGCCGGCGGGTGTAGTGATGCAACACATGTTCTTCGGTGAAGCCAATGGCACCCAGGACCTGATGTCCAGCGGCCGCGACCACGGTCGCGGCCCGTCCCGCCTGAACTTTGGCTGATTGCCATAGGATGGATCGCAGCCATCCCCCATCGGCAGCTTGCACGGCGCCGCCAAGTGCAGCCTGTGCGACGACATAGTCCGAAGCGGCCTCGGCAATCATGTGCTGAAGCGCTTGGAACTTGCTGAGCGGCTTGCCAAACTGCTTGCGGGTATTGGCGTATTCGATCGTGATTTCCATCACGCGCGCCATCGCCCCCAACATCGTGGCTGCGGTTAAACAAGCGCCTTGCACCGCCAGCCGCTGCCCGACGCCAGGGAGCAAAATGCGCTCAATTTCCGCACCGGTTGCGCTCACCCAGGGGCTGCCATCAAGCCCTTCGGAACCGGGCGCCGCGCGAAAGATGGTGAGGTGATCGGCTTCTGGCGTGATCAAGAGGCTAGCCGGGCCAGGGGCCTCTCGCTGCCCCGGCGCCGCGAGCGTCGCTTCGGGCGCAGCGCCGCTCAGAGTCGGCAACAGCAGCATCGGCACAATCGGGAGGGGTGCGGCGTGATAGCCCGCTCGCCAGGCGATCACGCAGGTTTCCTCCAGCGTACCGCCCATGCCACCGTCCGCTTCCGCCACGAGCGCAAGCGGCAACCCGGCCCCCTCCGCCTCGGCGCGGAGTCGCGCCGCCAGCTTCGTATCGTGGCGCGCGGCCGGATCCGCCAGCGCGCGGGAAAACAGTCGGTCTGCCAGATCTTCCAGCAGCCGTGCGGTTTCTGTCATCTCAGCCCGAGCTCCCGTGCGATGATGCCCTTGAGGATCTCCCGTGTTCCTCCGCGCAGTGAGAAGCACGGCGCATTAAGGATGGCGGTCGCCAAAGCACCGGCCGCACGGTCACCCGTCATGGAGGGGCGTAGGTCGAGAACGCGGCGCGCGATCTCGGGAATGTCCTGCTCCAGTGCCGTGCCAAGGTCTTTCATAATCATGGCGAGCGCGCCCGTGCCTTCGCCGCGGCCAAGAAGTGCGTTGATCTGCAACGACAGTTGCCGTATCGCCGTGAGGCGGGAAACCACGACACCGAGTTCGAAGAGACCATGGCGATCAGACGTGTCGCGCAGTGCCTCGGCCAAGGTGCTCAGGACGGTAAATGTTGAAAGAAATCTGTCCGGACCGGACCGCTCAAAAGCAAGCTCTTCGGTAACCAGCTTCCAGCCATCCCCCCCGGAACCCAGGAGATGGTCTTCCGGGACAAAGGCGCCATCGAACGTGATCTCGTTCAGCTCATGTTCGCCCGCAAGGTTGATCAGGGGCCGCACCGTGATCGCGGGTTGCTTCATCGGCACGACGAGCTGGGAAAGCCCGGCATAGCGGTCATCGCCGCGGGGCTCCGTGCGGCAGAGGCAAATAATAAATTCGGCATGTTGAGCGTTGGTGGTCCATACCTTGCGTCCCTCGACACGAAAACCTCCTGCCACACGGTCGGCCCGCGTGCGGATGGAGGAGAGGTCCGAGCCGCTGTCGGGCTCACTCATGCCGATACCGAAAGTGATGCGCCCTGCTGCAATCTCCGGCAGGATCGCGCGTTTCACCTCATCCGAACCGTGACGAAGGATCTGGGGCCCGGACTGACGGTCTGCGATCCAATGGGAACCTAGTGGCGCTCCGGCGGCCAGCATTTCCTCGCAGACGACATAACGCTCTAAGGCGCTGCGGCCGCCGCCGCCGTAGGCGACTGGCAATGTCATCCCGACATAGCCCCGTGCGGCAGCACGTTCGGAAAAGCTGCGGTCCCAGGTCGTCCAACTTTGACGGCCGGGCCTGATAGCGCCCCGCGCCCGTTCTTCGTCCAGAAAGGCACGCACTTCCGCGCGCAACGCCGAGGCGGCATCGTGGATCGGTGCAGGGGACGCGGGATCGGGAAAGAGACGAAAAGCGGTCATCAGCTGCTCCGATGCTCGCGAAAAGGATACTCCTGATCACCTAGCCCGGCGCGCGAGGACGATCAAGGAGAAAATTCTAGATAGCGAAAATCATTCTCATCTTGAAATTTTCCGTGGCAATCAAGAAAATTGTGACATGATTGTTCTCCATAGAAAAAGATCGATATGATCACGATAGCGCAAGAGCGGCAGGAGATGATCACGTGAAGGAGGGGGCTGCAATGATCCAAAAGTCCGCGCAGACCGTGCGCAAGCGTCGTGCAAAGGCAGACCCTGAATTGGCCGAAGCTATCGGCTCCGGCAAAGTGGTCGGCGCGGTTGTAGGGGCAATCAAGATCTTGCGCTTCCTTGCCAAGACGCGCGAGCCCATGGGCGTGTCGCGGATTGCCAAGGAAACTGATCTCAATACCTCGACGACGTTCAATACGTTGCGAACACTGATGCTTTATGACTTCGTGCAATTCGATCGGTTATCCAAGACCTACGTGCTCAGTCTTGGCCTTATGGAAATTGCTTATTCCGCGACGGCGATCGCCGGTGATTTCGGGGTGATCCGGCCGGCAATGGAGCGCATCGCTCAGGAGCACGGCGTGACGGTTACACTCTGGCAACCCGTCCGCGCGGATCGCAAGGTGCTGATCATGTCGGCCCAGCCACACAACGCGATTCGGATCCAGATGGCTGTCGGCCAGCGCCTGCCGCTCCTCGTTGGCGCGACGGGAAGGCTCTTTGCGGCATTTTCCGCCTTATCGGACACCGAAGTGCGACGGCAATTCGACGCGATTCGTTGGGATCAGTCGCTGAGTTTCGCGGAGTTCCGAAAACAGATCGAGGAGGCGAGGGAGCTTGGGTGGGCGCTCGATGATGGCAATTTCGCGCAAGGCACTGTGCTGGTTTCCACACCGGTGCTAGACCGCAATGGCCATGCTGCTATGGCCGTCACCGCCAATATGTTCGCGGGGCAATACAATCCCGCGCGCGCTGAGGGCATCGTGCGTGATCTGAAGGCTTTTTCCAAGCAGGCGGCGCGCATCTTGCCGCTCTGACATTTCTTCGGTTGTTGGCTGCGAATACTCTTAACAAAAGGCTGCCCTCAGATGAGGGTTATCTGAGGGCAGTCAAGTCTTCGGGGAGGAGCGGTTAACGGCAGGTCGCGTCGGCGGCGGGCGCCTTCCAGTCGCGTGATCCCGCTATGCCTTCGGAAGACAAGATGTTGCTGATTGAAGCAGCCTCTTCGGTGGTCAGATGGAGCGAAATGGCGCCGACATTTTCTTCCAGATATTTGATCCGCTTCGTGCCGGGAATAGGCACGATGTCGTCTCCTTGCGCGAACAGCCAGGCCAGCGCGACTTGCCCAAGCGTACAAGTCTTTGCGGAAGCTATAGCTTTCACCTGCTCAAGCAATGCCAAGTTTTTCTCAATGTTGCCATCCTGAAAGCGCGGCGCATTGATGCGTAGATCGTTGCCGGCTAACGATGACGTGGATGTGATCGCGCCTGTCAGAAATCCGCGGCCGAGCGGGCTATAGGGCACGAACGCAATGCCCAGTTCCCGGCAGGCGGGCAGGACCTCTGTCTCGACATCGCGGTGGAACAGCGAATATTCCGATTGGAGCGCGGCGACCGGGTGGATCGACGCGGCGCGGCGCAGAATATCGACGCCGACTTCAGATAGGCCGATTGCGCGGATCTTGCCTTCCCTGACCAGATCGGCGAGGTCACTCATCGTCTCCTCGATGGGGCGTCGCGGATCCATGCGGTGGACGTAGTAAAGGTCGAGATGGTCGGTTCTAAGTCGCTGCAGGGAAGCCTCTACGCAGCGGCGCATGTAACCCCGCGAATTATCGAGCTCGCGGTCGTAAAGGCTGCCTGACGGACCGTTTGGATCCCGTATGATTCCGAACTTTGATGCGATTACGATGCGATCACGGCGTCCCTTTGCGAAGCGACCCACTAGCTCTTCGTTATGGCCGCGCCCGTACATGTCGGATGTATCGTAGAGTGTGATACCGAGTTCCAAAGCGCGGTCGAGGGTTTTGAGCGATTGGGCATCATCCTGCTCCCCGTAGAACTCGGACATGCCCATACAGCCAAGGCCTAGTGCTCCACAGGTGACGCCGGAGGCGCCGAGTGTAACCTGTCTCATCGATGTTCCCTCCTCACAGCCGTTCAACAACTGTGGCTGTGCCGAGCCCGCCGGCGCAGCACATGCTCTGCAGGCCATAGCGCGCGCCCCGACGCTCCATCTCGTGCAGAAGCGTAGTCATTAGGCGTGCACCGCTCCCGCCGAGGGGATGGCCGAGGGCGATCGCGCCGCCGTTCACGTTCAGCCGCGCCGGATCAGCCCCCGTTTCCGCCAGCCACATCAGCGGTACGGGCGCAAAAGCTTCGTTAACCTCATACAGATCGATATCGTCTAGTGCCAGGCCGGTCTTCTGCAGGACTTTGGCGGTGGCAGCTAGAGGGCCAGTCAGCATCAGTTCCGGATCAGAACCCACGGTTGTCGCTGCGACGATACGGGCTCGCGGCTTGAGGCTGAGGCGTGTGGCAACACCCTCCTCCATCAGCAACAAGGCTGCTGCACCATCGGAGATTTGCGAGGCATTGCCGGCTGTCACGCGCCCATCTGGCCGAAAACTCGTCTTCAACGTCGCGAGCTTCTCGGGCGAGGTGTCACGACGGATGGTTTCGTCCGCGGCCAGGGTGATTGGCGCAGTGCCCGGTTCGCCCCAAAGCCCGACGTCGATCGGTACGATCTCGCGGTCAAACCGGCAGCTGTCAGCGGCTTTGGCGGCGCGGCGATGACTGCTGATCGCATAGTCATCGAGAGTGTCGCGCGTGAAGCCCCAGCGGTCACAGATGCGTTCTGCTCCTTCGCCCTGCGCTGTCAGCTCGAAGCGCTCGAGCCAGTGATGACCAAAAGGTTCGCCATGGATGTCGCGGTTGGAGCCCATAGGCACGCGGCTCATCGCCTCCGCGCCACCAGCGATAACGATGTCAGCCTGCCCGGCAGCGATCATCGCATGGGCCATATGGGTCGCAACTTCCGACGAGCCGCATTTACGATCGACCGTGAGGCCGGGCACCTCCTCCGGCCAGCCTGCGGATAAGAGGGCGGTGCGCGCAATATTGGCGCTCTGTTCGCCGATCTGCGTGACGCAGCCGAAGATCACATCGTCGACCCGCGCGGGTTCCAACCCGTTGCGCGCTGCCAGCGCTTGCAGCAGCGCGGCTCCGAGATGGTCCGCTCGGACAGACGCGAGCGTGCCGCGAAAGCGCCCGATGGGGGTGCGGGCAGCGTCTACGATCACAACGTTGCGCATCAATAGGGCCTCAAACCAGAGCCGGCGACTTTCTCACCCTGTTCGTATTTGTAGACGCCATGACCCACCTTGCGGCCGTAACGGCCAGCCTGCACCATTTTCGTGATGAGCGGGCAGGGGCGGAATTTTTCGCCGAGCGTCTGATGCAGATATTTCAGCACCGACAGCCGGGTATCCCATCCAGTCAGGTCGCCGAGTTCGAGCGGCCCCATCGGGTGGTTGAAGGCCATGCGCAGCGAGGTGTCGATATCCTCCGCGCTGGCGACGCCTTCTGACAGCATCCACATCGCCTCATTGCCGAGCATCGCGGAGATGCGGCTGGTGGTGAAGCCCGGCGCCTCGTTGACGAGGATGTGCGTCTTGCCGACCCGCCCCGCCCAGTGGCGCGTACGCGCCACTGTTTCGTCGGAACTTTGCAGCCCACGGATGATCTCACAGAGCTTCATCTTGTGGACGGGATTGAAGAAATGCATCCCGATAACACGCTCAGGGCGGCCCACCGATGCGGCAAGCTCGGTGATCGACAAAGCCGAAGTATTGGTCGCGATAACCGTATTATCACCGACATTGGCAGATACGCTCTGCAGAATGTCGATTTTGATCTTGATATCCTCGGTCGCGGTCTCCACGACGAGATCTGAGTTCATGCAAGCCGATGTGAGATCCGTCGTGCAACGTAACCCGGCTTCCACAGTCGCGCGCACGGCGGGCGTGACTTTCCCGCGAGAAATACCTTCTTCAACGATGCGAAGGATTGCCTCGCGCGCCCGCTTTAACTGATCCTCGCTGATGTCGACGAGAGTCGTCGTATAGCCCGCCGATACGAAGGCATGGGCAACGCCCAAGCCCATCTGTCCCGCACCGACGACGGTTATCTTATCATTTGATGGCACCGGCAATCCTCTCGGTACTGAGCCTTATTCGCCGACGAAGCGGGGCGGGCGCTTTTCGCTGAACGCACGAGCAGCCTCGGCCCGGTCTTCAGTTCCTGTGAGCAGAGCGAAGAGGCTGCGCTCTAACGCCATGCCTGCAGAGATATGGAGATCCGCGCCGGCGCGCGCGGCTTCCTTGACATAGAGCGTCGCTGCCGGCGCGCGGGCGGCGATTTGCCCGGCAAGCGCGAGCGCGTCGTCCAAAAGGGCTTTGGGATCGGCCGACAGGCGGGTGACAAGTCCGATGCGGTGTGCCTCGGCTGCGTCCACCTTGCTGCCGGTCAGCAAGAGATCCAGCGCGCGCCCCAATCCGAGAATGCGCCCGAGCCGCTGCGTGCCGCCGGCACCAGGGATCAGCCCTAATCCCGTTTCGGGTAGGGAGAAAACCGCGTCGGAGGAAGCGATACGAATGTCGCTGGCGAGCGCGATTTCCAGCCCGCCACCCATGCAAAAGCCATGAATGGCCGCAATGACCGGCGTAGCGCAGCGGTCGAAAGCATCGATCCAGGCGCTGGACATCAGCCATCGTCGTGTCGCGACAGGTGTCATGGGCGCGCGCCGTTCGGTGATATCGGCGCCTGCGCAGAAACCGCGTCCGCGGCCCCCATGAATAACAATCGCGCGGACGTCTGGGTCGTTGTCGAGCTCTCCCAATACCGCGGGCAGGCCTTCGCGGATTTCTTCATTGATCGCGTTGATCCGCTGCGGACGGTTCAAGGTGATGATCCCAACCGCATCCTGGCGATGCAAGGTCAGGGCGCTCTCGGAGACGGGATTCGGTGCATCAAGCACGGCGGGATACCCTTCCTTCCGAGGCAAGGCTCACACCAGCTTTGGTGCGGTCCCAGGTTTCGGGCGTGATCCCGCGTTCACGCAGTTCTTTCTTTTTGACCTTCTCCGAGGGGGTCTGCGGCAGACTATCCATCACCTCGATATAGCGGGGCACCATATGCGCGGCCATGCGCTCGTCGCACCACGCAATCAGTGCGGCGTGATCGAGTGTCGCGCCGGCGCGCAGGACAATGCAGGCCTTGACCTCATCCTCGCCGGCTTTCTCATCGGCCTTCACGCCGATCACGGCGACCTCGGCCACGCCGTTGAAAGTGCGGATAACGCTTTCCACCTCGAAGGACGAGATATTCTCGCCCCTTCTCCTCAGTGCGTCTTTCACGCGATCGACGAAATAGTACCAGCCCTCGGCATCCCGGCGTAGCGCGTCACCGGTATGGAACCACAGGTTGCGCCAGGTCTCGACAGTCTTGTCGGGCTGGCCGAGATAGCCGTTCGAGATAATGCCCGGCACCTTATGGCGGATCAGCAACTCGCCGATCTCTCCCTCGGGGACGGGCTCGTCGGTTTCGGGGTCCGCGATCCGAACCTCGTACCACTGATCCATGAGCACGCCAGAAGCGCCCTCAGGCCGCTTGGCACCGCGAGGTGTCTGAAAGACGTTCGAGATCTCGGTTTGACCAAAACCGTCGACGAATTCGATTGGACCGAAACGGTCGGTGAATTGCTCGGCGAGATCAAAGGCCAACGGCGCGGCATAGATAGTGCGCAGCCGATGGTTGCGCTCTTCAGGCTGCGGGGGCGTCGCGCAGATAAACGCCATCGTGGCCCCGAGCAGGTTCGCCACGGTCGCGCCGCACCGCCGCGCGCGGCCAAAGTAATCGGAGGCCGAGAATTTCGGATAGAGCACGCAATGCGCGCCAGCGATCAGGCAGGGATAGATAGTTAGAAATTGGGCGTTCCCATGAAAAAAAGGAAAGCCGGTCATGTATACGTCCTGATCGGTCAGGCCTACCAGCTGTACATCTTCTTCAGCGAAGAAGTAGAACTGGGAATGCGGCATCTCCACGCCCTTGGACATGCCGGTCGTGCCCGAAGTGTAGAGGATGGCGGCAAGATCCCTTGGATCAACATAAATTCCGGGATTGGATGTATTATCGGTCTTCAGCTCGGCCGCAGAACGGATCTCCACACGCCGCAGGCGGACGTCTGTGGTGTTCTCGTCGAGAAGATAGCAGCGCTTGAGATGGGGTACGCTCTCCTCGACTTCCGCCAAACGCTGGAGCAGCGGTGCTGTCGTGATGATGGTCGCGGCTTTTGACAGGTTGAGTTGATGGGCAAGGAAGGTGCCCTTTTGGATGTCGCCGACAGGGACTTCCACGGCGCCGAGCTTTTGTAGCGCCCACCACAGCAACACGAATTCGAGGCTGTTCGGCATATAGAGCACGACCATATCGCCTTTACCGATTCCGGCAGCGGCGAGGCCGTGGGCGAGCCTATTCACTTCTGCATTGGCTTCAGCGAAGCTGAGCGGTTCGCCGGCGTCCGTCCATGAAAGACACGGCCTGTCGGCACGGATCTCGGCCTGATGCTCGAGAATGCGAGGCAGCACCCACATGTCGCGCGGGAAAGCCGGATTGTAATGCGGATAAGTCAGCACGGACATCAACGATGTTCCCTTGGGCGGCAAGCCCTTGCGCGCGCAGGCCGCAAGTTGGCATCTGGCCAGCAATGGCGACGGCCGCGTTTCCTCCGACGTAATGTCTAGCAAGGACCCTTAGGGGCGGCAAGAAGAATTCTTCATATAGAATGATTTTCTTTATTGCGATAGACCGATGGTCTGATAGACGAGTCTAACGGGTGCATGCCATTTCCGGACCGGACCGATGGCAGGCGCACCGCAGAAGCGCCCAGCGCAGCATTTGGCGGGAGGAGGCAACGTGCAGATCTGGACCCCTTGGGCCTTGCCTTTTTTTGAGGCGCATCACGATGCGATAGCGTCCCGTGCCTCCAGCTGGACGTCACCTGTCGATGACCACGCGGTAACTGAGGTGGATTTGCCTGAAGCCTGCCGTGCGATCGCTGCCTCGCTCGGAGAGGCAGGTCTTCTCGATCTGGTGGTCCCGGAGCCGGGCGGAAAGATCGACCTGCGCGCGGTGTGCATTGCGCGAGAGGCGATCAGCTACCGCTCAGCCTTGGCCGATTGCGTGATCGCCATGCAGGGTATCGGTACAGGCGCGATCTGGCAGGCGGGAACACCGGCGCAGATGCGATATCTGGCGCCCGCGCGCGCCGGCCGCTCAATCGCGGCCTTCGCCTTGACTGAGCCAGGCTCGGGCTCGGACGTGGCCAGTATCACCACCACGGCGACGCGTGATGGCAATGCTTATGTGCTCAACGGGGAAAAGGTCTATATTTCCAACGCACCCTTCGCGGATCATTATGTCGTACTGGCGCGAACGGGCGAAGCGCCCGGCGCCAAAGGGTTGTCTGCCTTTCTGGTGGATGCCGGCACCCCTGGCCTCAGCGCCGGCGAAGCGACGGAGTTGATGGCAGTCCATCCTGCGGGCCCGCTCAGCTTCCGCGACTGCAAGGTGCCTGCCTCAGCGCTGCTCGGTGAAGCGGGCAGGGGCTTTGCCTTGGCGATGTCAGTTTTCGACATCTTTCGGACATCCGTGGGCGCAGCCGCTATCGGCATGGCGCGGCGCGCGTTTGACGAAACCGTCGCGCGGGTGCGTGAGCGGCACCTGTTCGGCGGGGCTATGGCTGAACTGCCCGGCGTGCAGAATGAGATTGCCGCTATGGGCGTGGACATTGAGCTCGGCGCGCTTGCCGTCTATCGGGCCGCCTGGGCCAAGGACACTACGGGCGGGCGTTGTACCCATGAGGCCTCGATGGCCAAACTCGTCGGCACCGAGCATGCCGGACGCGCCATCGACCGGGCCGTGCAGATCTGGGGTGGAATGGGCGTTACGCGGGGCTCGATCGTCGAGCAACTTTACCGCGAGGTGCGTGCGTCACGCGTCTATGAGGGCGCTTCTGAAGTTCAGAAAATGGTCATTGGACGTGGCTATCTGAGGAAATCAGGATGATCGCGCGTCGAACAGCTATCGTGGGCCTGGGGGCGACGCCCTATTGGCGACGCGGTCAATCCGCGCCGCGCTCCATGATCGAGCTTGTCGGCCAGGCGGTGCTTGCCGCATGCGACGATGCGGGCCTGCCGGTCGCGGAGATCGACGGACTAAGCTACTATTCCGGCGGCTTCGACAGCTCGCTCCTCATGGAGACGCTCGGCATTCCCGAACTGCGCTTCTCTGCCATGCTGACGGGCTCGGGTGGCGGATCTGCAGGGGCCGTTGGTCTGGCTGCCGCCGCGGTCGTCTCCGGCTTAGCGCGCACCGTCGTGGTGGTCGGCGGCAACCAGCAGGGTGAGACGCGTTTTGGCTCCATTACCAAATCTTATGATGCGACACCGGAAAATGCCTTTTTCGAAGCCGCGGGGCTGATCGGTCCAGGGCATATGTTTGCGCTTCTGGCGCAGCGCCAAATGCATGACTATGGTTATACACGCGAGATGTTTGCCGAAGTGGCTCTGTCAGCGCGCGACAACGCGATGGACCATCCGCTTGCGCTGATGAAGAAGCCGCTCACGCTTGATGACTACATCGCTGCGTCACCGCTTGCCGATCCCTTGTGCCTCTATGATTTCTGCCTGGAATCGGACGGCGCGATCGCCGTTGTCGTCACCAGCGCCGAGCGCGCGCGCGACCTTGCCCGCAAGCCCGTTATCGTCCAAGGCTGCACGCATGGCGGCGAACGCAGCTGGGGCCGCTCGCTTTATTGGATGAACATGCCGGAGCGCGCGTTTCTATCCTCGGGTCATCAGAGCGTGGCGCGCGATCTCTACGCGCAGGCGGGGGTCGCCCCCAGCGATATAGATGTTGCGCAAATCTATGACCATTTCACCCCGATGGTTATCGCGCAGCTCGAGGACTACGGCTTTTGCAAGCCGGGGGAGGGGGGCGAGTTTGTCGCTTCAGGCGCGATCCGCCGCAACGGATCTCTGCCGGTCAACACCGATGGCGGGCAGCTGTCATGCGCCTATGTCTGGGGTATGACCCATATACGGGAAGCAGTGGAACAGATGCGAGGCACCGCTTTTCATCAGATTGCCGGCGCGGAACTCGCCCTCGTGACCGGCGGCCCGTCAAACGTGCCGATGAGTGGCCTGATTCTCGCTGGAGCCTGAGATGTCCGAGATCGCTGTCGCCCCTCCGGAGGCCTTGTTCACGCTGACCGCCGATCGCTGGACCCTCCCGTTCTGGGACGCTGCGACCGGGGGCTGGCTCACCGCCTGCCGTTGTGGGCGATGCGGGGCCTTTCGCATGCCGCCGACACCATTCTGTCCAGAATGCCGGTCGCAGGACGTGGAGTGGCCGCGCCTGCCAGGAACGGGCCGGCTATTCAGCTATACTGTGGTGCGCCGGGCCGTTGTGCCAGAAATGGAGGGCTCGCTGCCTTATGTTCCGGCCTTGATCGACCTCGATGAGGCGCCCGGCGCGCGGCTCATTTCGGCGCTCGTCGGTTGCGCGATCGATCGCATCCGTATCGGCGCGCCCGTTCGCGTGACCTTCGAGCAGCGCGTGGACCGGGTGAAGGTGCCACGCTTCCGCTTGGACGAATAGCTCAGGCAGGCTTGATACGGCGATGTCGCCTGCGCAAGTAGAGCGTGGCGTAGAGCGCCAGCCCCGACCCAGCGCAGGCAAGTAAGACGACAGCGGCCATGCGGGCAATGTCGCTGCTTGCACTGGCAATACTGACTGCTATGGCGCCTACTGTGAATTGTGCCGCGCCGAAGATACCGGTCGCTGATCCCCGCAGATGCGGTGAAAGGCTCACCGTGTGGGTCAGGGTCAAGGGCGCCATCGTGCCGGACATCAAAGTATAGAGAAAGCCGGCGCCGAGAAACACCGGCGTTGTCAATGTACCGGTAAGGACAGCAGTCAGGAAAAGGCCGGCCCCTATCGTCCCAAGACAGGAAGCGCCGATGAAAACGAGGTGCAGGCCAAAACAACGGGCGACGAAGCTCGCGCTGACATTTCCGGCAAGGAGGCCGATCACGAATACGGCGTAGAACGCCGCCGCCTCCTCAATCGGGCGGTGAAGATATTGCAGCACGACGAAGGGCGACGTCGCCAACAGCACGAACATTGTCGTGGTTGTCAGTGAGCCACCGAGAACCTGCAAGAGAAAGGGGTGTGAAACCAGTAGCGCGCGATATTTCAGCCAGATCGCACGGGCAGGCTCTGCCCGGCTTGCAGCTGTCTCCGTCAGACGAAAGGCGACCCCCGCAATAGTTGCGACGCCAAGAATGGCCAGCAGCAGGGGAATTGAGCGCCAGCCCAGGGTGTTGACCATCCATACCCCGATGATCGGCGCGAGCGTCGGTGAGATCAGCAGCACAGCATTAACGGCGGCAATAGTGCGCGCTGCATCTCCACCATGTGCGGTATCATGGACGACCGCGCGGCCCAGAACAAGCCCCGCGCATCCACCCGCCGCCTGAAAAAGGCGCGCTGTCAGCAACGCCTCGAAGCTTTGTGCGGCGGCGGCGGCGAGCCCAGCCAGCCCAAATATGGTGAGAGCCCCGAGAAGGACGGGACGGCGGCCGAAGCGGTCAGATAGTGGGCCGTAGAAGATCTGTCCACCGGCAATGACGAACATATAGAGGCTAATCGTCAGTTGGGCTTGCGCCGGTTTGATCGCGAACTCCTTAGTGATCATGGGCAGCGCAGGGACGAAGATGTGCATGCCAATCGTCGCTGAGCCGATCATCAATGCTAGCAGCCAGAAGGGGCGTGAACTCCCCTCCGCCATATCAGGCGCTCCAGCGGGCAAGGAAGGCCTTGGCCGTCTCAACGTGGGCGATGTCGATATGCTCGCCACGATACATGGTGGCGCCATCCCCTCTGGCTTCCGCTTCCGCGAAAGCGTCAATCATGCCGCGATAGAATTCGATCTCCTCATGAGAGGGCGAGAAGACTTCATTGATCACCGGGACATTCGACGGATGAAGTACGATTTCGCCCGTATAGCCGAGCGATTTGTTGAAGAGGGCCGCTTTGCGTAAGCCTTCGAGATCATGGACATCCTGCCACATGCCGCCGATTATTTCGGGCTTGCCCGCGGCGCGTGCGGCAACGACCGCTTGCGAGCGTAGATATAGTGTCTCTGTTCCCTCACGCGTCCACTGGAAGCCAAGGTTGCGCTCAAGGTCAGCTCCCTTGGCAGTGACCTGCACGAGATGGCGGACGCGCGGGTTGCTCGCGATTTCATAGACATGTTGGGCCGCCTTCGCCGTTTCGATGGCAGCGATCAGATGTATCCCTCCGACAGGCAGCCCCTTGCGGTGCTCGACCTCGGCAATCAGCCTCGACAGACATTCAACGTCGGTCGGATCTTCCGCTTTGGCGACAAAAATGCCAGCAATGCCATTCTGGACAACGGCCCGCAGGTCGTCGACATCATAGCTATAGGCGCCTCTGTTCGTCCGTACATAGAGCCGCGGCCCCTTGCCGGCCAGCTTTGGGATGGCCACTGCAACACTGGCGCGTGCATTGTCCTTCAGCGCATCGGGAACACTGTCCTCAAGATCCAATACAACGGCGTCGGCACCAAAGCTCGGGATCTTTTCTATCCACTTTTCCTTGTGGCCAGGCACGAACATCAACGTACGGATCGGCCTCATGACGCTCTCCTCAATACGACCTTGGTAGTCCGAGCATCTTCTCTGCAATGTAGGCGAGCACGAAATTTTGCGAGATCGGCGCAATCTTCCAGACGCGCGTTTCGCGGAAATAGCGCTCCACATGGTATTCGGCCGCATAGCCATAGCCACCATGGGTCTGGACCGCCCGATCGCACGCTTCAAACGCCGCCTCAGTTGCCAAATACTTGCAAATATTAGCCAGATCACCACAGGGCTGGTTGTTGTCGTAGAGCCACATGGCTTTCTGTGTCAGTGCGTCGGCCGCCTCCAGTTTGGCTACGCTATCCGCGAGCGGGAATTGTACGCCCTGATTCATGCCGATCGGCCGGTCGAAGATGACACGTTCCCGCGCGTATTGCGTCGCGCGTTCGATCGCCCGGCGTCCGACGGCGATCGATTCCGCCGCGACGAGAATGCGCTCCGCATTAAGGCCGTCAAGAAGGTAGTGGAAGCCTCTTCCTTCTTCGCCGACGCGGTCGCTCTCATGCACCCGCAAACCGTCGTAGAAGACCTCGCATGACCCGACGGCCTCCCGCCCCATCTTGGGTATGGGACGAATGGTGACTGCCGGATTCTGGATGTCCGCCAGGAACAACGTCATCCCGTCGGTCTTCTTCTTGCATTCCTCCAGCGGCGTCGTCCGCGTCAGCAGCAGGCACTTTTGCGACTGTTCTGCCTTCGAGGTCCAGACCTTGCGTCCTGTGATGATGTAGTGATCGCCGTCACGGACGGCCATAGTCTTAATCTTGGTGGTATCGGTGCCGGCGTCAGGCTCGGTCACGCCGAAGCAGACATGCAAATCTCCGGCCACAAGAGGGGGCAGGTATTTGCGCTTCATGGCCTCCGAGCCGAACTTGATGACCGGTGTCATGCCGAACAAGGAGACGTGCACGCAGGTCGCCGCCGATAGCGCCCCGCCCGAGCCGGCGACGCGCGCCAGGACCAGCGCGCCCTCGGTCAGTCCAAGGCCCGCGCCACCGTACTCTTCAGGGATCACGACGCCGAGGAAGCCCGCCCCGGCGAATGCATTATAGAATTCTATCGGAAATTCGTGGTTGCGGTCCTTCTCCATCCAGTACTCGTCGGGGAAGTCGCGCATCATCGCATCCACGGCATCAGCGAGGATACGGTGATCGTCAGGGACCGAGAATTCCATGATCGCCTCAGACGATGGCGCCTGAGCGCTTGAGCATCAGGCCGGTGCGCTTCGCGCGGACGACCACGTCATCCTTTTGATTATAACCGACGTGTTCAAACAACACGATGCCGGCATTTGGATATTTCTTGCTTTCGCGCTTGGACAGAATGGTCGTTTCGCTGCGCAATGTATCGCCAATACGCACCGGATTTGGAAAGCGGATCTCTTCATAGCCGAGATTGCCCAGCGTGGTGCCGAGCGTGAGATCACTCACGGTGGCGCCATTGACAAAGGCCAGTGTAAAAAGACTGTTGCACACGCGTGTACCATACATTGTTTTCTTGCCGAATTCTTCGTCGAGGTGCAACGGCTGATCATTGTGGGACAGAACTGTAAACATCAGGTTGTCGACTTCGGTTACCGTGCGGGTCACGGCGTGCTTGTAAACCTGGCCCGGTTCGAGGTCGTCATAGTACTTGCTCATGCTGTCCTCCCTGGCGGCGCGCGGGGGCTCCATCGCCCAGCTCTGTCATGATGCCCATACAAGTAGGACTTGATGGTCCCGCATGTCAAGCAACTTGCATCCGCCATAAATCGCCACGTCTATAGGGGATTGGACGCGACGATGCAGAGATGCGTTGACATCATCGCGTACAACTATAGAAAGAAGACCAGACAACATTGCCGCCGCACGACAAGGCGTGGCGGCGAGGAGGAACCATGGGATCTGCCGAGAGCCGGATGGCTGCAATCGACAAGCTGTTCAATGCAAAGGCCGTAGCCATCGTTGGGGCGACGCCGGATCTGACCAAGCTAGGCAGTTCAGCGATCGTCGCCATGCATAATCTGGGCTACAAGAGCGAAATCTGGGCGGTCAACCCACGATATACTGAAATCATGGGCCATCCCTGCGTCGCCTCGGTCGATGATCTGCCGCCTCAGATCGAGGCCGCGATGTTGAACGTGCCGGCCGATGCAGCCATCGAGGCACTGGAGGCCTGCGCACGCAAAGGCATCAAGGCGGTAGTCCTGGTTGCTCAGGGATTTGGCGAAGCTGGTGGCAAGGGACTCGAACGTGACGCCCGGGTGGTCGCAGCGGCGCGCCACTATGGGATGGCGATAACCGGTCCAAATACGAACGGGCTCGCAAACGCCGTCAATGGCCAGGCGTTGGCGATTGCGCCAGCCTATCAGTTCGCTGGCAGGGTCAAGCCCGGATCGGTCGCTCTCGTCTCACAGAGTGGCGCGATGGTCTCGACAATTTTGACCAAATTGACGCAGCGCGGTGTCGGCATCTCGAAAACAGTGACCTGCGGTAACGAACTCATCCTCAACGTCGCGGACTACTTGGCCTATATGGTTGAGGACCCCGAGACGTCCGTCATTGTACTCTTTTTAGAGACAATTCGTGATGGAGAGGAACTAAAGCGCTCGCTCGCTCTGGCGCGCGCTGCCGGTAAACCGGTGGTGGCGATCAAAATCGGGCAGTCGGACAGCGGGCAGAAGGCAGCGCTGTCCCATACGGGCGCGATTGCCGGCAGCTACCGGAACACGGCCGCATTTCTCGGGCGCCAGGGTGTGCTGGTCGCGGACAATATTGAGACATTGGCCGCGCTCACCGAACTCGTTCTGCGACAGAGTTGGCCTTTGGATCGTCCGGCCAAGCCCTGCGTCGTTTCCATTTCCGGCGGGTTCGCCGCGCTGGCCGCTGACGAGATGACCCGTTGCGGTCTGGTGTTGGCAGACCCCTCGCCGGCCGCCGCCGCTGAACTGAGCGCCTTGCCGACGCAGAGCCACGCGGTGAATCCATATGATATAGCGGCGCAGAATGCGCTGATTCCCGCGATCATTGATATTTTCAAGCGCGATGGTTTCAACCAGTTGATTTTTGGTCTCGCCCTGCTGAAGGATGATATTCGTCGTCCCGTCATTCAGATGATCCTGGATGCCAAGGCGGCGGGTTTTCCGCAGGTCTATATCGCATCGCCAGAAGTGGAACCGGAAGAGAAAGTCCTCTTCCATCGTCACGGAATTACGGTTTCCGAAGACCCGCGCCCCCTGTTCCAGGCCTTGGAACTCCTTGCGCGCTGGAAGGGACCACGCGCAGAGCCAACCCACGCGCAGATTAGCGCAACGGCGTTGCTCCCCGCGGGTGCGGGTTTGATGAATGAAGCCGAGAGCAAGGCGGTGCTTGCGGGTTTGGGCTTTCGCATACCTCAGGCGCGCGTGCTGGGTCCGGGACAGGGGACGGGGGATCTCGCCGATCTGCGGCGGCCGCTCGTGGTCAAGGGCCTGTCCGATCGCGTCGCGCATAAGTCCGAACATGGTCTCGTAGCACTCGGCCTCAATGGTGATGCTGATCTCGCCGCGGCGCTCGATCGGGTGCGCCGTAACCTGGCCGAGGCGGACCCCGAGGCCGGCAGCCTGCTTGTCGAGGAAATGATTGGCGGTGGTTTAGAAGCTATCCTCGGTGTGCAGCGCGATCCGATTCTTGGCCCGATGGTCGTGGTCGGCGCCGGCGGCATCCTGGTGGAATTGCTGGACGATGTGGCGGTGCTGGCGCCCCCCTTCACAGCCGAGGAATTGTCCGTAGCGCTCGATCGCACGCGGTTCGGCAGGCTGCTGCGCGGTTTCCGTGGCCAAAAGCCGGACCGGGACGCGCTGATTACGGCTTCGGTCGCCATTGGAAAGCTCGCGCTTTCGGAGCCACGTCTCGAAAGCCTTGACATTAATCCGTTGTTCGTCATGGAAACAGGTGTGTGCGCCATCGACGCCAAGATCTTCGTGGCGATGGAGAAGGCTTGACCCGGAGCAAACAGTGACGCTGAAGCGCAAACCGAAGTTCGTTGGCTATCGCCAGATCGTCGCGATACTCGTGGGCGAAATTCAATCAGGCGTGTGGACGCTCGATTCCTCGTTTCCAACTGAGATGGAACTCGTTGAGCGCTTTGGTGTCGGCCGCAACACGGTGCGCGAAGCACTGCGCGAGCTGCAGGACCTCGGCTATATCAAGCGCCGGCGTGGGGCGCGCTCGGTGCTGACAACCACCAATCCGGAAAACACCTTCATCAACTCGGTGCGGTCGGTGGAGGAATTGCTCGACTATGCCAAGAATACGAAGGCCACGGTGCTGACGACCGAAACGGTGCGTGTAGATGAAGGCTTGGCGCGCCGGCTTGACATCGCGCCGGGTGGCGAATGGGTGCGGCTCGGCTTGTTGCGCAGCCGGGATGGGCAGAGTGCCCCCTTTTCCTATTCAGAAGTCTATGTTCTCCCGAAATTCGCCGATGTCATCGAGTATTTCGGCGCAGAAAGCGAGCTATTCAGGGTTATCGAAAATCGCCACGGCCTTATTATCCGGCGCGTCGAGCAGCAAATCGAGGCAACACTTGTCGACGCGAATATCGCCTCTCGCTTGAATGTACAAATTGGCTCAGCGTCGCTTCTTGTCCGATCCAAATTCTACTCTAGCGAAGGTGAACTGGTGGAAATAGGCATAGTTAATTTTCCGGCCAGTCGTTATAAATTGCAGATCGCGCTCGACCGCAGGGGGCGCGTCAGCTAGAGCGTTACGAGGAAAGTCGATGCTCTGAGGCTGTTGGTCCCAGGCCTGCAGCCCCGCGCTGAGCAAGCGTGACCTGCATGCCGCCGTCGACCACGAGCTCTGATCCACTGATGAAACGCGCTTGCGGGCCGGCCAGATAGAAGATCGCCTCCGCTATATCCTCCGGCGCGCCGAGCAGCCCGAGCGGGTTTCGTGCGCGCGCCAGGGCTCGCCTTTCTTCCGTCGCGTAGCGTTCCGGTGACATACCCGTTGGGATAGACCCAGGCGAGACGCAGTTGGCGCGGATGCCGTCAGGTCCCCATTCGAGGGCCATCTGACGGATCAACATGATCTGCGCCGCCTTGGAAACGGAATAGGCGCCGCACATCGGTGTCGGATTGGTGCCGGCGACCGAGGTCGTGGCAATCAAGGCACCTGCGGTTTTTGCCAGGTGCGGCCGCGCCGCAACGCCCAATAGCCAAGTCGCGCGGGTGTTGACCGCCTGAACCGTATCCCAATCTTCGATTGAGCACTGGGCCAGAGAGGCCTTCAGATTGATGCCCGCGTTGGACACGACGACCTCAATTCCACCGAATCCCTCGACGGCTGCGGCGATGATGGCGGCGGGTGCGCTGGGATCCGTCAAATCGGCGGTCAGTGTGACAGCTTTCCCACCCAACGCACGGATTTCGGCGGCGGCATCCTCAAGTGCCTCGGCCGCGCGATCGGTGAGGAGAATATGGGCGCCTTCCCGCGCGAAGCGCAGAGCTGTTGCGCGCCCAATGCCGGACGCCGCGCCGGTGACGACAACACGCATTATGAAGCCTCTGCCAGCAGCAGCGCGAGCGCACGAGCTTGCCGGGTCGCGAACACCATGCGGCGCGGTGCGAAAGCATCGCCCAAAAGGTGGACATTGTCCCTTTGGGCGGACAACGTGGCATAGAGCTCTGCATCGGATGTCCCGCCACAGGCTAGCGCAACGCTGTCGAAGCCGGCCAGCCGCTCTTTCCGCTTGGAATAAATGTTCATGATTTCCGCTCCATCAGTGTGGATGGCGACCGCTCGTTCCATGCAGCGGATGCGTACACCCTGTTCGTCCAGCCGGCCCAAGGGGCCACCGTTGGAATAACGGCCGAGCAGGATCGCGGGAGAGGTCGTTGCATAGAGCATGACGACATCATGTCCGCGGGACGAGAGATAGTCAGCCAATGCCAGAGGCTGCAAATGGTCTTCTTCCGCAATCAATAGCACGCGCTTGCCGGCCGTGACGCGGCCGGCCAGAATATCGCGGGCCTCAAGCGCGGTTTCCGCGCCGGGAACGGGCGGGCGACGGGGCAAGGCGCCGGTCGCCAAGGCGACGACATCGGCGTCCGCGACGTCCGCTGTAACGGCACGGCGGTTCAGTTCGACCTCGACGCCCGCGCGGGCCAGACGGTCCTGCTGCCAACGGAGAAAATGTGCCATCCGCTCATAGTGCGGCGCCTCAATGGCGAGGCGAAGCTGCCCGCCGAGCGCGGGCGCAGCCTCCCACAGACGAACACGATGTCCGGACTCCGCGGCAAGCGCCGCGAGTTCCATTCCCGCCGGACCGCCACCTATGACAAGAAGGTTCGTCGGCCGTTTGGCGCGTGGGAAGGGCCCCTCGAGCTCCTTGGCAGCGAAGGTGTTGACCGCACAGCCAAAGGGGAGGCCGTCGACATAACGGCGGTTGATGCAATCGTTCGCGGCGATGCAAGGACGGATCAGATCTGCTCGGCCCTCGCGGGCCTTGGCAAGAAATTGCCCGTCCGCGACATGAGCGCGGGCTATCCCGACCACATCCGCGTAGCCCTCACGCAGGATCCTCTCGGCGCGATCAGGATGATCGACCATGCCGGTATAAACGACAGGCAAGGAAACGGCCTTACGAATAGCGCCGGCCCTATCGGCCCATTGCGCTGGTTCGAACTGTTGGGTCTGAATGTAGCTTGGGTTGCCCCAGTGCGAGCCAATGACAACGGAGAGATAGTCGATGCTATGGACCGTGAGCGCCTGCGCTATGCGAATGCCTTCGCCCGCATTATAGCCGCCGGGCATTTCCTCAAACGCGTTCAGCCGCACACCGATCGCTCGGTCTGGCAGTTCTTCGCGGACCGCCGCTATGATCCGGCGAGCAAAGCGGAGGCGATTATCAAAACTTCCGCCGTATTCATCAATTCGATTATTGGTCAACGGCGAGATAAACTGCTCAACCAGATCATCGTGGTTGAAGTGCAACTCAACGCCCGCCAGCGGCGTCTCAGCCACGCGGCGTGCAGAAAGGCGATATTCCGCCACCATCGCATCGATGTCGGCCGTGCTCATCACATGGGGATACGCGTTGGCGATCGGGTTCGATAGAATGTTCGAAGGTGCGTTCGGATACCCGCCGATCATGGTCATCTGGATGATGACATGGGTGCCATGGCGCGCCATGCGCTCCACCACCATGCGGCATCGGTCGGCAAATTGCGGCAGGCGAAAGAAACCCAACGTTTCGGCCGAAAGGCCGGAGGGCTCGAAGCCAGGTATGAAATGGTTTCCGACACGCCCGGTTATCGTGATCCAGGCAACCCCTGCCTCGGCCCGCTCTTCCAGATAGGCAATGGTGCGCTCCGCCTCCGCTGCCGAGCCCCAGAGGTTGCCGATGGCCGAGAAATGCGGGGGGAGCATGACGCGGGATTTGAGCGCCATGGGGCCGACAGTGAGCGGGCTGAACAGGTGCGGGTAAGGCTCCGCGGCCCTCGGAGATTGGGTCATGCGGTCCTCAATTCTTTTGGGAAAGAAGAGGCCCACGTCTACGGGCCTCATGGCGTCTTGATCGTTACTGCGGTGTACCGGCGGTTTTCCACCGAAGTGCGCGGTCTGTCACCTTCGTGATAATCCAGTCAATGACCAACGCGACGACGAGCAGACCGAATATGGCCGCGAAGCTTTGCGAGGCGGAAAACTGGCTGGCGCCGCGGGAGAGCAGATAGCCCATTCCCTGGTCCGAGGCGAGCATTTCAGCAACGACCACACCGACAAGCGCATAGGGCACGGAAATCTTGAGCCCCGCAGCCACCCAGACCAGTGCAGATGGAATGATGACCCGCAGTGCGACTTGGAACTGGTTGGCGCCCATGATGCGCACCGCGGAAATCAGCTCCGCGCTCACTTCGCGCACGCCAAAGTAAGTATTATAGTAGACAAGGAAGAAGACGATAGTTGCGGCGAACATGATGCGGAATTCCATGCCCAGTCCGAACCAGAGCAGGAACAATGGGGCCAGCGCCAGACGCGGCAACGTGTAGAAGGCCGTGACGATCGGTTGCAGCACTTCGCCCAGACGCTTCCAGGCCCCTGTGGCAAAGCCTAATGCCATGCCGCCGACAGCGCCCAGGATGAAAGCGGCTGCGGTTGCCTTAATGGTTACCCAGAGGTTCTCGGCGAAGGTGCCATCCCACAGCCATTTCCAAATTGTTGCCCAAATGTCGGTTGGCTTCGAGACCATCAGTTTCGGGATCCAGCGGTCCGAGGCATATTCCCACAGAAGCAGGAAAGCGCCGATGAGCAGGATCTGGAGCGCCAGATTCTCCAGTTTACGCCGAGCAGGGCTGATGCGGACAGGCGCCTTGCGCGGCTTGGAGGTCGTGCGCGCGGCTTTGCTGTCAAGGCTCATGGTGGACATATTCTCTCCCCGCATCAGTGTTTTTGTGCTTTGCTGGCAGCATCGGCGGCGCGAAGTAATTCGCGCAGACGCAACTCCAGCTCACTATAGGCGGGCAGGCTGCGTATCTGCGACAAGATCCGGTCTTTGCCCCAGGGAATGTTGATCTCCTCCATCACTCGAAGAGGCAAGCCTCCGAGGACAAGTACTCTGTCGGCCAAGAGAATTGCTTCGGAAATGTCATGCGTGACGAAGAGTACGCTTTGCCCTGTACGTGCAACGGTGTTGAGCAACTCCTGGTGCATGACTTCGCGCAATTGCGCGTCCAACGCGCCGAAGGGTTCATCCATCAGGAGCATTTGCGGATCGTAGACAATGCTGCGGGCAAGGAGCGCACGCCTTTTCATGCCGCCGGACAGCTCTGAGGGAAACTTGTCACGCGCGCCGGACAGATTGACGAGGCGAATAACTTTGTCGAGACGTTCTTCCCGCTCCGCCCGCGAGATCTTCCGCAGTTCGAGAGGCAAGGTAATGTTCTTGGCGACTGTTGCCCAGGGCAAGAGCGTGTCGCCCTGGGTCATGTAGCCGACTTCACGGTTGAGGCCGTTGAGCGGCTCGCTGTCGAAATCCACCTCCCCACCTAAAGGCTGCAAGAGACCGGCGGCGAGATTCATTAAGGTCGATTTGCCGCAGCCCGATGGCCCGAGCAAAGCCACAAACTCCCCGCGCGCGACATGCAGGTCGAAACCTTGCAGCAGACGCGTCTCGTTCTGGTAGCCGAATTGTACATTTCTGATGTCGAGCAACATGCCGTTGTCTCCAGCCTGCGTCAGGATGGTCCGGTTGTGTTACTGGGCGCGCGCGGCAGGGATCAGCACCGTGTCGAAATTCGCGGTCGCATAGTTCTTGCCTGTCCCTTTGGCTTGCATATCAAGCGACTGCTGCCAGCTTTGGCGGGTGGTTGCCGCGCCATCGAGATAGGCCGGCTTAAGCTGATTGAAGCCATCATCCCACAGTGCTTGATCGAGATCCGGGGCGAAGCGCTCCTTGATCTTGCGTGGTGCGTCCCGATCCGTTTTTAGGGCAACGATCGCATCGGCGTACGACTTGTGGATGCGGTTCACCAAATCGGGATTGGCGGCCACCCAATCGGCACGCGCGTAGGCAGTCACATACGGAAGGCTGCGGAACTCGTCCACGTCGCCGCGCGCCATGGAGATCCAGCGAACGCCGGACTTGTCTTGCAACAAGGGCGAGAGCGAACCGATGGTCCAAAGCGAGCCGTCGATCTGTCCATTGCGGATCGACTCGACCATCGCGGGTACATCACCCAGCGTCCGAAAACGGATATCGTTCATCGTCAGCCCTGCCTTCTCGAGCGTCGCGCCCAATGTCAGATAATGGGCGGTGCCGGGGGCAGAAGTCGTCAGTGAGAGACCCTTGAGGGCTGCTATGCGTTTCTCGATAGGCGCATCAGGCGAGATGCCTAGTTTCTCCACGGTCTTGGCTGACAGAAATATCTCATTGATCGGGCCGGTGAGCACCGCCACGGCCTTCAGATCCGCCCCCTCAACGATCGCATCCGTACCGGTCGGAGTTCCGACCTGACAGATTTCGACGGCCTTAGACAAAAGCGCTGCGATGCAGTTGGGTGACGCTCCGCGCAAGTCGGTGACCTCAATGGAGATCCCGTTTTTGCCGAAGATCGTGGGATCAACCATGCCTATAGTGAGGGGCGCATGCGCCGCTGACGTCGAAGCGGTTGCGATTCGCACCTTGTCTTCAGCGTGGGCCAAACCTGCGGTCGTTACGACCAGCGCAGAAAGGGCTAGCGCGAGCCTCACATTCTTCGCTTTCACGTTCTTTCCTCCCCAGTGATGAGCAGCGCTGGGATACTTCGTCCCAGCTACTTAGTCCGCCGACCGACCTCGACCAGCGTCCATGTTCTCATCTTCCGGATGCTACGGCTTATGCGGAGGGGGCGCAAGGAATTTTCGATATAGAGAAGAACATTCTCTATAAAAGTGAGTGGCGTGGACTCCTGATGATTCCGCCTTTGGGCCGGAGAGGCCGTCAAGGAAGGCTCACCGCCTAAATGGGGCCTGCGGAACGAGCAGCTTTTCCGCGGTGTTCACTCCGGGGAGGTCGGCACGGCCTGTATCGGCAATGTCCTGGGCCGCCACGCTGACTTCAAGATCGCCGAACAGGCACGCCGCAGACAAAAGGGCAACGGCGGCTCGCGCCGTTCGCCGCCGGCCCCGGCCGAGTTTACGGCCGGAGCTTTCGCAGTGCGGGGTACTGCCCACCCAAGATTGCGGCGCAATGCCGCAAGGTGGTTCTGCGAAGACGAAAGCGATGATTCTATCGCATTATTCGGCGCGTGCGGCGCCGATGACCACGCGATCAAAGGCAGCAGGGCCATAGTCCTTCTGGGAGGAAATCGCCTGAAGGTCCAGGAACTGCGCCCAAGCCTTTGCATTTGTTTTGGCGCCGTTGAGGAAGGCCTCGCGAGCCTGGGCGTAGCCATCGTCCCACAGCGCCTGCTCCATATCCGGAAAGAATTTATCCTTGATGAGCCGCGATGAGGTTTCCGGGTTGTCCCTCAGTCGCCGAATAGCCTCGGCATAAGCGGCCTGGATCCGGGAAACGAGTTCGGGGTTAGCCTCGGCCCAATCGCGGCGCGCAAAGACTGTAACAAAGGGGAGGCCGCTGTATTTTTCGACATCGCCACGGGCGAGGCTGATCCAGCGGACGCCCTTTCCTTCAACCAGCAGCGGGGCGAGCGAGCCGATGACCCAGACCGCGCCGTCGATTTGATTGTTCCGAATCGACTCGATCATTGCAGGCACCTCGGCCAGCGTGCGGTATTTTACGTCGGCGATCGAGAGGCCCACGGTCTGCAACATCGCATCCGTCAGCGTGTAGATGGCCGAGCCGGGGGCGGAGGTTACGAGCCTCAATCCCTTGAGTGCGCGGATACGGTCATTGATCGGCGCGTTCGCCGCAACCCCGAGTTTTGCGACAGAATCTGCCGAGAGGATAACCTCGGCATTGGGGCCGCTCACCGCAGCTATTGCAACGAGATCAGCCCCCTCGGCAATCGCATCGGTGCCGGTGGTGGTGCCGACCTGGCATAAATCGGCGGCCTTCGATAACAGCGCCGCAATGCAGTTCGGCGACTGACCATGCAGGTCGGTCAATTTAAGTGTAAGTCCCTTATCCGCAAAGATCATCGGATCCGCCGCGATCAGCGCAACGGGCCCATGGGCGATGTTGATCGCAGCCGCGGCTACGCGGATCTGGTCGGCTGCCTGGGCGAGGCCCACGCTACACATCATAAAGGCTGCCGTCAGTAAGCAGCGAACTTGTCTGGTGTTGTCGAGAACCATGGTGCTTCCCCATCCGGCGTTACCGATATGCACACGCCTCGCCGGCCCCCGGAGGCACCCCTGCATCATGTGCGGATCGTGCGAAGCATAAGCGCGTAATCTACCGTAGATTTCCAGTATTCCCCCAAAGGTTCAAGCGCTTTCTGGCATGGCCGGCGCAGGCATGGGCTGGCACGCGACGCTCAAAATCGATTGACGGGGGGCACATCACTGCTATGTTGTCCCCACAACTTCGATAATCTTGTTTTCTGGAGGGGCGGTGATGCAGGGCATGACGCTTGGCGTGACCAAGTACTGGCCTGCCGCGCATCTGGTGACGGACTGGATGTCGCGGCTCACTGACCGCGATCTCCTGGCGCAAGCGCGTGACTTGAAGGAGCGGGGCCACGGCGACCTCGTGTCGTTTTCGCCAAAAGTATTCCTGCCTCTCACCCAGCTTTGCCGGGATACCTGCGGATATTGCACCTTCGCGCATCCTCCTAGACCAGGACAACGCGCGTTCCTGTCCCCGGACGAGGTGCTCGCCATTGCCCGTGCAGGAGCCGCAGCCGGCTGCACCGAAGCGCTTTTTACCTTAGGTGAGCGCCCCGAAGATCGTTATCGTGTGGCGCGAGAGGAACTTGCGGCGCTCGGTCATGCCACGACATTGGACTATCTCGCAGACATCGCGGCTCTGGTCACTCAGGAAACCGGCTTGCTCGCGCATATCAATGCCGGGGTCATGAGCGAGGATGACTTGGCGAAGCTGCGGCGCGTCAGCGTTAGCCAAGGCCTGATGCTTGAGGGTACGGCGCCGGCACTTCTCGAACGGGGGGGCGCGCATTTCGGTTCAAAGGGCAAGCGTCCAGAAATGCGCATTGCGACCCTGGCGGCGGCGGGACGTCTCGCTATTCCTTTTACAACCGGTATCCTGATCGGCATCGGCGAAACCAGAATGGAACGGGTAGAGGCCCTGCTGGTCATCGCGGCGCTTCAAGCGGAATTTGGACATATACAAGAAGTTATCGTCCAAAACTTTCAGCCAAAGCCCGGTACGCGTATGGCCAATGTGCCAGCGCCCGGAATGGATGATTTGCTCTGGACTACAGCTGCCGCGCGGCTCATTCTTGGGCCGCAGATGAATCTGCAGGTTCCGCCTAATCTTAGCTACGATCGTTTTCCGGAAATATTGGCAGCCGGCATCAATGATTGGGGGGGCGTTTCGCCCATAACGCCAGATCACGTCAATCCGGAAGCGCGCTGGCCTGCTTTGAATGTGCTGGCCAAGGCCACGGAAGCGTCCGGGAGGACGTTGGTTGCCCGCTTGCCGATTTATCCAAAACAGGTTGCGGAACGGTCCTCCTGGGTTGACCAAACGCTTCACGGTCCTTTGTTGCGCGCCGCCGATGCGACGGGTTGGGCGCGCGCGGATCGTTGGTCGCCCGGGCTCGCGCAGGTGACGCCGGCGATGCCGGAGGCACGCTCTCGCCGGGTTCCCGCGCTGGAGGCAGTGCTGCATCGCGCCACTGCCGGGGAGCGGCTGAACGCAACGCAGATCGTCACGCTCTTCCGCGCGCGTGGGGCGGAGGCGACGCTCATCATGCAAGCGGCTGATGCATTGCGTCGGAATACGAATGGCGACACGGTGTGCTATGTCGTTAACCGTAATATCAACTATACGAATATTTGTGTTTATCGTTGCAGTTTCTGCGCCTTCTCAAAGGGCAAGGCAGCCGATCACCTGCGCGGGCGGCCTTATCTCGTGGATTTCGATGAGATCTCCCGACGTGCCGCCGAGGCGTGGGAGCGGGGAGCAACCGAAGTCTGCATGCAGGGGGGCATTCATCCCGCCTTCACCGGGCAGACCTATCTCGATCTCCTGGCCGCAGCGAAGCGCGGCGCGCCGGCGATCCATGTTCACGCCTTTTCGCCGCTAGAGGTGGCGCACGGTGCGGAAACCCTGGGGCTTGACGTGCAGCAGTTTCTCGAGCGGCTCAAGGCGGCGGGACTTGGCAGCCTGCCCGGCACGGCAGCGGAAATCCTGACGGATCGTGCCCGCGCGATCCTTTGCCCTGACAAGTTGACGGCACAAGCTTGGCTGGAGGTTATCAGGGCGGCTCACCGAACGGGACTGCCGACCACGTCGACGATCATGTTCGGGCACATCGACACGCCCGAGGATTGGGCCTCCCATCTCCTCGCTTTGCGCGATTTGCAGGAGGAGACGCGCGGCATCACGGAATTCGTGCCCCTGCCATTCGTTCACATGGAAGCGCCGCTCTTTTACAAGGGGGATGCGCGCAAGGGGCCGACCTTTCGGGAGACACTCTTGATGCACGCCGTCGCAAGGCTGGTGCTGCATCCGCTCATCCCAAATATTCAAGCATCTTGGTGCAAGCTCGGACAAGAGGGGGTGCGTCTGGCGCTCGCCGCTGGGGTCAATGATCTTGGCGGGACGTTGATGAACGAGAGCATATCGCGCGCGGCGGGTACCGAGCATGGGCAGGAGCTGCCTCCGGCCGCGATGGAGGCGCTGATCCATGCTGCGGGACGGCAGCCGGCGCAGCGCACAACGCTCTATGGCATTCCGCCCACTGCTCAGGTCACACGGAGTTTCGCGGCGGCAGCACTCGCGCCCATGGTGACGGGGGAGATCGCCGGCTCTCGCGCCCGTGCGATGCGCGTCGCATGAGGGAGAAGAGTATGACAAGCGTAAAGACTGTTGCTGTGGTCGGGGGAACCGGCGCGGAGGGCGGCGGCCTTGCCTTGCGATTGGCCAAAGCGGGTTATGGCGTCCTGATCGGGGGGCGTGATGCCGGCAAGGCGGAGGCCGCGGCCAGCGCGATCAATGGTCGGATTGGAACCAGCATGGCGCGGGGTGTCCTGGCCGCCGATGCTGCTGCTGAGGCGGATATTGTCCTGATGGCCGTGCCGTATTCCGGACAACGAGACACGGCGCTCGCGCTCCGTGACCATTTGCAGGGCAAAATACTGATTGATGCTACCGTGCCGCTGGTACCGCCCAAGGTCAGCCGGGTGCAGTTGCCCCCCGGCGGGTCTGCAGTGGCTGCGCTGCAGGCGGAACTCGGCGAAGGTGTGCGCGTGGTCGCTGCTTTTCAGAATGTCTCAGCCCATCACCTGCGCGACCTCGACCATGAAGTCGATTGCGATGTATTGGTGTGTGGCGATGATGCGGCTGCCGTCGATACGGTGATCGCGCTTGCTGGCGATATCGGATTGCGGGGCATTTATGCCGGGCCCGTCGCGAATGCTGCGGCCGCAGAGGCTTTGACCTCGCTGTTGATTGCCATCAACAGGCGGTACAAGTCCTCGGGCTCCGGCATACGTATCACCGGGATCTGAGCGATGTCGCGGTTGGAGATCACGGCTCTTCCCGGGTTGCCTGTCATCAAGTGCGGTGACGACCTAGCCGTCCTCGTGCAAGCGGGGCTGCACCGCGCGGGGATCGTGCTGCAACCGCACGATGTACTTGTATTTGCCCAGAAAGTCATCTCCAAGGCCGAAGGGCGTCGGGTCGCACTGGCCTCGGTCGTCCCTTCGCCAAGAGCCATGGAACTGGCGGATGTCGCGCAGAAGGACCCACGCGTGGTGGAGTTGATCCTTGCCGAGAGCCGCGCAGTGCTGCGTTGTCGTCCCGGCGTGATCATTGTCGAGGACCGGCGCGGCTTTGTCATGGCGAATGCGGGGATCGATGCCTCCAACGTGGAGGGCGACGATCATGTGCTGCTTCTGCCAGAGAACCCGGATCTGTCGGCCGCGCGGCTTGGGGCGGCGCTGGGTGTGGCTGTGATCATCAACGATAGCTTTGGCCGAGCGTGGCGCCTTGGAACCTGTGGGACGGCGATCGGCGTCACGGGCATGCCGGCTTTGCTCGACTTGCGCGGGCGCCCCGATCGCAACGGGCGCGCGCTGCAGACCAGTGAACTCGCGCTGGCCGACGAAGTGGCGGCCGCCGCGTCGCTCTTGATGGGGCAGGCCGACGAGGGGCGGCCGGTCGTGCATCTGCGTGGTGTCCCCGGTGTCGGTGGTGCCGGACAGGCAGCGGACCTGATCAGGCCGAAGCATATGGATCTGTTCCGATGAAAGTCGTCGCGCTTGCCGGTGGGGTTGGGGGAGCGCGTCTGGCACACGGGCTGTCCATGACCGGCGTTGATCTGACCGTTGTCGTGAATACCGGCGATGACTTCACCCATCTGGGGCTCAAGATCTGTCCCGACATCGACACGGTGACCTATACGCTGGCTGGGCTTGCGAACCGCGAACAAGGTTGGGGGGTGGCTGGCGAAACCAACGCGTTCATGGCGCAGCTGCGCAGACTTGGCGGGGAGGATTGGTTCCTCCTCGGGGACCGCGATCTTGCGTTGCATGTGTTGCGTACCAGCCGGCTAGAAAGCGGCGAGGCGCTATCGACTATCACGATGGACATCGCGAGGCGACTTGGCGTCAGCGCGCGCATTCTTCCCATGACTGATGAACCCGTGGCCACGGTGATCCTAAGCCCGCGCGGCGAATTGGCTTTTCAAGACTGGTTCGTGCGGCTGCGGACCGATGTCGATGTCAGCGGTTTTCGCTTCGAGGGCATCGAAGTGGCGCGTCCGGCGCCGGGGGTGACACAGGCACTGGCTGGCGCCGATGTCGTCGTCCTCTGCCCATCCAATCCTTATGTCTCGCTTGACCCGATCCTTTCCGTTCCCGGGCTGCGTGCGGCCCTGCCACCCGTACCGGTGATTGCCGTGTCACCGATTATCGGCGGACAGGCCGTGAAGGGGCCCGCGGCGCGTCTGATGCGCGACCTTGGCGCCGAAGTCTCGGCGCGGGGTGTAGCCGAGCATTTTCAGGGGCTCCTGACCGGCATGGTCATCGACAATGCGGATGCGGCTCTGGCGGAGCGTATGCCGCTGCCGGTCAAGGTGACCCAAACGCTCATGAAGACGGATGCGGACCGAGAGTCGTTGGCCCGTGCTTGCCTGGATCTGGCGGGATTGGGAACATGGACATCCTGATCCCCTGCAAAAGTCTTTCCCTGGGAAAGTCACGCCTCGCGACGGTGCTTGAACCAGCACAACGGCGAAGGCTGTGCCGGTGTCTGTTGGTTCATACCCTTGATCAGGCCCTGGCCAGCGGCGCCCGGGTTGCCGTTGTGACGGAAGACCCCGCTGTCGTGCGTTTTGCCCGGCGGCATGGCGCGCAGATTATCGACGACCCTGGGGCGGGGCTCAATGCTGCGCTCATCCACGGCAATGCGGTGCTCGGCTATGACGCACCACTGATCGTGATGCCGATTGATCTGCCAGGCTTGACGGCCGCTCACGTTGCACGACTAACGCTTCCAACCGGCTTGAGCTTGGTGCCCGACCGTCGCCAAGAGGGCACCAATCTTCTTCTGCTCGCACCTGCGGCGCGGCCTCATTTTACCTTCGCCTTTGGCCCCAAAAGTTTCACGCTGCATCATCAAGCGGCGGTCCGGCAGGGCTTGCCGGTCACCGTGCAGCGGGACGCCGCGCTGGAGTTCGACATCGACACACCTGAGGATCTGGCGTGCTGGCCGGGCCTCATATCATCATGATCTGCGGGAGGACCCATGAAAGCGCATGAAACCGTCAAATATGCGGTCAACGTCAACCAGTTTACGCACCTGAACGATTTCGAGGCCATGCTGGAATTTGTCAAGCAAGCCGAAAAGGAGGGTTACGATAAGGTCCGTTTTATCGATCACATCGTAGGTGTTGATGTCTCAAAGCATCCCGAAATGCCGTATACTCCTTATACGCATCATTCTAATTTCTATGAAGTCTTCACGCTGCTCGCTTACCTCTGCCATCTCACCAGCCGCGTCAAATTGTGCACCGGCGTCTTGGGGCTTCCGCAACGCCAGACGGCGCTGGTCGCAAAGCAGGCCGCGCAGATAGACGTTCTGTCGGGCGGCCGGATGCTGCTGGGCGTAGGGCTCGGGTATAATGCAGTGGAATTCGCTGCTCTGGAAACGGAAATGAAGATCCGCGCTCGCCGGTTTGAGGAACAGATTGACGTATTGCGGATGTTGTGGAGCGGGGAGGTCGTCGAATTCAAGGGTGATTTCCATGACTTGCAGCACGTCAATATAAATCCCCCACCGATTCAGAAGTCGATCCCAATCTGGATCGGCGCGGGACGCACCGAAAACCCGGTTCCGCCTGACAATGTTCTCGCCCGGATTGGCCGCAAGGGAGATGGCTGGTGTCCACTGTTTCGGATCCCCGATGGCGCCGAGACGCTTGATGCCGCGGCGCAGGAGGCGATCGCCAAGGTGAACGCAGCCGCGGTCGAGGCTGGCCGCGATCCGAAAAGCATCGATTTGGAACTCGGCCTTTTCCCGGACGGGAAATCACGAGAACAGCTTCAGGCAGAGATCGCAGCGCTGCATGAGCTCGGCTCCAACCATATTCATGTTCGTTTCACCGGTAAGACCGCCGCGGAACAGATCGCGGCCTTGAAAAGGTTTCGTGATCTAATCGCATAAACGCACATAGATCTTGCGCTTCAAGCCGAAGAGCGCCCTCACCCTTTTCAGGCTATCCGTTGCGCTAGAGCGCGCGAGAAGCTTCTATCGGAAGACTTCGGCGGGCGTCATCCGCCTCCGGCGCGCCAAAGAATCGGAGCAAGCGGTCTGCGACAATGCAGTCTCGGGGGCTATGAAAGACGCTCCGATCAATCGGGCCAAAACTGCGCGTAGCAACACACCACAACCGGGTTGCGGCACGTCCACAATCATCCCGCCTGATGCTGACGAGACTCATCCCGCCTTGCGGGCGGCGCACAAGGAGCTTGATCGCGAAATGGTCGCGAACCGGCCGAAGGAATGGACGGCGACGATGTCGAAGGCACGCGGCCCTCACTCGCCAGCCGAGCAGGGGATCACTTAAGGTAACTCAGATCACCGAGGAACCGGCGTCCGAACGCCGGTCCTTTTGGCCTATTCCCCGTCTAGCGGTTGAAAGAAATAGGCGAACTTGGGATTTTGACTGATATGCTGATTGGTCGGCATCGCCTCGGTGCCCGACCGCTCGGCGATGTCAGCGGCGACAGAGGCCAGGTCGTCGGTCTCCACCTGGTAGATCGCCAAATACTTGAACGGGGATGGAATTGACATGCGCTGCGGCCCGGCCAGTACGAAGCGCTCGGCGCTTTTCATTCCTGGCACCTTTAGGACGTCGGGAATGTGTGTGTTGGAGTAGAAGTCGTTGAACTCCTCCTCCTGTCCATCCTTGGCATTCGCCAATACTACGAAGAGATATCGCGCCATTCGTCTATTCCGAACGCGCGTCAGGCATCACGACCGCCTCGTAAGTGACGCCGGAATAGCTCTTGTTGGCGGTCGGCGCATAGAGGCCGATGTATTTATCCCAGCCCTTCCTTGATACACGCACGCCTGGGATGAACGTCTTGATGTTTTCGGCAAAGCCGTCATCCCATACAGCCTGATCCATGTCCGGGAAGTAGGCCTGCTTGATGGCCTTTCCCGAACCGTCCGGATCTGCGAGCAGCTTGGCGACGGCCGTCTCGAGCGAGGCGCGGATGTCCGCAACCGTCTGCAGGTTCTTCTCTACCCAGTCCTTGCGTGCATAGACGACGTAGTAGGGCAGGTCTGCCAGCGTCTGCATATCGGTTCGAGGGCTGATCCAGCGAATGCCCGAACCGTCAGCGATGGAAGGGCCGAGGCCGCCGATCGACCAGAGAACGGCGTCGACCGCGTCGTTCTGCAGCGATGCCATCATCGCGTTGGTGTCACCTAGGACGCGGTACTGGGTATCCGCGATTGAGAGCCCAACAGTCTTGAGCATCTCATTCAGCACCAGGTAGTGCCCGGTCCCTGGCGCGGACGAGATGACGCGTAGCCCCTTCAACGCCTTCAGCTTCTCCTCGACCGTGGCGTTTTGGGAGAGGCCAAGCCGTTTCGCGGCATGCTGGGAGATGATGAGTTCGGCGGTCATCGCGTTCGTTGCGGCGATCGCGACCAGCGGCGCACCGTCCGCGATCGCGTCCGTGCCGCTCAGGGTACCCACCTGGCAGAGGTTGACGGCCCCGGAGATAACAGCGACGACACAATTCGCAGTCTGGCCGCGAAAGTCGGTCATCTCGACGCGCAGCCCGTTCTTCCCGAAAATTGTCTTGTCCTGTGTCGACAGCAGCAGCGGCGCGGCTACCATCGCCGCGCTCGATGTGCCGTACTTCAACACCTGCTCTTGCGCGCGGGCCGGCAACTGGCCGAGGCCAAGGCCGAACGCCACGCTCGCGGCTAGGAATACACGAATGGTCAAGGTCTCCTCCCGTTTGTTTTTTGTCGTCTTGACGCCTGGCCTGCCGTCGCCGGGGGTCACCAGTGCTCCCAGCTCTTCCAAGTCGCGAGCGGCTCGGGGAAATTAGCTGGACGCCGGTCTCCATAGGCGCGCATACGCAGGGGATCGCCCAGGCCCTCTGCATACTCGGTGACGGGCATGTAGTAGAAGAAGCTGGTCGTACGGGACGCGATCCGCCACTTGCCGCCCTCGCGCCGGTAGAGATCCTCGTAACGGAGCGCAGCGACATAGGCCTTGCCAGAGCGCCAGATCTCGGCGTGACTGAGCACCAGCCCGGAAGCCTTGTCCAGATCGTCATCGACCGTGATGATGTGGTTGTGGGTCCAGTGGCAGGTCGGGCCGAGGGCCTTGAAGCGGCTCTTGTAGCGCGCCATGACGTTATCGCGGCCGATGCCCGGATCACGCCCGTCTTTGCCGACGAGTTGTCCGTCCTCCGTGAAACAGTCCGCGAGTGCCGCCATGTCGCGATCATCGACCGCAACCGAATAGCGTGTCAGCAATTCGGCGATGTCGAGCTTTGCCTCGATGACCGCAATACGCTTGTCAAGCACTGGAAACCTCCCCGTATTATCTACCGAAGGGGAGCACATACGACAGTTCGACGCAAGAACGATTCTTCATGGAGGATATGTTTCTCCATACAGAATAAGCTCAACTAGCGTGTTGATTTCATCCTGCGGAGTGTTGCCCTGTTCCACTCGATCGAGGGCCGCTATCAGGAATGTGACGCAGCCTCAATCTCGAGAAACATCAGCATGATCTGTTCCACACGTCTGTCGCATGGGTGACAGACCCCGCCTGATTTCCAGCGAAGCGGCGATGGATTTGGAGATGACGTTGGTTGTCATACTTGTACAGACTGAAAGAATCAGGCGCTCCTTGGTGCAGGGGCCCGGTCCCCAGCCGGGCCGCGCGATCCGAAAACACGTGCAAGCACATGCCGCCAGAGTAAGAAGGTTTCCGATCCAGTTCCAACTCATGATGCCGGCAGAAGAAATCTAAAAATCTTGGGATCGTGTACCGGTGCCTGCACATCCTCCTGCGGCGGGACGGCATCGCGCTGAACCCACAAGAAGCTGTTCCGGCTCTATCGAGAGGAGCGTCTGACGGTGCGCCGGCGTGGCGGGCGCAAGCGCGCGCTCGGGACACGGGCGCCGATGACCATGCCGCAGGGGCCGAACCAGCGCTGGAGCCTCGACTTTGTCGCGGACCAGCTCGTCGATGGCGACCGCTTCCGCGTCCTGGTCATCGTCGACGACTTTACGCGAGAGTGCCTGGTGCTCGGCGTCGACACCTCGCTCTCCGGCCAGCGCGTTGTCCGGGAGTTCACCGCGACGCGTCCGAACCACCGCTGGATCGCCGACTTCTCCTACGTCTGGACGGCGGAAGGCTGGCTCTATGTGGCGGCCGTGATCGACCTGTTCTCGCGCCGTGTCGTCGGCTGGTCGATGAAGGCCGAGGTGACTGTGGGACTCGTCACCGACGCGCTCATCATGGCGATCTGGCGCCGCGGCAAGCCGGACGCGTTGCTGTATCACTCCGATCAGGGCAGCCAATACACCAGCCAGCGCGTCCAGGAGTTGCTCGCCGAGAACGGCGTCACCTGTTCGATGAGCTGATCTGGCAACATCTAGGACAATGCCGCGATGGAGAGCTTCTTCTCATCCCTGAAAGCCGAGCGGATCAGGGCAAGGTCTACCGAACCCGCGACGCCGCCAGGGCGGACGTGTTCGACTACATCGAGCGGTTCTAGAACACCATCCGCAGGCGCTCGACCATCGGCTATCTCAGCTAGGTCGAGTTCGAAAAGAAGGTTGGATTAGCTTAACTGAACGTCCACGAAACCGGCAGCAGGCCAACACGCACTAGTCGATCTGATGCGCCACATCCTGCCTCACCGTTCCAGACGGTCGTTTTAAAGGGTGCCAGCGACATGTCCTGTGTAGGTGCTGGCTTAGCACAATTGCCAGGCGATGGAATTGCTATGGCCGCGCCAAGTCGCACGAGCAAAGCAGCTCATAATGCTACCTTATAGCTTCTCGCTCCAAACGCGGCTGGACGACGCTGGATAGCATAGACCATCGTGACCCTACGAGATGCGCTTATTGCATCTTTGAGCGATGAAGGGTCTCAAATGGGTTTCCGCGTTGGAGTCGATATCGGTGGTTCCTTCACAGATTTCGCGGTGTTCGATGAGCGCACCGGGCAGCTTGAAGCGCTCAAGGTATTCTCGCGTCCCGATCGTCCAGGCGAGGAGATGCTGACAGGACTGCGTGAGCTCGAGCGGCGCTATGGCATCAACGCGGACGCCATAACTTATTTCACTCATGGAACAACTGTTGGCGTCAATACCGTTATTCAGCGCAAAGGCCTTAGGCTTGCGTTGTTCACGACCGATGGCTTCGTAGACGTACTTGAACTGGCGCGTCTCAAGAGCCCCGACATGTATGACCTGTTTTCTAGCCGCCCCGCGCCGCTTGTGCCACGCAGCCAGGTCTTTGGAATCCGCGAACGCCTGAATGCGAATGGCGCTGTCGTGGAGCCGGTGGATTGTGCCTCCATTATCGAGGCTCATCGGGCGGCGCGCGCGGCCGGTTGTGAAGGTATTGTCGTCAGTTTTCTGCATAGCAACAAGAACGGAGAGAATGAGCGGAAGGCGCGGTCGTTGCTCGTGGAGGATGGGTGCACTGTGCCCATCTTCTTGTCCCACGAGGTCTGGCCGATCATCCGCGAATTCGAGCGCACGACCACCGCCGTCGTCAACGGTTATGTGCAGCCGCAGGTCGCGCGATACCTTGCCTCGATGCAGGAGGCTTTGTGGCAAGCGGGCGTGCGCCCTGAACTCCTAGTCACGAAGTCCAACGGCGGGGTGATGACCGCCGAGCAGGGCAAGTCTGAATGCGTGCAAATGATCCTGTCAGGGACCGCTTCCGGCGTCATCGGCGCGGCCTATCTCGCGAAGACGGCCGGCGTGGACAAGGTCTTGAGCCTCGACATTGGCGGGACCTCGGCTGACGTCGCGTTGATCCTCGACGGCAAAGCGCAGTACGGAGTTGGCGAGCAGATCGGAGATTTCCAGATCCACATCCCCTCCATTTCTGTAACATCGATCGGCGACGGCGGCGGCTCGATTGCCTGGATGGATGCTCAGGGCGTGTTGAAAGTGGGGCCGGAGAGTGCGGGTTCCACACCAGGGCCGGCCTGCTATGGGCGAGGCGGGTTGCGTCCTGCGATCACCGACAGCTTTGCCGCGACAGGTATGCTCGGCTTCGACGAGATTGGCTATAATGCTGTAAAACTCGACATCGAGGCCGCGCGCAATGCCATTGCGCCGCTCGCTCGCAGCTCGGGACAAAGTATCGAGGAGACGGCGGAGGCTATTCGAAATATCTGCGTTTCCGGAATGTACGTGGGAACCAGTGCTGTCATCTCCAGATTCGGGATTGATCCGAGCGAGTTTACTTTACTCGCCTTCGGTGGGGCGGGACCTATGCTTGGCGTTTTCCTCGCGCGGGATCTGGGGATGAAGGAGGTGTTGGTGCCACCGCGGCCGGGCGTTCTGAGCGCGCTCGGCGGGTTGGTCGCTGATCTCAAGAATGACTTCATCCGGACGATATACAAGACGCTTGATCAAGAATGCGTCGATCTTATGAAGGATGCCTTCGCTGATTCCCGAGAAAAAGCAACGAAATGGCTGAAGCAGGGGCAGAAACACGCCGATAACGTGATGCTCCGGTATCTGTGCGACATGCGTTACGTCGGGCAATCCTTTGAAGTGGAGACGGAAATTCATTGGTCGATGCTTGATGCTAACGACATTGGCGCCATAGCCGATTGCTTCCATCTCGCCCATGAGCGGCTCTTCGGATACTGTGACCGCTCCGGGCCGATCCAGATTGTCAACGTCCGCCTTGTCGTTTCCGGAGAAACAATAAAGCCCCAGCTAGCGAGCTGTGAACCACTCGCACATCGGCCGCAGGCTAGTGGTGAAGCCCGTATCTGGCTCGATGGGGCTTTTCGACAGGCAGTCCTTTATCGGCGGGCCGATCTGAGGCCCGGCGCGGAACTCTCTGGCCCTTCAATCATCACGCAGGAAGACACTACGACGATCGTGCCGCCAGGCTGCGACGTGAAAGTGGACTCCTTCGGAAATCTGCGGATCTCACTTTGATGTTGCAAACAGTCAAAACTGATATTTCCTCATTGCAGATATTCGCGAATTTCTGCACAGCTGCCGCTGAGGCCATGGGTTATACGTTGATGCGTACCGCCCATTCGACATTCGTCAAGGAGACCGAAGATTTTTCCTGCGGGCTTCTGACGACCGAGGGACTGACATTTGCCTCGCCGCGCGGCTTCGGAGCAACCTGGTTCATTGGGCTCGACTATGGCCCGGTCATCGGCATTCCTGAAGGTTACGAGGATGGCGACATCTGGATCACGAACGATCCCTATGCGGGAGGCGTGGCCACTCACACACCTGATTTCCACATCTGGAAACCCGTTTTCCTCCAAGGAGAACTCATCTGCTTCTCGGCAGGTCATATCCATAATACTGATGTGGGCGGCGCGGTGCCGGCCAGTCTCTCCCGCACGCTAACTGAGATACAGCAAGAAGGCATTCGCATTCCGCCGACGCGTCTAATGCGCCGCGGCGAGCTTAATCATGAATTGCTCCGCATCATTCAGAACAATGTTCGCGCGCCTCGTCAGAACCTTGGTGACCTCAATGCGCAGATCGCGTCTGTTTCGACCGGCGCCCGTAAGATCCTTGAGATTGGGAGCAGGCTCGGTCCGGCCGCCTTCAAGCGTTCCGTGACCAACATCCTTGACTACGCTCATAACCAGGCAAGGGAGGTCATTCGCTCTATTCCAAACGGTGACTACTTCCATGCGGAGTTCGCGGACGAGGATGCGCCTGATGGCTTTCCTTGCCGCGTCGCGTTGACGCTCCGTGTCCGGGATGACGAAATCGAGATGGATTTCACGGGCAGCGATCCGCAGCTTGCGTCGTCGCTCAACATGCCGACCTGCGGACATGCACGCCATGCGCTGATTATGGCGGGGCTCGGCTACGTGCTTTATTCCCTCGACAAGAATCTCCTGCTCAACGCCGGTGCGTTGCGGGTGGCGCGGGCGATCCTGCCTGAGGGGACGGTCGTGAATGCGAGCTTCCCGGCAGCGGTCGGCATGCGCAGCCTGGTCTGCAAACATACGCAGGTTGTGACGCTGGGTGCTTTCGCGCGCGCTATTCCTCAGCGGATGTGCGCCTCACCTGCAGGGAGCCAGTCGCTCGTGAATGTGCGCAGCGTCGCCGAGAACGGCCGCACTGTGATGGCCTCCGTGGGGCCTGTTGGAGGGGGCGCCGGCGGCATGCCGAATGCTGATGGCAACGATGGTTCGGGTTCTGTTTCGGGCTTTCTCAAGAATACGCCGATCGAGATATCGGAAGCGGAATTGCCGGTGCGCTTTCTCCGTTATGGGCTGGTGCCCGGAACCGGGGGGCCGGGGGAGTGGCGCGGTGGTTGTGGCATGGTGATGAAGTTCGAAGTCTTCGCACCGCAAACAATGGTGACTGCGCGCAACCGTGATCACAGCCGTTTTGCGTCCTGGGGCTTGAACGGTGGCGCGCCTGGATTGTCATCGCGCTTCACCCGCCACACGTCCGATGGTCGCGCGCTCGATCTGGCCAATGCCGATATCGTTCACCTGGAGCCGGGCGACGTCCTCGAACTCGAGGGGCCGGGCGGTGGCGGTTGGGGAGACCCCTTCAAGCGTGATCCCGCGCTTGTGGCGCGCGATGTCGCTGCCCGCCTTCTGACCCGCGATGAGGCGTGCCAGCAATACGGCGTTGTGTTCGACGAGGAGGGTTTGCTTGACGACGCGGCAACCGAAGCGCTGCGACGCGCGCCGCGGTCTTTGCGACCTGTGGTCGCTCACAATGATCAACAGGTTGAGTTTGAAAAGCTTTGGTCACCTGAACGCTATGACGCGCTGACAGATGTTCTGAGCCAAACAGCAATTCCCTGGCGGCATTGGGTGAAGAAGGAAATTTTCACGCGCATTGGCGAAACGCCAGCCGGAGCTGACGCAAAATTGGCCGTCTATGAGGCCTTTGGCGCCGTCCGCGCCCGCTTTCCGCATCTCGTCGCATCGGCGGAATGAAGGGGGATACTGCGGCCATGGTCGAAACAATCATCTCCGAAACGGTCGGCGTCGCCGGAATAGACATTCAGCTTTGCACGACGGGGCAGGGCGAGCCCTTGCTTTTCCTGCACTCCGGTCCCGGGCCCACCTATGACTCCAGGGAGTTTCTCGTAAAGCTCGGGCAGGATAATGCGGTGCTGGCGCCCTATCATCCCGGCTTCGGGCCTCTGCCGCGACCGGATGACTTCGAGACCATCGATGATCTCGCTTATTGCTATATGGGTTTACTCAACGCGCGTAGACTGCGCGGGATACCTGTCATCGGTGCGTCAATCGGCGGATGGATCGCGGCCGAGATCGCTATCCGCGACCCAGCGGCTTTCGCCGCCCTCATCTTGATCAATCCCCTCGGATTGCGCGTTGGGGCGCCGATGGACCGCCCGATCGCTGATATCTGGGCAATGTCGCGCGCCGAGCGTCGCCGCATCCAATTCCATCAGCCCCTTTTTCAGACTGACCATCTCGATCAACGCAGCGACCAGGAGCTTCTGGAACTCGCACGCTTCGAGGAAACGCTCGTCCGCTATGCCTGGAGGCCGTTTCTCCACAATCCGCGGCTGGGTCGATGGTTGAGGCGGATCCAGGCGCCGACGCTAGTGATCCGGGGTGACGAGGACAATTTCGTGTCCGGGACGATACACGATGCCTTCGTCGAGCAGTTGCCTCAAGCTCACATCGCTCGGGTAGGCAATGCTGGCCACCATCCGCATGTCGAGCAGCCTGACGAGGTGATCTCGCTAATCCGCAATTTTCTGAGGGCTCGCTGAAGCCTAGTCTCCAGCCCAGGATAATCCGATGCAGGTCTATCACTTCACGGAATGCCCCTACACGCCAGCTTGGAAGCATGCAGACAGGGTGCCGATCCGCAACGTTATGCCCAACCGCTATTTTGATCCTGCAGAAGCCTCAAAGCTTCTCAATGAGCGGCTGGATGAATGGGCACTGGCTGATGAGCTTGGTCTCAACATCATGGTCAACGAGCATCATGCGACCTCGACGAGCTTAAGTGTCTCCGGATCGCTGCCGCTTGCCATCATGGCGCGTGAGACCCGCTCGGCGCGCCTGCTCGTTCTCGGCATACCGCTTGGCATGCGTCATGATCCCGTACTTGTGGCGGAGGAGATGGCCTATGCGGACGTAATTTCCGGGGGGCGCCTGGAAATGGGGCTGGTCAAAGGAGGCGGCGTGGAACTGGGGCCGACCAACAGCAACCCGGCAACCTTGGGGGAACGCTTCTGGGAAGCACACGACATCGTTCTCGCCGCGATGACGCACCACGACGGTCCCTTCAACTACGAAGGCCGGCATTTCCAGTACAGGCAGATCAATATTTGGCCGCGCCCCTATCAGCAGCCCCATCCGCCCGTATGGATGACATGTTTCAGCCCGGCGACCGTCAGGGAAGTGGCCGATCGTGGCTATGTGGTCGCGGCGACCCTTTCGGCTGTCATCGCCAAGGCGATTTTTGATGCCTATCGCAAGCGCTGGGCCGAACTTGGCCGCTCCACACCAGCCAACGATCGCTTTTCCTACATGGCTCAGATCGCGGTGGGCCATACGGAAGAGCAGGGCTTGGCACGGTTATCGCAAGTTCGTCGCTATGCATGGGCGTCCAGCTTGTCGGCCGAGCAGTACTCCAGTCCCCCAGGCTACAAGCCCGCCCATATCGTTGCCAAGGCGCTCCGCAATCCGGCCAATGGATCGATGTTCACCAATATCCCCGGCCGTCAGGGACCCGCAGTCAATCCGGTCATCTGCGATCCTCGTGACCTCATTGATCCTGGCGTCGGCTTTGGTGGCACGCCCGATCAGGTCTATGAACAGATTGTGGATTTCTATCGCTATTGCGGCGGTTTTGGGCATCTGACCGCAATGATGCATGGCGGGCCCCTGTCGCACGCCGACACCGCGGACAGCCTGAAGCTCTTCGCCCGCGAGGTCATGCCGCGTTTGCGCGAGTTCACTGGTGAGGAAGCCAAGAAAGTCGCGGCCTGACGAGCGGCTATCCGAAAGATGGAAAGGGTTGGTCCATGAACCAGGGGACGGTGATCGCGGTGGATGCATTGGAACGGGAGCGCCTCGACCATGATTTCAACCTGCGTGCGCGGTGCCCTGACTTTCAGGAGCAGTTCGACGCCTGGCAGATGGAGAGCGAAGCCTTTCGCGCCCATTGGCCATTCGCAGCGCTCGATATCGCTTATGGGCGGCATCGTCTTGAAACACTGGATGTCTTCCGGCCCGCGCCCGCCGCAGCATTGCCGCCCGCCTGCGTCTTTTTTCATCCGGGCAGCTGGCAGCGGCTCGACAAAGCCATGTTCAGCTTCATTGCCCGCCCGTTTGTCGAGCAGGGGTGCGCGATGCTGCTAGCCAACTACCCGCTGGTTCCGGAACGAAGCCTGCCGGAAGTGGTCGACAGCGCCGGCCATTGCCTCGACTGGGTGGTCGCTCACGCGGCGGATCTTGGTGTCGACGGTGAACGCATTTGCGTTTTCGGCCACTCGGCAGGTGGTCATCTGGCTGCCATCACTTATGCTCAGCCGCATCGCTTGAACGAGGAGACGCGCCGCGCCATTCGTATGGTCGCGGCCATTGGCGGGTTCTATGATCTCGAGCCTGTCCGCCGCAGCTTCATGAACGAGGGCCTCAGTCTTAGCCCGGAGACCGCCTATGAGCTCAGCCCAATCCACAGCCAGGATCCGTTGGCCTGTGACCTGCTGCTGGCGTTGGGTGAACTGGAGACACGGGAATTCGCACAACAACAGGAAAGCATGGCTCGTCATGTTGCCGGCTTGCAGCGCGCGATAGAGATCGTGGAACTCACTGGGCAGGATCATTTTTCGCTGGTACGCAATCTGCTGACACCGGACCATCCCGTGGTATCGGCAATCCTTGGCCGGTTGAGCACGATGAGGATCGATCGGCCACTCTTGAAAGACGGCTAGCTATAAGGTCGCCTAATGGAACGAGGTGCCTTTTTAGATTGGACGCCTGACCCTCGGGGCATCGAAGATCGTGTCGGATCCGCAGAAAAACAAGCAATTGCCGAGGGGCCGAATCCAGATAAGGGAGTACTGTTCGATGCCGAAGTCTTATTTTCGCCGGCTGCTTTTAGCAGGTATGGGCGCGATGATCCTATCCAATGGCGCGGCCCTGGCGAGCAAGAAGGACGACACGCTCGTTCTCGCCTGGGAGCGCGATCTCCAATCATTGGACTACTACAACGTGTTGGAAAGCACCGGCCTCACCCTAGCCATCAATGTCTGGGACATGCTTCTCTATGTCGACATCGATTCGGGCCAATTCAAGCCGCTTTTGGCCGAGAGCTGGAGCTGGGAGAGCCCGACGGAGCTGCGCTTCAAACTGAGGCAGGGGGTCACGTTTCACAATGGTGAACCGTTCAATGCCGATGATGTCGTCTACACGATATCTATGGTGACCAACAAGGAAAGCAAGGTCATCAATCAGCAGATGGTCGCGTGGATAGATCGCGCCGAGAAAATTGATGATTATACTGTTTCTATATTTTTGAAAAAGCCTTTCGCTGCTGCGCTCGAGTATCTGGCCACGGGTGTTCCAATTTATCCCAATGAGTATCATGCCAAGGTTGGTGCGGCTGGAATGGCCAAAGCCCCCATCGGCACGGGCCCTTACAAGGTGAAGTCCTTTGAGGCGGGCAAGCAGTACACCCTGGAGAAGAACACGAATTATTTCGATGGAAGCCCGAAAGGCGAGCCGAAGGTCGGGACCGTCGTCGTACAGACCCTTAAAGACGAGCAACTTCGTATCGCGGAGCTGATGAGCGGCCGTGCCGACCTCCTTTGGCAGGTCCCGCTTGATCAGGCGCAACAGATGGGCGACATGCCCAATCTCGTCTTCAGCCCTGTGGGCACGATGCGGACCCAGTTCCTGCTTCTCGAGCCACGAGGCATGGCCGGGCCGCATCCTCTCACCGACCTGAAAGTGCGGCAGGCCGTCGCCCATGCTATCAACCGCGATGCTATCGTGAAGAACCTTCTCAGCAAGGGGTCAGAGGTCACGAATCTCGTCTGCCACCAGGGGCAGTTTGGCTGCGCTTCCGATTTCGCGGGCTACACTTACGATCCCGCTAAGGCCAAGGCTCTGCTCGCCGAAGCTGGATATCCCAACGGCTTCGACATCGACATATGGGAGACGACGGATCGGTTCCTCTCGGAAGCAATCATTGGTGATCTCAGGGCGGTTGGCATTAATGCGAAACTTCGCACCGTGGTCTGGCCGGCCATGTATGACGCCTGGACGGCGGGGCAGGCGAAAATGGCGCAAACGTCGACAACACACTGGTCGATAAAGGACGTTTCGATCACGATGAGTGCCTATTTCGGGGGGAACCCGCAAGATATCGCGAAGGACCCCGCCGTGCATGAGTTGATCGTCAAAGCGAATGCCTCGCTTGACCAGGCGGAGCGCAAGGCTCTTTACTCGCAGGCGATAGGTCGCATTGTTGAAAACCTCTACTGGGTGCCATTATGGAACAAAAGCAATAACTATGTACATAGCGCCGATCTCAAGTTCTCTGGCTCATTTGACGAAATCATCCGTTTCTATGATGTCTCTTGGAAATGAAGAAGCCATGTAATACTGGTCTATGCTCTCAGTAACCCTAGACAACGGATTGTACAATGCGGAGCTACGCGCTAAAGCGCCTGTTTTTAGCTCTTCTGGTGGCAATAGCGGTATCCATCATCAGCTTCTCTTTGCTGCGTTTGACGGGTGATGCCGCGGTTGCCATAGCCGGTGTGAGCGCCAGCCCCGAGGCGATCGAGGCGGTGCGCAGGCAATACGGCCTCGATCAGCCCTTGGTGATCCAGTACTTGGCCTGGCTCGGGCGGGCGCTGACGGGAGATCTCGGCGTGTCGTATTTCTTTAATACGCCGGTGGTGGACATTCTGGCGAAGCATTTGCCGGTAACGCTATTTCTTGGTGCCTGCGCCATTGCCCTTGCGATCGTCACGGCCGTGCCGCTCGGCATTCTCTCCGGACTGCGGCCGAACTCATGGGTTGATCGGGTTGCTCTGTTGATCGCAGTCGCTGGTCAGGCGTTACCCTCGTTTTGGCTCGCGCTCATGTTCATCCTCTACCTCGGTGTTCAGCTGCGTTGGCTGCCGATTTCAGGCGACGAGAGCTGGAAGCATTTCGTTCTGCCTTCCATTGTGCTTGCCTATTATGCGATGCCAGCGCTCATGCGGATGACAAGAGCCGGATTGATCGAGGTCATGGGGGCGGACTACGTGCGCACCGCCCGTGCGAAAGGGCTTTCGCAGACCGCTATCGTCTTCAGGCATGCCCTGCGCAACGCCATCATACCGGTTGTTGCCCTTGCCGCGGTTCAGTTCGGCTTCATGCTGGGGGGCTCTATCGTCGTGGAGACAGTCTTTGCGCTGCATGGCGTTGGATATCTGGCCTGGGAATCCATTCAGCGCGCAGATATTCCCGTTATCCAGTCGATTGTTCTTGTGATGGCTACGATCTTCGTTGGCTTGAACCTGTTGGCGGATCTCGCCAACGCCCTGCTTAATCCGCGTCTTAGGAGCGGCCGATGACTGTTCCGATTGCGCGCGATGTTGGCTCGGTCGAGGCGGCAGGCAGGCGATTGTTCAGACCGAGTCTGCAAATTCTTCCTAAGCGCTTCCGCCGCATTACAGCCAATCTCGCGTTGTTCACGGGTCTGGCGGTCCTGATCCTAATTGTCTTCATCGCAATCTTTGCCCCCTTGCTGGCGACCGCGGACCCCTACGCGCAGGATGTGTCGCGACGCATGCTACCTCCTATCTGGCATACCAAAGGCAGTTGGGAGCATGTTCTTGGCACCGATCAGCTCGGACGAGATTACTATTCCCGCTTGATCTACGGTGCGCGGATATCGCTTGCGATCGGCTTTGGAACCGCCATCGCCTCCGGCGCGATTGGTATTACGCTTGGCGCGCTCGCGGGATATTTCGGCGGCTGGTTTGATGAGATGATCTCCTTCTTCGTCTCAGTGCGGCTGGCGATACCCGTGATCCTTGTTGCGTTGTCCGTCGCCGCGCTGGCGGGCAGCTCCTTGACAATCGTGATTGCGACGCTCGGCCTCCTGCTGTGGGACCGTTTTGCGGTTGTCACACGCAGTCTATTCTTGCAATTGCGAGAGCAGGAGTACGTGGCAGCCGCCCACGCTATTGGCTTTTCCACATCCTGGATCATATTCAGGGAGATCCTGCCGAACGCCCGAAACGCGCTGATTGTGGTTGCGACGCTGGAGATGGCTCACGCCATCCTGCTTGAAGCCGCGCTCTCCTTTCTCGGCCTTGGCGTGTTACCGCCTGCCCCATCTTGGGGGTTGATGATATCGGAGGGGAAAAAGTTCATGTTCTTTAGTCCTTGGGTCATCGCGCTCCCCGGGACAGCGTTGTTTATTCTGGTTCTCGCGATCAATCTGTTTGGAGACGGATTGCGCGACATGAGCGAACTGAAGGCTCGCGCCGATTGATCATGAGCCCATGGTCACACCTTTTTTGCCGGAATGCTTGAAAGGCGATCAGCACGGTGTCAGCTTAGACCGCTGTCCGTTATGGTGTATGCGATTGTGGATGCGAGTGGTCGCATCATCGGCTGACGGTCGAAGGCTAGCAAAATCTGCGATCATGAACTCAAGGCAATTGGAAGTCTTTCGGGCCATAATGCACTATGGAACGCTGACGCGGGCGGCTCAGGAACTCAATGTGTCGCAGTCGGCCCTCAGTCAGGTGCTGCTCCGTATGGAGGACCAAATCGGCCTCCTATTCCTGCGCGAGAAAGGGCGGCTCATCCCTACGGCGCTCGCTGAGCTGCTTTATCCGGAGGTGGACAGGGTCTTCGGTGAAATACAAAACCTTCGCAATCTCACCGAGGAGATCAGGTTAGGGCGGATGGCACCCGTGCGGGTCTCGTCGTCCGCACCCCTCCTCATGTCGTTTCTTCCTCCGCTGAAGCACGCCATTCGCGAAAGCGGTCTAGGTGTCGAGCTTGTCGCGGACGTGCACGGAGTAGGCGTGATCTTCGACAAGGTCGCGGCGGGTGCGGCAGAGATTGGCCTGACCATGATTCCATCGTCCTCGCCAAAATTGCGGACAGAGGTGGTGGGCGAAACCGAGATGGTATGCTTGTTGCCAACAGACCATCGCCTGACCGGCCGAGATACGGTCGATATCACGGATCTCAGAGGCGAAGCGTTGATATCCTACCGTCGCGATAATGATTTCGGCGTTATTCTCGCGAAGGTTTACGCGGAAAGCGGGTCTACCTTTAGGCCGGATATAGAAATTGATGTGTCGATGACATCCGTCATCTTCGTGCAACAAGCGCTTGGTGTGGCGGTTGTAGAGGGGGCGTCTCCTTGGAGCGCGTTCTCCGGCGTAACTGTTAGACCGTTTCGTCCAAAAGTATATCTTCCCATATGTATAATCACTAGCGCATTTCGACTGCCAACGAGGAGTCAGGTATTGATTGAAAATAATCTGAGGCAAATAAGCCAAGCTCGATACAATTTTTAGGATAAAATTCAGAGAATTTAACAATTGCGCAGTCATTCTCATCACATAACCGCGTAATTTTTTTATATGGTAGCGCGACGGTGCGGCCAAGCCACTCATTACAGGAAGCGACGGCTGGTCCTTTTTTCTGGAAACCTTTCCCCGTCCATCTATGAGAACCTGAGAGGGCGAAGGTTTTCATGTCGAAGCTGCTCATAGAGAAGTCATTGTCATCTCCTGCCGCCGGACGTCATCCTTTCGTTCTCCCGTGTACAGCAGATGTTGCAACCGTTTGAAATGTCTCAGGCCGCAGCAATTTAGAAATGTCACAGGGCGCTACGGAGCCTCTGCCGGGGCTGTGGAGAGCCCATGTTTTGCAGCAGCGCCGGCAGAGGCGGTGCGATCGGTGGCTTTCGCCGCGAAATGACGATCGACGAAGGAGATCTGACCTCGACGTCCTTTCAGCCGAGGCGTGTAGCCGCCGGCTTCGCTGTGCGTTTTGGGTGGCGCCGGTCTGATCTCGTCCTGGCGCGCTTTGACCCAGGCCAGAGCTTCGACAGGCGCTTGTTCTCGATGATCGCCGTGTGCGTGACCCGCTGCTTCTTATCGAAGACGCGATACGGCAGCGTGACACCTTTCCAGCGCACCTCAAGCCGACCGTCAGGAAACTCGTAGGTCTCGACATATTTGCCTGCTAAACCAGCGGTCAGCGTTGTCTCGTCGAGAAAAATCCCCTTGCTGTCGTAGGATAGAGCCAGTTGCTGTGTGACATAACGCTGCTCTCGCCAAGCCAAAATCGTATCAAGCTGCGCGGGATTACGTTCCAGCGGACGATGCAGATCATTCGGGCGAAGCGGAGCTGAAGCAAAGCGCTCGTTGAAGCGCGTGATGAAGTTTGGAATATAGACGTTTGCCACCTCGATCGTCGAAATCCCTTCGAGGCGCAGCTCCTTCACGAGACGGTCCTGCAGGGTCCGATTTACCCGCTCCACCCGCCCTTTGCCCTGGCTCGAGTTCGCGCACAGGATCTTGATGCTGAAGCTCGCTCAAAGCGCGCCCGAACTGCGTCATGCCCTGACCGCCCTGAGCCTGAGACTGCGACACACGAAAGATCGAGTTCTTGTCGGAATAGAAGGCGAGGGGGCGCGCCGAAATGCAAGACCCTCCGCTGCCGGAGCCGGTAACAGCTATGTAGGCGCGGTGACGCCCCCGGAACGCCCCGGGCGCTGCCGAGGACCTGGTCAATCGGCTCGGCACGCCCCATCCGCTACGGTTCCGACCGCTATCGGGCTCATGGACTTTCAGCGTCGTGGCGCTCAGATGAGAGGCTGTGGAGGAACAGCCAACAGATCGTCGCTGGCTCGGCGGCTTCCGTAGACCGTCCCATTGGTGACTCCGCATCTGTGGTCGTAGCCCCGCGTCCTTCTCTGGTCAGCAGGTTGCCTCACCGCCGCTGGCGCATCGCGCGGGCAAGGAAGTTGCCTCTATTTCGCCCTCAACACCTACATGCAAGCCAAGGGAGTCGCCTGATTGCCGTCCAGAACTTCTTCATCATCACCGCCGATCAGCGCACGACTTGATGGCCATGAACAGCCCGAACGCGGCAATCATTCCGCGCCATCGACAACACGCCGCGGCATTGGGATCAACCTCAAACCCGATGCGACCGGCTCGGCGGCGGCGACGCCGTTGACCTTATCGGCAAGTTCGCCGGGCCAAAGCGGATTGTCGACGATGCGGACTATCAGAACTACGTGCCGGACATGATTGCCTGTCTGCTCGATCTGCCCTACGCGCTGCTCGAGGCGGAGACGATCTTCGTGCCCGTCACGGATTGAACCACCGCGCTCAACATTTAACTTCCGCCCTCTTGGCGAGCGACGGTGCAAGCATCCGAGCCGCCTATTGATATTTAAAAGCCCCCGGTCGCCTTGCTTGGGGGCGGAGAGACGACCGGGGACACCCGGAAGCGAAAGCTCGACGGGCGCGGTTAATGAGCGGTCAATTGGGGCAGAAGTGGGGAATTCCCCGAAGATTGTTTGTGGAATAACTGCCGTAGCGCGGCTCTTTGCCCGGAGACATCAATGAAAAATTTGCTGATCGTGGCGCTCATCGCCGTGGCTATCATCGGCCGGGGCCGGTTTGGCTTGTCCAGCAAGGTTGTCGGGCAAGAAATTGATTGAGATGGACCGCGGACGCGACCAACGCGTCGGTGAACGCCCCACCAAGGCTCGGATCGCTAGCGCTAAGCATAATAAAAAACCAGGGCCAGCCCAACGCAAACGACAAATATTCGCAATATCTGTGGGTTCACACGCCGCGCCAACCGCCCCCCGAGCATCCCTCCAGCAACCGCACCCAGAAAGACCACCGCCGCCGGCCCCCACGCAACAGCGCCGCTGGCAGCGAAGATGAGTATTGCAATGGAGGTGGCGAGCGTCGCCAAGCCGTTCTTCACTACGTTGAGACGGGCGATTTCTTCGCCCTCCGTGATCGTCAGCACCGCGAGCAGCATCACGCCCAGGCCAGCTCCGAAAAAGCCACCGTAAAGAGCAACCACTCCCTCGAACAGGGCTGCCGGGCCATCGGCTGTTCGGATGCCGCGCCGTGTGAGCCAGCGGTTGAGCGCGGGGCCGACCGCAAAGAGTATGGTCGCGAAAAGCAAGAGCCAAGGAACGAGGGCGCGAAACAAGGCGTCACCGGAAACCAGCAGCAAGCCCGCTCCAGCAGCCGAAGCAAAGGCGAAGATCGCAATTCTGCCCGGACGTCGGCCCAAGTCGTCCCGCAGCACTCGTCCTTCGCCTATCAGGCCAGCGGCGTGACCAGGCCAGATTGAGATCGCGCTAGTCGCCCCAGCGCTAACCGGCGGTAATCCGATGGTCAACAGCGCTGGAAAGATGAAGAACGTTCCGCCGCCGGCGATGGCGTTGCAAAGCCCACCGAGAAGTCCGGCGCTCGCCAGCAATCCAATGTCCCAAAGTTCCATCCGCCACTCTCATTACAGCTTGGCTCCATTTCGCGCGAGCAGCTGAGGTGCCTGGGTCATTTGGTCAGCGCACATCTGCTTCGTCGCGTCAGATCGATAGCTATCAAACGGGCAGCACAATCTTCAAGTCGATCGATGATATCACTCCGATCGAGAGCGCCTTTTTCGCACAACGCATCATCAGGAACCAGGCGGCTAAGAACCTCGAGGCAGATGCGCTCGAGCAGCTCGGCTATCAAGCCGGATCCGAACCTTGGCGCAATTTTTATCTGACGGGAGCTCAGGAGCTGCGCAAGGGCTTGGCCAAGCGGGCTACCCCAAAAACAGTAAGCCAAGATACAGTACGGGCGATGTCAGTCGAAATGTTCCTTGATTATCTCGGGGTGCGACTGAACGCGGAAAAGGCCGACAATGCCAAAGATCTTATAAACGTGGATCTCAGTAACGACGGCACGTATTTCCTCGAGCTTGAGAATGGGTGCTGAACCACACAAAAGGTAAGGTTGACAAGGCCGACGCGACAGTGACCCTATCGCGGGACACCCGACGCATGGTGCCAGCGCAACATGAAGGGCGTGTCCCTGCTCTGTCGGGCTGGCGTTAGCGGGTGAGTTGCGCAAGAGGCGACAATTGTTGCCCGCCCACCGTACTTAGAAGCGCTCTATCTATGGTCGACAGGATGCGCCCGTTACTCCAATTGATAGGCCACAACTAAATTTGTCGGAGGTCAGGCGGCGCGCTATCACTTCAGATGGTGTGGCTTCTCTATTTCACGGAGAGCTGTAAAAATGGCGGAAAGCGGACTGGCAGGTTTCGGGCGGCTCTGGGGCGAGAGCAGACTCCATCGGGGAACGGGATGCGTCGGAAATGCGCACGCAGCGGCAGCGCCTTGGAGACTGCATCCTCCCCAATGTGCAAAATGATGGGTTCGGCCATGATCCAGTAGGAATTGTTATCGCTAGCGATTGCGTACTATAGCCCTTTGCTGTTCACGTTTCTTTTCGATCCGAGTGCCTGCGAGATAAAATCACGATGTTCCAGATAACTACGATGCTGGCCTTATTGGTGCATCGGGCACGGGCAAGTGCTGCGTTCCATGCAGCCTGAAACCTTCGACACCGTCATCCTCGGCGCGGGCGCGGCGGGCATGATGTGCGCGATCCATGCCGCTGCGCGCGGCGGCCGCGTGCTGGTGGTGGATCATGCGAAGGCGCCCGGCGAAAAGATCCGCATTTCCGGCGGCGGCCGTTGCAATTTCACCAATATCGGGACAAGCGCGAAGAACTTCATCTCCGGCAACCTGCATTTCTCCAAGTCGGCCCTTGGTCGCTACACGCAGCACGATTTCATCGCGCTCGTCGAAAAACACGGCATCGCCTGGCACGAGAAGACGCTCGGCCAGCTCTTCTGCGACACTTCGGCGAAGCAGATTATTTCGATGCTTCTGGACGAGATGAACCAGGTCGGGTGCGAATTGCGCTTGAGAACCATGCTCGAATCAATCGAGCGCGACGTGAGCGGCTTTACCGTCACGCTCGGCGGCGACCGGGCGGCGAAAATCCGCTGCCGGCATTTCGTCGTCGCCTGCGGCGGCAAGTCGATTCCGAAAATGGGTGCGACCGGCCTTGGCTATCAGATCGCGGAAAAATTCGCACTCGCCATCACCGAGACGCGCCCTGCGCTCGTCCCGCTCACCTTCGGCGAGGACGTGCTCGCCGGTTTTAGAGATATGGCGGGGGTCGCGGCTAACGCGCGCGTGTCCTGCGGCAGAACGTCGTTCGAGGAAGCATTGCTCTTCACGCATCGCGGTCTCTCAGGGCCGGTGATCCTGCAAATCTCGTCCTATTGGCGCGAAAGGCAGCCGATCCGCATCGCTTTTTTGCCCGGCGACAACGTCAGTGCCTCGCTTGTCTCGGCCAAGCGCGAGAACGGCCGCCGCGCGATCTCGACGGTACTCAGCGACATCCTGCCCAAACGTCTTGCCACCCATCTCGCCGAGATCCATGGCTGGGCCGGACCGATCGGCGAGGCGAGCGATAGAAAACTCGCCGCCATCGCCGCGGCTCTTCAAAATTGGGAGGTGTTTCCGATCGGCTCGGAAGGCTACCGCACAGCCGAGGTGACGCTTGGTGGCGTCGACACGGACGGGCTGAATTCGCGGACGATGGAAGCCAAAGCCGTCGGGGGGCTCTATTTCATCGGCGAGGTGGTCGATGTCACCGGCTGGCTCGGCGGCTACAATTTCCAGTGGGCGTGGTCGTCCGGCTGGGCGGCAGGCACGGCGATTTCGGAACGGGCCGCATGAACGACGCGCTCACCGAACCTCTCGCCATTGCAGTCACTGCTCGGTATCTTGGCGTCGAGGTAGAGGATGCGCTGCTCTTGGGCGGAACGAACTGAAATCTGAATTCGAGCGGTTATCTGTGTCATCGCGGATGACCGCTTCGACGCACAGGATATGTTGCCTGCCTGCCGGCTTGGGGACGCGAGCGGAAAGACGCGAGGTGGCTAGGCAATATGCGTGGTTGCGGCGCGAGCGCCTGGATTGAGAGATAAGTGGGTCGGCCGGCGATCGGACGTCCTTACCCGTCTGATTTCCTTAGATTCCTTCTCAAAGGGGAATTCGCACCACCATACCCATGCTGGGTCGGGAGGGATCTCCCCGAGGCATGCCCGACCCTAGCGCAAATGCCCCTAGGAGCCGTAGTGGGGCACGGTCATCTTCCATCTGTGGGTCTGTTGGACCTATAAATAGGGCTGCTGCAAGATAGGTGAAGTTGAGAGTCATTCAGACAGCCGCCACCACCGAGGCTTCCGTATCGGTTTTGCACTCAAGCCGCCGGCCTCGTCAGCAATTCTCATAAACTCGCATCGCGCTCTCTCGCAATGCCCGATCGTAACTTCATCCTCATCGCTGCGGACCGCGATCAGGTAGTGAATCGGCGTGCCTTGCTTGACGACGAACTCCTGCACTGCCACCCGGTGATCGACCTCCGGTGGAATCTCTTCCAACACAAGCAAGGACCTGTTGTCAGGCTGGACAAGCGTCGGGGAGATTGGGTCACCGATCACCAGCCCCCCACTTCCCTCAACCCACCGGGAATCCACAGAGCTACTATCCTCATTGCTTAGACTGCAGTAATAGGCAGGGTGGATTACTCTCAGGATATAAGAGGAGATGAAAAATGCTGGAATGGATAGTTAGCGGTGGCGGGCCACTATTGTGCATACCCGTTGGATTGGCACCATTATGGAAAGGTATCTCAGGAAATTCCAGTCATGCAACTGACACGCATGAGATAAATGACTATGAAAGGGCATGCCGTATAAAAGATTTCGTCGGAGACGTGGAGGTTGATACAGGAAAAGCTTTGGTTCTTGGAGACGAGCCTTTGGAGACGGCGATTTGCAAATTAGCGTCTCAGGAGATTGTTATTATCAGGATGTACTATTGCGAGAATAATGTAGATTATTCCTGTTTGATAGAATTTATTTCGCGCATGGATTTTAGCAGCCCTCTCGAGAAATTTGAATATTCTCATCCCGGCGGGAAACTGTTGATCTTCGATTCTGCGTACGCGGGTGCAAGTAGCGACCTGAAGTTTATCGATTTTTGGCTAGGCGCGGGGCGTTTCAATATAGGAACTCAAGTGGCGCAGCCGGACGAGGAGACTAAGGCTCTCGTTCATAAGTTCACAAAATCGGTCTAGCAACTACGGATAACAACCATGCCCGCCCAACCCTTCACCGCACAGATGTACAATGCCTTCCTCGGGCGTGCGCCTGAGCCGAATGGCTATGCCTGGTGGGTCTCCCTCTATCGCACCATGACCGAGACCGCCTTCATCAATGCCTGGGCGGCAACGCCCGAGGCCAAGGCCCTCAAGGTGCCTTCTTCTCCGGCGATAAGTCTGCTGCGGCCTTTATGGCGGTAGAAGCCGGAGACTTGCTCGGGTTTGCTGAAGTAAGCTTATGCCGTGACTACGTGAACGGGTGCGACTCGTCGCCTGTTGCTTTTCTCGAAGGCATATATGTGGCTCCCGCCTTCCGCCGCCGAGGGATAGCAAGGGCACTCTGCGAAGCTGTGGAAGAATGGGTCTGGCAGCAGGCTGCTCCGAATTTGCGTCGGATACTTCAACGGAGAACGAGGCCACCCAAGAGCTTCATATGTCTCTGGGATTCGAGGAAACGGAGCGCGTCGTCTTTTTTAGGAAGCGGCTGAATGGTTAGCGGCCTCGCGGCAATCCGAGTTGTTTCCTCTGTCAGTGCCATACGTTCCTCAGCCGGGCGCTACTATCGACAGATACGGCGCACGGACCGTGCGATATGTATCCTACGTAGGTCCACCATTTGATACAGGCGGTATAGAACGAGAGTGTAAGGCATTTGGGCCTGCAAGATGTGAGGTGGTGAGCCGGGTGAAGTAAGGACAGGATATGCGGCTCCAGCCTAAGGAGGTCCCGGAGGCGCGGTCGAGTAGCGTTCTCACGGGGGCGCAGCCCACTGCCGTGATATCAACGCGCGTTCAGTTGTCTTGCTTCCTCTGAATTGTCTCGGCCGCCCTCTGGACGGCTCCAAAGATCAGATCGAGCTCGGCATCGCTCACGGTCATGGGCAGAGAAAATCCGACGCTGTCGTTGTCCTTGGCAGTCGTCGAGAGACCCGCCTCCATGAAGGCGCGGACGAGATCGGCCGCAAATTCAGGGCCCGACTGGACACCGCACATCGTCGCGTCGAATTCGAGCGCGAGCAACAGCCCCACCCCGCGAACCCCCCGAACTACGGGCATGAAGCGGGCGAGCTCGCCGACCCTCAACCTGATCCGCTGTTCCAAGTGGGCTGCCCGCTCCACCAGCCTGTCGCGTTCGATGATCTCGATCGTGGTCAGGGCGGCAAGTGTCGTCAACGGGTTCTTCTCATGCGTGTAGTGGCCGAGGTCAAGTTCTGGTGCGATGTTGAGCCGCGCATCGGCGATGACGGCGGCAATCGGCAGCACGCCGCCGCCCAGCGCCTTGCCCAGCACCACCGCATCCGGCACAGCGCCGACATGCGCGAAGGCGAAGAAGCGGCCAGTCTTGCCCAGCCCTGTGGGAATCTCATCGAAGATGAGAAGCGCGCCGTGGCGGTCGCAAAGCCCGCGAACCTCGGCCCAGAGGCCGGGCGGAGGCATGTGGCAGTTCGAGCGGATAGGCTCTGCCACGACGGCGGCGATGCCGTCTTGCGACTGTTCGAAGGCGGCGCGCATTTCCGCCAGCATGCGTCGCGCTCCATCAGGCGCCCAATACGGCGTGACATGGCGTCGTCCCGGCAGAAACGGGCCGAGACGCGGATCAGGCCTTGCCTTCGAGAGGCCGAAGCTGCCGAAGCCGTGTCCGTGGTACGAACCTTCGAGCGAGATCGTCTCATGCCGGCCGGTCGTGACGCGGGCCAGTTTCAGGGCGATCTCGATCGCATCGGAGCCGCCTGTGGCGAACAGCACTCTAGCGGGCGCTCCCGGCCAGCGCGCGAGCAGTTTCTCGGCAAGCGCAACGGCCGGCTCGTTGGTGTAGCGGCGCGGCGAGAAGGGTAGCGTGTCGAGCTGACGCTTCAACGCCGCGACGATCTCGGGATGGCGATAGCCGACATGATGGGCAGTATTGCCGTGCAGGTCGATGACGCGCCGCCCGTCGACGTCCTCGAGCCAGATGCCCTCGACGGCGCGTAGAGCCGAGAGGCAGGGGCTCGAACCCTTCTGGTGGAAGAATGCGGCGGCGTCGCGCGAGACGAGATCCAAAGACATGGGCAGCTACCGGGCAACAGAGGAGGGAAGGCTGGGCAGGACTGGCCGCTGGCGGGACCGCCCGGCCGTCTCGCGGCGACGCTCGAGCAATCGCGCCAAGCCGATGCCACCAAGGGCGAAGGCAAGCAGAACGAGGCTCTTGGCGGCGGCATAGCCGTACTCGCCAGAGTTGGCGTGGTTGAAGATCGCGACCGAGGCGAGCTTGTGGTTGCCCGAGACCAGGAAGATCACCGAGGAGAGCGTCGTCAGCGCGTCGATGAAGACGTAGAGCGTGCCGAGCAGCAACGCGGGCAGCAAGATCGGCAGGGTGACTTTGAAGAGGCGTGATACCAGCCCCGCGCCAAGGCTTTCGGCGGCCTCGTCGATGGAGCGGTCGACACGCTGGAGCGCGGCACGCGCGGCGAGCACACCGACGAAGATGTTCGAGAACAGGATGTTGATGATGAGGATCGCCGAGGTTCCGGTCAGCGACAGCGCGGGTATGCCGAAAGGGACGTTGAAGGCGACGATATAGCCGATGCCGAAGATGATGCCGGGCAGGATTGCCGGAACCAGCACCAAGAAGACGATGAGATTGGCCCCTGGGGGCCGCAGACGCTCGACGACATAGGCGATCACCACGGCGAAGAGACCGCCTATCGGACCGGCGATGATGCCGACCCCCAGGCTGTCCCAGACCAGCCCCAGCCCGCGCTCCGAGCTGCCATAGCCCGTTCCGGCGAGGCCGATCCTGACGCCTTCAGCGCTGAAGTAGCCGAGCGTCAAGCTCCAGTCGGTGCCCCAGACCTTGGTCACCGCGCCGAGCGCCATGGTGCCGTAGACCGCAAAGATCAGTGCCGAGACAACGCCTGCGATCGTCGTCAAGCCAATGCGCCAGGCGCGCGGCACGGTGAACTCGGAGCGTCCCGCGACGCTCGCGCTCGTATAGCCCTTGCGCCGCCCGATGAGTTCGAGGCCCAGATAGAGGATCAGCGAGGGAATGATCAGCCAGACGCACAGCGCCGCTGCCAGGGGCGTGTTCCGATAGGCCGTGATCTCGTCATAGATGACGCCGGCGAGCACGGGCGTATCGCGGCCGAGGATCATCGGGTTGCCGAAATCGGTCAGGCTCATGATGAAGACCAGCACGATCGCTCGCTTGGTCGCGGGCCAGGCGAGCGGCAGCGTCACATGCCGGAAGGTCGTGAAGTGGCCGGCGCCCAGGCTGGCGGCCGCCTCGTCGACACGTCCGTCCTGCCGTCGCAGGATGTTGTCGAAGATGATCAGCGCCGCCGGCATGAAGGAGAGCATCTGCGCCAGCACGACACCGAGCAGACCGTAGAGATTGGTCTCGTCAGCGTCGATCAGCCCCAGGCCTCGGTCAAGCACCGTATGCGTGACCAGCCCGCGGCGGCCGAACAGCATGACCGTGGCCGTGGCGACCAGCACGGGCGGGGCGACCAGCGGCATCAGAAAAACGCCTCGCAGCGCAGCCGGCCAAGGCACGCCGCCGCCATTGATGCCGTAGGCGAGCGCGAAGGCGAGCGGCACGGTGAACAGAACCGACAGGGCAGCGAGCGACAGGCTGTTGAGCCCGGCGCTGCGCAGATATGAATCCTGGAAGAGCTTGAGATAGTGGTCGAAACCCCAGCGCGATTCACTGCCGTTGCGCAGCGTGTCGAAGCCCTGTTGATCAATCAGGCTCTTGACCCTGAACGCTAGCGCTGTCCGCTTATGCAGCATCACATGGGCGAGGATCTGGTTTTCCGTGACCAGTTCCCGATCCTGCGCAGAGAGCGCTGCAAGCGCGCTCTCCATCGCCCGCGCTTGATCTGAATAGGGCGCTTTCCGGTCCCATGACGGCGCGATGCCGGCGAGCTGGAACGCGGCTGCGGTCGCCTCGACGCGCTCGGCCTCCGTCGCGGTTTCGCCCCAGCGCTTGACGAGCGCCGTGCTCTCCTGTGCCGGCAGCCGGTCGAGCGCGTTGGCAGTGACAGCCTTGAGGCGCTCCGGCGGCATCGGACCCGCGATCACGAAGCTCTCGACAAGGACGGCGCCGATCGGCACGCCGATGAAGACGATCAGCAGCAGCGCTACGCCGCCGCTGACGAGCGCGCGCGGGGCCGCGCGAAGAAATCGCGTCATGGCGAGATCCGGCGCGGGATCACCGTCGCTCGCTGCGGATCCGGCGCGAGCGTGATAGGCGTGCCACGCGCACCGAACGGCTCCGCCAAATGCGACGGACAATCCACGATCACGGTCCGTCCGGATTCGAGCGCGACGGTGAGGCGAACCAGCGCGCCGAGGAAGGCCGAGCTTGCGATGCGCCCGGCAAGCCCTTCGCGCTTGGCGGTGATCGCGACATGTTCGGGCCGGAAAACGGCGGTCACGAGTTCTCCCCCCTCGATGCCCGCCGGCAAAGCGGCGGGCCAGAACTCGCCATAGGCATCGATGCCGCCGCGGACGGCATGGCCCTCAACGAGATTGGAGATGCCGACGAATTGCGCGACGAAGGCAGAGGATGGCCGGTGGTAGATCTCGGTCGGCGTGCCGATCTGCTCAATGCGGCCGTTGCGCATCACGGCGACCCGATCGGAGAGAGCAAGCGCCTCCTCCTGATCATGCGTCACATAGAGCGTGGTGATGCCGAGCTTGTCGATAAGCATGCGTAGCTCATTGCGCAGCTTGACCCGGATGCGCGCATCCAGCGCCGACATCGGCTCGTCGAGCAGCAGCACCTCGGGGTCGGAGGCGAGCGCGCGCGCCAGCGCAACGCGCTGCTGCTGCCCTCCGGACAACTGGTGCGGATAGTTTTCGAGCAGCCTCTCGAGCTCGATCAGCCGCGCGAGCTCGGAAATCCGCCGGTCGCGCTCGGCTCGGCTGCGCCCGGCGATCGCAAGGGCGAAGCCGATATTCTCCGCAACGGTCTTAGTCGGGAACAATGCATAGGACTGGAACACGAAGCCCATGCGCCGTCGGGCAGGGTCCCTGTCCGTGAGGTCCTGGCCGGAGCGCATCACTCGCCCGCCATCCGGCCGCACGAAACCGGCGATGATCCTGAGCAGCGTAGTCTTGCCGCAGCCGGAATCGCCCAGCAGCGTGACGAACTCGCCCTTGCCGAGATCCAGCGAGACGCCGTCGACGGCACGCACCGGTCCGCCATAGGATTTGACGATATCGCGCACCGCCAGATGCGAGCGGTCGGTCGCGAGGACCGGCTGCCTGAGATCCGCAAGTTGGTCCGCAATGATGCTCACGGCCCGCTGGTCCGTTACTGCTTGAGGATGCGGCTGGCGAATTCACGCCGGAAGGCAGTCATGTCGACCGGACGACGCATCTGCCAGAGCGCGATCTCGTTAAGATCGACAAGGCCGTAACCCGGCACCGCCGTCGCTCCGACCACCTTGCCGAGCACGGCGGCAGCCTCGTCGCTCGCCATGAAGTCGAGGAAGATCTTGGCCTCGACCGGGTTAGGCCCCCCGGCAACCAGGCCGCCACCTTCGGTGACGTTAGGGGTGATGCGGCCATAAACGATCTCGACCGGCTTGCCGGCGGCTTTGGTCTCGAAGCATGTGGTGTCGAAGGTCAGGCCGATCGCGACCTCTCCCGCCCCCGCGAGCTGCGCGCCGCCGGAGCCGCCATCCGAGTACTGATAGACATTCTCGTTCAGGTTCTCGACGAAGGGCCAGCCGAAAGCATCGACGAAGGTCGTCAGGATTGCGCCGCCGGTCCCCGACTTCAGCGGAGAAGGCAGCGAGATCTCCTTGCGATAGACCGGCTTGATCAGGTCCTCCCAGGTAGCCGGCATGGGCAGTCCCTTCTGCGCCAGCCGCTCCTTGTTGACGACCATGCACATCGTCGTCGCGAAGTACTTGCTGTAGAAGCCGTCCTCGTCGCGGAAAGCGGGGAGGATCTTCGAGCCTTTGGGCTCGTATGGCTCGAACACCCCCGCCTGCTTGAGCTGGTCAAGCGCGACATTGTTGACGAGATAGACGATATCCGCCTGCGGCTTGCCCTTTTCGGCGATCGCGCGCTCGGCGATCGGCCCTGTCGAGCCGGAGACGAATTTCACCTCGATGTCCGGGTGCTTCTTCTTGAACGCGCCGACCAGCGCGCTGTTGACGCTGTCGGAGGCATTGTAGATCACGACCTCCTTGGCGAGCGCGGCACCGCCCGCCAGCATGAATGCAGCGGAGGCGAAGAGGCGCGCGATCATCGTGTTCGTGAGGCTGGGCATCGAATGCTCCATCGCTTCGGGCTGTTCGTTGTGATATAAGTGTCGCTAAATTGTGTGACAGCGAAATGAAGCATCACTTATTTTTGGCCTTGCGATGAATCTTGCCCAGCTCCGTGCCTTCAACGCTGTCGCGAACCACCGCACCTTTTCGGCCGCCGCACAGGCGCTCGGCGTCAGTCAGTCGGCGATCACGCAGCATGTGAAATCCCTGGAGGACTCCGTCGGAGCGCGTCTCTTCCTGCGCATGGCGGGTGGCGTCGAGCTGACTGCAGATGCGCGCGATCTTCTCCCGAAGGTGCGTCAGGCAATTCTCATGCTCGATGACATCTCTGCGCGGATGAGCGACGGCCGGAGCCTCGCGACCGGCCATCTCGCGATCGGTCTCTGCGCGCCGTATGTGGCGATGCCGATGCTGGAGCGCTTCACTGCCGAGCATCCCGGCATCCAGCTTGAGGTCCGGCTGGAGAATTCGAGCAGCCTGCTCGAACTCGTCGCGCAGCACCGCGTCGACATCGCCATTGCGACGCTCAGGGCGCCACACCCGGATTTCGCTTGCGACTTCGTGGTTGACCAGCGTGTGGAGATTCTGGTGCACGCCGACCATCCCTGGTGGAACCGCCGGCGGGTCGAGACGTGGGAACTTGTCGGCCAGCGCCTTGTCACGCGTGAGGCCGGCTCCATGACCCGCCACCTTTTCGAGGAGGCCATGGCGGCGCGTAACATCGAGCTGCCGCCGCACCTCATCCTCGGCAGCCGGGAAGCCGTCAAGGAAGCGGTTGCCGCCGGTATCGGCATCGGGATCGTGCTTGATCAGGAGCGGGGCTTAGACCCCCGGCTGAGGTCGATCACCGTGTCCGATCTCGATATCTCCGCTGGTGAGTACATCGTGACGCGGCGCGAGACTCGCGGCCTCGGCAGCGTCGCTGCCTTCCTTGCCATTGCCAATGAGATCGCCAAATTCAAGACGGGGCAGGTGTGCGGCCCTTGAGTGTTCCGAGCCTGCGCCCCGGATCGTAAGTGTGACGAAAGCAGTGAGGCCGCCGGAGCTGGTCGAGGTTCCTCGGTCGGCGGGGGCCTAGCTACGCGCCGAACAAGCGTCTATCCGAAAAACAGGCTGATGGAGGCTAACTTGTTCTTCAGGTTGGCGTCTCCCTTTTCCACGGGCGAGAGCTTCTGGCAATTGGATGCTACAGCGCTCGGCCGCAGGGACCGGCCGAATTCGTCAGGTCTGTTCAAAGCGAATTTCTTGCGCGCCTTCCCACAGCACCTTTTTGCCAAGCTCCGGGAGCTTGTCGAGGTTCGAAGTCAGCGTGATGAAATGATTGCCGGCGAGTTGGCCCATCTTGGACGAGAAGTCGACGGCGCCGTAGGCGAGCAGGATTTCGGTCTCGCTGATACCGCCCGGATAGAGCAGGATCTGCCCCGGAGCAGGGTGACTGGTGTGGTTCTCGTAACCGACGCCGAAGTTGAAATCTCCCAATGGGATCCAGACACCTTCGCCTGACCAGCGTACATGCACGATCTTGCCTTCAAACGGCATGCGCTCGAGAAACGCCTTGGAGGTTTTCGGCGCTCTTTCTGTTTCCAGCACCGCGTCGAAGACGAATGGGCCGGCGGTCACCTTCATTTTCATGCTTGCGTTTCCAATGCGGCTTGCTGCGAATGGTGTGCACGGGTGCGGGCCGAGCGGTAGTCACCGTCGCCCTTTCTGCCAACAAGTTCGCCGTCCCGGACCATCGTCTTGCCGCGCAGAATCACGGTCGTCGGCCAGCCGGTGATTTCCACTCCCTCGTAAGGCGAATAGTCGGCGCCATCGTGCAGGTCGGCATGGCGGATCGTGCGGTTGACGGACGGGTCCCAGATCGCAATGTCTGCGTCCGAGCCTACCGCAATAGTGCCCTTTTCCGGATAAAGGCCGTAGATCTTGGCGTGATTGGTCGCCGTCAGGGCCACGAAACGTGTCAGGTCGATGCGTCCTTTCATGACACCTTCCGAGAACAGAATCGGCAGACGCGTCTCGACGCCGGGAATGCCGTTCGGGATATGCCTGAAGCTTTCGCGGCCCTTCGGGAACTTCTTGCCACGTTCATCATCATATTTGAACGGGCAATGGTCCGACGAGAACAGTTGGAACACCTCCGTCTCGATGCCGCGCCAGCATTCTTCTTGCGCGCCCTTGTCTCGGGGAGGGGGGGAGCAGACGAATTTTGCGCCTTCCCAATCCATGCCATCGAGATCATCAGCCGTCAGCATAAGATATTGCGGGCAGGTCTCGCCATAAACTTTAAGGCCGCGGGAGCGGGCGCGGGAAATCTCATCCGCCGCCTGACCGTTCGAGACGTGCACGATGACAATCGGCACATCCGCGATTTCGGCGAGCGTCAGCGCGCGGTGAGTGGCTTCGCGCTCGACGGCGACAGGGCGCGTCGAGGCATGCGCGCGGGGCGCGACATCGCCGGCGGCTTCGTGACGCGCGATCAAGAAGCGGATGGCGTCCTCGTTCTCGCAGTGGATCATGACGGTTGAGCCAGTCGAGCGGGCAACATCGAGCGTCTTCAGGATCTCGGCATCGTTGAGGCGCAGTCCCTCGTAGGTCATGAAGACCTTGAAGGAGGCGTAGCCATCGGCCGCAAGCGCGGGAAGTTCCTGGCCGAGCAGCGCATCCGTCGGGTTGGAGATGATCAAGTGGAAGCTGAGATCGGTGTAGGAATTCCCCCTGGCAAGTTCATGATAGGCATTCAACGTCTCACGCATCGGCCGGTCTTTTTCCTGCAAGCAGAACGGCATGATGGTCGTATTGCCGCCAAAGACCGCCGACAGTGTTCCGCTTTCAAAGTCATCGGCCATCGAGATGCCGTCCCCTGACGGCTGCGAGATGTGCACGTGGCTGTCGATGCCGCCTGGCAGGACGTATTTGCCGATCGCGTCGATGATTTCACAGTCACCGCTGAGGCGTTCGCCAATCTGCACGATCTTGCCGCCGCGAATGCCAATGTCGGCTTTAAAGATATCCGACGCCGTCGCGATCGTTCCGCCTTTGATGATAAGGTCGAAAGGGCTCATGGTCGCTCTCAGTGATGGAGGATCTTGCCGAGGAAAGTTTCGGTGCGCGGGTTGTGGCGATTATTGAAGAACTCCTCCGTCGGACGGTCCTCGACGATTTCGCCCTGATCGATGAAGACCATGCGCGTGGCGACCCGGCGGGCAAAACCCATCTCATGAGTGACGACCATCATCGTCATGCCTTCGCGGGCGAGCGTCGTCATGACGTCCAATACCTCTGAGATCATTTCCGGGTCGAGCGCCGAGGTGGGCTCGTCAAACAGCATCGCTTTGGGGTTCATCGCGAGCGCCCGCGCGATAGCGACGCGCTGCTGCTGGCCGCCCGAAAGCTGGCTTGGAAACTTCTTGGAGTGATCACTCATGCCGACGCGGTCCAGAAGGGCAGCGGCGCTCGTCTTCGCCATGTTTTCGCTGCGGCCAAGCACGATGCGCTGCGCCAGCATGATGTTCTCATCGATGCGCAGATGCGGGAATAGCTCGAAATTCTGGAACACCATGCCAACGCGCGTGCGCAATTCTGGCAGGTTGGTCCGCGGGTCGTTGACCTCAATTCCATCGACTTTGATTGAGCCTTGATCGATAGGCTCCAGCGCATTGACGCATTTGATGAGGGTCGACTTTCCGGAGCCCGACGGTCCGCATACGACCACCACTTCGCCCTTGGCAACGTGGGTCGAGCAGTTCTTGAGAACGGTGAAATTGCCGTAAGTCTTGGTCACGTCGGTGATTTCGATCATCATCGGTCTCCACAAAACCGGCGGATGGAATAGGGGGCCAGGTCGCGGTCGGGATCGCGACCGCACACGAGATCTGCCGTGAGCTGGCCGACAATCGGACCCAGCGTAAAACCGTTGGATGTGACGGCGTTGAAGAAGCCCGGCATCGCCGGGTGCTCGCCCAGGATCGGTGCGCCGTCGATATTGATGTTCATCGCTGCCCAGCTGCGGATGAGGTGCAGCTTGCGCAAACCTGGCACGACATGCTGCGCGACCCAGAGATTGCCTTCGAGGCTGGAAAACATCGGGCGCGGATGGCTGTGCACAGGATCAAGTCCTGCTGTCCAACCGCCGCCAATCAGGAAGTTCCCATTGGCCGCCTGTTTGAGGGTCAGATGGCGATCGGCATGTGCGACGAGATGCGAGATTGCGGGGGCCGCCGCTTCGGTCACCGCCATCTGCAACGGCGCTCCGAACACTGGCACGTTGAGGCCGAGCATCGCGCCGATCCGCGCGGCGAAAGCCCCGGCGGCATTGACGATCTTGCCCGCGCGGATCTTGCCGCGCGACGTCGTCACCAGGAAACGGCCATTGTCGCTCGCGATGGACAACACCTCCGTCCGGTCGAACACGCGGGCACCGGCGGCGATCGCCCCGTCGAAGACGTGTCGCGTTGCGACCAGCGGATTGATCTTGCCTTCCTGCGGGCAATAGGCCGCGCCGATCAACGAGGGCGACAGGGAAGGCTCGAGACGCTCCAAGTCGGCCTTGCCGATCACGTTGCATTCCACGCCGCTTTCGCGCTCAACGCGGGTCTTTTCCTCCAGGAAGCGCATATGTGCTTCGGTCTCGGCGACCATCAGGCCGCCGGTGATCGTCATCTCAAAGTCACGGCCCAGTTCCTGCTCCAGTCTCTGCCAGAGAAGGATCGAATCGCGCTGCAGCGGAAGGGTGCGGGCGGCGGCGCCTCCTCCCCCTTCGGCGCGCGCGCCATGGTCGAAGGAAAGAAGCTGCGCGTGGAGGCTTCCCGCATTGCCGCCGGAGGCGAGACCGCCGGGGAAGCCGCGCTCCAGTACGATGACATCCTCCCCGTTGCGGGCCAGGAAGAGCGCCGTCGAGAGACCGGCGATCCCCGCGCCGATAATCAGGGTTGCGGTATCGTTGACAGGCAGCGGCTCGGGATTGGCGAGCGGTGGGCGCTCCGGCAGGAGGGCGCGCTTGTGGCCACCCCATTCCGGCTTCTCCACGGCAATAGCCGAGATGGGGATGGGTCGCAGGGGCATCTGCGGCGCGAGCAAGCCGTTCGTCTCGCTGGCGGGCAGTCCTACCAGCCTGGTCATCGTGCGGGCGCAATAGCGGCTCTGACACCGACCCATACCCGCGCGCGTCAGTCGCTTGAGCGTAGCGATGTCTCGGGGGCCGGCAGCGACGGTTGTCTTGAGCTGCCCTGCCAGAACGCTCTCGCAGCGGCAGGCGACAGCCGCGTCCGGCAGGTCCATTTCAGGCCTCGCAGGGGCAAACAGCCTCCAAAGCGCCGCCTGGAACGATGTTGCGCGCGCGAGCTTGCGCGACGCGGCCTCGTCTTTCTCGACCTTGAAGCCAAGCTTTGCCGCGACAGCCAATCCGGCGAGACGGCCTGCTGCCATCGCCACATGGGCACCCGCGAAACGTACCGCTTCCCCGACAATATGCACGTTCCGCAGTGAGCTCTCGCCATCGATGCGGCAAACCGCCTTCAGCGCTCCGGTCTCAGTGACGGTGTGGGCGCATCCGAGCAGCCGCGACAACTCATTAGACGGGGTGAAGTCGCCGCCGAGAAGAACGGTGTCGACATCGATGGTCGTCCTGCCCTTGGGACCGGATACGGTAACGGCGCTGACACGCCCGTCTTCGCCGTGGATTTCATTGACCTCAGATTGCCACGCGACGCGCACCCCTGCCTGCCGCAGCCAGGCAAGCTCCTTCATGCCCTTCATCGCAAGGGCCGGATCATGCCGCAGCAAGGCGGCAGCTTCGAACGGCCGGGTCCATGGCGCAGCCGCGCGCTCGACGAGCTGGATCACCGTGCCGCCTGCCCGGATGATCTCCGCTGCGATCTGGATGTTGAGCGGGCCGTTTCCGGCGACAAGCACGCGCTTGCCGGGAAGCGTGGCGTAGCTCCGCAGAAGCGTCTGCGCCGCACCCGCGGTCATGACGCCAGGAAGCGTCCAGCCGGGAACCGGGGCCGGCCGCTCGAAGGCACCTGTGCCGATCACCAGCATTCTGGGATGGCAATAGAACGCGCGCTCCGGGCCAAGGCAGGCGATAACGGGCAAGCCGTCATCATCAAGCGAGGCGCCCCAGACGGTGACGCCGCCGAGAAGCGTAACGCCCAGATCCGCGGCCTTCGCGACCAGCGCCGCGCCATCCCTGGACTGCTGGTCGCCCGACAAGGCATGGCGAGCGGCGTTGGTGTTGGGCTGCTTGTAGAACTGGCCGCCGGCAGAGTGGCGTTCATCGACGATCGTCACCGAAGCACCAGCAGAGGCAGCGGCGATGGCGGCGGAGAGGCCCGATGGGCCCGCGCCGATGACGAGCAAATCCATTGCCACCCGGTCAGGCCCTGGAGGGACGGGGCGAAGATCGGCGAGCATGTCGGATCTAAGGTCGGGGCGTGCGTGCTGGCGCTCGATCCGCATGCCTTCGGCGACAGGCGTCATGCAGGAGCGCTGGCTGGTGCGTCCGTCGATGGTGACAAGACAGTCGTGGCACACGCCCATGCCGCAGAAGAGGCCACGCCTGTTAGAGGCAACGTCGGTCGAGAAATCCGGGCGGCCAAGCGCGGTGAGGGCAGCGGCGACGGACAGGCCTGGTTCGACCTCGTGCGCCACACCATCCATGTAGACAGTTGCCCTGGCTTCTTGTCGCGTTGGAGCCGGCATCGTTCTGATCCTGATCAGATCAAAAATCGGAGGTTGAACCGCTCGACGAGCGCCTTCATGGCCGCCTCCTGCTCTGCCGCCAGCTTCAGGCGTGGTGGCAGTGGGTTTCCGGCGGCAAAGCCCATGTGACTGAGGAGTGATTTGGAACCTGCAACATACGCCTGACCGCCGACCGCCGAGATGATTGGCAACCACTCGAGATAAAGCTCACGCGCCTCGTCGTATTTCTGCTCGTCGGCGACCAGCTCGAAGATCCGCGCCATCGGGCCCGGCGCGACGTTGGAGGCGACGGCGACCCAGCCCTGAGCGCCCATGACGAAGGATTCGTAGCCGAGGATGCCGCCAAAGGGCGTCATGTTTTCACCCGCGAGGCGAACGATGTCGCGAATGCGAGTGACTTCAAGCGTTGATTCCTTGACGTAATCGCAGCCCTTGATCTCGGCGATGCGGGCCAGCAGTTCCGGCTTCATGTCGACATTCGAGGTGGCCGGATTGTTGTAGACCATGATCGGGATCGAGATCGCCTCAGCGATGGTGCGGTAATGCTGCACGAGCTCGTCATCGGTCGGGGTCGAATAAAAAGGCGGGATGATCATCACGCCATCGGCGCCGAATGCTTCCGCCTTCTTGCTCAGACGGGCGGCCTGGCGCGTATCCTCGTGACCCGTGCCGATCAGGACGGGGAGGCGTCCTGCCGCGGTATCAATGACGGTGCGGGCGACCGCATCCCAGTCTTCTTCCGAAAGGGAGAGAAACTCGCCGGTCGAGCCGAGCGGGATCAGGCCATGAATGCCCTGGTCGATCTGCCAGTTGGTGAAGTCAGCAAGAGCAGCAAGATTAGCGCGGCCATCAGCGTCGACCGGGGTGATCATCACGGTAAAGACGCCGCGAAAGTTCTTAGTCATGCATGTTTTCCTTGTCTGACGTTCAGCGCTTCTGGGACAGGGCCGCAGTGGCTGTCGATTGTCCGAAGCGCCGCTCGATCCGCCGCTGGACGAAGTCCCATGCGGTGGTGAGCAGGAGGTAGTAGAGGGCGGCAACGGCAAACAGCTCGAGCACCATGAACTTCTCCTGAATGAGGATCTGCGTCCGGCGCAGCAACTCCTCCATGGAGATGACCGAGGTCACTGAGGTGGTCTTGAGGAGCCCGTTGACCGAGTTTCCGAGCGGCGGGATGATCACCTTGAAGGCCTGTGGAATCACGATGTGACGCATGATCTTGGGTTCGGTCATGCCGAGCGCGCGGGCGGCGCGTGACTGACCTTCGGGCACCGCTTCGATGCCGGCACGGATGATTTCCGCAAGATAGGCCGCCTCGTTCAGAGCAAGGCCGATCAGGGCCGCTTCCACGACGGAGAAGCGAATACCGAGCTGGGGCAGGGCGGTATAGATCACGATCAGCTGCACCAGAAGCGGGGTACCGCGGAACAACCAGATGTAGAACCACGCGATACTGCGAAGTATGGCCACCTTCGAAAGGCGCATCAGCGCTATGACGAAGCCGATAATCAGCCCGGAAACCAGCGAAACGCAGGTCAGCCATATGGTCGTATAGACCCCGCCAAGGATGAAGGGGTTAAAGAGATAATCAAAAAAGCCGGACCAGCTCCAAATTGACATCGCGAAGCCTTTCAAGCCTTAGGGAGTTGGCGCCAGCCGGGCGCCGGCGCGGGGGGGTTACTTTACGTGAGCGACTCCAAGCGAAGCTGCTTGGGTCTCCGACCCCCACTGTGTGTTCACTTCCAGGCATCTGCGCATGTCGGGACTTCCGCTGAACACGCCGCCGGCGGCGATCACGCCCGGCGTCCCGGCCGCAAGGTCAGAAAACATCGCGGGAACTCGGCGCCGACGCATGCAGGTGTCTGATAGCGACGCTTCAACGGTTTCCTTGCCGCGCACCATCAGCGCTTCCGAACTGCTCCGACGAGAGGCGCGGGTTCGCGGTGCGGACCGGCAGGCCGGCGACGATCAGTTCGCGGATGGCGCTCGCTTTGCGATCCGCGGCGAGGAACGATGCCGTTCTGGCGAGAAGGACGACGGCGCAAAATGCAGGCTGACGGCACATCGGGGGACCTCTGGAATGATCTTCTGCGGATCGATCGGCGCATGCTTGATGCGCTCGAATTCATCTGGTATACCAATTCCATACACATCGATGAGGCGCGTTGCAAGTGCTTTTCCAACGCCAGGTCGACGAAGCGATTTGAATGGGGAGATGGAAGCGAGCGTGAAGCTGTCAGTAGGTCGCCAGAACGTTCTTACGAACGCGCTCCAGATGAAGCGCCATCGCGCTCCGCGCTGCGTCGGCGTCTCGACGGTCCAGAGCGTGGATGATGGCCTGGTGATCGGAAAGGCCGGGCTTTCTTTGCGCGAGCTTGCGCTGCCTTTCGAAAATCGTGGTGTAGCGGCGCATCTGCAGGATGGTCTCGGCCATGAACGGATTGCCGCTCGCAGTTGCAATGCCGTTGTGAAGCGCGTCGTCGAAGGCCCAGATGAAGGACGGCTCCGGGTCTGGGTCCGCGTCGATCGCCTCGAGCATTGTGGCGAGTTGCGCAACTTGCTCGGCCGCGATTTTCTCGCAGGCCTGTGCCGCGGCGCTCGGTTCAAGCAGAACGCGGATCGACATGCTGTTGAGGTAGTCGGCCAGCGAAATGACACGCACAATCAGCACGCCCTTGGCATTGCGCACCAGCAGCCCCTGACCCTCGAGCCGGCCCAGCGCATCGCGCATTGGCGAACGCGACACGCCCAGACGGTCCGCCAGACGCCGTTCCTGCACGACCGTTCCACCCGACAGCTGCGCCGACAGAATCTCGGCCAACAACGTGTCATAGGTCTCGTCGGCGAGGCTCTTGTCCATAACGGCGCTGTCGTCCATACCTTGACGCTCCGATGCAGTTTCGTCTCCTTTGCTATGAACGATGGCGCGGAGCATGAAAAGCCTTTCGAACAGCTGCAGTGGGATGGGCTGATCAGCGGGAAGGAGGCGAACCGTGACGCTGCCTGATACGAGCATCGGGGCCGGAAAGCCCGCCAAGGCTGGCGACAAGCTGGCCGCGCTCGCCTACCGCGCGATTTCCAACATGATCCGCCGTCGCCGGCTCGGTGCGGGTCATGTCATCGTGGAAGCCCGTCTTGCCGAAATGCTGGGGGTATCACGCACCCCGCTGCGCGAAGCGCTGCAGCGACTGGAGGGTGAAGGGCTTGTGCACAAGGGTGATGGGCGCAACTACGTCGTACGCAATGTCGACATCGGCGAGTACATCCAGAGCCTGAAACTGCGCCTGCTCATCGAGCCGCACGCGGCGGTGCAGGCGATGCCTGTTATTCCCGGCCGCAAGCTGATCGAAGTCCGCCGCGAGATCGACGAGCTGATGGGCGCGACGACCTATCATACCGACGCGCACTGGTTTTCCGACGATCATCTGCACAACCTCATCATCGATTACTGCGGCAACGAAGTGATGGCAGAGGTTTTGCGGAATCTGCGCGCAACAACGCGGCTGTTCGAGATTGGTCAGTTGCAGGATCGGCTCAAGCCGGACTCAACGGAGCATCTGGTGATCATCGACGCGCTGCAGCGCGGCGATGCAGAAGCCTGCTTCAAGGCTGTCGCCGCACATATCGAGAGCCTCATCGCTTTTGCCCGTATGCATATCCAGATCGGCGACTGAAGGCAGAGGTCAAGTCAGTGTGAGCAACCGCGCCGGCGTCTCGACCAGCAGCTTGCTGATCTCGCTGTCGCCGAAACCGCGATCGCGCATCAGGGGGATGACATTGCGCAGCATATGGCTGTAGCCGTGGCCCCCAAAAGACTGCAGGCGCGAACGTGTGCAGATGTCATGCGAGGCGACGACATTATCCGATAATCCTTCGTCGAAGAGCCGGCGGATGGCGTAAATGCGCATCCAGTCGGTCGGAAGGTCGGCAACGCCCATCCAGTATTGCGACTGTTCGATGCCGAAGAAGTCATACTCGACCACACAGCCGCGGCGTGCCAGCGCGACGACCTCATCGTCACGCGCGAACGTGCGTTCCATATGATCGATGATGACGCGCGAGAGATCGGCGCCGGCCTGATCGAGGATATCGATGATCTCGAACGGCGCATCGGGATGGCGGCCGGGATGAACAGTGATCGATGCTCCAGTCTTCCTCTGCGTGCGCGCAGCAGCCTGAAGCGAGCGGCGTTCGAATGGCGTGAGCGGCCATGAGCATCCGATCTCACCGATAATACCGCAACGTACGCTCGTACCCCAGGCACCCTCGGTGATCTGGGCCGTCATGATGTCCGTCAAGGCGTCCACGGATAGCGAAAGCGTTTCCGCGTCCTGATAGGCTTCCGTGTAGAAGCCACAGCCCAGAACGATATGGACACCGGTGTTGCGGCTGATCGCGCGCAACTGTTCCGGCGCGGGACTTAGTCCGCCGATCGTCATCTCCACGATCGTACCTCCACCAGAAGAGCCGAAACGCTCGATCTCGCGGGTCGCGACGGAAACGTCGTGCATGCGGTGGTTGCCTGGATAATCGTTTGGCCGCCATGAGACGTCGAAGACATTCTCCAGCGTGATCACCACCTCGTCCTCCTGCGGAACGCGACGAGACTCTGGCGTGAGGTCGAAGAGAATATGCTCGTGCATCAGCGTTTGGCCGAGATCCTCCGGGGAAACGGGGCCGCAGACCGTCTGCACCAGTCCCTTTTGTGTCATCTGATCTCCCCCTCAACACCTTCATCGTGGCCGCTTGTGCATCGCACATAATTGGTATACCGTGATAATACAATCAGAATGCAGGCGAAAAAATGGGCTTGCAAGAGTGGGAAAGAATGAAGCCATGACCAATGATTTCCGGAAACCTTCGGTGCTCACCACGGGGATCTCGCGACGGGGCGTTCTGTTAGGCGCGGCCGCTGGCGCGGGCGTTGCCCTCGGCGGCCGCGCCGCATGGGCGCAGCCAAAGCTCTCACCGCCGAACATCATCAAACAGGGCACGCTGGTGATGTCGACGAACCCGACCTTGCCGCCGCTTCAGTTCGTCGATCAGGCTGGCGAAGTGCAGGGCATGCGCATCGAGCTTGGCAAGGAACTCGCGAAAGCACTCGGCCTGACGCCGGAATATGTGAAAGTCGAATTCGCGACCATGGTTCCGGGTCTCGCCAGTCGCCGCTGGGACATGATCAATACGGGCATCTTCTGGACGGAAGAGCGTTCCAAGCTGATGTACATGATCCCGTATGAGCGGGCCGCGATCAGCTTTCTGGTGCCGTTCAACAATCCGAAGAAGATCGAGAAATGGCAAGACATGGCCGGCCTCTCCGTCGGCGTCGAACTTGGCGGGATTGAAGAGCGCCGCACCCGCGAGGTCGACAAGATGCTGAAGGATGCGGGTCTCGCAGGGATCACCATCCGCGTCTTCAACAATTTCTCCGAAGCCTTTCAGGCTTTGCGCGCAGGTCAGGTCGATGCTGCGACCTCCATCGACGCAACCGCCCAGTTCATGCAAAACCGCAAGGAGTTCCACCGGGCCGTTTCGGGCCTTTTCCCGCAGACCGCAACCTTCGCCTTTGCCAACAAGCAACTGGCGGACGCGTCTGTCGATGCGCTGAACGGCCTGCGCAAGTCCGGCTATTACGACGAGCTACTTGCTAAATACGGCGTCCTGACGATCGAGGAACCCTTGTTCGCGATCAAGAGTAGCGGCCCGGCGTAAGCGCCGGGCAGGGCCTCATCATGAAAATGAGTGGCGAGCCGCTGGGCATCATCGGGCTTGGGCCGATCGGCAGAAGGCTCGCAAGATGCTTCGCTGCATCAGGGGAAGGGCCGCGCCTAGCGGCTCTTCTTGTTCGCGACAGGCAACTGGAAGAAGCGAGGACGATCGCCCCCGATGCGGTCCTCTGCACCGACCTTGAGGCATTCATCGCTACCGGCCCAAGCGTTGCGGTCGAGTGTGCGTCGCCTGCGACCTTCGTCGCCAGCGCGCCAAGGCTGCTGGCGACGGGCTGCGACGTCATTCCTTTGTCGTTGGGGGCGTTCGCCGACGCGGAAACGGAAAAGGTTTTGGCCGCGGCCGCCGAACGCGGTCCGGGACGGATCGAGATTCCAGCCGGCGCTCTTGGCTCCATCGGCTTTCTAGCCGCCGGGCGTGCGAACGGCCTCTCCCGGGTCAAGGTTACGGTGGGCTATCCGCCGGCACGCTGGCAAGCGATGGGCGCTGAATTATTCGCTCCGATTGCTCGCCTGGAAACCGCCGTAACCTTTATGCAGGCCAGCGCACGCGACATTGCCCTGTGTTTTCCAGGTCATCTCAATGTCGTAACGGCGGCGGCTCTGGCGGGGCTCGGTCTCGATGATACGCAGGTCGAGCTTGTCGTCGATCCGGGTGCGAGCCAGGCTTGGTTTCGTATCGAAGCCCTGTCGCAGTCCGGGCCTGTGACCCTCCACGTAGGCGGGCGCGACGCGCCCGTGGAGCAGGATCCCATCGATTACACCACTTTCAGCGTCGCCCGCCTCCTGCTTCGCCGCTGCGCGCCGATCGCGATCTAGAGATTTACCATGAACAACCTGATCGAGACGATCCGCAGCCAGGCAGAACGCGACAGGGAAAAGATCCTTGCTTCGCTGCGTGTATACATCGAGCGCGGCAAGCGCGGCGAGGATGCAGTTCAGGCGCTGTTCGCTACGACCGCCGAGGCGCTCGGCTGTACCGTCACCTATCATGACTACCACCCGACGGATGTGGCGCTTGTCGAGGAATTTGCCGGCAAGGCAGCCATCGACCCTGAGCAGCGCCGCAGCGTCGTTGCCCACCGCAAGGGAACGGGTGGCGGCCGCAGCCTGATCCTGTTTGCCCATCCGGACAGCGAACCGGTCCCGGTGCCCCCCGGCTGGACGCATGATCCCTTCGCTGGCGACATCGTCGACGGGCGCATGTACGGCTGGGGAATTGCAGATGATCTCTCCGGCATCGCCGCGGGTCTCCAGGCACTTGAGCTTTTGCGCTCGCTCGATCTGTTGCCGGCAGGCGATATCTATATCGCCAATACGCCTTCCAAGCGGCACGCACGCGGCGTCGCGCGCCTCCTGCAAGAGGGACTGAGCGCCGATGCGGCGGTGTACCTGCACCCCGCCGAGTCCGGGGTCGGCTTGCGGGAGGTCAAGGCTTTTACCTCGGGGGAGGTGACCTTCAGGGTCGTTATCGAAGGCAAGCAGCCGCCGACCACTGAGCCGCTGCAAACCGCCTTCGCGCATCTTGGTGTCAACGCCATCGACAAGGCCTATGTGATCTGGAACGCACTGAAAGCGCTCGACGAGCAGCGCGCGATGCGGGTAGAGCATCCGTTGCTTCAGGCCAAGGTGCGCCGTTCGACAAATCTCATGATGTCCTACATCACGGCCGGCGATCCGAAGCGACTGTCCCGCATCGCCGACCAGTGCACGCTGGGCGCGGCGCTTGCTTTCCCGCCGCCTGAGACGCTGAGTTCAGTTTGCGCGCAGATCGAGCAGGCGATTGCCAAGGCGGCGCAAGCGGATGAATGGCTGCGTGACAACCCCCCGAAGGTGATTTGGGATGCGGGCACAACAGGTGCGGAAGTTGCGCGCGATCACCCGTTGGTCAACGCGGCGTTCATGGCAGTGTCGGGAGTTTCAGGCATTCAGCCAATGATCAATCCGATGCACACGGGCAGCGATATTCGCGTGCCGAACGTCCAGAAACAGATCCCAACGATCGGTCTTGGCCCCTTATGCGGCGATCTGACCCAGAACGGCGGCCATGACGAGTGGGTCGATGCCAACGATCACGTCCGCTTCGTCGCGGCCATCGCGGGTATCATTGCTGGCTGGTCTGGTGTCAGGCAATAGATGCGGTATCTGCGGGCCGAACGCAGTATGCCGGGGCTCCCTCGCGGAATGTGTCCGGATGATGCCGGGCCAAATCGAAAACATCGCCCGTGAAAGCCGATGCTGCCACTGGTGTGCCTCGGATGCTCTACCGTTCACCACTGCGCATGGTTCATCGCTCGAACCGGCGAAACCATTGAACACTGGAATAATCGGACACCTGGAATACTCGTACTGGCGCCACTTCCCGTTGTCGGAACACTCCACTGCGTCGGATACCCCTACTGAAGACGGCTTTGTCCCGTCAGAGCAGTCCACTGGGACAGATGATATCCAGCGGCGAAGCGAGTGAGGTGTACAATATCGGCGGACGCAAGAAAGCGGTAGCTACGTTCGCGATCTAAGCCAGGTCGGGAGATCGAGCGCCATCCACAGGTGACATCAACGCTGAGCGCCTTCCTCCGCAGCAAGTAACGGATCGCCGACCTTTTGCTGCCATGCGTCCAGCGCCCGCGCGAGCCGCTCCCGATGCGCGGCATAGGCCGGCAAGGCGGCAAGATTGATGGTCTCCCCCGGATCTGCGACGAGATCGAAGAGCTGCTCAGTGCGCGATCCCCGCGAAGGCGTATTGTCTGCCCGATAGGGGCCGCGTCCCAGCGGCGCCTGATCGATGTAGCGGATCAATTTGTAGCGGCTGTCGCGTATCATGCGCTGGCTGAAGCGATAGGCGGCCGCGAAAGTGTCCCGCCAGCCCGCTTCGGTGTCGCTCATGATCGGCACAAGGCTGCACCCCTCGGCCATCGGATCAACCGGGCAGCCGGCCAGTTCAAGCAGCGTGGCGCTGGTGTCAGCATGCCAGACGAGATGCGGCACACGTTTTCCCCGGGGCAGGTCCGGTCCGGCGATGATCAGCGGAATATGGAGGCTGTGCTCATAGAGGTTCTGCTTGCCCATCAGCCCATGTTGCCCCAGCGCCAGGCCATGGTCCGCAGTATAGACGACGATGGTGTTGGCATCGTCGCCGTTGTTTGCGAGCGCTTTCAGGATATCGCCGATCGCCGCGTCGAGATGGGCGATCATACCGTAGTAATCGGCGATATGCTGCCGCACCGCATCCGCCGGCCGGGGCAATGCCTCGAGGAGTTCATCTCGAACCAGCATTTCGCCGTTGTCGAACGGATGGATCGGGAGAAAGTTGGCGGGTAGCGAGACGGTGTCGCCGCGCCGCGCGTAAGCATCTGGCGGCGTTCGCGGATCATGGGGCGCGGTAAAGGCCACATAAAGGCAGTACGGCTGGTCGGGGGAGCGCTCTCGCAGGAAATCGAGGGCGGAATCGCGGAAGAGATCTGTCGACAGCCCGTCCTCGTAGTAAATCTCTGATGCGGGAAAGTAGCCGTCGGGGTCGTGATGGCGCAGAGGCACCCGGTCGTGGTCGCTCATCCCCCCGAACATCAGCCGGTCTCCCGAGCTGAATGAGCGCGCAAAGGCCTCCTTGTCATTGTGCCATTTGCCGATCGCATGCGTCACATACCCTTGCGCGCGCAGGCGCTGGGGGAAAGTCTCCAGGGCGGCCGGAATCGCAAAGGCGGAGGCCTCGTAGTCATCGCCGGTAGGGTCGACCGCGGAGGCGAAAATATTGCGGCCCGTCAGAAAGGAAGCGCGGCTCGGCACACAGACCGCCGGATGCATGCCACCCTGGCAGTGGGCTCCGTCAAATGTCACGCCGCGCTGTGCAAGGCCATCGAGATTAGGCGTCTCGACCTCGCTATTGCCATTGCAGCCGATGGATTCGTAGCGATGGTCGTCAGCGATGAGGACGACAATATTGGGCGGTTGGCGGTTCATGACAGAATGTCTCATCGATGCGATCGAAGTTTGACCGGACAGGCAGCGGCTATTTCACGGCACCGGCTGTCAGCCCGGCGCTGAGCCGTGCCTGCAGAGGCAGAAAGAGCAGGAGCGTCGGAATGGTGGTGATCACCGAGGCGGCCATCACGGCCCCCCAGTCGGCGCGATCATCGCCAAAGAGCTGGTAGAGCCCGATGGGCAGGGTCTGCACCGCCGGTTTGGTGAGGAACGCCAGCGCGAAAAGATATTCTGTCCAGCAGAGCATGAAGGCGTAGGTCGCCGTCGAGACGATACCCGGCATCAAAACCGGAAAGACGATCCGCCAGACGACCTGGTAGCGCGATGCGCCGTCGATGAGCGCCGCCTCGTCGAGCTCACGCGGCACCGTCGCGAGATAGCCAGTCAACATATAGACCGAAAACGGGATGCTGATCGCCGTATAGCAGAAGATCATGCCCGTATAGCTGTTCGTGAAGCCGGCCTGGGTCAGCAGGATGAACAGTGGATTGACCAGCACGATCCAGGGAAACATTTGCCCGAAAAGGACGCTGCCGAAGATCAGCCCCTTGCCCCGGAAGCGGAAGCGCGAAAATACATAGGCCGCGTTCACCGAGACCAATGTGGACAGCGCGGTTGCGGCGACGCAGATGACGAGGCTGTTGACGAGGAAGCGGCCAAACCCGCCCGAAAATAACGTGATGTAGTTGGCCCAGGTGAAGGCGGTGGCGCTTGCGAGCAACCCGCCCTGCGCCTTGAACGAGCCGACCAGGATGAAAACCATGGGGTAGACCAGGGCGAAGAGGATCGCCAGCAGGCCGGCGAGAATAAGGAGCGGCTCGAACAGGCGGCCCGGGCCCGAGACCATGCGGCGGTGCCAGTGGGATGTGGCAGCCGGCTTACCGCTTACCGGAGAAGAGGCGAGGGTCATAGCACCTCCTCGATCTGGCGGCGTCCAATCATGCGGAAATAGAAATAGCCGAAGACTGCCATGATCAGCGCCATGACGATGCCGATGGCCGCGCCATAGCCGAGCCGGAAATCAACAAAGGAGCGGATGTAGATCTCCGTCGCCAGAACATTGGTGAAGGTTCCGGGGCCGGCGCCTGTCGCGAGCCATACATAGACGAAGTTATTGAACGTCCAGAACACGGACGTGAGGCCAAGAACAACCATCGTTGGCTTCAGGAAGGGCAGGGTGATGTGCCAGAATTTCGCTGAGCGGCTGGCACCGTCGAGTTCGGCGGCTTCGTAGAGGTCAGCGGGCACGGCCTGCAGTGAGGCAAGCAGGGACAAGGCGATGAGCGGCACCGTGTTCCAGACGACAATGGCGATCACCGACGGCCACACTGTCCTGAGATCGGACAGGAACGCGATCGGCGTGTCGATGATCCCGAGGGTGACGAGCACCGTGTTCAGCGCCCCGTCGGGCGCCTCGAGCAGCCAGCGCCAGATAATGATGGCGACGACCGGAGGCGTCGCCCAAGGCACGAGGATCGCTATCCGCGCGATGGTCGCGAGCTTCAGATGGCGCACGAGCGGCGTGTTGACGATGAGTGCGATGGCGAGCCCCAGCAGCAGGCGCACCGCGACTGAGATCGCGGTGAGCCAGATGAAGGTATTCATCATCAGCCGCCCGGTTTCGGGGCTGGTGAGGAATTCCTCGTAGTTGGCAAGGCCGATCCATTGGCCGCCAACCCGCAGACGCAGCAACGTGAGGTCCGTGAAGCTCACCCGCAGATTCTCCACCATCGGCCAGAGATAGAACAAGGCCAGGATGATGAGCGCCGGGCCCAGCATCACGGTGATGAACAGGCGGTCACCCCGCATGGCGTCGCGCTCCTGCCTCGGGCCTCAGCGGCCCGCGTTCAATTTGCCGACCTGAGTGAGGAGATCGCCCGCGGCTGCATCCACCGACGTCTGCCCCGACAAGGCTGCTCCGAAGGCGCGACCCGTCAGGTTCCACATGGAGCCCATCGCATAGGGGCCGTCCGCATAGGGGCCCCAGGTCCGTGCATGGGTGAGCTGCTCGGCGAAGCCCTTCAACTCCGGCCCGAAATCGACGCTCTGCAGCAGGCTGCGTTGCGCCGGGAACTGAGACTTGTAGGCGCCGGTGAAGATCGATGCATCATTCAGGAACTGCACGAGCTTCCACGCTTCCTGCGGGTGCTTCGATGTCGCGCTGATGCCCAGCATACGGCCGCCGAGATGCGACGTGCCCACAGTCGTTCCCTTCGGCACGGGACCGGAGGTGAAAGGCGCCGCCTTGCCGGGATTCGCCGCCGTATAAGCGTTGATGGCCTCGCGGAAAGAGGCTGGCGGCATGATGCCGATCGCAATGCTGCCATCAGCGAGGCCGCGGATGATCACCGGGTCCGCCCAATCGCTCACGCCGAGCATCGATTTGGGCGTGTCGCCGTCGTCGAGATAGCTCTTGAAGTAATTCATGGTGCCGGCGACATCGGCCTTGTCGACACCGACCGAGAACTTGTTGTCCTTCTCGACGACGAGCGCCTTGCCGTTTGACCACCAGTTGTAATTGGCGAGGAACCACAGGCTGCCAGATGAGGCACTGCCGGCAGGGAAGCCGAAGCCGGTCTTGCCCGTTTTCGCATGGACGTCGCGGCTCACCTGGCGCAGTTCATCCCAGGTCGCCGGCAAGCCCTTGACGCCGGCCTGATCGAGAAGGTCCGTCCGATAGACCATCGCCCAGGTGTCGGTGGTCCAGGGCAGCGCGTAAATCTTGCCATCTTTGCCGGTCGCCAGGTCCATGGCGATGAAATCGCCGAGGCCCTTGCCGGGCGGGCTCGCCTTGATAAGCGCATCGAGGGGCGCAAGGGCGCCTGCCTCGCCCATCTCCTTGGCCCACACGAAGGCGATGTGGACGACGTCAGGCGTTTCCCCGACCGCCGCCTCGCGCAGGAACTGGTCACGGGCATCCTTCCAGGCCATGCGCTCAAGATTGATCTTAATGCCGGGATTGGCCTTCTCGAAGGCATCGAGCGCCGCGCGCATCTCCTTCTGCTCTGGGTCGTTGAAGCGGAAGGTGAGCGTTACGGGGTCCGCAGCCTGCGCAATCCCGGGCATCACGGCGGCGCCTGCCATCAATGCTGCCATGGCACTACCCAAGCTGATGCCGAGGCAGGCGGTAACATGCTTCCAAATCATGTGAACCTCCCTGTAGGGATCGCCAAGGATCCCCATTTTTGTTTGAATGCTAACGTTGTCATCGTACAGGGTCAATGCGCTTCACGAGATAACCAGGCAAGGCAGCCGCGAGGGATACACGACCGGGATGGACAAGCGAGTGAGGACGAGCGCCGACGGCCGGCGCAAGATGGAGGATGTCGCGCGTCTGACGGGCGTTTCACTGTCGACTGTCTCGCGGGTGATCCGCGAGCCCCATCGCGTGGCAGAGCCGACGCGCCTGAAGGTCGAGAGGGCGATCGCCTCAACCGGCTATGTGCCGAACCTCGTCGCCTCGAGCCTGAAGTCCGAACGGTCGCGCCTTGTTGCCTGCGTGGTTCCGAGCGTCGAGCATTCCTTCATCGCCGATGTCGTGCGTGGCGCGTCGGAAGTCCTGCGGCCGCAGGGTTTCCAGCTGATGCTTGCGACCAGCGATTTCCGGCCGGAGGAAGAGGAGGATGTTGTCCACGCCTTTCTCTCTCGCCGGCCAGACGCCATCATATTGACAGGCCTGACGCATACTGACCGGACGCGGGCCATGCTTGGCGCTGCAGGCATCCCCGTCGTCGAGGTTGGCAACCTCAGCCATCGGCCGATCGACATGGTTGTCGGTTTCTCCAATACGGACGCGCAGAAGCAGCTGACATTGGCCATGATCGATGCCGGCCGTCGCCATGTCGGCTATCTCCTGCACGACGGTTCCGCCCAGAACGAGCGCAGCCGCGATCGGTACAACGGCTACCGCGCGGCGCTCGCGGAGCGTGGCATCGCCTGCGATGATCAGCTGACGGCTGAGGTGGAGTTCAGTTATCGCGGGGGCGCTGCAGGTGTGGCCCAACTGCTGGCGCAGGGGTATCCGATCGATGCCTTGTGCTGCTCGAACGATATCATCGCGCTCGGTGCGCTCTATGAGCTGCAGCGCCGCGGCATCAAGGTGCCGGATACCATCGCCATCGCCGGTTTCGACGACCATGATGCCTCCTCCCAATGCGTTCCGCCGCTCAGCACGGTGCGCATTCCGCGGCTTGCCATGGGCCGGCAGGCCGGCAAGCTGATCGAGCAGGTGCTCGCAGGCGAGCCGCCCACCAGCAAGATCGTCGATGTCGGCTTCAGCCTGCAGATCAGGCAGACCTTCTGACCAGGCACGGCAATAGCTGATTTTGCATGATCACGGCCGTGCACAGGTTCCAGCGCCAGCCCAGCAATCAAGGGGCGCCTTCATAAAGCTGAAGGGAGCACACAATCTTCTACGGCTTCATAGTCTAACATCGTCGGGAAAATGCGATTTCCCTACGTCATGCCCCAAGATGCGTCGGATACGGCACTGGACCGATAGAGTCTCCGGTTCCGCATCGTGAAGCGCGGCGGGCGCAAGGCGATCCCGTGCCGACGGACGCGCCCGAGCACCGCGAGACGGACAACACGCTGATCAAGGCACTGGCCGCCTTCCGCTGGAAGCGGATGCTGGACTCGGGCGAGTTCGCTACAATTGCCGTACTGGCGGCGCATGAGAGGATCGCTGCTTCGTACCTCATCAGAACGACGCCGCTTTCGCAGTTATCGCTGGACGTGAGCGAGCGATCCTCAACGGACGTCAGCAGCGCCGTCTCACGCTGGAGGCGCTGAGGCAACCTCCGCCGAAAGACGACATCGGGCAGAAGCGCATGCGTGGCACAACCTACAATACTAAAGATCCGGCGTGCCTCCAGGGGGTCTCCTGAGACTTGAGCGTATTAGGTTTGAGAGTGATGAGGCGGGTACGGGCATAGTATTCACGGGGGTAAGGGAACCGATATTGACCGGTTTGTTCGGGCGCTGAACGCGGTCGGCATCAAGAGGCTCGCCGATGTCGGGGCGGTAGTGGTCTCACGCAAAGCCGAGCATGCCTCCAAGGGCCGCACGTCATTCCTCCGGGGAACAGGTCGATCACCATGGCAGATACGAGAAAGATCCAAACAATCGCCCTTGGCAGCGAGACACTGAAGGCGAACTCCTCCAAAGGGTCAGCGCTAGGTGTCGCTAGGCCTGTTTAGGGCCAACAGGGGGCGATCTAGAAAATGCTCATAACACGCCTCATTACCACTCGATCACGTCGGCGGCCCAGGCTCGCTCGAACTTGGCGCCGGCTTCCCGTTGGATATTGCAGACACTGCCCACGTCGGCCGCCTCGTATTCGCAGATCATGCGCAAATGGTCAGCAGACCAGTAATCCAACGCACATTGTAGAGGTCGAGGCAGGGTGCCATGCGAACCTCGACCGCATTGAGGTCCTCTTGAGTGAACGCGCCTCGAAGCTCCGCGCGACGATGACACGTGGAATGGTTTATCTCCTATTCCGTTCCGGCCTTCATATCTCCACCTTGGGCGCGGGCGCCGCCGTGGGAAGCGCGGGCGGCAGTTCCGGAACTCCGCACAGCGCCGATCGCGCCCAGGCGCTGAGATCGTCAGGACCGCATGCAGCGGGGTCGAAGAAGTCAGCATCTTGAGCGGTGGCTTCTGAGCCGAGTGCCGTGAGGATTGCCTGTGCAATGGCAATCTCGTTCCGTTTACGCATAATTGAGGCGATCGTCAGAGCCTCAGCGGCGCAGTGCCGGGCTTCCTCAGCGCGATCGTCTGTCGATAGAGCCCCGCGGCACGATTGAGCGCGTAAGCGAGGTAAGACTTGTCATCGACCGCTCGGAGCCGAGCTAGCGCTTTCGCCAACACCGCGTTGTCGGAATGCTCGGCCGAGGCCAACATGGCAAGCGCCTGTAGCGTCTCGACGAACGGTGTCTCATCCTCCTTCAGCCGAACCGCCACCGTGCGTAGCTCCTCACAGCGGGCCTGCATGTCCGCGTACCTGCCCATCTCCTGTTCAAAGCATAGCAAGCCAGTCAGGCGCTTGTATTCGCGCCAGCGATCTTGGTCCCGTCGCGCGAGAGCGAGCGCACGCGACAGCGAAGACCAGGCTTCGTCCTCGCGGCCATCCCATCGTTTCGGGAGCCCCCGCGCCCAATGCAGTTCGCAGAGCTCCAAACCAAGCGCCTCGGCAATGCCGGCAGCCTCGCCGATAAACTCCTGCGAACGGGCGATCTCCGTCTCGAGTTCAAGCACGCAGCGCGCCGTGTTGGCGAGCTGGCACGCGCGTTGTGTTGTCGGCCGCGCGCCCGACCGCCGTGCGATGAGCCTTCAGATGAATGCCTCAATCAATCGGTCCTGAGCCTAGCTGGAGCGCTGACCGACGAAGACATTCAGACCGACTAGTTTGTCAATTAGGTATATCACGATGACCGACCCGACCATCGTCCATACCGAGACTGCAGCGATCACTGGCCGGTACTGATAAAGAAGATATTCATAGATCTGGACCGGGAGCGGCTTGAATTCGGCGGGAGATAGAAAGATGGATATCGAAAAATCATTCCAGGACGTTATGATGGCAAAGAGAAACCCCGCCAAAATACCTGGCTTGATGAGCGGTAATGTTACATGAACGAAGGTATGAAGCGGCCCCGCCCCGACGCTGCTTGCCGCATCTTCTAACGCCGGATCGAGACCCTCGGTTACGGCGGCGATTGTGCGCAGTGGAAAGGGCATTGTGATGAGTACATGACCAATAAACAAGCTGATCAAACTGGTCGCTCCAAACAGCAGCATTATCGTCTGATAGAGTGCCAAAGCGAAGATGATAGTGGGGACGAGGAGCGGGCCCAAAAACGCTAAGCTTAGCATCCTGGCAACATTAGGATTAGCCCTCCTGAGAGCGAGCGAGATCGGCAGAGCGAAGAGCGTAGCAGATGTCGCAGAGCCCACAGCGAGCGCGAAGCTCACGGAAGCCCCTAGCTTGAAGTTGTGGTCCTGGAGAGCCTCGACGAACCACCGCAACGTAACGGTGCGTGGCGGAAACGCCATCTCGTCGGCGTTTAGCGCAGCACCAATCACGACAATCAAAGGGGCCAACACAAATAGAAATGCAAACGAAGTCGCTATCCCTAGTCCACTCGGCAGTAACGCGTGAGTGTGTCTTCTGCGCCTGCCTGGCGGTAGAATCGTGGGTTGGGCCGCGGAAATCACGATCTGAGTGCCTTGAATTTGTGGTTGACGACATACAGGTAAACAACGGTGATGATTAAGCTCATCGCAAACAGACAAATTCCCACTGTGGCAGCGAATGGAAAGTTGCCGTTGATTGACGCCTGCTGGTAGGCCAACATTCCCATCATGCGCACGCGCCCCCCACCCATCATAGCCGGGATGGCAAACGCCGCAGCATTCAATGTAAAAACGATAAGCGAGCCGGCGATTATGCCTGGGATAGACAGTGGGAAGGTGACGTTCCAAAAAGTACGCATCGGGCTGGCACCAACGCTGGCCGCCGCTTCTTTGAGAGCTGGATCTATCGCGGCGAGCACACCGATGAGCGGCAGGACCACATACGGCACGGCGATCTGCACAAGCCCGATCAGCACACCCGTCTCCGTGTACATTATACGTAACGGCCGATCGACCACACCTAGCCAGAGCAGACTGGGATTAAGCAGGCCGTTATTCATTAGAAGGACATTCAATCCGAAGATGCGGATGATGATATTGACTGCGAGCGACACCACGACCAGGCCGGTTAAAAACCCGCGTCTGTTCGCTGGCAGCTCAGCTATATAGTAAGCGATGACGTAGCCGATCCCAAGGGCGAACAATGTGGAGATCAGCGCAAGGCGCACAGTCGTCCATAGGCTGGTGACGAGATAGAAAGGGTCCCCGAGGTAGTCGACATAATTTTGGATCGTGAACGTGAGTTGTGGCACCGACCCGATCTGGTAAGTCGATAGGCTTGTGAGCACCAACCAGATCATGGGTCCGAAAAAGAATACCAGCACGAAAAGAAGAGGTGCAGCCACGACCCCGAAGGAAAGGAGGCGCCATGGCACCACTTTTTCCGGTGCTGCCAACTCAGCTTTCTGAGACGATAACAGCGTTATTGACATTGAACGAGACCTCATCGCCGGGATGGAACCCATTGGCGGCAGCCAACTCCTGTATAAAAATCAGGTTCTCGTCTGACCCGGGAACACCTATACCGTAACGAATAGAGGCGCCTTCAAAGATAACTTCGCGCACCTGTGCTTTAATCCCGCCAGTCGTTGTTTTGCGATGAATTGACAACCATTCCGGCCTTGCAGCGATGCGGACAACATCGCCCACACGCACGGGACCGTTGCATGATGCAACTGTGGTGAGTCCCGCGTCCAATGCGACGCGCGCCATCTCCTGCTCAACCATCTCGATCCGGCCGGGAAGAAAATTCGCATCGCCTAGAAAACTCGCGACGAACGCCGTGGCTGGCCGCTGATATACCGTGCGCGGATCCGCCATCTGCTGAATACGTCCGCCGTGCATCACCACGACGAGGTCAGACATCGACAAGGCCTCTTCCTGGTCGTGAGTTACGAATAGCATCGTAACGCCCAGCGAGCGCTGTAATCGCTTTAACTCGAGCCTCATCTCTTCGCGCAAGCTTCGATCAAGATTGCTGAGCGGCTCGTCAAGAATGATGACCTCAGGATCTATGGCGAGAGCTCGGGCCATGGCAACCCGCTGCTGCTGTCCGCCGGATAATTCCCGCGGATAACGATGCTCGAGCCCTTCAAGACGTACCATGCCGAGCGCTCGACTCACACGGGATGATATGTCCTCTTTGCCGAGCTTCCGGAGCCGCAGCCCGAATGCGATATTCTCAAATGCCGTCATGTGCGGCCAGAGAGCGTAATTTTGAAAGACGACTCCGATATTGCGCAGATAGGGCGGCAGGTCTGTAACGCGCCGCCCCCGTATCGTTACCTCGCCGACATCGGGGGTAACAAATCCACCGATGACGCGAAGCGTGGTCGTCTTGCCGCAACCTGACGGCCCGAGAACCGTGACAAATTCACCGGTTTTTACCTTGAGAGACACATCGTCGAGGACGCAAATGGCTCCATAGGACTTCGAGCAACCGGCGAGCTCTATGTCGATCCCGTTGCTCATCACCGCACCACTTCCCGATCCCAACGACGCTGCCATTCGTCGTAAACCGTGACAATGTACTTCCAGTCAGCGGTCTGAAGCCGAGCAATATTTTCCCTATTTATCACTAATTTGGCGGCAACTTCTTTTGGAAGTTCAGCTCTCGAGTTTGTTGGAAAGTATCCAAGCCTGGTTGCCATAATAATGCCGGACCGCGGGGACAACAGATGGTTCACTAGCTTCTGAATGAGCTCGCCGTTGGGGCGGCCAGCAACAATGCTCATTGTCGAAGACAGTGGGAAGAAGCCCTCCTTCGGCACGGCTCCGACGACTTTGACCTTTTCCGTATCATTGGCCCATGCGATGCGACCATCGGTCCAAATGCTCGCGTCAATCTCGCCATTCCGGTAAAGCTGTAGAACCTCAGCATGGCTATTGACCCAGGCATGCACATTCTCGGCAATTTTGGCCATTTGCCGAAAACCAGCGTCAGGATTACGCTCATCACCACCCGCGAGCTTGGCGAATAACGTGATGAGATCTATGGACTCGGGCCGGAAGTTCCGCAGAGCTAGGCGGCCGGCAAATTCCGGTCTGGCTAGATCAAACCATGACTGTGGTGCGTCAGAAACGCGGTCAGGACTATAGGCTATTATATAGCCACCGAAGTTGGCCGCCACCGTGAAGTCGGAGTATCTCGCCTGGGGGTAAAGATCCTTCAAGTTCGTCACCAAATCAGGATTGAGCTTGCTAAAAGCTCCCTCGCTCTCCAGGCGGAGCGCAAATAATGGATCAGAGATCAGTATATCGACTTCCTTGTTCCGTACTTTGACGATTGTATCAGCACCTTCTGCTGGTACCAGTCGAACCTTTACATCGTTTTCCGCTTCAAAAGACGACAAACTTTCGGCTAGCGCCTGATCATAAGCGCCGCCAAAGCTATTAATCACCAGTTCTGTTTGCTGAGCCACTGCCATATCCAGGGCAAGTACCGTGGTGAACACGGTCAAAGCGCCGAACAATAGGCGCCTGCACATCTTAATCATCGCAACTCCCCTCTGAAGCATGATGAGCATTGCTGTTAAGCGGCGCTGAAATAGAATGCCAATGGGGCGCGCAAAACGCTCCGGCACCTTGATCGATAGACCATGCTGGCGTTGTCTATTCAGCTTTCGTTATCGCCGATCTACTGTCGACGTTGTAAACGTCTATACATCTTGCACGAGATCTCTGGAGCCTGCAAGTGCGAATCGCGAGTCGAATAACGTTCGCGATGAATTGCAATTCCCAACGCTGCCGAGCCATTGGGGGCAAGCAGTCTCTTGACCGGGAGATCGTGATCTTGTCACGTTGGCCGGTGCGCAGCCGTTAATTGAGCCTGTGGCGCGGCTCGGGAGTGACGTCACTCACATCGCCGCCGTGTCGTGGGGCCGGCTGGCATCGGTCAGGCGCATCGACCAGGCTTTCGCCAAGATGGGCGGAGCCCTTGGCGATATTCGTCCGCGTGGCCATCAGACCGGGCAAGCCGTTTGTTTGAGCGGTTGCAGGCCAGCCTATGGTCAACGGCTGCCCCGCGGCCGCGTGCGCAGCCCAGACCATCCGGCCGACTTCCATTGTCAGCCTTCAGATCTCATCAAAGCTGCGCGCCACTGTAAGACGAAAAAACGCCAGCGCGGGATATGGGTCCAACATCTACGACCGGCCGAGTCAGAGTAGTATGTCCGGGCAATGTTGATTGCCCGGACCGCGCGCCGCAAAGGCACGTCTAGCTCGGCACCTTCCAGTTCGCGGGCTGTTCGAGTACCGATGCTGGCAGCTCTCCTTCCCGAACAAGATTTTCGACCTCACGCCGACTCCTGAGGGGGAGCTGATCGCCGAGATGCCACGGAAATACGAGAAAGAACCAGCGATAAAGTCGTTGGGTGTAATTAAACCAGCTCCAAAGGAGACTGTCGAGATCCTGCTTTGTGTCGATGCTTTCGAACGAAGCAATAACTTTTTCCCCCAAGTCGGACAGTTTGCCCAGATTGAGCCATGGCGCTGGACAGTTGGGCTCTGAGACATCTCCCATAAGCTGGTACATATGCCGGCTCATGTATATCCAAAAGCGCTTGCAGTGCTCCAGGGGAATATCGGGATCGTCAATGGCTTGCTTCATCGCGGGACCTGCGGTCCACCATCCGATGGCTTGCATATCGCCAGTTAGGAAGAAGAGATTACCTAAATTCTGTCCGTCTGTGCCCGCGCCACTCGGGAATACACCCAAGCGCGACATCTTTACCTCAAGCGGCTCTTCCCACATGATCCGGTCGAGGTCAGCTTCGATCTCGTCCTTTACAACCCGCCAGTGAATTGACATCGTATTACGCTCCCCTTCTGGAAATCATAATAGTGACGAGCTTCGCGTTTTTATGTTGCTTCCAAACATGGCGCCCGGCGCGATAAAGCACGTCGAGATCTTTCGCTCGCGCAACGATAGGGCCGGGCGCGGAGACTGGTTCGGTGTTGTCGGGTCCATAGTTTATTGCGATAAACTTGTTGCCGGCGTAAACGATTGAGCCCTGGCCGAGGTTTGAAAGATGCTTAGTCTTGCTGCCTAACGGCGAGGCTTGCGTGCCGGTCGGCTGCGGCTCCCGCTCAGGCCGACCTCTCGCCAAGATGTAGTCTCCAGTGGAGGTCGTGTGGGAACACCATACTTTGAGGGGTTCCTTGACCTCCTCCCACAGAAGCTGTGAGCATTTTGGCTCTTCATCCTCAAGCAGGGCCACTACAGCCTCCTCAGGAAAGCCCTCAAATTTAAGTACAAGCTCCTTCGGCATTTCTTATTTCCTTGTGGTGCAGCCAGGTGTCAGTGGTGGGTCTGCATAGTCGGTCTCCCCGGGAGACAACCATATTCCTGCGCCCGGACCTTCGGATGCGAATAGTATGTACATTTAACAGTTCGGTCCGCGCGGCCATAGCTGGAACCGCCACAGAAAAGTGGTTCATTTCATGCGAGTGTCACGACCGCTCGCAGACAGGAAAGGAACAATCATTTCCTAGGCACTAGATGTATACACAACTTATGAACGAAGGGAAGGGGCATTTTGTCCACTTTTTGCGGAGTGCATGTTTTTTGCTGAATCGATGTTCTGGGTTTCGCCCCCGTCTCTGCGACGGTGCGATTGTAACCTTAGCTCTTAAGAGCTTCGCTCGCTCGGCGCGTTGCGTGCCAACCTTGCGACTGAGCACGGTGGCGCATAGGGTTATCGTCTGGGGAAGGGCCCGGCCGCCGTGTGGTCGCGCGACAAAGTTGTATATAGGTTTAATCTCGTGGTCCTGTTACGGATAGGGAATTAGTGCTACTTTGGCGGCCATCGAGTTGTAGCCGGTGCGTTTCATAGCTCTCCTCGTCGTCAAACGGAGCTGATACCCGGTTGGGGCGAAACTGAGGGATGGTCACCGAGGGCAAGCGTGGGGAGTTGCGAAGATAGTCATGCAACGTGGCCCAATGGGTACACTCGACAGAAGGCGCCGGTGCTAGGTTCTTTGCTGCAGACGCACGAATGGTGATTGGAGTTAGTTTCGCATGTCAGGCATTGGGTCTCAGAACGACATAGCTGATGATGGCGACGACGAAGCGCTCCCGATCTATCAGCAGATCCGCCATGACATCGAACGCAAGATTATGTCGGGCGACTGGAGAGAAGGGTATCGGGTGCCATCTGAGAGCGAGTTGGCTACAATGTACGACTGCTCGCGCATGACAGCGAACAAGGCGATTTCCAGCCTGTCGTCTGCCGGTTTAATCGTGCGGCGGAGAGGAAGCGGTTCGTATGTCGCTCCTCCACGCTCCCAAGAGCCACTGCTCGCGATGCAGGATATCCGTTCCGAGATCCTCTCGATCGACCGAGCATATAGCTGCACAGTCTTGAACCGCACGATCAGTTCTATAGGCGACCCGGTTGAGGCGGTTCAGGTCGGAGCGCCAGTCGGCACGAAGATACTTCTTTTGGACATGGTCCATTATGCCGATAGCCTGCCGTACGCTCTCGAGACACGCCGGATCAATCTAATGGCGGTTCCCGAAGCCGAGCGAGAAGGCTTCGAGATGTCCTCACCCGGTTCGTGGCTTGTCAATAACGCTACGTGGACAAAAGGTGAGCATTCCGTTCGTGCTATTTCGGCAGATAACGCGATCGCCAAGCAGCTTCGTGTGCCACGCGGGACCGCCTGTATCTCGATCGCACGCCGAACCTGGCGAGCCGGCGATCTCATCACCTTTGCGCGCTTCATATACCCCGGCGATCGCCATCGATTTGTCGTGCAATTCACTCCCACATCATCTGGATCTCCCGCTTAGGCCCATTCAAATGGTCGATCACGATCTTTAGCGATCGGGGGCGGGATGTGTGATAGCAGCGATGGCCGGCCTTACGCGCTGCGCGTGACACGGGTTCGGAAGCCGGCGTAAGGGAGCCCGCGATGGAGCGGATTGAGATGACCGCCGCCCGCACGCGCTCGTAGAAATTGGGCTCCCGCGTCTCGGTGACAGCGGCCGCGAATTCTCGCTCCAGGCGGATCTTCAGCGATGGGCGGCGCGCCCGAGCCGCAGCCGCCGAGGCGTCAGCGCAAGGCTCGTCGAGGATTTTTCGGTGATCGTCTTGTAGGGGGCCATGGCAAAGGACGAGCCATGCTGGGTAAAGGCTGCGAGGATCGCTTGCAGGTCGGCTCCCATCGCGCGTGTGACGACAGCGACATTGTCTTGCAATTGCGTCGCCGCAATGCTGCGCCCGAAGTCCGCGACGACGGCACCGACCGCGGCCGGGCCTGCGCCGGCCGGTAGCTCCGCGCGGACAGGGCGGGGATACTCCTCGGAGGGCATGAAAAATCGGTCAGTCCTGCGAGAATCGCGCCCGACGCGCCGCAGCCTCGCCGGTCAGCGCCAGATAGGTGCCCACCTCATTCACCGGCCGTGACAGCAGCCACGTGCCGCCGATATCTGGCACGAAGCCGATCCCGGTTTCCGGCATCGCGACACGCGTGCTTTCGGCAACGATGCGGTGCACTCCATGGGCCGAGATCCCGACACCGCCGCTCTGGGGATGCCGTCCATAAGCCCGACGTAAGGTTTCGGGAAGTGGGAGATGCGCGCATCGAGGCGGTATTCCTCCCGCTAGAACGCGTGGCGGCACAGTCGTCGCCGTTGCGCACGCTCTCTGAAGGGCGCGGATGTCACCCCCGGCACAAACGCCACGTTCTCCCTCGCCGGTATCAAGCACGGCACCAACAGCTGGATCCGCCTCGAAATCGTCGAGCGCCGCCTGATCCTGCGCACCATGGGCAAGGTCAGGCTGTTCACGGTCTTCGGTCGGTTGTGTCGGATGCGGCCCAACGTCCCCTGTCGCTCGACAATGACTTTGGACGGCGCGGATTGACTGCCGGTCATGAGCGTCCACCAAGAACAGAGCGGGCAATGATGATCTGCATGATCTCGTTCGTTCCCTCAAGAATCTGGTGTACTCGCAGGTCACGCACGATTTTCTCGATGCCATACTCGGCGAGATAGCCATAGCCACCATGCAGTTGAAGCGCCTGGTTGGCGACCTCGAAAGCGGCATCGGTAACGAAACGCTTCGCCATGGCGCAGAGCGTTGTCGCGTCGGGCGACTTGGCATCGAGCGCCGATGCGGCGCGCCAGAGGAAGGTGCGGGCCACTTCCAGCTCGGTCGCCATGCCGGCCACGCGAAACTGCAGCGCCTGGAATTCGGCAAGTGCCTGGCCGAAAGCGTGGCGCTCGCGCAAGTAGAGAAGCGTCTTGTCCAACGCCGCCTGGGCACCGCCAAGGGAGGAGGCAGCAATATTGAGGCGGCCTCCGTCAAGCCCCGCCATGGCGATGCGAAAGCCGTCGCCTTCCGCGCCAAGCCGGTTGGCGACCGGCACCCGCACCCCTTCGAACACGACAGTGCGGGTGGGCTGGGCGTTCCAGCCCATCTTCCGTTCGTTGGTGCCGAAGGACAGTCCCGGCGTGTCGCCGGGCACAACGAGCGCCGAGATGCCGCGCGGTCCTTCCCCACCCGTGCGGGCCATCACCACATAGATATCGCTGACACCAGCCCCTGAAATGAACTGCTTCTGGCCGTCCAGCACGTAGTGGTCACCTTCCCGCACCGCACGTGTTCTCAACGCGGACGCATCCGAGCCGGCGCCGGGCTCCGTGAGACAATAACTCGCGAGCGTCGCCATCGACGTAAGCCCCGGCAGGAAGCGCTGACGCTGGTCCTCGTCCCCGTGAGCGTCGATCATCCAGGCGCACATGTTGTGGATGGAGATATAGGCGGCAATCGTCGGACAGCCCCTGGCGAGCGCCTCGAAGATGACAGCAGCTTCCAGCCGCGTGAGACCAGATCCACCGACGTCGTCGCGCACGTATATGCCAGCAAAGCCGAGTTCCGCAGCCTGGCGCAGGATCTCTATTGGAAAATGTTTGCGTTCGTCCCACTCGAGTGCATGGGGAGCCAATTGCTCTTTGGCGAAGCGGGCCGCCATTGCGCCGATCGCCGCCTGCTCCTCGTTCAGTCCGAAATCCATCCAGTGCCTCCCATTAGAACGCTGGCGCAGGCGGAAGCGCCGCGATCCCCCTTTGCCGCGACGTTTTCGCATTTTCAGGAGCAAATGCTGCTATTTTTCACAACCATGATGCAAGTTTGCACAACAAGGGACAAGCTGTGAATGCGCGCAAGCCGCATCCGCGCTTGAGAGCCAGTGACACGAACTCCACCGCGCGCCACTTCCAGCTGAACCGGCCCACGTGTTGGCAATTGAAAAGCGCGGCATTTCCGCAATACACGCCGGAGACCAGAGGTAGAGCCTAACTCTTCCGACGCCTTCGACGCTTGGCCAAGGCGAAGACACTATCGTTCACAAATCCTATAGCCGGCCCGATTATGATCATCGTCCACCGGTAGGGGATCGAGCACGCATTCCCAATCAACCTGTCCTGCCTGACGACTGGATAACGCGCCCCAGCAGCGCAGGTAAGTATTCTTGGGATCAAGCGGAATGAATCCGCCCCTAATGAGAAGAAGGGCGGATTCTATGTCCAGTTCTAGCCAAAGATCATTCAGTGCTGGTACCAAACCGTCAGATCTTCAGAGTGCGCCCGTATGCCACCAGATGGTCAATCAGCAATCTTACTTTCAAAGGCATATAGACCGAACGCTGGAAGACGGCATAGATGTTATGGTCGAAAGTTGTCGGCGTTATTTCAAGGCCCCGCAGGATTGCGACGAGGCGGCCTGCCCTGATGTCTTCATCGCATGTCCATTCCGGCAATAGCCCGACGCCAAGTCCGGCCAAGGCAGCCCGTCGGATCATATCATTGCTGTTCGCTTGAAAACTGCCGCTGACTCGCAGCTCCCGAACAACTCCGTTGGTCCTAACCTTCCAGATTGCGCTGCCATTTTCGAAGCGCCCGTCGAGAGGCCACGTCAGACAATTATGGTGAAGTAGATCCTCCGGCTCCCGGATAGGTGGCTGATGCGCCAGGTATTCCGGGGACGCAAAGAGTATCCGCGGGTTGCCTGCCGCTAGCTTTCGGACTGACAGTAATGGCCCGTCGAGGTTGCCAAGGCGTATCGCCACGTCGATCTTGTTCTCAATAACTTCGCGTGGCTCTTCGCTTAACCACAGTTTCACGCGAAGCGCGTGCATGAACGCATCGTAACGCTCGGAATCCAGCACGAACAGCCGTTGGTCGAGCAGCACAACAATCGCCTGCCGTCAGGCGGAGGGGAATCGGGACATCGGCGCTCCCGGTTTTGTTCCGAAGTGGCGGAGAAGTGGGAAAGAACAATGTTGCGCTGGAACTTGTCGTTGCCAGCCTGGCTGATGGGAAAGTCCTTAAGCTTGCCGACGCCTGTATTGAAACCATAGTTTGGGGGGGGGGGGGGGGGCAGTCAGCCGGTTTCCCTCGATGTAGGCCCGCACGCGCACGATCTGGTGGCGCGGGATCTGCGATCGCGACCTTCGTTCTTTACGGGCAATCTGCACGACATCTTCGATCGTCGGGCTGTTACCATCTAGAATGATAGTACTCAATTGACCGATCCTTGCGACTCTTCTCCGCCGCTAAGCGATATCCAGCTCACTGATTCCAGGCCAAGGGTGACGCGCGCTCCATGACATCATCCATCGAGTCTGAACGACGGCCATCCATGACATTTGTTCGGACGCGCAATCAAGCGGGTACATCTGAAATCCGAAAGCGGCCAATAGGAATTCGATTGTTTCGCGATGCGCATCCGGTCCGTGCCTGCCGATCCGGAAGGCGACCCGGGCCCTTCTCGCTGTTGTGGTGTTCTGGTCCGCCTTTCCGATCATCTATATGTCCTCGGCTCGTTCCGACCGCCGGCCGAGATCTGGGCTATCCCGCGGCGCTTTAGCTGGAATAAATCGGCGGACAGTTGCGCAAGAGAGATCTGACCTATAATTGCTTTAAGTGTATTTGTGGTGAAATACATTGTGACTCAGCTGAGATGCCGATTAGACATGCGGTATGGGTCGTTGCGTCTTATCGTCAATCAATAATGGATGTCTCATCGGGATGATTTCGAACGCGCTGCCCGACCATAACGCCATCTGGGGGCAATATCTTTCACAGTCTCTTCTGCCTCGCCAGCGGCTCGAGGCTTTCCTGCCCAAGAGCCCAGTGAAGGCCGGGTTTGACACGAGGATAGAGCCCTTGCAGGATCGCCGAAGTGAACCCTGAATGTCCCGCACGTGGTAAACAGCACCTGAGGCAACGAGTGAGCAAAGGAGTGGTGAAGCGAGCTTCGCACACATTGCGGCTGCCGCGCCAGCCCAGCCGTTAGTCAGGCGACTCTTCGTTAAGGCGGATCGGCGCTGCCCAACTTACTTGGGCACCTGCTGTCCCACCGTTGCGGATGACGCTGCAGATGGGGGTGTCACCCGGACTTCGTCCGCTTCACTCGGCGTTATGACGGCTGCGACATCGGCGGCCATGGTTTCTAGCAATGCGATCTCGTGGTCCTCGAGCGTACGGGGTTCGGAATCGAGAATGCACAGCGCTCCCACGATCAGACCATCGGACACGCGCAGCGGCGCGCCGGCGTAAAAGCGCACATCCCACTGCTTAATCGCCTCATTATCGGCAAAACGCGGGTCACGCTGGATATCCGGAACCACCAGAGACTCATCGTCGCCGACAACATAGTTGCAGATCGCATGTTCGCGGTCCATCGGTAGCAGCGTCCCGGCATCGTCGGTGACGGCATTCGGGAATCTCCCACTTTGTCCGACGAAATATTCGCGGTCCTTGTCGATCGTGGAGATCACGGCAAGGCGTGTGTTGAAAATGTCGGCGACGCGCTTAGCCAACGCATCCAGCGCTTCGCGCTTCTCGCCCTCCAGCACTCCGGTCGCTTCCAGCGCATCCACGCGCTCGGCGTCGTTGTGAGGTAGCGCAGCCTCCTGGGCGGCCTTTGCTTCTTCCGGATTGACAATACGGTGGATACGGAGAACCGCCTCCTGCACCGACGTCACGACTGCATCGGCTCTGAGCGCTTCAACGGACTCGTCCGTCAAGAGCTCTGGCGGCGCGTTCCACAGCGCCAGAACGATGCGCAGATCGGGCCATCGCCGCCGCAGACGCCGGCAGGCGTGGCGCGCAGGGGTGTTCGGACGCGAAGTGAAGTAGCTGAGACAGACGACATCCGCACCTTTCAGATCAAGCTTGGCGAGATAGTCAGCATTCATGCTGGCAGGGGGGTGGAAGTCGGCGGCGATCCCTTCAATGGCGAGCGCATGGGCCAGCATCTCGCCCGCGACGGCATCGATCTCCCATTTTCCTCCAATGCACAGGACCGCCGGTCTTGCCTCCGGGCTGAGGGAGGAGGGGTATTGATCTCTCAGATCGTCGAGCAATCGATCCAGTCCGTTTGCCAGACGCAAACGATGCTCCGCGCTTGCATTGCGGAGATGTTCTTGGCTTGCCAGCCGAAGGACCTCAATGCCTGCTGCGTCGTAGAATGAAACGAGCGAAGACTTTTCGATCTCGCTGTTCGCAATCTCGATAGCTTCGTCGGCGTCATCTGCGATCAGTCGTTGATAGATGCGGGTGGGAACATCCAGCGCGGGCGCAGAGCCCAGCATGGTGTCGAGGAATTGTAACTGAGGCAGATTGCGTCCGAGGACCAGGAGACAGACCGTGAGAGGGGTGGATAGGATCAGTCCCACGGGCCCCCACAGTGCCGTCCAGAACATCGCCGCGGCGATCAGCGAGATAGCCGATAGGCCAGTGCTGGTGCCGTAGAGGAGCGGCTCGACAATATTGTTACTTACCAGTTCGAGGACGACAATCAGCGCGACAGTCCACAGCAGCATGCTCCAGCCACTGTCGACTGCAAAGGCGAGAGCGATGGGAAAGACCGCAGCAAGCAGTGGGCCGATATAGGGGACAAAGCGCATGGCCGCGGCCACGGCGCCCCACAACAAAGCGCCTGGCACACCAATGACCCAGAGGCCGAGAGCGAGCGGCACACCGTAACTGACGTTTACGAGCAATTGCATCAGCAGATATTTGCTGATGCGCGCACCGGCCTCCTCGATAGCATCGGTTGAACGATGGAAGTTGCCACCCAGCAAGCGCAGGAATCGGTCGCGGAGGTCGCTGATATCAAGCAGTGCCAGAAAGACGAAGATGAAGATGATGCCGGCGGTAGCGAGCGGCTCCAATGACCGCAAAAGCCAAGTAGATGCCTGTTCAAACGGCGTTTCGGGCGTGGGGACCACTTCGACGCGCTCTGGAGGGGGGCCGTCGGCGGGCTTGTCATCCTTCGCCTCGACCTCCTTCTGCACGCGTTCGACAGTTTTCAGCACGCCATCGAGCAACCCAGGCGCTTTGAGGCTCTCCCGCAGATCCGACAGCTTCTTCAGGATCGTCGATTGATAAGCCGGCAGTTCGACCGCGATGGAACGGACCTGTGCACCGAGAATGATGCCTAGTCCTGTCAGGGTGCACAGGACGATTGCCATGACCAAGCTTGTGGCGAGCAGCCTTGGCAGGCCGCGTCGCACCAGCCACGTAACCGCCGGGTTCAGCGCGAAGGTAATCAGGAAGGCAGTTGCGATTGGAATCAGGAGGTCGCGACCATAGTAGAGGGCAGCGACGACGACGGCGGCCGCCACCAAGCCAGCCGACACATTCCGGAGATCGAGTTCGCTGGAGGGCGTCGAATCTCGCCTCTGCCCCCGGGGTGATGTAGATCCTGGCGCGGTGGACACTCCCGACATGTTGTTTCGCCCCTCCGCGATTAACGCGAAAGCTTCTAGCAAGTTCCCCTCGTGCTTCTGTCCCGTGAGGTTAAGCGCAGCGGTACTGACATTGTGCCTCCTTCTTGTCAGGTCCGGGGCGACCTTCACCTCGTCGAAGGCGTTTACTGCATCATCGAGGGCCTCTCGGGGCTTTGCTAGGCCACGCGACACCTCGTTGGACGAGTGTCGAGTGTCTTGACGCGGAGCGGCAATCAGCGCTGCGAGGTTGCCACTCTTAGCGGCATGCCCCCGCGGTACCGTCCACGCCGGTCACTGGGTAGTGGACTGATTGGACGCCCCCATGTCTCCTCTACCGCCTACAGCCGCATAGCCGGCTGAGCCGCCCGCTAGGATTGACCGCCTTCCTGCCAGCCCGTCGCACAGATGCACTTCATAGTTGCGGCGCTCGAACGAACGGCGCAGCGCCCGGGCGAAGGTTGCCTCATCCTCAAAGATCGTCAGCGACGTCTGTATCGGGGAGGAGCGGCAGTAGACATAAAGCAGTACTATGCGGCTGACTATTCATGCTAAACAGTAACGATCCGACAGCCTCACGTGGGCGTGCGCGCCACCGAGTCACCTGCGTCGCTTGGAGGGCAGTGTGAAACCGCCAGCGGTAAGAGTGATGACCGCGGCCGATGACGATCTAGCGGTCGAAATCATCGTGCTGGCGTTTGCAGCGGACCCTATGGCGCGGTGGACTTGGCCGGACGCACACCAATACGTTGCGGCTATGCCGCGACTAGCCCGCGCACTTGGGAGCAAGGCTTTCTCTAACCGAAGCGCGTTCTGCACTGACGGTCGCGGCGGGACCGCATTGTGGTTGCCCCCCGGGGTGCATCCCGAGGAGGAGGAGCTTGGCGCCATCGTCGAGAGCACGGTTGAACCTGCTCTCGCCGCTGAGACTGCTGCCATATTCGAGCAGATGGCCACGTACCATCCAACCGAACCGCATTGGTATCTGCCCTTGATCGGCGTCGACCCGGCGCATCAAGGCGAAGGTCACGGCGATGCCTTGATGGCGTACGCACTCGCGCAGTGCGACCGCGATCACGCGCCAGCCTATTTGGAATCCTCGAACCCCCGCAACATACCATTCTATCAGCGGCACGGCTTCGAACCGATTGGCGCTATTCAGGTCGGTTCTTCGCCGACGCTTGTCCCGATGCTGCGAAGATCTCGGAAAATCGGATAACTCCAACGGGTCAAAGAGCGTCGCGAGGCGAGAATTCGAGAAAAGATCCGCCAGAAGGTGGCGCACTCGTCACTTTCGCCGTGCACGTGCCTGGAGTGGTGGGTGACATTCTAAGTCTTATCGAGCGCCTGTTTCCAGGCGTAGCCTTGGTGCGATGCGCGCTGCAGAGGGCCGGTTGCATTGGAAACCAATACAAACGTTTCAAGCAAACGGCGTTCCAATGCAGAATCTGCTCCAGCAACTTCATCGTGCACGGATGAGCTGCGGACCGGCTTGGGATTGATCAATCGCTTTCATCTGAGCCGACTGGATAAAAACCCGAAGCTGAGGGGGAGAAACAGCCCGGCCGGGCCGCTTTGGTCTTTCGTCCGCGTCGTTAGGCGACCGCCGCCGCGATGGCACCGCCGCAGGTGACCGTGTCGGCGGTGCCGCCGAGGTCGCGCGTCCTGAGGCTCGGGTCGGCGAGCACCGTCTCGATAGCCGTAATAATGGCGACCGCTGCCTCGCGGTGCCCGAGGTGCTCCAGCATCATCGCACCAGCCCAGATCTGGCCGATCGGGTTGGCGATCCCCAGGCCGGCGATGTCCGGCGCCGATCCGTGGACCGGTTCGAAGAGGGAGGGAAAAAGCCGCTCGGGATTGATGTTGCCGGAGGGCGCGATTGCGATTGTACCTGTGCAGGCAGGCCCCAGGTCCGACAGGATATCGCCGAACAGATTCGAAGCCACGACCACGTCGAAGCGGTCCGGGTTCAAGACGAAATGCGCGGTCAGGATGTCGATGTGATACTTGTCCCGGTGCACCTCGGGATAATCGGCGGCAATAGTTTCAACGCGGGAATCCCAGTAGGGCATCGTGATTGAGATGCCGTTCGACTTGGTCGCCGAGGTGAGATGACGCGCCTTGCGTTGGCGGGCAAGCGAGAAGGCATAGCGCAGCACACGGTCGACACCGATGCGGGTCATGACCGTTTCCTGCACCGCGAATTCGCGGTCCGTGCCGGCGAACATGATGCCACCCAGGGACGAATACTCGCCCTCGGTGTTCTCCCGGACAACGACGAAGTCGATGTCGCCAGCCTTGCGACCGGCGAGCGGCGACGGCACCCCCGGCATCAACCGGCAGGGTCGCAGGTTGATATACTGGTCGAACTCGCGGCGGAACTTGATCAGCGATCCCCAGAGCGAGATGTGGTCCGGAACAAGGTCCGGGGCGCCGACTGCGCCGAAATAGATGGCATCGTGGCCGCCTAGTCTCGTCTTCCAGTCGTCCGGGAGCATGTCCCCGTGCTTGAGGTAGTAATCGCATGACGCGAAATCGAATTCGTTGAAATCAAGCGCGATGTTGAACCGGCGCGCAGCCGCTTCGAGCACGTGCACACCCTCCGGCACGACCTCCTTGCCGATACCGTCGCCGGGGATCAATGCAATCTTCAATCTGTTGCCCGCCATCGCGGTTCCTCCCGAAGGCCACATGCCACGCGGATCCGATCCGTGTGTTGGCGGACCTTGCCGTTCTCGATCATAAAAAAGAAAATTAACCAATCTGGCACGCTTGATAGACTTGGATGGTGTCGAATTATTCTGTCTTTTCGGGTCGGCCCTCGTCCGAGACAACGCCGCTTCCGAGCACCCCGGTCGCGCGTCCGCGCGCGATGGCGACACAATCTGGGGGAAAGGCTTGTTCGAAGGAGAAGCCGCGGTCCTTCAACGTGCCGAGGAAGCGGTCGAGATGGCGCATGGCGGCGGCGTGGACATCGTGCAGGACGACCAGCGGCCAGGCGAGCGGCTCGACCTGCGCAAGCGCGGTGGCGGGCCAGCCGTCGTAGTCCTTGAAGTCGCCCGGCACGGCATTCCAGAGGACGCAGGTGAACCCACCTTTTTCAAGATGCGCAGCCGCGTTTGAGGTGAGCGCGCCGTCGAGACGCCCCTGTCCGCCGTAAGGCCGGAAGAGCCGGTCCGGATGGGCGAGATCGCCGATGACGGCCTGCGTATCGTCGATCTCCGCGCGTACGAAAGCGTCATCGCTCCTCTCGCGGAACGGCAGGGAGTGGCTCCAGGTGTGGTTGCCGATCCAGTGCCCTTCGTCATGGGCGCGCTCGCTGACCGCGCGCGCGTCGGCGAGGCGATTGCCGACGACGAAGAATGTCGCACTTATGCCGTGCCGGCGCAGCGTATCGAGCACCCCGGGGGTGACTTCCGGATCGGGACCGTTGTCGAACGTCAGTGTTATCGGGCGCATCATGTCTGCCTAATCATCGGCATTGCTGAAGACGACCTTGCGGGTGCTCAGGAGCGAGGGCACGAAGGTGAGCAGGGCGAGCACGACGACCGACAGCATGAGCACCGCGCTGATCGGCCGTTCGAAGAACACGCCGAGGTTGCCCTCAGAGATGAGCATTGCCCGTCGGAAATGCTCCTCGACCATCGGCCCGAGCACGAAGCCGAGAAGGAAAGGCGCGGCATCGCAGCCGATGCGCGTGAAGATATAGCCGGCGAGACCCGCGGCGGCGAGAATATACAGCTCCATCGTGCTGCCATTGGCACTGAAGGTGCCGATGCATGAAAAGGCCAGGATCCCGGGGAAAAGGATGCCGTAAGGGATGCGGAGCATGCTCACCCAGGCTCCGACGAGCGGCAAATTCAACACCACCAGCATGGCGTTGCCGATCCACATGGAAGCGACCAGCCCCCAGAACAGCTCGGGCTGCGTGACGATGACGCGCGGCCCCGGCTGGATGCCCTGCACGACCATCGCACCGATCATCAGCGCCATCACGGCGTTGGAGGGGACGCCAAGGGTCAGCATGGGGATGAACGAGGTCTGCGCACCGGCGTTGTTGGCACTCTCGGGCCCCGCGACGCCTTCGATCGCGCCCTTGCCGAATTCTTCGGGATGCCGCGAGAAGCGCTTTTCCACCGCATAGGACGCGAATGACGACAGGAAAGCGCCGCCTCCCGGCAGGACGCCGAGCAGGGAGCCAAGAAACGTCCCGCGCAGGATCGGCCCGACACTGCGGCGGAAGTCCTCGCGCGTCGGCATAAGACGATTGATCTTGTGCAGGGCGCGCGGGGTGGTGGAATCCTGCTCCAGGTTACGCAGGATCTCGGCGATGCCGAACACGCCCACCGACACAGCGATAAAGCTGACACCACTGCGCAACTCGTCGAGCCCGAAGGTGAAGCGCGTATCGGAGGTGAAAACGTCGGTGCCGACCTGGCCGAGCAGGAGGCCGAAGGTGGCCATGGCAAGGCCCTTGAGGAGAGAGCCGCGGGACAGCACCACGACGAGGACGATGCCGAGCAGCGTCAGCGCGAAATACTCGGGAGCCCCGAACTTAAGCGCCACCTGGCTCAGCGCGGGCGATGCGACCGCCAGGACGACGGTGGCGATCGTGCCGGCGATGAAAGAGCCTATCGCAGAGATGGCGAGGGCTGAGCCGGCACGGCCCTGGCGCGCCATCTGATAGCCGTCGATGGCGGTCACCGCCGTCGAGGGCTCCCCCGGCAGGTTGACCAGGATCGCCGTGATCGACCCGCCGTACTGGGCACCGTAGTAGATGCCGGCCAGCATGATGAGCGCTGTCAGCGGGTCAAGCCCGAGCGTGATCGGCAGGAGCATGGCAATGGTCGCGCTCGGTCCGATACCGGGAAGGACGCCGATGAGCGTGCCGAGCAGGACACCGATGAGACAGAACAGGAGTGCTGTTGGGGTCGCGGCTTGCGTAAAGCCGAGCAGAATGCCGTCCAGAATACCCATATCGCCACGCCTTTTAGTGGAAGAGGCCGGAATTCACGAGCTCGACCGGCACGCGCAATCCGTAATAGAAGACGGCCACACAGAAGACTGTCATGCCGGCGACGATCGCAGCGCCCTTCAGGAAACCGATGGTGCGGCTCGCCGTGACGGCGAGGGACATCGCGATGACGAGCGAGGGCACGAGCCCGAGGCTGCGCAGCGTCATGCCGAAGGCGATCGGCGCCGCCATGACGAAGATCACGGCGCGCCAGTTGACTGGTGCGGCGGGCTCGGCCTCGTCGTTGCGGGCACCGAAGAGGATGCCGGCCCCGAGCACGGCGAGGATGACGCAGAGCGCGAGCGGAAAGAAGCCCGGCCCCATCGCGGCTGCCGACCCGATCTCAAGCGTCGCCAGCGCATAGACGGCCAGAACACTTCCGATCCCCAAAAAGATCAGCCCCGCGGCGACATCCGCCCTGTTCCACGTCATGGTCTCCTCCGTAACCGGCACTTGCCGTTCTTTCGTTCTTATGATGGCGCTCACGCAATCTGGGCGCATGCCATGAACCGCATTTCTCACGGATCACTCAAGGCTTGTTTCGTTCCATGTCATCGCGCGGAACGCGCCACCTTCCCCCAGGACAGGGGTCAGAACATTTCCGGTAAACTCCGGTTCACCGGAAATGCTCTAGGTCTTTGATTTTACGCATTTTCTTCACGCGAACCAGTGTCCCCTTCGCTCGAAAATGCTCTAGCAAGCCGCCTTTTTGCCATCCGCCCCGTAAAGTTCTTCGAGAATTTCGCGGGTGTGCTGACCGAGACCGGGCGGGTCGCGCTGGATGCGAGGGGCTGCGACATCCCTCCAGGGCATGCCCGGAATGACAACCCGGGTGCCCGAACCGGGCGGGTATTCGATCTCCATGAGCGAGCCCCGTTCTTTAATATGCGGGTGCGACACGACCTCCGGCAAGGTGAGGATGGGCTCTGACGGAATGCCGCGCTTGTCAAGTTCCGCAAGCCAGTATTCAGCTGGCTTCATCCTGAAGACGCGATAGATCTCTTCAAGCATCTTCACCCGATTGATATTGCGGTCGACCTGCGCCTTGAACTCCGGGACTTCGTCGAGATGCGCGAATTCCGGAATGGAGATGAAGGCCTTCCAGGCCTTCTCGTTGGTCACGGCCATCACAAATTCGCGGTCGGAGGCCGGAAAACTCTCGTAAGGCGCCATCAGCGGATGGGCATTGCCGACGCGCGCATAGGGCTTGCCAGTCGCCGTATAGGTGACGATCTGCTGGTTGAGCACCATCATCAATGCATCCAGCATCGCGATGTCGATATAGCGTCCGCGCCCGGTCTCGCGGCGCTCCATCAGCGACGCCATGATCGAGACCACCGCCGAGAACCCTCCGACGATGTCGGCGATCGGACCGCCCGCCTTCATGGCGCGCCCGTCCGGCTCGCCGGTCTGCGACATCAGTCCGCTGACGGCTTGCACCATCAGGTCGATGCCCGGGCGGTGCGACATGGGACCCGTCTGCCCGTAGGCGCTGATCGAGCAATAGATCAGATCGGGTTTGATCTTCGCGACAGTCTCGTAATCGAGCTTGAAACGCTTCATCGTGCCAGGGCGGAAGTTCTCGACAAGCACATCGGCGTTGCGAATGAGGTCGAGACAGATGTTTCGGCCCTCTTCGGTATGCAGGTCCACCTCCGCCGACCGCTTGTTGCGGTTCGATGACATATAAGTGGCGAAGGGAGGCCCCCAATAGCGCGATTCATCCCCCGTGCCGGGCATTTCGAGCTTGATGACGTCAGCCCCCAGATCGCCCATGAGCATGGTGGTGAAGGGACCGGCGAGCGCACGCGAGACATCGACCACGCGGATGCCGTTGAGCGCACCCTTCTTCAGCGCGCCTGAATTGTCGATCGTATTGGAAGAGACCATACTCACGTTCCTATGCTGTGGCAGGCAGCCGCGCGGGGCTCCCGCCCTAGACGGCCCGAACCCTGTTTGTGATATGTCCAATCCCGTCGATTCCGGCCTCGATGACGTCGCCGTCCTTCAGCCAGATCTGCGGGTCGAGGCCGAGGCCGACACCGGACGGTGTGCCCGTGGTGATGATGTCGCCGGCCTCGACGGTCATGCCGGCCGAGAGGCTCTCGAGGATGCGTGCGCAGTCGAAGATCATGTCCGATGTCACCGAGTCCTGGCGCGGCTCGCCGTTGACGGTCAGCCAGAGCCGATGGCCGGCCCGCAGGTCGAACTCGTCCGTGGTGACGATCCACGGTCCGATCGGACAGGACGTATCAAGCCCCTTGCCCTTGAACCATTGGCCGTGGCTTCGCTGCAGGTCACGCGCCGTCACGTCATTGAGGACGGTGACGCCGAAGATATGATCGAGTGCGTCCTCGGCGCGGATGTTGCGGGCCGTGCGCCCGACGACGAAGGCGAGTTCGACCTCGTAGTCGAGCTTGTTCGTTATACCAGGCAGCTCGATGTCGGCTTCCGTGCCGATGACAGCCGTTGGCGGCTTGGTGAAAAACTCGGGAACCTTGGGGTAGTCGACCGGCACGCCCCGGGCGCGCGCACCTTCCTCCACATGAAGCTTGTAGTTGCGTCCGACACAGACCACGTTCTTCGAGGGGCGGGGAATGGGCGCCAGCAGGCGGACGCTGTCGAGCGGCCGCCAGGCACGCGCCTCGGCGCCATCGATCTGTTGCTGCAGAAGCGCGAGGGACGGCCGTCCGCCAGCGATGACGTCCAGCAGGGAGTGCGGAGGCGTGCTGTCCGCGCGCCACCCCGCCGTGATATCGAGCACGCGCTCGCCGAGGACGGCGGCCGGTCGCGGGCCGGCCTCGGTTGCAATGGTTGCCAATCTCATCTGGTTTTGGATCCTTGCGGGACGCCGGTTGCCCGAAGCGGCCGATTCACGCCGGCTCGAACATGGGGAGGGTGATGTCGTCCGACGCCTTCTCGTAACGGACGCGCACGGGCATGCCGATGTGCACGTTTTCCGGCGCACTGGTAATGATATTGCTCACCATCATCGCGCCTTCGTCGAGTTCGATGAGAGCGACCACCAGCGGCCCCTCGATGTCGAAGCTCGAACGGGCCGCGACCGTGAATGTGTGGACCGTCCCCGCGCCGCTGACGCTCGTCCAGGTCAGGGCGCGCGAAGCGCATTCGGGGCAGACGTAGACGGGATAATAGGCGTAGGTGCCGCAATCGTCGCAACGCTGGAGCCGCATGCGCTCAGCTTTGCAGGAATCCCAGAAGGGCTGCGAGATCTTGGAGGGAACAGGCAGTGATCGAGACATGGCAAACCCCTCAGTCGCGGCCGAGAATGGCAATGGAATGGTTGGAAGCGACCGCGCTGACATTGGTGGCCAACGCGAGCTGCGCATTCGGTACCTGGCGCTCGCCACCTTCTCCGCGCATCTGACGCGCCGCCTCGATGATGTGATTAATGCCACCGCTCGAGCCGAAGGAAAGCAGTCCGCCGTGCGTGTTCACCGGCAGTTCCCCGCCGAGTTCGAGCCGCCCGCCGGCCGCGAAGGCGCCGCCCTCGCCCTTGGCGCAATAGCCGAGGTCCTCAAGCTGCAACAGGACCGTAATCGTGAAGGAATCGTAGAGCTCGGCGACGTCGATGTCGCTCGGCTTGACGCCGGCGCGGCCGAAAGCCTGTTCGGCAGCCACCGATTGAACGGTCCGCGTCAGACCGAAGCGCGCCTTGTCCTCGGCGCGCGCGCCGGTTGCCCGCGCGAGATGGGCGAGGTGATAGTAGGATTGCGCCTGGCCGGTGCCAAGGATGCGCACCGGCTTCGTCTTGAGGTCGCGAGCCCTTTCGAGGGAAGTGATAAGGATCGCACCCGCGCCGTCGCAGATTGGGCTGCAATCGAGAAGACGCAGCGGCGTGCTGACCATGGGCGATTCCAGCACATCCGCGATCGTGATCGGCTCGCGCTTGAACGCCTTGGGGTTCATGGATGCGTGTTTGCGGCAGGCGACCGCGATGGCGGCAAGCTGCTCTGGTGTCGTTCCGAATTCGTGCATATGGCGCTGCGCCACCATGGCGTAGACACCCGGTACGGTGATGCCAAAGGGGACTTCGAACTCCAGGGGATGCGCGCCATAATCGATATAGGCCTTGAGTCCTGTACCCTTTGGGACACCGGTGAGAATATTGTCGCCGCGCAGCAGCAGAACAGCCTTGCACTGGCCAGTCTCGACGGCCCATTTCGCGATCTGCACGCCGTTGAGATAGGATTGCCCTCCGGTCCGCAAGGTATCGCAGAACGTCTTGCAGTGAAGTCCTAGATGTTCGCCGATGATCATGTGATGACGAATATTGTCGTTCAGGAATGTTCCTGATGTCATCAATCCATCGATATCGTGCTTGTCGATGCCGGAATCCTCGATTGCAAGCATCGCTGCTTCGACATGCAGCTCGGTCGGATTGGAGCCGGTAAGACGTCCGACAGGCGGCTCGCCGAGGCCGGCAATCACGGCTTCTGCGCCGGGGTGGGGCATTGAAACGCTCCGGAAAGTGAGAGTGGCTGTATCCGCCGGCGAAAGGCCAAGGCAGACGGAGAGGCACTTGCGGGAACCTGCGCGGCATCGGCGGAGGCGGGGAATGGCGCGCGGTGGTTGGCGTCGAACTACTTCTTCGGGATGCCGGCTGCCGCGATGAGTTCGCCGTAGCGGGTCCGCTCCACATCAGTGAATTTCTGGAATTCGGCCGGCGATGCGGTCGCATAGACCTCGGTGCCGGTTTTTTCGAGCGCCTCGATCACGGCCGGCTCGGTGAGCGCCTTGTTGACGGCGGCCGCCATCTTTTCGATCGCTTCCGAGGGCGTTCCGGTCGGCGTGTACAGGCCGTACCAGGAGTTGATCACCACGTCGTAACCAAGTTCACGCAGGGTGGGCAGGTCGGACTTGAACTTGGTACGCGTCTCGCCGGCATTGCCGAGCAGGATCAGTTCGCCCGACTGCAGGCCGGGCTGGAACTGGGCGAGCGAGTAGAACATGGCGTCTGTTTCGCCCCGCATAAGGTCGAGGACCGATTGCGAACCGCCCTGATAAGGAATGTGGCGCAGCGGAATCCCCGTGCGAAGTTTGAGCAGTTCCGCGGAAAGATGAGCCGAGGTGCCGATGCCGGCCGACGCGTAGCTCATGTTCCCGGACTTCCTCGCCTTGGCGACGAATTCATCGATTGTTTTGACGCCGCTCACTTTCGGCACCGCCATCACGAGGCTCTGGCCGGCGACCCGCGCGACAGCCGTGAAGTCCTTGGACGGATCGTACGGCAACTTGTTGAAAATATTCGGGTTTGAAGCTTGTGTCGCGACCGTGCCGAACAGAAAGGTATAGCCATCGGGCTTCGCCTTGGCGGCGCGGGCCGTGCCGGGTATGGACGCCGCCCCGCCCTCGTTTTCGATGATGATCGGCTGGCCCAGCAATTTCTCGGCCGCGGGCATGACGATCCTGGCCACGCCGTCGGCCGCCGAGCCGGCGGGCAGCGGCACGATCACATGGATGGCTCTGCTGGGATAAGCCTCCTGCGCCTGGGCGGCAGATCCCAGGGCGACGGCCAGCAATAGCGACAACCCACCCTGTCTCATAAACATTCTGCGCTCCTCCGGTGTTTCCGTATAGCGAAAATCTTTCCGTTATTCGAAGACTGCTCCGGTTAGGAGAGGGTGTCAAGCATCCGGCCTGATTTTTTGGGCGGTGGCGCAGCCTGGATTGACAGGCCACTCCGACACCAGCTACGAGATGTTTCGGATATAGGAGAATTATCCGCATACCGGAGATAGAGATTGCCCATGCAAACAATGCCGAGCGACGTGCTGGCGCGATTGCTGGAGCGCCTTGACCTTCCCGTGGGTAATGCCGATAGAGACGTGGCGATCCATGGTACTGATCCCGTAGTGCCGAGCCGCTTTCGACCCGGGCTGGCCAGCGCTGTGGCGCTCGCCGCGCACGCCATCGGCATTCGCGAGATCTGGACAGAACGCGGCGGGGATCACCAGGGGATCAGCATCGATCTACGGCGTGCGGCCGTGCCCGGGCTCAGAACGCTCTCTTACGTCAAGCGCGATGGCCATAAGCTGCAACTGATGCGCCCGGCCTCGGAGGACAAGGTGTTCTTTGAGACGGCCGATGGGCGCCTCATGTATGTGCTGCGGCATGCCTTCTACCACGAGCATTTCAGCCGCCTGCTCGCCTTTCTCGATTGTTCCCCCGCAACGGCTTCTCTGGAGAAGGCGATCGGCCGCTGGAAAGCCGAGGAACTCGAGGATGCGATGGCCGACGCCAAGGTGATCGGTGCGATGGTCCGCACGCGCGACGAATGGCTCGCAAGCCCTCAAGGGCGGCACCTCGCGCCCCGCATTCCCGTCGAGATCGAACGCATCGGCGAAGGACCGCTCGTCCCTCTACTGGCCGCAGAGCGGCCGCTTTCCGGAATTCGGGTGGTGGACATGGGCCACGTGCTTGCGGGGCCGGTCACATCGCGTCAGCTCGCCGAGCAGGGCGCGGAGGTGCTGCACGTGTCGGCCCCCTTTCAGCCTGATCCCCCGCATATTCAGATCGACACCGGCTTCGGCAAGCGGTCGGCTTTCGTCGATCTCAACAGCGCGGGCGATGTCGACAGTCTCCGCGATCTCATTGCCGGCGCGGATGTGTTCGCGCATTCATGGCGGCCGGGCTCGCTCGACGCGCGGGGCCTGTCGCCGCAGGCGCTTGCGGAACTGCAGCCAGGGCTCATCTACGTCTCTGTCAGCTGCTACGGCTACGACGGGCCGTGGGCGACACGGGCTGGCTACGACCCCCTCGGCCAGGTGGTCAGCGGGCTCGTCGCAGGCGAGGGCTCGATCACAGCACCACTCATGGCGCCGACCTTCACGCTCAACGACTATCTCGCCGGCTATCTGGCCGCTGCGGGCGTGACGAGTGCACTGTTGAAGCGGGCGCGCCTTGGTGGCAGCTACCACGTCAAGGTCTCGCTCACCGCCTGCTCGATGTGGCTGCAGGACCTCGGCCGCCTGCCCGCCGTGCAGTGGCCAGATGGCCCCCAAGGCGTCACCGAGCTGCCAGTACCCCGCCCGGATGAGCTCACGGTGACCCCAACGCCCTTTGGGCTCGTGGAACACCCTCTGCCGATCGTAAGCTATTCCGGCACCCCAAGCCGTTGGGACTTGCCGCCCGAGCCGGCCGGAGCCTCGCCTTTGCGCTGGAGAACGGCGCTCGACAATGACATTCTTGATGTTGCGACGCCTCCACTTGTCTCTTGACGGGCGTTCCAGGCTTTCGGATGAAAATCGCTGTCGCGACAGAACGAGGTTGGGTGTGTCGAAGAATATGTCCGAAGGCGAAGATCCCGATTTCATCAAGTCGTTGGCGAAGGGCCTTGCCGTCATAGAGGCGTTCGGGCCCGATTCGCCGTCCATGACCTTGAGCGCTGTGGCCCAGAAGGTGGGGCTCAGTCCCGGATCGACGCGGCGCGTGCTGATGACGCTGTCGAAGCTCGGTTACATGACCTACGATGAGAAAGACCGGCGCTTCCACCTCTCGGCACGCACGCTCCAGCTTGGCTATTCCTATCTTGCCTCGCTGCCAGCCTTCAGTCTGATACAGCCGCGTCTTGCCGAACTTTCAGACAGGCTCAACGAAAGCTGCTCGGTGATGACGCGCGACGGGCGCGAGGTCGTCTGCATTGCACGGGCGACGGCAAAGCGTCTGCAGCGCGACTACATGTCCGTCGGAACGCGCTTTCCCGCGCATGCGTCTTCCTCCGGGAAGCTGCTCCTCGGCGATCTCCCGCCGGATGATTTCGAGGCGCTGTATGATGGGACGAAGCCGCTTGCGGCGGTCACCCCGTTCACGGTCGCCGATCTGCCTCGCCTCAAGAAACAGATGGAGGAGGCGCGCCGGCAGGGTTGGATCTACACCTGCCAGGAGACCGCGCTCGGCATGGCTTCGCTCGCGGTTCCGATCCGTGTCGGAGGGCGCGTGCGTTACGGGCTCTCGACCAGCGCCACCTTGACCTACGACGGTCCGACGATCGTCGACCGCTATCTGCCCGATCTCCTGAAAGCGGCGGAGGCAATGGAGCGCTTCCTGGAGACACGGAGCTAGAGCACGTCGATCTCTTGCTGCCTTGCTCCAGGTCACTCATAAAGCGCATCCCAGATCCGTGCTGCGACGAGTTTGACGGCAGCGAGGAAGTTTGCGGTGAGCTTTTCGTATCGTGTTGAAACGACGCGGTAGGGCTTGAGCTTTGAGAAGAAGCGCTCGACGAGGTTGCGCTGGCGATAGAGTCACGGGCTTGATGCCGTTCAGCACCCTCCGGTCGCAGGCACGCGGCACGCCGCGCGGCTCGCGTTCAGGCAGTTCCATGCCGATCGCTTCGGCCAGCGCGAGATTGGCGAACTCGTTCTCCGGCACGCCTGAAAAGGCCGTTAAGAGCGGTCGATTGACGGTGCCGCTCGGGGACAGGGACGGTCAGTCCATCGCCAAATTTCCTTCAGCAGCTGCATCCGACGGCATGATCATTACGGCCCGACAACCGGCTTTTTGGGCTGCGGTCGCCAAAGCATGACCGCGATTTCCGGCTGAGAAAGTGACGCTGCCGCGCGCTCGTTCTTCCTCGGTTAGCACTTGCACACGATTGAGCGCGCCGCGAACTTGAATGAACCAGTGCGTTGAAGGCACTCGGCCTTCACTAGAAGGCGCAAGCCGAGTTCCTGCCGCGGGCCCTCTATAGGGAGGTGAATACGGCTGAGCCCAACTGGCTGTTTGGATCCTCCGAGCACAAAGTCGGTGCACCGGCTGGCACCCGTGAACGGCGCGAATATTTCAACAGGTGAAAACCGGCGCCATGGCCGGCAGACCCGGGTGAGAAATCTGCTACGCACGTGACCTCAAGTGTAGCGAGCGACAGTTGCCAACTCCTAGGGTTCCCCATGATGACTTGTTCGGTGTCCTCCCAGTATCGATAGATGCTCGCAGGATAAAGTTGGACGGCCGGACTTGAGTTGGCGAGGAGACGATGCATGAGCCAAACACGCGCTGACTGGTTGGATGACTTCGCTGCGATTGTAAAAACTGGATCAATCATCGATTTGGCCAGGCCGCTAGCTTGGGACACACCGAGCCATGTGATGCATACGCCCTTTATGGGGCGGCTCGCTAGCCAGCATGGTGACGCGGCCCGGCCAGGCGATGTTTCAGTGGCCAGTGACGTCTTCACAATGGGCACGCACGTCGGCACGCATATTGATGGCCTAGGCCATATTGGTCACTGTGGATTGATCCATGGCGGGGTCGATCCTCACACAATATCGACCCGTCGAGACGGCTTTACCCAATTCGGCGCGGAAACCATCAGACCTTTCGTATGTCGCGGCGTCCTGCTTGATGTTGCTGGCTATCTAGGTGTGGAGCACCTCCCTGCTGACCGGGAAATTACACTTTCTGATATTCAGGGCACCGCTCATAGCCAAGGCATCAGCATCAAGGCCGGTGACTGCGTTTGCATCCGAACAGGCTGGACAAAAACCTGGCATGATATCCCCACCTATATCGGAGGCCGTGGTGGGGCACCCGGGCCTGGCCGAGAAAGTGCAGTGTGGCTGGGCGAGCAGAAGATATTCGCGACGGGAGCGGACACCCTGGCCTGGGACAAGATGCCCAGCAACGGCATGCCGGCCCATGTGGAGTTTTTGGTGAAGCGCGGCATCTATATCATTGAGGTCCTTGATCTCGAGGAGCTTGCAGAACGAGCCATATACGAATTCATTTTCGCAGCTGCGCCGCTCAAGATCGTAGGCGCAACGGGCGCGCCTCTACGTCCGTTTGCCATAATCTGACTCGAGATCAGTCGCTGAACGACCGCGAAGCCCTTCTACTCGGAATTAACGCCCATAGGCCCAAGATATTGATCCCGCTGCATGAAATCGGCATGATCGAAACTATCCAAATAATTGCCGACTATAAAATTTCTGTTGCGTGACACGCAACAACACGGCCTCTAACCTTCTAGACAAAATTTCCGACCCGTTGACTATAGTTGATTCGCGAGCAGTGACAGCTTGGTAAGCTGAGAAATACGTTGGTCTCCGGCATAGCGACCCGCTGCTATTCATTGGCGCGAGCATATGTTCGCACGCCTGTTCCAAAGCCCTTGTATTGAACGGTTGACCGTGTGTGATGCATTCCTATTTCGCCACGTGAAATGGGCGCGATCCACGATTGATCATCTTGCACCCTCTTACACTTTAGGAGGGCCTGGAAAAGCAGGAGAAGATGGGGGTAAACAAAAAACGTACCAGATTCATTGCTTTAGCGCAGGCCTACAAAAGTAACTTTCGGGAGGAAACATGGACACCAAGAAGTGCGTCGCAATCTTAGGCTCTAGCATTGTCGCGTTCTGTCTCGCAGAGGCCGCTTATGCTGCCCAATGCCCGGCAGGGTTCCCGAGTAAGCCCGTCCAAATGTGGGTGGGGTATACGCCGGGTGGCCTGAGTGACCAGCTTACGAGAGCGCTTTCCACGATCATCAAGAAGCAGCAGGGATGGACTGTGGTCGTGCTCAACAAGGGCGGCGCCGGTAGCGGCGTCATGTTTGCTGAACTCGCTAGAGCGCCGGCCGACGGCCATACCATAGGCGTTTCGGCGGGGCCGAGCGCGGTCACCTCAGTCCCAATTACGCAGCCCAACAACCCCTATAAGCCGGAAGATTTTACCTATTTGGGCACAGCGCAGAAGCTCGACACAGGCTTTGCGTCACTGAGCACGGCGCCGTTCACCAACTGGAAAGAGATGGTTGCTTATGCCAAGAAGAAAGGCCGGCTAACCGTGTCAACGGCAGGTGCCGATCACCAGTTCTTCGCAGATCAGATCTCGAAAGCTGAGGGCATCAATATGGTCATCGTACCAGCAACCGGGGCGGCTGATGCTGTGATGATGGTCCTGGGGGGGCACACCGACATGGCCATTTCCGGAACAACTCACATCGAGTATCTGAGATCTGGCCAAATGCGTCAGATATTCACGCTGGGTGCAACGCGAGCCGCCTTCGCCGACTATGCGCCTTCCACTACTGAGTTGGGCTACGACATTCCGGGTGCTGACTACTACGTTTACTACGCTGCACCGGCGGGCCTCAGTCCGGAGTTGACAGCCTGTCTGTCGGGCGCTCTTGATGAAGCGGTGAATACGGAGGAATTTGCCGCCGTGGCCGCCAAGTTCGAGGCCAAACCGCATAACCTCGGCCCGCAGGGGCTGACCGACTTTATCCTGAGCGACGCAGCTAAATTCAAGAAATACTACAGTAAGTAGGTATCTGCGTAGGACGTCGCCCCATGAAGTCCCTTTTCCGAGCCGTTTTGCATTAAAGCGAGTCAGGACATCGCAGAAGCGCCTTAGCAGGAAATGCCATCCGTCTACTACGGTGCAGAGACGGGCAAGTTCACGGTGACCTTTTAGTAATTTCTCGTACGCACCCCCAAGCGCAATATCGGAGCGGCAGCAACGCCGTCGATGATGGCGACTTTTTCTTCCTCAGCCACGCCAGCATCAGCGCAGTCCCGGATGAACCGGCGAAGTTCGGCGAAGTGTACGGCGCGTTGCCCATAGATCTCCTATGCGCCATTGGCAAATATCCGTCAATGGCGCAATTCACGTTGCTGCGCTTACAAGCCCAGGTGGGCTGCCCGCTCATCAGCCGTCAATACTCGGCTCAATTCCGATGCCTGCAAAACATTACGCAAAAAGGCCGGGCTGAGGGCAGAAGCAAACGCCAGATCGAGCGCGAGACGGTGGCGCCGGGTTAGCAAACTGCTTTCGCAAACGGCGAAACGGCCACAGACGATTGACCGTGATGTTAAATCGTATAATCGTATACGATATTGAACGTCGCGCGCAGGGGGTGGTCTATGAGCCGTGTCGTGGAGTGCAGTATTGATCTTGGCCGGAGTGGTCGTCAGGTGGGCCATATTCGGCTACCGGCCGATACCAGCACGGGGGGCGAGGACACGCTGGTGCCGATCGCCTCGCTCGCCAACGGCCCGGGCCCCACGGTGCTCGTCTCCGGCGGCAATCACGGCAATGAGTACGAAGGTCAGCTCGCCGCGCTCCGGCTCATCCGTGACATTGCGCCGGCGCAGGTCTCCGGCCGGATCATCGTCGTCCCGGTCATCTCGACAGCGGCTTCCCGACTGAATTCCCGGTTCTGGCCAACCGGCGAGAATTTCAACCGGTCCTTCCCCGGCAATCCGGACGGCTCGCAGATTGAGCGGCTCGCCCACTTCTTCTCTAGCGTACTTTTTCCAGCGGCTGACGTTGTCGTCGATATGCACTCTGCCGGCAGCACGGGGTGGATCACGCCATGCTCGCACATGTGCGTCCCTAAGAATCCGGCGCAACGCAAGTCGATGGTCGAGGCGATGGAGGCCTGGAACTCGGACTTCCACTTTCTCTACACCTCGCACGGGAATTACCTCCCCAATGAGGCCGAGCGCCAAGGCAAGATCGTCGTCACCACCGAGCTTGGCGGCAGCACTCGCATTCCCGTGGCCGTGCAAGATCTTGCCTGGAGCGGGCTCACGAATGTCCTCAGACATGTCGGGGCCCTCGAGGGGAAAGTAGTGACCCGTGCCTCTCTTGGCCTGCCGCCGGCGACAATTGTCGACTGTCGGTTCGACGACGGCCACGTAGGCGATGTCGGCAGCGGTCTCCATGATGCTATTGTCGCGCCAGCCTCCGGGCTGTTCGAAGTCTTGATCGATCCCGGCAACCCGGTGGTGGAAGGCGAGCCCGTGGGCCGCATCTGGTCGCCAGATGACCCGACGCTGCCGCCGGTGGATGTGACGTCACCGATGACCGGCTATCTCATGGGTCTCAAGACGCTTCCGCCTGTCGAGAAGGGGCAGAGCTTGGCGCTCATTGGCCGCCCGATAGATCGGGAGGTCCTGCTCGCGGAGCGGTGATGCGATCGGCGCGATCCACGACATGTGACGGGCGCGTTCGATGGGGAAGCAGCGTCTCAAGAAGGGTCTCCCATGCGCCCCCGGCCCGCATGGGCGCTACGCTGGCTCGACGGCGCAAGAGACGGGTTGCCCGGTGCGCTTCCGAGGCGGAAGACTGTCGCGGCGCGCGGAGGATTGTGACGTTCAAAATGCCGCCACCCTCGGGCTCTTTGAAAGCGTGCAGAACCATGCTCTGAGTTCCGCCGCGAAGCCATCCGTCCTTCCCAGATGCTGCGGCGGCGCGGGGCCTGCGCGCATGGAAGTCATGCGCTTCTGAGAATAGGCCCGGGCAGAGCGCCGTGGCGACGCCTCGGATACTTGGTAATACGACGTGCTGGCTGCAACTGCGGTGCGCTTGCGTCCCGTTTTGGGAAGCAATGGTAAAGCTGCAGCTCCCGAGGGCCGCGAAATCTATGCAACTCTCGAATGGATGCTCGGTGGACGCAGGCATGTTCTCAGCCGAGAGGGGCTCCAGCTGGCTCGCCCGTCGCGGGACGACGCTCCACATCGATCCGCAATCATCAGCGAACAAAAAACTCCACTCTCGCTTCCATTACATCCCGCTTCGCGCGAAAGTGGCGGCAACCAGATCGGCAATGTGTGTCTGATGTCGATGAAGGCCCGCAAAATGTACAGATCGAGTATCGTACAACAGTTTGCAGATCGCTCGATAAGTTTGTCGCCCCTATCCCTAGAGGTCCTGATTCCTCCACCTCCTCGTCAACGCCGAAGAGGTTTGGGCATGCCCTGCCGAAAGGTTCTTTCCTGTCGTCTTGTCCACCCTGGACCTGCCTCGTTTGTGGCCATGGTGATGCGCATTGACGACCGTTCTCACGAAACCAGCGGCGCAGGAGCTGCGATGAAACATGCCGTTTCCCGCATTCTGATCATGGCGGCGCTGTTCGGCACACCTGCCCTGGTCAATTCAGCTCATGCGGAGCCGCCGTCCGACGCCCCAATGGTCGGCGTTGCGTCAGTCCATGCCAGGGACGTCGCACCAACCACCGAACTGATCGGGCGTATCGAAGCAATCAACGCCGTTGATATCCTGTCGCGTGTCAGCGGCTTCGTGCGCGCGCGCCAATTCACGGAAGGCGGTGTCGTCACGAAGGGACAGGAACTCTACACGATCGAGGCCGACGCCTATGAGATTGCCCTCAGCGAGGCCCGGGCGGCCCTTCAGACGGCCGAAGCCGCTCGGCTCGATGCCGAACGGCAATTGCAGCGCAACCGCACGCTGATCGGCCGCCAAGCAGTCGCACAGAGCGCGTTGGAGCTCAGCGAAACGGCCTTCGACACCGCACGGGCGAACGTTATGTCTCAAGAAGCGCGGGTCAGGCAGGCTGAACTGAACCTCAGCTATACGACCATCCGGTCTCCGCTGAACGGCAGGATCGGCGTAAGCGCATTTTCGGAAGGGAGCCTTGTGGGACCGTCGTCGGGTGCGCTCGCGCGCGTCGTGCAGACGGATCCCATCCGCGTTGTCTTCTCGGTCAGCGATCGGACGCTCCTCGATCTGCGCGAGAAGACGGACGGGCTCAGCAAGGAGCAGCTCGGCAAGCGTTTTTCAGTGCGGCTTCGGTTGTCCAACGCAAGTGACTACGACCTGCCCGGGCACGTCGATTTCTTCAACAACGAGGTCGACCCGCAGACTGGCACTCTCGCCATACGCGCGCAATTCGCCAACCCACAATCCCTGCTCGTGCCTGGCCAGTTCGTGACGGTCGTCGTCAGAGAGACCGAACCCCTCCAGCGCCCGGTCGTGCCGCTCGGAGCCGTCCAGCAGGATCGGGAGGGCAAGTTCGCCCTCGTGGTCGATGACGGCAACCACGTGGCGATGCGGCGCATTCGCGTCTCCCGGCAACTCGAGGGGAAGTGGGTCGTCGATGACGGGTTGAGCGAGGGGGACAAGGTCATCGTGGAAGGGCTGCAGAACGCAGCGCCCGGCGCGATCGTCAAAGCCATACCGGTCGATCAGGAGACGACACAGAGCGGTCGCGGCGAATCCGGACCGGCGCAATGAACCTTTCAGGGCCCTTCATCGACCGGCCGCGGCTTGCCATCGTCGTTGCGCTTGTCATGACGATCGCCGGCGCTCTGGCGCTCTCGCGCATTCCGGTTGCGCAGTTCCCGCAGATCACCCCGCCGGAGGTGCAGGTCACTGCGAGCTACCCGGGTGCCAGCGCCGCGGTCATGACCGACAGCGTCGGCGCACCGATCGAGGATCAGGTCAACGGTGTCGAGGACATGATCTACATGTCCTCCTCCAGTACAGACAACGGCACCTATACGCTAACTGTCACCTTTGCTGTGGGAACCGACCCGGCGATTGCGCAGGTCAACGTGCAGAACCGCGTCGCGATGGCGGCCGCGCGGCTGCCGGCGGCCGTCACGCAGACGGGGGTGGCCGTCCGCACCCGGTCCTCCAGCATGCTCATGGGCATCTCGCTGTATTCTCCCAAGGGAAGCCGGGATAGCCTGTTCCTCAGCAACTATGCCACGATCAATGTTCGTGACGCGCTAGCCCGCATTGCCGGAGTAGGCGAGGCGAGCGTGTTCGGTCCGCTCTACAGCATGCGAATCTGGATGGATCCGGACCGTATGCAGGCGCTCAGCATAACGGCCGCAGATCTTACGGCCGCCATTCAATCGCAGAACGCTCAGGCCTCCGCCGGATCGATCGGCTCGGCCCCGTCGGTTCCTGGCCAACAGATGCAGCTCACGGTGACGGCGCTGGGCCGCCTCGCCAGCGCCGCCGAGTTTGCCAACATCGTCATCCGCACGAACCGGGACGGCGCCATTGTTCGTCTACGCGACGTCGCGCGCGTCGAGCTCGGCGCGCAATCTTTCGACACGACCTCGACTCTCAACGGCCGGCCGAGCGCCACCGTCATGATCTATCAGTCGCCCGATGCCAATGCGCTGACTGTCGCCAATGCTGTGCGCGCGCAGTTGCAGACGCTTTCCGCGCGTTTCCCCGATGACGTCGCCTACACGCTCGTCTTCGACACGACGAGCTTTCTCACCGAGACGATCCGAGAGATCCTGATTACCCTTGCGATCACCTTCGTACTCGTCGTTGCGGTCACGTATCTGTTCCTCCAGGATTGGCGCGCCACGCTCATTCCCACCTTCACGATCCCGGTCTCCCTCGTCGGCGGCTTCGCGGTGCTTTATTTGCTCGGCTATTCGGCCAACACGATTACGCTCTTCGCCATGGTGCTGGCGATCAGTCTTGTGGTGGACGATGCCATCATCGTGCTGGAGAACGTGCAACGTCTGATGCGCGACGAAGGGCTCGACGTGCGGGAGGCGACGATCCGCACGATGAGCCAGGTTACCAGCCCGATCATCGCCACTACGCTTGTGCTCGCGGCGCTGTTCGTTCCCGTCATCTTCCTGCCGGGTATCACCGGCCGCCTCTACCAGCAGTTTGCCACGACCATTCTCGTCACGATCACATTTTCGACCATCAACGCCCTGACGCTCAGTCCCGCGTTATGCGTCGCGATGCTCGGCGCTCCGAAGCCGCCCAGGACCCGCGGAGTGCTTGGCCGCTTTAATCGCGGCCTCGACCGCGCCCGCGCCCTCTATCGCGACACGGTGTCTGGATTCGCCCGAAGACTTCTATTCGTCGCGATCTTCGTCGCTGCGGTCTTCGCCGGCCTTTACGGGCTCTACCGCGTTCTGCCGACGGGCTTCGTGCCGCCGGAAGACCAAGGCTTCGTTTTCGTGAACGTCCAGCTTCCGAACGCGGCATCCTTGGAACGGACCAGCGAAACGCTCGCGCAGGTTGCCTCCGTCCTTCGGCGCACGCCGGGCGTGGCGAATGCGATCGGCATTGCCGGTAGCAGCCTTGTCGGTGGCAGCGGTTCGAATATGGGCATGTTGATCGCCGCACTTGAGCCTTGGAGCGAGCGTGGCGCGGATCAAAGCGTCGACGCTATCATGGGCCGACTGCGTGGGGAGTTTGCTCGGATTTCGACCGCCTCGATCGCCGTGTTCAACCCTCCCGCTGTGCCCGGGCTTGGCACCACCGGCGGCTTCGACATGCGCCTTCAAGCTCGCGACGGCCAAAGCCAGGAGGAACTGGCCGAGGTGATGCGCGCCCTGGTGGTAAAAGCAAACCAGACGCCGGGGCTCACAGGCGTTTTCAGCACATTCTCGGCGGATGTTCCCCGGCTCTTCCTCAACATCGACCGTAGCCGGGCGGAGCTCTTGCGGGTCTCGCCGGCAACGATCTTCGCGACGCTGCAGGCGCATCTCGGCTCAAGCTATGTCGACGACTTCAATATTTTCTCACGCATCTATCAGGTGAGGCTGCAGGACGAACCGCGATTTAGGAGCCGCGTTGAGGATATTCAAAGACTACGGGTTCGGAGTGAGAACGGAGCGATGGTTCCGCTTCAGGCCCTTCTTTCGATTTCGACAACCTATGGCCCCAGCGCCATCAACCGATACAACCTCTTCCCCTCGGCGGCCATAAACGGCCAGGCTGCGGGCGGTGCGAGCACCGGTCAGGCGCTAGACCGCATGGAGGCGCTTGCCGCCTCAGTGCTTCCATCGGGCTTCGGATTCGAATGGACCGGCTTGGCTCTACAGGAGACGGAAGCTGGCAATCAGACCGCGTTACTTTTGGCGATGGGACTGCTGTTCACCTATCTGTTCTTGGTCGGCCAATATGAAAGCTGGTCGATCCCGCTCGCGGTGATGCTGTCAGTGACGGTGGCAGCGATTGGGGCATTGGCGGCTCTTCTCATCGGGCGGATCGACCTGAACATTTACGCACAGATTGGACTCCTGCTGGTGCTCGGCCTCGCGGCCAAAAATGCCATCCTCATCGTCGAATTTGCGAAAGAGCGCCACGAGCGCGGAATGACCCACGCGGAAGCGGCGCAGGCCGCCACGTCTGAGCGGTTTCGGCCTGTTCTGATGACAGCGGCGGCTTCAATCCTTGGCGTCATCCCCCTCATTATCGCAACCGGCGCAGGCGCCGCGAGCAGACGCGCGATTGGCATGACGGTTTTCGGCGGCCTTACTTTGGGTACGATCATTGGCCTCTTGCTCATACCGGTGCTTTACGTCCTGGTCGAAGCAGTGTGGAGCAGAATTGGTCGAATTCACGCAGGCAAGACCAAAGCCAAGGATGCAAATCCCGCGAGCTGAAACGGTGGGAATAGAGCTCGATCGCATAGCTCATCATTTCAGCCGGAATGCGACGACGCACACAGCGAGGATCATTGCCCGGTTCCACATCCCGTCACGGACGGGGTAACCTGACCGCGCAGAAAACCTCATGCTCGCCTTTATCGAGACGTGAACAACCGCGCAGCGCTCGGCCGTTAACCCCGGCGCGCCCGCTCGTCGATGCCCCGCGCCGACTCAGTCGCTTCGCGCACAATTTTGGTCAGATCGACTGCGGTGTGGGCACCGCTCCGCACGAGGATGCGCCCGTCTACCATAACCGTATCCACGTTTGACGGCAGCCCGTGGAATACCATGGCGTGGTAGGGATCCTTCACAGGAGCCAGATTTATATCCGACGCACGTATCATAATCAGATCGGCGCGTTTCCCAGGCGTCAGCGAACCGATCTTGTCACCGAGCCCCATAACCCTTGCACCACCGATTGTCGCGACGCTGACGAGTTCGCGCGGCTTGACGCGCACCGGTGCGCCCGTGCGCTGCCAGTCCGACCACATCAGCGCGCGCATGACGTTGAAATAATCGGTGTTCGTCGCCGCCGACGCATCAATCGAAAGCCCGAATGGCACGTCCAGCGCCTTGACTTCGGCATATTGCGTCCTGCCACTCCGCACAAACGAATAGGACATTTCAATCACCGGCGAGGCGCTCCACGGAGACTTGGTCTCGCCAATCATTTTCAACTCGTCAGCGGTCATGCCCTGCGGGTGAACGAGCAACAGACCTGGCCCAAGCAGCTTGTTTTTGCCGAGGAGATCGATGAGATTTTTCGGCCCGCAGTGAATGGTGGCTTGCAATCCCAGTTTCGCGACGGCCTCAAGCTCTGTGCGAAACATGTCGAGCGAAATCGCGCCCCTTGTATTGTCGAACGCTGGCGTTCGCAGGCACGCCCCAACACTGAGCATGCTGTCGTCTGACGTCCACTGCCTCTGAACCCGCGCGAGATCGGGCAGATCCATCTGTTTGTCGGTCGGATAGCCTTGCGCGGCACCATAGGAGTAACGGCCGCGAATGCCGGTGTCCCGCATCGCCTGAAGCTCGGCGTCGGCGTGCTCGGGAGATACCGTATTGTGGCACCAGTTATGGACGGTCGTAATGCCGGATAAAAGGCCCTCGGCAAGTCCAAAGCGGACGTTGATGTAAGAGTCGTCCGGCGTGTAATATTTTCCGACGCGGATCGTGGTCGGGAAATAGCCGTCCCTCGGATCGTCCGCGCGCACGATCATCCGCAAAGCCGTCGACCATAGATGCCAATGGGTATCGACGAAGCCGGGCATTACGATCATCGATGTCGCGTCGACGATCTCGGCCCCAGGCGCGGAGAGCTTTTCACCGACGGCCACGATCGCTCCGTCACGGATATGGACGTCGCCGACAGAAAAGTCGCCGAGCGCATCGTCCATTGTCAGCACCTGTCCGCCCCGTAGCAGGATGTCCCCCCGCCGAGGCAGATCCGTGCCGCTCCCTAAGCGCGGCGCAGAGGATTGTGCTAGGGAAAGCAACGGAGTTGCCATTGTCGCGGCGAACGCTCCCGCCGCGGCTTTGAACAACCCGCGACGATGTATCCCACAGGCGCAAAACATGGACGCTTCCTCTCTGCGATCACGCTGCTGTGAAGTGCCGTTATCTTTTTTAATTTCTGGCCGACGCGCGGTAGTCGATATGAATTATTTTAGGTTCAAAGTAATTCCATTGTCAAGCTGGAGCCAGTGCGATCCGGCTGAAGTTCTAGGTGCCGTCGGAGGCGGATTTGTCAGCGGATTATCGGCGGTGCGTCAGCCGCATTGGGGGCCTCGGTAAGGGAAGCGGAGCGGACTCGCAGAGCTGCAAAATCGACAGCTAAACATTTTTCACTGGTCTCTTCTCACGTTTAGGACTTGGACCCCGTGACTCAAAGGAGACTAAAGAAAGGTCGACCCTCGAGGAGGGGAGTGCGACGGAGAAGGTGATAGAAGCTCCGCTAATGAGGACTCTCAGGAAGCGGAATCCGATCCCCGCAGAGAACTCGACAGACGAAAGCGATTGAGGTGAGCCATGAGATTATCATCCATTTTTAAATCATTGCTTCACTTCTATTCAATAATCTTGAAGAAATACTCAACATTTATATCTTCAGTTATAAGTTTTGCGGTCATTTCAAATATACCGGTATCGACGGACAAGATGATAGAAGCTCCGCCGAAAATAAATCTAACGACTCACGGAATGAAGGCCCAGCAGGAAATTGATGTCGGAGAAGACAACCTTCCTGCCTGCAAGCTCGCGGCGACCCTCAGGAACTCGGCGCCGCCAACGGGCCGGGCGACATCGTCTTGCCGCCCGGCCCCTTTCGCGTCATCGCGTTGAGTGAGCGTCGACCTCTCCCGACGTAAGTTCAGATTAGGTCGGTGGGGTTGACGATGACTGCCTTGCCGCTTTGCGCCGAAAGCAATGCGGCGTCGGCGACAGCCAGCGCGCGGACGCCGTCCTCGACGGACGGTGAGGGCGGGGCGCCACTGGCAATGCTGTCGATGAAAGCGGCGATCTCCGCGGCATAGGCCGCCGAATAGCGCGTCATGAAGAAGTCGTGGAGCGGCGGGCGCGTGTAGCCTTCCGCGGTGGCGATCTCGATCGAGATCGGACGTTGGTTCTCCGCGGCGGCGGAGCCGAGGGACCCGTGCACCTCGACACGCTGATCGTAGCCATAGGTCGCCCGGCGGGAATTCGAAATGATCGCCTGCTTGCCGCTTGACGTGGTCAAGATCAGGCTCGCGCTATCGTAATCACCGAGTTCGCCTATTCTTGGATCGATCAGAGCTGCGGCGGAGGCTATGACGGAATGAACGTCCTCACCGAGCAGAAATCGCGCCATGTCGAAGTCGTGGATCGTCATGTCACGGAAAATACCGCCGGATACCTTGACGTATTCAAGCGGCGGTGGGCCTGGATCACGACTGGTAATCGTAACCATCTCCACTTCTCCAATGGTGCCATCATCGATCGCTTTTCGGACGGCGCGGAAATGCGGATCGAAACGGCGGTTGAAGCCGAGCATGACCTGCGAGCCGGTACTGCGTACAGTCTCCAGGCAGGCTTTCGCCCGGTTGATATCGAGGTCGATCGGCTTTTCGCAGAAGATCGCCTTGCCGGCCTTGGCGAAGCGTTCGATCAGATCTGCATGGGTATTCGTTGGTGTGCAAATAATAACCGCGTCGATGGTCTTGTCCGCCTCGATTGCATCGATCGTGCTGACGGCGCAGCCGGTGCTGTCAGCTATGCCCCGGGCAGCGTCCGGCATGACGTCGGCAACGGCCACAAGTTGCGCGCGCTTGTCCTCGGCGATCGCGCGTGCGTGGACCTTGCCGATCCGACCTGCGCCGAGAAGCGCCAGTTTCGTGACCATGATGACCTCTCGGGATGGTGCGGCGGATCGATACTGGCTGGCTCCGTGCCCATCTGCCTTCATCCGAGAGCGGGTGGGGCGCGGAAGCGTCGGGCAGGCTCAGAAAAACACAAAATCTATTCTATTTTGCTAGACTTTGCTTATATTTGTGTCAAGCATAAATAGAGAGACCCAGGGGAACAGAGGAGTGCCCGCAAGTCTGAAGGTGTTCGGGAAAAGCTTTTGGAAGTCTCCGTCTGATTGCCGAAGAGATTGCAGCAATGCGCAGGTTACTTGATGCGCGACTTACATCATCTACATCTGAGACACCGCTGCAGGAAAGCTTCGCCGCCCTGCGCGCTTCCCGCTCGTCAAGGGATTTGCCGTTGGCCGCACGATATTTGGCAATGCGGCGTGACGCTGGTTTGCGAGCACGATCGGCGGCGATGAAGCGATCGCGGATATGGCCCGAGGGTACCGCACGTTCTGCACGATGGGGCAAAACCCGTGAGCGTGCGAAAGTTCAGGGAAGCAACGGCCAATGAACAGTGTGAGACTGACCGCCGCGCAGGCGATGGTGCGCTACCTCGCCAACCAGATGACGGAGGAGGGGGAGCGCTTCATCGCGGGCTTGTGGGCGATCTTCGGGCACGGCAATGTCGCGGGCCTTGGCGAGGCACTGGCGGATGTGCGGGAGGCGTTACCCACCTATCGCGGACAGAACGAACAGTCCATGGCGCATGCGGCGATAGCTTATGCTAAGCAACTCCGCCGCAAGCGGGCCATGGCAGTGACGTCCTCGATCGGCCCGGGCGCCACCAATATGGTGACGGCTGCGGCGCTGGCGCATGTCAACCGGCTCCCGGTCCTCCTCATTCCGGGGGACGTCTTCGCCAATCGCAGCCCGGACCCTGTTCTGCAGCAGATCGAGGATTTCGGCGACGGGCTCGCAACCGTTAACGACTGCTTCAGGCCTGTCAGCCGCTATTTCGACCGCATAAGCCGGCCCGAGCACTTGCTGACGGCCCTGCCGCGCGCCATGCGGACCTTGACCGATCCGGCCGATTGCGGTCCGGTGACGCTCGCCTTCTGCCAGGACACACAAGCCGAGGCCTACGACTACCCGCTAAGCTTCTTTGAACAGAAGACCTGGTACGGGCGTCGGCCACGACCTGACGAGAGCGAGTTGCAGAGGGCGGTCGAGGTGATCAAGGCTGCTAACAATCCCGTCATCGTCGCTGGTGGCGGCGTGCATTTCTCTGACGCCAACACGGCACTGGCGGATTTCGCGAGCCGGCACAATATTCCGGTGGTCGAGACGCAGGCCGGCAAATCGGCGCTGCCCTGGGATCACCCCGCCAATTTCGGACCTGTCGGCGTGACCGGCGCCTCAAGCGCGAATGCAATCTGCAAGACAGCGGATCTGGTGATTGGCGTGGGCACGCGCTTCCAGGATTTCACCACGGGGTCCTGGGCGCTCTTCAGCAACCGGGAACAGCGCATTCTGTCACTCAACGTGCAGCCTTACGACGGCGCCAAACACGAGGCCATCCCCCTCGTGTCCGATGCCCGGATCGGGCTCGAGCTCATCAGCGCGGCGCTCGGCGACACTCGCTTCGACATGCCCACGGAGGATCTGAAGCGGACCTGGTTCGCCGGGGCGGACGCCATTACCGCGGCGCCGCAGGACGGCAACCTCGTGCCAACTGACATGCAGGTGATCGGTGCCGTGCAGCGCGCGGCACGCGACAACACGGTGGTCATCTGCGCCGCGGGCACCATGCCCGGTGAATTGCACCAGCTGTGGAAGGCCGGCAAGCCTCTCTCCTACCACGTGGAGTACGGCTTCTCCTGCATGGGCTACGAAATTGCCGGCGGGCTTGGTATCAAGATGGCCGAGCCGGATCGTGACGTCGTCGTCATGGTCGGCGATGGCTCCTACATGATGATGAATTCTGAACTCGCGACGGCGGTCGCGATGGGCCTCAAGATCACCGTGGTCATCACCGACAACGGTGGCTTCGGTTGCATCAACCGCCTGCAAATGGCCACCGGCGGCGCCGAGTTCAACAATCTCTACGCCCATACAAACCAAGCGAACCCGATGCGCGTCGACTTCGCCGCCCATGCCGCCGCAATGGGGGCAGATGCCCGCAAGGTTTCCTCCATCGCCGATCTCGAGGCTGCGCTGAACGATGCGCGGGCGGCCATGACGACAACTGTGATCGTCATCGATACCGATCCCTACCCGACGCCGGAGATTGGCGGCGCCTGGTGGGATGTGGCGGTGCCGGAGGTGTCGACGCGGCAAGACGTCATGCAAGCCCGCGTTGCCTATGAGAAGGCGCTCAAGGAAAGGCGCTGACATGCTGCTCTACGGCACCAATCCCATCGCCTGGTCGAACGATGACGACCGCTCGCTGGGCGCGCACATCAGCCTCGACCAGTGCCTGGACGAGGCCGCGGCCATTGGCTTCGACGGCATCGAGAGAGGGCACAAGTTTCCCCGGGAACCGGGGGCCCTGAAGGCGGTGCTGGAGCCCCGCAAGCTGCGCTATGTCTCCGGCTGGCATTCGCTCAACCTGCTCACCAACGCGATCGATGCCGAAAAGGCGGCGATGCAACCTGCGCTCGATCTGCTGAAGGCGATGGGCTCGACGGTGATCATCGTCTGCGAGACCTCTAACGCCATCCACGGGGATGACGGTGAGGCCGTCAATGCCAGGCCGGAGCTGGCCGATGGGGACTGGGCAGCCTTCGGCGCCGGTGTCGAGGCGCTTGCCCACTTCGCGGCGGAACAGGGCATCACCCTCGTCTATCACCATCACATGGGCACTATCGTGGAGAGCGAGGATGAGATCGACCGGCTGATGGCCCATACGGGGCCGCACGCGAGGTTGCTGCTCGATACCGGCCATTGCCTGTTCGGCGGGGGCAATCCGGAGCGCGTTGCCAGAAAGCACATGGCACGTGTCGGCCATATCCACGCGAAGAATGTGCGGCTGGATATCGTCGCGCAGGTCCGGGAGGAGCGATTATCCTTCTTGGAGGGCGTGCGCCGGGGCGTCTTCACCGTGCCCGGCGACATGGAGGGCGGTGTCGACTTTCCGGCGGTGCTGGCGATCGCCGCGGAGCATGGCTACCAGGGTTGGCTCGTCATAGAGGCCGAGCAGGATCCGGACGTCCGCAACCCTCTATCCTACCAGCGCATGGGCCTAACGTCCCTGAAGGCGATGGCCAGGGCGGCGGGGCTCGACAAGGGAAAGATCGACGGATAACGGCGGTCCCCGACAAGCCCCGACGCGTGTCCGACAAGGTGCATGACCTTAAAGCTGAGTAAGACGCGGGATGGGAGCATGTCGACTTCGGGCCCTTATCTGAAGCGTGGGAACCTCGGGTAGATCGGGATCAGTATCCTTTACGATGCACTTGAGCCATTCGTCGCCGGGATCAAGTCAATTACTCCATGTCGGGAACATGAAAATTCTGGCGACTTATTCACATGTCTCTTTGCGCGTTGCAGGCGAAGTTCAAACCATGGGCCTTCCCAAATTCATCGGCGGCCATCGACCCTCAGAGACGCTCAAGCACAGGATAAGGAGCGGCGTGTAGTCAGTCATCCAATCTCGAGCGCTGCCATGGTGCCCTCGCGGATGGCGTCAAAGAATTTCGCGGCGCCCTTCACGTCACCCACGAAATACGTTTTCGGCGCAATGCCCTCCCATTCCTGTGTCTCAGCCATTCGGTCTTGGTAGCCGGTGCAGATGACCACAGTGCCGATGCCGGAAATGGTGCGTGTAAGGCGGCCCGCAGGGCTGACGCGGACCCATTCGGGCCCGATCTCGTCGACTCTGCAATTCTCGATGACCTCGACATTCTGAGCAAGCAGCGTGTCGTTGTAATGCACCGCGTCTACATGCACGGCCTTGGTGAGGATACGACTGCGGGCGATCAGCACAACCTTGTGACCGAGATGGGCGAGGTAGTCTGCGGTCTCCACACCGACAAGCCCACCGCCCAGCACAGCGCAGGCTCCAGCGGCATGCTGCTCCCCAGCGAGGATTTTCCAGCCGGTGCGCACATGCGGCAAGTGGATGCCGGGTATGTCGGGCATTCGGCTCCGGGCGCCGATCGAGACGATCAGCACATCAGGCTCGACATCCAAAACCTCCTCTCGGGTCGGCGAGGCGCCAAGCCGCAGCGCGATCCCAAGTCGTTGCACCTCACGGCGATAGTATTCAAGAAGTTCTCGAATAGGCTCGCGCTGCGGCGGCCGATGCGCGAGGTCGAGCTGCCCACCGATTGCGCTGGCCTGATCGAACAGTGTCACGCGGTGACCCCTACGCGCCGCAGTTATTGCGGCTGAAAGCCCGGCGGCGCCGGCGCCGATTACCGCGACGTTGCGGGAGGGCGGCGTGGCGGTGAGCATGGGCGCCAGCGAAAGTTCCTTGGTGACCAGCGGGTTCACGGTGCAGGAAACGCCCTCGTGCCGATAGATGCTCGACACACACTCGTTGCAGGCGATACAAGGGACGATCTCAGATTCGCGGCGCTCAAGCGATTTGTTGGGGAGTTCAGGATCGGCAATCAGCGCGCGGCTGAGACAGACCATGTCGGCTTGCCCGCTTTGGAGAATCTGTTCTGCAAGGCCAGGTGTCGTTATCCGTCCCGTAGCCATCACCGGAATATCGACGCTCTTGCGGATCTCCGCTACCGCCTCCCGGTTCCAGCCAGTTCCGATCATCATGCCGGGAATGATGCGGTAAGGACGCGATGCGTGGATGCCGGCGGAAATGCTCAGCGCATCGACGCCGGCCTCGCGCGCGCACGAGGCGGTGACCACCGCATCTTTCAGTTCCGTCGCGTCCTGATGGTGATCGGCGCTGTTAATCCGCAGAATAACGGGGTAGTCCCTGCCGCAGCTCTTCTTGATAGCCTCGATGATCTCGCAGGCGATGCGCGCGCGTCCCCGCTGGTCCCGTCCATACTCGTCCTGCCGGCGATTGGCGCCGGGGGAAAGGAACTGGCTGATCAGGTAGCCGTGCGCCCCATGGACCTCCACACTGTCGAAGCCCGCGATCTGGGCTCTCTTAGCCGCTTCGGCGAAACGCTGCACGATGCGTTTGATCTCGTGGATAGTGAGTTCCCGCGGCGCGGTCGCCTGTCCCCCACCGGTGAAGGGGGAAGGTATGGGTGACGGCCCGAGAGGCACGGAGCCGGAGACTGCGGTGATCGCCTCGCGCCCTCCGTGATTGAGTTGCAGCGCCGACTTTCCGCCTGCCTGGCGAATTGCGCTCGCTACGCGAGCCATACCGGGAATGAACCGGTCATGATGCATCATGGCGTTGTGGGGAAGACGTCGACCCTCCATTTCCACATAGGTAGCCTCCACCACGAGCAGGCCGCATCCGCCGTGGGCCCGCACCGCATAATACTCAGCCATGGCTTCGGTCGCGTAGCCGTCGAGATCAGCCAACTCTGAGCTCGTGGCCGCGAAACAGAAGCGGTTGGGCACAGTCAGGGTGCCAATCCGGATCTCACTGAAAAGCGTCGGATAGCCAGCCAACTTATCCCCCAGAATTGCGCACCGACATGGTCTATGCTCCACGCATCGGGATCATACTCATAATCATTTAAATGATAAATATAGTTCGTGTTCTCCGTGATCAGAGAGACGGGGCGGCCCGCGTACCTTCAGATGTCTTCTGCCTCAAAACGGAGGTGATCAGCGAGAACGTATCCGAGAGGGAGGCATCGTTCCCCCGAGATCAAAAGCTCGCAACCCCTCTGGCCAATCTTGCCGCACTCGCTCGCTGCTCAAGCTGCAGCTTTCAGTGACCGCAACTGGTCTTTGACCTCCGAGAGGGCTGCCGTGAGCGGACCGTCAGGTATCGGGTTCAGACCAAGAAGGGTTGTTCTCGAGGGCGGGCTTTCAACCATCGGATTCAGCGATGGCACACCCGGCACCGCTGAGGTCAGTCAAGCAAGAGCGGTGCATGGAATTCCACTGGCGGATCACTTTTAGTAAGAGGTGTCATCCACGGCACAGGCTGAGCAATATGCCAAGACCAAAACTTCATAGCGATGAATTCATTTTGAACACCGCTCTTGGCCTGATCCTCAAGAAGGGTCCTTCCGCTTTCACCCTCACCGATGTTGCCGAGGCGGTCGGTATTTCTCGGGCAGCTTTGATCCAGAGATTCAAAGACAAGGCGACGTTGCATCATCGGGTCATGGAACGAACCACCCAGCAAGTGCGCGAGTATTTTGTCCATATAGACCCTACGCCGGGCCTTGATCCCCTCTGGGCGATGCTCACGGACCTCATTGGGGGCATGGGTCAGGGCGATGGGATGGAGGGCTACCTGCTCCTGATGTGGGGTGACGTTCAGGAGGAGGCACTCCGCATGTTATCAGCTGAGCGGAACGGCCTTGTGAGAGCCGCAATCGAGAGCAAGCTCCCCCCCACGCCACATTGCCCCGAACGCGCTGCGAGCTTGATACAGTCCGTCATCCAAGGTTCCTGCTTGCAGTGGTTCGTTGAACCGGAAGGGGAACTGTCTACCTTCATGCTCAATCAAACCAAAGCGGTACTCGAGGTCCTTTACCCGGGGCACCACTTTTCCTGAGCGACGGCCTATTGTTTATAACGGTCGCGTCGGTTATATATCGAGCTTCCCTCGGGGCGGCTCCGGTGCTTGCTTGATGTCCCTTAGCTAACAAGCGTTCTGAGGGCGTTGCACCAGGGGCGCCGCTTCAAAGCCGAACAGACACATCCGATGACCATGTCGCTTTCTCCAGACGCTCAAGACATTCTCGATCTCGCAAGCAGAAATGGGCTCACTCTCGATCCGGGCTCCTTGTCTCTCAACGAGATGGGTCTCGACTTCCGGGTCGCCTTCGCGACCGATCTGCAGGGACAGCGCTGGGTGCTTCGCATCCCTCGTCGAGCCGATGCAATGGAGCGCGCCGCGAGCGAGGCCGCGGTGCTCACGCTATTGAGAGATCACCTTCCGGTTGCTGTCCCGGAGTGGAAAATCTTCACAGAGGATTTGATCGCCTACCCGATCCTTCCGGGCCTCCCAGGCCTCACGTTTGATCCAGGGACATATGAAGTTACCTGGCATTTCGATAAAGACGCGAAACTTTACTTGGACACGCTGAGCGCCGCCTTGGTCGCTTTGCATGCAATTCCACCATCGGCGGCAATCGACGCAGGAATGGTGGCGAATGGCATCGCCGAAGTGAGAGTGAAGCTTCGCAACGACCTTGAGCGGGTGAGAACAGAGTTCGAAGTTCCAAAAGACAAACGAGTATCCTGGCAAGACTGGCTCAATGACGATAGCTACTGGCCGCCTAGGGCAACAGTGATCCACGGCGATCTCTACGCGGGTCATGTGATGGTCGAGCCTGACGGTCGCGTCACCGGGATTATAGACTGGACCGAAGCGCGCCTGGGCGATCCCGCATTGGATCTCATTGGGCATATAAAAAGCCATGGCATGGCGGCACTCCCTGCCATGGTCGAGGCCTATCGGGTCGCGGGCGGCATTTCGTGGCCACGATGTATTGACCACTGCCGCAAGCTCAACTCCATGGCCGGTGTCAACTACGCCCTGTTCGCCATGACCCCTGGCGCTGAGGCGCATAGGAAGGCCGCCCAGGCTCTGCTTTTGGAAGCTGCGCCATGAGTCGACGGAGCTTGGCCGTGGTCTGGCGTTAGCAACATGCGGGGTCGCAGAAGCGGGCATCAAGATAGAGACGCCAGGCTTCAGTGCCATGCCAAACGCCGATGGAGGGCCGCAATGGGGGGCCGGCATTAGCAGTGCCGTACCGCGACGCGCACGGCGTCAGACATCGTGGGACGTGGCGGCTCGCTAGTGGGGAAAGCGTCTCGCGCCTCCATCGACGTGGATGACCTGACCGGTGATATAGCGCGCCAGCGGCGAGGCCAGGAAGGCGACGAGCACCGCAAGATCATCGGGCTCGCCGATGTAGCCGACGGGGCAGTTCTCCGCGACCCACTCGCGCTGTGCTTCTTCCGTCGGCAGCAACTTCTGGTCGATTTGCTCGGAATGAAGCCGGCCCGGCGGGATTGAATTTACAGTGATCCCGTCCTTGCCGACGACGCGCGAGAGCGCCTTGGCCCATATATGCGTCGCGCCGTTGGGCGGCACCCCGCCGTTGAGCGCCACCGGCTCGTCGCCGCCAGTGAGATTGATGATGCGTCCGAATGCCTGCGCCTGCATCGTTGGGATGAAGGCGTGGGCAAGGTCACGGCCGGCATGGAAGTTCAGCGCCATCGCCTCATCCCATTGCTCGCGCGTGCCGAGCCCCTCGAACGGACGCGAGCCACCGGCATTGTTGACGAGAATGTCGAGCCGGCCAAAGGCCGCCAGCACCTGGTCCCGGATCGTCTCGGCCGCGTCCCGTGCGGTGATGTCGGCGGTGATCACCAGTGGTCGCTCGCCGCTCCTGGCGGCGATGTCGTCCGCGGCCCGCTCCAGCCGCCCCGATCCGCGCGCGACGATCGCCAGCCGGGCTCCCTCTTTGGCAAGCCTCTCTGCGATCGCGCGGCCGAGCCCGACGCTGGCGCCGGTGATGAGCGCGACCTTTCCAGTGAGTTGGAGATCCATGACGTGTTCCCTCGCGTGGCTTCTGTGACGGATCGACCTCGTCAGAGGCCGAGATAGGCCTTTCTAACGCGATCATCGTCCTGAAGCGCGGGCGCCGGCCCCTGGATGGTAATTTCCGAATGCTCCAGCACATAGGCGTATTGCGCCTGTTTGAGGGCGAGCGCCACATTCTGCTCGACCAGCAGGATACCGATGCCCTGGGCCGCGATCTGCCCGATCACCGCCATCACCTGCTTGACCACGATGGGGGCGAGGCCGAGCGAGGGCTCGTCGAGGAGGAGATAGCGCGGCTTCGACATCAACCCCCGGGCAATCGCGCACATCTGCTGCTCACCGCCCGACAGGGAGCCGGCCTGCTGCGAGAGCCGCTCCTTCAGCCGCGGAAAGATATCGAGAACCCAGCCCAGCACGTCCTTTTCATGCGCCCGGGCCCGTGGCGCGTAGCCGCCGAGTTCGAGATTCTCGCGCACACTCATAAAGGCGAAGAGCTGGCGGCCCTGCGGCACATGGGCGATGCCCGCCTCGACGCGCTCATGCGCGGGCATGCGGGTGATGTCGCTGCCCTCGAGCTTGATCGAGCCGGCACTAACCGAGGCCTGCAACCCTGAAATCGCGTTAAGCGTGGTGGTCTTGCCGGCCCCGTTGGCACCGAGCAGGGCCACGACACCTTGCGGGGGCACGGAGCAGGACACCCCCCGCAGCACGGTAATGTCGCCGTAGCCCGCAATGAGGTCTGCGATCTCTAGCGCCATCAGTCATCGCTCCCGAGATAAGCCGCGACGACGGCGGGATCGCGCACGACATCCTGAGGCTGGCCCTCCGCGATCTTGCGACCATAGTCGAGCACCACGACCTTGTCGGCCAGCGTCATCACGGCGTGCAGGTTGTGCTCGATCATGATCACCGCAAGTCCGTCCTCGCGCGAGAAGCTGCGGATCAGGTGGATGCTCTCGTTGATCTCGGAGGCGTTGAGCCCGGCGAGAATTTCATCGAGCAGCAGCACCTTCGGTTCAATCGAGAGCGCGCGAGCGAGTTCGAGCCTCTTGCGTGATTCCAGCGTCAGGCTGCCAGCCTGCTGATCGAGCAGCGGCCCCATGCCGACCCGGCGGATGATCTCCGCCGCCCTCTCGCGCGCCGCCGTGAGGGGATGGTGCAGCAGCGCGCCGGCCGTGACGTTCTCATGCACCGTCAGGCTGGTCAGCGGCTTCACGATCTGGAACGTGCGGCCGATGCCGGCGCGCGCGCAGGTCGCGGCCGAGGCGCCGGTGATGTCCCTTCCGGCGAAATGGACGCTGCCGGAATCCGGCTTGAGCTGGCCGCTCAGGATGTTGAACAGCGAGGTCTTGCCCGCGCCGTTCGGCCCGATGAGACCAACGATCTCGCACTCGGCGACGCTCAGCGAAACCTCGTTGACCGCGACGAGTCCGCCAAAGCGGCGTACCAACCCGCTCGCGCGCATCAGTTCAGCACCAGGCGCGTGGGTTCGTGATGCTGTGGTCATGGGCGCCGCCATGCCTTCACCGTCCCCACGATGCCTTTGGGCGCGAGTAGAACCGCTGCGAGCAAGGCGATCCCGTAGATCAGCAGGCGGACCCCGCCACCGAAGAACTGGCTGAGCACGCCATCAAGCGGGGTCATCACCAGCGAGCCGACGATGGGGCCGAGCGGCGTGCCGAGGCCCCCGATGATGCTGAGCAGCGCGATCTGCACCGAGATGTTGATCGAGAAGACACTCGGGGGATCGAGGAACAGGATGTATTGTGCGTAGAAGAAGCCGCCCACAGCCGTCAACGCCGCGCTCATTATCGTCACGATCAGCTTCACCTTGACCGTGTTGATCCCCATGCTCTGCGCCGTCGCCTCGTCGTCGCGCACGGCGATCAGGTAGAGCCCGAGCTTGCCACGATGCATCCAGCGCGTGATGCCGTAGACGATCATCATGAGGATGAAGGCCGCGATGAGATAGGCCGAGCGCGAGGAGAAGATGAAGGTGTCGAGGCCGGGCCGGAACGGAATCGCGATGCCGCTCGGGCCGCGCGTCATGTCGCTCCAGTTGTTGGCGACGATCTCCATGGCGATGGGGAAGACCAGCGTCGCCAGCGAGAAGAACGCACCGCGCAGCCGGAAGCACGGCCAGCTGATCGCCACGGCGAGCCCGGTGGTGACGATCATCCCGGCGATCAGCCCGAACCACGGCGAGATGCCGTATTTCGTATAGACAATCGCCGTCACATAGGCGCCGATGCCGAAGAAGGCCGATTGTCCGAGCGAGACGAGGCCGCCATAACCGGCCATCAGGTTCCAGGCACCGGAGAGAGCCGCCCAGAGGCAGGTCATGACCAGGATGTTGAGATAATAGTCGTTGAACAGGACGGTCATTTCGTCCCGATCTCCTCCATGCCGGCACGGCCGAACAGGCCCTGCGGGCGGACGAGCAGGATCACGATGAAGAGGACGAGCGCGATCACGTCCTTGAGTTCGACCGAGATGAAGAAGCCGGTCAGCGTCTGCGTCACGCCGATGATCAGCCCGCCGACCATCGCGCCCGCGACGCTGCCGAGCCCGCCGAGCACCACGACGACGAAGGCGGTGATGATGAGGTCCACGCCCGCGGTGGGGAAAGTGTAGTAGATCGGCGTCAGGATGCAGCCGGCCACGGCCGCGCAGGCGACGCCGGCGCCAAAGGCGATCCGGTTCAGCCGCTCCGTATTCACCCCCATCAGCGAGGCGGCATAACGATTCTGCACCATGGCGCGCAACGCCTTGCCGTCGCGCGAGAACTGCAGGAAGCCGATCAGGATGGCCGCCATCAGAAAGGCGACGATGAAGGCGTAGAGCGAGGTCGCCGAGACTGCGACATTGCCGATGATGAAGGACTGGGAGGCGTATTCCGTCTGCACCGAGCGGTAGTCCGGTCCCCAGAAGGTCAGCGCGAGATTCTGCAGGACGACTGACAGGCCGAAGGTCGCGAAGATCTGCATGGCGTGCGGGGCATGCAGGATCGGCTTGATCACCACCCGCTCGGTCAGCAGCCCGAGACCGAACACCACCGGCGTGACGATGAAGATCGAGAGATAAGGGTCAATTCCCCAGAGCGCGTGCAGCCAGAAGGCGCCGAACATCGCGAGCATGATGAATTCGCCCTGCGCGAAATTGACGATGCGCAGTACGCCGAAGATCAGGGTCAGGCCGATCGACAGCAATCCATAGACGCCGCCGATCAGGAGACCTGAGACCAGCAATTGGGGAAGGATGTCCAGCATCACGTTTCCGGGCTAGGGCGGTGCCTGAGATGGCTCGGACACCGCAGGTGCTTCAGCGCTTGTCCCAGGTCGGAAGCGGCACGAGGATGGGCTCGGCCGTCTTCACATCATCGGGCGCGACCACGACGAGCTTGCCGTTCTGCCATTGCTGCGCGACGGGGAAAGACCGCTCGTTCTGGCCCTGCATCTCGTTGCCGGCGCCAAGGAACTTCACGCCCCAGCCGAGCGAGGTGCCGCCGGTCGGAATGTCGAGCGCCAGCGCAGCGGTCTTCAGCTTGGCCGGATCGGCTGAGCCGGCGGCGCGCAGCACCTTGTCGAGCAGAACATAGGTGCCGACGAAGCCCTGGGTGCCGACATAGGAGGGCGCCTTGCCATGGCTGGCCTGGAAGCGCTTCTGGAAATCCGCGAGCAGGGTGCGCGCCTCCTCAGAGAGCGAGGACGGGCTGATCGCCGCCGAGCCCTCCGTGTCGAAGATCCCGTTGACGGCCGAGCCAAGGCCCTCCGCGAAACTTGGCAGGCCGTAGATGCCGCCGGTGCCGATGAACGCGCTGACATTGACGCCGAGCTGTTTCATCTGGCGCTGGATCAGTAGCGCGTCGTTCGCGTAGGACGAGGCAATGACGATATCGGCGCCGCTCGCCTTCATGCGCAGTACCAGCGATGCGAGATCAGTCGTGGAGGCCTTGTAGGGCAGGCGACCAGCGACCTTGAAGCCGAGGTCCTTGGCCTTCATCTCAGCCGCGGTGGCGACCGAGGTGCCGTAATCCGAGTCCTCGTGCACGACGAGCACGGTCAGATCCGTCGGCTTTTTGCCGAGCTTCGGCGCGATGGTGCCGGCGGCGAGGTTGGCGGCGAGCTGTCCGTTGGAGGTCGCGGTGAAGACGATGCGGAAATAGCCGCTGAAGCCGCGCTTGGTCAGGCCGTCGGCGATGCCGCCCGTCTCCCAGTAGAGCCCACCGCGGCGCTCGACCACCTGGCTCGCGGCATAGGACAGACCGCTCGAATAGGTACCGGTGATGATCTGCAGATTTTCAAGCGATGACAGACGTTCGGCCTCTGACTGGGCCTTATCCGGTGTCGAGGCGTCACCCTGGACGAGTTCCACCTTCTTTCCGGCGATGCCGCCCTTTTCATTGATCATGTCGACTGCGACGCGGGCGCCGTTCAGGTTTTCGTTGCCGAGTAGCGCCAACGCGCCGGTCAGCGGGTATAAGGCGCCTATCCGCCAGGTCTCCTGCCCATGCGCGGTGAACGTCGACGCGGCGAGCGCGAGCGTCGTCAAGATCAATCTTTTCATTAGCTTCCCCTTTTTGCTCTTTTCTGCAGTTCGGCGATAACGGTCGCCGAATCCGTCACGTCGGCAAATTGCCGGTCCATGTCGAAAAGGCTGATCGCATGCGAGATCGGCAGCCGGTCGAAGACCGCATCGGCCGGAACGATGGCGCGGTAATTGTAGGAGGCGGCGTCGAAGACTGTGGCCCGGACGCAATTGCTGGTGGCACCGCCAAGCACGATCACGGTGTCGATGTTGCGTTCGATGAGGTAGCCGAGCAGGGGCGTGCCGTGGAAGCCGCTTGGCTTCTTTTTCACGAAAGCGATGTCGCCCGGCTTCGGCCCGACTTCAGGCAGCAGCTCAGCGCCCTCGGTGCCGTCGATGCACCAGTCATCGCGCTCCTTCATGAAGGCGCGCTTGCGTCCGTAGACGCCGATGTCATTGCCGCTCGCGTCAAGCGCGAAGCGGCTGAGGAAAATCGGAACGCCCGCCGCACGGCCCGCATCGAGGATCGCGGCGATGCGATCGACCGCCGCCCAGCCGATCTCGCCGCAGGACGAGGGATAGCGCTCGTTGCGAATACCGCGCTCGCCGACCATGTAACGCTGCGCGTCGATGACCACGATCGCGGGCTTCTCACCGAAACCCATGCGCTGCGCGAAGCGGCCGCGCGCGAGAACGGCGCGGTCGGCGTCGGTCAGGAACTCCTCCCACGGTTTCTTATCCGTATCATTCATTTGTCGGTCCCGGAGGGCGGATGTTGGGTGTGCCAGTGCTGCGCGACGTCGAGGCGTCGGCAGACCCAGACGCGGTCATGCTCAAGGATGTGATCGAGCACGTTCGCCAGCGCGCGAGCGCGGGCAGGCCGGCCGGTGATGCGCGGATGCAGCCCGATCGACATCAGCACCGGCTGCTCGGCCCCTTCCTGATAAAGCTGGTCAAAGGTCGCCTTGAGATAGCGCTCGAAATCGTCCGGCGAGGCAAAGCCGGACGGCGCCGCGAACTTTCCGTCGTTGCAATCCATCGTGTAAGGCACGACGAGGTGGTTCTTGCCCGAGACCTCTATCCAATAAGGAAGCTCGTCGTTGTAGGCATCGGAATCGTAGAGAAAGCCAGCTTCCTCGACGAGCAGCCGACGGGTGTTCTCGCTCGGTCCATACCGGCAATACCAGCCGAGCGGACGTTCACCCGTGGTGCGCTTGAGCGAGGCAACCGCGCGCGCGATCCGCTCCCGTTCCTCCTCCTCGCTGAGGCGGAAATGCTCTTCCCAGCGCCAGCCATGGCAGCAGAGGTCGAAACGCGAGGCCGCGAAAGCTTCAGCAACCTCGGGATTACGTTCGAGCGCGAGGGCGCAGGCGAACAGCGTTGCCGGAAGCTCGCGTTCCTGAAACAGCTGGAACAGCCGCCAGATGCCGACGCGGCTGCCATATTCATACATCGTCTCGAAGGCGAGGTCGCGTTGCCCGGCCGGCATGCGTCCGCCGGGTACTTCGGCGAGTCCGACTTCCGTGCGCCCGCTGCCGTCAGGCACGTTGTATTCCGAGCCTTCCTCGTAGTTGATCGCGAAGTTGACCGCGACGCGAGCCCCACCGGGCCAGCGTGGGTCTGGACGCGCGCGGCCATAGCCGACGAGGTCACGAGGTGTGGCTGGGGTGGGTCGCCAGACACGGCTCATTTACTTGCTCTCCGCCTTGGCGCCGCCCGTGGGCAATCTGCCAGTCACGCGCAGCTGGGCCATGATCTCGTCACGGTCCTGATCGATTCGGCCGCCGGTGCGGCGGATGGCGCCGGGCGTGCGCGACATCACAGGAAAGACATTCTGCATCCGCACCGGTCCGAGATCGTCATCCGGCACGGCGACGATTGAGTTGCGGGCGACATACTGGGCATCGCTGAAGATCTGCTCGATATCGTAGATTGGCGCGATCGCGGCCTCGACGCGTTCGAAGGTCTCGAGCACTTCGTCGAGATCGTGTTTCGCGATCCAACCCCCGACGATCGCGTCGATCTCCTCGACGTGCTTGATCCGGTCGAGATTGGTCTGGAAGCGCGGATCATCCGCCGTGCCGGGGCCGCCTGTCAGGTCGAGCACCCGCTTCACGATGCTGGGCGCCGCCGCCGACAGCGCGACCCAGCGGTTGTCGCGTGTGCGGTAGGCATTGCGTGGCGCGTTGTTGACCGAACGGTTGCCGGTTCGGTTCTGGATGATGCCGAGCTGGTCGAAGATGATTGGCTGGGGGCCGAGAAGCGCGAAGATTGGCTCGTAGATCGCAAGGTCGATGTACTGGCCTTTGCCGCTACCGCGAACATCGCGCTCGTAGATGGCGAACATCGAGGCGAAACACCCGTAATAGGCGGCGATGCCGTCGGCGAGACCGAAGGGCGGCAGCGTTGGCGGCCCGTCGGGCTGACCGGTGATATGGGCGAAGCCCGACATCGCCTCGGCCAGGGTGCCGAAGCCGGCCCGGCGATTATAGGGCCCCGTCTGGCCGAAGCCGGTGACGCGCACCATCACCAGCCGCGGGTTGATCTTCGACAACTCGTCCCAGCCGAGTCCCCAATTTTCCAGCGTGCCGGTGCGGAAATTCTCGACAAGGATGTCGGCATCGGCGACGAGCGCCTTGAAGACCGCGGCATCGGGCGCGGCCTTGAGGTCCAGCGCGATGCAGCGCTTGTTGCGCGCCGTCGTCTTCCACCACAGGCCATGCCCGTCCTTCTTCGCGCCCATGTTGCGCAGGGGATCGCCGCTCGGGTGCTCGATCTTGATGACATCGGCGCCGAAATCACCCATCAGGGTCGCGATGATCGGGCCGGCGAAGAGTGTCGCGCAGTCGATGACGCGCAGGCCTTCGAGCGGTCCGCTGGTTGTGGCCTTCGGGCTTGCAGTATTCGTGGTCTCAGACATGCTGTCCTGCTGATTGGGCGATCTTCAGGACGGCGCGGGCGCGGTCGATGAAGGGACCGTCGGCCATCACGCCGTCGACGGTGAAGGCGCCGACGCCGCGGGCCAACATCTCGTCCGCCTTGTCGATGATGCGGCGCGCGTTCTCGATCTCGGCTGCCCGTGGAAAGAACACTGCATTGGCGATTGCGATCTGGCTCGGGTGGACGCAGCTCTTGCCGGCGAGCCCCAGTGCCCGCGCCGCCTCGGCATCGGCGCGGTAGGCATCGTCATCCGACACCGCGACGAAGGCGCCGTCATAGACATCGATACCGGCCTCGGCCGCCGCGAAGCGCACGGCCAGCCGCACCGGCAGCAGCGCCGCTGCATTGCGCTCGATAGCAAGCGGCTCGAAAAGGTCGCCGAAGCCGAGCTGTAGGCCGATCACCCGTTCGTGTGCCAGCGCGATCTCCGCCGCCAGGCGTAGGCCGCGCGGCGTTTCGATATTGGCAAGGATACCGATGCGCCGGTCGATGCCGTGCTCACGTTCAAGCTGATCAAGTATCCTCGCTGTTGCAAGGATCGGCTCCGTGCTCTCGATCTTCGGCAGATTGACGATGTCGAGTCCGGGACGCACAACCGCCGCGAGGTCGTCTTCGAAAAGATCCTCGCCCCAAGGGTTGACTCGGACGATGGCGATCCTGGTATCGCCCACGTGGTTGTCTAATGACGTGGCAACGTATCCGCGCGCCTCAGCCTTGCGATCGGCGGCTACCGCATCCTCGAGATCGAAGGAGATCGCGTCGGCGGCCGAAGTCCAGGCCTTCTCGAACAGTTCGGGCCGCGAGCCCGGCACGAAGAGTTTGCTTCGCATCGAGGGGGAACGGGAAACCGGCATTGGGAAGGGGCCTATGAGAGTTGGTTATAGCATCGCCTCCTGCCACGGGCAGATGGCAGGGACTGCATCCGAAGGGATGACAGCGCTATTCCACCCCCCAATTGCTTAATCGGCAAATATCATGTTGTTTGAGGGTCATTCCTTCGAGGAATGGCTTTACTCCCGCGAACGCTTATGATGGACCTCCGCAAGCTCCGCTATTTCAGCAGCGTCGTCGAAGCCCGCAGCATCAGTAAGGCCGCGGAAAGTTTGCATGTCGCCCAGCCGGCCCTGAGCAAAAGCATCCAGGCGCTCGAGGAGGAGCTCGGCACATCGCTGTTGCGGCGCTCGGCTAAGGGCGTCGCCACTACGGAAGCCGGCGCGCGGCTCTACGAGCATTGTCAGATCGTCTTCAGACAGCTCGACCGGGCGCGGCTCGACGTCCGCAAATCAGTGGAGCGGCCTTCCGGCGTGGTCACGGTCGGTCTGCCACACAGCCTGATGACGGTACTCGCCTTGCCGATGCTACAGCTGACCAGCGCGCGTTATCCCGACGTGCGGCTTGAGCTGAAGCAGGAACATACCCATGTGCTCGGCAGCAACCTACGGGGGGGCAAACTCGATTTTTCCATCATGGCGAATCCGCGCTCGACGGCCGGATTGACCTGCCGGCCCCTGGTCGAGGAGGAGTTGCTTTTCGTCGAACCGATCGCCAGCAGGGACCGCAGGAAAGGCGGGCGCGTATCCTTCCTCGAGGCGTCCCATTGCGAATTTATTTTGCCGTCCGTCGGGAATGGTCTGCGCGAGACGGCGGAAGGACACTTTCGGGCACGATCCCTGCGCCTGAACGTAAGATACGAAGTCGACGCAATCGCTCTGATCGTTCAATGCGTCGAAGCGGGGCTAGGCGTTTCGCTGCTGCCGGGCGGATGCGTCGATACGGATATTGACCAAAGGCGCGTTGGCGCCAGGCTCTTCGCCGAGGGAGGTTGCCATCGGCAAATCGTTCTGTGTTCTGCTGCCGAGGCAACCCAGTCGCCGGCGGCCTCGGCGGTGATGGCGCTGGTCGATGAAGTCGCGCGCGAGCTCGTCATAGGCGGGCGCTGGCGCGGCGCCCGGGTGTCGTCCCTCGCCGAGGATTGCTGAGGCGCCGGTTGCCCTGTCGCGCTCACGCCTGCCGTGTGACCGAGAGACCGCGCGTGATCTCGTTCTTCGGCAGCCGGCATGCCACGCAATAAGCCGGATTGAAGACATTGGCGATGTCGTAACGCACCATTTGGCCGAGCAGATGGCTCGCCTCGACTATGTCGACAGCGAGATCCTCGACCAGCCACCGGAGCATCTCGCTGGTCGCGAACTGCAGCGCCTGATCGAGAGGGCGCCCGGCGGCCAGGGTCATGATGTCGGTCGCCGTTTCGCAGCGTGGCCATTGCGCCTTCGTGCTCTTGCGCAGCCTCAAGGTGAACTCGACCTCGAAGGTAGTCTCGACGCCGGTTCCGACGATCTCGCCATCGCCCTGGCAGGCGTGACCATCCCCCAGATAGAACAGGGCCCCCTTTTCAAAAACCGGAAAGGCGACGGTCGCTCCGGGCCCGAAGGCGCGGTAGTCCATGTTGCCGCCATACGGGCCGCTCGTTGCTGTGGAGATCGCCTGGCCGCGCTCAGGGGCCACGCCGAAGCAGCCCAGCATCGGCGCGAGCGGAAAGCGCCAGGCTTCCGTGCGCGCAGTACCGTCGAGCAGGCTCACCGTGCCCGCCTGCGTGTCGATGGTCCATTCGGAACGCGAGCTTTTGGGCATGTCGGAGATCATGCGCGGGTCGACCACCTGGGCCGAAAGAGGAGAATAGGTCCAGCCGGTCGAGCGCGTCGGGGTCATTCGGTCGATCGTCACCAGCAAGGCGTCGCCGGGCTCGGCGCCTTCTACCGCGAACGGGCCCGTCATCGGGTTGCCGCGTGGTGCGCGCGGTGCGCCCGTGTGGTCCGTTCCTGCAGCGTCCAACGTCTCGGTCACCACCGTATCCCCATCGGCGACCGTCAGCACGGCAGGCCGCCCGCCGATCACGTTTGCGTAGCTGGTGGGAGTGAAGCGGTGGAGCGCCATGAGAGTGCCTTTCGATAGGTCTGGAGGAGTATTCGGTGGTGTTGAAGCCTAAGCTGAATCGGGTCGGAGGTCGCGGAGGCAGTCTCTGCGCCATGGAGATTGACACGGTGATGTGGAAGATCAACAGCCAGGAATGACGGCGATTCACCAGCCGATCACGAGACAGGTGCCGCCGGAGCTGGCTCACGCATTGATTGAGCGAGCGGCAATTAGCCGGCCCTCGGGCCGATTGCGCCAGGATCGGGATCGCGGTTCCGCGAAGGAGTGCCGAGTAGCCGAAGTTGGCTGGCCGGGCGCGCAAACGGCAAGATGCCGCCGATTGCAAACCCCGCTCAAGACTGCGGCTACAACATGCGCGCTGGGCTCTGCATCGGCTGAGCGCGCGTTGGTACCCGCAATCCCCGCGTTCTAGAGCTCCTCCTTGTCAGTAACCGCTGGAGGTTTGCCTGCAAGCCTCCTACGGAGGGCTGCTGTCACATGAGGCGCCTGCAGCAAAATCGATGTGCATGCGACCTCTTTACGACGGAGGCCTGGGCCTCTGCTTCACTTCGGTGTCGCTCGGATTCAAAAGTCATCCGACAGGCGAGAGAGAGACGCCCGCCGTTGCAATCCTCTGGCGTCCGAGAAATCTCATGATCGGCTCCGTGGCGCATACTACCTCGGAGAATGACGTGCCTGTCGAAAGACCAAAGGATGTCGCAAAAAAGCTTGCAGACGACTCTCCCCTGATTGTCCGCTCCCTTCCGCAGGATATGTGGCCGCCTCCGATGACTATGATGAGGAACTTGGAAAGTGTTTGGCCGTCGTGTTCGGCCGCAGCCGGACACCAATGAAGAATTGGTAACCACGCAATTTCCGGCATCGCGCGCCTTTGCGGCATGCTAATAGTACCGGCGTTGGATCTTTGGATTCTTCGGGGGAAATGAAGATGGCCACTGTAGGGGGAGCGTCCTCGTCTCTCATTCCGGCACATAGCCCGTTCAGCTACAACGTCGGCATCAACTACGAGAGCTGGGACGGCGGTCGCGTCGGCCGCGTCATCGCCAACGATCTCGATGCGATCACGCAGAACTTCAAGCTGATCAGGACTTACCACGACGCCGGCGTCGGCACGGCCGATCCAACCAACCCGGTCATCGATCCAACGCAACAGGAGGTCATCTCCTACGTGCTAGCCCACGCCGGGCTGGAACTGAACATGGGCACGAATAACAATGCTCTGGCGAGCGGCGGCTTTGGCACACCCTGGTCTGCGGGGCTGATGGTCGATCCCGCGTATACGGATAAATGGGTCGCCATGATCATTGAGGCTTTCGGCAGCACCAATGCTGTCGAGGAAAACCTCAAGATGATCCTCCTTGGCAACGAGCTCGACGCGAATGGTCCGCCGCCCGGCGATCCGTTGTTTGAAACCTACTACAGCGTTTGGATCCCCAAGGCGTTCCTCAACCTGCAGACGTCGCTTGCGAATGCCGGGCTGGGCACAATCCCGATCTCAACGACGATCGCCAATTATGGCGCGAGCAATGTGGTCTCGACCTCGGTCTCATCGTTCATCGAGAGCCACTGGAACGCTGCCTGGAATGGTGGTGTGCCGATCGTCCTGTACAACCAGTACACCCCGGATAACGGCTCCTCGACTGACTATTCGTCTGTCATCCGCTATTTCGAATCGCTCGCGACCACCTTCGACGGCGCGCTTGCCCCCTTCATAGGCGAGACTGGGTTCTCGACGCTTTACGGTCAGGCCGGTCAGGTCACCGTCTACAGCCAGATCTTTGACTGGCTCAACAGCCAGTGGGACACGGGCCATAAGACGGTACCGCTGTTTGCCTTCGATGCTTTCGATCAGCCGACGCGCTGGCCGGATGTGGAGAAGTACTATGGCATCTACACCGATGCCGGCAGCCTCAAGCCCGGGCTCGCCGCGATCCTGCCAACCTGGCTGACGGCGCCGACCAGCACCTTTGTTCAAGGATCGGCCGCGGCCGAGCGCTTATTTGCCAAGCCGGGCAATGACGTCGTCGATTCCGGCCTCGGGCACGACATCCTCGCGCTGGGAGGGACCAGCGCGCGCTATACTGTCGCCCTGAGTGGCGCGGTGGCGCTGGTGACGGACCTTGCTACCAACTCCACCGATGTGGTCAGCAACGTGCAGGCGCTGGAATTCTCCGACGGCAGCCAGACGCTGTTCGCCACGGACCAGGCTCATATCGCCGCGCTCTATGAGGCCATGCTCGGCCGGGACGCGGACAGCGCTGGAATGGCCTATTGGGCTTCCCGCAGCTTCTCTGGCGTTGACTTCGACGCGATGGTTTCGGCATTCACAGACTCCGCCGAGTATGCCGCCCGATCCTCGCTCGACGCCAGCGCCTGGGTCGCGGCGCTTTACGACAATGTGTTGCACCGTGTTGCCGACAGCGAGGGACAGGCTTATTGGCTGGCGCAACTCGATGCGGGTCTCGCCCGGCACCAGATTGAGACCGCATTCGTTCTCAGTGCCGAATTCACCGAATTGGCGCATAGACCGGTTGATACGTCCCAGGGTGTGGGTGTCGTCGGAGGCGTATTGCCGGATCTTCTCACAGAGCACGGCCTATCACCCTGACGGCGCGGTGGGCGCGGCCATTTGATTTGAGGCTCGCGCCCTGCGGCTTTCGCTGATCGCCTGTCGTCCGGTCACCCTGACGCGGGCACCAGCTTACGCATGGTCTCAGAAGGGATACGAAACCTCAACGTGAGTTGCTCGGGCCTGGCGGTGTAGATCGCGCTGAGTTTGTCTGCGTGGGCAGTGGCGCTGCTTTGAATCATACGGCACGCATCCGCCTGTTCGTCGCTACGCTTCCTCGCTGGTCCGCCGCTCATTGAGCGCCACGTTCCACCGGCCAGGCATTAATGGCCGGTTCCCATTTCAGACTCCGACGTGCAGGGGCGTGGACCGGGCCGAGACCATAGCACTTCTTCGGCCCTGCGATGAAGTTGAAGAGCTGGCGTGCCAACGCGGCCGGCCTCTAGAAGAGACGTATTCGACTGTCGCAAGCGCCAGCCTACTGTCGGCCTTAGGTCATGACCGTGTCGGATTTTGAGATGTCTATGAGGGGTGCTCGAGAACGCCGCCATTGACATCGTGAATGCCATGGCGGCGCCCTTCCGGTCCTTGGCGCAGGAATTTAGCGCATGATCCTCGGCCACGACCCCCGGTGCATTTCCGAAGCGCTGAGCGGCCTCGCGTCCATGATTGACCTGTCGCGCCTCGCTATCGGACGCTTCGGCTGCCCCGGCGCTGGAGCAAAGGCTGCCGGGGAGACGAGAGCAATGACACACGAGATGGGCTAGTCATTATTCCCTACGCTTGAGGATGGTGAGACGCCGTCGAGGCGCCGACGGCCGCATCGCCGTTCGGCTCACCCGTCTCAGGACGCTGCCTCGGCTTCCACCGGGTCCGGCCGAATGACGACAGTTGTCGCCACCGGATAGAATTCCTCACCCGGCATTCCGACGCGGCGGGCATGCTCGCGGATGGCTTCACCGTTCTCGGCTTGATAGATGCAGAAGGTGCCGACGCGACCGTCCGCTTCGTTCACCACATAACTGCGGATCCAGCGAACCCGATCGGGCATCTCTTCGTTGCCGATCCTGGCTGACTTGGCGCCGGCCGCTTCGAGTTCAGCGAGTGACGCCCACGCGCTCGGACGGCGAATGACGTAGAGTTGCATTGTATTGTTCCCTTCAACATCCGGGCATACCCGGACTGAACACTGTGGCCACGCGCCATGCGTGACGAGGGGAAGGCTAGTGCCGATGAGCGCTGACCGTCCTTACCGGGAACCGATCTTCCGCTGACTATTTACTGACGGTGCCGCGGTTAGTTTTTTATGCGATCAATCGGGGCGGCTGCGGTCTGGAATGCAGTTTCGATTTCAGATCCGCCGCCAGCTCCTGAAGCCGCCGAGAGCCTATGCGGCTCGCGACGCGTTCTGCCGCGGCCATCTCGGTCTGCGCAGCGGCAGTATTGCCCGCCTCGGCCAAGCGGTGGGACAGTTCTAACCGGACGCGAGCCGCATGATACTCGATCCCAGCACTGGTCCAGAGTTGCCGGGCGAGCATCAGGAAAGGCATCGCCTCAGAGTTGCTCGCGAGCAGATAGCGCGCCTCATTGATCAACGCGTGGACCGCCGGCTGCGTCCAGCGCGCAGATTGGGCGCTAAGCTCGTCCAGGGCCATGGCAGCGGTATCCCTATAGCCAGCCATGGCGGCAATACGCGCCTTATGCGCAAGCAGAATGCCACGCCGTTGCAAGTGGTACCAGGTTGCGCCACCGAGCGCACCATCCAGGGCCGCCAAGGCCATGTCCACTTGGCCCGTCTCGGCGAGCAGCACTGCGTTTCCCGGTTCGGCATCCCAGCCCGCAGCATAAGCGGCAGCGTAGTCCTGACGCGCCGCGTCTAAATTGCCGATCATCGCGTGGACATCGCCACGCACCCGGTATCCATCGCCGATAGACCAGGATTCTTCCTCCGACAACTTCGGCAGAGCCTGGTCAATCGCCACCAGCGCGCCGTGCAGATCGCGCTGCGCCCCCAGTATCTCGGCGCGGTGCAGGTCGCAGGTTCCTGGCACAACCGCATAGCTCGCAGCGCACCAGCTGTCGAAACCTTCACTCCATTGGCGGGCTCGCGACCAGTCTGGATAAGTGCGGCAGCTCCACAGAATGTTGCAATAAACGAGGCTTCCGAGTACTGGATCCACGTTGCTCGACAGCGCGATGGCCGCAGCGTGGTTCTGCTGGCTCACGCCCTTCTCGATATCGCCAAGCGAGATATTGTAGAAGCCCATGTAGACCAAGGTAAGAGCGATCAGCCCCGAGTCGCCGCAGCCAATCGCGGCATTATGGGACTTGAGCGCCAGATCGAGTGCCTCCGCAGCATTGCCCGTGAAGATGGCCATCCGCGCTTTCATCCACAGCAGATAGGCGCTTGTGCGCGAGTCGTTGGTTTCGCCGAGAAGGGCTTCGGCCCGCGCCATCCACCCTGCGGCTGCGGCCGAAGCCGAGCGCTCCAGTTCAAGCTTGGCAATTGTCACGGCCGCCCTTGCGGCTAAGTTGGGGTTGCCTTCTGCGACATGGGCGGCGAGGCCGCGAATTAGAACCGGTATCGCCGCGGCAGGGCGGCCCTGGCATTCGACAGCCAGCGCCCAGACCTCGATATCGGCCGCGCAAAGTTGCCCCTCCGCATCTAGGCTTTCGAGGATCATCGCAGCCCCGTGCCAGTCCTTCGCGCGCGCAAGCTCGAGCGCCCGGGCCCGAGTGGCCTCGCCCGCGTCGAAACTCGGTACAGCGGGACCAAGACTGGGCTCATCAATCGCAAAGCGATAGCCGTGCCTGACGTAGCTGCGGATCGCCTGTTCCAGGCCGCCCGCCGCGAGCGCGGCGCGGGCCAGGCTGACGGCACGCTGCAGCGAGGCTTCCGTGACGGTCAGGTCTGGCCAGAGGGCATCCATCAGCTCGTCCTTCGGCACCACGCGGCCGGCGTTCCGGACGAGATACACCAAGAGGTCGAAGACGCGCGGCTGCACCTTCTGCACGGTTCCCCGCAAGGTGAGGGAGCGTGCATCTTCGTCCAGCTCAAAGAATCCGAAGCGGTGCAACATCACGGTTCGTCTCCGAACAGCGCGGACAACAACCGATGATACGGCAACGATCAGCCACTGATAAGGACGCGCATCAGCCTCTATGTTCCACGACCGCTCTACTACATCCCTGCGAGATGGCGCGGCAGCCAGAGCGCGAGATCGGGCCAGGCGAGCAGCATGGCGATCAAAACGAACGGCGCCAGCAGGAACGGCAGGACGCCGCGATACATCGCGCCGAGGCTGACCTCCGGGGCCTGGGTGCGGATAACGAACAGGTTCATGCCGACTGGTGGATGGATCAGCCCGATCTCGACCACGATGACCAGCAGAACGCCGAACCAGATCGGATCGTAGCCCGTTGAGAGCACCAGCGGGAGCAGCACCGGTACCGTCACCAGCACCATGCCGATACCTTCAAGGAAGCAGCCGAGGAAGACGTAGAAGACCACGAGCAGCAGCATGACCGCGAGTGGTGGCAGGCCGATCGCGTCGATGCTCCTGACCACGGATTGGGCCATGCCGGTCTGGACGACAAAGTAGGAGAAGATGGTCGACCCCAACACGATCAGGACGAGATTGGCAGTGATCCGCGTGGTTTCAGTGAAGGCCGTGCCGATATCGCCGGGCTTGAAGCCGCGCCGCAGCAATCCGAGCAGGAGCGCGCCGAAAGCGCCGACGGCGGCGGCCTCCGTGGGGCTGAACCAGCCGAGGTATATGCCGCCGAAAGTGACCGCGAACAGCAGAATGACATCCCAGATCGAGAGTACCAGGCGGAAGGACGCGGTGCGGCCTTCGGTGGGGACGCGGGGTGCTGCCCAAGGCCTGAGCCACACCCATATCGTGACGGTCGCTAGATACAGTACCGTCAGCACGAGCCCCGGGATGAGCGCGGCCGCGAACAGCTTGATGATCGATAGCTGTGCGATGATGCCGTAGATCATCAGGATCAGAGACGGCGGAATCAGGATGCCGAGCGTCCCGCCCGCCGCAACGGCACCGGCGGCCAAAGCAGGCGAATAGCCAGCCTTCAGCATCTGGGGGATCGAGATCCGGCTCATGGTCGCCGCTGTCGCCAGCGACGAGCCGCAGACCGCGCCGAATCCCGCTGAGGCCCCCACTGCGGCCATCGCTAGTGAGCCGCGCATACCGGCAAAAACCGCATTGCTGGCGCGGAACAGATCGCCGGAGAGCCCGGCCATGGTGGCGAGCGCCCCCATCAGCGTGAACAGCGGCAGTACGGAGAGCGCATAGGCCGAGGACAGCTCGAGCGGCACTGCGCCGAAGACGAGCTGCGCCTTGGCGAAACCGTCGATGGCGGCATAGCCGACGAAGCCGACGAGGCCGAGGGCAACCGCGACGGGAATGCGGGCCAGGATCATTGCGACCAGCGCCGCCATGCCGATCAGACCGATCGAAATCGCGCTCATGGGGTTGCCTCCTCGTGGCGTTGGGGGGAGGAAACCGGCGTCTCATCGCCGGGCTGACGCAGGACGTTCCTGATCTGGGAGCCGACCCGGCGCAGGACGACGAGTATGGACACGATAAGGGCTATCTCGATCGTCAGCAGCAAGGTCCAGATCGGCACCGGCAGATCGGGCTTCTGGTCGCCGAAGCGGTAGGCATCGGATAGGGGCTGCAGGAGCGTAGAGGCCAGCAGTGCAAGAAAAGCCAGCGTCGCGACTTCCCCGATCAGAATCAGGAGCCGGAGACGGCGCGGGCCAAGCATGGCATCAAAGACGTCGACCTTGATCTGTTCGTCGCGCCGGAAGCACTCGGGCAAAGCGAGGAACGCGACGAGAACCAGGGCGACCTCGACGAGATCGAGCGTGCCCTGGATCGGATGGCTGAAGAGAAGCCGCCCGCCGATGTCGAGCATCGTCCAAAACAGCATCACCGCGAGCGCAAGTGCGCCGCCGATGGTGAGGAGCCGTGCCGGGTCGAAGCGACGGCCCGAGCCATCGGCACTCATTGCGCCCGGCCCACGGCTGCGCGGAGCCTGTCATAGAAATCGCGCGCCTTAACGTTCTTTGCCTCGGCCTTGGCCAGGAAGCTGGCGGTGATCGGGCTTGTCTTCTCCTCGAAGGCCGCGCGCTCGGCCGGGGTCAAATCGAGGATCTCGACCTTGGCTGCGCGCAGGTAAGCTTCGCCCTCATCCTCCGCCGCGTCATAGAGCGCGCCGATACGACGCGCGGCCTCAGGGCCGGTCGTCTCGTCGATCAGTTTGCGCAAATCCTCCGGCAACGACTTATAGCGTTCCGCGTTCATTACCAGCGCGAAGGTGCCAGCTGATGCTTTGACCGGCGTCACCGATTTGATGCTCTCGGCCATCTGGAAGGATTTCGCCGCCTCGTAGTTGAACAGCATCCCGCCGATCGTGCCCTTGGCAAGTGCGTCCGCAAGCTCCGCTGGCGTCACCGCCGCGGGACTGCCGCCCCAAGCCTCGATGATCGCAGAGGCGATAGGCCCGTTGTGCCGGATGCGCATGCCGCGCATCGCGGTGGGATCGCGCACTGCGCCCTTGTTGGAGAACAGGCTCACCGTCGGGGTGGCGATGAAATAGAGCAGCTTCGTGCCCTCATGCTCCGCGGCGAGGTCGGCAGCCATTTCTGTCACGATCGCGGAGGCCTCCGCAGTGCTGATCGCCTTGGCGGCGGCCCCTTCGCCCCGGTTGAAGACGTAGGGAAGCTGGGTCAGTTCGGTCAGCGGAAAGCGACCGGGCAGCGCGCCGTGCAGGAAGAAGGCGATATCGGCGACGCCGGTCCGGGCGAGGTCGTATTGCCGCGGCATCGGCCCCATCTGCGCGGCCGGGAAGATCGTCAGCTTGAGCCGTCCGTCCGACCGCTTCGCCAGATCCTCTCCCCATTCCTCCAGTTTCTTGTGCAACTGGTGGTTTGGCGGCAGGTAATGCGTGACCTTAAGCTCGATCGGCTGCGCCAATACTGCCCCAGACAGGAAAAGGCTGAAGAGAACGCCCAACACGGCGCTCGCCGCTCCTCTTATCATCCGTTTTCTCCCCGTTCGTTTTGTCGTTGGGTCTCAAGCTGCGGTCACGGCTTCCTGCGTGACAGGTTCCTCTTCGCGTGTGCCGGTCACATGGGCGAGCAGTCTCGCGGCATCCGCCGGCAAGACATCGCCGCGCCAGGCGACATGTTGGTCGGGCCGGATCAGCGCGAAGCGCGCGCCGTAGCGTGCAGGCAGGCGCGGATCGCCCGGAACGAGAACCGTCAGTGGAATACGGAGCGCCTCGGCCGCGGCGGCGAATTCCACCGTTTGACCCGCCTCGCCAGCCGTGACGAGCAGCGTGAAGCCCTGGCCAAAATGATCATAGAGCGAGGAGCCGTCCGCCAGCCACAGATGCGGCGCGAGACAGCCGGGGTGGGCCGAAGGCACATAGAGCATAAAGTGCTCCGCGGGTGGCTCGCTGCCATCGGGGACTATGATTGGCGAATCCTTGTAGCGCGAGCCCAGCACGATGCCGAGCGTACGGAATTCACGCTGCTTTGTCGCTTCGATGATCTCGCCGACCTCGCGGCGGGTCGCCTCGCCGAGGACGCCGAGATCCTCCAGACCAGGCCGAACGAGCTGGTTGCCGAGCACCCCGTAATTGATCACCGCCTCGGCGATGGTGCGCTCGTGCACCGCGCGCCGCTCGGCCTCATAGCTCGCCAGCAATTCCCGCCCGCCCCAGCCCTGGAGCACCGCCGCGAGCTTCCAGCCGAGATCGACCGCATCGCCGATGCCCATGTTCATGCCGAAGCCGCCGAAGGGCGGATGGAGATGGCAGGCGTCGCCGGCCAGGAAGACGCGACCTTTCGCGTAGCGATCCGCGACCAGCTTGTGGGCGACCCACGGATCTTTGCCAACGATCTCGATGGCGAGGTCATGAAGGCCCGTGCCCTGACGGATTAGCACGACCGGGTCGACGCTTGCCGGATCGACATCGTTCGCGAGCTTGGTGACCATGAAGAACCACAAGCCCTCGCCGTCCATCGGGCCGAGCAGCGAGGGCAGTTCCTCGTTGACCATCCAGTACATGATGGCGTCGCCATGCTCGTGGCGGCGGTCGAGGTCAGGCGCCCGGAAAATAATATTGTAGTTGCGCGAAAAGGCTCTCTCGCCGGTCATCACCGCGCCAATCGCCTCGCGCACCAGGCTGCGCGCGCCATCGGCTCCGATCAGATAAGCGCTCCGGATCCGATCGACCTGCCCCGTCGTGAGCTGCCTGAGCTCGCTCGCCACACCGCCGGCGTCTTGTTCGAAGGCAGTGAGCTCAGTGCTGAAGCGGATCGTCACGCCCTGCAGCGAAGCGGCATGCTCGCGCAGAACCTCTTCCAGCACATATTGCGGCACCCATTGTGCCGATTCCGAATAGAGGTCGTTGCGTTCCGGGCTGCCGTTCAGTGCGTTCTCGAAGCGCGCAAGCCGCGGCCCCGTCATTCGAGTGGCGAAGACGACGTTGGACGGGTAGTCGCGTGGCATCGGCGAAGCCTCGCGCAGCCTGTCAGCGATGCCCCAGCGGCGCAGGTGTTCGCGCGTCCGAACATTCGTCGTCTTAGCGCGGGGCGCGTAGCCGACGCGGTCGTTGCGCTCGACCACGAGGCAGCTTATGCCGCGGCGCCCCAGCTCGATCGCCGCGGCGAGGCCGACCGGGCCGGCGCCAGCGATCAGCACGTCGATATCGTGGCCGGTTTCCTTCACCTCGCGTCCCTCTCGTCTTTCATCGGCGCTCAGGCGGCGGCTCGCACGTCATTTTCCTGGGCAATGGGATTGAGCAGCAGGCCGACACCCTCGACCTCCACCTCGCAGACATCCCCCGGCTTCATGAAGAGCGGCGGCTTACGCGCGACGCCGACGCCGGCCGGCGTGCCGGTGACGATGACGTCACCCGGCTCCAGCGTAATTGCCTCGCTGATGATGGCGACAAGGCTCGCGACGTCGAAGACCATGCTGTCGGTCGAGGCGCTCTGCACGGTCTTTCCGTTGAGGCGGGTCTCGAGCTTCAGCCCTGTGGCGCCCGGGGGTAATTCGTCGGCCGTGACGAGCGCCGGCCCGAAAGCACCGGTGCCGTCGAAATTCTTGCCGACGGTCCATTGCGGAGCCTTGAACTGGTATTCGCGGACCGAGCCTTCGTTGAAGACCGAATAGCCTACGATATAATCGAGCGCTCTGGCCTTCGGCACATGCTTGGCGCGCCGGCCGATTACCGCCGCGATCTCGCCCTCGTAATCGAGCTGGTCGGAGAGATTGGGGCGGATCATCGGGGCGCGATGGCCGATCAGCGTTGTCGCGAAGCGGCCGAACAGCGTCGGATAATCCGGCTGCTTGAATCCGCTTTCCGCCGAATGGTCTGCATAGTTCAGGCCAACGCAGAGGATCTTCCCCGGCCGTGGCAGCACCGGCAAAAAGGTGATGTGTTCCGGATCAACCAGCGCCGATGAAGGCGCCTTATCGAGCGCGGCGACGACGGAAGCGCGAGCCGCATCTCCACCTTCGACGAAGGCGAGCATGGACGCAGGCAGGCCGGAACCAGCTTCCGAGAGATCGATGAGGTCTTGACCGCGATAGGCCGCAAGCCGGGCCTTGCCGTCGCGAAGAATGGTGGCGAGACGCATGAAAGCTCTCCTTCAAACTGGATAAAGGGCGCCGGCCGCCGCTGTGGCCGGTCTCGATCGGTCCGGCTCAGGCTTCGCCGAAGAGCACGGAGAGGCGCCGCTCCGCGAAGCGCCAGGCTCCGTCAGGCTCCTTGCGGTACCGGTCGGCGTATTCGCAAACCAGGAAAGGCGCAGCCGAGCCCAGGCCCGGCCCGTCATGGCGATAGAGTGTCAGCACGACGCAGCCGCGAGCGGCATCCGGCGCGACCGGCTCGAGCAGGATATTGCTCTGGACATGGCGCGAACGGCGATCGCGCATCGCCGCGCGCTCCGCACCCCAGGCGGCGATCGCAGCCCGCCCGATCTTGTCCGGGCCCACCCCATAGAGCGTCGCATCCTGCGTGAAGAGCTCGCCGATGCGATCAGACTCGCCATGGTCGATCAGCCAGGCATGGCGCTGGATCAGATCCTCGATCGCCGCGCGATCTTCGAGAGTGAGTTGGGACGTCATCGCCACCGACCTCAGCTCGGCCGTCAGGCTGGGAGCCCGATATCGGGAGGTGCGCCCGTCGGCTGGAAATCGCCCCTGCGCATCCCGACATGCAGGGTTTCGAAGTCCGCCCCGCCCTCATGAGCTTGGTAGACGCGCTCGGGGTCGAAAAAGGTCCCGATCGGATTGGTCCTGAAGTCCTCGGATGTCCGCATCCACTCGCTGGACTGTTTCCAGTCGCCATAGCTGTCGCATTGCAGCTCGACGAAATTGTCTTCGGGATCGCGATAATAGATCGAGATGGTCATGCCATGGTCGAGGCAGAACGCCGGCAGGATGCCCTCGTCGCGCAGCCTCGCATAGGACGACATCAGGTCGTCGAAGCTCTCATACTCGAAGGCGCTGTGGTGCATGCCGTTATGGTTGCGCTTGTTGGGGTCGTCACCGAGCCCGGGCGCCGACAGGAAGGCTACCCTATGATTGGCCTCGTCATTCGTCGTCCAGGCGTTGTTCGCGTCCTGGAAATTCGGCGTGGCGCCAACTACTCGTCCATACCAGGCAACCATTTCCGCGAGCCGGCTGGTCTTGAACGTGACGTGATGAAAGGCGGGCTTGATGATGTCCATGCGTTCCTCCTGCGGTGCCGTTCTTCCCGAGGAGGGCGCGGCGCCTGCGTTTTCGATGGAAAAGAGCTATCGGACAGAGCTATACCTGAATAGATGATAAGAATGCCGAAGTGATACTCGTTTGATATCGCTTGAGGCTTGTCGCGGAGGAGACGCGGGGGTGAAGCTTCATCACTTCGAGGAAGTCGTCGCGATCGCCGATCGCGGCAGCGTACGGGCCGCCTCACGCCATCTGCGGGTGGCGCAGCCTGCGCTCACGCGGAGCCTCGCGCTGCTCGAGCGGGAGCTGGGCGCACCCTTGTTCGAGCGACGTGCCCGTGGCGTGGTGGCCACCCCATTCGGCCAAGCCTTCATTGCCCGTGCACGCTCGATCCTGGCGGAGATCCGACGAACGCGCGAGGAGATGGAGCAGTTGCGCGGTACCGGCACCGGCACCGTGACGGTCGGCCTGTCGATCGCCGCACATCTGGCGCTGCTGCCGTCCAGCCTGCGGCCCTTTCGGCAGCGCTACCCGAACATCAAGCTCCATATCATCGAGGGTTTCTATCCGACGCTCGAAACGCGCTTGCGGGACGGCTCGGTCGATTTTTACATTGGTCCGGAGGGTGGGGCCCAGGCGGTGCCGGAGCTCGGCCTCGAGGTGCTGTTTGAGAACCGCCGCATCGTGCTCTGTCGGACCGGACATCCGCTGGCGGGCGCGAACTCCTTGCGCGATCTCGTCGGGCAGGACTGGGTGACAACCTCGATCACCGCCGATGACAGTGCCGAGATCGATGCATTTTTCGCCCGCTACAACTTGCCGGCACCGCATCTGGCGGTGCGCAGCCAATCCGCACTCACCCTGCTGACATGCCTCGCCAACAGCGACCTCCTGGCGATGGTGCCGAGCCAATGGCAGGATTTCGAGATGACCGGGCACGCTCTGACCACTATCAAGATTAAGGAAGAACTGACCGCGCCGGCGCTCGTCGTGGTGCGCCGAGCCGACCTGCCGCTGACCCCGGCGGCGCTCCATTTCCTCGACTTGATGCGGCGGGCCGCGTCACGGCTCGAAACGGCCGAGCGACGAAGACTGCCGGCAGCGGCGGCCATATCAAGCTAGACGGTTAGCGATGAGGTACCGGAGCATCGAAACCAACACCTTTCGACAAACCCCGCTCATGTCGCCGCAGATGAAAGTGCCGCTATCGGATCATCCGGCCCAAGACCAGGCGCATCATCCAATATAACGCGGCCATGTTTCAGTTGCGGATCACAAAGCGCCTGACGAAGTGGATTAGGATTGGCGTCAAGCTCGACGAGATCCTCGCCGCCCAGCGCCGCCTGAACCTGTAGGCTTGCGGCGAGGCCAAGCCCTCCGGCAAGCCAATGCGGGCAAAAACGCAGGCCCGCGGACCGAGCTGCGCGTCCTACGACGAGGGCGCCCGAGATGCCACCCCATTTGCCGACGTCGGGCTGAACCACAGCAACCTGTGCCTCGGTGATCATCGTCATGAAGCGCTCGAGACCCCGGACGTTCTCACCACCGGCGAGGGGAATGCCGCCATGCCGCGCGATGTCGTGCCACTCATCTATAGGCCGATCGGCAGGCACTGGCTCCTCAAGCCAGTCGATGCGGGCGGGCGCGAAAGCGGCGGCCATGGCGGTGGCCTGCGCCGTGGTCCAGCTCTGGTTGGCGTCGATCATCAGGCGTGCGTCGTCTCCGAGTTCACGGCGGAGCTGTTCGACATTCGTCAGATCCCTGTCCGCCCCGAAGCCGACACGCAATTTAAACGCGGTGTGTCCGCCGCTGGCTGCGGGGCCTGCTAGTTTCATCGGCTCTTCCGGCGGGATGGAACTCGCGTAAACCGGCACCGTGATGGGACCCGTGCCCTCGCGCTTGCCGGCGATAAGGCGATGCATCGGACAGCCGGCGCGGCGCGCCAGGAGGTCCCAAAGCGCCATATCGAGACCGGAGATGATCTGCGCGAGTGGCCCGTCCTCCCCCGCCTGGAGCGCCAGAGTGTGCAGCCGGCGCGTGAGTTCGGCAGTGACATGAGCGGGATTGCGGAATACCTGTCCGGTGACCAAGGCCGGAAGCAATGCATTGGCGAGATCAAGCCGGTATTCGGCCGCCATCGGCGGAAAGTTGCACCAGATCTCGCCATAGCCAGTTTGCCCGGCCTCGTCAGTAGCGACCAGCACGAGGGCCGGCCTGCTCCGTACCTCGCCGAAAACCGTGCGCATCGGCGGCTCGACTGGGGCGCGAAACAGATGGACCGCAACGGATCGGAGGCGGATGCGGGTATCGACCGGCATGCGATCAAAATCTCCTTGGAGACTGTGCTCCAGCCTACCCGCCTCGAACGTCCGGCCATTCATCGCAGCAGCTCGCGCAAACGCGGATGGTCGAGCACCGCCGGATTGGCAATGAAATCCGGGCGCTGACCATCGCAGACCTTCACAAGGGAGCCGATGGCGTCGACCGCGTTACCCGCGATGATCTCATCGGTCCATGCAAGAGCATGCGGCGCCAGTATGACGTTATCGAGCCCGATCAAGGGGCTCGAGGTTGGGAGCGGCTCGTCCTGGAACACGTCGAGGCCGGCTCCGGCGATCCGTCCGGCCGCCAGGCAAGCAGCCAGCGCTGCCTGATCGATGATTTCTCCACGCGCCACATTCACGATGTAGGCCGAAGGCTTCATCTGAGCGAGCTTCTCCGCGGAGAGGAGACCATGGGTCGCCGGTGTCAGCGCGGCCGCGACGATCACCACGTCGGAACTTGCCAACAGCTCGTCCAGGGCAACGAGCGTGACGCCCAGATCCGAAGCCTGTTCCCGCGAGGCCCGTGGACTGTAGGCGACCGTCCTCACCGCGAACGGCGACAGCAGATGAGCGATGTCACGTCCGATATGGCCGAGGCCCACAATACCTATCGTGCGGCCCGTCAAGCCCATCCCCATATGGTCGGCACGCTGATCCCATTTCCCATCACGTACCAGCCGATCCTTTTGGAGGAGGCGGTGGGTCAGGGCCAGCATCAGCGTTATTGCGGCGGCGGCGACAGGGCGTTTGCCGCCGAACGGCGTGCTGGTGACGATGACGCCCGCCCGCGTGCAGGCGTCGAGATCGATGCGGTCAAGCCCCGCTCCCCACCGGCTGACGTGCCGCAACCGGGGCGCTGCCGCCAATAGGTCCGCGTCGATGCGTTGCCTTAGGACGAGCAGAGCGTCGAACTCCCCCAAGGCATCCGGTGTCCGCTCCGGCTGGTCTGTCGCGACCATCGCCCAGCGCATGCCGCCATGTTGCTCTATCCGGGACAGGCCGATGTCGCCCCATGCGAATTCATCGCGAACGTTGAGGAAATCACGCGTGATACCGATCGTGTACATTGGCTGTCCATTGCTCTTTTACTTTCGACACGGGTCGGAAGGGAGCTCTCGCGCTTTTGCGAGGCTTGCCATCTGGACGCGGCATGCCGGATCCATCCGTGTCGACGGCCGCAGTCGAAGAGGTCTATCGTTTGGTGCTTGCTGGATTCAGCGCGCGTTGCATGGCATCGCTGAAGAAATTCAGCCCGAGTACTAGAACCAGCAGCAGCACGCCTGGCACGATGGCATAGAGTGGCGCCGTCGCAAGGTGTTCACGGCTCTTGCTCAGCATCGAGCCCCAGGAGGCAGTCGGCGGCTGGATGCCCAACCCTATGAAGGACAGCGATGCCTCAAGCAGGATGGCATGTCCCGCCGCAGCGGAGATCTGCGTCACAACTACGCCGACGCTGTTCGGCAGGATGTGGCGCATCATGATGTGAGCGGGGCCCGCACCGCCGACGATCGCAGCTTTTACATATTCCAGCTCTCGTTCCCGCAACACCGCCCCCCGCGTCAATCGCGCAAATATGGGGATATTGACGAATGCGACCGCGATGCAGACCTGCGATAGGCCCGGACCGAGGATCGCGACGGCGATGATCCCGAGCAGAATCCCGGGATAAGCCAGCAGGATGTCGCACGCGCGCATGAGAAGGGTATCAATCCATTCTCTGGTCATCCCTGCTATGATGCCCAGCGCGATACCAATCGCTGCGCCCGCGGAGACGCTGAAAAAGCCCACGAGGAGCGAGACCCGCGTGCCATAGATCACGCGGCTGAGTATGTCGCGCGACAGTTCGTCCGTTCCAAGCCAATGCCCCGCGGTTCCAGGTGGCGAAAGCCGAAATCCTGAGAACTGCATATTGGGATCGTAGGGTGCGATCAGCGGTGCGAAGACGGCGATCAAGCTAACGATGGCGAGCAGGGCCACGCCGATCATGCCGCTTGGCGTGCGGAGGACTGCGCCGAGGAAGCCGTGCCGTCGCGCAGGGGCGCTGGCGATAGCGGGGGTTGCTGCGCTCATCGGGCGGTCTCCCGCACCAGCCGGATTCGCGGATCGACCGCACCGTAGATGAGATCGACAACGAGATTGAGCACAAGAAAGAATAGGACAAGGAGGACCAGGATGCCCTGCACGACGCCGTAGTCGCGGTTGATGATCGATTGCACGAGCAATCGTCCGACACCCGGCCAGGCGAAGACGGATTCGATCACGACCGCGCCGCCCAGCATGCGGCCGAGCATGATCCCCGTCATGGTGATGACGGGGATCAAGGAATTGCGCAGCACATGACGCACGACGACGGCTCGCCCCGCAAGGCCTTTGGCATAGGCCGTACGCACATAGTCCTCCCCCAGAATCTCGATTACAGCGTTGCGTGTGAAGCGGGTGAGCACGGCGGTGCCATGGAGAGCGAGCGTGAGGCTGGGCAGGATAAGCGCCAGCGCAAATCCGGATGGTGAATCGAACCCGCTGATGAAACCGCCGGGCGGCAGCCAGCCGAGACTGACTGAAAACACCAGGATCATGAGAATGCCGAACCAGAAATCTGGCGTCGCGATCGAGAACGCCGATGCGGCGGACGCTACCCAATCCGCCGTCTTTCCCTGGTTCAACCCGGCGGCAAGACCCGTCGGAATGCCAATGAGGAGCGCGATGACCAGTGCTGAAATCGCGATGAGCATCGAATAGGGAATACGGCTGAAGATCAGCTCGCTGTTTTCACGATGATAGATGTAAGATTCCCCAAAGTTGCCGCGAACGATCTGGCCGAGCCATGAGAAATACTGTTCAGGCAAAGAACGATCCAACCCGTATTCAAGCCGGATTTGTTCAACCACTTCCGGCAGCGCGTCGGGACCGGCGATCACATCAGCCGGATCACCAGGAAGGGCGCGTACCACGGCAAAGACGATGACGCTCGATACAAGCAGGACCGGTATCCATTGCATGATACGCCTGACCAGGTAGGTCAGCATGAGCCGTCTCCTCTACGCATTTCGACCAGATCGCCGCGGCTATTCGAACGTGGCGGTCTCGAAGATCGGCATGCCGTCAAGATTAAAGGTCACGCCCTTAAGGTTCGGCGACGACGCCCATTGCACGGGCAGTGTGGAGACCGGCAGCACCCAGTTCTCGCTCAGCAGAAACGTGTTGATCCGTTTCCATGCCGCGTCCGTTGCCTCGCCCGGCGGCGCGGTTGTCACCAACGTGACGTCATCCTGATACTGTTTGGAAGCAACACCGGCTACATTTCCTTTCGCGCGGAAGGGAACTGCAGTGAGGAGAATAGCCGCCGGATTGCGCCCGGCGCGCACATAGAAATGCGTGGTCGCCTGGAAGTTACTTCGGCGGAAGCGCGCCACGAAGGCAGCCTCCGACATTTCGACGATGTTGGTGGTGAGGCCAATCTCCCGGAATGAATTCTGCAGGATTTGCGCGGTAGCGCCGAGCGCGGGCTCAGCCTGGCTGTAGGAGAGGAGTTCGATCTCGGCGCCGCTTGCGCCAGCCTTCTCTATCAGCGCTTTCGCTTTGGCCAGATCGTAGGTGCAGCTGTCCGCGAGGCCGGTCGCCTCGCGCGTGTTGCGTGCGGCCCAAGGCAGGCATTTGACCATGGCTTCCGGGCCGACCACGTCCTTCGCGATGCGCGCGCGATCGACAGCCATGCTGATCGCCTGCCGGACCTCCGGCTTGTCCAGGACCGGCGCTTTGACATTGAGCCCGATATCGAGCACCCGCCCTTCGGGTGCGGCCACACCGGTCTTGAACTCTGATTTGGCCAGTTGCTCGACGCCCTCGCGGTTCAGGGAGGGCAGGAAGTCGACCGTTCCGGCCCGCAGTTGCGCGATCGCAGATTGCGGATCGGGAATAATCTTGATCTCGACCTTCTCGAGTGCGGGCTTGGCACGCCAGTAGGCATCGTTACGCGCGAAGACCGCATTCTGGCCGGGTTCGAAATTCGTGAGCTTGAAGGGTCCGGTTCCGTTGCCGCTCGTCTTGATCCGCTTTGGGTTTTCTGAATCGACGATGAAAGCAAGATCGAGAAGGTCGAAGACGGCATCCGTCCCACCGTTGAGGCCAAGAACGACGGTCTGGTCATCCGGTGTCTCGATCGTTTCGATCATCTGCGCCAAGGGCAGGATATTGGCACCGACCGCGGGGGTCTTGGCGTAGTTGAGACTGAACGCCACGTCCTTCGACGTCATCTGCCGGCCGTCATGGAACTTGACGTTGTCGGCCAGCTTGAGAGTGAGCTTCCGCCCGTCATCCGACCGCGCCCACGACTTGGCCAGCTCCGGTTGGGGATGGCCCTCCTTATCCAGACGGATCAGCGTATTGTAAAGCAGATGGGTTGACACATAGGTACCGAGCCGCAGCTCCGTCGGATCAAGTGAGGCAAGATCCGCGTTCTGCCCAATCGTCAACGTTGATTTCCCCGCCGCAATCGCCGGTGTCCCCAGCATCGGAACCAACGCGATAGGCGCAATGAAAGCTGACGCCTTCAGAATATTGTTGATTGAGTAGCGTGACAACTGAGTCCTCCGATTGCGTATTTTTTATTATATTTGTCGTTTTTCTTCGAGAGCAGGCTAAGAGGGTCGTAGTTCTAACCCAATACCTTGCCGCATGGCAGAAAGATGAGCGACGCCTCCGCGTATGGCGGGTATTGCGCCAAAGACCATCGTGTCGAACAACGGTGTTTCCGCGAACTGATACTCAAGCAAGTCGACCGTTGGAGCAGCCGCGCAGACCTCGAGACTGGCGGCATAGGCGACTGGCCCGCTGGGATTATGCGGCGAAAAGGTGATCCCTGCCTGTCGCAAGCGAGCGGCTGCCTCCAGCATGGTTCGGGGGCCGCCAACATATTTCACGTCGGGCATGATGACGTCATAGGCGTCTGCGGCCAGGAAAGCTTCGATCCCATCGAGGCCGATCGCATTCTCGCCACCCGCCAGCAATATGCCGTTCCGGTTGGCCTGACGCCGCAGTGCCGCGATCGCGGCCATCTGGCTGCCGTTCTCAGGAAGGGGACATTCGATCCAATACGGGTTGAAGCCCCGGCAGGCATCGATCATCATCCCAGCCGTGCGCTCATCAAACCGCCAGTGGCAGTCGATCATCAGGCGCCCGTCTTGTCCCAGGACATCACGAACTGCGGCTATACGCGCCAGTCCCTCCTTCATGCTTTGCGCAGCGGGCGCCCTTGGCTGTACCTCGTCGAAGGGCGCGATCTTGATCGCATCGAACCCAGCGGCTTTCGCCAGAGATGCGCCGGAGGCAAAGCCAGCCGGGCTGCGGTCGCGGGTGCCCCGGTTGACGTTGGCGTACAGCCCGACCTCCTGACGCAACTCCCCGCCGATGAAATCGGCGAGGGATAGGCCGGCGGCCCGCGCCAGGGCATCAGCCAAGGCCTGATCGATTGCCGCGATTGCGGCGGCCGTTGCAAGATCGCCGTCGATGGCTGGAAGAATGCCAGCGGCGTCCTCGGCAGCAACTTTCTCGCGGACAAGCGTGCTCGCAAGGGCCTCGAGACGCGCGACGACGACGCCCTCGCGATGGTCCAGGGTCGCTTCGCCGATCCCGTGCGCGCCATTCGCCAGTGCGAGCGTTACGAAGATCCACGTGGACCTGTCGGACGCGGAGATCGTGTCGACTCTGTAGGACGTTACGAACGAGCCGCTCATCACGCGCTCTTTTCCTGCTCGCGCAGAATGGCCAGGAGTTCCAGCTTCGCCTTGATGACGTGGGCCTGCATGATGGCGGCGGCTGCGGCGCCGTCGCGCGTCTCGACAGCGGCAATCAACTGCCGGTGGTCGCTGATCACGCCGGCGAAGCGCTCCTGCCGATAGCCGAAACGCTGCCAAAGGGTTGCGACAAGGAACCAGTGGCGATCCGCCAGCGACAGCGCTTCCTCATTGTCGGCCGCCTCGTGGATAATCTTGTGAAATGCGCGATTTGATTGCAGGACCGCGATGTTGTCACCTGCCGCGATAAAACCCTCAAAGCGTTCCTGCTCGGCGATCATCGCCTTGACGTCCTGGCTTGTACGCCGCTCAGCCCCACGCCTTGTGAGCATCGTCTCCAGCGAGATCCGGATATCGAACAGGTTCTCCACCAGCCGCGCGTCGATGTGCCGGACACGCGCTCCGCGATTGTGAGTGATGACGATCAGCCCCTCACCATTGAGGTGATGCAGAGCTTCCCGGATCGGCATTGGGCTGACGCCATAACGTGTCGCCAACTCGTCGATCCGCAACCGCGCGCCGGATTCGAATTCGCCGGCGACGATGTCGCTGCGCAGCTTACTGAGGACGGCGTTCTTATCGATCTGCATGGTTATGATCATGAACGGTTAATTTAATGGAGTGTCAACGACCAAAAATGGCCATTTATGATCAAATCGGGATTTGAAGGGGAGGATGGCGGAATGCGGGACGACCGCGCGGTGCAGGTGGAACGGTCGCTCCCGGAGGGTTTTGCGCCATTTGGCAACGTGGTCGTGCATGAGGGCGCTGCATGCCGCCTGGCGGTGCTGGGCGCATTCACCGCAGATGGTGGCGCCGGGACTGTAGCAGGGCGCGGATCGAGAACCGGACACCTTGCGGCGGTCGCCGCCTTGGAGCAGTACCCCGATTTGCTACGGATTATCATCCCGCGCGGCGATTTCGACCATCTGGCGGCTATCGCTTCCGGTGCAGATGGTCATACAGATGGTCGCCGGCTGCGCGCCTCTGGCTATCGGCGATGATCTATTTAAGGGGAGTCGGCGTAGTCGGGGGCTAAGCCAAATCGTTAAGTAATACGCGCCCATTCTTGGGCGTGCGGGAAAGAAGTGAAATGACACCATAAAGGGACAGATACACCCTTTAAGTGCACCGACCTCGGCGTGCAATCGAGATTTTCTGTAATCGCGCCGTCGCGCTTAGTCGTCGGCGCTCTATGCGCATGGTGTAGGACAAGTCACACGATGTGGGGCAATTTAACGTCGGATGCGGTCTCCGAACGAAGAGGAGCCTCGCCAGCCGAGGCTATGGGAAAGATCAAATCTTGCGTCTCGAAGACTGTGCCCCACTGGAGAAGTGGCGTGGCAAAGTCCAAACGCCACGCCATTAACTCAAACCCCATCTCTTCACAGGGCCCGGCTTATTTCCCTGCCATTTGAATAAAGATCTCGTCGCGGCCAAGGCTGAGCGTCACCCCAGCGCTCGCGCCGGTCAGATGCATGATCACGCCAGCTTTGTTCTCAAGCCAGAGATCGCTACCGCCCGACGTCTCTAAACCTAATTTGCCGGTGCCTTGCGCGTAGGTGCCCTCGAACATTCCGACGTCCTTGAGTTTGTAGACATCGCCCGCGACGACAATTTTGGACGCACCGCCGGGGCCTATCACGCTCCCAATTAGCCTGAACGGATACTTCTTGCCCTGAAAGGTCAAGACACCCTCGCCCCCGACAAAGCCCCCGACGACCGCTTCGGTAAGGGTTACGGTGCCGGATGGTGATAGTCCGGCAACGCTCTCAGAAGTCGGCACATTGACCGGAATTGGAGAAGATACGCAGCTGGTGAGGGACAACAGGGCCGCTATTCCCAAAGGGATTGACCATGCGGGTATGCTCCTGCGCCGAGCTTTGGCGATCATTCTTGGGTCCTCGTGAGTAGCTTACTGCGCGGAAGCGAAGGTAGCGAATGGAAAGGTTTGCATAGTTACACCGGAGCGAAAGCCAAGTCCATCGGGCTCGCCACCAAACGCGATGCGGCGATGGAAGGACTTCGACCCGCCGTGTTGGTGGGAATCTCGGTTGCTAAGCTGCGGACCTGGCGACCTGCGGACGCCCACGTAGCGCTATAAAGCTGGGCAGGCGCACCGTTACCTACCTTTCCACGCCAGCGGCACATGAACGCTCAACAAGCGAGCCTATCACTTGCTTCGGGTGCAGCCGAAGCGCCACTGAAACGTTCATGTGCGGAGGGCTCGCTCGGCGGTGAGCTCTCCTCGCGCCAGTCATGCCTGTACTCGGATCAGTCTCCGAGCCAGAACGGGTGTAAGCGATACGCCTGGGTTGAGCGACAAAGCGACACACGTGAATACGGTCCTTACAACGCACTTGCCACGCCTATCCCTGCTCGATATCCAGAAACGATCCATTTTGCGCCAAAAGAGCGTCTCGGAGAATTGTGCCATAGCCGCCGTCCCAGTCATTGCCAGCTACGTCCTGCAGGGAGTGCCCGCGTTCGTCAGAAATGAAATAGGCGAAAGGACATTGCACCGCGCTAACCGCGCGGCTGGCTTCGACTCCGAACTAATCGAGCAGTCCCGGTTTTTCGTTACGCAGCGATCAGTGGTCGATTTCATCAACGCGATCGCGCGAGCCATGGGTGAGCCTGGTCTGGGTCTCCTTTTGGTCCCGACAATGGATGTTGGCACCTACGGCAACTTCGGGCGCTACATTTTTGGCGCCCAGACGCTCGGACAGGCGATTAAGCGCAGCATCTCGGCACTTCCCTATCATAGTACTTACGATCGATTGACTGTTTCCCAACGGGGCGACGAAATCACATATAGCTACGCATTTGCACTGGCTGGGACCGATGGCTACGATATCGTGGCAAGCGCTGCGGCGGGTGAGCTCTTAAGCCTCTTCAAAAGCTACTTGCCGGATGGCTGGAGACCGCTTCGGGTCGAGCTTGACATCGCGGCACCGCGCAATAGCTCTTCTTTTGAGGACGTATTTCAATGCCCTGTCATTTTCAATGCGCCCGCGGTCGCGATTGTCGTTGAGCACCACCACATGATGGCTCAAGCGAAGCACCGTTCGCGGCAATACATGACGATCGAAGATGTCGCCAGAGAGCGAAGGGGCGCCGCGCCGGGAATCTTGCTTGACGTTGCTTCCGAACAGATCCGGACCCGCCTTGTCGGAGGTAACGTGTCGATCGACGAGATCGCGCGATCAATGGATACGAGCGTTCGCACTCTTCAGCGCGAACTCAACCGTGCCGGCACTGATTTCCGGAGCCTTACCAGCCTGGTCAGAGTCCAGCGAGCAACAGAACTGTTGCGGGACAGAGCTGTGTCGATAACCCATATCTCAGAAGACCTTGGATATTCCTCACCAGCCGGTTTCTCTCGTGCCTTTCGGAAGGTTACGGGCCTTGGCCCTCGAGAGTACCGAAAAAAAGAAGGGCTCTAGGTCAGCCTGACCAGGAGGCAACGCCGTCCCTCCCGTCGCACGCTACGTGTTGGCACGAGATCGGCGGCGCCAGCTCAGGGAAAATGAGCACAAGCCCGCCCGTTTTTGGGCAGATCGGCGAGCTTCTTGGCCCCGCACGGGGCATTCGAACAGGACAGCGCAAGTCGCGCGTGATTTTGCGCCAGTGGCGTGAAATGGATTGTTTGGATACTGGCGGCAGAGTAGCATCCCATGACCTGATCGCTCCGACCTGAGAGGCCTGTGCGCATGCTTGGACTATGACGGGGGCTGACGAGTTTGTCCCACTCAAATTGAGGCTGCAACTGGGTCGGTTCCGAGCCCTTATTGTAGACGTTTGATACCCACTGCGCGGGGTCGGCGATTTGTTGACCCGATGCGAGGCGGGCGGCGAATACTTCGGAGTTGACTTCGAAGAAGAACAACCGCCAAATCAACTGATCCGGATAAGAGATGCTGCTTGCACCAACCGGGATCGGCACTGGAATGGACCGGTTCTCCTTCGCCTATATATCCCTCCGATTGGCCGAGGAAGCTTCGGCGCGACGAATACGTGCAACCATTCAGCCAATTCCCGCACAGGCTGCAATGATGCGTTTTCCCCAGACATTCACTCGATGCGGCGCAGTCAATACGAAACCGAGAAACGACAGGAGTGACGGCCATGCCGAAAGCAAACCTTAGAGGCCGGCGGCGCGTGGCGTCCGTTGCCTGCGCGGTCGTCCCGCTCCTGGCATTCGCGAGCGCGCCCGTGGAGGCGCAGAGCACGCCGGAGCGCAACGCGTACTTCGGTGAAACACACGTCCATACCAGTTGGTCGTTCGATGCCTATATCTTCGGCAACCATATCACCGGTCCTGCGGATGCTTACAAATACGCCAAGGGAGAACCCATCAAGCATCCGCTGGGCTACGATGTGAAGATCACAACACCGCTCGACTGGATGGGCGTAACGGATCACTCGGAATATGCGGGTGTCGTGCGTCTTTCGAACGACCCGAGTTCCTCCATCAGCAAATTGCCTATTGCTGACAGGCTGAAAGTGCGTGACGCCGCCGACATTCAGCGTATCTATCTCTGGCTCGGCACCAGCATGATCAAGGAACAGCCGATCGAAGCTCTGGTGAAGCCCGAAATATCGGATACGGTCTGGAAGGCGAATAACGCAGCTGCTGATGCTGCCAATGAGCCGGGCAAATTCACGGCCTTCTGTTCGTATGAATGGACGTCGAACCCGGACTTCCGCAACATGCACCGCAATATCTTCTTTAAGGATTGCGCGAAGGTGCCGAGCCGTCCTTTCAGTTCGCTTGAGTCGCAAGCCCCGGAAGACTTGTGGAATTGGATGGACGGCCAGCGTAAGGCTGGTAACGAGCTGCTCGCCATATCGCATAATGCGAACCTGTCGGGCGGGTTGATGTATCCGACTGAGGTTGACTTCAAAGGCCGGCCGATCGATCAGGCATGGGCTGAATCGCGTGATCGCAACGAACGCTTGACCGAGATCAAGCAGATCAAGGGTGCGTCCGAGACACACCCGTTGCTATCGCCCAATGACGAATTCGCCAACTTCGAGATCCTCAACTATTTGCTCGGTGATCCCCAGGGACAGTTCATCACCCTCGGTGGCAGCTATATCCGTCAAGCTCTGAAGGACGGCATCGCGATGCAGCAAGCACGCGGGTACAACCCCTTCAAGACTGGCGTAGTCGGAGGCTCGGACTCGCACAATACAGCCGTTCCCTATCGCCAGGAGAACTTTTTCGGTGGCCATGCCCGGCTTGATGGAACCATCAAGGAGCGCATGGCCGGCCACAATTTCGCGGGCCTGGACGTCCGTTTCGAGAATCCGGCCGGCCTGACCGGCCTCTGGGCTGAGGAGAACACACGCGAGTCACTCTTCGAGGCGATGAAGCGCAAGGAGACATTTGCCACCAGTGGCCCGCGGATCACGCTGCGCTTTTTCGGCGGCTGGGATTATGCCAAGGACCGCAAGACAGAGCAGCGTCACGAACTGGCCTGGGATCTGCTGCCGGAGTGGATGAAAGATCAGTACTGGGTCAAAACGGCCTATGCGCAGGGCGTTCCGATGGGTGGGGACCTGGCGCCCCGCACCGCGGATAAGACGGCCCCCTCTTTCGCCGTCTGGGCTGTCAAAGATCCCACCTCGGGTAATCTCGATCGCATCCAAATCGTCAAGGGATGGAGCAAGAACGGCCAGAGTTTCGAAAAAGTGTTCGACGTGGTTTGGGCCGGCGAGCGCCAACCTGACCCTATAACTGGCAAGATTCCGGCAATTGGATCGACTGTCGATATCAAACAGGCTGCGTACAAGAACTCGATAGGTGCGACGGAGCTCAAGGCGGTTTGGTCCGATCCCGAATTCAATCCAGCCGACGACGCGTTCTACTATGCGCGCGCGATTGAGATCCCGACGCCGCGCTGGACGACCATCCAAGCGAAGGAACTCGGGATTTCTCCGCCGGAAATGGTGGCCTCAACAGTACAGGAGCGCGCTTGGTCCTCCCCGATCTGGTATGCGCCAACGGCAGAACAGCGCCTGGCAGCGCGAGAGGGTACGACGGAGGCAGACCTGAAAGGCCAAGGAGCCGTCTTGCTCGACGAGGCCGCGCTCAAGGCCCTGCTTGTCGGGAAATATACTTGGATACGTAACAATGTCACCGGCGGTGTCTTCAAGGTGCAATGGGCCGAGAACGGCCAGATGCTGGTCATGAACGTGGATCCACGCGTTCCACAACCGTCGGAAGTGGGCGATGTGGTGAGCGGCTCCTACCTTGGTACTCCGAGCGACTATTCCATCCGCGATGGCAAGGTCGCGACCTGGTTTGGCAATCGTGAGTATGAGTTCACGGTCTACAAGCTCGCAGGGGGCTCCAAAGACTTGCTGACGAAGGGCGATACTTATCTCGCCGCACGGAGCAATGAGTTCGGTTATGCGAACTACGAGATCGTCCCGACACCGCTTTTCTTAGGAACGGAAGTGAAGGATGTGACGGTGCCTCAATGAGGATGGCATCAAAACTTGGGGCGGCGCTGCTCGGCGCCGCACTCCTTCTGGGCAGCGGCCCCGATAAGGCCTCTGCCTGCGCGATCTGTTTGTCGGCTATCACGGTAACAACCGGGCAGAAGCTTGATGCGGCCGATCAGGTTGTCCTGGCGTCCCCGCTCGCGGGTGGCAGGCAGTTCCGGATCGTCGAGAACGTGAAGGGCGAGGCTTCCATCGGCGCGATCGTCGACGCAACTGCTGATCGCGCCAACCAAGTGGCCTCCCAGGCCGGGCAACTCTCTCTGCTCGCGCGCAATGGCGTCTCCCTTCGCTGGACCGATTTTGGCGGCGTCCACGCCGAAAGCGCCGGATGGCTGCGTGCATTCTTAAGGACCAACGACGGTCGTGCTAAAGCACCGCCGCGCGTGTGGCCGCTCGTCAGCCCCGCGCAGGCGGTCTCTGACAGCACCGACTGGTCCAAGCGCATCGATCTCATTGCGCCGTCTCTCGAAAGCGATGATCCGCTGATCGCGGAGATTGCCTTCGCGGAGCTTTCGCGAACGCCGTATGAGGCCATGCGCGCGCTCAAGACGGCCCTGAATGTCACCGAACTTCGTCGCTGGATCCAAGATCCCGCCCTGGCAAAACGGCAGGATGCCTATCTCCTGCTCCTTGGCATTGCGGGAGACACCGACGACATGGCGCTGTTGGAAGATCGCCTCCTCAAGGCCCACGCATCCAAGGACGCCACAAATGTCGCAGCTTTACTTGCGGCGGATCTCGAATTGCGCGGGCCGGAACGCGTGGCCTGGATCGAGGAGAACTATCTTCTTGACCTCGGCCGCTCCCTGCCCGAGATCGAAGCGGCCTTGCTCGCCCTCAGTGTCCACGGCGGCACGAACGGAGCCATTCCGCAGCGACGCATCGTGGAAGCGTATCGACATTTCATACGAGAGCGCAAGCCGATGGCCGGTTTCGTCGCGACCTACCTCAGCGACTGGCAAGCCTGGGAGGCTGTGCCTGACTACGTGGAAGTATTGCGGTCAAATGCGGTGAAGGACCCCGCGAGCCAGCTCGCAATCCTCGTGTATCTCCGCGACAGCCCGGGTTTCGAAGGCCGGTTGGCCGCAGAAGCGTTCGTCAAACGGGCAGACTGAGCGGGATCTAAGATGAGTCATTTCACGGAAGCCGAAAGCCCTGCCCAGCCGACTTTGGCGGACACTGGTCCCGGTGGGCTCAAGGCTCAAAAGCGTTCCTGGACGAGCCAGATCCTGCGGGAGCCGCTCTTACATTTCGCAGTGCTCGGTGTGCTGATATTCGGCGGTTACAAGCTGCTCGATAGTCAACCACAAGGCGCGGCCGCTACGGCTCAGCAGATACAGATCACCAAAGACGACTTGCGCCAGCTCGCGGTCGTATGGCTCGCCCAGGGCCGCGAGAGACCTACAGCCGCGCAATTGCAGGCTCTGATCGAGCAGAAGGCAATGTCGGAGATGCTCGTTCGGGAGGCGATCGCGCTTGGACTCGATAGGGATGATGAGGTTATCAAGCGCCGCCTAGCACAGAAGATGGACTTCCTGCTTGCCGATATCGCAGCGCTGGCTCCGCCCACGAATGAGGAATTGACGACCTGGTTTGCTGCGCATCCGGCCGAGTTCACGAAGCCACCGCGGATCCGCTTTCGCCACCTTTACTTCACGTCCGACAAGCGGCCGCGAGGCGCGCGCGAAGCGGCCGAGGCCAGCCTCCCGCTTGTTGCTGGTCGATCGCCGGGCTCGCTCGGAGCAACCGGTATCGGCGATCCTTTCATGTTCCGCGACTACTACGCGGATGTAACCCCCGAGCAAATGGCGAAGGAATTTGGAGGGGCCTTTGCCAATGCTCTTTTTACTCTCCGTCCGGGCGATTGGCGCGGCCCCATCGAATCCGGATATGGCTGGCACCTGATCTGGGTTGAATCCTACGAGGAACCTCGCGTTCCCGCGCTGGAAGAAGTGAGGGCGACTGTCGCTCAAGCTTGGCAGGCCGAGAAATATCGCGAAGTCAAGCAGCGCGCGATGGAGGAGATCCGATCACGCTACGATATTATCTCCCCGCCGCTTGATGATTTCAACATCGACGACCTGACCATCGTATCTTCCGGCCCAAGCCGAGCGGTGGCTGAATGACGATTGGCTCGCCCCGCCTTCCACACATGACGAGGCTGCTGGCGCTCATCGCCGCGGTGCTCCTCAGCCTGATCACTCCGGCGTTGTCGCACGAGGTCAGGCCCGCTTATCTGCAGATCGACCAGACGGATACCAATCGCTACACAATCCTTTGGAAGACACCGCTTCTGTCCGGCATGCCGCTCCCTGTTGTCCTGAAGCTTCCTGATAGCGTGACGCATGTGATGGAGCCTCAGGAAAGACCCTTGCCGGGTTTTATTCTCCAGAAGCGCGTTATTACCGCGCCGGATGGTCTGGCGGGCATGCGCATCGAGTTTGTCGGCCTTCAAGCGACGATCACCGATGTCTTCATCCGCATAACGTGGTTGGATGGCAGGCAGGCCAGCACTATTATACGTCCCTCTCAACCATGGTATGACGTTCCCGCCGAACAGAGCAGCTGGTCTGTCGCCTGGGAGTATCTCAAGCTCGGCATCCGTCATATCCTCTACGGTCTCGATCATCTGCTGTTTGTTGCTTCACTCATGCTGATCGTTCGCGACTGGCGTGTCCTCGTGAAGACGATAACGGCCTTTACCGTTGCTCATTCTATCACTCTTGCCCTCGCGACCTTTGGGCTCGTCACGTTGCCCGGGCCGCCAGTCGAGGCCATGGTCGCGCTCAGCATACTTCTCGTTGCCGCCGAGGCAGTGCGCATGGAGCGCGGTGAGAAGAGCCTGACGATCACATGGCCATGGGTGGTTGCCTTTGGGTTCGGGCTGCTTCACGGCTTCGGCTTCGCGGGCGCCATGATCGACCTCGGACTTCCACAGCGCGATGTTCCGCTTGCTCTGCTCTTCTTCAACGTCGGCGTTGAGATCGGACAGCTCGCGTTTATCGCCGCAATCCTTGCAGTCGGTTATTCGGCTAAGCTCATCTTCACCTTGGGGAGACCCGTCCGCATGGCTGCCGCGTATGGCGTCGGCGCTGTGGCCGCGTTCTGGACGATCGATCGGCTAGGCTCGATTTTTCTGTAATGGAAGCGCTGAAATGCCCTCTGAGAATTACCGCGCGATCGGCGCGACGCTCTGTCTCCTGGCCGCTTGTTCCGCGAGCTCCGCTCTTGCACATACCGGCGCCGATCATGGCGGCGGTGGCTTCACGAGCGGCTTTACACATCCGCTTCTAGGGCTCGATCACATCATCGCTATGGTTGCTGTCGGGCTCTGGGGCGTATTCCTTGGCGCGCCGGCAATTTGGGTGCTGCCAATCGTCTTCCCGTTGGTAATGGCTCTTGGCGGTGTCTTCGGAATCATCGAGGTGCCGCTCCCGGGCGTCGAAGCCGGCATTGCCCTGTCAGCCGTGGTTCTTGGCCTCTGCGTCGCCCTGGCGCTCAAGCCGCCGTTGTGGGCCGCAGCGCTCGTCGTCGGAGCCTTTGCAATCTTTCATGGCTACGCCCATGGAACGGAGATGCCGATAGCCTCTGATGCGGTGTCATACGCACTTGGTTTCGTCGTCGCGACGGGCCTCCTGCACCTGTGTGGCATCGCCTTCGGCAATTTGGCCCGCTGGCCCGCCGGACGGTTTGCCGTAAGGGCCGCGGGCGCCTTCATCGCCATTGCTGGCGGCGTCTTTCTGTCTGGCATTGCGTGAAATCCCATCGTCTTATCCTGCCCGCGGCCGTGCTCCTGGAGTTAGTCCCTCAAGCCGCCCAAGCGCACGGTGCACTTGAAGGTGTCGGCGACTTCTATGCGGGGCTTCTCCACCCCTTCGTGGCGCCTGCGGAGGCTCTCGCCATCGTGGCCACCGGACTGTTGATGGGCAGGTCCGGGCTGGCCGCTTGCCGGTACGGGATTGTGGCATTTGGGAGCGCCCTTGCGGCCGGCCTTGCATTCGGTTCCATGATCGACCCCGGCTCCGACAGGACGACGCTGCTCGCCCTGCTCGCTTCGATCATGGCGGCAGTGGTGATCACAGGGTTGCGCGCTCCCCTATGGATCGGAGCGACGCTTGCCGTATTGGCAGGTGTTGTCGTCGGCATCGATGCAACGCCCAGCCGGACCACGCCTTCGGGAATCTTGTTAACTGGCTTGGCCACGCTTCTGGCAGGTACTGCTTTGATCACCATGGCCGCAGGCCTCGCTTTGAGGGCAGCGCAGCATTGGCAACGTGTCGCCGTGCAAGTCGCCGGTTCGTGGATAGCAGCAAGCGCGATACTTCTCCTTGCTTATCAACTGGTGGGGTTTCATCGATGAGAAGCACTGATGCTTGCAAATGAGGCTGAGACGATTTGCGCATAGGGGCGGTGGGCTCCGGCGGCGCCGGAAACCGCTTTTGCATCGGTAGGCGTTCGCGCAGGCATATCAGCGTGAGCGGTCAGCTAGATGGCTCTGCGCTGCGAAATTGCACTCCGGAGATCTCGTCGCGCAGCTTGGCACCGCTTCACGCGCTATTGCTGGGACCGCTATCGGGTCCTAGCGGCTTCTCTGTTCAGCGGGCGGAAGTTCCGGCGCCGTCGTCACGAGCTTCGCCTCCGGCGCCTGCACGATCTGGAGATAGCGTTCAAATTGAACCAATACGTCAGAGATGATCTGATCTCTTGTCATGCCCATGAGATCGTAGCCGCGACTGCGTTGCTGAAGTAAGTGCGAACCTCGAAACGTACATCCTGTTGGGCGGCCTCCAGCACTGAGAATGCCTGGACCGCAGCAAAGATGACCTCCGCCTGCTTTGGTAACAGCACGCCAACGGCGAGGAACATGGCTGTTATTGCGACCGCCCCTATGAAGACTGGCGCATTAACGATCAGTTTTTTTTCCTAAAATCCTATACGTCTTCAAGCCATTCACCTGCTGCATTGCCTATTGCTTCGGCAGCGCATAGGCGACCACCTCATCGCCGATCGGCGTCTCCATGAAATGATGTCCGCCCGTCATGATAACCACATACTGGCGGCCGCCCGCCTCGTAGGTCATCGGCGTTGCCTGGCCTCCCGCCGGCAAGACGTCCTGCCAGAGTGTCTTGCCTGTCCTAAGATCAATGGCGCGAATTAGATTGTCAGTAGCCGCAGCGATAAAGATGAGCCCGCTTGCCGTCACGACCGCGCCGCCGTTGTTCGGCGTGCCGATGTCGATGGGCAACAAGGAGGGAATACCGAAAGGACCATTGGTTCGCGCGGTTCCGAACGGACGGTCCCAGATGGTCTGGCCAGTCTTGATGTCGATGGCCCGGATGCCGCCATAAGGCGGCTCCTTGCACAGGAGACCAGTGCCGGGCAGCCGCCAGCCGGCATTCACGTTGATGGCATAAGGCGTGCCCGCCTGGGGGTCACCAGCGCCTTCCGGACCTCCAATCTCACCGCGTGCAGAGGAGCGTGGCGCCCAGCCAAGCTTGTCCGCTTCGGCGCGGGGCACGAGGCGCAGATAGTTCGGCATGTCGTTATAGTTCGCAACGATGACGCCGTGTTGCGGATCCACCGCGATCCCGCCCCAGTCAGTACCGCCATTGTACCCTGGATACTCGATCGAATGTCGCTCCGTTTCCGGTGGCGTGAAATAGCCTTTGTATGATGCCATCCGAAACTGGATTCGGCAGACCATCTGGTCGATGGGGGACATGCCCCACATCATCTTCTCCGCAAGATCGCTCTTGCGCAGCGTATGGTACTCGGACATTGGCTGCGTCGGGGCCCGTTGTTCCGGCTCGACGCCGCCTGAAGGTGCTTTGAACTCTCCGACGCCGGTGAGGGGTTGTCCGGTTCGGCGGTCGAGAACATAGATGTCGCCTTGCTTGCTCGGGAGCAACAGCGCCGGCACCGATCCTTGAGCGCTGGGGAAGTCAATCAGGGTCGCCTGCGCGCCGAAATCGTAATCCCACACATCCTTCCGCACCGCCTGGAAATGCCAGACGGGCTTGCCTGTCCTCACGTCGATGGCAACGAGCGATGTGGCATACTGGTTTTCCAGGTCGGAGCGCATGGAGCTCCAGTAATCGACGGCCGAGTTGCCCATGGGCAGGTAGACAAGACCCAGTTCCTCGTCACCGGAAGCCGTAGTCCACATATTCGGCGTGCCGCGTGTATAGATCTCCCCTTCCGGCGGCAGCCCATTCCAATCGGGATGCGTCATGTCCCAAGCCCAGCGCAGTTGCCCTGTGACAGCGTCGTAAGCATTGATCACACCGGAAGGCGCGCTGCGTTCCTGACCGTCGAGCACCTGATGGCCCGTGACGATGACCCCGCGGACGATGGTGGGGGCAGATGTGATCGACACCATTCCGGGAAAGACATCCCCCATGCCGACCTTGATGTCCACCATCCCGTTCTTGCCAAAATTGGAGCAGAGTGTGCCTTTGTGCGCGTCGACGGCGATGAGGCGACCATCGATAGTGCCTTCAATGATGCGCTGAGCACAGTCCTGATCCGGCGGCTCATTGGGCACGGCGAAGTAGGTGACGCCGCGGCAGGCCGCAGTATAGGGAATCCATTTATCCCCGATCTGAGGGTCGTAACGCCAGCGCTCCTCGCCGGTCGCCGGGTCAAGCTCCATCATGATGTTCTTGGCCGAGCAGAGGTAGAGGCTGTTGCCGACCTTGAGAGGGGTCGTCTCGGCGCCATATTGCTTCGCGGCCTCGGGCGTTGCCGGCATGTCCTTGGTATGGGCGACCCAGGCCCGCTTCAGATTGCCGACATTCGCGGGGCTGATTTGTGTCAGCGGAGAATGGCGCCTTGCGCTATAGGTCCCACCATAAGCGGGCCAGTCCGCACCAGCTTGCAGGGGCGAGGGATCGGGCATGGCGGCACCGCTCGGAGCCGGGAACGCGCGCGCGACGCTGGGTTCGTTCATCAGACCTATGGCAACGCCTCCGGCAATCCCGAGAAGAACAACGGCGACGCCGCTCAGGCCGGCGTTGCGCCAGCGATGTGGTGCCGTGGAGTAGGTGGGCAATATGCCGATGACCACCAACAAGAGAACGGTGGGGGCGACGACGCGCGGTACGAGCGCCCATCCGTTGGTCCCCACCTCCCAAAACGCCCAGATCAGCGTGCCGACATAGACCAGAACATAGAGCCAGCCCCCGGCGGGGTTGCCCCGGACAAGAAGGATACCTGAAATCAACATCAGCAAGCCGGTGATGCAGTAGTAGAAGGAACCACCCACTGCAGCGAGCCACACGCCTCCGCCCAGCAAGATCAGACCGATGAGTGCCAGGACGATGCCGACAACCATCCCAGGCCAATTACGCCGGCCTCGCATGCGGTGGGACGAGGGGGCTGCGGCCATGGCCTTCTCCTTGCATCGTGAATGAATCGACGCGAATCGCGAAGACTTTTGCCCCTTCTCATAACGGTAGCGTGCAAGGCAGGTTCCCACGGGCGGCCGTGGGCTCGTCAAAGCCGTCCGCAGAAAACCAGCCTTCGCCACCCCGCGCTTGCACACCCATTCGCGTCGGCACTACCGATCGTGGTTGAAGCGAGCCGTCGCTCGGTATGGACGCGGCTATTCTCCACAGCAGGTTGACTGTCCTGGTGCAGGGGCGACCCTGTCCGCCGGCACCAGCGCTCGCGCTTCGTGCTAGGCGGAAGATATGAAACAAATCAGCTTTAAGACATTGATGCTTTGGAGTTGATGCTATTCAGGGGTGATCTCGCGTAGCAATTCCATGATTTGCCGAATGGAACGACGTCAGCTCCGTGCCGGTGGATGAGTTCACCTAAAATGCGGGAAGTAAGCATGTCGGCCCGATAATTCACGCGAAGTTGTATAATGCCTCCTCGCCCGGACAGGAGGTTAGACCAACCGTCCGCCTGTATTGCGGGCGCGTTTGAAGGGCGGCTGGGCCTGCCGGTGAAGGGATATCGTTCATGGAAGGAAAACTCCGGAAGAAACGACGTCAGGTGCCCGCACGCCGCACGGTCCGGGAAAGGCCGAGCACCAGGAGGCTGATGAGTAAAATCACGCTCGGGGCGATCGAATGGTCATAATCGGCATTCACCAGCGTCGTGAGGACGGCTGCCGCCATCACCAAAGCGCCGAGCCCCGCACCAAAAGGTCGTGTGGTGGCGCGTAGCAGCAGAAGTGCCGCTGCCAGTTCCAGCACGGCCGTGACGTAGTGGAACCAGTCAGGATAACCCCAGGCTGCGTAAGCGGCGGCATTCTCATCCGAGATAAACGTGTTTCCGTGGGCGCCGAACAGAAAGAAGGCTGCGAGCAGCCAAGCGAGCGTGGTTGTGATGGTGGATCGCGTACTAGGCATATGACCTCGAAGTGGGCCGCGACGCTTGCTGCCAAGATGGCTACGCTAGACAGGATCGTCGGCTCGTCATAGTTAGATCGTTCATTCTAGTTATGGTGTCCCTGGTGCTAACGTCAAGCGTTATTAGACTGAACGGTCTAGAATTGGGAAATATCAATGGTGCGCAAGGTCGACCCGGACAAGCACGAAGAGAAGCGGCTGGAGATTCTTGAAGCGGCGCATCGCTGCTTCCTGCGGCATGGCCTTCAGGGCGCATCCACGGCGGCGATCTGCAAAGAGGCGAAGATCAGTCCCGGGCACCTATATCACTACTTCCCCAGCAAGGAAGCGATCGTCGAGCAGATGGCCGAGAATTATCTGGAGCGATTGCACGCACATTTTGCCAATCACGAGGAGGGTCAAGAAACCTCGGTCGTCCTGCTTTCCGAGCTTTGGAGCATGAACGGCTGGGATGATCTCGATCACTGCCGCATCCTGTTCGAGCTTCTGGCTGAAGCCGGCCGCACCGTTCGCATCCGGGAGATCCTGCGCAAAAACACATCCGGCGTCCGAAGCCTGCTGAAGCAGGCTCTTGCGGCCGGCCAGAAACGAGGTGAGGTGGACGCCGCTCTTGATCCCGAGCAAACGAGCGCGATCCTGATCGCGGTGCTCGATGCGGTACCCATGCTCCCGCTCATGGCGCCCGATATCGATTTCAAGGAAAGCCGCCGATTGGTATCCACGATGGTCGGGCGTTTCCTGCGACCGCAGAAAAATAAGGCCGGATCAGGGGTCGATGCCCCAGACCGCAGCGCTCAGCAGCCAAGCTAGGGTCGCGCGATCTGCTGTCACTGCACCGTGCGGGAAACAGCGCCGCTCCGCGGTCGAACGGACAAATCCTCCGTCCTGGTCCGTCTCCAGCCGCTGCAGGATCGGGCAATGGGGCCGGTGGTCGCCATTGCACGCGGTCGCCAATGTCGCGAGCGTGTGAGCCATGTCTTGCAGGCTGGCGATCTTCTTTTTCAGCGCATCGATGTGGCCTTGCGCCAGACGCTTGACCTCAGCGCTTTGCCGCTTTTCATCGCGCCAGAGACCCGGAAGATCACCGATCTCAGCCACGGAAAAGCCAAGGTCGCGTGCGCGTCGAATGAAGCGCAGCATATGGACATCCGTGTCCGAATAGTCGCGGTAGCCAGAAGACTTCCGATCAACTGCCGGTATGAGGCCGGTCTGCTCGTAGTAACGGATCATCTTGGCCGATACACCAGATGCCTTAGCCGCTCGTCCGATATTCATGCATCTTCTCCGGCAAGGAGCGACAACCGCTCCCAAAATAGAGAGCGGCTATCCGTTTTCATCAGCTCTCGACCTTGAAGGTCTTGAGCCGCAGCGCGTTGCCGAGCACGAAAACACTCGACAGAGCCATTGCGCCGGCGGCGAAGGCAGGGGACAGCAGGATGCCGTAGGCTGGATAAAGCAGGCCCGCCGCGACAGGGATCAAAGCCGTGTTGTAGGCGAAGGCCCAGAACAGGTTCTGACGGATGTTGCCGATCGTTGCCTTCGACAGTGCGATGGCGTTTGACACACCTTGCAGGCTGCCCGACATCAGAACCACATCAGCCGCTTCGATCGCGATGTCTGTACCCGTGCCGATGGCCAACCCCACATCCGCTTCGGCGAGCGCCGGCGCGTCGTTGATTCCATCGCCGACGAACACGACCTTGCCGTGCTCGGCCTTGAGACGGCGAACCGCGTCGACCTTGCCATCGGGCAGCACCTCCGCCACCACCTCGTCGATGCCGAGATGACCAGCGATCGCCTTGGCAGTACGCCTGTTATCGCCGGTGATCATCGCCACCTTCAGGCCGAGATCGTGTAGTGCCCTGATCGCGGCGGGCGTGGTCTTTTTGACCGGATCAGCTACGGCGACGATCGCCGCTAGCTTGCCGCCGATCGCAACATAAAGGGGCGATTTGCCCTCATTGCCGAGCCGTTCGGCGACAATAGAGAAGGCCGTGACGTCATGGCCGAGCTCGACCATATAGCGGTCCGCGCCGATCTCGACATGTTTGCCGTCGACGGTGGCCGTGACGCCGAAGCCCGTTACAGATTTGAAGTCCGAGATGGCCGGCAGAGAAATGTTCTCCTCGGCCGCAGCGTCCACGATCGCACGGGCGATCGGATGTTCCGACTTCGCCTCGACTGCAGCGATAAGGCCGAGCACGTGCGAGCGTTCAAATCCAGCCGCTAGTTCCAGGTCGGTCAGAGCCGGCTTTCCTTCGGTGAGCGTGCCTGTCTTGTCGACCGCAACGACCTTGGCATCCTTCAGCAACTGAAGGGCTTCACCCTTGCGAAAGAGCACGCCTAGCTCGGCTCCGCGGCCGGTGCCCACCATGATCGAGGTTGGCGTCGCCAGACCCATTGCGCACGGGCAGGCGATGATAAGGACAGCGACGGCATTGACCAGCGCGAAGGTGAGCGCGGGTGACGGCCCCAAAAAGAACCACGCGACGAAGGTGAGGGTGGCTACGGCAAAGACGGCCGGCACGAACCACATCGTCACCTTGTCCACGATCGCCTGGATCGGCAGTTTTGAGCCCTGGGCCTCCTCCACCATGCGGATGATCTGCGAAAGCACTGTGTTGCCGGCGACCGCTGTCGCGCGGATAGCGAAGGCACCCTTCTGGTTCACCGTTCCGGCCACAACCTCGCTGCCGTTCGTCTTGGCAATGGGAATCGGCTCACCGGTGATCATTGATTCGTCGACATAACTCTGGCCTTCGACGACTTCGCCATCCACCGGAACACGCTCGCCGGGTCGCACCTCGACGATGTTTCCCGGCAGAACCGAGTCTATCGGCAACTCAAGCGTCTTGCCTTCACGGCGCACGCGCGCCGTCTTGGCTTGAAGGCCGACGAGGCGCTTGATGGCCTCGGATGTGCGGCCCTTCGCGCGGGCTTCGAGCAGACGGCCCAGTAGGATCAGGGTCACGATAACTGCCGCCGCCTCGAAATAGACATTCACGGTTCCTGCCGGCAGAAATCCGGGCGTGAACGTCGCCACCAGCGAATAGCCGTAAGCGGCGAGCGAACCGACGGCGACCAGCGAATTCATGTCAGGCGCAAGACGCCAGAGCGCCGGCAGGCCCTTATCGTAGAAACGCATACCCGGCACGAAAAGTACTAGCGTGGTGAGCACGAACTGGAGATACCAGCTGTTCTGCATGCCGATGGTTGAGGCAACGAGCTCATGTGCGCCCGGTATGATGTGCGATCCCATCTCCAAGACGAACACGGGTGCCGTCAGCCCTGCAGCGATAGCGAAATCGCGGGTCAATTCGCGGCGTTCGGCTTCCTTCCCCTCGGCACGGTCATTTGTCGCCGCCTGGCCGGCCCCGGCTGCCGCGACGGTCACCTTGGCCTCGTAGCCCGCGTTCTCGATTGCCGCCACCACGGCAGCAGCTGCGGCGGTTCCTTGCACGATAGCCTTCTCTGTCGCGAGGTTGACGACAGCGCTGGTCACCCCGGGCAACGCCTTGAGCGCCTTTTCAACACGTCCCACGCAGGAGGCACACGTCATGCCCTCGATCGCGACCTCAAGCGAGGCTGCTGTTTGCGGGGAAAAGCTCGCCGCAACTTTATAACCGGCCTCCACCACGGCCTTGACGAGCGTTGCAGGATCGATCGGGCCCTTGGTGGTGATGCTAGCGTTCTCGGTTGCCAGATTGACAACCGCACCGCTGACGCCGGGTACTGCCCTGAGGGCCTTCTCGACACGGCCGACGCACGACGCGCATGTCATGCCCTCAATGGGCAGGGAAATTGCTGCGTTCGTCGTCTCCGCGACTCGAACAGGGGCATTCATCGCGGCCTCCTTCTCATTCCGAAACTCAGGTTCGGACGGAAGATGGGGCTTCCAACCATGGGAAGGTCAATAGACGTCTTTCTTTTTCTTGTACCCCTTGACCGTGCCATGGTTGGAAGCGCCACCTTGAGGATAAGACCCATCAGCACAGGGAGAAATCTCATGGAACTCAAGATTGAACGCATGACGTGCGGAGGCTGCGCGAAATCGGTCACGGAGGCGATCCAATCGGTCGATTCGAATGCCACGATAAAGACCGATCTGGCCACGCGAGCGGTCAAGATCGAAACGGCCGCAACACGGGCCGCCATCTTGCAGGTTCTCGAGGAAGCCGGTTATCCGGCGACTGTGAGCTGATCAGGGGCGAGACCGTGAATAGGCTCACCCCGATTTTCATAGCGGGCGCGATTTGCCATCAGCGCAGGTCTCGCCTTCGCGCATAGCCGGCTGAATACAAGCGATCTTACGGAAGGACATACGCTACGTTGAGTCACGCGAAGCCGATCCTTCGTCGAAAGCCTACGTCGAGGCCAACGTCGCACAAGGACATGCCGGCCGAATTCACTGGGGATGCCGATATCGACTTTTAGCGCGGTATGATCCCGCACTGTCAGGGCGCAATCGACATCGCGAAAGTGTGCTTCAGGGCGGTTAGCACCCGAGGTCCGCAAGCTCGCCGAAGATGTGATCAAGGCTCAGGTGGCGAGATTCCCGTGATCACGAGTGACTTGTCGAGAACAGAAAGTAGTTCGGGGAGGCGCCAAAGCGCCCCGGAGGTCGCCGCATATCGGGTCGGACCGGCGTTGCAATATCAGATGCATTGCGGGATAGGTTTGTCGGGACCTCCGACTGAGCAGAAACGGACGCGCCGTCGGAATGCGCCATGTGCCATGGTGTCTCTGCATAAAGGCCGGCCAAGTACACCGGAACGGCGCAAGTGGCCGGCTTCCCAACTCGCACAGGAGTCGGCCACCTAAAAGGTGTTATTCAATGACCTGGATGATCCGGTGAGTCTTAGGCTCAACGATTACGGTGCGGTTATTGACGACCGTATACCGATAACCCTTGCCATATTCCGCGGGAACCTCCCGATACACCACGCCCTTCTCTGGCAGGACGGTGCCAACCCGGACCTCTTCCCGGTAGGTGTAAGAAGGAACTTGTTGGGTGGCTACATACTCGCGGAACCGGGGCGTATTGTCGCCCAAGATGCCGCCGACTACCGCACCGCCAACCCCGCCAACGACTGCGCCGACCGGGCCTCCCACTGCCGCCCCGCCCACTGCGCCGGCGGCGGCGCCTCCAGCGGCTCCGCCCCGTGCTCCTTGCGGGTTGTTCTGGGCCAGTGCCACAGCGGGAAGAACGGCGAGTAGACCTGCTAACGCTAGAGCCTTCATGATCAATACCTCCTGAGTTTCTAACGCAGCTGGAAAACGCGCCTCATGACAGCGGGTTCCGGTCTCAGAGTAAAAGCCCAATAAACGCCGCATTTGAGCTGGGGCTGCGCCAATCAACAGTTGTCAGCCTCAAGGGCCCACTTACTGTATGCTTTGACAAATGGATATATACGATTCGACGTATCGGTATATAAGGGGGCCCGTCTGCAACGAATTTGTGGTGAATTGTTGGCTCGACAGCTAGGCTCGAAGGAGCGATCCTCCGGCGGGGCGCCAGCGATTGCGAGCTCCCATGCTCTGCCCCGCCGTTTGCCGCTGCGCGGCCCCGCCGCAATTCACACCGCTAGACGATCCGCGAAGGAATTCCACAGTGCATCGCCCGGGAGATGGGAATCAGCACTTCCAACTCCCCAACGTGTCCCAGTCTCATACTAGACCCGTCCCCAAGCCCAAAATGACCCAAGGCTCGTGACTGATGTCAACCCCGGTGATATCCACGTCCACAATCTGCAGCCCATATTCTCCATGGGCATTGTGCATAGGATAGCTATTGCTTTCAAGATGATATGCCACACTCAAGCCTCGCGGGCCGCGATGACCTTCAGAAGTCGCTGGTTCGCCCGTGGGCAGAGGGTGAGATGGCACAAATTTCTTGAAGCCTGAACTCGAAAGCGCCTCGGATACTTTGTGCCTGTCGTGCAGCCAGGCCTTATGAGGGCATTCGTCCGTCCCAATAAAGTATCTTTTTGTGATTCGGTCTTGATACAGATTATAATTGTCGTCGCCGTGCTTAACTCCCCCATACCTCCAGTTCTCGCCAAGAATTCCCAACGCGTTCTCCATCCGGTTCATTCTACCTATCACATGAGATCTCCGTCGTTCTTCAATAATGTTCCCAATGCCCTGGAGACATTCCCGGAGCGCTTCATCGCTCAGAAAGGGCCATGTCGGGTCCGGCTTTTCGCGTGATTATCCAATAGTGCCGTGGAGAAACACGGCGTGGCGAATGCTGCAGATGTCGCAGCATCAATGGCTCGCGATGGAGCTTTCGGAAAGTCGGCCGTGCCGATGTCTTTACGCGCCGCCGTTCGAAGGGCAGAGGCGTGATTGATCGGCTCGCGCCGTGCAGGACGTATCTCGCGTTGCCGCCCGGCCGGAAAAGGCGGGCTACATGAGGAGGTGCGTCACGCCAAGACGATAGCGCGCCATCGACAGCGAGAATCGACGCCTCGACTGGCAGTCATTTCCGAGCGTGCCTGCGAGAAACGCACGAAAAACTCTACTGACAGCGGTCGTGATCTTCACTCTCTTCGCAGGCGTCGGCGCCGCTGTCCCATTTGGCGGCCCCGCTTTTTTGCCGCAGCTGTGGGAGCAGCTATGGCCCAAGCGGTGGCGGAGCTCCGCGGCGGTCCGCTCCGGCTTCCCGTGGCACTCGCGGCACTGGCGTATTTCCTTTCGCGCAACTGCCCGGCGGAGCGTGGACCTTCGGATCGCCTTTCCTCGGGGGAACTCTGTGGGGAGCACTCGCGGCTGCACGCATCCAACCACGTGCCGACGTAACGCCGCCCCGATATCCTGGGAACGCCGCGCCAGTGGCCTTCCCAATCGGCGCCGTATGGGCCCGCCCTAGCTTCGGTCTACCTTCTTCTCCAGTTCCTTTCGCTTCTCTGGATAATGTGCCGGGTCTTCATATTCCTGCCGGGTGGCTTCCTCGGCGATCCTGTCATTCGCGCGCTTGCGGGTTGCAGACTGGATTGTTCCCCAAACGAGTGCCGCGAGGAGGAGGACAATGCCAATTCCCCAAACGACTTCTCCGCCCACATCCATGGTCATGCTCCGCCTCTCATTTCGCCTCCAGTTGAACCAACGACGCTCGGGCGATGTTCCAGATGGTGCCTGAGCCTTCCCAATTCTGTGGTCATGACCGCACGAGCGCTCTAGCGGGTCGCCAAAGTTGTTCACGCAAGACCAGATGGGAGTGCGGGGATATCGGGGGCGGCTGCCTACGGCCGCTCGGCCTACCGGCGCTTCTAGATTCGCAGGCGGTCGCGGGCCTCGAGAAACCCGATGATCGCCGGCATGAACCATGGGTTGCCTGTATAGAACATCTGGGTAGCGTAGGGGCGATCGAACGCTTGTTCCCACGAACCGCCGAGAAGCTTTTTCGCGGTTTCGTGCCCCAGATAGCTTTGCATCGCGACGCCGCTGCCACAGCAGCCACCGATGTAATGGATGCCGTTTCGTTCGGTCATGTGGGGAAAATGATCAAAGGTGAATGCGATGAAGCCGCCCCAGCTATGGGTAATTTTGTAGGGCTCGAGCTGAGGAAAGAGCGTGCGCATGCGGCGATGGAGCGAACGGCCACTGCGGCGGAAATCATTCACTTGGGATGCTCCCGAGCGGCCGCCAAACAATATACGTGTCCCATCAGGCGAGGTTCGATAGTAATTGTGAAGTTTGCACGTATCACCGATTTGATGCCCCCGCGGGATCACGCTGCCAACCACATCAGGTGGTAGTGGTTCTGTCGCGATGATTTGACTCTGAATCGGAACAAGGCGGCGGCGAAACCAGCCGAACTCAGCACCGGTGTAGGCGTTTGTTGCGACAATGGCGCGTTTCGCGCGGATCATTCCTTGCTGTGTGTCGATGTCAAACTGCCCGAGCGTTCCGCCAATGCATTTGACCCGGCAGTTTGAAACGAGCGTCACCCCCGCTCGTCTTGCCTGATCCACGAGACCGTCGTGATAAAGGCCCGGGTGAAGATGCCCATCCTCAGGCATCAAGCGCCCCCCGAAATACTCATTCGTACCCACGTAGGCGCGCTGCTCGGCGCGAGAAACCATATGAGCGGTAGCGCCGAGGTGCTTGGTGCGCAAATCCATGTCGCGGGCAAGGCTCTCGTAGTCCTCCGGCTTGTGAGCCCCGTAGAAGCGTCCGCAGCGTTCCAATCCGCAGTCGATGCCGCGACTTTCAATCAAATCGAAAACGAACTCGCGTGACCGGACCGCCGCCTTATAAAACCGGACGGCATTCTCGAGCCCGACTTTGCCAACAAGCGTGGCGAAGGAATAGCGCAATGTGGCCCCGATCGCGCCGCCGTTACGTGTGCTCGCCCCCACGCCGAGAGCACCGGCGTCAATCACGACAACGTTTTGGCCGGCTTCGGCAAGGGTTACAGCCGCGGTTAGGCCGGAATAGCCGGATCCGACGATCACGGTATCGGCCCGCGCGGGCAGTTCCTCGCACTGCACCTCTGCGCGCGGCGCCGCCTCCCACCAGTAGGGGGTGAGCTTGAGATTATCCACGTAGATCGAATTCATGTTCATGGAGCACCCCACTGGCCCTGATGCAGATGGGCAAGGTAGCGGATAACGATATTCAAAATCGAATATACGGGAGAATGGCGAGAATCAAATGACCTTTTTACGTCGATCCGGAATTTCTATCGTTATGCGCTTTTCACAATCGGTTCCTTCGGATAACTTGAAGCTCGGAGGCGTTCAGCAATGTTCCTGACAGCAGACGCGCTCACCAACGCGACCCAGCGTAGCAAAGAAACGGAGAGGACAATGCGCGAGCATGCGATGACGGAGTACAAGAAGAGGGTGCGGGATGTGAGGGGTGGCAATAGCGCTCGCCCGCGTGATCCCAATGAGCGGAGGGCACAATTCGAGGCTTATGCGGATGTCTTCAAGGAGCCCTATCCTGCAAACCTTACCATTCTGAACTGGTTCGTTGCCGCTCCTGGACGCGAGATCCCCATTCGCATCTATCAGCATAGGTACGAGGGCCCGCAGCCAACAATTGTCTATTTCCATGGCGGCGGTTACATGTCTGGGAGCCTCTACACCCACGATACAGTCGTTGCTAATCTAGCGGTCGGATCGGGCGCGCAAGTCATTGCGGTCCACTATCGGCGCGCTCCGGAAAATCCCTATCCTGCTGCAGTCGACGACGGCTTCTTCATCCTGAACTGGGCGCGCCAGAACGCTGAGCGGTATAGCATCGATCTTGATCGCCTCGCCATTGCGGGAGATAGCGCCGGTGGCGGACTGACCGCTGCGCTGTCCATGATGGCGCGTGATCGTAACGGGCCTAAGCTTGCGATGCAGATCCTCCTGTATCCTGGCCCCATGAACACGGATATCAATACTGACAGCTATCTCCGTATCAATCATGATCCTCAGTTCAATAAATCTGATCTCGAGTTTTACCTGAACGCCTATCTGTCGGGCAATCTTGAGACCAAAGATCCCTACGCCGTTCCTTTGCAAGCAACGAATTATGCCGGTTTGCCGCCAGCCTTCATTCATGTCGCCGAGCTTGATCCCCTCTACGACGAGGGCCTACTCTATGGAGAGCGCATCAAGGCTGCCGGTGGCGAGGCCATCGTACGTGTGGCAGAGAACCTTGAACACAGTTTCCTGCGAGCCGTGACCATATCGCCAGAAGCACGAGAGGAAGCCCGCATTCTTTATCAGGCGGTTCGCTCCGGAATGCGTATACCGGCCGCTTGAGCCGTAGCGCCAACGGCTTTGATGAAAGCGGCCGCCCGGCCGCTTTTCTTTGTCAGACTTGTATAGGCGTGATCTTGTCGAGCCCTATGAAGCGACCGACGATGTGGCGCGAACCTCTTGCAGATCGCCGGTCCGGAAGATCGCCGCCCAGTGCGCCCTACCGACGCGCGTCAGTCATCACGGCTGCTGGGAGATAGTACGTCGCGCAATCCGTCACCCAGAAAGTTCATGCCAAGCACCAGGATCAGCAGCGCGATGCCGGGAATGGCGATCACCCAGGGTGTAAAGAACACGTAGTCTTTACCTTCCGAGATCATCAGGCCCCACGAAGGAACGGGCGGCTGAACGCCGAGCCCGAGAAAGGAGAGCGCGGCTTCCAGGAGCACCGCATGCGCCATTTCAAGCGTCGTGACGACAACGATTGCATTCACTGCGTTCGGCAGTACCGAGCTCAAGAGTATGCGCGGCGTCGTACAGCCGATCGATTTTGCTGCCGCGATATACTCGAGATTACGGATCTGCATCACGGTCGACCGCGTAACCACTGCGAAGCGGTCCCAGAGGAGGAAGCCGAGCACGAGAATAACCGTTGGCAGGGAATTGCCGACAAGTCCTACAACCGCGAGCGCCACGAGCACGACCGGCATGGCGAGCCGGACGGTGATGATGAAAGAGATGACGAGATCAACGCGGCCACCAAAATATCCCGCGAGGGCGCCGAGCGTGGTTCCGATGATGCCGGATATGATGGCGGTGCCGAAAGCTATCATCAGCGAGACGCGCACACCATAGATGATGCGGCTGAGATAGTCGCGCCCAAGCTGGTCCGTCCCGAGGATGTGCTCCCAGCTCCCCTGCGCGTCCCAAACGGGAGGCAGCAACCGCTCCGCGAGGTTCTGGAGATAGGGATCCGCCGGGGCGAGCCAGGAGGCTCCCAACGCCATCACAATCGCCAGCGTGAGGATCGCGGCACCAATGAGGAGGCCGCGTTGGCGAAGCCATCGCCGGATCTGGGATGGTGCACCCGCGGCCTGGCTCGCCGAAACGCTAACATGCGCCATAGCCATCACCGCATCCTCAGTCGTGGGTCGAGATAAGCGTTTAGGAGATCTGCGAGGAGAGTGAGGACCACGAAGATGAGGGAGAACAGGAGCACGATCGACTGCACAACGGGAAAATCGGCACGTTGGATCGATTCCCAGCTGAGATAGCCGATGCCGTGGAGCGCGAACACCGTTTCTATCACTGTTGATCCGCCCAGCAGAAAGCCGAATTGGACCGCTGCCAGCGCGACGACAGGGATGACCGCGTTTCTAAGCGCATGTCTTAGCAAGATCTTGCGGGGGCTGAGTCCCTTTGCCTTGGCGGTTCGGATGTAGTCCGACCGCAGAACCTCGATCATGCCCGCGCGCGTCAGGCGCATAATGGCCGGCGCAGCGTAATAGGCGAGAACAATCGACGGCAGAACAAAGCCCTCCCAGGTCTCTGAGCCTGAAAGCGGGAGCCAGCGCAATTGAATCGAGAAGAAGAAGACGAGCATCAGCGCAAGCCAGAAGCTCGGCATCGCCTGCCCGAGAACCGCGGCCGAGAGTGCAAGCCGATCAACGAGCGAATTCGGCCGCACCGCTGCGACGACGCCGAGCGGCATCGCCACGATGATGGCCAGCAGCAGTGCAGTAAAACCGAGCGTGAAGGTCACCGGCATGCGCTCAAGGATGATCCGGTTGACCGGTTCCCGGAAATAGTAAGACTGACCGAGGTCGCCGCTCAGAACCTGCCCTAGCCACTGGAAATACTGAATAACCAGCGGCTTATCCAGCCCGTAGGCGACCCTGATCTGTTCAACCTGCTCCGGAGTGGCAGACTCGCCAGCGAGTGCCTGTGCCAGATCGGTCGAGAACCTGAGCAGACAGAACGATACGATCGACACTGTGATTGCGACAAGGACGGCAAGAATTATACGATGGAGGGCATAACGCGCCATGATGAACCCTCTAGATGTTGGAAGCCGGCGGTGGGACGCACTCCCGCGATCCGCATCCAACCTATTTCCAACTGGCTGTGTAAAAGCGGTTTATCTCGTCAAAGGTCGGATCGAAGTTCAGGTTCTTGGAGAACGCAAAGTTGTTCGTAATCGTGACCAGCGGCAGCCAGTAAGCATTCTCCAGAATTATATCTTGAGCCCTTGTGTAGAGTGCCTTTCGCTCCGCCATATCATAGGTAAGGTTGGCCTTGTTGATCGCGTCGGTCACCTCGGGGTTCCGGGAGAGATCCTGTGGCATGTCGGCAAAATAGGTGCCAAACGCGATCGACGCATCACCAATGCCCCAGAACCCTGTACTTGCATGGAACAGCGGCATCTCGCCCTTCACCCACCGATCGCGGAATGTCGCCCAGACAAGAAAATCAAGCTTCGTCCGTATGCCGACTGCTTGGAGATCGCCGATGACCGCCTCTGTAATATGGCGATCACTCGTTCCGGCAATGGGCGTCTCGAAGCCGTCCGGATAGCCTGCTTTTGCAAGCATTTCCCTCGCTTTTTTCGGATCGTAGTTATACATCGGCACGGTCGTGGGACAACCGTTCTGCATGGGGTAGCAGACGGTGTCCAGGCGAGTCGCGGCGCCGCGCACGAGGTTCTTGGCGATGGCGTCGCGGTTCACCGCATGGGCGATGGCCTGACGCACCTCCGGCTTCGAGAAGGGGCTGTCCTTGTCGAGCGTGTCGAAGACGAGGAAAGCGATGCGCATGGTCGGCGAGCGGACCACGCGCACATTCGGCATGCGCTCAAGCTGATCGCTCTGGTCCGCCGTCAGCCGCCACAGGAAATCGGACCGCTCTGTCATGAGCTCGCCGATCATGATATTGTTGTCCTTCTGCGTCCGAACGGCTACGCGTTTGATGGCGGCCTTCTGCTTGGGAACCCCACTCATGTAGTCGTCATAACGCTCGAGTGTATACTCCCGGCCCGGCGTGAAGGACACGACCTTGTAGGGACCAGTGCCGATGGGATGCTTGCCCATGCCGGCCGTGCCGACTTTTGCATAATACTCATTTGGATAGATCGGAACGCCTGTCGCCAAATACTCGAGCGCCGCAGAGAACGGCTTTTTCAACCTAACGCGGACCTTGTACTTATCGATCTTTTCGGCACTATCGAGCCAGGATACCATCTGTAGAAGCAGGACTTTGTTGTCTGGATTCGTCACGTAGTTGATGGTATAGACCACGTCGTCTGCATCGAACTCTTCACCGTTGTGGAATTTGACGCCCTCGCGCAATGACATCACCAAACTGGTCGGGCTTTCCCAGTCCCATGCGGTCGCGAGGAGCGGCAAGTACTGACCGGTGGCAGGATCACGATAGATCAGGCCATCCCACACATTATGCATGACGGTGAGACCGGAGTGGTCCGTGAAGTAATACACATCTAACGTCGTCTGCTCGCGGTCCCAGACAACGTTGAGCGTGTCATTGCTTTTTCCGGCATGTGCGGTTGTGGCAGCCGCTAGAAGCATCGCAGCTGCCGCCGAATATCGTCTGAGATTTCGCAGCACAGAAGTTCCCCTTCCAAACGTTTGTTATATTGGCAGTGTGTTTGAAGTGAGCGCGCGGCCGTGGCTATCCGAGTGTCCGCCGGATGGTGCCATAGAGTGCGTCAGCCGCGGCGCGCGCTTCGGCCGATGCCGGCACCGCACGAAGAGGGCTGCGCAGCAACTTGTCCGCGACCAGCAAAGTGGACAGGCAGCCCGCGTCGCGCAAACGTTCGTGGTAGATCATACCCTCGTCGAACAACGGATCGAGTTCTGCGATATGGATGATCGCCGGCGGATACCCGTTGTCGATGGCAGCTGGACATGGATTTTCCGACGGCCGACGATAATGCACGGCGAACACGTGCACACCAGCCGCCGCGGCAAGATTTGCGACCCCCGTATCGTGGCAGGAAGGACTTTCCGGCCGGTAGCCTCCACCGTTCATATACACGAGGGTTGACATGGGACTGTCACCATCCGGCGGGTAGACAGGGATTGGTGTTTCGCGTGCCTGCGCTGCGATGAAACTGTCGACATCCGCCAGTTGTGGCGGCCTCGCTTTCTTGAACACGTCCGCCATCGCCTTGCATTGACGGCGGCGTGTCTCCGGATGGCGCGATTTGCCCGCTGATCCGCCATCGGCGTCCCGGATCATCTCCTTGTAAATCTGCATGGCGTTGTCGAACATATCGCCTCTCGCAGCGCATCTGCCGGCACTTCTGAGAATGATAGCATCCACCGGCCAAATCGCAATACGATTTTAGAAATCATCTTATGCTTTCACCCGAAGCGGATTTTGGCATCTTTGCAACACGCATCCCGATCGGTTACATCGTAGGCAGGAGCAGGGACGACGGGAGCAGGGGAAGCTCGTGAGGAAGCGCGCAGTGCCGGTCAGCAGACCGGATCTTGGCAACGACAGTGGATCAGACGACGGTGACAACCGTGAGGACGGATTGTTTGTTGCGTCCCTGGCCAAGGGATTGAAGGTGCTCGAGTGCTTCGCCGACAGCCGCGACGGCTTGAATTTGACGGAAATTGCCGCCTCGACCGATATAGGTAAGAGCGCTGTGCAGCGCGCGGTAGCGACGCTGCACAGCCTCGGCTATCTTCGCAAAGATGAACGCGGCAAGATCTATCGATTGTCACCGAAGATCCTCGGCCTGTCTCGCAATTACCTCGCCGGCTCTGACTTGGTCGAAGCGGCAATGCCGGTCCTGCGGCGCTGCAACAGTGAGACTGATGAAACGGTCAACCTGACCGAGCTCGATGGTCATGAGGTCGTTTGCGTTGCCCGCATTCCCGGTCGGCAGGTCGTCGCGATCAATATCAATGTGGGGTCGCGCTTACCCGTTTATGCTACCGCCCCAGGTCTCATGATCCTCGCTTCGAGCGATCCTCAGGAGGCGGCCCACGTCCTTGAAGCTTGTGACATCAGATCCTATACGAAGCAGACGGTGACGCATATCCCCGATTTGCAGCGGTGGCTGGTTGAAATACGTAAGGATGGCTATGTGATCGCCGATCAGCTGATGTTCGAGGGCGAGTATTCTGTCGCCGCCCCGATCTTTGGCCCACGAAAGCGCGTCGTGGCAGCCATCAACATTTCCGCGCCGACGAGTCGCTGGTCATTTCATGACCTGCGTTCGAAAATTGTGCCGATCGTGACCGAGGCAGCGCGACAGATCACAACTGCCATAGCGGGCTGATGCCATGGAAATCGTATGTCGATAATTGAAAGCGACATGCGCTTGAAGTGGATCGCTTCCTATGCTCTATAAGTGGAAGAGGCGCGACCTTCGCGCGCGCTCGCCGCGGGCACTATGGAGCCACCTTATGGACATCGAACGTATCGATAGCACCGGCCGGCTGAGTAAAGCCGTCAAGGCGAACGGCTTTGTTTTCCTGTCCGGCTTGACAGCAAGCGACAAGTCGGGAGGCGTGACTGAGCAGACCCTTGATATTCTTGCTCAGATCGACGGCTACCTAGCGAAAGCTGGCAGCAGCAAGTCGAAGCTGGTTAAAGTGAACATCTGGCTCGCTGATATCAAGGATTTTGACGCCATGAACAAAGCTTGGGAAAGCTGGGCGGATCGCGATCATCTCCCCGCTAGGGCGACGGTCGAGTCCAAGCTTGCGGGGCAGGGGAGCTTGGTAGAGATGATGGCAGAAGGGTTGGCCTGAGCCAAGCCGCAGAAGGAAACGATCACGGCACTGGCAGGATGTGTCCGGGATCGCGCGTGAACGTGTGGATAGCGCGCCGGGAGGGGGAATGCCGCTAGCGGCTCCTAAGGACATTGCCGGCGCGCATAGCGGTATTCACTGATCCCTCTCGGCTTGACGTCGGCCAAGAAGGCGAGCGGCGCGGTGTCCCTCAGCAAAATACAAAGAAGTAGGGTTGCCGCGAGAGAAGCGGGATCCAGTAACAAGAACAAGCCTCACCACGCGCAACAACGCAACCTCGCGCCACCCGTCACTTCATTCTTGCATTTTCTCTACAACTATTCCAGATAGCAGCATGACGATCGACGACGCCACAACGGCAAGGATGCTCTTGACCGATGCGGCGTGCTGCTGAGCACGATATTTGCAGCGGCTCCAGCCGTGCTGGTAGCAGAGGGTTTAACTGTTCAGGCGCAAGACACTGGTCCGGCCTTTAACGCGTCGGACCGCTGACCTTGTCCACCTCCTCGGCGACAATCTCAAGATGACCAGCTGGGTTGTAACGGTGGCGGTATTCTTCGGGCGCGGACACACGGCGCATCGAGACCTTTGCCGCGGGAAGGCATCGAGCTTTCTGAATTTTGTCTCGAATCTCCACATGGCTCTGCTCTGTCAGGTAGCCTGAACCCGGCACACAGCGCATTTCGCCAATGAATTAGTCAGAGGTGGCCTGCCCGGTTCCAGCTTCCACGGCGAGGTTGCGGGTGAGTTGCACTATTCCCAAGAGCGCGCATATCGAGCCCCCTCCGAGGACGACGATCAACGAAAGCGTTCCGGTTATGCCAATTTGCTCCATCATGAGCGCGAAGACGAACGGCGCAGCGGATCCGGCAATCAGCCGCACGGACATGAGCTGCCCCTGACGGGTGCCGTAGCCCTCTGCCCCAAATAGCGCCAGCGGCAGCGTTCCGCCGACGATGCTATAGAGTCCATTGCCCATTCCGAACAGGACCGCGAACAGCATCGCGCCGGCGAAGGACGGTGCCGTCAGGAGTAGAAGAATGAGAGCGAGGGGCAAAAGTGCTGCCGAGATAACGGCCAGGTTGAGCTGAGATAAGCCTTTGCCGAACATCATATTAATGAAACGGCTTGCAACTTGAGACGGTCCGAACAGGGCGCCGACGGCAACGCCAGAGAGGCCGAGACCCAGCGCTCCCAGCATGGGTAGCATATGCACGAGGATTGCCGAACTGACGAAGCTCTGCAATGCAAAGCCAATCGCCATCAGTAAAAAGCCTTTGCCACGAGCCTTGGGGGTGAGACTACCATGAAACTGCGATTGCGCGCGTTTGGTTTCGGTGTGGCTTGCTTCAATGGGGGCGGACACCGGACGCGCCAGCGACAGGTGGATCGGCAGGCACAGAGCGAGGTGAAACACCGCGAAAGCAAGGTAAACCTGCTGCCATGTTAGGAAACTGTGCAGCCACGTCGTCAGGGGCCAAAATATAGTCGAAGCGAAGCCCGCGATCAGTGTCAAATATACGATACTGCGTTGGGCGCTTCCTCCATGGCGCTGGACCAGCAGGGCGAATGCCGCCCCGTATTGAACGAGCGTCGCGGCGATTTCGATGGCGAATAGGGCTGGTACGAACGCCTTTCCGGAAGGTGCCGCCGCGCAGGCGACAAGCGATAGAGCCGCAAACATTGACCCAATCGCCATGACGCGGCCTGCGCCGAAACGATCGATCCAGCGGCCCACTTTCGGCGCAACCAGGCCGCCCGTCAGCAGCGCGACGGAGAGCGCCCCGAAAATCCAATCATTCGGCCATCCGAAGTCGCGCGCCATGGCCGGCGAGAGAATGCTGAAACTGTAGTAGAGTGTTCCGTAGCCGATGATTTGCGTTATGCCAAGCGCAACAACGTCTATCCAACGTCCCATGTCAGATGATCTCGAGGCTGACCTGCGCTGCCCTATTCTTCGCCATCTCCCGGCGTTCGCTATAGCGGTCGGTGAGATAGCCAGAGACATCGCGCGTCAGCAGAGTGAACTTGATCAGTTCCTCCATCACGTCGACGACCCGATCATAATACGAGGAAGACTTCATGCGGCCGCCCTCGTCGAACTCCTGATAGGCCTTCGCGACGGACGATTGGTTCGGGATGGTCACCATCCTCATCCAGCGGCCAAGCACCCGCATTTGATTGACTGCATTAAAACTTTGGGAGCCACCCGAAACCTGCATGACCGCCAATGTTCGGCCCTGTGTGGGGCGAATAGCGCCGACCGAAAGGGGAATCCAATCGATCTGCGCCTTCATCACAGCGCTCATTGCGCCGTGGCGTTCCGGGCTCGTCCAGACCTGGCCCTCTGACCAGAGGGATAGGTCCCGCAACTCCCGAACCTTTGGATGATCAACCGCGGCATCATCCGGCAATGGGAGGCCACGCGGATCGAAGATGCGTACCTCGGCCCCAAAATGAGCCAGCAGACGTGAAGCCTCGAGCGTCAAAAATCGGCTATATGAACGCTCACGTAGCGAGCCGTAGAGCAACAAGATGCGAGGCGGATGGGCGGATGGCCTTGTGCTCAGTTGGTCAGCGCGGGGTATTTCGATGCAATTGGCATCGACATTCGGAAGGTCATGTAACATCAGCGGTTCGCCTCGACGACGGTCACCGGCTTGCGGCCGCGCTCGTACCAATTCTTTGATCGGTTCACAATCCACACCACCGAAAGCATGACAGGGACTTCAATTAGCACGCCGACAACCGTTGCAAGTGCCGCTCCGGACTGGAAACCGAACAGGCTTATTGCGGCTGCGACGGCAAGCTCAAAGAAATTGGATGCGCCGATGAGGGCCGATGGCCCAGCGACGCAGTGCTGCTCACCGCTGAGCCGGTTCAGCAGATAGGCAAGCCCCGCGTTGAAATACACCTGGATGAGGATTGGCACTGCAAGGAGTGCGATGACCAAGGGCTGCGCGATGATCTGCTCACCCTGAAAGCCGAAGAGCATCACAAGCGTCGCGAGGAGCGCAACCAGCGATGCCGGTCCAAGCTTCGAGAGCACCCTCTCAAGAGCGGCTTGCCCGCCTTTCGCCAGAAGGTACCGCCGCACGGCCTGTGCGAGGACGACCGGGATGATGATATAGAGGATGACCGACAGCACGAGCGTGCCCCACGGCACCATGATTGCGGAGAGCCCCAACAGCAAACCAACAAGCGGTGCGAAGGCGATCACCATAATGGCATCGTTGAGAGCGACTTGGCTTAGTGTGAAATGCGGCTCGCCCTTCGTCAGGTTTGACCATACGAAAACCATGGCCGTGCAAGGCGCGGCGGCGAGAATGATGAGCCCCGCAATATAACTTTCGATCTGGTCTGCCGGTAACAGCGGGCGGAACAGCCAGCCGATAAACAGCCATCCCAGCAGCGCCATTGAGAAGGGCTTCACAGCCCAATTGACGAAGACTGTCACGCCAATGCCGCGCCAGTGACGACCCACCTCGCCAAGCGCGGCAAAGTCGATCTTCAGAAGCATGGGGATGATCATCAACCAGATCAGGACAGCGACCGGCAGATTGACCTTGGCGATTTCAGCCGCGCCGATCGCGTGGAATAGGCCCGGCAGCACATGGCCAAGCGCAACACCGGCGACGATGCACAAAAACACCCATACGGTAAGGTGGCGTTCAAAGGTGGACATGGGCTCTTCTCACGCCGTCGCGACACGACGGCCGTGCTCGTCAACGACGCGCTCGCCATCTTCCTTGATGAACTCGCCCCGTTGCGGCGGCAGCAGATCAAGCACCTCTTCGGAAGGGCGGCACAGCCGCACGCCCTTTGGGCTGATAACGATCGGCCGGTTGATGAGGATCGGATGGGCGGCCATCGCGTCGATGAGCTGGCTTTCTGTGAGCGTTGAGTCACCAAGGCCCAGTTCAACGTAAGGAGTTCCCTTTTCACGCAGCAGCGCGCGGGCGGAGACGCCCATACGTTCGATGAGCTGCTTCAGCAACACCGGCGACGGCGGCGTCTTCAGGTACTCAATGACATGCGGCTCGACACCGGCATTGCGGATCATTGCCAAGGCGTTATGCGACGTACCGCAATCCGGGTTGTGATAGATGATGACTTCCATCGTGGTCCTCACACTACGCCCGTGCGCGGCCTCGCCGCGCCCGGCAACTGACTGATCACAGAGAGCGTCGAGCCGCGGGTCATGCGGTCAAGACTTACAATCGGCAGTGCCGATAACGTGGGAATCCTGATCTTGAGATAGCGGAAGGAAGCGACGAACGTCGCTTCCTTCTCGATGCCCATACCCTCATCCGACATTGGTGGCTTCCTCGGTCGGATCACAGCAAGAAGACAGGGCTGCGACGGCGGGTTTGCAGACCTCAGGATGGCCCTGGCAGCAGTCGCGCATGAGAAATTCGATAAGACCGGACAGGGCCGGGTAGGCTGCGGTGTAGATGATCGACCGTCCGGCACGCCTGGACTCGACAAGGCCAGCTTGTTCAAGATGGCTCAGATGGAAGGACATTCGCGAGGAGGACGCCCCATCCATCGCTTCGCCAATGGCACCCGCGGGCAATCCATCCGGCCCGGTCGTTACCAGCAGGCGCACGATTCTCAACCGTGTCTCCTGTGACAGGGCTGCAAAGGCGTCGATGGCTTGCTTCTCGTTCATATCAATATCTCAAGACCTATTGAGACATAAATACAGGTTGATGAGCGATCGCGCTAGCCCTTTGCTCGAGCCAAGCCCGTCCTCATTGAGAGCCGGCGTAATGTTTCGATGAACGAGCCCGCTTCCACACGTCTCAACACCCGAGAGGCATGTTTTGGTGTCCGTACGCACGCGTCCATAACTTGGCTGGGGCAATATCCGGCCCAAGTTCGAGACCGATAGGCGGTAGGCACAGAACCAGGCTTCTATCGCCGTAAAGATCGGAGAGGTGAGCCGAAAGAGCTGAATGGTCTGCGACGACACGTCCGGAGTGATGTGAATGCCCGGGGTTGATAATGTGTAAATCACCGGTGCCAAATCGCGGCTCGCTTCGAGAAGGAACGTGATGGGATCCGACCCGAAGGCCATTATCATTGCTTGGTATAGTCGAAAAGACTACCAGGACGTCCGTTCTATGGGGCAGAATGGTCGCGGTTTGCCGCCAACCTTTGACGAGTGGCATCGGAAAGCGATGGATGAGATGCGTGAGCTCGTCGGACGTGGGCTGTCGGTCGAGCGTGTGCCAGTTCTGTCATGGGAATTGGCTCGCTGGCTTCGCGCGACGGGTGCTGAGAACAGCAACCAAGCGATCGGCCGCTACGTCGCTGACATCGTAGCCGCCAAGAAAAGTGTGTAGCTCCAGTTAGCGGCCGAGGGGGCAACGCGACATGCCGATAAGCTTGGCCGGCCGGTGATGTTGTCGGTCTTGGCGCGAACGAGGACCTGCGGATAGGTGCCGTAACACCCGCAGATGCTCGTGAGATGCTTTTGCTCAAGGCGACCAATAACGCAGCGTTCTGACGTAAGTCATCCACCCTGCGCCGCTTAGGAGATGACAGGTCTTATCGCTCAAAGACGGCTCGTCGTTGGGTTGCCTCCTGCCGTAGCGCGTCCAGGAATGAAGAAGCGGTCCTCGAGAGTTCGATATGCCGGGGATGCACGATGCGCGGCACGATTGTGATGCTCGGCGCGAAAGGGCGCACCGCCGCATGCGGAAAAATTTCGGTCACACCCATTGGTTCAACGATCGCGACACCGCAGCCCTTCATCGCTAGCGCGCACGCGCTGAACGTGTAGTTGCTTCCGATCATCACCTTCTGGTCTATGTCCAAGGTGGCAAAAGCCTCGCCAAGCAGTTCGTGGATAGGCGCGCTTTGGATGTTGGCGATGATTGCCTCTCCGGCGAGGTCACCAGGTTGGATCTCAGAGCGCTGTGCTAATGGATGGTCCGGTGACATGACACAGACCAATGTCGTTTCGAACAGCGGTATCGTGTTTACGCCCGCGTGATCCCCCGGTGTGAAAATAACACCCAGGTCGATACGTCCGCTGGCCGCGAGTTCGAGAATCTCTTTTGTCTTGGTGACCTGGAGCCAGACCCGCACGCGCGACCGCTCACGTCGGAACCTTGCAATAGCGTCGGCGACGAAACTGCAGGACAGCGTTGGGGTGCACGCAAGCGTCAGCACACCTGCCTTCGACTCCTTGAGATCGCGGGCATATTTTTCAACGATCCCAACCGTATGAAACACCCTTTCGACCTCACGGAACAGGTTCAACGCCTCGGCGGTCGGCTGCACCCGGCCGCGTCCTCGCTGAAACAACGGAAAGCCCACGAGATCTTCCATGCGGCGCACCGCTTTGGAAACAGCAGGCTGTGACATCCCCAACTGCCGGCTCGCAGCGGTGAGGCTATCCGCCAACATGACGGCACGGAAAACTTCAAGCTGTCTGAGGTTAAACATAACCAACCATAACCCACGGTTATGACGAGCGCATCAAATAACGCTCGACGTCGCGGCCCGCGACACCGCACTCTAGCCGTAAGTTGACGCTTTGAGCGTTAAGACTCCGCAGGTCGCTTGCCGATTGGCGATCATGCGGGGCCTGAAGGTCGGAGGAACAGTATGGCGAGATTTCAGACCCGAGCGATAGAGTTTCACAGCGGATATGTCTGGAATTTCGACTGGATACGCCAGGGGATAGAGTTTGCGCGTCGGCACGAGATGACGTCGCTCGTCCTTCATCGCAATGATATCGTAGATATGGTGGTATACCCCGGAGCGTTGTTCGGCGCCTCCAATTCGGCACGAAGCATTTTTGAACGCTACCGCGATATTTATCCTAAGCTCTATAAATACACGCCTACGCGACGCAGCGGTCCTTACCAACGCCGTGACTATCTACGGCGCGTTATCGACCTGGCGGATCGAAATGGCATCGAAGTCTGGTTTCAGAACAAGGAGCTTTCCTTTCCGGACATTTTACTGGAGCTCAACCCACAGCTCGTGAAGGATGGCACCCTTTGTCCGAACGACTCCTTCTGGTGGGATTTCGTGGATCACAAATATTCCGAGCTGTTCCAGGATTTCCCTGAGATAGCGGGCATCATCACGGCGCCCGGCACAGGAGAGAGCAGGCTCGCTATTTCTTCCAACAGGTGTACTTGTGAGGCGTGCAAAGGAAGCACGCCGCAGGGCTGGTATCGCAAGCTCATTATGGCCATGCACAAGCCGATCCGCTCCGCCGGCCGCGAGCTGGTGATCCGCGACTTCGTCTTCGACAAGAAAGCGCAGACCGAACTCGCCGAGACCATCTCCGAGCTGCCCGAGGATGTGATCGTCAGCCTTAAGAATACGCCGCACGACTATTACCCCACTTTTCCAGATAACCCCCGTCTAGGGGATGTGGGAAAGCATCGGCAGTGGGTCGAATTCGATACGATGGGCCAGTATTTCGGGTGGGGTATCGGACCTGCGATTATTATCGACGACTATCGCAAGCGGATGACGACCGCGGTTCGGCACGGCGTCGAGGGCATGATTTTGCGAACGGACTGGGAGAGCCTTGATGGGCACTCGAGCTTTCACACTCCTAACCGGCTCAATCTTCACGCAGCCGCAGCCTTGGCGGTGAACGCTGACGCCTCCGACCGAGCGATCCATCGCTCGTGGCTGATAGAGACCGGCATGGTACGATCCGAATCGAGCGAGACCGATCTTGATGCAGCCGCGGATTGGAGCGCGAGGCTTTTTGCGCGGTCCTGGGAGATAGTCGCCAAAAGTCTTTTCGTTAATGACTGTGTCTTCTCAGATTCCAGCAACTATCCTGTGAGCCTAGACCACGCGTGGTGGCTGGCGGAAAAGAAGAACAGCCTCAAAGACTGGGATCCCGCGAAAGAGAACGCGCTACAGACGTCCGAAAGCAATGTTCGCAAAATCCTGGCAGACAAGGATGAGGCCTTGAAGCTGGTCGGGATGCAGGCAAAGCTGGTACAAGAGAGGCCTGCTGCATTGACAGAGGCTGCCCACACGGACCTCATCGGGCGTATGGAAACATTCAAGCTCTATGTTGCGGGATGGCGGGCAGTGGTTCACGCCTGCATCTTGACAAAATTTCTGTCGGACCACCCTGAAAGCACAAATGACTTTGCACAAGAGGTCCGGTCTCGCGTCGTGGCCGCGTTCGATCTGCTGCAGACGCTGGCCGACGAGATGAGGGCTTATGCCGCCGCCACCGATCAGCACTTCGCCACATATAACATGCTCGGCTGGGAGCGGTTACTGACCCTCCGGAGCGATCTTGCCGGGCGGTTGGCTGACGTGCCACCCGTTACCACCCAACGGGCACTAGCGAGGTGAGCCTGTGGATCAGATAGACCGCTCGATGTCGTCGACGCGCCGCGTGCAACTGTGTGTTGCGCTGGCTCTGCTCGCAGGCTGCTCCCTTTACCTCTACGCTGCGCTCGGGTTTTCCTTCGGAACCTGGCGCAGCCCGCGGGCCGGCTTTATGCCTACGATCGTAGGTTTCCTCGGCGTGGCTTTAGCAGTGGGCAACCTCATCCGCGTCTTGCGGAGTGTGACGCTTGACGGAGTTGATCTCGGCCTGGCCCCGGTAAGGGCATTAGCCTTCCTCGCAATCCTTGCCGCCTACGCGGCCATGCTGTCCAGACTAGGATTCCTTCCCTCGACCTTTGCTGCGACGCTCGCGCTGTTGCTCGTCGGCCAGACCCGTGCGGGCAGCAAATTAATGGCACTGGTTATAGCAAGCGCCTTTTCCATCGGAGCCTGGCTTCTGTTTGGACGCATTCTGAATCTTCCCCTGCCATGACCTCACTAGACGCACTGACCCAAGGCTTTTATCTCGCCGCAACACCCACTAACCTTTTTGCGGCCGGCGTCGGGGTTCTTCTCGGCACTTTCGCCGGCATGCTGCCGGGCCTCGGGATATCGGGAACGATCGCCCTGTTGATTCCGATCAGCTTCGGACTTGATCCTTTGACAGCGCTCGTCATTTTCGGCGGCATCTATTACGGCGCATCCTTCGGTGGCTCGACCACTTCCATTCTCCTTAACGTGCCGGGCGAGGGCGCGTCAGTCGTCACCTGCGTCGAGGGCTATGCCATGGCAAAGCGTGGCCGGGCGGGGGCTGCGCTGTCGGTGGCTGCCATCGGTTCGTTCTTTGCGGGCATGATGGGTCTCGCAGGGCTGGTGATGTTCGCCCCGACCGTCGCAGGCTGGGCTCTTGCCTTTGGTCCGCAGGAATATTTCTGTATTGCTGTTTTGGCGCTGGTAGTGCTTTCGGGGATCAGTGGACAATCAATCGTGCAGTCGGGCCTGATGACCCTTATCGGCGTCATGCTTGGCTCCATCGGCATTGACCCCATGACGGGCGTCGAACGCTTCACGATGTCGAGCGACATGCTGATGGATGGTATCTCGTTCATCATCGTGGTGATGGGCGTTTATGGGTTGGCGGAGGTACTTCAGACCGCTGCAGATGGGGACGCCGCTGTATCACCGCCACGGATCGCCGTTCGCGACCTTTACCCCACGCGCGAGGAACTCGGCCGTTCGATACCGGCCATCGGCCGCGGCAGCATCATTGGTTTTCTCATCGGGTTGGTTCCGGGGCCATCGGGCACGATCTCAACCTTTCTTTCCTACGCAGTCGAGAAGCGCTTCAGCCGTGGTTATCTTCAGTTCGGCTCTGGAGCTATCGAGGGCGTGGCCGGTCCTGAATCAGCCAACAATGCTGCCGATACGTCTACCCTCATTCCACTCCTCTCACTCGGCATACCATTCAATGCTGGCGCTGCCCTGCTCCTAAGTGGGTTCTTGATCCACGGTATCACCCCCGGTCCTGATCTCGTTAACACACGTCCCGACTTATTCTGGGGTCTGGTGGCGAGTCTGCTTATCGGCAACGTCATGTTGCTGGTTATCAACCTTCCATTCGTCGGCGTATTTGCTTCGGTCCTGCGCATTCCTCTCGGTATACTGATGCCCCTGGTCGCCGTGATCGTGTTGAGTGGCACCTACTTCATCAACAACAATACCTCCGACCTCTGGCTTGCGATAACATTCGGCCTCGCCGGATGGATCCTCAAAGGCACGGGCTACAGTGTCGCGCCATTGATCATCGGGCTATTCCTCGGTCCGCTCATCGAAAAAGGCTTTATTCAATCCATGGTACTCGCGGACGGCAGCTTCTTGGCGCTGATGTCTCGGCCGTTTAGCGGAACCATGCTTGGAGCTGCGGGACTGTTCATTGCAGTCCGCATCAGTGTCGGCCTATGGCGCCATGTCAGCGGCAGATCAATCGACGTCGCATCAACCGCTCCGCGATAGCGGGTAGCAACAACGACAATAACCGTCCTTCAGGGAGAGAACCATGATCCAATCAACGACCCGTCGCCTTGCGCTGACCTTCATCTGCCTGACCCCGATGCTCAGTGCGCTTCCCGCTTTGGCCCAGAGCTATCCACAGCGCCCGATCCGACTGATTGTTCCATTTCCGGCGGGTGGTGCGACCGACCTGATGGGGCGTGTCTTGGCCAAGGCCGTGGAAACGCGTCTTGGCAGACCCCTGATCGTCGAAAACAAGCCCGGTGCCGGAACAATGACCGGCTTGAATGAGCTCGCTGGCGCTCGTCCGGACGGGTACACCATAGGGATGGTTACGAGCACCATGGTGTTGCAGCCGCTTTATGGCGGTTCTCGCCATGACTATCCCACAACCCTCCAACCAATCGCTCAGATTACGGTTACGCCCCCCGTCCTCGTGACCGGCGCGGAAACGCCCTGGAAGACAGCTAAAGACCTGATCGAGGATGCGAAGGCGCACCCCAAAAAGATCAAATACGGCATCACTGGCTTTGGAAACTCGTCTCACATCGGACCCACCTTGTTGGCGCGCGCCGCCGGCATTGAGATCGAGCCTGTATCGTTTGACGGTGGTGGCGTGCTTCTCACGGCGTTGCTTGGCGGACACATTGCCGTCTCAGCAGGAAGTACGGTGGATTATAAATCCCACATCGAAGCCGGCAAGCTCCGTGCCCTTCTCAGCTTCGGGCCGGAGAGGAGCAAAGATCCCCTTTACAAGGACGTGCCGACCGCGAAGGAGCTCGGATACGATGCCGAGATCGTGTCATGGACTGGTGTCGCTGCTCCCAAGGGGCTGCCATCGGATATTGCGAACACACTTGGCGACGCCTTCAAGGACGCGATGGCGGACGGTGAGGTCAGGGATGCTCTGCATAAGCTTGGATCTGAGCCGATCCACCTCGATGCGGCAGGATTTGGTGCGCGCTGGGCGTCTGAAACAGCGAAGTTGCGGGTGGTGTTGACAGAGACGGGAATTCTCGAGCTGGTTAAAAGTCAGCGGCGATAATGATCTGAGCGCCAGCATGGCGCGTTCCGCCGAAGAGGTGAGCAGTTCGGAGGAACTGTTCACTGAGGCTGCTGCTGGTTTCGCGGGCACCGTGAAGTGGGTGACGAAGCCGGCGGTATCGACGAACAACCTTGCCAGCTTCGGAAAGTCAGGTTGAGGACCCAGCAGGCGCCGGCGGATCACTGCGGCGAGGTCGAGTACCACGAAAGCGACCGCTGGCTCCTGTGTGTCGCCGTATCAGGACGTGCCCGTCAAAGCCATGGATTGGATCGAAATCTGGCGTCGTGACAATACAACGGCGCAAGAGGTCAGCGAACCGCAACTCGTCTGAAACGACATATCTGCGGTCTTTCCCGCCGCCACGACTTTAGGGCTGCCGTTTCCCCGGGTGCTACTCGCACCGGCTAGAGGGTGATTCCGCTCGCGTTTGCCGTCGCCAAGGCCCTCACCGAAGCCCCCCCACGTTTCTCTCACCTCGACGGGTGATTCGCTCCCATCAACGATGATGTCATTTGTACGAACGTGTTCAAGTTGTCCGAAAGAATGAGCCGCGACAGCTGTGGATTTCTTGTTCGCCTACCCTGGCTCACCTGCCGGGCGGGGCATTGATGAACATCCTGAACGTCTGCGTGTGAAGGATAAGCGACGCGCTGCTCCCGTCATTGCGTCAGCCAGCGCAAGGAGCGTTCGAGCCGTGCGGCAGCATCGCTCTCGAACCAGCGGCCGTGTGTGAAGATGACGCGGTCGGGCTTCAGCGCCAGCATGTGTCTAGCGGCAGCCTTAGCCGCCTCGCCTTTTGCCCTGACGATCGCCCTGAGATAAACGGGCGCGCGGCCGTCGGGTGCCGTGATCCCGGCCAAAGCCGCGATAGGCCGTAGCGTCAGGGGCAGCTTCGCCGGTTCGAAGTTCTGCACAAGATCAGTCAGGATAAGTGTGCTGCTCCGGCGATGGAATAAGCAGACTTCACAGAAACCACCGATTCCTGGCACGTGGATCTGCTCCAGCCCGGTCGGCCAGCGATCGGCGTTCGTATGGCGGAGGTCATGGTCAAGGCGGACGCCGGACTTCTGGACCTGTCTGCGTTCGCGCAGCCCAGGTGCTGCCCATGTGATCGCATCGGGCACCTGATGCTGCCACTCCTTCACGAAGCTCCAATGGGCGCTGTTTGGCGCGACGATGTGGGTGATCGGTCCAATCTCATCCATTTGCCGTTTCAGCGCCGCCTCAAAGCGCGTCGGCGAATGCAACAGCAAGCTGCCTCCAGCGAGCCGGATTACCGTCATCCGCACCGGCAGCGGGATGAGACCCGCGACACGCAACGGCCCGCTGTCGACAATCCAGATATCCTCTGCCGCCGGCTTCAGCGTGTCGAGCGGAGGATAGGTGACCTCGACGCTCATCTGCGGGCCCGGGCTGCCCGAACCACCAAGCCGAGAAGAAGTAGGCCCGCCACCGCGACTGTCGCATTGCGCTGGCGCGCCGACCGAAGGCCGCCATCGATGCCTCCGGGTACCGCCGGTGGTTGAAAGAGGTTGCCGCTCGACCTCGCAACCGGGGCTGCGTGCCGGAAGTAAGATGTCATGAATTTTGACATTAGCCAGGTGCTGAGTTCCGGCGCCAGGAAGTGTCCCAGCCGAACCAGCCCTGTGGCTGCGCCCAACATGGTCGTTGGCCTTGGATTTCGTGTCAGGCGAACGATGGCCGCAGCCACGGTGCGTGGGTCGAGCAGGGGCGGCGGTGCCGACAACTCCTTTCCCGCATAGTTGGCGCCGTGGGACAGTCCCGGCGTATCGACGAAGGCAGGATAGATGTCGCAGATGTGGATATTAGGGTAGTCTACCAACTCCCCGCGCAAGGCCTCAGCGAACCCCCTCAGGCCGAATTTGCTGGCGCTGTAGGCGGTGGCATAGGGTGCAGGCGCGAAACCGCCGAGTGAGATCATGTTGATGAAGACCCCTCGGCGTTGCTTGATGAAGAGTGGCAACACCGCATGCGCGTCGTTCATATGGCCGATCAGATTGGTTCGGACGACCTGCTCGTGCGCCGCGATGGGCGTCTCATGGAAGGCGCCGACCGCCCCGGTGCCAACATTGCTAACCCAGACGTCGATGCGGCCGCCGAACGCGAGCGCCTGTCCGGCAAGCCGCTTCACGGCATCCGGATCGGTTACGTCGGTGGCGATCGCAAGTGCAGGGGCCCCCATGTCTCGACAGCGTTTGGCAACCGCTTCTAGCGCCGACCCGTCCCGCGCGGCGAGGATAAGTCTCGCGCCAAAGCGCGCGAACGCCTCGGCGGTCGCTTCACCGATGCCGCTCGACGCACCCATGATGACGACAACGGGAGCGATGCGAGGCGTGGGCGAAATTGTATGGGCTGTCCTGTCCTGGTGGGCCATCGCCGCTTTCCTCATGTTCCGGGCTTGTTCGGCGCCTGCGCAAGACGCTCTTCGCCGCATGAAGGCCCAACCTGAGGCGGATGATTTGGTTCCGAAGCGGTGCCCGCCCCGCATGGTGGCTGTATAAGGGCTACCGACATAGCCTGCCGAGATATCCGCATGCGTCGACGCTGGCCGGGGCGACGTCGATCAACGCGCGGGAAAGCTCGGGATTGATAGGTCGAGTAGGGAAAGCCACATAGCTCCCGGCCCCGAGGTTGCTCCCGCGTCGCTCAAGCCTAGGTATCAGGGCGTCCGTCACGTTCACTTCCCGCCCGGTCTCCAGTTCGGAGTGTCGAGCCAGGGGGACCTCACGGGGCTGGTCCTCAAGGACTGCCAGTGATCACCGGCCCAGGTCGACATGTGCCCGAGGAAACATGGGTATAAGAGGCCGTCGTTTGAGAGACCGGCTTTTTCATGAGCGGGCGCCCTTCAAGGTCCGGAATGTTTCCGCCACCGGGTCGATGCCGGTAGATGACGCCGCCCAGACGGCACAGGTCTCGCCGCCCTGGCCGTAGACAGCGATCTCGCTGCCGGGACCGCTTCCCGTGTGGCCGACAGGATGCTTGAGCGGGTCGCTCGCTTGCAGCATGATGCCCATACCATAGGCAGGATCAGGATAAAGCGCGGATCGGAACTGCGGGAGCGGTCTCGGTTCGAACATTCTGGAGAGCGTCTGGCTATCGAGCAAGCGGCCCTGAAGAAGTCTGCGAAGAAGCCGGGCCGCGTCCATCGCCGTCCCTACAATCAGCCCATGATACACCCAGCCAGGGTGATAGTCTGTCACGTTACCCATCGCAACGTTCACGAGATCTTCCGGGGAGGTGGCGAGCCGGGCCGTCGAGAGTTCCGCCGGTGCGAAAACAAGGTTGGCAAGGGCGTCCTGCAGCGGTCGGTCCGACGCTCGCTCAATCAGCCTGGAAACCTGCCAATAGCCAACGTTGGAGTACGCCCAACCATGGCCAGGCGCATAGCGCAGGCGGTCCGCTTCTACAGCCTTTAAGAGGCTAACAACTGGCCAAGGCTGCTGCCCCGCTTCGACGGCGGCATGGTAAGCGGTGAGCGGGCCGTAGTCCGGCAATCCTGCTTCATGTCGGAGGAGATGAGCGGGCGTGAACGGATGCCCTTCGACTGCCTTGTCAAGGTCGATCCGGCCCTCTTCCCATAGACGCAGCAGCGCGACCGAGAGCGCCGTTTTTGTGAAGCTCCACCAAGGGATCGATACCGCGACACCTGATGTATCCTCCTCACCGTCAGGGCGAATGATTGCTCGTGCTTCCATGAGACCATTCCATACGGTTCGGCGAAGGCAGCGAAGTGGACCGTCTGCCGACGAGTGGCACCACAGCCGGGGGGGAATGCGGCTTGCGGTCGTTCAGCGGCGTTCCTCCTGTTCATGCCTGCCCATCTCATCCCCGAGGGAAACTGACGTCGCCGCGCGAGCGCCGCTCCCCTTGGTGGAATCGAACCTCGGACGCGCTCAGCGCAGATCACGCCATCTCGGAATGATTGCCGATCGATCGGGAAATTCTCCGAGCAGTTTCCTTCACCAAGCCAATGATCTGAGCGACGTCGAATTCTGGCGCCGACCATTCGGCGAATGCGATGCTCAGCGCCGCAACGGTTTTATCCGAGGCATCGCGGATCGGCGCACCGATCGATATGACGCCCTGGATGTTCTCGCTGTGAACCATTGCATAACCCTTGGTGCGGATATCCCTTAATTCCTCCATCAGGTCTGCAGCATTCGTTTTCGTCTTGGGCGTCACCTGCACCAAGGCTTCTTGCGTCAGAAGATGGAAAGCCTCCTCGTCGGGCAGTCCCGCAAGCAGGACTTTCCCCAGCGCCGTGCTGTGGAGATAGGTTTCTGAACCCGGGACGCTGCGGATGACAATCGGCCCTTCGCTCTGGGTGGACAGAATATAGACCGCGCGTGCGCCGCGCAGCACCCCGAGATATCCGTTCAGCAGATGGCGTGACGCGAGCTGGTCCAGTTCGGGTTTGACGACCGAGATGAGCCGATCCTTCTTGGTTAGGCTCCAGCCGAGGCCGAAGGCCCTGTACCCGATGGAGTAACGCCGGGTCTCGCCATCCTGCATCACGAAGCTGTATTGCGCGAGGGTATTGATGAGACGCTGCACGATCGTGGCGTTCAGGCCGAGCTGTCGCGCAATTTCACGCACGCCGAGAGGCGTCGTCGATTTATCGAGGATCTCCAGTATCTCCAGCCCGCGCTGGAGCGATTGGCTTCCCGCCGCCGATTTCGCCTTCTCCACCATTCACCTATCCAATGCAGGTCAGGGTCAGCTCGAATGACCTGTCAGTCTGCGACTATGCGAAGCGTTCTGTCGGTCGAGGAGAACAAGCTGAACCCCTCTTCGGTGAGAATTCCGGTGTCTTCCACCATCATCCCACCCCAACCCGGCTCGTAATACGGCGTTTCAAGGCAAAAAGTAGTGCCGGCTACAAGAATGTCCTCGCTTTCAGGGGTTATGACCGGGGTCTCATAGACCGCCATCCCGATGGCATGCCCGATATGCTGACGGCGGAACGGTCTCAAGCCGCGCGCTTCAACCGTTGCAACGCCAGCTGCAAACACGTCGCATGCGCGCGTTCCCGGCCTCATTGCATCGATGGTGACGAGGAGCCCCTCGAGCAGGGCAGCGTAGCGCTCGCTCTGTAGGCGCGAGGGTTCGCCGATGACTGCCGTACGCGCCATGTCCGACTTGTAGCCATAGTAACTGCAACCAACGTCGAACCGCAGCAGGTCGCCCCGCTGCAACGGCCGCTCAGAGCTCATTGCGTCAGCGAGGGCGCTGCGCTCCCCCCCAACCACTGTGACATTGCGCGGCAACCCACCACCGAGCGCCATCTGCGATGCCACGACCGACGCGACTTCCTTGTCTGTCATTCCGACGCGCGCGGCATTGATGCCCGCATCGATCGCTTGCTGGGTTATCTCAGTGGCATAGCGGAGCAACTCGACTTCGAAGGGCAGCTTCGTTGCCCGGATGCCGAACATCCAGGACCCGGCATCGGCGATATCCCCGGCCTGACGGACCAGGATGTCCATTGCGCCACTGGGAAGATGGGCCTTCTCAGCCACGATCCTGCGGGCGCGCACGCGCTGCACGGCTGCGTCAAAAGCCTCCGCAAACGACGCATGGCGGACGGCCGTATGTGCCGAAGGTGTCGAGCCGCTGAAGAAGAATTTTCCGAACGGGAAGATGTCGTCCGGAGTGAACCCGGCATCGATGGCCGGGGCGAAGTCGGCCGCCGGCGCGACAAGCAGAACAGCATCGCGAGTGACCAGTGCCGCGTAGTCGTACCGCCGGCTGATCGTCGCTCCCATGCTTTCATAACCGGTGGCGTAGAGCACGTTTTCAGGGCTGGCCACGACAATGAGATCGTAGCCTCCAGCTTCCATCTTGCGCCGGATCCGGGCAAGCCTTTCGCCCGCGAGGGTCTTCAGTCGGTTTACCAAAGCCGTGTCACCGAGAGACATTCCGTCATTCCTGTCATCATTCTTGTTTGGTCGCCGGCATGGACAGTGCAGACCCGCACTGCCCTCGTTCACCGGCGCACCATTGACAACAAATTTTCAGGCTGAATACAATACATAATCGAAACAGTGTTTCTATAATAGGAACAACCTAAATGAAAACCACCAGACGCGGATTTATGCATGCTGGGTTGGGGGCGGCCGGTGCAGGTGTTCTGGGCTTTCCCCGGGTGTCACTCGCCCAAACCTATCCCGTTCGTCCGACGACGATCATTGTGCCCTTTGCGGCCGGCGGCGCGGGAGATCTGTCGGGGCGTGTGATCTCGGAGTTCGCCACCAACAAGAAGGGCGATGTGACTGCCGTCGATTTTCGCCCCGGCGCAGGCGCCACGATCGGTACGGCACAGGTCGCGGATGCCAAGCCGGATGGCACAACGCTCGGGCTCTATTCCGTGAGCCCTTACGGGACGACGCCGCATCTCCAGAAGGTGCCCTATGATCCGATGTCCAGCTTCACCTATGTGACCGCACACGTCTTTGTGCCGATCGCTTTCTACGTGAAAGCCGACAGCCCCTTCGCCACCTGGGACGATGCGGTGAAGTTCGCCGTCGACAATCCCTCCAAGTTCCGGTGGGGCACGGCGGCCGTGCGCGGGGCAGCCCATCTCGCCACCGAGGCGGCCTTCCGCAAGGCAGGCGCGAAGACCACTTTCGTTCCCTTCAAAGGTGGCTCGGAGGCCATGACGGCACTGCTGGGCCGGCATATCGAGGCGTCCGTCTCGTCCGACTACGGACCTCAACTCGATGCCGGGGAGGTCAGATTGCTCGCCTTCACCGGTTCGGAGAAGGTCGACATCTATCCAGACATCCCGACCTTCGGCGAAATGCGACAGCCGATCGCCGTCGAGGCGACATACGGCCTTGTTGGGCCTGCCGGACTGCCACAGGACGCGGTGGCTTACTGGAACAACCTTGTCGTTGAATTGCAGCGGACCCCAGATTTCGAAAACTACTTAAAGGTGGTGAAAGGGGTCCGTCTCTACTGGAACAGCGAAGAGTTCACGGAGCGGGCCAAAGAGGCGTACACAACGCTCGGCCGCGCCATTAAAGAACTCGGGCTGTAGGGAATGGCAGGTCTTGTCGTCTTGATTGTCGCCTCTGCCGGCGCGATGATCTATTCTCTTTTGCGCTACGACATCTGGTCTTTCGGCATGCCCGCATCCGGGCTGATGCCGGTAGTGGGCTGCGCCATCGTGCTGGGCGCCTGCCTTTGGGTGGCGGTCGCGGAAAGTCCCCATGCCACGACGAAGGTCTCCCGCCCATCGCTCGTCTATTTCGCCGGTTTTGCCGCGCTGTTGCCGATAGCCGCTCTCATTGGTCTCCTGCCGGCGTTGTTCATCGTGGCGGTCGCGCTTTTGCGGTTCGTCGAAGGGCTGCCTCTGCCGCGAGCCGCGGCGATCGCCGCGGCGATCGGCCTCGGTAGCTGGGTTGTCTTCCAGGAATTGCTGGGAGTGCCGCTTCCCCACGGCTCGATCTGGAGCGCCCTATGGACGTCATAACCAATCTCGCTCTCGGCTTTGGGGAGGCGGTGACGCCGCTCAACCTGCTCATCGCCTTGGCCGGCTGCATCGTCGGCACGGCCGTCGGCGTGCTGCCGGGGCTCGGGCCGACGGCGACCATCAGCCTGCTCCTGCCGATCTCCGTTTATCTCGACAAGACAAGCGCCATAATCCTGCTCTCCGGCATCTATTACGGTGCGATGTACGGCGGATCGATCACGTCGATCCTCGTGAAAATACCCGGCGAGGCGGCAAGCGTCATCACCTGCATCGACGGCTACCAGATGGCGCGGAAGGGGCGTGCAGGCGCGGCGCTGACGATCGCGGCGCTGGGCAGCTTCTTTGCGGGCATCGTCGCCACGCTGGGCATCGCCCTGATCGGCCCCGTGACAGCGCAACTGGCGCTTGCTTTCGGCCCCATTGAGAAGACATCGCTGCTGATACTCGGCTTCACGCTTGTGCTCGGCGTGGGGGAGGGCTCGCGCATACGCGCGCTCGCCATGATTGGTCTCGGCCTGCTGATGGCGACGGTGGGTGTCGATCTCGTCTCGGGCGACGAAAGGTTCGTCTTCGACGTTGCCGCGCTTCGTGACGGTTTCAACATAGCCATCCTGGCCATGGGCCTGTTCGGGATCAGTGAGGTCCTGCTGATGGCAGAGGAGAAGGACGCCGACGTGAACGCGGTTCCGACGCCGCGGCGCTTGCGGGACCTGTTTCCGAACCGGCAGGAAGCGCGTGAATCCGCCGCCCCCGTCGTGCGCGGCAGCATCCTCGGCTTCTTTCTGGGACTGCTGCCGGGCGGGGGCGCGCTGATAGCCAGCTTCGCCAGCTACATGTTGGAGCGCAAGCTGTCCCGCCATCCCGAGGAGTTCGGAAAAGGCGCGGTCCCCGGAGTGGCCGGTCCGGAATCGGCGAACAATGCCGGTGCGCAGGCAAGCTTCGTTCCGCTTCTGTGCTTGGGCATTCCCGCCAACGCCACCATTGGCGTCATCATGGGCGCGCTTCTCATGGCCGGCGTCACGCCCGGTCCGCGGCTGATAACCGACCATCCCGAGATGTTTTGGGGCGTGGTTGCCAGCATGTTCGTCGGAAATGCTATTCTCGTCATTCTCAACGTGCCACTTGTCGGCCTTTTCGTGTCGCTGCTGCGGGTACCTCGGCCGGTCATGTCGGTGCTGATCCTGTTCTTCTGCGTGATCGGTGCGTATAGCCTCAACAACAACATGTTCGACGTCGGAGCCATGTTCGTATTCGGTGCGCTCGGCTACGGGTTGCGCAAGTCGGGATTCGACGTGGCGCCGCTATTATTGGCTTTCGTGCTTGGGCGCCTATTCGAGGAAAGCCTGATGCAGGGCCTCATCGTCGGACATGGGCAGGTCCTTGCCTTCATCGCGAGCCCCCTCAGCGCTTTTTTTCTCGCCGCCGCCGTGCTGATCCTCGTCCTTCCGCCCGTCGTCGCAAAACTGCGCCGCGGTCCGTCGGAGCTGTGGCAATCAGGCGCAAAAGAGTAAGATATGCAGATCATCAATACTCATCTTTCAGGCTTCAAGTGCATTCGTTGTTCGACGCAGTATCCAGTTGACGACTACCAGGAGGGTTGTCCGCGATGTCTTACGGAAGCCCACCCTGCAAGCGTGGTCCCCATCTACGGCAACGACCTGTCGCCGCCTTTTGGTGAACGGGCAGGCCGGGGATTGGCACGGTTCGGAAAGTGGCTTCCCTACACGATGTTCGCGAGCCTTGGTGAGGGCGACACCCCCCTGGTCGACCTGCCACGGCTTGCCGCCCAGTGCGGCCTTGAGGCACTTTCCATCAAGCTCGAGAGCGCCAATCCGACGGGCTCGCACAAGGATCGCATGAGCGCGCAGTTTGTCGCGCGCGCCAAAGACAGGAACGCACCATCCGTCATTGCAGCCTCGAGCGGCAACGCAGGCTGCTCGGTCGCCGCCTATGCCGCCGCTGCCGGGTTGCCCTGTACCATCGTGACGACCCCGGCCATCACCGCACCATGGCGCCGGGCAATCGAAATGACGGGTGCCAGTATCGTCTATGTCGAAGACAGTCTCGAACGCTGGGACATCGTCAAGCGCAAGGTCTACGAGGAAGGTTATCTTTCAGCGACTAATTATCTTGTGCCGCCGGTGGGCAGCGACCCCTATGGCGTCGAAGGCTACAAGACGCTCGGGTACGAACTCGCCGAAGACCCAGCTGTATCGGTTGCTGACGCGATCTTCGTTCCGACGGCGCGAGGAGACCTGCTCTGGGGCATCTATCGCGGGCTTGTGGAAGCGGTGGAGGCCAGACGGCTTGCCGTGATGCCGAAGCTTGTCGCAGTAGAGCCGTTTCCCCGCCTGGAGCGGGTCCTGGCCGGCCAGGACGTCCGTTCCCAGTTTCCGGGCAAAACGCTCCTGGCGTCGATCGGCGGCGCGACCGTCACCTACCAGTCCTGGCTGGCTGTTGCGCGCAGCGGCGGGACGGCGGTCTCGGTCGCAGAAAGCGATGTGCTTGAAGACCAGCAACTCCTCGCGCGCCACGGACACTATCTGGAGCTTTCGGCGGCAGCGGCATTGACCGGTCTGCGCAAGCTTGCGGCATCGCCAGACGTGGGTCCGCGCATTCGCAGGGCCGTGCTTATAGGCACGTCCCATGGATACAAGGAAGCGGCCGAATGACGTGCCTTGCCGCCGGACATGGGGAACCAAGGTTCGCAAAACTTAGTGGATGCCTTCGACCTCCCTGTTTTCCACCAGGCAAAGCCCGCAAGATCCATTATGGCCTCTCATATTCGAACTGCATGGCGACGATTTCAGCCGTTGACCTTCCGTAGCGCGCGGAGATCGCGTCGAGCACGTTGTCAAGTGCCACTGCCGGCTTCCGGTCCGGGTAGGTCGAGACCCAGTGCCCATCCCACCGCTCACCGCCGGACCGATCGGGGATGACGCGAACGCCGTTGGCAGTGGAGACCGCGTCTGGCTTATCGGCATCCGTCGTCACATGGGAGCGATAGGTGCGCGACCAGGCGTCGGCGATCAGCGCGAGCGTCACCTCGTCCATCCCCGCTTCGAGACGAACCCGGAGTTCTTCACGGTTCCAGAGGGCGACGCTGTTGGCCAGGACCGTCATGGCAAACGGACGGGTGAGACCGAAAGCCGCGCTCGCATGCCGCGCGTCCCAACGGTCGAGCCCGAGGTCCCGCGCGACCGCCTTTACCTTTGCCTGGCCGGCGATCGCCTCGATCAGCGTCAGCGTCAACGGTATCGAGGCGCTGATGCCGGTCGTCGTCACGACGTTGCCGTCCGATACAAAACGCCGATTGGCGACATAGGCGATCGTCGGGCTGCGCTTGAGCATTTCGCGTAAATAGTACCAGTGCGTCGTCGCGCGTTTTCCGTCCAGGAGTCCGGCGGAGCCCACGACCTTTGCGCCGGCGCAGATCCCCACAATCTTCGCGCCTTTGTCGGCCTGCCTACGGAGCCAAGCAATAACTGCCGGATCATCGTCACGGCTCATCGCCGGCACGATCACGTAGTCGGCTCCCTCGGGGTGCTTTGTGTCGAACGCCGCGATCGTCGCGTCCGGCTCGACCGTCAAAGCGTTGTAGAGCCGCACCGGTCCGAGAGCGGTTGCCAGTAAGACCACATCGGCAATATCGGCCCGCCGTAGGATGCCCGCTGGTACGAGGTAGTCGGTTGCCTCCGTCGCCTCGTTGAGCCCGAGCACGGCAACGAGGGGACGCTCAGGCTGCAGGTGGCCAAGCGAGGCTAGAGTGGCCGCTGTCTCGGTCTCCGGCACCTCCTGCGCATCTGCGCGGGGTGTGGCCGGGGGAAGGCTGAGCAGCCACCCACCGAAGCTCGCCAAACCAATGGCAAGCGCTGCCATACCGATCCGCATTATGGATTTCGCCATCGCGAAGCGCTCCTTCGACCACAGGAAACCGGGGAGATTCAGCCATTTGGGAAGATCTTCCCGAACAGACTATATATCCCGGCTACTGGCAGAAATGACAAAAACACGATAATTTCTGCCAATGCACCGTGTCGCCTTCGTCGTCTTCCCCGGCTTCGAGCTGCTCGACCTTTCCGGGCCTGCCTCTGTGTTGAACGGCGCCAATCGGGCCCTGAGCCGGACCGGGAAGCCAGCCTTCTACGAGATCGTGGTGGCCTCGGGCCAAGGCGGCGCGGTCGAAAGCAGCACCGGCATCGCCGTGAACACAGTCCCGTTGACAGCACTTCATGCGAGGGATGTGGCGACAATTCTGGTGGTCGGCGCTGAGCGGGAGCCGCTTCTGCAGGCCATGACGGATCCCGCACTGCAGGCCACGATTCCCGCTTTGAGCGGCGGAGCCGAACGTTTCGGGTCAATCTGTACGGGAGGTTTCGTGCTCGCTGCGCTTGGCCTCCTCGATGGCCGCCGCGCCGCGACCCACTGGGATTCCCGCGCGCCTTTCCGGCGGGCCTTCCCCAGTGTGAGGATGGACCCGGAGGCCCTCTATGTCGTCGACGGTCATGTCTGGACGTCGGCGGGCGTCACGACAGGCATCGACATGGCGCTTGCAATGGTGGCGCAGGACCTCGACACTGCGACCGCTGGGGAGGTCGCCAAGCGGCTCGTCCTCTATGCCCGGCGGCCCGGTTACCAGTCCCAGTTCAGCCCGGTGCTGCAAGCCCAAATGAAGGGCGCAAGCCCCTTCGCCGACCTGATCGGCTGGATCGAGGCCAATCTCGCGGCGCCGCTCGACATCGTCGGCTTGGCCGCACGCGCGGGAATGAGCGAGCGAACCTTTCACCGGAAGTTCCGCGCCGCGACCGGGGAGACGCCCGCTCGCTTCGTCGAGATCGCGCGCCTCGATGCGGCGCGAATGCTCCTCTCGCGAGGCGTCTCGTTGAAATCCGTTGCTGCCGAAGTCGGCCTCCCGTCGGCCGCGCGCCTCGCCCACGCTTTCGAGCGGCGGTTCGGCATCTCGCCTAGACTCTTTCGAGACATGCACGCGCAGATGTGAACCGCCAGGAAGTCGAGCGGGGGCTCGGAGAGAGGCGTTTAATGCCAGCGCCTGCGACATCGACCCGGGTGTTCGCTTGAAGGCCCGGGCGCGGTTTGGAGTTTCAGGACAGCGCGCCCATTACCGCGAATTGCTGCGGCCACCGGCTCGGATCATCAGCCGCTTTCACCCGCGAGACCCACAAAATCCCGCCGCATCGGGGTGAATACATCGACGAGGGTGCCGGCTTCGACATTCACCGCGCCATGGATCGCGTCGGGCGGCACGGTGAAGCTGTCGCCGGCAACAAGGCGTTCGGTGCGACCGGCAATTGTGATATCGAAAACGCCGCTTTCGACGAGCGAGCACTGGACATGCGGATGGCTGTGCGCGGGGCCGATTGCGCCGGCCTCGAACCGCACGCGCACCATCATGACCTCGTCGCGATAGGTCAGGATCTTGCGCGTCACGCCTTCGCCGGCTGGCTCCCAGGCGAGATCGGCATCGCGCGCGAAAGGCTCGTTCCTGCGATCCATGTCGGTTTCCTTCAGCGCGCGAGCCAGCCGCCGTCGACCGGCAGCACGACGCCGTGGACATAGGCGGCGGCATCGGAAGCGAGGAACACGGCAGCCCCTCCGATCTCCTTGGGTTCTCCCCAATGTCCGGCCGGAATACGCCCAAGGATCGCAGCATTCCGTTCAGGATCAGCGCGCAGCGCTTCCGTGTTGTTGGTGACGAAATAGCCGGGCGCGATCGCGTTGACATTGATGCCCTTGCCCGCCCATTCGCAGGCGAGAAGTCGCGTCAGGCCTGCCAGCCCGCTCTTCGAGGCGGTGTAGGATGGGATCCGGATGCCGCCCTGGAAGGACAGGAGCGACGCAATATTGATCACCTTGCCGCCCTTGCCGTCGGCAAGCATGCGCTTCGCAACACTTTGCGTCAGGAAGAAAGTCGACTTCAGGTTGACGTCCATCACCGCGTCCCAATCGGCCTCGGTGAAGTCGATGGCGTCCGCGCGGCGGATGATGCCGGCATTGTTGACGAGGATGTCGAGCCGCGAGCCATCGGCCCGTGCCGCGGCTTCGGCCTCTTCGACGATGCGGCCGATCGGCTCCAAAGAGGCTAGGTCGGCCGTGATCTCATGAAAAGGGCGGCCGGTCTCGGCGACGAGTGCCTTCGTCTCAGCGATGTTCGAGCGACCCACCGCGGCGATACCCGCCCCCGCCCCAGCCAGCGCGACCGCGATCGCCTGGCCGAGCCCGGTATTGGCGCCGGTGACGATGGCGGTGCGCCCAGTCAGGTCAAAAGGTGTTCGCATCAACGCAGATCTCCCGTCGCAATCATGTCCATGTCAGTATAGTCGACATTGTCGCCGCCCATGCCCCAGATGAAAGAATAGGCCTTGGTGCCGACGCCGGAATGGATCGACCAGCCGGGCGAAAGAACCGCTTGCTCATTGGCGACAATAAGATGGCGGGTCTCTTGCGGCTCGCCCATCAGGTGAAAAACGCGGGCATCGGCGGGGATGTCAAAATAGAGGTAGATCTCGCAGCGCCGGTCATGCGTGTGCGAGGGCATGGTGTTCCAGATGCTGCCATTTTCCAGCGTGGTCACGCCCATGACGAGCTGGCAGGTCTCGCAGATGCCCGGGATGATGTACTGGCGGATGGTGCGTTTGTTGGCGGTTTCCTGCTCGCCGAGTGCGAGCGTTTTAGCATCGGCTTCCCGGATCACCCTGGTCTGATGCACCGCGTGCGCAGGCGTCGATAGCAGGTAGAACTTTGCCGGGTCCGAAGCATCTTCGCTGGCGAAGGAAACCTCGCCGGCTTCCTTGCCGACATAGAGCGCGTCGCGTTTGGCGAGCACGTAATCCCGCCCGCCAACCGAAACCTTGCCGGAAGCCCCCACATTGACGATGCCGAGCTCGCGACGCTTGAGGAAGGCATCGGTCCCGACAGCCTTCGGCGTTGGCAGAACGACGGGCTTGGCCGTCGGCATGGCACCACCCACGATGACACGGTCAAGATGGCTGTAGGTCAGCCTGACTTCTCCAGGAACGAACAGCGTCTCGATCAGGAAGTGGCGCCGCAGCTCCGCCGTGTCGAAGCCCCTTACGGCCTCAGGATGCGAAACCTGGCGAATCTCGATGGTCATGATCGGTCCTTTAGTGGAACAGGCGCGGCAGCCAAAGCGACAAGCCGGGCACATAGGTGACGAGCAGGAGTACCGCGACGCTGGCGCCGTAGAATGGCCAGATCGTGCGCATCGACTCGCCGATGGAAATGCGGCCGATGGCGCAGGCGACGAACTGCACTGAGCCAACCGGCGGAGTGTTGAGGCCGATGCCGGCGTTGAGGATCAGGATCACGCCGAAGTGGATCGGGTCCACGCCGAAAGCCTTGACCACCGGCAGGAAGATCGGCGTGCAGATGATGATCATGGGTGCCATGTCCATGAAGGTGCCGAGCACCAGGAGGATCACGTTGATCATCAGCAGGACGACGAGGGGATTATCGGAGACCGCCTTCATCGCGGCTATGGTCGCCTGCGGCACCTGCAGAAAGGCCATCAGCCAACCAAAGGCACCGGCGGCGCCGATCACCAAAAGCACCATGGCCGTTGTGCGCACCGCGCCCAGCGTCGCCTCGACGAAGGCCGTCCAGGTGAGCTGGCGATAGACGAAGATGGTGACGAGCACGGCGTAGACCACAGCGACGCAGGAGGACTCTGTCGCGGTGAAGACGCCCGAGCGCACGCCGCCGAAGATGATGCCGATCAGCAGGATGCCCGGAAGCGCCACCACGACATAGCGGCCAACCGCGGCGAGGCCAGGGAACGGCTCGCGCGGATAGCCACGCTTCACCGCAACCGCCCAGGCGGCAACCATCAGCGCGGCGCAGAGCAAGAGCCCTGGCACGACGCCCGCCGTGAAAAGGTCCGCGATCGAAAGGTTGCCGCCCGCCGAGAGCGAATAGATGATCATGTTGTGCGAGGGCGGGATCAGCAGGGCAATGATCGCCGCATTCGCGGTGACGTTGACGGCGTAGTCAGCGTCGTAGCCGCGCTTCTTCATCTGGGGGATCATCAGCCCGCCGACCGCGGAGGCATCGGCCACGGCCGAGCCGGAGATACCGCCGAAGAGCGTGCAGGTCACGACATTGACCTGGCCAAGGCCCCCGCGCAGATGCCCGACAAGGCTCGCCGCCATCTGGATGAGGCGCTCGGCGATCCCGCCACGGATCATCAGGTCGCCAGCATAGATGAAGAACGGGATCGCCATCATGGCAAAAGCGTTCATGCCGGAATTCATCTGCTGAAACACGACGACCGGCGGCAGGCCCATATAGACGACGGTCGCGACCGAAGCGATGCCGAGGCAGAAGGCGACAGGGACGCCGATCAGAAGCAGAACCGAGAAGACACCGAAGAGAATCCAGAGTTCCATGGCTCAGGCCTCCTGGCTTTCGCCGAAATGGACGAAGCCGAGCGGCGCCTGCTGCTGGCTGGTGAGGAAGAGCAGGATCTTCTCAAGCGCGAACAGGGCGATCAGCCCACCGCCCGCCGCGATCGGCACATAGTCCCAGCCGCGCGAGATGCCGATGATCGGCATGCGGTCGGCCCATGTGCCGGCCGCCAGCTGCCAGCCATAGACAAGCATGGCGAGGCCGAAGACACAGACGAGCGTTTCGCCGAGCACAATCAATGCCGCGCGCACCGCTGGCGGCGACATCGCGAGCCCGACCTCGAAGCCGAGATGGTCGCTCTCGCGCACGCCCACAGCGGCGCCGAGCAGGATGAACCAGGACATCAGGAAAAGTGATCCGGCCTCGACCCAGATCGGCGTGTCGTTGAGCACATAGCGGCCGAATACGCCCCAGGCGACCATTACAGTCATCAGGACGAGGCCGGTGCCGGCGGCGATCAGCGCGAACAGGCTGAGCTTGGCGTCGAGGCGAGTAAGGAAAGCGGTGAAGGCGTGCATGAAATCTGCCCAGGCTGGCAAGAGGCCAAAGGCGTGGCGGCCGCGCGGGCCGCCTTGCCGGATCAACGGTCAGTTCACCGCCTGGATGGCGGCGACCATTTCCTTCAGCTTCGGATCGGTGACGAACTTGTCGTAGACTGGCTTCATCGCGTCGATGAAAGGCTTCTTGTCCACCTGGTTGATCTGCGCGCCGCCGGCCTTGACCTTGGCCTCGGATGCCTTCTCCCGCGCGTCCCAAAGCTCACGCATCTTGAGCACGGACTCCTTCGCTGCGGCCTTGATCAGCGCCTGGTCTGCCGCGTTGAACTTGTCGAAGCTCTTCTTCGACATCACCAGGGCTTCCGGCGAGAGAGAGTGCTCCGTAACGGAGTAGAATTTCGCGACCTCGAAATGGCGCGTGGATTCATAGGACGGCCAATTGTTCTCGGCGCCGTCGATCACGCCCGTCTGGAGGGCGGAATAGACCTCGCCGAAGGGCATGGGCGTCGCATTCGCACCGAGCGCCGAGACCAATGCGACGAACATGTCTGACTGCTGGACGCGGATCTTCATGCCCTTCATGTCAGCGGGACTGTTGATCGGACGCTTGGAATTGTAGAAGGATCGCGAGCCGGAGTCGTAGAGCGCGAGACCGATCAGGTCGTGCTTCTCGAACTCCTTCAGCAGATTGTCGCCGATCTGCCCGTCCATCGCCTTCCGCATGTGATCGACCGAACGGAAGATGAAGGGGAGGGAGGGGACGTTGGTCGCCGGGATCAGGTTGTTGAACGGCGCCATGTTGATGCGGTTGATATCGATGACCCCAAAGCGCGTCTGGTCGATCGTGTCCTTTTCCTGCCCGAGTTGGGCCGAGTGGAAGACGTTGATCTTGATGCGCCCCTGGCTTCGCTCCTCGAGCAGCTTGCCCATGTAGCGAACGGCTTCGACAGTCGGATAGTCGCTCGGGTGGATGTCGGCCGAGCGCAACGTCACGCTCTGGGCCGAGGCTGAGGTTGCGGCAGCGGCCGAGAAGGTGAGCGCTGCCGCATAAGCAAGGAATGTTCGACGTGTGGTCATGTGTGTGTCCTCCCGTGGATTGAGCGCCCAGCAGCTTCCTGGCTTGTATGTTGGCGCCTCGAACGTAAGCTTGTGTCCGCGCCCATCTCGGTTGCGGCATGGATTGTATGGTAGTATGTTGTTGTATGGTACGCAACAGGCTGTGGAGGTTTTCGACTTGAGCCTTTCGTTGGCATCTCCCGCTCTCACTCCGGGCGCTTCGGCGGCTGGGCGCGTCGAAGCCGAGCTACGCCGGGCGATCGTCGCGCTCGAGCTGCCGCCGGGCACGCGCCTCTCGGAGCAGGAGATTGCGCTGAAATATGGCGTTTCGCGCCAGCCCGTTCGGGAGGCGCTGATCGCGCTCGCGCGGACGCGGCTCGTCGACGTGCAGCCGCAGCGCGGCACGGTCGTCGTCAAGTTCTCCGTCCGCAAGATGATGGAGGCCCGCTTCGTGCGCGAGGCGGTTGAGGTCGCGATCGTGCGTGAGGCCTGCACGGCCTTTGCGCCGCAGAGCCGCCAGCGAATTTCAGATCTGCTCGACGTCCAGGAGAGCGCGGCGCAGCGTGACGACCATGCCTCCTTCCAGCGCTATGACGAGCTCTTCCATGTCGAGTTGACGGAGGGCGTCGGGATGCCACTCGCGTGGGAAGCCATCCGGGACATCAAGGCGCATATGGACCGGGTATGCCAACTCACCTTGCCCGGAGCCGAGGTGATGCTGCCGTTGGTCGAGCAGCATCGCAGAATCATGGCTGCGATCGACGCACAAGATCCGGCACAGGCCGAGAGTGCCATGCGCCACCACCTCACTGAGATCCTTCGCGCCCTGCCGAAAACGGAAGCAAACCATCCGGATCTTTTTGAGTGAGTGTGGCCGCGCGCCGTTCGGGCGCAATCGGCCTGATCAGCCCGCACAATCGACGGCACTCAGCTTCCACACGGCACCGGAGGCACTTCAATGGCGGTGAGCAATGCCTCATGCCCTCGACAGCGTCAGGGCCTAGCTACCCGATAGCGAGCGGGCATGCGACACATCCAAGCGCTTGTCCGCGGGTCAAGACGTGATGGGCGCAGATGGGAGACAGATCGTCCTGCGTCCATACTCCGCCAACTGCTCGAGGTTGGCGAGACGATCGAAGTAGTCGGTTTCCTCGGTTCAGCTGCGATCGCGATCTCCGCCCGGTCATGGTCTGGCTCGCCGACGGACAGGGCATATGGCAGCAGCTGACGGCATTTCCGAGCCGGCCGGAACCGGCGGCACGCTAACGGCTCATGGAAACGCAGCTTCCCTCCTTCTTGGTGGAGGTCCTCACCTTGCTCGAGCGAACCGATTTCGCCGAGAACGTCCGCATGATGCCGCACCTCTATCCGATCTTGATGAGCCTGCATGTATTCGGGATCGCCATCATGGTGGGGCCGGCGTTTGCGGTGGATCTCCGCCTCATTGGGATAGGCCGCAACACAGTGCCGGTGACCGTCGCGATGCGATGTTTCCTCCCAATGTCTCACGTTGGCTTTGCGATCGTCCTTGTTACCGGCCTCACCCATGCCAGTACTTGGCCCGGCGGCTTCCGCCGCGCGGCCGGGACGAAAACAGGATCGCGTCATCGGAAAATAGATATCCATAAGGCTAAGTATCTTGACGCGGCTTGCGCTAAGTTGATAGATAGCCATATGGCTAACCTTGATTCAATCTTTCACGGTCTCGCCGACTCGACGCGCCGCGCGGTTATCGCCCGCTTGGCGCTCGGGCCGGCCCCCGTCTCCGAACTGGCAGCCCCTCACGCCATGGCGCTGCCGAGCTTCCTCAAACACCTGAAGGTGCTGGAGGCGGGGGGCTGGATCGAGTCCGACAAAGCCGGACGGATCCGCACCTGCCGTCTCAAGGCCGAAACGGCGAAAGTCGCCGAAGGCTGGCTCGGTCAACAGCGGTCCGTTTGGGAAGCGCGTCTCGACCGGCTGGACGCCTTTCTCGCAACCATGAACCGCGAAGGAACACATGATGGCCCATGATCCGAAGCTCGACCTCGTGCTGGAGCGCAAGGTGAGCGCCAGCCCAGCCCAGCTATGGCGTGCCTGGACCGAGCCCGATCTGCTGAAGCAATGGTTTGCGCCCAAGCCTTGGACCGTGGCGCGCGTCGCAATCGATGTCCGCCCGGGCGGCATCTTCTCAGTCGTGATGGCGTCTCCCGAGGGTGAGGCAATGGATGAGACACCCGGGTGCATTCTCTTGGCGCAGTCTGAAAGACGGCTGGTCTGGACAGATGCCGTTGGCCCCGACTTCCGGCCGAACGCCGAAACATTCATGAGCGTCGACATCACGATTGAGGCGGTGGATGGGGGCGCGTGGTATCGTGCGGTAGTGCGTCACAAGTCCGCAGCTGACCGCCAGAAGCATGAGGAGATGGGCTTCCATGAAGGCTGGGGGACCTGCCTGAGCCAATTGGAAAGCCTGGCAGGACAGCTTTGAAGCGCGCATGAGAGGGGATCGGCCTATGCCTATTCTGGCAAACAGTCCGGCCGAGCTTTCAGATCTGATCGCCGCGCGCACGATCGCTATGACAAGGCCGTTCATCGTTGCTCTCGATGGACGCAGCGGCGCGGGCAAGTCGACGCTCGCAGCGGCGCTGGCTGACCAGCTCGACGCCGCGATCGTCGAGGGCGATGATTTCTATGCGGGCGGCATCGAGCTTCGAAGCGATAGCGCGGCATCAAGGGCAGCTGCCTGTATCGACTGGACCCGGCAACGCGCTGTGTTGGAAGCTCTTACAGCGAGCCGAAAAGCGAGCTGGCACGCTTTCGACTGGGACACTTTTGACGGGCGGCTGCGCGATGAGCAGACGGTGGTCGAACCAAGGCCTGTCGTAATCCTCGAAGGGGTCTATGCTGCGCGGCCGGAACTGGCCGGCTTCATCGATATGCGGGTGGCGCTTATCGTGCCGGATGACCAACGACTGAAGCGCCTGGCGGCTCGAGAGGGCACGATTGGACCATGGGAGCGGCAGTGGCATGAGGCGGAGGACTTCTACTTCGCGGACGTCATGCCCCTGTCCGCATTCGACGTGATCGCAGAGTTCGGCGGAGCCGAGCAATGCGCGCCTTCACCGTGATGGTGACCGTTACGAAACGGATCGGACAGCCGCGCCTCCCGCACGATTTTCCGGATCAGCTTCGGCGATTTTTGAGCGGCAGCTGGCTCAGAACCAGCTGCGGTGCTTGTCCGTCTGTCCAGCTATCAGCGCCCGTGACAACTTGTGGCGCGGACCTCAGGAGGTCTTCGCGCGCCTTCTTTTTCTCCTCCGTCTCGATGCCGAGGCGTCGATCCCGATCCTCACGCATCTCGCTCCTGAGCTGATTATCGGCGGTGAAACCCATCATGAGCTGCGGTATCCCCGTGGGCAACTTGTTATCAAGGTCGATCTGCCACGTGTGCCAAGTCTTACCGTAGGTGTTCACAAGCGTAGCGATAGCCGTGTGCTCCACGGGGCCAGGAATACGAGGCATCACGAGCTCACCTGATGTCGTTTCGTGTCTGTGGCTGTGCCACAGCTGTTTCTCGTCGTCAGGCAAGGTTTTGAAGACCCGCTCCGAGACGATGTACTCTATACCTATCAGCCGCGCGCCTTCCTTGTTGTCGTCATAGATGACGCATTGGTAAAAATCTTCCGTAACATGCGTACAATAATGATGGGCTTCAATCTGGCGACCCATGTCATCGGCGTAGAAATGGAAGCCGTTGAGATACATATTAATATCGTTGATTGGCCCTTTGCTTTGTAGAAGATCTGCGCCCATGCCGAGCATGGTACTTTTGGTCGATTTATCCGCACCCGTGACCGGTTGATCCCGGTGGACGCCCGTGTCTTGGGCGGCAGCCCTCCCACAGGCACACGCCAGAAGGGTTGCGGCTCCTCCGATCAGCTGTCCCACCCCGCGACGGCTCAGGCTTGCATCAGTCCATCCCATCGTTTCGCTCCACGGCTGAAAACCGTTTAAGCCCGAAGGGAGCCGATGGTTCCGAGCGGCACTGCACCACCGCCTGATTGACCCATAGTAGACTTTCGCCACTGCGGAGCATGAGGTCCAGACCGACGGCGTCGACAGGCAGCTTTGCAAATATTACTTCGTCCAAACAGATCTGTAGCTTGGCAGAAAATAAAGATTGCGGGCTAGGGAACATGGACCTCTAGCCGGTCGTTGACCTCGCAATCCTGACGGTTCCAGCCCGACGCGCCGGGAGTTTCCCCGGCCGAGGTATCCTTCACATGCGCAGGCCCGGGGTATTGTTTCTATACGTATACTCGCGAACTCTCAGCAAGTAGGAGCGTGTCCCACGCTCCGATAGGGCGCTGAGGCCCCGGTTCTTCCTGGACCGGGGCTCTTTTTTCTCAGTCGGTTGTCTCGAGGAGCACGGGCGCAAGGTACGATGCGCATCTGGGCGAAACCATTTACGAATCTGCGCGTCCCCAAACTCTTCAATTTGCGCGGACCCGTTTGAACGGGCAGGTATCACATCCAATACGTACTATGATTGGTGGATGTCGGACGCGGCGGGTACTTCCTTGCCGCGCCAGCGATGGTTGCGCAATTCTTTGCAACCTTCAAGGAGTCCACTAAGGCAAAGGCCGGCAAGCTTTAGCATCGACCAGATCATCGAAAAGATGCAGCGGCGCTTCGAAGCCGGAACCAAATGATCGTGGGTCCGTCTATCGAGGAAAACGTCTGGCAACGCGACATGGTCGTTTACGGCGACGAATACAGCCCGACGTTTGATGATCCTTCAGTGCCGGCTGATGTCAGCAGTTCGCCGGCACGCCGCGCCTGAATGACCCAGGAGCATACGGCCGCTCCGGTGGCCGACGCCGGCCAGCATTGGGACGAGCCGCTTCGTTGGGCGTGATGAGCCCGTCAGCGCCGGCCAGCTGTAAAGCGCAATGGCAGCTGTTGGATGGACCTGTTGGGATCGCGCACATCTGTCCGCTTGCGCGAGTGCGTCCGATTGTCGATGATAACCCATGACCGCGTTTGCCGACCATGACGCCTATATTGCTGCGGCACCCGAAACGCTCCGGCCGCTGCTGATGCTCTTGCGGGCCCGGCTCGCGCAAACCCTGCCTGACGCGGAAGAGATCATTCGATATGACATGCCGGGGTTCAGTTTAGCGAATGTGATCATCGCCGGCTATGCTGCCTTCAGCAAACAGTGCGGACTCTACGTCAGTAAGGGCGCCATCAGCGCATATTCGGAAGACCTTGCCGCAGCCGGGCTCAAGGCCACGAAGACGGGCGTCACCTTCTCCCCGGAAAAAGCCAATCTCAGGCGAACTTGTCGCTGCCCTCGCCCTTGCTTCGCGAAGAGATCTTGGGGTGTGAACGGCGAACGCCGCGGTGTCCGTCATCCGCGCCATGAGAGCTGTCGCGGCGCCCTCTCCAACCGAAGCGTCAAGATGCTGCTTGATGCGGAAAGGCCGCGAAAAATCCGCTCTCTCATCGGATAGGGCAGCGGTCGAGATCAACGAATTCACTTGAATCCGACAGCCGACGTCGGGGCGATTGCGGTCATCCCACCCCGCTCACGGAAACTCTCATACTCGACGATGCGCCAGCTCGCGCGGGGACATCGTTGCGCGCCTTTAAAGCAGGCCCGCAATGGCAGGTCACCTTATAGGTCCGGCATAGGCCGGCAAAACTTAGTGACTTGGCGAAGTTTTCTCTTGCGTGCCGTGACAGTGAGAGATAGTTAGCATTATGGCTAAGCATGATCCTAATCTCTCGCTGCTCTTCCACGCTTTGGCTGATCCAACGCGCCGATCGATGCTCACAAGACTGGCTGAAGGGCCTGCGCGGGTGACGGATCTGGCAGGCCCCACGGGACTGCGCCTGCCTACGGTGATGCGGCACCTCGCGGTGCTCGAGGACGCAGGATTGATTGCCACCTCCAAGGACGGGCGGATACGCACCTGCGCGATCGTGCCCGAAGCTCTGAATCCAGTACGGACGTGGCTCGACGAGCAGCGGGCCATCTGGGAAGCCCGGCTCGACCGGTTGGATGCTTTTGTGATGAACGTTATGAAGGAACGCACGGAATGACAGCGAAATCCGATCTCGGTGGCGAGGCTTTACCGACGACCGATGGTGGGCAAGGCCGTTTTGCGACGCTGACTTTCGAACGGGACGTCGCGGCGCCCCTGTCCGCGCTGTGGCAGGCGTGGACGGCGCCCGCCGCCCGACAAGTTTGGGCCGCTCCCGCGCCCTCGGTCACCGTGGAGTTTCTGGAGGCGGACACAAAGATTGGCGGTCGAGAAGTCTCGCTCTGCAAGGTCGCGGGCGAGCCGGACCTCCTTTGTGAATGTGGCTGGCTTGTGTTGGAAACGGCGGTCCGCAGCGTCAACTATGAGGTGGTCTCCAGTAGCGGGGCAACGCGATCAGCGGCGCTGGTTACGGCCGATTTCTCAGGCGGGGATGAGCAAAGCCGCGTCACCGTGACGGTACAGCTTTCTTCGCTGGCCGCAGACATGGAGCCGGGGTACCGGCAAGGCTTCAGCGCGGGGCTGGACAATCTCGCGGCAACGGCACGCCGGACAATGGTGCTACAACGTGTCATCCAAGCCCCGCGACGCGTCGTCTGGAGCGCCTGGATGAATCCTGTGGCGCTGCCGCAGTGGTGGGGACCAGACGGATTCTCCTGCCGCACGAAGAGGATTGATCTGCGCAAAGGCGGTGAGTGGGTATTCAACATGATTGCCGCCGATGGAACGGTCTTCCCGAACCATCACCTCTATACTGAGGTTCGGCCGGAGGAGGGGATTGGCTATACGCTCCTATGGGGAGAGAACGGCCCGAAACATGCCGACGCCTGGGCCTCGTTCGAGGACCACGACGGTGGGACGCGGGTGACGCTGGGCATGGTATTCTCCACCGAGGCCGAGTTCCAGGAAGCCAAGGGCTTCGGTGCGGTCGAACTCGGCCTGCAAACCCTTGGGAAACTGGAGCGCTTCATTCTATCACGCTGAAAGGCCGCGGCGGTCGCCCGCATTGGAGACTCAATTCCGGCGTGCGATTTGGCGCGATAGGCCATCTTGGCGACGTTTATGTCAGCCGAACGGACATTCCGCCGTCTGCTATCATCGGACTGCCCGTCATGAAGCTTGAGCGATCGGACAGGAGGAACACCGCGGCCTGGGCGATCTCCTCGGCTTTCGCCATTCGCTTCATCGGATGAAGGTTGGAGATGAACGCCATCACGTCAGGATTGTTCTCGCCGCCAGCAGGGGTGATCGTGCCCCCAGGCAATAGGGCATTCACGCGAATGTTCTCGGCAGCATGGTCGGAGGCGAGCGACTGGACCAGTCCGATCAATCCGGCCTTCGAGGCTGCATAGGCGCCCATGCCCGGCAGCCCGCCATTACTGAAACCGACGAAAGAGGAGGTGAATACGATCGAGCCGCCGCCCTGCTTTCGCATCGCCGGTATCTGTGCTTTCGCAGCCAGGAACGCAGCCGTCAGGTTGGTCGCAATGACCTCGTTCCAGTTGCCGATGTCCATATCGGTGACCGATGTCATGTCGCCCACGATGCCGGCGTTGTTGAAGGCGCCGTCCAGACGACCGAACTCTTCTGCGGCCAGTTGAACAAGAGCTTCGGTATATCCGCGGTCGCGAACGTCGCCCGCCAGGTATACGGCCTTGCCCCCGCCGATAGCCGACGCGAGCGCATCAAGTTCCGCCTCTCGCCGCGCGCCGAGGACCAAATTGGCGCCCTCCGCCGCAAACAACGTCGCTGCCGCTGCTCCTATTCCGCTGCTCGCGCCAGTTATGATGATCGATTTATTTTCGAGTTCCATGAACTATGTCCTGTTTCTCGTGATCCAGCCTTTTGGCCAATTCCGGGGAAACAGTGTCATGACCTTGGAGCGCCGGCGACCCGATTCCTGCTCTCGAATTTTTCTTCTCGATGATCACCGAACAGTGAGGTAAGGCGCGGCTTGCGCCAATCTCAATGGGGCATGGGCCGCTCCACTACGAAGCGCACAGCACTGTCCACATCAGCGCCCCAGTCACTGAGGACGGGCGGGACAAGGTGATCCGGGCGGAGTTCAGGAGCGCCTGGAAGAAATGCATAGTAGCGGGTGGAAACACCAACACGCAGGCCGGAGTTTGGAAGGTTGAACCGGCGCACCTCCTGCCAGTTGTTCGGCGCCGCTCCCGCCGGCTCGCCGATAAGGGTGGCTTCGGTCAGCGTCTTGAAGTCGATCGCGTTGGTCATCGCTGCTGAGAATGTTTTGCGGCCAATCAGAACGTAGAGCACGCCCCGCTTGTTGAGCCAGGGACGATGTCTGATCTCATCGATAAGCTTCCGCCCCGCATTGTAGTCCCCACCATCATTATCACGCAGGTCTACGATGAGCCGGTTTGGGCGCTTTGTGTTCATGTCATGCAGCAACGCTTTGGCATGATCTGTCAAATCGTCATATGAGCGCCAGTTCACATAGACGCTGCCGTCGTTAAGCCGCTCGCTCCAAAAGTCTTTCTCCACGTTTCGGCGCCATAGAGGCTTTCCGGCATCTTGTATAACTCGCCCTAAAACCTCGGTTGCGGTTAGATTTTCGCGGTTCTGCCCTTGGTCTGTCTCGAAAGTAAAAGAAAACGCTGGACCCTCGCCGATCCCTGCAGCGCGCAAAACGTTCGGACGGATGACCAGGTCGGGCATGGTGCTGCGATAGAACCAGTCCGTCTCCCCCGCAGCGACAAAGGCACGTAGCCGCGCAATCACGCCGCTAACCGGAACATCGTTGATGGCGGTCAATTTGGCTCCCATCAGCTGCGAAAATTCAGGCGCCGTGCTGACGACCCGCACCCCGTCGTCGAAGACATAGAACTCGAGCGGAAACCGCGGCAGCCCGTTCGGGAGGTCGACCGACGTATGACCATCGCCAATTAGCGCTCCCAGTCGCCGGAATTCCAATGCGACTTCTATACCGCTGAGGCGGGGAATAGCGCTGCGTGTGCGTGCGACTTCACGGTCGAACTGGTCGGTGGAAACACGACGGAAGGGCGCGCCATGCTCGCTTTTCAAGATACGAACCAGCGCGTCGAGGTCCCCCAGCCATTGATCGGTTGCAATGTCCAACCGTTGCTCCGGTGGCCGGAAGAACGTTTGCGCATCGGCCTCTGTTCGCCGCGCATCAATCACGCCTGCCTGACCTCCAAGGTCGAACTCGCCTGTGAGCCTGTCGCCATCCACCCGCAGAACGAGCGCGCCATTGCCGCCAGCGCCACGGAAACGTCCGGAGATCGTCGTGCTTCCGCTGGCGTCGAGCAGTTCGAAGCCTCCGCCTGGAATAGAGACTTTGCCCGTCACCCTCTCTCCCGACCTGTTCAGCTCAAGGTGGACCGGAAGCGGTGGTTGCGCACCCATGCGGGCTTCGCCCGCAAATCGCTCGCTTGGACCGAGAGGTGCGTCTTGGGCGGGAGCAGCCGACGCCATCATTGTCCAGCATGACGAAAGGACAATCAAAGTCTTTGCAAGACGCAGCATGCAAGGCTCCTCAGGGGGCTGCGCACCGGTTGGCTGACATGGCCTGTGGGTCGCGCGGCATCTTCCTCTCCTTAGCACGGGATCGGGCCGATGGGGACCGGACGAGTAACGGCAAGCTCAATGGCAGGCGCCTGAATTCCCCGTTGCACTGACCGTGATCCAGCCTCTCTCCCCGGTATTGCTATGGTTTACTGCTCGAGCCAGCGCCAATCCCGTCACCTGCTACAAGCTTGGTCAGAGCGGCGCGATCGGCTATGAACCGCGAGGAACTTTTCTTGCGATGGGGGTCGCATGAATCGGGAATCCGTGCGGCAGCAGTTAAGGCTCGCTGAGCGCCACATCAGAGATGGCGAGTACCGTATTGCGCGGCTGCACGAACTCGCCTCCCTGCTGACCTTTTCGGGCGTGGGCGCGACTGGGGTCATGGCACGACTGGAACAAGAGGAACGTCAGCAGGACATGCGGAAGATGGACCGCGGCCGTCTGATTGCCATGCTGGCATGGTATGAGCAATGCCGATGGAGCGCGCCACGCCCGCCTAGCGACTAAGGTCGTCGCGACATCGGTGATTCCGGCTTTCCCCGTCGCCTGAGCCCTGGAACGACGGTTAACTTTAAAGACCAATGGACGCGTTAGCCGATGGCGGACTAGCGGGAGAAGGGCAGGGGCTCTGCTTTGCCTCTCGGTCGTGCAGGAACATTCAGCGAGCACTCCGGTTCCCTACGGAGCGTGCCTTTATCTGCCCCACCGCTTTAGTTGGCTAGGAGGCTAAAATGTTTCTACGCGTCGACAAGCTCCAAGTGGAGCTTCCCGCCCCGAAAATGCAAGATGTTAATGCTGCTGCCGCGCTGCAAGAGCTGCTCGGTGGGAAATACGGTGAGATGTCCACCTTAGGCAACTATCTCTTTCAGAGCTTCAACTTCCGCAGCAAGAGCAAGTTGCGTCCGTTCTACAGCCTCGTTGCAGCTATAACGGCCGAGGAACTCGGCCATGTCGAGCTCGTCAGCAACGGTGTCGCGATGCTTGCGAACGGACCAGATAAGGAAGGAGGCGATGCTGGAGATGGCGGCGACATATCCGCAGCGCCCTATGAAATGATGAAGGATGCACGTCTTGCTGGCGCGTTCTTTTCCCATGCCGGCGGAGCTGTGCCTGTCAACAGCAACGCCCAATCCTGGAACGTGGACATGGTAACGACAACGGGCAACGTCGTTGTCGATCTCCTTCACAACTTCCACCTCGAATGCGGGGCGAGGCTCCATAAACTTCGTGTCTACGAATCCCTCACCGACCCGACCGGCCGGGAAGTATGTGGGTATCTCCTCGTCAGAGGATCTGTGCATGCTCACGCTTACGCTCTGGCGTTGAAGAAAATCACCGGCGTGGAACTCGAAAAATTCCTGCCTACGCCCAATATTCCATTGGACAAAATTCCCGAATGTCAGAAATATCTTGCTGAGGGTTCGCATCGCAGATTGTACACGTTTAGCCCGGCTGACTTCAAAGACGTCGCCGGGATCTGGGGGAACGGTGAAGTGGCCCTTCCAGATGATCCGCCAGGCGAACTCGAGGTAGTCGAGGGCGCGCCCGATGGCGGAAAAATTCACGATCTGACCGGCACGCCATCCGCCTTCACGCCGGATTACGCTCCAGAAGAAATGTTCGAGATTGCACAGAAGCTCTGGCAAAAATCTCGCTGAGCGCCTTCATCTCGTCCCGCCTTCGACGCGCCGCGCTGGGGCGTCGGAGGCGCCCCTCGGCCGATCTTGAAGACGCCTCGACGGTCTGCTCTGCAGCTTCGAATACCCAGGCCCCAACGCTTTTTAAAGTGCTCACGCTCCCGCTAAGCGCCTTCACCGCGCGAGGTTTGATGACTGCCAGAGCATGATGCCTAGGGAGCTGGGCAATATTCGAGGCCAGCCGTGGTTCTTGATGCGCGCTGCGATGAGCGTGCGCGTCAGCGTGCTAACGTGCTGCCGATATGAGAAGCATCATCGGCCTCTCGATTTCATCTCGCAGTTCCGGGTTGGCTCTGATCTGCTCCGCGGAGGGCGCGAATTCCTTCACGGCCTGAAGCGTGAAGCCAGCCTTGATGAGGGTGTTCAGTGTGGTCCCAAGGGTCCGGTGATACTTCAGCACCCCCCTGGCAAACCAGTCAGTGCGCCGTTCGCCTTCGTCGGAGTATCGGTTGACTGGCCACGTCTTACGTCCGTCCTCGTCAGTGATCCAGTGAGGATTGGACGCCGCCATGAAGATGGGATGCTCGATCGTGAACACGAGCGCTCCGCCTGGTGTCAAAGCCTGATAGAGCATTTCCACCAACCTCTGGAAGTCTCTGATGTAATGGAAAGTCAGTGCACTGTAAGCGAGATCGAAAGCGCACTTCGGCAGATCTAAGCTCTCAATATCGACAATCCGATACTCGATTTCGGCATCGTTCGTGTCGGCTTTCGCGCGGCGGATCATGTTTTCGGACAGGTCAAGGCCCAGGACCGAAGCGGCACCTTGGCCGCGCATCCACCGCGAAGCCCAGCCGAATCCGCATCCGAGATCAACCACACGTTTGCCGGCCAGATCGGGGAGCATCGCGCGGATGGCAGGCCACTCGGGGGCGCCGTCCAGACCACGCACCTGACGGGGCAACTGGCTGTAGCCAGCAAAGAATTCGGGATTGTCGTAGATATTTTGTGCCATGATAAACTCCATCCATGACGATGGACGAGGCACAGCGCTCATGCCGAAAGCCTCGTCCACGAGGGCGAGGCCAAGGTACCGTCCGCTATCGATCGTTTATTGCGGCCGATTTCCCGACATCCCGCCTACTGGGATGCCGGCCAACCGGGCGACAATATGAGTATCCTTCTCAACCATTGGTCCAAGGATATTCTGCAGGCCCGGGGGCGTCAACACGGTCTTCGGCCCCTAGTCTCCGCCACGACCATCGCGCAACAGGCGCTCCACCAGTTCGAGAAGACCCTCCAGCGCGTAGGGCTTGTCCACCACAGCATCGAAGATTTCCGGGTGGCCTCGCGCAATGCTGGCTTGAGCTCCGCTGACCAAAATGATTGGAACGTCCGAGATGCCGGCCGTCTGTCTGACGGCTGTGGCGAACTCAAGGCCGGTCCAGACGGGCATCATGAAATCTGTGATGATGAGATCGGCGTTATGTTCGATCGCCGCCGCGAGCGCTGCCTTGCCATTAGGCGCAGCAAAGACTGAGTGACCAGCATCCTCCAAAGAGATCACCAGCATGTCGGCTAGCAGGAACTCGTCCTCTGCGACCACTATCACCGCCATAGTCGGCCATCTCGTTGCAAGTTCTTCACGGCGGTCAGTGCTCCAATGGTTGAGCCATCCCCGTTGCCGCACCGCCGACTGGCTCAAGCGGAAACGCGACGCTCAAGCCCTGGTTCCCGATGAAGACCTCATGCATTACAGCTTCGAAGACGCTGTCCCGCACCTTAAGAACCGAGATGACGCGCTTGATATGCGATTTCAGCTCGACTTGGCGGAGCATGATCAAATTGTCGACGAGGCTCGACATTTCTGGGCCGGGTGCTGTGACTGTTGGTCCAAAAATATCGCGTAGCTCCCACGTGGCGACGGTTGTCACACCGAGAGCGCGGAGTTCATTGCTCAGCGCTGTGAAAAATTCAACCAGTCTCGGCCGGTAGATCGCTGCCCGTTCGAACCCTCCAATTCCATCGATAAAGAGCCGTTTGACTTTCCTGCGCCGAACCTCCGCGAGAAGCGTATGTCCAAGCTTGTCCACGAGATTCTCTTTCAGCGGATGCCACAGCACTTCAAGGTGACCAGATCTGACCGCGCTTTCCAGATCGAGCCCAAGCGCCAGGCCCTTTGCAATTAAACGTGGAGGGGGCTCGTAAAAGCCAAAATGGAGCGCGGGCTCTGATGCATTCGCTTGGGCGAGGAAGTTCAAACCGAACGTTGTCTTCCCACTGCCAGACGGGCCGAACAGAAGCGTCACTGATTGGGCGGGAACACCACCTCCCAGCAGTTGATCCAAGCCCGCGACACCTGAAGTAAGACGCCGGTGTTCTATGTCGAGCTTTTCTTCGCCGGCAACCGATTCCAGTCGAGGGAAAACCCGGACACCCCCGCTCGAAATTTCGAACTGATGATACCCGCCTAGCGCTGCGCTGCCGCGGGACTTCTTAACCTGAAGGCGCCGAACGGCTCGCACGCCGACGAGTTCGTCGTGAAGCTCGATGACTCCATCGACCATCGTGTGCTCTGGACTATCTTCGGTGACACTCGCGCTCGTCAGAAATAGCACCGTACATCCGACGAATGCTGCTTGGCTTTGTACAGCGGCTACAAAAGTTTTGACGTCGAGGTCGGTGTTCGCCCTATCGCGGGCGTTCAACAGCCCGTCGAAGACCAGCAGCGTGGCCTCTTGCCGTTTTATCTCATTGCGCAGCAGCGTCACGACGGCTGCAAGGCCCTCATCGCGGAGCGTCTGGAAAACGCTGATGTAGGATATTTCGTTGCCCAGACGCTCACGGCTGAAAAACTCCACCGTGCTCAGGCTCTGGAAGAGACGGTCGTGGGTTTCCGCCAACAAGGTCACGTAGATGACCTTTCTGCCTGCACCAATGGTGGAGAACGCGACCTGATTCGCAAAAATAGTTTTCCCGGCGCCGGGCTGCCCTTGAATGATATAGGAAGCGCCCTCGACAAAGCCGCCTCCTAGGATGTCGTCCAATCCGGGGATCCCCGTTGGAAGTCGTCGAAGCTGCGTTATCAAAGCGCTGTCCCTCAATGGCTACCGCACCTTATTGAAGCGGCGTGCCATTGCAACGTCAAAACCAAGAGGCTGCGCTTGCGCCAAGTAGGGTCTATCCGGGGGCTAGCTTCGACGACGCCGGCCTATAACACGCTGCTGCTCATCCATATCCCAGCTGTCGGCCGCTCGGGAGCACAGGCTCGGCTTGCGGTTAATCGGGTCGAGGTGATAGAGGCCGGCGACATGAATTTTTGTGGTCCGTGAACCAGTCTGCGGTAATCCTCCTCTTCCTTCTACCCCCCTCGCAGCCGCCACCGCTAGCGACGCCTCCATGCCAGGGGTAAGGATAGTGCAAACCTTACAAGTCTGACCGCGGTCGCGTGACGCACAGCTCTGAGATCACCTCGGCCAGCTGCCCTCGGTCAAAAGGTTTGGAGAGAACATGTATCTTCCCGACGGCGTCTAAGCCCTCGAGGTGGGAATGCCCGGTCGCAACGACGATCGAAAGATCTTCCCGCATCTTTCTTGCCTCTTCGACAAGCGCGATCCCGTTCATATCCGGCAGGCCGACGTCGGTCATCAAAACGTCCGCGTCATTGGCGGCCAACAGCGCCAAGGCAGTGCTGGCGTTCTCCGCTTCCAAGACACGGTGGCCGAGCTCTTCAAGCATGTCGACCAAGGATATGCGAATGAGGGCCTCGTCCTCACAGACCACAATGAGAAGAGCGCCCGGCGCAGCGTCGAGAGAGGGTCGTGCTGCAAGAGGTTGGTTTTCCCTCCCACCTTGAGTGTGGTCGACATCCCTTACGACAGGTCCGCCGAGCAGGTCACGAAGCTTCCAAGCCAACGCCTCGCGCGTGTAGGGCTTACTCAGAAGTTCGACGCCCTCATCGAGGCGTCCACCATGCACGATCGCATTCTCCGTATAGCCAGAGGTGAAGAGAACTTTCAGGTTTGGCAGTCGTTGAATGGCCCTCTTGGCAAGTTCCGTTGATTTGAGCGAGCCCGGCATAACCACGTCGGTGAAGAGCAGGTCGATATGTATGCCGCTTTCCAGGATAGCGAGTGCAGCAGCAGCGTCCGACGCCTGAAGGACTCGGTAGCCAAGCCCCGAAAGCGTCTCGACGACGGTTTGCCGAACGGCAGCGTCGTCCTCCGCCACGAGTATCGTTTCTTCTCCCCCGGTGACGGGGCCTGCGTCGCGCGCATGGATCCCATCTTCCTTCTGGGTGGAACGCGGGAGGTATAATTTTACCGTGGTGCCTTCCCCGATCTCACTGTAGATCTTAATATGACCGCCGGACTGCTTGATGAATCCATAGACCATCGAAAGTCCAAGTCCGCTTCCCTTGCCCTCCGACTTTGTCGTAAAGAATGGGTCAAAGACCTTTCCGATCACGTCAGGCGGGATGCCCGAACCAGTGTCTGTCACGGCCATCATGACATATTGGCCAGGGGTGACATCTGCGTGGTCACGGGCGTAAAGGTCGTCCAAGAACGCGTTGCCTGTTTCGATGGTCAGTTTGCCGCGACCTTCCATCGCGTCTCGCGCGTTGATGGCCAGGTTCAGCAACGCGTTCTCGACCTGCCCCGGGTCTACCAACGTATTCCACAGCCCGCCTCCAACAATTGTTTCCACCTCAATGGCTTCGCCGAGGGCGCGGCGGAGCATCTCGTCCATGTCGCGTATCAGGCGAGCGAGATTGACCACTTTGGGCGCCAAAGGTTGTCTTCGACCGAAAGCAAGCAGTTGTGAAGAAAGCCGGGAGCCACGGTTTACGCCTTCGATGGCATTGCGAACCCGTCGTCCCGCTTTCTCGTTGCCTTCAACATCCTTCGCCAAAAGTTGGAGATTGCCACCTACTACCTGAAGGAGATTGTTGAAGTCGTGCGCAATGCCACCAGTGAGTTGCCCGATCGCTTCCATCTTCTGGGCTTGGAGGAGCGCCGCCTCACTTTTGGCAAGGGCCGCGGCTGCCTCTACTTCTGCCGTGATATCACGTCCGAATCCGTAGATGGTGCCGGCGTCGAGAACGGTCGTCCAAGCGATCTGCCGCCTGGTCCCATCTTTCGCGCGAATCGGGCTTTCAGAGCGGATCATCCCGGGTGATGAACTGAGTTTTCTGAGCCTGCCGGCTGACGCGTGTCGGTTCTCCCGAGCCACGAAGCGCAGGATGTTACGGCCTACCGTCTCTTCTGCAGTCCAACCGAGCGTGCGCGTCCATGCAGGATTGACAGCCGAGATCTTCCCGGACGGGCTGGCGATGACCTTGAGAACCGGCGAAAGATTCCAGATGCGCTCAAGGTTGCGCGACGTGGCAGCTTCGGTAAGCTTTTGCTCATGGATTTCCGTATTGGTCCCAATCCATTGCGTGATTGCGCCAGCGTCGTTACGGATAGGTAAAGCGCGCGCCAAATGCCATCGATAGTCGCCATCCACTCGCCGGAGGCGATATTCAGTTTCAAAGAGATCTGCACTTGCGAGTGCATCCCGCCAGACCTGTGCTGCCTTAGCACGGTCATCTGGATGAACAATATCGATCCAGCCCTTGCCTGCGAGCTCTTCGGGTGTTCGGCCGCTATATGTGCAGACCTGGTCGTTGAACCAATCCAGAAGCCCGTCTCCTCGTGAGGTCCACACTTGATTGGGCATGGCCTGGGCGAAGGTCCGGAAGCGGGCTTCGCTCGTGCGGAGCGCCTCTTGGGCCGCTACGCTTTCCGTGACATCGATACCGTTGACGAAAATGCCGGTCACGCGGCCGCTCGTATCGGAGATCGGCTGATAGATGAAATCAACGTAGCGCCTCTCGGGAGAGGTGCCTTCGGATAACAACAGATCGAACGGCGCGCTGTGCGCGTAGTGAGGTTTGCCGGTGTGATAAACCCTATCCAGCAAGTCCCCGTATCCCTGCGCGATAGCTTCCGGCAGAGCGTCTGCGACGGTTCTGCCAATGACTTCGCGGCCCCCGACCAGTGATTGGTAGGCCGCATTGACCAAAGCAAAACGGTATTCAGGACCTTCGAGGAGGGCCATGAACGAGGCGGATTGCTCATACATCTGGCGCAGGCGTATGCGCTCGTCCTGCAACTGGCGATCCGTCAGGATTCGGTCTGTTGTCTCCACAACGATCGCGATGACGCCGAGCGAAGTTCCGTTTTCTGCGACCACCGGCGAGTAAGCGAGGTCCAGCCAAGCCGGCTGCGGACCATGGCCACGATCGAGCGTCAGCTTCTGATCCTGATAGGAGAGAGTTCTTCGGTGCCGAAAGACCGTCTTGATGATGTTGTCGTTGAAATCCGCGACTTCAGGCCATCCTTCTCGCACTTTTGACCCAAGCAGCGAAGGATGCCGAGCGCCTGCGAAGACCGAATAGGCATCGTTGTAGATCATTATGCCGTCTTCACCCCACAGCGTCACGATAGGCAGCGGCGATCGCAGCGTCATCCCGATTACAGACTTGATGGCGGGATCCCAGAGAGCGAGCGGTCCCAGCGAGGTCCGGCTCCAGGGAAAGGAGCGAATCAGATCTGCCATGGGGCTGTCGTCGAGGAAGGCAAGGGCCTCAGGTTCTTCAATCATCCAGGCTCAGTCTCGTTCAGGGGCCGCTTCGTCGGATATGTCGCTTTCGCGTGCGTCGGATTGAGATCTTAGCGTGCTTGCAGCTCTACCCAAGCACCTTTCTCATTCTTCTGTCAGGTGGATGGCGAGCAAGAACCCATAGGCTCACCTGAGAGGTTCATCAGACCGGAACATTGAGCTCCGATGGGTCGCAGTTTTATACAAGTGATCAGCAATACTGCAGGAGACTCGTCTTGATGCCTACAGCAAAGACCCTGGGTTGGGACTGATCCATCCCTCGGGCGGTATCGGCCGGCAAGATCTCCACACAAAGCCGCAGGGCAGACGGATCGCCCGGCGTTCCGCCGATTTTCGTCATTGGAGCTCATGCGCCAGACCGAAGCCTGTCCTTGCTGACGAGACCGAAGCGTCTAACGGACGTCTCGTGAAGGCTTAGCCTTGGCGGAAGAAGAAAGGTTTCCGGCCTCTACCCAACACCCCGGCCAGCTGTTCGCCACTATCCTTGACCGGTCGCGCTCACCGCCAGCCAGCCGCCTCGTTCGGTGTCGGTGTCGTCGATGCGTGAAAGCCTTTGCCGATATTCGTAGCGGTCCGGCCGATAATAGGATTCGAAATATTCGACGGGATGCCCGTCGATATCCCGGAGGGTCCGCCTGACGAAGATGAGCGCCGTGCCGATCGTGAGGCCGAGGCATCCTGCCACGATGCCATCGCAGACCCGCGCGGACAGGGACTGATCGATGGTGGCCAGCGGTACCCCGGAAGCTTCCAGCACCTCGGTGGTCGTGCGCTTGTCCATGGTCTCCGCGCTGAAGAGATGGGCGTAGTGCTCCGGAATATAGATCGTTGCGAAGATGACAGGTTCTCCGTCGACCAGGCGTGTGCGCCGGATGCGCAGCACATAGGCGCCCGGCGTGAGTTCAAGCGCCTCCGACGCCTCAACGGGCGCCTGCACCATATCAAATGAGAAGTCCTGGACGCCCGTCCCATCCGCGACGGAAACCACCGGCTCCAGCCAGCCATGCAATTGGGCTCGCGAACGCTGCGGCATGCGGGGCTTGGCCGGGAAGGTCCCCGCTCCAGGGCGGCGCACGATCAAACCTTCGCTTTCGAGCTGTTGCAGCGCGCGGCGCAGGGTGACGCGGCCGACGGCATGGTCCTTGGCCAGCTTCAGCTCGCCGGGCAGTGGTTTGCCCGGCGCGAATGCCCCATCGATCAACTGCTGGCGCAGCGCCGTGTAGACGCGGTGGTAAAGTGGCACCACCGGTGCAATCTGCGTGTGAGGGGGAAGGGACGTCTGGCTGCGATTGGCCATGCTGGCGGAGGTCTCTCCTCGATCGAGTGTCACAGGGTTCTGCGATCCTGGGCAGCCCCTCCTTCTGCCTTGTCGAAATCGCGCTTGCAAGCCGACCCTATCTGTTCCATTAATAGAACAGAAGAGAAAATCCAGAGCACTCCACGGGAACCGATGCACAATCGCGAACGGCCGGTGTACTGCATCGTCGGTGCAGCCGGGGGTATAGGGCGCGCAATCGTCGAACAGCTTGGCGAAGGGGCGGATCTCATCGTCATGGATCGTGATGCGGTCGCCATTGGTGATCTCGCCACGAATATGGGCGGGATGGCGATCTCACTCGATATCGCGGATGAGACGTCAGTCTCGGCAGCATTTGCCGAGGCGCGTTCGGCGCACCCTCGTATTACAGGGCTGATCATCGCGGCTGGTATCGTCGATACCGGAAAGCTCGCCACAATTACATTGGCGCGTTGGCAGGAAGTTCTTGCCGTCAACCTGACAGGTACATTCCTTTGCTGCCGCGCGGCGCAGGATTGGCTTGTCGACGGCGGCCGCATCGTTACGATGAGCTCGCTTGCCGCACGCTCCGGGGGCGTCATTACGGGCGGGGCCTATGCCGCTTCCAAGGCGGGGGTGGAAGCGCTGACCAAGTCGATGGCGCAGGAACTTGCGCCGCGTGATATCACCGTGAACTGCATTTCCCCCGGCGCCATCGCAACGCCGATGACTGCCGGCCACCCGGAAGATCGCAAGGCCGCGTACGACAGGATCGTGCCATTGCGGCGTCATGGCACGGCCGACGAGGTTGCTGCTGCTGCGCTGTTTCTGCTTTCGCCGGCAGCGTCTTACATCACGGGTGTCGTCTTACCGGTGAATGGCGGTATTCGCATGGATTAACGCGGCGCGGAAGAAGCCGCCAGCAGGGAGTACAAGATGAGCGTGACGGTTGATCTGGTCGAGAACGGGCGTGTGCGCAGGGAGGTCCTTGAGCTGAAACGCTGCTACAATCTCGGCTCCGCCACACGCACGGCGGATATCGCTGTTGCGCACCAAGATGAAGTCAAGAAAATCGGGGTAGCCATTGCCTTCGATATTCCAGCGCCCCGTATTTATCCGATTGGAGCCGAGAACATCTCGACGGCGGGCGAGATTACCGTTCAGGGCGAGGAAACCTCTGGTGAGGTCGAGATTGTCATCGTGGTGACCGACGAGATCTATGTCGGCGTTGGCAGCGATCACACCGACCGTGCGCTGGAGCGCACCAGCATCGTCTGGAGCAAGCAGGCCTGCGCCAACGTGCTCGCCCCCAAGCTCTGGCGCTGGTCTGATGTCAAAGACCGCTGGGACAGCTTTTCCATGCGCTCCTGGGTGGACGGACGGCTCTATCAGGAATGTCTGGCAAACGTGTTTCTCTCGCCAGAGGCCATGCTGGATACGTTGAAGGAACGGATCCTCGATCTTCCGGCGCGCGATTTCTGCGTATTCGGCGGCACGGTTGCCGCGCTCGACAAGTCCATCGGCTTCGGCCGGCGCTGGGAGTTCGAGATGGCCCAGCCCGATGGCGATGTCATTCGCCATGGCTACGATGTCGTCAACCTCATGAATGAGATCAAGCCCGGCTTCCGTGTGCCGCTGGAGAAGCGCCTGTAGCCCACCTTTTCGCTAGCTCCTTTTACCAGCCCAGTTCGCCAGCCATGTGTTTTCAGGAGTTCTCTCGATGCTGACACGTCGCTCCTTTACCAAGCTCTCAGGCGCGGCCCTGGCTGCCCCCACCGTGTTAAGGTCCGCCCATGCGCAGTCCGGCACGACGCTCGTGGTCGCGGCGACACGCACGCCCGGCGGGTTCGATGGCGATTCCCTGAAGCCAAACACGCAGAACGTCGTGGTGCAGGTCTATGAAGGATTGACCCGCTATGCCCGTGCGCCGGGCAGTGACGGGCGCGAGCGTATCATCGGCTCCAAGGTGGAGCCGCATCTGGCCGAGAGCTGGACCGTTTCGCCTGACGGAAAAGTTTATACTTTCAAGCTGCGGCAAGGTGCCAAAAGCTTTTTTGGCAATGAGATGACCGCCGAAGACGTGGTCTGGGGCTGGAACAAGTCGCTAGCACAGAACCGTACGGGCGCATTTATTGCACGTGTCTCGTCGGTAACAAAGGTCGAGGCGGTCTCACCTTACGAGGTGCGGTTCACGCTTTCTGATCCGAGCTTGCTTTTCCTGCGTGCGCTGACTCTCTACACACCGAGCATCTACGATTCGAAGGTCGCGAAAGAGCATGCCACGGCCGACGATCCGTGGGCGCTGAAGTGGCTGGACCAGAACACGGCCGGCTTTGGGCCGTATCATCTGCAGCAATTGCGGCCGGGGGCGGACGCGACATTCGTCGCCAATCCGAATTATTTCGCCGGCAAACCACACTTCCAGCGCGTCATCTATCGTGAGGTTCCCTCTGCCGCCAACCGGGTCGCTTTGATGCGTTCAGGCCAGGCGCACTGGACAGAGGAACTCACCCAGCGCCAGATCGTCGAATTGCAGCGCGACAAGAGGGTTCGCGTGGAGCGGGAGGAAGGCACTGGCCACGCCTCCGTGCGCATGAATATGAATTTCGACCCGTTCAAGGACAGGCGGGTCCGTCAGGCGCTGCTCTATGCCACGGACTATAACGCGCTCAATCAATCTGTCTTCGAGGGGCTCGGCACGCAGGCCAAATCCATCGTTCCGCCCGCGATAGAAGGGCACGACGGCAGCGCCTGGGTCTTTGACACCGATATCGAGAAGGCCAAGGCGCTCTTGGCCGAGGCCGGCCATCCCAACGGCCTCACCGTCACTGTCGAATACTCGCAGATCTTCTGGTGGGAGGAGCCGCTGGTCATCCAGCTCAGAAGCCAGTTCCAGAAAGTCGGCATCACGCTTGAACTGAAGCAGATCACAGATGCCGACATGCGGGCGCGCACCGCCCCGAACCGGCGCGATTTGCCCTGCTTCACGTTCCTCGACAATCCGATCGTGCTCGATGGCGTGTATACGCTCTATCTAAACGCCCATTCGCAGGGCGCGTCCAACCGCAACGACTATCGCAATCCGGAGTTCGACGCGCTGGTGGACAAGGCCCGCATCGAGATCGATCCCGACAAACGCAATGCGATGATCCGCGAGGCTCAGCGTATTCACACCACGGACGCGACCTGGCTGATGACGCTCTATCCGGGGTCGTTCGAGTCCATGGCGCCCAATATCCGTGGCTGGGTGTGGCAGCCGGACCTGCATGAGCGCTGGGTCGACCTGCGCATCGAAAAGAGCTGATGAGCCTCCGACAACGATGCCCCGCCAGATTGCGTTCTTCCTGTTTCGACGGCTCGCGCTGACGATCCCGATCCTATTCGGGGTCATGCTTTTCGCCTTCGTGCTGGTTCGTCTCGGCGGGCAGGAGCCCGTCGCACTTCTCGGCGGACCAACGGCGAGCGCCCAGCAACTCGAGGAAATCCGTCAAGAGCTGGGGCTCGACAAGTCGATCCCGGAGCAGTTTGCGGTCTATGCCGGGAAGGTTCTGAGCCTCGACCTCGGCACGTCATGGCTGAACAACCGGCCCGTTCTCGGGGATCTCCTCAGCCGCATCCCGGCGACGCTTGAGCTTCTGCTGCTCGGTGTCGGCCTTGGTGCGCTGATCGGCATCCCCACGGGGCTTCATGCGGCGACACATCCGAACGGCCGCTTCGATCATCTGAGCCGTTTCCTGTCCCTCCTCGGCTTTTCCATTCCGACTTACTGGCTCGGGCTATTGGTTATCTTCGTATTCTTCTATCTTCTCGGCTGGGCGCCGCCACCGATGGGGCGCATCAGCCTCATGGTCACGCCGCCGCCGGCCATCACCGGAAGCTACGTCATCGATGCCCTGCTCGCGGCGGATACGGAGGCCCTTAGCTCGGCAGCCGCCCAGCTTGCGCTTCCTGTCCTATGTCTCGCGATCGTGGCGGCGGCGCCGATCATCAAGCAGACACGCGCGATCGCGCTCGACGTGCTGAGCAGTGATTTCGTCCGGTATGCGCGCGCGTCCGGGCTGCCGCCGCGTGTCATGAAGCGCCTTGTCCTACGCAACAGCCTCGTTCCGCTCATCACCTTCATCGGCACGGAGCTCGCCGGGCTTGTCGGGACGTCGTCGTTGATAGAGCTGGTCTTTGCCTGGGGCGGTGCCGGACAATACGGGCTTTCGGCCATCATCCAAGGGGATTTCGTCGCCGTCCAGGGCTACGTGCTCTACGTCACGCTGGCCTCGCTCGTGATCTTCCTCGTGGTTGATCTCGCGGTGATCCTGCTGGAGCCGAGGGTGCAGGCCCTATGAGCAAGCAAAGCGTCATGACGGAGCCGGGCGGGCTCGAAGTTTTCGTCCTGCGCTTGCGCCGGTTCGCACGCCGGACGCCGCACGCCGCGATCGGTGTCGGGCTCGTGCTGCTGTTCCTGATCCTGGCGATCTTCGCACCGTGGATCGCCACCCATGATCCTCTTCAAGCAAATCCCTACGAGGTTCTGAAGCCGCCATCCGCGGAGTTCCTCCTCGGCACCGACAATGCCGGCATGGACGTGTTCAGCCGCATCATCTACGGCAGCCGGCTCGCCTTCGGCATCGCGGTGCCGGCTGTCTTGATCGCCATCACCATCGGTGTGCCGCTGGGCCTCGTGGCCGGCTATCGCGGCGGCTTGCTCGACGAGGCGATCCTGCGCACCACGGATGCTCTGCGGATCTTTCCCTCGATCATTCTGGCCATGGCCATCGTCGCCGCCACCGGCAATTCGCTGGGCAAGATCGTCTTTGTCATCGGCCTTGTCGATGCGCCGATTTTCGTGCGTGTGGTGCGGGCCGAGGTGCTGGCCCTCCGCTCGAGCGGGCTGGTCGAAGCGGCCGTTGCAGCAGGCAACCCGCTGCGGCGCATCCTCTTCGTGCATATCCTGCCCAATGCCATCAAAGGTGCGCTGGCGCAAAGCGCGGTCAGGCTCGCCTGGGCCATCCGGGTCAGCGCCACGCTCGCCTTCGTCGGTGTTGGTGTGCAACCCCCAACGCCGGAGTGGGGCGCGATGATCCGCCAGGGCGCGGAGCAGATGGTTACCGGAGAATGGTGGGTCGCGTTGTTCCCCGGCATCGCGCTGGTGATGCTCGTGCTCGGCTTCAACATGTGCGGTGACGCGGTGCAGGACTGGCTCGATCCGCGGCGCCGGGGCAGGGCCGCATGACCCTGCTTTCCATTCGCAACCTCGATGTGAGATTCGTTGATGACGACGCGCTCGGCCGCCCCCGCGTCGCGCGGGCTCTCAATGATGTCAGCTTCAAAGTAGAACGCGGCGAGGTCCTTGGGCTCGTCGGTGAAACCGGAGCCGGCAAATCCCTGACCGCACAGGCCGTCATGGGCCTGTTGCGGCCCCCGGCTCGGCGTCAGGCGGGCAGCATATGTCTGGACGATACGGAGCTGTCGGCACTGGGAGAGGAGGCATTCAACAGCCTGCGCGGCACGGCAATGGCGATGGTCGTGCAGAGCCCGAAGACCTCGCTCGATCCACTCTGTCGCATAGGCGATCAGATCGTCCGCATCCAGCGCGCCCATCGCCCTGTCGAGAGGGCGACGGCCCGGCGGCGGGCGGTAGAGCTTCTCGGTCTCGTTGGCATTCCCGATCCTGCCAGACGCGCCCAAGCCTGGCCCCATGAGCTCTCCGGAGGGATGGCACAGCGTGTGCTCATCGCCATGGCCCTTGCCAATGATCCGCGCCTGCTGATCGCGGACGAGCCCACGACCGGGCTGGATGTGACTGTCCAGACGCAGATCCTCGATCTGTTGCGGCAGCTCGTCCTCGACAAGGGCATGGGTCTGATGATCATCACCCATGATCTCGGGGTGGTGGCGCATTATTGTGACCGGGTCGCGGTGATGTTTGCTGGCACGATCGTCGAGAGCGGCCCGGTGCGCGACATTCTGGTCACCCCGTCGCATCCCTACACGCAGGCCCTCATGGCAGCGACCCCTGAGCGCATCGCGCAGGGTCAGCGCCCGCCGGCGGCGGGAGCTCCGCCTGACCTGTTCGCGCTGCCGGCGGGCTGCGTCTACCAGCAGCGCTGCCGCTTCGCGGACGACATCTGCCGGACCGCTCCTCCCAGCATCGCCCTGCCGCAAGGCGGTGAGGTGCGGTGCCATCATGCCGATCGGACCAAACATGGCTGACCTGCTCACCGTCGAGAATGTCTCGAAACGCTTCGGGCGGGGCGACCATGTCGTGCGGGCTGTCAACGACGTCTGCCTTACGGTCGCGCCCGGGGAGATCCTCGGCATCGTGGGGGAAAGCGGCTCGGGCAAATCAACCCTCGGCCGCCTGATCACCCGATTGATCGATGCATCGCAGGGCCGCGTCCTGTTCGCGGGCGCGGACCTCGGCACACTATCCCCACGCGCTCTGCGCCATGTCCGCAGCGATCTGCAGATGGTCTTCCAAGACCCGTGGGCAGCGCTGAACCCGCGCCTCAGCATCGGCTACCTCATCGAAGAGCCGCTCAAGCTCCACACCACACTCGATGCAGCGTCACGGCGGCGCCGCGTCAGTGAGCTTGCTGCGCGGGTGCGGCTGTCCGATGCCCTGCTGGCGCGATTGCCGGCCGATCTGTCCGGGGGCCAACTCCAGCGTGTCTGCATAGCCCGTGCGCTCGCCAGCAATCCGCGTCTGCTCGTGCTCGATGAGCCGACGAGTTCGCTCGATCTGTCGGTGAGAGCAGGGATCCTTGATCTGCTGCTCGAACTGAAGCGCGAACTCGGCCTTGCGATGATATTCATCAGCCATGATCTCGGCACGGTCCGCCTGATCTCGGATCGCGTGCTCGTGCTCTATCTCGGGCGCGTGGTCGAGGTCGGGAGCGGCCCGGCCATCTTCGCGGCCCCGCAGCACCCCTATACCCAGGCGCTGCTCTCAGCCTACCTGCCGCCAGACCCGCGCGAGAGCCGGCACCGGATCGTCCTGAAGGGCGAAATCCCCAGCCCGATAAACCTGCCCCCCGGCTGCTCCTTCGCCTCGCGCTGCCCGCTGGTGCGGGATGATTGTCGCCTTGTGCCTCCCGAGCTGCGGCCGGCGGGGCGAGGGCAACTCGCCGCCTGCAATCGTCTCGACGACAGCAGCAACATCATTGCACTGGGAACTGCACCATGAGGGATTTCAAGTATCTCTTCGAGCCGTGCCAACTCGGCCGCCATACCGCGAAGAACCGCATCTGGATGACGGCTCACGCTACCTTGCTCGTCAAGGACCATCTCTTCACCGACGAGCACATTGCTTACTACGTCGAGCGAGCCAAGGGCGGCGTAGGGGTGATCACGATGGAGGCGATGGCCGCGCATCCGACCACCCAGCCCTACAAGGGCAAGGCTTTTGCTTTTGATCCGCGCATGGTCGCGCAATACCGCAAGATCGCCGATGCAGTGCATCAGCATGGCGTCAAGATCCTGGCACAGCCCTGGCATCGCGGGCGGCAGACGAGTTCGGTCGCCAATGGTCTCCCGGTATGGGCGCCGTCGGCGATCCCTTGCGCGGTGTACCGCGAGATGCCGCATGTGATGACGCAGGACGACATCGCCGAGATCGTGGAGGGGTATAGGCTGTCCGCGCGCTATGCCCGTGAGGGTGGGCTCGACGGTGTCGAAGTCCATGGGATGGCCCATGGTTATCTGCTGGGGCAGTTTCTGTCGCCGGCGACCAACCATCGCAACGACGCCTATGGCGGCAGCCTGGAAAACCGCCTGCGCATCGTGACGGAGATCATCGACGCAACACGGGAGGAAACAGGGCCCGATCTTATCGTCGGTATCCGCATCAACTCCGACGATGGCCTGGAAGGCGGGCTCGGTCCCCACGATTGGGCGGAGATCGCCCGGCGGCTCGAGGCGACGGGGAAGCTCGACTATGTCTCCTGCAGCCATGGCACCTACGTCAACAGGATGCTGATCTATCCGACGTCGCCGGAGGAGCATGGGTTCCAGCTTCCCGCAACACGGATCGTGAAGCAGGCTGTCGGTCTGCCCGTGGTGGGCGTGGGCCGCATCGTGACGCCGGAGGAGGGCGAGGCCTTTCTCGCGGACGGGGCCTGCGATTTCATCGGCCTGTCGCGTGCGCTTATCGCGGATCCGTACTGGGCCTTGAAAGCCCAGGAGCGGCGCACGTCCGAGGTGCGGCCTTGCGTGGGAGCCAACTGGTGCATGGAATCGATTTTCGCGCAGGCGCCGATTGCCTGCATTCATAACCCTGCCGCGGGAGCGGAGCATGAGATCGGCGAGGACAAGCATGCGCCGGCCACGCAGCGCAAGAAGGTCGCGGTTGTTGGCGGTGGGCCTGGCGGCATGCGGGCTGCCGCAACGCTTGCCCGGCGCGGACACGAGGTCACTCTGTTCGAAGCACGGGATCGGCTCGGCGGCCAGGCTGCCTGGTTTACGCGTGCGGAGATCCGCAAGGAGCTAAAGGGTATCATCACCCATCTGGAAGGGGAACTCGAACGCGGCGGGGTGCTGGTCCGGCTCGATACCCGTGCCGGCCGCCATGATCTGGAGAATTTCGAGGCCGTGGTCGTCGCGACGGGCTCAACCCCGCTGCGGCATGGCTGGACGCCTTTGCGTCCGAGCCGCTGGGCAGGCGAGGCCGTGCCCGGCACAGGTCAGCCCCATGTTCTCACATTGGCCGACGTTCTCGGAAGCGACCATGGGCCAGCGATAGGCCGTCGTGTCGTCGTGTACGATTCCCTCGGCGGCCGTCAGGGTGCCGTCGTCACGGATTTTCTGGCGAGTGCCGGCCATGAGGTCACGTTCGTCACGCCCCTCGGACAGGCTTCGCCTGGGCTCTCAGCCAGCCGCGACTGGGGCAAGGTCTATGGTCGGCTGAGGCGACTTGGGGTCAGTTTTCGCTGCGATCGCGAACTCATCGCTATCGGCGAAAGTAGTATCCGAGAGCGCGATGTATATACGCGTGAGGAGCATGACAGCCCCGCGGATACCGTTGTTCTTGTATTGGGATCGTCCGCCAACGATACGCTCTTTCACGAGCTTCGGGCTGATGGCCGTATTCAAGGCCTATACATGATCGGAGACTGCATGGCGCCGCGCCGAGTCAGCGATGCCATCCGCGAAGGCGAGCGCGTCGCTCGCCTGATCTGAACCCCGCTCTTCATTTCCTGAAAGGACGAGACCTCATGACACCCGAAGGCCAGAAAGAACTCGACAAGATCCGTAACGTGCGTGGCTATACCTTGCCGCTTCACGAAGTGCTGGCTGATCTCAACCCCGAGTTCGTGCGCCGATACGGCGATCTTGCGTCCTTTGTCATCTTCGGCGACGAAGAAGGGCGGGCGCTCGATCTCAAGACTCGTTTTCTCGTCATGGTTGGAGTGACGACGGCTGCCAAGGGCGACCGCGAAGGCATCGAGTGGAGCGCCGCCCGCGCGATGAAGGCAGGTGCTACCTGGAACGAGGTTCGCGAGGCAGCATTCATGGCAGCGCTGCCATGCGGCATGCCGACCTTCGAAGCAGCATGTCGCGTCTTCCAGGATATGGAAAAGGGCCATGGCCTGGTGCCGCAAGAGGTGGAAATCACCCGCAGCGGTGTAGATGCCGAATAAGTCGATTGTTTCCGGCGCCGGTTAGCTGACATGCGTCCGGGCTCGCTGATGGTCGCGTATTTTCCAGCGCGAGCTTGACCGGACCGACGTCGGGCTCCGGCTCGGGAAGTCTGGACTTGATGTGATCCAAGACCATTTACGGGATGGCCGGGGGAGCCTCCGGCCTCGCCATTCTTATGAAAAAGCGGTCGGCGACTCCTCGGTAAAGCCTAGGAGGAAGGGCTCATGCGTTTTTAGCCTTGAACATGACGGTCGCTCTGCTCGCCGGATTTCCGCCCACCGACCGCGCGATAGCGCCAAGACCAGGCTTCGGACGTCGAGAGCTGTCTACGACAGGGCTTGGGTCCGCAACGCTAGCCTAGCTTGCCGCAGAACAGCTCCACGCTCTTCAGGCTCGCGTTCCCCGTCAAGTTTCAACACTTTCGAGCGTGGCCCTCTCTATCTGGATCTCGCAACATGCCGGGGTGAGGATCTCATTCCCCCGCGCTTGGTATGCCCGTGGCGAAATGCATCGATTTGTCATGCAATTCACTCCCACATCATCTGGATCTCCCGCTTAGGCTGATCTAATGGTGAGCCACGGAGTTTTCGCTTTGAGCGACATACATCGAGTTTGAAATGGTGAGGCGCGTTTGTCGTGCGGCGTAATCGAAAGGCTATCCCGCAAGCTTTCTTCTCTCTGCGCACTATCCGCTCGTCTTTCGGAGACCCTCCTGGGCGGATACGCTCTGCGAAATCGCGTAATCCTGGTCCGGTGATGGGCACCTCGAGCGGGGATCGCGCGGGAACGGGCAATTGCAGGCTGCGGCGTCAGCACGAGGCCAATGCGTGATCAGGGAGCCGAGCGGTTGCGAGCATCGCGCCGGCAACATCGGAGCCGATATCCGCAGCGCACGATAGGGTTATCGGTCGAACTATGGCCCTCGACTTTCCAACGCTTTATGTCCTCATTTTTCTGAATACCCTCAGCCTTGCGGTCATTTGGGCCGGGATTTCGTGGGCCTACGCGTCGTTCATTGCGGCAAGGTATTGGCTCATGTCACTGCTGCTATCCGGGGCTGGCGGAATATCGTTGGCTCTGGAAGGCTCTGGGGCGGCGGCCGTACCGACCTTTATCGGGATCTGGCTGATCGGCGCCGGATTCAACACTATGTGGCAAGGCATACGGGTTTTCTACGGCGAAGCACCGGATTGGCCGCGCTCGGCTGCTGTCTTGACTTTCACCGCAATCGCCATAGCGGCGACGGCCGGAGAACAGCGTGCCCTCCAAAACATCATTTATGTGGGTGTCCAGATCTTTCCCATTGTCCTGGCCGCTATGGCACTGCAGCGTACCCCTCTGAGGCTGGGTGTGTTGGTGGTTTTCGGTGGAATAGCGCTCGCCCTTACGGGTCATATCGCCGAGGCCAGCACAAACCTCGCCCGTCTGATCGGCGTACTAAGCTCCGAGCGATATTACGATTTCGCCGCTTGGTTCCTCGCTGCGGCGTTGGTTGGTGGGAGCGTATGCTATCTGGGGTTCCTTCTCATGGCGATCGATCGTTTGAGAGCCGATCTGGTCGCGCTTTCGATTACTGACGATCTGACGGGCCTACCTAATCGGCGGGGCTTCCACGAGAAAGCTCGAGCATTCGACAAGGCCCGGCATCGCCAGCAAAGCAGTGCCTGCGTCCTCATGATCGATCTCGACAATTTCAAGATCATCAACGACCGTCACGGGCACGCCGCCGGCGATGCATGTCTCATCCATGTCGCACGGGTTGCCGAACGCGTGCTGCGCCGCGGTGACATTCTGGCTCGGTTGAGTGGCGACGAGTTCTGCCTGCTATTTCCCGACACGGACCTCCGTGAGGCGGAGGGGATTGCAGAAAGGCTGACGACGGCCCTCTCGGCAGAACCAGTAGAATGGCGAGGATATCACATTTCATTGTCCGCCAGCTTGGGCCTTACCGAATGGAACTTCAGTTCCGATTGTTCCATTCACGATGCGCTCGAACAGGCCGACGCGGCGCTGTATCGTGCTAAACGCGAAGGCCGAGATGGGCTCGCGATCTACGCAGCGAATGGAAGTGTCCAATAACTCGGCGGGTAAAGCCCTCGGAAGCCGAGCAGTTCAACAACGCGTCCAGCCTGTTGTGCCAAGTGAGCTTTATGCAAGTCTGCCTGAAGGACGCGCGAGTTTCGTTGTCTCGGCGCTATCGCTAAAGTGCTCGCCCTCTTCACAGGCCTGTTAAGAGCCGGGAGCAGCGGCCTGATTAACCGGCCTCCCACAACTGCCCAAATCTCATCCAAGGGCCTGGTTCCTCCCAAGGCGCGGGGGGAGGGGGGACGTCGCGCGCCGGCACTCGTCAGTTCACGGCGTGTGTTGTCACCAACACCGCGGTGCCGCTGATCATCGCTGGAGCGCCTCGGTTGGCGAAGAATGTCGGGCGCGGGGGCAGGTTCGACGGGCAGACTGGGAACCCGACGGATTTTCTTCTGGGGAAAGAGCGCTAAGCTACTTGGCAAAAGGGGCGGAGCCATTCCATCTCGTGAACGATAAGATGAATGGGCAGCGCTGATGGGAGACAGCGTTCAAAGCCCTTCGCCAAAGCACCGGGAGGACATTATGAATCGATTTGCATTGCTGCTTGCCACCATGGTGGCGTGGCCAGCTGTTACTGCAACCGCAAAGGCGGCCGACACGGTGAAGCTCGGCATGGTGGCGGAGCTGTCAGGGGCAGGAGCGCCCTCCGGCACCAACTGGCGCGATGGAGCCAAGCTCGCCGTTTCCGAGGTTAATGCTGCTGGCGGCATCCTCGGCAAGAAGGTCGAGATGTCGGAGTACGATACGCAGACTGACCCACAGGTGTCGCGCGCGCTCGTCCAGAAGGCGATCGATGAAGGCGTTATCGCGATCATCGGCACGGTTTATTCCGGTTCGACGATGGTCAACATGCTGGTAGCGAAGCAGAATAGCATCCCCCAATTCGTCGGCTCAGAGGCGCCGGCTATCGTCGAAAAAGGCAACCCCTTTGTTTATCGCACCTCATCCGGTGCTCAGAAGGGCGTACCTGCGCTGACTCCTTTTTTCAAGGACACGCTGAAGGCCAAAAAGGTTGGCGTCGCGTGGGTTAATAACGAATTCGGAAAAGGCGGACGAACGGTCTTTTTAGAAGAAATGAAGAAGGCCGGCATCGAGGTCGTTGCCGACGTCGCATCGGAGCAGGCCCAGACGGACTACGCCGCCGACGTAGCCAAGCTCAAGAGCGCCAACCCTGATGCCGTCTTCGTCTACATGAACCAGGAGGAATCTGCTCGCTTCCTCATCGAGGCGAAGAAGCAGGCTTTGGCGATGCCGCTCGTAGGTGAGGTCACGTTGACCGAAGCCAAGGTCATCGAACTCGCGGGCGGCGCAGCCAACGGCGCCATCGCCCATGTCGGTGTCACGGCGACCGCGACACAAGTCCCGGGTATCGCCGCTTTCGCAAAATCCTTCGAAGAGACTTTCAAGCGCAAGCCGACCCATGATGCCATCAAGGGCTATGTCGGCGTCTGGGCGACCAAATACGTGACGGATCTGGTCGGTAAGACCGATGGTGAAGCGTTTTCCCAGAAGATGCGCGGCCTATGCCTCAAGGCGGCGGACTATCCCAAGATCCTGCTCGATACCTGCTGGGACGATCGCGGCGAAATGTCCCGCCCAAGCTTCATGGTTCAGGTCAAGGATGGCTCGCCGGTCGTGATCGGCACGGTTCCCGCCAACTGACGGCTTTCCTCGCGGCCGCGACGATCTTCGCCGCGGCCATCCAGCGAAAAGACGCGCCATGTCCCAATTCCTCCAAGTCCTGCTGTCCGGCCTCGCGACCGGAGCAGTCTATGCGCTCGTCGCGATCGGCTTTACGCTCGTTTGGCAGGCAGCGCAGACGGTCAATTTCGCGCAGGGCGAATTTGTCATGATACCGGCCTTCTTCGTGCTGATCGGCATGAACTGGCTCGGGCTATCGTTCTGGATCGCGCTGCTCTTTGGCCTCATCATATCGGTCCTGGTCCTTGGCCTGGCCTTCAAAAAGCTGATCGTCGAACCCATCCTGCCGCATGGAGGCATTACGCTGATCATCGCAACCATGGCGCTCGGCATCCTTCTGAAGGAGAGCGCGAAAGAGTTCTATGGCGCGGAAGCCCAACCCTTTCCGGCGATGTTTCCCGGCGATCCGATCAATGTGTTCGGTGCCGTCGTTTCCCTGCGCGACCTCATGAACCTTGGTATCTCCCTCGGCATTGTTGTGCTGCTCACTCTCTTCCTCAACCGCAGCCGAACCGGTCGCTGCATGCAGGCGACCGCACAGAATCCGGGTGTGGCGGAGATCCTTGGTGTCGATGTCAAGCGGATGGTGCTCTATACGTTCCTGATCAACGCCGCTCTGGCTGCACTCGCCTCTTTCCTGATCACGCCCGTATATTTGGCAAAGTTCTCCAATGGCGAGACGTTGGGGCTTATCGCTTTCATCGCGGCCATCGTCGGCGGCTTCAACCAGATTCGGGGCGCGCTCGTCGGCGGTCTGCTGATTGGCGTGCTCGACAACCTGACCGCGACATATGTCACGGCGCAGTATCGTGCCGCCCTGCCGCTGGTCCTGCTCATCGTTATAATTCTGGTGCGTCCGCAAGGCATCATGGGCACCTCCGAGGGGAGGACGGTCTGATGCGCCGTTGGCGGCTGTTCGCAATCGTTCTCTTGCTGCTGGCGGCGATCCTGCTTCCGGTAGGACAGAAGAATTACCTCGTTTACGTCTTGACCTCCTGGCTGATTTTCACCATTGCCGCCATGGGTCTCAACCTGACGCTCGGCTATGCCGGGCAGATCTCGTTGGCGCAGGCCTCTTTTATGGCAATAGGTGCCTATACGACGGCGTTGATAACGCTCGCAGGTTGGCATTGGGTGCTGGCTCTGCCGATTGGGCTTGCTCTGTGTTTCGCCGTGGGTCTCGTGCTCGGTTATCCCGCGCTGAGAGTGAAGGGCCATTTTCTCGCCTTCGTGACGCTCGCTTTCAACACGCTGGTGTTTCTCGTGTTGCGCAACGAGGAATGGTTGACGGGCGGTACCTACGGCCTTTCGGGCATGCCCCGGCCTGATTTCGGTCTATTCTCCACTGATAGGCAGCTGCCCTTCTATTATTTCACGTTAGGTATCACCGTCGTGGCCGCGCTCGCCATGTGGGGTATCGTGCGTTCTCCTTGGGGCCGTGCTTTCAAAGCGCTGCGGGAAAATCCCATCCGGGCCGAAAGCCTGGGGGTCGACACACGCCGGGTGACGCTGCTCGCTTTCGCCATCGGCTCGGCCTACGGCGGCCTTGCGGGCGCCCTCGTGACGCCGCTCGTGCAGTTCATCGAGCCGGGGTCTTTCGGCCTCGCGCATTCGCTGCGCATCCTGCTGATGGTCGTCGTCGGCGGCGCTGGCTATTTTTTCGGCCCCTTCATAGGCGCAGCGGTGGTCATCCTGCTGCCGGAGGTGCTCCGTTTCACTGAGGGCTATTACCTTATCATCTACTCGGCCTTGGTCATCGTCATGCTCGTCTTCGTGCCGTCCGGCCTGATCGGCATCTGGGGACGTGTGCGTGATAGGTTCTGGCCACGCCAGCAGGTTCGAGGCGACATGGCCGAGGGAGCACGTCTACAACAATGAGTGATCCCGTCCTTTCCATCCGCAACATTGAGAAGAGCTTCGGCGGCATTCGCGCGGTGCGCGGGGTATCCTTCGACGTCCACAAAGGCGAGATACTGGGGCTGATCGGTCCCAACGGTTCCGGCAAGTCGACGTTGTTCAACTGTATTCTGGGGCAGCTTTCGCCAGACGCTGGCCATGTTTCGGTCAATGGCCGTTCGGTTTCCGGCATGCGTGCCTCGGAGCTCAACAAACTGGGCGTTGGCCGCACCTTCCAGCAGCTTTCGGTGTTTCCGAAGATGTCGGTGCTCGACAACATCATACTCGCCGGGCAGGAGCACCATGGCACAATAATGTCGCGGCTATTTGGCCCGTCGGATGCGGGCCTGACGGAAGAGGCGGATCGGATGATTGCCTTCTTCCGGCTGCGGCATTTGCGCGACGAACTGGCAGGCTCGCTCTCTTATGGCCAGCAAAAGCTCGTGGACGCGGCGATGGCCTTCATGGCTGGTCCCAGCCTCGTGCTGCTCGACGAACCTGCCGGCGGCGTCAACTTGACGATGCTGTCGCATTTCAAGGAACGCTTGGCCACGTACAATGCGGAGCATGGCACGACTTTCGTCGTCATTGAGCACAACATGGAATTCGTGATGAGCCTCTGCACGCGCATCATCGTGCTCGCCGAGGGTCAAATCATTGCCGAAGGAACGCCTGGCGAGATCCGGTCCAACCAGACCGTGATCGATGCGTATCTCGGAGGATGAGCATGCTCGAACTCAAGGCCGTCCACGGCGGCTATGGCAAGATCACCATCTTGAATGGCATTTCGTTCTCCATTCCAAAGGCTTCGATCACGACAGTGATCGGACCCAATGGCGCTGGAAAATCGACGGTGTTCAAAGCGATTTTCGGGCTGCTCAGCATCCACTCGGGCCAGATTTTCTTGGAAGGGAAGGACGTCACGCGGCATACGCCACGGCAGATGATAAGCAGCGGGGTCACCTATGTGCCGCAGGGACGCAACGTGGTGCCGCAGCTCTCAGTCTATCACAATCTCGAGCTCGGCGGCATTACGGCGCCCGACCAGGCCAGGGTGAAGCGGCGCATCGAGGCGGTGATGGATCAGTTCCCAATGCTGCGCGAATTCCGGGACCGCAAGGCAATCGAGCTCTCCGGCGGGCAGCAGAAGCAACTCGAGGTGGCCCGCGCGCTTTTGCTTGATCCCAAGCTGATCCTGATAGACGAGCCCTCTATCGGCCTTTCGCCCAATCTGGTGCAGGAGGTTTTCCGAACCTTGACCCGCCTGCGCGATCAGGGCGTCGCGGTGCTGATGGTCGAGCAGAACGCCAAAGCTGCGCTCGCCATCTCCGATTATGGGCTCGTGCTCGAGCTCGGCCAAACGCGCATGCACGATACCGCAGACAAGCTTCTTGCCGATCCGCGTGTCGGCCAGCTTTTCCTGGGAGGGCACGTCGAATCCGACCCCGCAGGGGCAGCACCAGTCCATGCGGTTTGAAGTGCTGGATGCCCCACCCAATCGGTTGGGCGAATGTCCGCTCTGGTGCTGGCGCACCAGCCGCCTTTGGTGGGTCGACGTGCTGGCGGGAGAGCTTTGGAGCCATGATCCGCAGACGGGACATTGCATGCGCCATCCCGTCAGGGCCAAGCGTCTTGGCTCCATTGCCTTGCGGGAGCGGGGCGGGTTGATCCTCGCCTGCGACGATGGGCTCTACGCCTATGATCCTGCGAGCGGTGAGCAGAGCTTTCTGGTTGACCCGGAACCCGGGGTGACAGGCCATCGCAAGAATGACGGGCGGGCCGATCCCTTCGGAAATTTCTGGATCGGCACGCTGCGTGAAGCCGATTACGCGCCGGTCGGCGCGCTCTATCGCGTTTCTCCAGAGCTGAAAGTGGAACGCATGGCCGAAGCGCTGGCCATCCCAAACGCCCTCGCCTTTGATCCACAACGTGGCAGGATGTACTATGCAGATACCCGCGCCTATACAATCTGGGTATGTGATCTCGATCCTGCGAGCGGGACGCTCGGTGAGCGGCGTGTCTTCGCTCGAACCAATGCTCCTGCCCGGCCCGATGGAAGCTGCCTGGATGCCGAAGGTTATCTTTGGAACGCCAAGTATGCTGGCGGCCGTATCGTTCGATATACACCGGATGGCGCGATCAACGTAACGGTCAATCTTCCCACGAGCCATCCCACATGTTGCTGTTTTGGCGGGGAGAGACTTGAACGGCTGTACATCACCTCCGCGAGTGCCCCTCGGTCGGAAGCGACGCAATGGGAGGAGCCCCTGGCGGGTCGCCTTTTCACGATCGATCCCGGCGTATCAGGTAGCCCGGAATTTTGCGCCGGACTGTAAATTGGGACTGCCCTCCATCGAATTGTCACATCCCGGGAACCCACGCCACTGCCGATCGATCGTGACGTTGGGGCGCTATCGTGCGCAAGCGAGTTGGGGGCGATCTCGATTCACCGTTCGCATGCCCCGGTCACATCAGTGACGTGAGCGCGGCTGGGCGAAGGTTTTCGTTGAGCCACCGTACGGCGCGATCTATCAGCCCATTGCGAACACGAGCTGACTCAAGTTGCTGCTTCCCGGGGCATTCGTCGGCGGGCACTCGGCCTCTGCGGCGGTCGCCTTGCAGAGATCGATCACGGGCGGCGGCTTTAGCGTGAGACGGCGGGTCGATCCGTCGTCTCCACCATGCTCCTGAACCTGCCGCCTATCTTGGCTGCTTGGGTCTTTATCTTACCCTCGGCATTCGAGCTGCCCTACGTCGGCGCGTACAAGAGGTCATCGACAGGTTGTAAACGCTGCCACGGTGGATCGTAAAAGGGTATAAATTGATTACCCTGACAAAATGAAATCATTAATAAAACATGATATTCATCTAAATTTGAAGGTTAAGTGGAACCCACCCCTAGCACGTCAAGGCTGAACGCTGCCGTACATTTAGAGTAGCGCCAGTGAGCGAAGCTTCCGGAGTACTCAAAAAAGCGCTCCGGAATTGGATGCGCGCGATCCTATCCACTAGGCGATCTGCGGCGTGGGCCTTCGCCATCAACCAGGCTTTGTGCGCGCCGTCTTTTTGCTTTTCTCGACCGGGTAGCGCTGCCTGCAGCTGCTTGGCATCACCTGCACCGGCGCGCGCAATCAGCGATCGAGGGCTGAGTACCCTGATGGCGGCAACCACATGTTTTCCGCCGGTGAGGACAGTGCCCGCCACCACGATGGTGCTCGAAAAACTACGTGGCTCTTCGAATCGGATACGGGGATATTTGACAAAATCTCTGGCAGGTTGAAGTAAGGTCCTGCATCACATCGAGGCAGGCATACATGCAAAATCTGAAAGTGTGGCTTGCAAGCCGGTGGGTCGTGGCAGCTGGGTTCATGGCTGCGGCGCTCCTGGCCATCGCGCCTTTATTGCACGCGGCCTACGCGTTGCCGCTTGTGCTAATCTTCCTTCACAGCCCGGGCTACATGCTTCACCAAGTCGAGGAGCATACGGGAGATCGCTTCCGGACGTTCGTCAACCAACGGGTGTTCGCCGGTCACAACGCACTTAGCGTCGCAGCTGTCCTCGTTATCAACCTGCCCGTCGTCTGGGGGCTCAATCTGGCGGCGCTCTATGCGGCATATCTCTGGGGCGCCGGCTTTGGGTTGGTGGCGCCTTATACGATGCTCTTGAACGGCGTCACCCACATTGGCGGTGCAGCGCGCTTTCGCAGCTACAATCCCGGGCTTGTGACCTCGCTTGTTGTGTTCTTGCCCCTCAGTCTATGGACGATCATCGCAATCGGCCCAGTTGAAGCCAGCTTTCATCTGACAGCGCTTGGATTGGCGGTTATCCTTCACCTCCTCATAGTCGCTGACGTTCTCCTCCGCATCAGGCGCAACGCGGGCTGAGAGGCTGAGGCTTGTCGTTGAGCATGGGTGCCTATAGGAGCAGATCGCCGGGCGATTTGCGCCTCGCGCCGACCACGCTCCCAGCACAGCTTGGCGCGAGCGGCGACACCCGCCTTATGAGCAGCTCTTCCGCGTTGAGACTTCGATGACGTTCGACTGGATTGGCCCTCATCCAACGGAATAACAATGCCTCAGGCGCTGGTCTTCTGCAGCCCATCCATATAGCGCCTGGCCGAGTTCTTGGCGCTTTTCACGTGCTCCTCGGCGAGCGTGCGGGCTTCGTCGACATTGCCGGCGCTGATCGCCTCGAAGATGCTCCACATCTCCATGGCGCTGAAGCGCGAGCGTCCCGACATCGACATGGACTTGGATCGAAGCATGTTGATGCGCGCCAGGAGACCGTCGATGATCTGGGCGATGATCTCGTTGCCGCAGCCATTGAGGATAGTCTTGTAGAATTCGCCCGTGGCGGCGATCTGGTCGGGCAGCGAGTTCCGGCTGACCGCGGCGTCGAACGAAAGCAGCGCCGCGCGCATCTTTTCCACATCCTCCGGATTGCGGCGTTGCGCCATCAGAGCGGCCGCTTCTCCTTCAAGCAGGGCGCGTACATTGTAGATCTGCTCGGCTGCTTCCCAGGATAATTCGGTAATGACCGGCCCCTTATTGGGAATGATCGTCACCAGCCGCTCGGCCTCGAGGCTGCGCAGAGCCTCGCGTACCGACGTCCGGCTGACGCCCAGTCGCTGGCACAGCTCCGCCTCACGTATGCGCTGACCCGGCGCGAAAATGCCCGAAAGGATGGCCTCCCGGATCTTGTTGACCGCTAGGCTTTGCACCGTCCGTGCCGAAATGGTCAGGTCGCCAGCAACCGATGTGGATGCTCCCGCCTCTGCCAACGCCATCAGTGTCCTCCTTTGGCCACCGCCGCCTTCTGCACGACATCGGCAACGGCATCGATAATCTTCACATAGCCGGTACAGCGACAGATATTACCACGCAACGCGTCAATGATCTCTTCGCGGCTTGCCTGGGGGCGATCTCTCACAAGGGCATGCGCGACCATGAGGAAGCCCGGCGTGCAATAGCCGCACTGCACGGCGCCGTGACGCATGAAAGCTTCCTGAATGGGCGCAAGGCCGTTCTCGTCCTCCAGCCCCTCGACTGTGGTCACGCAGCGGCCCTCGACCTGAGCCGCCAGCGTGAGGCAGGAGGTGACTGGCTCGCCGTCCAGGAGCACCGTGCAAGCGCCGCAGATTCCCTGGGCACAGACCTTGTGCGTGCCGACCTCCGATAATTTGTTTCGCAACACGTCCACTAGCATCTCGGTGGGGGAAATGTCAGCGGTTCTATGTGTTCCGTTGACAGAAAACGAGACTTTCATACGATATTCTCCTGCCGGGGCGCCGTACCGAGCGCCTTATTAACCGCGCGTTTCAACAGAACGCCGGCAAGGTGCCGCTTGAAGTCCGCGGAATAGACCAAGTCGGTTTCCGGACTGATCTCCGCCGCGAGCGCGGCCTGCGCGGACTTCCAGTCGATCGCGTCGAGCGCGCTGCCAGTGAGCGCCTCTTCCGCGCCCCGAGCCCGCAAAGCCGTCGCGGCTGCGCCATTGACGCCGATGCGGGTGGTCTCGATCCGACCCTGCGCTTCCGTGAACACCACAGAGACCGTTAGCTGAGTCCAGTCCATGGCATTGCGCGGGCCCTCCTTGCCGAAGGCGAAGTGTGCGTTCTGCGGCACGGGCGGAACGAGCACTGTTTCAAGGATTTCATCCTCTGCCAGGTCGAGGCTGAACCCATCCTTGTAGAAGCTCTCGATAGGGATGGTGCGCTGCCCGTGGCCGCGGCTCAGCACCAGCTGGGCGCCAAGTGCGATCAGGCCGGTCGCCGGATCGCCCTGGCCGCCCATCGTGCAGATGCTCCCACCCAGCGTGCCGCGATTGCGCAGCCGCCAGGACGAGATGTCCTTGGCGATCTCGGCCATCAGGGGCAGATGACGCTGGATGTCGGCCGAACGGCGCACTTGTTCATGCGTCACCAGCGCGCCGAGCTCGACCTTGCCGTCGCCGTGCACGCGAATGGACTTCATCGTTTCGATCGGGCTGATGTCGATCAAAGTCGAAGGCTCGGCCAGATGCTGATTAATGAGCGAGGCGATGATCGTACCGCCCGCGACCAGGATGCCGCCACCCTCGGCCGCGCGCAGCGCCTCGGCGGCCTCGGCGACCGAGCGGGCACGGATGTAATCGGGAACGAGAGTCATCACATCTTTCCCTTTGGCTCTGGCTGAGCGTTCAGCGCCTTGAATACGGTTTCCTGATCCATCGGCATCGCCGAGAGCCAGATGCCTGCCGCATCGTGAAGCGCGGCAGCGATGGCTGCCGGCACCGGGATCAAGCTTGCCTCGGCCACCCCCTTGGCACCGTAGGGCCCGCTGTCGTCGATATTCTCGACGAAGACAGTCTCGATCGTGCCCGGCGCGTCCTTCGGTCCGGCCAGAAGATAGTCGCGGAAGCTGGGGTTCTGGATGTAGCCCCCGTTGCGCACGATCTTTTCGTAGAGCGCCATGCCGAGACCCATCACCACGCCCCCCTCGATCTGGCCTTCCGCTCCCATCGGATTGACGAGCCTTCCCGCGTCATGCGCGGCCCAGAAATGCGGCACCGCGATCTTGCCGGTCTCAGTGTCAACCTCGATCTCCGCGAGTTGGGTCGCATAGGTGTAGGTCGGGTACGGATTGCCGTTGAAGGTGACGAAGTCGAGCGCGCTGTCGGGATTGAAGACGCCGTAGGCCTTCAGCGTCTTCAGCTTGTCGCCGAGGGCGGCGCAGATGTCCGCGAACTCGTGCACCTCGTTCGACAGGTGGATACGATCGTCGTCGAGCCGCACCTGGTCGAGCGGCAGGGCGTAATGTTCGGCTACCATCTCGCGGAACTGGCGGGCGAAGTCACGTCCCGCCACCAGTGCCGCATTCCCGGAAAAATAGGTGGTGCGAGAAGCCGAGGTCGGCCCCGAGTCATCCGTCTTGGTGGAATCGCCGCTGACCACGCGGATGCGGGCAATCGAGATCCCCGCGGCATCCGCCGCGATCTGCGCCAGCGTCGTGTCTGAACCGGGCCCGATGTCAGGTGTGCCGCAATTGGCGATCACCGTACCATCGGCCAGAACTTCCAGCCGCGCGGTCGAAGGGTTGCGCACGCCGCTGTATCCGATGCCGTAGCCGAGCGAGGCCAGCCCCAGGCCTCGCTTGATGCCGCCGGCAAGCGTCATTTTGTCGAGCTCGGCCTTGCGCGCCTCATAGATCGGCTCGATCACGTCCAGCGTCTTCGTGAAGCCGACCGCGCTCAGCGTCTGACCGGTGAGCGTTGAGGTGCCGTTCTTGACCGCATTGATGCGGCGAATCTGGATCGGGCTCATGCCGATCTTCTCGGCCAGTTTGTTGATCTGCGATTCCGTCGCAAAGGCGAGCTTGACGATGCCGAAGCTGCGCATGGCCCCGGCCGTCATGTTGTTGGTGAAGGTGGTGCAGATATGCGCCTTGATGTTGGGAATGTCGTAGGGAAGCGCCGTGTGCACGACACATCGGCCGGCGACGATCGGACTATAGGATGTGTAAGCACCACCGTCGGCAAGGATATCCATATCGATGGCTGTTATCCGGCCGTCCTTCATGCCGCCGAGGCGGTGGCGGATGGTCATGGTGTGGCGCTTGGTCGTCGAGGAGAAGACCTCCTCCGCATCCAGCACCATCTTCACCGGCCTGCCCGTCGCCATTGTGATAAGGCAGGTCACACATTCGATCGTGTTGTCGATCTTGCCGCCGAAGGCCCCACCGACCACGGTCTGAATGACGCGGATCCTGTCGTGGGGAAGGCCGGTGACACGCTCCAGCTGCTTGTGGTGGAAATGGGGATACTGGGTGGAGACGAGCAGCGTCAGCACGCCATCCTCGTCGAAGAAGGAAATGCCGGACTGCGCTTCCAGGAAGCAGTGATCGATCGGCTCGTTGACATAGGTGCCTTCGATGACGAAGTCAGCCTCTGCCAGTGCCTTTTCGACGTCGCCGCGCTCCTTCGAGAGGTTGGCGATGATGTTGCCTTGCGGATGAAGCAGAGGCGCGCCCTCTGCCAGCGCCGCGGAAGGCGTGAGCACCGCTGGCGTCTCGTCATACACGACCTCGACCAAAGTGGCGGCGTATTCCGCCACCTCCTTGCTTTCGGCCGCGATCACTGCGATTGGCTCGCCGACATGGCGTACGATGTCCTTCGCTAGGATCGGTGTGTCCTCCACCAGCGAGCCGACATGCAAGCGGGCCGGATCGATGTCGGCCGCCGTCAGAATGTAAACGACTCCAGGCACGGCCCGTGCGGCGGTTACATCGACCGACACGAGCCTGGCGGAAGGCACGGTGCTACGCACGAAGCGGCCATGGAGCATGTTCGGCATCGTGATATTCGGTGCATAGCGCGCCTTGCCGCGCACTTTGTAGAGCACGTCGTTCCGCGGCACGCTGCGGCCGACATAGGTCGGCGTCTGGCCGTCCTCATGGGCGGGATCGGCAAAGCCTTTGTACAGCTTTTGCCACGGGCGCTGCTCGGCCACGCCGCCCAAGGCAAATTTTTCGCCGCTCTCGTCAATCATTGAAAACCACCCGAAGAAACTCGTTGATTGTCATACAATTATATGCTTGATCGAGCTTATGCAAGCCGCATCGCGATGTGGCTGCAATTGAAGAGCAGGCCACACCGGCTTGCTACGGCGGCCACGAGCAACTGCGCCATTTCAATAAGGCTCATAGAAACAGGAGCTTAGTAAGCGATGCTGAACATTTTTCCGGGCGAGCGCGATTGGGCAATCCAGACGGAGCGGCTGATTGCTCAGGCCGCCTATCGGGGCTCCGATATCTTTGAATGCGACCGTGCCGCAAAGCGCATCAAGGAAGGGGACTTCGAAAGCTTCCACCATGAATGGCACGAACTCGGCCGCGAGACCGAGGAGGCGGGACGCAAGGCGCTTGAGGCCGGCGACATCGAGACCGCGAAGTACCGGCTCTATCGCGCCTCAAATTATTATCGCCACGCCGATTTCTTCCTGCTCGGTACAGACGAGCGGAAAATCGCCAATTTTCGTAAGACAAAACGCTGCTTCGAAGATGCAATTAAGTATGATGCCGATCGGGTCGAAGCCGTTCAGGTGACCTGCGGCGCCGACATCTATGACGGTTACTATGTCTTTCCGAAGAAGGGCAAAGAAAAGTCGCCGGCCGTGCTTATGCTTGGCGGCGCGGATTCGCTGGCAGAGGAAATCTTCTTCTGGGGAACTCAGGAGTTGGCCGACCGCGGCATCGGCGTGCTGATTCTGGATACCCCCGGCCGCGGCTCGAGCCTGCGACTGCGGCACATCCATTCCCGCCCGGACTACGAAGTTCCGGTGAAGGCGGCGATTGATTACTTGGAAGCCCGGCCTGATGTGGATCCGGATCGGATCGGCTGTGTCGGCGTTTCCATGGCGGGGTATTATGCGCCGCGCGGCACTGCTTTCGAGCCGCGTATCAAGGCGTTGGTGCTTTGGTGTGCCTGCTATGACATCCTAGAAGAGCTCTACAATTTCTACCCGCCGATCCAGAAGCAGATCCAGTGGATCCTCGGCGTCGACAACGACGCGCAAGCGCGCGAAAAGCTCAAGGATTTCAACATGAAGGGCATCGCGCACCAGATCAGGTGCCCGACGCTGATCTCGCACGGCGCCGGCGATGTTGTGATGGACGTCAAGGGCGCGCGTCGCCTCTACGACGAGATCGGAAGCACTGACAAGGTTCTGAAGATCTGGGAAGGCGACGAGGGCGGCGCCGTCCATTGCAACTACGATAACTGGTCTATCTCCATCCCCTTCATGTTCGATTGGCTCGCTAAACGCCTGTGATAGCCGTTGAGGGATGGCGGGATCAGCCCGCCATCCGATTGTAAGACAATATGAAGAATGCTAAGAGGGGATATGACATGTGGCGAGTGCGCGCGAGCGCCCCTCTGGAGAGCAGGCAATGGAATTGACCATCAGACGGTCTTTCACGATCGTTGAAGACAGGATGATCGACGAGGGAAAGAAGGCCGATCTCATCCAACGCAAGGCAGCTTGTGTGCTCGTCGTGGCCAATCCCTTCGTCGGCCGCTATGTCGAGGACCTCGGTCCGCTGATCGACGCCAGCGTGTCACTTGGCGAGCGGCTTGGGCAGATGGTCGTGGCGGCCATGGGTGACTACTCCGTCCAAGGTTATGGAAAAGGCGGGCTGGTCGGGCTCGGCGGCGAGCAGGAGCATGCCAACGCCCTGTTGACGACCGTCTTTGCCAATCCGATCCGCGAGGCTGTCGGGGGCGGCAAGTCCTGGATTTCGTCGTTCCAGAAGCGAGTGCCGCCAGGCATGCAGATCGACATCCCGATGGCCTGCAAGGATGCGCTTTACGTCCGCTCGCATTACGACGGCATGACGCTCATGCTTCCCGATACGCCCGCGCCCGACGAGATCGCAGTCATCTTCTGTGTGACCAATCGCGGGCGCATCAATGCGCGCGTCGGCGGCATCAAGCACGAGGAGATGCGCGGCGTGGACGGACTGGTTTGACAGCGAGCGGGGAACAGCATGCGGGTTGCAATCACCAACATCGGCAGGATCGTGTCGGGAAACTGGCGAGCCCCCTTCGCGGCGGGCGACACGCTGATCCTCGACAACGGCCTGATCAGCCACGTGGGCACCGCTTCGCCGGAGCTCATGAAAGATTGCGACGTGACGGTGGACGCCGCCGGCACGGTCGCCATGCCAGGGCTGATCGATTCGCATGTGCACATCACCTTCGGAGACTACACGCCGCGCCAAAAGACGGTGGGCTTCCTCGAGAGCTATGTCCACGGCGGCACGACGACGTCGATTACCGCGTCGGAAGTGCATGTCCCCGGCCGGCCGAAGGACCGCGACGGGGTAAAGGCGCTGGCGGTGGCCGCTCACAAGAGCTTCAAGGATTATCGGCCGGGCGGCATGCGGGTGCACGCCGGGTCCATCATCCTCGAACCCGACCTGGTTGAAAGCGACTTCGCCGATATTGCCGCCAAGGGGGTTTGGCTCGCCAAGGCCGGCTTCGGTGCTTTTGCCACGCCCTACGGCTACATCGAACAGGTGCGTTGGGCGAAGGAGGCCGGCATGGTCACGACCGTGCACACGGGCGGCTCCTCCATTCCCGGCTCTTCCGGCATCTGGGCGGACCATGTCATCGCGATGGACGCGGATGTGTCCTTCCATGTCAACGGCGGGCCCGTCGCCATGCCCGATGCCGATTTCGCGCGACTGGTCGATGAGAGCCGCATCGCGCTGCAATGCTGCACGGCGGGCAATCTGCGCACGCTCTTGATGGTCGCCGATCTGGCCGTGAAGGCCGAGTGCTTCGACCGGCTGCTTGTGGCCACGGACACGCCGACGGGCAGTGGAATCATGCCGCTCGGCATGTTCTACACGATCACCCACCTCGCTAGCCTCGGCAAGATGCCGGTGGAATGGGCGATCGCCGCCGCCACGGGCAACAATGCTGCCGTTTACCGGCTGAACAGCGGAATCATTGCGCCGGGGCGCGATGCGGACGTGCTCCTGATCGACGCATGCGCCGGCGGCGCCAAGAATGACGCGCTCTCAGCCATCGCCAATGGGGACGTACCGGCGGTCTCGGCCGTCTTCACCGATGGTGTGCCGCGCTTCGTCGGGCGCAGCCGGAACACTCCGGCCGGGATGCGCAGCGTGCGCGTGGCCGAGAGCCGCATCATGCAGGACTTCAGCGCCGCCACGCATTGAAGTGGTCATCGCCAAGGGAGGAATCATGAGGATCGAGGCGGCCATAGCCTATCCGGAGACTGAGCGGTTCGTGCTCGCTTCGGTCGAACTGGAAGAGCCGCGCGAGACCGAAGTCATGGTGCGGCTGGTCGCCACCGGCATCTGTCACACCGACCTCAAGATGCTGCACACGCCGGGAACGGTGCCTCGCCCAATCGTGCTGGGCCACGAGGGAGCGGGCATTGTCGCGAAGGTGGGGTCAGGCGTCACCAAGGTGAAGCCCGGGGACCATGTCGTGATGAGCATCAATTCTTGTGGCCACTGCGGCAATTGCCGGCAGTCCATGCCCTCCTATTGCGAGGACCTTTTTGCGCGCAATTTCAGCGGCACGCGGCCGGATGGAACGACCGCGTTGGCACGCGAGGGTGAGCACCTCTACAGCCATTTCTTCGGTCAGTCCTCGCTTGCTACCTATTGCATCGCGACCGAGCGCAATGTCATCCCTGTGCCGCATGACCTTCCGCTGGAAACGCTCGCGCCGCTGGGGTGCGGCATCCAAACAGGGGCTGGCGCCATCCTCAACGTATTGAAGCCGCAGCCGGGGTCGTCCATCGCCATTGCCGGAACGGGGCCAGTGGGCCTCAGCGCCATCATGGCCGCGAAGCTATCCGGGGCGACCACGATCGTCGCGGTCGACACGCGCGACAGCCGGCTGGAGATGGCGCGCGAAATGGGCGCCACCCATGCGGTCAATCCGGTCGGTCAAGACCTGACGGCCGCGATCCGCGCCGCATCTGGCCCGACCGATTGGGCCCTCGACACGACTGGTAATGTCGACGTGGTCAACGGCCTTGTCGCCGCGCTCAACCCGCGCGGCACATGCGGCGTGGTGTCCAACGGCCGTTCGGCGACCCCGATCAACTTCCACCCCCTGATCTTCGGCGGCCGCTCGATAACCGGGATAGCGCAGGGTGGCGCTGACCCTGAAAGCTTTATCCCACGCATGATCGCGCTGCACCGTGAGGGAAAGTTTCCCTTCGACCGCATGATCACCCGCTATGCCTTCCGCGACCTCAACAAGGCTTGTGACGACGCCATGTCGGGTGAGGTTCTGAAGCCCGTCGTGATTTTTTAGCGGGTCCGTCGTGCGCCGCTGAGGAAGGTCGCGCGGTTTGCGCGTGGGACCACGCATGAAAGCGAGTTTCTTGGATGAGCATGCTTGGCATTGGCGACACCGCCCCTGACTTCCACGCTGAAACATCAGAGGGGCCGATCGACTTCTACGACTTTGCGGCCGACGGCTGGGTGGTGCTGTTCTCGCATCCACATTTCTTCCGGCCCGTTTGCGTGTCGGAAATGGGACAGGCATCGAGACTGGCGCCGGATTTCGTGGCGCTCGGCTGCAAGCTCCTGGCGGTCACTGTCGATCCACTCGATCGCTTCGAAGACTGGCAGGCCGATATCGTCAAGTCCGAGGCGACCGGCATACGTTTTCCGGTGGTCAGTGATCCGGAGCGACAGGTCACAGCACTCTACGGCCTGATCCACCCGGCCATGAGCCCCGAAGCGCCGACCCGCTCGGCTTATATCATCGATCCGCAGCGCAGGGTGCGCGCGCTGCTTGCTTTCCCCTCCAGCATGGGGCGCGACTTCGCCTACATCCTGACACTCGTCAATTCGCTGCAGCTGACCGACCGCGCCAAGGTAGCGTCACCCGCGGGTTGGCGTCCCGGTGACGAGATGGCGATCGTACCCGGCCTGTCCGCGGAGGAACTGTCAAGCCGTTTCCCGGCCGGCTGGCGGGAGGCCACACCCTATCTGCGCTACGTGCAGATCCCGTCGAAATAACCCCGGGAGTTGACAGCGGCGCGCTGCGTATGATTGTATGGCAATCATAAACAAGGCGGGATAGACCATGGACGCTAGGCAGTTCTACATCGACGGCGCGTGGGTCGATCCGCTCACCGCCTCCCGGCCTTTCGCGATCGTTAGCCCGCTCACCGAGCAGCAGTCCGGTGAGCTGATCCTGGGGTCGGCGGCCGATGTCGATCGTGCCGTTACCGCCGCGCGCAAGGCCCTGCCCGAATGGGCCGCGTGGTCTCGCGCGGAGCGCATGGCCATCCTCGATCGCATCGTCAGGTGCTACAACCGTCGCATCGACGAGGTCGCCCGCGTTATTGCCGAGGAGATCGGCGCGCCCCTTTGGTTCGCCCGCGACGTGCAGGCCGTCGGCGTTGCCACGCAGTTCAGCGTGATGCGCCGCATCCTCGAGACCTACGCGTTCGAGCATTACATCGGCACGACGTTGATCCGGCGTGAGCCCTTCGGCGTCTGCGGCCTGATTACCGCCTGGAACTGGCCACTGAACCTGATCGCCGGGAAGCTGGCGCCGGCACTCGCCACCGGCTGCACCGTCGTCCTGAAGCCCAGCGAATATGCGCCGCTGAGCACACTGATCCTCACCGAGGTTCTGGAGGAGGCCGGCCTTCCCAAGGGCGTCTTCAATATGGTGCAGGGAACCGGCGCCGAAGTCGGCGAGGCGATCGCGGGGCATTCGGGCATCGATATGGTGTCGATCACCGGTTCCACCCGCGCTGGCGCCCTGGTTGCCAAGGCTGCCGCGGACACGGTCAAGCGCGTGCACCAGGAACTCGGCGGCAAGTCGGCCCACATCATCACGGCGGATGCCGATCTGCAAGATGCCGTGCCCTGGGGCGTGGCGCGCTCGTTCATGAATTCCGGCCAGTCGTGCGAGGCACCGACCCGCATGCTGGTGCACCGCGACCAACTGGAGACGGTCAACGACCTCGCCAGGAAGGCGGCAGAGACCTACACGCTCGGTCACCCGTTCGATGACAACACCAAACTCGGACCACTGGTCAACGCGATCCAGTTCGAGCGCGCACAGGACCTGATCCAGTCCGGCATCGACCAGGGCGCGACGCTGGTTACCGGCGGCATCGGGCGGCCGGCCGAGCTCAACAGCGGCTACTTCGTCAAGCCGACCGTCTTTTCCGATGTGAAACCCGACATGCGGATCGCGGTGGAGGAGATCTTTGCGCCGGTGCTGTCGATCATGCCCTATGAGACGATCGACGAGGCGGTCGAGATCGCCAACAGCTCAGTCTACGGGCTGGCCGCCTATGTTCATGGCGAACACACCCACGCGACTGAACTTGCCTGCCGCCTGCAAGCCGGCAGGGTCTACATCAACGGCGCGGCCTCGCAATCCGACGTGCCGTTCGGCGGCTACAAGCAGTCCGGCAATGGACGGCAGAGTGGGATCTTCGGCTTCGAGGATTACCTCGAGATCAAGGCTGTCCTCGGCCATCGCAAATCCTGAGGGAGACCGGACCATGCACGATCGCAAGAAGATGAAGCTTGCCATGATGTGGTTCGCGCCAGGTTCGCACGGCGCGGGCTGGCGCATGCCGGGTGCCGCGCGCTCTACCGTGACGCAGTTCGAGACCTATGTCGAAGTCGCCAAGAAATGCGAACAGGCCAAGCTCGACGCCCTTTTCTTCGCCGATAGCAACGCCATCCAGCCGACGCCGCTGATCGAGAAGCGCGACAAGGCGGCGGAAAAGTTCTACCGCGCGGCAATCATCGAGGCCATGTCCGTGATCCCGGCGCTGGCCGCCGTGACCTCGAAGCTCGGTCTAATCGCCACCGGCACGACGACTTACAACGAGCCCTACACGATCGCGCGCCGCTTCGCGACGATAGATCTGATCAGCAAGGGCCGAGCCGGCTGGAATCTGGTCACCTCGCAGCACGAGAACGAGGCGCAGAATTTCGGTTTCGAAAAGCACATGGAGCACGACGAGCGCTATGTGCGGGCGGAAGAGTTCTTCGACGTGGTCACCGGGCTGTGGAACAGTTGGGACGCGGACGCCTTGGTCGAGGACAAGGAGAATGCACGCTATTTCGACGTAGAGAAGGTGCATGTCCTCAATCACAAGGGCAAGTACTTCAACGTCAAGGGGCCGCTCAACGTGCCGCGCTCACCCCAGGGGCGGCCGATCATCGTGCAGGCAGGGTCGTCCGGCCCCGGCCGCAATCTTGCCGCCAGGATTGCCGACCTTGTATTCTCCGCAAACTCCACTCTTGAAGAGAGCAAGGCCTTCACTGACGATTTGAAGGCGCGCGCAGTGGCCTGCGGCCGCTCGGCCGATGCGGTCAAACTGATGCCGGGCTTCATGCCAATCATTGGCCGAACAGAGGCGGAGGCAAAGGAACATTACCTGCAGCTGCAGTCTCTGATTACCGATGAGCAGGCGCTGATCGCGATCAGCCGCTTCGCTGGCGGCGTCGACCTGTCGCAATATCCGCTCGACGGCCCCTTGCCGGAGTTGCCCACTGTCAACGGCGCCCAGACGCGCCAGCAGATCATGATCGAGACGGCGCGGCGCGAAAATCTCAGCATCCGCCAGATAGGCCGGCGCTTTGCAGAGTCGCTCGGCCACAATTTAGTCTGGGGCACGCCGGCGCAGGTGGCCGACATCATGGAAGATTGGTTCAGCAAGGGAGCCTGTGACGGGTTCTGCATTCTGCCGCCCTATTTCCCACGTGGCGTGGACGATTTTACGGACCTCCTCGTGCCGGAATTGCAGCGCCGTGGCTTGTTCCGCACCGAATACGAGGGCTCGACGTTGCGGGAGAACCTCGGGTTGCCTGATCCGGTCCATACGAAACGGGTCATGGCTGACGCGTAGCCACGCCCGCTCCGTCCGAGAATATTGTATTATCGTATGCTAGAAGCGCTCAGCGCTACGCGTCCCTTACAAGGACCGCCGGAGGTCGCTATGTCAGAATCCGCTGTTACGTCCTGTCCCTTTAGCGGCACCCGCGAATACCCCATCAAGCGCTCCAACCCGCTCGACCCTGCGCCGGAACTCGCCGAAATGCGCGCCGCCGAACCGTTCGCAAAGGTGCGCCTGTGGACCGGCCAGGATGCCTGGCTGGTGACGCGTTACGATGACGTGCGCAAGCTTTTAACAGATCCGCGGGTCAGCGCGGATAACACCTTGCCCAACTTTCCGGGCGCAACGCCCGGTATGCTGGCGGTGCGAACCAAATATCCGAGCTTCATCACCATGGACGTGCCTGAGCACACGCAGTTCCGGCGCATGCTCACCGGCGAATTCGCGGTCAAGAAGATCGAGGCGCTGAAACCGCGCATCCAGCAGGTCGTAGACGAGCGCATCGACGCGATCCTCGCCAAGGGGCCGCCGAGCGATATCGTGCGCGACCTGACCCTTGCGCTGCCGATCACCATGATCTGCGACCTGCTCGGCGTTCCCTACGAAGACCAGGATTTCTTCCACGCAAAGGCCGACCTGATCACCGACAGTCGCACCCCGCCGGACGTCTCCTCAAAAGCGATCCAGGAATTGTGCGACGTCTATATCGCCGGATTGATCGAGAGGAAGAACCTGAGCCCGACGGACGACCTCCTGAGCCGGCTGGTGGTGAACCAGCTCAGGCCAGGGCACCTCACGCCGATTCAGCTCATCGGCATCGCGCGCCTGTTGCTGATCGCCGGCCACGACACCTCCGCGCACACCATGTCGCTCGGTATTCTGGCGCTGCTCGAGAATCCGGAGCAGAAACAGGCGCTGATCGACGATCCGACGTTGATCAACAGCACGGTCGAGGAAATTCTGCGCTACGTCGATGTCACCCATAACGGCCGCAGGCGTATAGCGACGGCAGACATCGAAATCGGCGGACATGTCATTAGGAAGGGCGAAGGCATTATCGCCCACAATGCAGCGGCCAATCGCGACGCTGACGCTTTTCCGGACGCGGACAAGTTCCGCATCCAACGCGATGCGCGCCATCACATCGCCTTCGGCTACGGCATCCACCAGTGCCTCGGCCAGCCTTTGGCCCGGGCCGAGCTGCAAATCCTGATTGGTACCCTGTTCCGCCGCATACCAAGCCTGGCGCTTGCGGCACCGATATCGAGTCTCGAATTCAAGGAAACCAGCTTCGTCTATGGCGTAGAGCGGATTCCTGTCACGTGGGAGAGCTGAAATGCGCGTGCTCATCGAACAGGCGAGATGCTGCGGCGCCGGTCAATGCGTGCTTGCGGCGCCGGATATCTTCGACCAACGCGAGGAGGACGGCATCGTCATCCTGCTGCAGGAGAACCCGCCGGAAGAGAGCCGTGCGGACGTGCTGCAGGCGATCAAGGTTTGCCCCGCGCTTGCGATCCGGCTCGAGGACTGAGCCTTGCGCACGGTCATTGTCGTCGGCGGGTCGGCCGCGGGGCTCGCCGCCGTCCAGGCGCTGCGCGCGGAAGGTTACAGGGGCCGCATTCTCGTGGTCGGGGCGGAACCCCACCTTCCCTACGACCGGCCGCCACTCTCCAAGGGTTTCATCGCCGACAACCTGCCTTTCGAGCATGTTCGGCTCAGCGAGCCGGCGCTGCTTAATGAGCTGGGGGCCGAATGGCTCATTCCTGCGCGGGCCTGCGAGCTCGATCTCGACCGCCGCATGCTCCGGTTGGAAGCGGGCGACCGGCTCGGCTTCGACGGGTTGATTCTTGCCACCGGCGTCAGCCCGCGCGTCTTTCCCGGCCCGCGACCGAACGGCGTGTACACGCTTCGCAGCTTGGATGACGCAGCCGCGCTGCGCACTGCATTGGGAAGCGCGCCCCAAGTCGCGGTTATCGGCACTGGCGTCCTCGGTATGGAATTCGCTGCCACCGCCCGCAAGCTTGGTCTCGATGTCACGGTTATCGGCAACGCGCCGCACCCGCTGGCCCGCCAGTTCCCCGCCGCGATCGGCAACCTGCTCGCCGCGCGCCACCGCGCGGCGGGCGTGATGCTGCGCTTGGAGGTCCAGGTGGCCGGCTTCGAAGAGAAGGGTGGGCATCTAAGCGGCGTGCGGCTTGCCGATGGCGATATCGTTCCGGCCGAGCTCGCGCTGGTCGCGATCGGATCGCAGCCTGATGTCGACTGGCTGCGCACGAGCGGCTTGCCGATCGGCGACGGCATTCTGTGCGATGCTTGCTGCCGCGCCGCGCCCGGCGTCTATGCGGCCGGCGACGTCGCCTCCTGGTGGCATTCCGGCTACGGCGCGCGGCTGCGCATCGAGCACCGTATGAATGCCACCGAACAGGCGGGCGCAACGGTGAAGAACCTGCTAGGCGCCGCCGAAGACTTCCGACCGATTCCTTTCATGTGGAGCGACCAGCACGACATCAAGCTGCAGAGCTATGGCATCTTCCCGGATGATGGCGAGGTGGAGATCGAGGGCGACATGGCGTCAGGCCGCTTCGTTGCGCTCTGCCACAATCAAGGCCGCGTTGTGGGCGCGCTCGGCTGGAATGCCGTCAAGGCGCTGCGGCAAAGTCGCATGCGGCTCGTCGAGGCTATGGAGGGGATCCGTCTGGATGAGCTGCAGCTGACGGTGGGCTGAGCCGTTCGCGACAAGGGGAGACGTCATGAGCCGCAAGATGCATCTCGGCGTATTCGTGCTGGGCACTGGCAACCAGGTCGATGGGTGGCGGGCGGAAGGCGCCGACCCCACCAATTTCGATATTAAGGCGCTTGCCCGCATCGCGACGACGGCTGAGCGGGCGAAGATGGATTTCGTCTTCGTTCCCGACAATGTTTCGGCCGAGGTCGACGATCACCCATCCATGGTGGCGCGGCTGGAACCGATCGCGCAACTTAGCGCGCTGGCCATGGTGACGAGTCGCATCGGGCTCGTCGGCACCGCCTCCACCATGTTCTCCCAACCTTACAACCTTGCCCGCGCCTTCCAATCGCTTGATCTGATCAGCGCCGGGCGGGCCGGCTGGAATGTGGTTACGACCTCCTCGCCCATCGCGGGGCTCAATTTCGGCACCGAGGGGCGGCGGGAGCACGATCTGCGCTACGAAATGGCCGACGAGTTCGTCGAGGTCGTGCGCGGACTCTGGAACACCTGGGACGATGGCGCGGTGCTGGTTGATCGTGCGAAGGGCCGCTACTTCGATCCCACGCGGATCCACCTCCTCAACCATAAGGGTAAATGCTATTCGGTGCGCGGACCTCTCAACGCGCCCCGCGGGCCGCAGGGCAATCCCGTGCTGGTGCAGGCGGGATCATCGCCGGCCGGCATGGGCTTCGCCGCGCGCCATGCCGACCTGATCGTGACCGTGCAGCACGCGATCGGGGAAGGGCGCGACTTTTACGACAAGGTGCGCAGCATGGCGGCCGGTCATGGCCGCGACCCGAACCAGTGCAAGATCCTGAACGGCATCTTTACCGTGGTTGGCCGTACTGACGAAGAAGCGCATGCCAAGCTGGCGCGCCTGGCGGCGTTCGTCGACGTACAAAGCTCGATTCGCACGGTGTCGGACCGGCTCGGCCATGATCTCACACAGTATTCGCTCGACGGGCCCGTCCCGGACCTGCCGATGACCGATGGTATGCAGGGCTTCGCGCGCGCGCTGATTCCCCTGGCGCGACGCGAAAATTACACGCTGCGGCAATTGTTCAACCTCATGGCAGTCGGGCGCGGCTACATCGTCGCCGTCGGCACCCCGGACAAGATCGCCGACATCATGCAGGAGTGGGTGGATGCGCGGGCGGCCGATGGCTTCGTCATCATGCCCGCCTATTTCCCTGACTATCTGGACGACTTCGCCGAATTGGTCACTCCCGAGCTGCAGCGCCGCGGCGCTTTCCGTGAGACCTACTCCGGCGTTACTCTGCGCGATCATCTCGGCCTGCCGCGCGTCTGACCGAAGCGGCAAGGGTGAGTACTCATCCCCTGGGGGGAGCGAGGAACAGATCATCGCCGTTCGTTAGCAGCCTTCTCCAACGCCATGAAATACTGCGGCAGGGCAGGGCTGTTCCATCGATCGCGCGTGTTACGCCGCAGCCGCAGGTGCCTCTCGAGCAACTGGAACACCAGCTTCATGGTCGAGCAGGCGTTGGGCCGAGTCGCTCCTCAACTCCGGACTGCGCCACGATCCAGTCGCGGAAGGCGATCAAGGGCGGGTAGTCCTTTCTGCCCTCCGGCCAGGCAAGATAATATTTGTCGCTGCTTTCATAGGTGACGTCGACCGCCGGGACGAGGTGCCCGCCCAACAGTTCCTCCTCGATGAGGAAGGTCGGCAGGAGCCCGACACCTAGGCCCGCTGCCGCGGCGCGGGCGACGGTTGAAAACTGGTCGAAGCTGCCGGCCGAGATCCGGCCGGGCTCCAGTCCCAGCGCCCGAAACCACTTCTCCCAATCGGTGGCGCGCCCCATCGAGCCCATATGGATCAGCGGCTGCCCGATGAGGTCAGCGGGCGTGCGGATACCGCGGCTCTCTCGAAAATCTCGACTGCAGGCGGGTACGAGAAACTCACGCCGCAGCTCAACCATCTCCGCGCCCGGCCAGTAAGGCACACCAGCATGGATTGCGGCATCGACGCCCTCGTCACGGAAATCAAACAGGCTGAAGCGCGTCTTTAAATTGACCGTGATGCCAGGATATAGGCGCTTGAAGTCGGACAGCCGTGGCGCCAGCCAGCGCGTCCCAAAGGACGACAGGATCGTCACGTTGAGGATGCCGCCATTTGGATTGGCATAGAGGTTTTGCGAGGCGGTCGAGAGTCGGTCGAGCGCCTCCCGCACCTCGGCCAAGAAATTCATGGCCGCGGAGTTCGGCCGAACCGTCTGGCGGTCGCGCACGAAGAGCTCGACCTGCAGCTGCTCCTCCAGCGCGCGGATCTGCCGGCTCACGGCGCTCTGCGTGAGGCTCAGCTCCTTGGCCGCCGCGCTGACGCTTCCCAGCCGCGCCGTCGCCTCGAAGGCCGCGAGCAACGAGACAGACGGTAGATAGCGCCGGGTATAACTCATCGGTTATTCCGTATTGGAATGATCTTGTTGACCAAGCATTGCTTGTTGTTGGGCAAGGGACAAGCAAAATGGCTTACAAGCAAGGGACGGATATTTGGTCCACTTGCCCATAATGCGGAGGTTATTCCGATGTGTAAAGGCTTCGCCTGCCCACTCAAAGATCGCGTACGGATGAATGCCGTCCTCGACGACCTGCCGCTCGCTGGCGAGTGCCCCCGCCGCGCCGGGCCATCGGCTCCGACCGGCCAGCGTCCGATACCTTCCGCGCCGCCTCGAACCGCGGCTGCTCGCCAGGGCGCCGCGAGTCAATTGAAAGAAGGAGAACAGCAGTCATGACCGTGCAATTCACAAGGCCGATCACAGAGGACGAAATCCGCACCTATGAGGAGGACGGCGTCGTATGCCTGCGCAACATCCTCAGCGCCGAATGGGTGAAGATGCTGCAGGACGCAGTCGAGGACGTGCTGAACCAGCCAGGCCCGTCCGGCCATGATATCGCTGCCGGCTCCGGTAGCGGCAAGTTCGGCTACGACATCTTTATGTGGACCTTCAACGAGCGTTTCCGCCAGTTCCAGGCCGAGTCGCCCATGCCGGAATGGGCCGCGACCCTCATGCGCTCCAAGGCGGTGAACCTCGCCGTCGACGCAATGTTCGTCAAGGAGCCGAATACGACAAACCACACACCGTGGCACCATGATCAGCCGTATCTTTGGATGGACGGGACGCAGGTCTGCTCGTTCTGGACGCCGCTCGATTCCGTCACCCTGGAAACCGGCGTGACCGAGTGGATCCCTGGCTCCCACCGCACGGGCAAGTGGTATCGTCCTGCTGGCTTCGACGCCAAGAAGTACAAGGACTATCCTGATGATTTGTTCGAGCCGCTGCCAGACATCGAGGCCAACCGCGGTGACTGGAACATCGTGCATTTCGACATGGATCCAGGCGACGTGCTGGCCCACCATCTGCTGACGCTGCACCATGCGCCGGGCAACACGTCGCAAGACCGGCGCCGGCGTGCCCTTGCTTTCCGCTATGCCGGGGACGACGTCACCTATGCCAAGCGCCCGATGGGGCCGCAGCCGCTACGCGATCCAGGCCTCTCGGTGGGGCAGCCGCTAAACTCGGCTATGTTCCCGCAGGTCTGGCCGCGGCGCCCGCTTGCCGCATTGGACCGTGACGCGCAGGCGATTGACGCCTTGGCAGCGGCGTAATCCGTACCGGCGGCCGAGACGTAACTCGGCTGCCGGTTTCGTTCTCGATCATGGTCAAATATTGTAATACAATATCCCATGCGTGCTCGCGTAGGAGGGATGCTCGTGCGCTCTTGAACACGGCAACCGTCTCCAACGTGCGCAGCGCCGGCCTCGGAGCAACTGGCGGCCTTCGGTACGGCGCTCAACACCTCTTTCGGGGGGAGCACTACACGGTTGGCTCGGCTTTGGCCGACGTGCGACAACCTTTTCGCTCTTGGCTGACGCCACGACAGGTTCTCCATGCCAAGAAAATCTCTGGCCGGGATCGGGCTGAAGCTCGGCTCCGTCTCATTCTTCGTTTCCATGTTCGCGCTGATCAAGCTGGCCGGCAGCGTGCCGACCGGACAGGTCGTGTTCTATCGCTCAGTCTTCGCCATGCTGCCGATCCTGGCTTTCCTCGTTCTGCGCAGGGAATTGGCGATGGCGCTGAAAACCAGCCGACCGCTCGGTCATGTCGGGCGCGGCCTCTGTGGTTCTGCTAGCATCGGCCTCACCTTTCTCGCGCTGGCCTACCTGCCGCTCTCCGACGCGATCATGTTCGGCTATGCGCAGCCGCTGTTTGCCGTCGCGCTGGGAGCTATCATGCTCGGCGAGATCGTCCGGCCCTCGCGCTGGTTGGCGGTGCTTGCAGGCCTGGCCGGGGTCGCTGTGGTTGCCTGGCCCGGCCTCACCATTTTTAGTGGTGAGGGTTTTGACGGCCACCAAGCGATCGGCGCCGGGGCGGCGATCGGCGGCGCCTTTGCAACCGCCTGTTCGGTGCTGATGCTGAAGGCGCTGGTCGAGACCGAGCGCTCCTCCACCATCGTGCTCTGGTTTTCGCTGACCTCTACGGGTTTCGCGCTGGCGACGTTCCCTTTCGGCTGGGCCGACCTTTCGGACGAACAAACGCTGCTTCTTGCGCTCGGTGGGTTCGCCGGCGGCATGGCGCACGTGCTCGTCACCGAAAGCCTGCGCCACGCCGACATGTCGATGCTGGCGCCGCTCGACTATACCTCGGTGCTCATCGGTCCGGTTCTGGGTTATCTCCTGTTTGCCGAATTGCCGACGCTGCATATGCTCGTCGGCGGCACGATGATAGCCTCCGCGGGACTTTTCCTGATCTGGACGGAACGACGGTGACGTTCGCGCCGTAGAGGGCGCCAAGAGAGCCGTCAAGGTGGCGCCAACGTCCAGAGGAGAGGTGCTGCGCGGGCGGGAAGTAGGTGCGCCGGCCACGCATGCGGCGTCGATCGCCGCTGCGACAGAGTTGCTGCCGGGCTGACTGACGCCGCGCCATGCAGCCGAAGTTTTAGCCAATCGCGCCGTCTGGCGAAGGTTCCAGTTGATGGATCGTCGCCAAACTACCACCAAGCCCCTAACCAACGAAAGTGCTGCAGCGAGCGCATCGACGCCCATCTGCGGGACCGGCTGAGCATCGAGGCGGCGGGCCGTTTCGGGAGGCCCGCCAAGGTTGGGAGGAGGTGCCGCGCGGGGCGCGGAAGGTCAGTTCTTGTAGTCGACGTACTGGCCGCCCTTGATCGTCTTCAGCTCGACCGCCTTGTCGACGTCACCATTGGCCAGGAAGGTCGTGGTCCCGGAAGCGCCCGGGAAATCCTTGACGGCGAGGATTGCCTTGCGAGCCGCCTCCGTGTCGCCGTTGGACTTCGCCATCGCGTCGGCCAGTATCAGCAACATGTCGTACATGGTAGCGCCATAGACTTCCGGCTTCTGGCCGTAGCGCTTCTCGTATTCGGCAGTGTAGTCCGTCATCGTGCCTGCCACCGGATTGTCGGTGTCGAAGACGGCCTTGGTGTAGACGCTCCCTTCGGCCGCTTCCTTTGCGATCTGCACCACTTCGGGCAGTTCGAAATCAAGCGTGCCAATAAACGGCGCTTCGATGCCGAGCTCGCGCGCCTGCTTCAACACCTGGCCCGTGGTCTTGTAGGCCAAAACCAGGATGACATCGGGCTTGGCGACGCGGATGCGGGTGAGTTGCGCGCGCATGTCGGTGGAGTCGGGCGCGAAAGACAGACTCTCGACGATCTCTCCGCCATCGGCCTTAAACTGCTTCTCGAAAGCCTTGGCACCCCAGTCGGCCCATTCGAGATTGACCCACAGGACCGCCGCCTTCTTGTACCGGGTTTTCGCGAATTCGTTGAGAGCGCGGATTTCGCTGCCGAGATTAGTAGCGTTCCGGAAGACGTAGGACTTGCCTTCAGTAATCCCCGGCAGCGTGGCCGAGGTGGTGAGAATGACCTTCTTCTCTTCTGCGATCGGGATCAGCGCCTTCGTGATGCCCGTCAGCGTGGTCATGACCGCGTTGACCCGGTCCGCCGCGATCAGCTTGTTCATCGCCGCCACGCCGTCGCGCGGATTGCTTTTGCTGTCCTCGTAGATGACGGTGAGCTTGCGCTCCGGACCCCACTTCGCGTTAATCTGGTCCACGGCGATGTTCATGCCGTTTCGCATCCAGGTGCCGTAGGACGCGGCGTCCCCGGTCATTGGCAGAACCGTGCCGATTTTGATCTCTTCGGCGGCCGAAAGGCCTCCTGTCGTCAGCCCGAGCGCGAGTGCCGCGCCCCAGGCAAGCCTCGCAAGTCGTAATCCAGTCATGATGCTCACCCGCATTCGGCACCGGGCGTCGGTGCAGTTGACTGTCATACATTAATATAATATCCGAAATGACGCAACGTGTGGCAGCGTGAACGGGGAGATGCCGCGGTTGGAGCTGGTTCTTCAGATTTTCGCGGGCGGCGTAGTGACGGCAGCGCTTTACGGCCTGTTCGGCCTAAGCTTCAGCTTCATCTATTCCTCTACACGGATCATGCATTTCGCACATGGTGCGACCTACACGCTGGCCATGTTCGCCTTTTACTGCCTGACGGCACTGGCCGGCCTGCCGCTGCTTGCGGCAGCAGCGGCAACGGTGGCTTTGGCCGCACTCGCAGGCTGGGCGATGATGGCAGGCTTCTACCAGGCCTTCCTGACCAAGGGCGCCTCGCAGGGTGCGCTGATGATCGCCTCGCTTGGCCTTTTCATTGCTGTGGAAAGCATTGCCGGCCTTCTGTTCGGCACCAGCTCACGCGTTGTGTCCACCGCGGCGGTGTCGCGCGGTCTGGATTTCGGCGGCATCTATCTCACCGGCTTGCAGCTTTGGATGTTCGGTCTTTGCGCCGCGGCGATCATTCTGGCGCTTGCGACGGTGCGGCTGTCGAGCCTCGGGCGCGCGGTCAGAGGCATGGCGGACGATCCCGATCTTGCCGAAAACCTCGGCATCGACGTGCGGCGCCTGCGGGGCATCGTTTTTGGCGTCGGCTCCGCCCTTCTGGCGCTCGGTGCGGTGCTGGTGTCGCTTGACGTTGGCGTGGTGCCGGGCTCGAGCCTGAGAATGCTCTTGATCGCCGCCACCGCCAGTATCATCGGCGGCAGTCACTCGCTCTATGGCGGGCTGGTCGGCGGCCTCGCCGTCGGTTTGCTCGAAAGCGTAGGCCTCTACGCGCTCGATGCCCGCTGGCTGAACGTCATGATCTTCTCGGCGCTGATCCTCATCCTCCTCATCCAGCCGTCCGGTCTTCTGAAGCTGGGGAGACGCTGATGGATTATCTGTTCGCCGTCCTCACCTTCTTCGCCATTTATGCGGTGCTCGCCACGTCGCTCAACATCGTGGTCGGCCACGCCGGTCTTCTGTCGATTGGCCATGCGGCGCTGTTTTGCGTCGGGGCTTACGTCTCGGCGCTGGCGAGCCTGCGCCTCGGCCTGGCAGTGCCGCTGGGGGCCGTGCTGGCGATCGTTGTCACGGCGATCGTCGGCGGGCTGGTCACGGTGCCGCTCCTCAGGCTCAGTGGTGACTATTTCATCCTCGGGTCGCTCGGCATCCAGATCATTGTGGTCGACATCATCCGCAATCTCGATGTCATCACCGAGGGTCCCCGGGGTTTGGCCAGTATTCCACGGCCCTCGCTCGGCGGACTTGCGGTCGAGAGCAATCTCTCCTTCGCGATCGTCTATGGCGTAGTGGCAGTCATTGCCTGCCTGCTGGCGCGCTATTTGATGCGCAGCCCCTATGGACGCGTGCTCGAGGCAACGCGCGATGACGAGGACGCTGCTTCCGCTCTCGGCAGGAATGTTGTCTGGACGCGGCTGCGGGCCTTCATTCTCTCAGCGGCGTTGGCCGGGCTGGCGGGCTCGATGTACGCGCATTTCGTCTCCTTCATCGACCCTACCAGCTTCGGTTTTTCCGAATCCATTTATATCCTGTCGATGGTCGTGATCGGCGGTATGGGCACGGCCCGCGGGCCCCTCCTGGGTGCGGCGCTGCTCCTGACCGCCCCCGAGATCATGCGCTTCGTCGGCGCCTCGACCGGTTCCGACGCCTACATCCGGCAGCTGCTTTATGCCGTGCTGCTGATCGCCTTCGCCTATTTCCGGCCGCAAGGCATCGGCGGAAAGAGGCTCGCATGATCGCGCCAGTTCCGCTCCGGGTCGAGGGCATTTGCAAGCGCTTCGGTGGCCTCGAGGCGTTGAAGGACGTGTCCTTCGTGGCACCTGCCGGCAAGATTACCGGCCTTGTCGGCCAGAACGGCGCCGGGAAGACGACGCTGATCAACGTGATCACGAGGCAGCTGACGCCTGACGCCGGCGAGGTCTATGCCGGTCCCCGACGCATCACGCGGCTTGCAACCCATCAGGTGGCGGGGGCGGGTTTGGCGCGGACCTTCCAGCAACTACGGCTCTTCGCCAACATGAGCTGCCTGGAAAACGTCTTGCTTGGCTTGCCGAAAGGCCGCGGTGAGAGCCTCGCGGCCTGCCTGTTCACGCCTGGTCGCGTGGCCCGGCAAGAGGCTGAAGATCGCGCGGCCGCACGCACGATCCTCGAAGCCTTTGGCCTCGGCGATCGCGCCGAGGTCAGCGCGGCCGGGCTTTCCTACGGCCTGCAAAAACTTTTGTCTCTGGCGCGGCTGGCCGCGGCGCGGGCCGAGATCGTGCTGATCGACGAGCCGACCTCCGGGCTTTCGGGCGAGGCGGTGGAGCGGGTGGCAAACGCTGTGGCCCGCTTCCGGGACCAGGGCAAGACAGTGGTTCTGGTCGAGCACGACATGGATGTGCTGTTTGCGCTCTCCGACCATGTTGTGGTGCTCGACCAAGGCCAAGTGCTGTGCCAGGGCACGCCGGCAGAAATCCGGATCAACAACGAGGTGCGCGAGATTTATCTCGGCAAGGGGCATGCGGGATGAGCCTTGCCGTCACCGATCTGCACGCAGATATCGCTGCTAAGCCGATCCTGCAGGGCCTGTCGCTCCGAATCGCGCCGGGCGAAGTGGTCGCGCTGATCGGCAGTCCCGGCTGCGGCAAGAGCACGCTGATGCGTGCGATCTTCGGCCGCCATCCGGTGATATCGGGCCGCGTGGAGTATGAGGGCAAGAGCACGCTGGAGCGCAGCCCGGCCGAGCAGATCAGGGCGGGCATCGCCTATGTGCAGCAGGGCGGCAAGGTCTTTCGCAGCTTGAGCGTTACGGAGAACCTCGCGCTCGCCGCCATGATGCTGCCGGGAACGGAGGCTTCGGGTCGGATCGGTGAGCTTTACACGCTTTTCCCGCGTCTGGCGGAGCGACGTGGCCAAGCGGCCGGCTCGCTGAGCGGCGGCGAGCGCCAGATGCTCGCGCTGTCGATGGGAATGATGACCCGGCCGAGCCTCATCCTGCTCGACGAGCCCTCGACCGGGCTCTCGCCGCTGATGACCGAGCGCATTCTGGGCGAGGTCAGATCTGCGGCGAAATCGTCCGGCGCCGCCGTGTTGGTGGTGGAGCAGAATGTCCGCAATGCCGTCTCGATTGGCGACCGCGTGCTGGTGATGAGCCGCGGCATCATCGCCCATGACCACGCCGTCTCCCCAGACGCCGACCTTGCGGAGCTGCTTGAGGCCTATTCCTTTACGTCGACCGCCCGCAACACCTGATGGTCGTCGGACCCGTGCGTTGCCGCGGTCACCTGAAAGTGGAGATCGATCATGAACATGTCCGGCAGCAACGAGATCAGCGCGCCGCGCGAGGCGGTATGGACGGCGCTGTTCAACCCTGAGGTGCTGAAGGCGTGCATCCAAGGCTGTGAGGCGCTGGAACAGGTGTCCGACAATGAATATACCGCGACCGTCACCATCAAGATCGGCCCGGTCAAGGCGCGGTTCCAGGGCAAGGTCAGCATCGCGGACGCCACTGCCGGCGAGCAGTGCCGGCTGGTCGGCGAAGGCTCGGGCGGCATCGCCGGCTTCGCCAAGGGTTCCGCGCTGGTCAAGCTCCGAGACGCACCAGGCGGCACGGTGATCGATTATGAAGTCGAGTCACAGATCGGCGGCAAGCTTGCCCAGCTCGGTGCGCGCATGATCAATTCCGCCGCCGTCCGGATGGCAAGCGACTTTTTCACCAAGTTTGCGGACGTCGCTGAAACCGCGAGCGCCGCGTCTCGATAGCGTCCCGGCGACATTCAACGTGATTACACAACCAAGCCAGTTTTTAGCATTGCCCATATCTAGAATGTATGACAATAATCCAATCATGCAGCTGAGAGCTTGATGGCCGGACAAGAAGAACGGGCCACGTGGGGAGCACGGTTGGAGTAGCGCGCCACCCCGGCAGTGGGAAACGGTTGCCTCGGGCCAACAGCTTCCTTTCGCTCAACGAGGGAACGGATCGAGGGTGCATCTTCGCGGATCAGCAAACCCTCTGCACGGGAGTATCGAGATGGCCGAATACAACTGGAGTGCGCTCGCAATGGACCGCCGCCGCTTCGTAACCGGAACGCTCACGGCATCGGCCACGCTGATGGCGCCACGGTTCGCCGACGCACAACAGCCGACCACATTGGTGGGCGTGCTTGAGGAGGATCCGCCCGGGTTCAACTCTGCCATTACCAGCACGATCTCGACCTTCGCGACCAGCTCACCCGTCCATCAGGGCCTGACGCTGATCATGGCGGACGGCACGATCGAGCCGCTGCTCGCCAAAAGCTGGGAGATCTCGCCCGATGGCCTCACTTACACGTTTCATCTGCGCGACGACGTGATGTGGCATGACGGACATCCCTTCACCTCGGCCGATGTCAAGTTCTCGATCGAGAATGCCAATGGCAAGCTGCATCCCTGGGGCAAGGTCGCCTACAAGCCGCTGAAGGCGATTGAGACGCCGGATGACCACACCGTGATCTACCGCTTGAGCGCGCCATCGGCCTCGCTGATGTCGGCGACCGACCGCGCCGTCGGCGCCATCATCCCGAAGCATCTGTGGGAGGGCAAGAATATTGCCACCGACCCTCTCAACCAGAAGCCGGTCGGTACCGGCCCCTATAAGCTGGTCGCTTACGAGCGCGGCAAGGAAGTGCGCTATGAGCGCAATCCCAACTACTTCATCAAGGGCGCGCCACTGGTCGATCAGCTGATCTTTCGCATCATGCCTGACCCCGCGACACGCATTTCCGCGCTCCAGCAAGGCGAGGTCGACATGATCTACTGGAACGCGCTGCCGCAGTCGGAAGTCGCGCGTCTATCCAGGCTGCCAAACCTGCAGATCACTAAGTCGCCGAACCGCGGCGCCGCCTATCAGGCAGTGTACAACCTGAAGAACCAGTATCTGGGCAACAAGGACGTCCGGAAGGCCTTCGCCCACGCGATCGACCGCAAGTTCATCCGCGAGAGTGTCGATGGCGGCTTGACCTCGTCGGAGCAGCTCGGCCCCGTCTCGCCGGCCTCGCCGCTCTACAACAAGGCGCTGAAGGACTACGCGTTCGATCCAGCGCTCGCCAATAAGCTCCTCGATCAGGCTGGCTTCCCCAGAGGGGCAGACGGCAACCGCTTCACCATCGAGATCGCATGGCCCTCCTTCAACGTCGCAGCCGGCAAGATCGCGGACATCATCAAGCAGAATCTCGCCGCCGTCGGTGTCGGCGTGAAGCTATTCTCCGCCGACCGCGCCGCGATGATCCAGCGGTGCTACGTCGGCGGCCAGTTCGACATAGCGATCGAGGCCCATGCCATCGGGCCGGACCCGGACATCGGCACGGAGCGCTTTTACAATTCGCGCAACATCCAGCCACTGCCCTACGTCAACAATTCGAGCTACGTCAATGCCGAGGTCGATAAACTGTTCGACGAGCAGCGCTCGCTCATCGATCTCGACAAACGCAAGGTCGTCTACGACAAGATTCAGGAGATTATCTGGGACGATCTGCCAATAATGGCGCTTTACCAGGTCGTTTTCAACAACGTATCGCGTAAGCAGTATGCCGTCGACATCTTCGAGGATAATGGCAACGGTACCTGGGAATCCTTCGATCGCGCGAAGATTGTGGGCGTCCACACCAAAGCTTGACCAGACATGGCATGGGCTGGCCTGCGAACATGTGTAGGCCAGCCCGACGGCAATACTAGACACGACGGCGTCGCCGCATGCCGCGTCGCGCTCTCGATAGCTATGGTTTTCGCGGTCCAATCGTCGGTAGCGGCCGGTGCATGCAGGTGCTGACGCCACCAACACCGCCCACGGAGTTTGCTGATGACGATGAGCTTACCGGGATTGGTACTGAACAGGGTCCTGCTGGGCATCCCGACCCTGCTCATCATCGTCACGGCTACCTTCGTGTTGATCCGGCTGGCGCCGGGTGATCCGGCGCTTATCCTGGCGGGCGATGCTCCGACCCCGGAATTCCTGGCCGCGATCAACGAGCGCTACGGGCTTGACCGGCCAATCCTCGAACAGCTCCTGATCTTCCTCGGCCAAGCAATCCGGTTCGATCTGGGCACCTCAATCTACTACCAGCAGCCCGTCGTCGACGTCGTGCTGCAGCGCGCCCCGGCTACCATCATCCTTACGGCCTCCGCGATCCTGGTGGCGGCCCTGGCAGGCGTCATCTTCGGCGTCTGGGCCGCGCGCCACAAGGGCACCAACATCGATGCCGGGGTCGGCCTGGCCTCGCTGCTCGGCTACTCGCTCCCCGCCTTCTGGCTCGGCCAACTCCTGATTTTGCTGTTTGCGGTGCAGCTTAACATTCTCCCCGCCGGCGGCATGACCACCGCGCGCATTCAACTGTCGGGTGCCGCCTACTATCTGGACGTCGCGAGGCACATGGTACTTCCGGTGCTAACGCTCGCCACCTTCGAACTCGGCCTGATCGCGCGGTTTACGCGCACCGCAATGGTCGAAGCCTTGGGGCGTGACTATGTGCTCGTCGCGCGCGCCAAGGGCGGGCGCATGAACTACGTGGTCTGGAAACACGCGTTCCCGAACGCCATCGTCACCACGATCACCATCGTCGGGCTGGAGTTCGGCGTGCTGCTCGGTGGCGCTGTGGTGACGGAGACGGTGTTCAGCTGGCCGGGCATCGGGCGCCTGTTCTACGACGCCATCCTGCGCCGCGACTTCCCGCTGTTGACCGGTTGTTTCATTTTGTCGTCGATCGCCGTCATCGTGATCAACCTGATCACCGATCTGCTCTGCGCCATCCTCGACCCGCGGACCAGGAGGTAGGACATGGCGGACGCCATCACCCCCGTTCAGACAGGTGCCAAGGCCCGCTTCCGCCTGCCGCGCGTGACCTGGTTCAAGCTGACGCCTTCTGCTGTGATCGGCTTGACCGGGCTCACCTTCATCCTTGGACTAGCGGTGCTCGGACCCTTTCTGTGGCCGATCGATCCGCTGGCGATAAGCCGCGACAGCTTCATGCCGCCGAGCCTTGCTCATCCGATGGGAACGGATGATCTTGGCCGCGACATCCTCGCCCGCGCCATTCAGGGCGCACGCATTTCACTCGTAATCGGCATGATGGGCGCCTGCGTCGCCGCGTTAACAGGAACGCTGGTCGGAGCCGTCGCAGGCTATGCCGGCGGCATGGTCGACGAGCTCCTGATGCGCATGACCGAGATCTTCCAGGTCGTGCCGCGCTTTCTGCTCGCCATCATCGTCATGGCACTCTACGGCGCCAGCCAGACGAGCATCGTGCTGGTGATCGGCTTCCTGGCCTGGCCTGGCACGGCGCGCGTGGTGCGCGCCCAGTTCATGATCCTGCGCGGCGAGGAATTCGTGCTGGCTGCACGCATGAGCGGGGCGAGCCGCAGCCGCGTCGTCCTGCGCCACATCCTGCCCAATGTCGCGCCTTACCTCATCGTCTCGGTCTTCCTCCAGATGGGCGCGGCGATCTTGGTGGAATCCTTCCTGAGCTTCATAGGCCTCGGCGATCCGTCGTCGCCGAGCTGGGGGCTGCTCCTCCAGCAATACCAGCTCTATCTGCAGTCGGCCTGGTGGATGACCACTTTCCCGGGCCTGCTTCTCGCGATCACCATCTTCAGCCTCAATCTCTTGGGCGACAGTTTCAGCACCGCACGTCATAGCGGCACCCGGCGATAAGGAGACGATCGTGTCAGATCGCACGCAACCCTCTGAGGCGGTGCTTTCCATCAACGGACTGACCACTGCCTTTCCGACACCTTATGGCGAGTTCAAGGCGGTCGACAACGTCACTCTTGAAGTACGCGCGCATGAACGCGTGGCCGTTGTGGGTGAGTCCGGCTCGGGCAAGTCGATGCTGATGCTGTCGATTCTGCGGCTTGTGCCGGAGCCCGGCAAGATTGTTGCGGGGGAAGTCTGCTTCGATGGCCGCGACATTGCCGCCATTAGTGCCCGCGACATGGCGGACCTGCGCGGAAGCGAGATCGCGCTGATCTTTCAGGATCCGATGTCGTCATGGAACCCGGTCAAGCGCATCGGCCAGCAGATCGCCGAGGCGATGAAGCTGCACCGCAAGATCGAGCGCAAGAGCATCCGCGACCGCGTCGTCGATCTCTTACGCAAGGTCGGCATTCCCTCGCCCAAGGAGCGTGCGAGGTCCTATCCGCACGAGTTCTCGGGCGGCATGCGCCAGCGCGGCATGATCGGGATGGGCCTTTCCAACAATCCCAAGCTCCTGATCGCCGACGAGCCGACCACCGCGCTCGATGTCACCGTGCAGGATCAGGTGATCCGACTGCTGCGCGACGTCAATGAGCAGTACGGCACCGCACTTATCCTGATCACGCACAATCTGGCGCTGGTCGCGAGCCTCGCAGAGCGCGTCGTGGTCATGTATGCCGGCCGCGTCATGGAAAGAGGTACGGCCGAGCAGATTTTCCGCGCACCCCAGCATCCCTATACCTGGGGCCTGCTGCAGTCAGTGCCGCGCATCGACCAGGATTCCGGGCAGGACCTGATTGGCATCCCGGGCTCGCCCCTTGACAACAGCCAGAAGATCGCCGGGTGCAAGTTCAATCCCCGCTGCCGGTTCAAGATCGACCGCTGCATGGTGGAGGAGCCGGGGCTGATCCCGGTTGGAGACGGTCAGGTCGCCCGCTGCTGGGTGATGATGAAGAACACGGCGTTTCAAAAAGATGATCATGCAACCAATCAAGCCAGCCACGCCACTGCTTGAGGCCACAGGCCTCTCCAAGCAGTTCCCGCTCGCGCGCGGCTTTGGCCGCAAAACCATCCTGCGCGCCGTCGACAACGTCACGATGCACATCAACGCCGGTGAGACGCTCGGTCTGATAGGCGAATCCGGCTGCGGCAAGTCCACGCTGGGTCGCATGATCTCGCAGCTCATGGACCCGAGCAGCGGCACCATCCGCTTCGACGGGCAAGATATCAGCCAGCTGCCGCGGCCTGAGCGACGGCGCGTGCGACAGCAGATTCAGACGATCTTCCAGGATCCCTACAGTTCGCTGAATCCGGTCATGACGGTGCGCGATATCATCGCGGAGCCCTTGCGCAATTTCGATGTGGCAAAGGGGCCGGACGCCGACCGCAAGATCCGTGAGGTGCTCGACCTCTGTGGCATCCCAGCCAGCGCGATGATCAAGTACCCGCGCGAATTCTCCGGCGGCCAGCGCCAGCGCATTGGCATCGCGCGAGCCCTCGTGCTCAAGCCCCGCTTCATCGTTGCCGACGAGCCGGTATCCGCACTTGACGTGTCGATCCAGGCGCAGATCGTCAACTTCCTTCGCGATCTGCAGCGCGAGTTCAAGCTGTCCTACCTGTTCATCGGCCATGACATGGCCGTGGTGCGGCACATCTCCCACCGCGTTTCTGTGATGTATCTCGGTCGCATCGTCGAGACCGCACCCTCCTCGCGCATCTATGCCGATCCGCGACACCCCTACACGCAGGCCTTACTAAGTTCGGTGCCGATCCCCGATCCGGCTCGTGAAGCCAAGCGCCAGGCGAAGGAACTGAAGGGCGAGATCCCGTCGCCGCTCGCCCCGCCACCCGGCTGCCATTTCAATCCGCGCTGCGCCATCGCCGACCTGGCAATCTGCACCGCATCCGTGCCGCCGCTCACTGGCCTGACGCCAGACCACCAAGCGGCCTGCCATCTCCAGGAGCGCGCCAAAGTGCTCCCGGCCGCGTAAATCGACCGGCGCTCGAGTGAGGTGTAGACCTGGGGCGGTCCAGGCGGAAGCGGTACTTCCTGATGGAACCCAACTGAGTTGGCGGAAAGTAGGTTCAGGCTAACGCCCGCGCGTTTGACGTATTCGCCCCGCCCGTAGCCTGACGCGGCCATAGACAACCGGCACTCTCGGGTCCCGTTCCTCACGCTGAAGATGGCGGGCCGCTGACCGCAGCGAAGACAAGATTGCCTTTACCGGCGCTTAGCGGCCGGTAGTCGTAGGAGGCGCGCCGCACGCATGACCAGACCGAGACCGGCCCCCCGCTGGCCGGGTATCCTCCTCACTAAAAACCAACCGGCCCATCACCGCGACGCGGAAGCTCCAGTCCTCAATGCTGTCGAGCAAGCATCGCGGCGGGCGATACGGCTCAGGATCATCTCGCTCAAAGGCAGATTTCCCTCGACAGGTCGAAGAGGCCGGCGTCGTGATGAACAAGTGTCGTTAGCCAGCGATATCTGCCGAAAAGCTCAGGCGGCGGAATGAGTTGGCGTGAGGCTCCAGCCATCACTCGATCTTCGGCCTGATCGAGATCGTAGATTGACATAGAATCATACAATATGTAGCGTTTTAACGGATTGTTATAGCGTGGCGTGGACCGCGCGTAAGCTGGGGGATGTCATATGCGGGATTGGAATCTCACGCGGCGTGGTATCCTGAGGACGTCCTTCGGCATGTCGGCAGCGATAGTCTGGAAGCCCGCTTTCGCGCAGCAAAAGACCACGCTGGTCGGCGCGCTCGAGGGGGATCCGACCGTGTTCAACGCCGCTGTCAGCTCCGCGATCTCCACCTACGTCACCAGTTCCCCGATCCATCAAGGCCTGACGCGCATCAAGCCCGACGGGTCAATCGAGCCGCTGCTTGCCAAAAGCTGGGAGATCAGCCCAGACGGCAAGACCTACGTTTTCACGCTGCGCGACGACGTTCTGTGGCAGGACGGCCGGCCGTTCACGTCGGCCGACGTCAAGTTCACCATTGAGAACGCGATCAAGACGATTCAGCCGCGGGGCAAAGCGGCCTATACGCCCGTGACAGCAGTGGACGCGCCGAATGCCAGCACCGTGGTGTACCGCTTGTCCGCCCCCTCCGCCGAGCTGATGATGGCGACCGATGCAGTCTGCGCACCCATCATCCCAAAGCATCTGTGGGAAGGAAAGAACCTCGCCACCGACCCACTCAACCAGAAGCCAGTCGGCACCGGGCCCTACAAGCTCGTCAGCTATCAGCGCGGCCGCGAGGTGCGATACGAGAAGAACGAGAACTATTTCATCAAGGGTAGGCCGATGGTGGACGAGGTCGTCCTGCGCATCATGCCCGATCCGGCATCGCGCGTTGCCGCCTTCCAGCAGGGCGAGCTCGACATGATGTACTACAATGCGCTGCCACAGTCGGAGGCGATCCGACTGTCAAAGTTGCCCGGCAACAAGCTTACGCGCTCGGTTAATCGCGGTGCGGCCTACCACATCGTGCTCAACCTGAAGAACCAGCACCTCGCCAACAAAGAGGTGCGGAAGGCTATAGCGCACGCCATCGACCGCAAGTTCATCCGCGAAAACATCGATGGCGGCATGACAGCGTCCGAGCAGCTGGGTCCGGTCTCGCCAGCAGATCCCCTCTATAATAAGAAGCTGGTCGACTATACGTTCGACGCCGCGCAGGCCAACAGGATGCTGGATGAGGCAGGCTTCAAGCGGGGTGCCGACGGCACGCGCTTCGAACTAGAGCTCGGCTGGGCCTCGTCACTGGGGTCTGCCGCCAATATCGCCGACATCATCAAGCAGAACCTGGCGGCGGTCGGGATCAAGCTCAATCTTTTTTCCGCCGACCGCGCCGCCTTTGACCAGCGCGCTTATGCCACCGGCAATTTCGCCATGACCATCGAGGCCGTCGCAATAGGACCGGGCGTCGGCGGCATCGAGCGCTTCTACAATTCCAACAACATTCGACCTGTTCCTTACACCAACAATTCTGATTATCGGAGCGAGGAGGTCGACGCGCTCTTTACCAAGCAGCGCTCCATCCTGGATCCGGTGGAGCGCAAGGCCGTCTATGACCGGATCCAGGAAGTCATCTGGGACGAGTTGCCGATCCTCCCGCTCTACCAAGTCGTGTTCTTCAGCATCACCCGCTCCAACTACGTAACCGATGTCTACGAAGAAGGTGGCAATGGCAGCTGGGCGACCTATGAGGATGCCAAGATCGTCGGCGTGCACAAATAGGATGCGAGGCGGTCGGCGGCCGCGCCGGCCCCCCGCATATGTTATTCCCGTAATAATATTTGTGAAAATAAGCACGGATTTTCTGAGTATATCATCAGCGATGACAGTTTAAGGGCACGATATTACCGTATGCGGCTGTTGCTACGCGACGCGCTGTAAGACGGGTACACGTTAACAGTGGGCCAGTGAATGCAGGCCCGGGATTGCTGACGTTCGCGGATCGTGTCTGTTGCAACGGCTGAAAGCTGCGCTTTGTTCAGACGGGTGCGTCGCGCGGCAACGTTGTGGAAGGACTGGAGTCACGAAGTCATCAAAGTATCACGCTTCCTGCCTAGGAGCGGAGGATGCGACAACATTTCCGCGTCCTGACCATTCTTGCGCTGACTCAGATCACCGGTTGGGGTGCAGTCGGCGTTCTGCCCGTGATCGCAGAACCAATCTCATTGGATTTCAGAAGTTCCCTGCCATCGGTCTTCGTCGCAACCACTGTGATGTTCGTCGCCATGGGTATCGCTGCACCTTGGGCCAGTTGGGCGTTTCGACGGTTCGGAACACGTGAGGTGATGGCCGCGGGAGCAGCTTTGATCGGCTTGGGGCTATGTTTGCTTGCGCTTTCACCGAACCTTCCGGTCTTTTGGGGTAGCTGGGCGCTGACCGGCGTGGCCGGCGCAATGTTCCTGACAACTTCGGCCTACGCGTACATCGCCGAATATGCAGGGGATCGCGCGCGCAGCTTGATCGGAACGCTGATGGTGGTGACTGGCCTCGCGGGGAGCATCTTCTGGCCCGTCACGGCCTTTCTCGAAACGCTCGTTGGCTGGCGTGGGGCGGTCCTTGTCTATGCGAGCGTCATGATTTTGATTGTTGGGCCGGTGGTTCGCTACGGCTTGGCCCCGACCAGAAGGGGGATGACGACAGACAATCATCGGGGAAACGCGCAAAAGGGGCCAGTCTTCGTCCTACTGGTCGCGGCCATAGCCTTGAACAGTTTTGTCACTTTCGGAGTCGAGGCTGTTGGAATTCAATTCCTGCAGGCGATGGGAATGGAGCTCGCCGCAGCGGTCGCGATCGCCTCGTTACTTGGGGTGTTCAAAGTTGCCGGTCGCGTTATCGATCTTCTCGGCGGGGGCGGTTGGGATGGCTTGTCCACCGGGATCGTAGCGGGCGCGATGATTCCGATGGGCCTCGCGGCGATCTGGATAGGTGGTGCGGGAACTCTGGCGATAGCTGGTTATCTCTTGCTGTTTGGGATCGGAAGCGGCGCCTTTGCCGTCGCACGGGCGACCATGCCGCTCGTCTTCTATAATAATGCCGACTATGCGGCTGCGATGGCTTCGATTGCCCTGCCGATGAACTTGATCAATGCGCTGGCGCCTCCGACTCTCGCGTTCCTGATGAGTGGTATCGGAGCACAGGGCGTTTTTGCTATGCTCGGCGGGCTCAGCCTCGCCGCCTTCGGGCTTCTGTTGCGATTGAACTTCATGCGTGTCCGAAGGACGGTTGCCGGCTAAATGCAACTGCTTTTGGCCATACGAACAAGCCGGATGTCACTTCTCAGGCGGCGCCATCGAGCACCTGAACAGTCGCGGCTGCTCAGCCTCTGAGATGCGCAAAATCGTGCGTAAATTGAATTGCGATCTCGACATTGAACTGAAATCAACCGCCCAAGCTCCGCGATATGGCATCAGCTGTCCGCAACAGTTCCGAGAGCATTTGGTCGGAGAGTTCTTCTGCATTCGCCACAAACGTGACGCTCAGGGCGGCGGTCACTCGCTGCTCCGCGTTGCGCAGAGGTACGGAAACGGCTCTCACGCCGCTAATGAATTCTCCCCGGTCTACAGCCCAGCCATTGCGACGGATGTCATCAATCTCCTTTTGAAGCATCACTGGGTCCACAATCGTAGCATCAGTATGCCGCGATAGCTCGAGTGCAAGAAGCGAGGCGACTTCCTTCTCATCTGAGAACGCGAGCAGCACCTTGCTTGCTGCCCCGGCGTGAAGTGGGAAACGACTTCCCACCTGAGCCGCGATGCTAAATGGACCGCTGCCCAATGCGACGCCGACGACAACCGCCTCTTGGCCGTCCTTGATCGTCACCTTCACCGTCTGTCCGCGACGATAGGCAAGGTCCTCCATGTATGGACGGCTCGCACTTGCAATGTCTGGCGGCGTCGACACATGCCGCGCCAGACGTACGAGAGTTGGTCCCAGCGAAAAAGCGGCGTCGCTATAGTGACGTTGTACCACGCCGTGCTCAGCAAGAGTATTGAGCATGCGATATACTGTGGTGCGGGAAATCTTTAGTTCGCGGGAGAGCTTCGCGACTGACACCCCATCGGGTGTCGCCTCAAGCGCGAATAAAACTGCCATCATCTTATCGATCACCGGAATCCGGTGGGTCGCAACAGCTCCAGCATACATCATGAACTCCTTGACACTGCACCGCTCATCCGACATGCTCAATTCAAATAAGAAGCATAGTTTCAAATATGAAACAAGAGGCCAGCTGGTCGAGGATGCTCACGGAGGAGACGAGATGAAATATCTGACCCGGCGCGTTTTGGTTGCCGCCGCCTTTGTCCTTGCGGCGGGGCCCGCCGCTGCACAGCAGAAGACAATCACGTGGATCACGCACCCGGTCATCTACGATGTGACCGGGAAAGGCGAGCTTCTGAAGAAATTCACTGAGGAGACGGGAATCAAGGTGGAGGTCACCACCTTTCCGACGGACGCGCTGGCTCAACGCATTCCAGCTGAGTTCATTGCCGGCAGTGACGCTTACGACGTCGTGACAATGGCCAATTTTTGGTCCGAGCGCTTGACCCGTTACGTCGAGCCCCTTGAGCCATACCTAGCAAAGAAGCCGGTTTCCGGCGGTATCGAGGCGTTCTCTGAAGGTTTTGTGCGCCAATTCCGCATCCCGCTAACTCCCGAAGGCAAGCTCTATGCAATCCCGTTGCGCATGTCGGTCGACATCCTGTTTTATCGCAAGGACATCCTTGAGCAGGCCGGCGTTGCGGTTCCAAAAACTCTCGATGAGTACTACGCGGCGGCCAAGAAGCTGACGAAGGACACGGACGGAGACGGTAAGACGGACATCTACGGGGCAGTATACCAGGGAATTCAATCAAACCAGGGCCTTTATGACTGGTATGATTGGGCCGCTCCCCTCGGCGTCGACATCCTGACATCGGATGGCAAGAAGGCCGCCTTCAACACACCGCAGGCGGTCAAAGCGACTGAAATGCGCCGCCGTTTCGTCGCCGAAGGATTAGTCAATCCGGGGGTGCTTTCCTACAGCTTCGACGATGCCATCAGCGCTATGGCGCAGGGCAAAGCCGCAATGTCGATCATGTTCGATGCTTACTGGTCACAGCTGGAGAACAAAGAAAAAAGCCAGGTCGCCGGGAAGATCGGATACGCGGCTGCGCCGAGGGATCCGTCTGTGAGCGACGCCTATTTCGGGCGCGGATGGGGCTTGTTCATCAACGGCAAGTCGAAGAACAAGGATGCTGCTTGGGAGTTTATAAGCTGGCTCACGGCCCCCGAGCAACAGCTCTGGATGGCGGTGAACCACGGCAATCCCATCAGCCGGCCAGCCGTTGCTGCCCACCCCGACTTTGTCGCGAAGGTACCGGTTGCGCCTGCATTGACCGAGGCTCTGCCTAGAGCACGGACTATGCCGGTCTCAGCCGAGTTTGTCCGAGTTCAGGACATCCTCGTCAAACACATCAGCGCCGCCCAGGCAGGTACCGTCTCAGCACGCGATGCCCTCGCCGCCGCTGAGCGCGAGGTGGCACCAATTCTAAAATAGTCGGCCGGATGAACGGGTCCGTGCCACTGGGATCCGTTCACTTCTCTCCAGACCTGTATCCAACCGCGAAAGACAACTCCCAGCGATGGGTCGACCGATGCCGATGCAATCCGATAGCGCCGCGCTCGTACCACCGCCGCGCGCCTCACTCCCTGAACGGAGTTCGACGGCACGGCGGCGGCCGTTCCCTGAGTCAAGACTGCTTGGTGCCGGAGCGACACCCTACTTGCTCGTGGCCCCTGCGATCCTGGCGCTCGCGGTCACTGTCGCGTATCCTATATTATACAACGTGTATATCAGTCTATTCGACTGGAACATCCTCGATTCTGATGCCCCGGAGCAGCTGGTCGGCCTGGGGAACTACCGCACAATTCTGGCCGATCCTGGCTTTTTACACTCGTTATGGATCACCGCCAGCTTCACCATCGTCGCCGTCGGCATTGAGTTTGTTCTCGGATTGTCGCTCGCCATGCTCGTCAATGAGCAGATCTACGGCCGACGCCTGGTGCGCACCCTTCTCGTTGCACCAGTGATGGCGACCCCGATCGTTGTCGGCTTGATCTTCAAAGTGCTCTGGCACGCAGAATTCGGCGTCGTGAACTATCTTCTCGCCCTCATCGGTCTCGGGCCGGTTCACTGGCTCTCGGAGCCAACCACAGCGTTCATCGCTCTTCTGATCACCGAGGTCTGGCATAACACCGCTTTTGTGTTCCTTGTCATGCTCGGTGCCCTTCAAATGCTACCTGCGGAGCCTTACGAAGCGGCAGTCGTTGACGGGGCCTCACTGATCCAACGCTTCCGCTATGTTACCTTACCTCTCCTGCGGCCCGCGATCCTCGTGGCCCTGCTCTTCCGTCTGGTGTTCACCATCCGGTTGTTCGACGAAGTTTGGGCGCTGACGCGGGGCGGACCCCAGAGTGCTACTGAGACTATCTCAATCCTGATCTACAAGTCGGCCTTCGAACAGTTCCGAATGGGGTATGCGGCGGCACTGTCGATCCTGCTCCTGATCTTGACCGCTATCCTGGCTCTCATTCTCATCCGCGTTCTCTACCGGAGTGAGCCCACATGAACCGGCGCACCCTCGTCCTGCTTTCTTTGCTCTCACTGATTGCTGTAGCGACAACGCTGTTCCCAATTCTTTGGATGGTGAACCTCTCGTTGAAGACGCAAGTTCAGGCTTTACAGATGCCGCCTGAATTCTTCTTCATGCCAACATTCGCGGCCTATCGGGCGGCCTGGAGCAAGGCGGGTTTCGGACCGGCGCTCTTCAACAGCCTTGTCGTTAGCGCTCTCGCTTTGTCAGTTGGGCTTATTCTCGGCCTGCTGGCTGCCTATGCGGTATCGCGCTTTCGCTTCGTCGGTGCCCAGACGGTGCTGTTCGCCATGTTGGTGACCCGCATCTTCCCGCCGGTCGCATTGATCCTCCCGTTCTATCTCAATCTCCGGACCATCGGCGGGCATGACACCTATTGGGGCCTCGCTCTTGCCTATGTGGCGCTCAATGTCCCGCTCGCAACGTGGATGCTGAAGGGCTACTTCGATGCGATTCCCAGAGAACTCGAGGAATGCGCCATGATAGACGGGGCATCCCGGTTCACCGCAGTTCGCAAGATCACGCTGCCTCTAATGGCGCCCGGGATCGTGGCGACGTCGATCTTCGCCTTCATCGTCTCTTGGAACGACTTCCTGTTCGCACTCATTCTGACAAGCCGCAACGCCCGAACACTGCCAGTTGTGATCGCAGAGTTCGTCGGCGATACGGGGGTCGACTGGCCAGAGGTCATGGCCGCGTCCGTGACGGCCCTTGCGCCAATCCTGGCTGCAACGTTCATTCTGCAAAAGCACATCGCCCAAGGTCTTGTTGCCGGAGCGGTCAAAGGTTGATCAGGAGCCCATATGTTCCTGGAAACCACATTAAATTGGAGAAAACGATGTCAGGACAACTTGATGCGAACGGCGTCGACACCCGTGCGTTACAGCGCGAAGCAGGGATGATGAAGCTAGAAAGGCTCATTGCCGAGCGCGAAATCATTGATACGACCCCATTCGCTATCCCTGTCAAAGACCTGCTGGCGCGTTACGAGCGGCTCTATACCGGAGCGATCAGTGATGTCATGCGGGAGTTCTGTCTCATGAACCAGGCTCTGCCAGGCTATCTTCAGCCGCTGCGGCCGGAGCGGACGGTAGCCGGGGTCGCGTTCACGGTCAAAAGCGCGCCGAACACCAAGGTCACGGGTGAGCTCACCTACCGGACACAGATGCTCGACGAGATCGGTGAGGACACGTTCGTCATCTGGGATACCTCGGGCGATACGGAGTCTACCGCGTGGGGCGGCGTGATGACAGCAACCGCTATTGGCAAAGGCATCAAGGCGGCAGCTATCGATGGTGGAATTCGTGACACCCACCAGATCCTGCAGAAGGATTTCCCGATTTTCTACAAGTATCGTAGTCCAAACGGCTCCCTCGGGCGCTGTCTGATCACGCATTACCAGATTCCGATTAAGTTCGGATCCGTCATGGTGCGGCCTGGAGACGTGATTGTCGGCGATATTGATGGCGTCATCGTGGTGCCCCACAACGTCGCGGTTGATGTGCTGCTTCGTGCTGAGGAAATCCTCAATAACGAGAAGCAGATTTTTCAATGGGTGGAGGAGGGCAACTCGATTCAGGAGATCACCCGCAAGGGAGGATACTTCTAGCACAATACCACCCCGGATGTGAGGAACTATTCCATGTCTTCGCTCGCGCAACATGGCAGGACCGCAATGGCCGCCCATGACGACTTGGCACTCACGGCGTCAACAGCGGTCGAAGTGATCTGCAGCAATCTCGCGTTCCCGGAGGGACCCGCGTTCGCGCCGGATGGCTCCCTATGGTGGGTCGAACTGCAGGGAGGATGCCTCAGTACAATCACACCAGAAGATGTTCGTAGATACCAAGTCGGCGGTCATCCGAACGGTCTTACCTTCGACTGTGCCGGTGGGGCGTGGTTCTGCGACGCGGGGATGCGTGCCATCCGGCGTTTGGATCTAGCGGCGGGTACGGCTCGGACGCTTGCGTCTCGGGGCCGGGGTGAGCCGCTCAACAAACCGAACGATCTCGCGTTCGACAGCCGTGGCACTCTGGTGTTTACATGTCCGGGGGACTCGCGGACCGAACCGACAGGCAGCATCTGGGCCTACCATGACGGCATCGAGCCAGAACCAGTCGCTGACAATCTCTACTTCCCGAACGGCTTGGCGCTTGCGGACGACGGGCGCTCGCTCGTGGTCGCCGAGACCTACCGGCATCGACTTTGGAAGGGTGAGTGGGACCCGGAAAACCTGAGGTGGATCAATCCACGGCCGTGGGCAGAGATCGGTGGCCCCACCGGGCCCGATGGTATGGCGCTCGGCGCCGACGGCCTGCTCTATGTCGCCGTCTTCGGCCAAGGCTGCATAAAGGCCGTCGATCCCACTGGAACAATCGTGGCGGTGTATGCAACACCAGGCTCCAGGCCGACCAACTGCGCCTTCGACCCCACCGGCGAACGCGGGCTCGTGGTCACTGAAGCTGAACGGGGCGAAGTCTTGTCCTATCCCGGGCTCGGCCGCGGGGCCACACTATTCGACGGGTGCCGACCATGACGGTCGCATCCAGGTTCCGGCTGGATGGGAAACGGGCCTTTGTCACCGCGTCCAGCCGTGGCATCGGCCGTGGGATTGCGCTTGCTCTGGCAGAGGCAGGCGCTTCGGTCGTGGTCCATGGCGCTACCCGCCTGTCCGAAGTGCAAGCTGTTGCTGGGGAAATAGTCGCTTCTGGCGGACGGGCCCATGCTCTCCTCGCCGACTTTGCCGAGCCGCGCGCGGTGTCAATGGTCGCAGATCGCGCGGAGGCGGCTTTTGGCGGACTGGATATCCTGGTCTCCAACGCTGCCGTCCAGGTACGCCAACCTTGGGATCGGATGACAGCAGATGCCATCGATTTCCAGATGCAGGTGAATTTCCGGGCCACTTTGACTCTGATCACCCGACTTGCTTCGGGCATGATGGAGCGAGGATGGGGACGGATTCTCACGGTCGGCTCCGTTCAGGAGCACAAGCCGCATCCGGAGATGGTGGTCTATGCCGCGACGAAGTCAGCTCAGACCAACATGGTGGAGAACCTCGCCCGCCAGCTGGCACCACGAGGGGTCACCGTGAACAATCTCGCTCCAGGAGTCATCCTGACGGAACGCAATACTCAATCTCTGAGTGATCAAGCCTATGCCGAGACTGTAAAAACGAATATCCCGGCGGGTTTCTTTGGAGAAGCGTTCGATTGTGCCGGAGCGGCCTTGCTGCTTTGCTCGGACGCGGGCCGGTACATCACCGGTACAAGTCTTATCGTTGATGGTGGCATGCATCTATGAGCGCAACATCCGACAGACAATTCCAGACAGAGGGAACAAGGACACGGTGACCATCGATTGTAGAAAGCCCTTGAACAAGATCCCAATCTTGCATTGGACTTCCGCCGACCGTCGGCAGTTCGTGATCGAGGTTGAGCCGTTAGGCTGCGGCACAGCCAAGCTGCTTCACAAGATGCAGGTTTGCAGATCGCGCACTTCGCGACGACCGATAGGGCTGCGAGCAGTCGTCCCGCTGAAACACTATGCGGTCGCGAGGCTGATCGAAATGGAGGCGGCGGAGCAGCGGATCGGAAACGCGGCTCGCCGCCAACGCGCCGAAGGTGAGACATCGACATGAAACTTTGCATGATGCTACCGCCCACTCCAGACCGGCGCTGGACACTGGCGCGGCAGATGGGCGTCAAACACGCAATCGCCAAGCTCGCCCCTGAACTGACCGGAACGTTGCCGCCATGGGATGCTGAGGCTCTGGCGGCCCATCAAGCCCGGTACCGAGAGGCTGGATTCGAGATCATCGGATTGGAAGGTGACCAGTTCGACATGAGCCGGATCAAGCAGGGTCTTCCAGGTCGTGACGAGGATATTGAACGTTACAAGTGCATGCTCCGGAACATGGGGCGAGCCGGAATCCGACTGTTATGTTACAATTTCATGGTAGGCATTGGCTGGTATCGGACGAGGACATCATTGGAGATCCGAGGTGGGGCTCGGGTATCCGGCTTCGATGCTGAAGCTGCCGCAGCGTTGGGTTTGACCGATGCTGGACAGATCTCGCGAGACCAGGTCTGGGATAACTACGAATACTTCATTCGCCGCGTCATCGGAGCAGCGGAAGACGCCGGTGTTCGCATGGCACTTCACCCCGACGATCCGCCGGTCCCCGAACTACGCGGCATCGGCCGCATCATGACCTCCTCGGACGCCATGGCCGTGGCGATAGATCTGGCCGCAAGCCCCGCTGCCGGTATTACCTTCTGCCAAGGCAGTTTCCGCACCATGGGCGAAGACGTGGCGAAGACCGTTCACCGCTTCGCCGACAAGATCGCCTTCATCCACGTTCGTGATGTCCGCGGTCGGGCCGAGCGGTTCGAAGAAACGTTCCCGGACGACGGAGACACCGACATGGCCGCCGTCTTCCGTGCGTACCACGACATCGGCTTCAATGGCCCCATCCGTCCCGATCATGCCCCCGCGCTCGACGGAGATCACGTTCATACAGGCGCCGTGTCCGGCATCAACGTCGGCTATGAAGCCAATGGGATGATCTACACGGTTGGTTACATGAAAGGTCTCATGCAGGCCAGCGGCATCTCCTGCGAATAGGAAAACGGCAATGACCGCCCTTGAAAAATATCCGCCCCGTCATGCTTGGACCGAGCTGCCGATGCGAACTGCAATGGCGACTTTCTGGCCTCCGACCGAGGATCGCCTGCGCTTCATGAAGCAGCTCGGAATTGACGACACCATTCTGTGGGCAACGACGTTCCCCACACCGGAGGCCATCAGTTTCAAAGAGCTCTTGAGTGTGCGCACGCGCTGCGAAGCTCACGGTCTGAAGGTTTTTGCCGTGGAGAGCGTGTCGGCCCATTTCTATGACAAGATCGTCCTCGGCAAAGATGGGCGGGACGAGCAGATCGAATCGTATAAGCGCATCATTCAGGCGGTCGGCCGTGCTGGAATTCCGGTTCTTGGCTACAACTGGATGATTAACGGCGTATGGCGATCGAGCTATTCGAATCCAATACGCGGAGGTGCTAAGGCAACAGCCTTTGATTACGAGATGATGCGTAATGCCCCCTTGATTGCTGACAGGGAGTACGAGGAAGAGGAGTTCTGGGATAATTACGAGTACTTCATCCGGCGTGTGTTGCCTGCGGCCGAGGCGGAGGGCGTGAAACTCGCGATCCATCCCAACGACCCGCCGGTTGAGCGGCTGGGAGGATTGCCCTGCCTGATGCGCTCGCGCGCCAACATCGATCGCGCTCTTTCGATCCAGCCGAGTGATGCGCATGGACTGACCTTCTGCCTCGGCAACTGGGGTGCGATGGGCGCCGATCTCGTTGACGCTATCCGCCATTATGGCCCGCTTGGGAAGCTGCTCTACGTGCACTTCCAAGCCACGCGCGGCACGATCCCGGCCTTTACCGAGAGCTTTGTCGACGATGCCGATTACGACCCAATCGAGCTGATTGAAGCGCTGGACGAGGTCGGATTCAATGGTGTCATGATCCCCGGCCACGTGCCGCAGATCGAGATGGACATCGAGTGGCGGACGGAGCTGTCGGTCAAGAAGACCCCTTATCACCATCCAATGGGCGGGTTCGCCGCCCGCGCGTTTACGATTGGATACCTCAAAGCAACCATTTCTGCTGTTCGTGCCAGACGGGTGGGCAGGCAATGACCCATCTGCGTGGTCTAACCTGGGCGCATACCCGAGGCTTTGCGCCGCTTGCAGGTCTCGGACGGGTTTGGGAAGATTTCCATCCAGATCAACAGATAACGTGGGACGCCCGGTCCCTGTGGTCGTTCGGCGAAGAGCCCCTCGAGCGCTATCTGGACGAATACGACTTCTTTGTCTTCGACTATCCGTTTGCCGGCGAGGCGATTGAAAAGAAATGGGTCTTGCCACTCGAAGCCGTCTTGTCTCCTGAACTCATCATCGAGCGGCAGGTTGCGACCGTTGGACCGGCGTTCTCATCGTTTCAGACGCCAGACGGGCTTGCGGCAATTCCGCTCGATGTTGCGACGCATGTCTCTGCGTTGAGGCCAGACCTCCTGGCGGAACTCGGAGTAGGGCGCCCGTCGACCTGGAATGGAGTGGTCGGCCTAGCCCGCGAGACAGGGCGTGTTGCCATGCCGATGCGACCTACAGGAGTTTGGGGCGCCTTCCTGACCTTATGCGCGAATGCCGGCGATACACCCTTCCGCCGAGCAGATGGCGCTGCTGTGGATCCGCACGTTGCGTCTGATGCCCTTGAAAAACTCCGGGCCCTTGCTCGCCATCTCGATCCATCCTGCTTCGACACATATCCAGTAGCTCTGCTCAACAGGATGGCAACGACAGACGAGATTGCCTATGTCCCCCTGACCTACGGCTACTCCAGCTATGGTCTGGCCGGTTACGGTCGCTATCGATTGCGATTTGAGGATCCGATCGTCGGGCCAAATGGCTGCAACGGAGCCATTCTGGGAGGAGCCGGAATTGGCATCTCGAGCCGGTGCCGACACATCGAAGAAGCTGCTATGCACCTGTGCTGGCTCACTTCGGAGTCAATTCAATCAACCCTTTATGTCTCCATGGGAGGGCAACCGGCACGACGCGAGGCTTGGCTTAGCCGATCGGCCAACCAGCTCACAAACGGCTTTTTTGAGAACACGCTCAGGAGCGCAGAGTCTGCATATGTTCGCCCGAACCGGCCCGGGTTCCATGACTTGCAAAATGAAGCAGCCTCTTTATTGCATCAGGTGGTGGTAAGAGATGCTAACCTCAACAACGCGCTGCGAGGAATCGAGGATCTTTGGCAACGTTTCAACCGGACGCTAGAATGAGTCATCGAGCTGCAGGGAAATAATTTTAGTCTATAAATTTCTATACTGGATAATAAATGAATTATCTGGTCTCAACTCGCGCATTTAAATGTAAGTCGGCATTTTTCTGCTGTGCGGATGGACCAGAAGGGCCGGATCACGAGCGCCAGGGTTTCCACAGCATGATCGACCCGACCAAGGCGAGGGCTTCAGCGCACGTGATGCCGAGAGCTGCCCCGGATGCATTCTTTGGCGATGCATCATGATGGCGCATCAGCGCTTGCCATCTTCTTCGCGTAATGATCACCGCTATCGCTCTCGATCATGCTGCTGCCACGAACAAGAAAGCACCTATCCTTTCACACCGGCAGGACATCTCATCGACGCCGGACTACGAAGAGGGGTTCCCGCGCATGCATTGCGCGCGTCAGCAGGAGATTCTGCACGCCGCACCTTTCTGCGGCTTAAGGAACATGCCAGAACTGCGCGAGGCGATCTGCGGAGTCAAGAAAATGGCGGGCTCGACTTTAGCTGGCACACGGGTCCTCCTCGTCGAAGACGAAGCGCTGGTCGCGATGATGCTGGAAGACAGTCTATCGGATCTCGACTGCCTGGTCGCGGGCGTCGCCTCAACGCTGAATGAGGCCGAAGCGAAGATTGTAACGGTCGATTTCGACGTCGCAATCCTCGATGTCAATCTCAATGGCAAGCAAACGGACCCCATTGCGCGGGCGCTAAAAGGCAAAGACGTCCCGTTCGTATTCTGCACTGGGTACGGATCGCTTAGTCTTCCGGCGGAGTTCGGTGGTGCACCGGTTCTCGCGAAACCGTTCCAGTTGCAGGAACTGCAGGCTGTGCTGACCGAGGTGCTCCGCGCGAGAGGCTGAACCGGCGCCGCTAGCGGGTGCGCGGGGGCAGGTCGAGCAAATCGCGAATGCGAGCCGCAAGCTGCTCGAAGGTGAAGGGCTTCGAGAGGAGTTCGACCCCTGGGTCCAGGCGGCCATGGTGCACTATGGCATTCCGGGAATAACCCGTCGTGAACAGCACCTTCAATTCCGGGCGCAGCTTGAGCGCCTCGTCAGCAAGGACCTTTCCGCTTCTTCCTGGCAGAACGACGTCTGTAAACAGGAGGTCGATGCGCTGATCTGTGCTGACGATCGCAAGGGCAGCGTCCGCGTCCTCAGCCTCAAGCACGTTGTATCCCATTTCGCTGAGGATGGAGACACTATAAGCGCGGACGTCCTGATTGTCTTCGACAACGAGTATGACTTCGCCGTCGCTGCTTTGGGGCACCACATAGTCCGCTGCCTCGTCCGCTTCGCCCGTGCCGTGATGCCGTGGGAAATACATCTTCACGCTCGTGCCCTGGCCAACCTCGCTATAGATCGTCACATGGCCGCCGGACTGCTTGACGAAGCCATAGACCATGCTGAGCCCGAGTCCCGTACCGCGTCCCACCTCTTTCGTCGTGTAAAACGGCTCGAAGACGCGCTCCAGGACATCCTTGGGCATTCCTTCCCCCGTGTCGCTTACGCAGAGGGCGACGTATTGTCCTGGGATCACCTCAGCGTCGGTCTCCACATAACGATCGTCGAGAAACGTATTGGCCGTTTCAATCGTGAGCTTACCTCCGCCCGGCATGGCGTCTCGCGCGTTGACGGCGAGATTGATGATCGCGCTTTCCAGCTGGTTCTGGTCAGCTTCGATGGTCCATAAGCGCGGGGCGAGGACGCCCTCGAGCTCGACTTGCTCGCCGAGCGTGCGATGAAGGAGCTCGGTCATGTTTCGAACGAGGTTGTTGAGATCGATCGCGCGCGGTGCGAGGGGTTGACGCCGCGAAAAGGCGAGCAGGCGACCGGTCAGGCCAGCGGCTCGCTGGGCGCCCTGAAGAGCCATATCCGCGGCGCGTCGCACACGCGCCCCATCTTCCGGCTTGGACCGCCTGATGGTGTCGAGGCCGCCAATGATGACCGTCAGCAGATTGTTGAAGTCATGGGCGATCCCACCGGTGAGCTGACCCACGGCTTCCATCTTCTGGGCCTGTCGCAAAGCATCTTCTGCTTTCGCGCGTTCTGCCACCTCAGTCGCCACGCGTGCTTCAAGGCTGGCATTAAGGGACTGGAGCTGTTCCTCGGCCCGGACCCGCTCCTGAAAGAGACGGGCGTTGTCCATCGCGACCGCGGCCTGGGCAGCAAGCCCGACGAGACGCTCTTCGGCGAGCGCGGTGAACACACCGGGTTTCGAATGTCCGAAAAACAGCCCGCCGATGACCTCGCCAGTCCGAGAGCTAACCGGCACGGCAAGGTAGCTCCGGACCGGCAGATGTCCCTTTGGCATGCCGTGGTAGGGAGCGGAATGTCCATAGCGCGGGTCTTTTAGTATGTCGTCCGAACGAACGATCCCCGTGCCCTCAAAGGTGGGAGCGAAAACCGCCGTGTTGCGGGGCATCGGGAATTTTTCGAAAGCCGAGCGCGGCGCTCCAGAGAGCGTATAGAGCATGTAGCTCTCACCCGCATCGTTGACGACGTTATAGAAGAACGCCCCGAACTCGGCACCCGAGACCTCGACGCAGGCGTCCGTCACGATCTGGACGATCTGCTCCAGATCGAGATTCCCCGAAATTGCCGCGGCGGCCCGATTAAGCGCCTTAAGGGCCTCCGTCTGCTCCCGCAGCGCGAGCTCGGTTTCTTTGCGCTCTTCGATCTCGATGACTGAACCGATATAGCCAAGAAAGCGCCCATCTTCGGCAAAGCGCGGCGATGCGGCATCGATAGCCCATCTGTAGTGTCCATCCGAGCGCCGCAGCCGATATTCCAGGCGAAACCCTTCTTGACGCGCGTTGGCAGCCAGGAATCTCTCTCCCGACCAGACACGATCATCAGGATGGACCGCATTGAGCCAGCCCTGGCCAAGCGCCTCCTGTTCCTGCTGCCCGGTGAATTCGTACCAGCGGCTGTTCAGGTAGGTGCAGTTCGCCTGGTCATCGGTGACCCACATCATGACGGGTGCATGATCGGCCATGTTGCGAAAGCGGGCCTCGCTTTCCCGTAATGCCTGCGTCAGGTCGCGGCGTAGTTCGGCCATATGGATGTTGCCGTTGACCCGGGCCACAAGCTCGCGAGCTGCGAAGGGCTTCACGAGGTAGTCGTCAGCCCCCGCCCCGAGGCCCTCGAGCTGCGCTTCTTCGCCGGCGCGTGCCGAAAGCAGAACGATGGGGATATCCGCCAATGCGGGATCGCCTCGAAGCGCAGACACAAGCCCGAAGCCATCCAGCTTCGGCATCATGACGTCGCTTAGGATAAGATCTGGCCGAGTCTGTCGGACCGCGGCTAACGCAGCCTCTCCGTCCTCGACGGCCTGTACCGTGTAGCCTTCCGAAGCGAGAAGGCGCTTCACATAACCGCGCATGTCCGCGTTGTCGTCAGCAAGGACGATGCGCTTCCCAGTGCCGGAGGCAGATGTCCCGCTCGTCGAGCCTTCGGACAAATCGACGCGACCTGCGCGCTCCAGGTCGGGATCCGGAAGCCATCTGAGTGCCTCCTCGACATATTCCAGCGCGCGGGTTGCGACGGGAGTGTCAGCGCTGCGGTTGTCCACTCGATCGGCTGGGAGATGGTCGGAGCCTAGAGGAAGCGTGATTGTGAATACCGTGCCCCGGTCGAGTTCGCTCGAGGCTCGTATTGTCCCCCCATGCAGACGCACGAGTTCCTGAACGAGCGCTAATCCGATGCCGCTTCCCTCGAAGCTTCGACCTCGTGCGCCTTCTACGCGATGGAACCTTTCGAAGAGCCTCGGCAGCTCGTGAGAAGGGATACCTGTGCCAGTATCGCGAACTTCGATAACGGCGGCGCGACCATCGGCGGCGAGTGCCACCTCAACTGCGATACGTCCCTCCAATGTGAATTTGAACGCATTGGAAAGGAGGTTCAGCAGCACCTTCTCCCACATGTCGCGATCGACAAAGACGGACTGTGGGAGAGTAGGGCAACGAAGTTCAAGCGCCAAGCCAGCCTTTTCAATCGCAGAGCGGAAGCTCGACGCGATCTCAGCGCTGAATTGACCAAGATCGGTCGGCTGATAGCGAGCCGTCACACGCCCGGCTTCAATTCGCGAAAAATCCAGAAGGCTGTTGACGAGGCGCAAGAGCCGGCCACCGTTGCGATGTACGACTTCCAACTGCTCCTTAGCGCTCGCCGGCACATCATCTCGGGCAATCGCCTCTTCCAGAGGGCCGAGCATCAAAGCGAGTGGCGTCCGGAATTCATGGCTTATGTTCGAGAAGAATGTCGTCTTGGCCCGATCGATTTCTGCCAGCGCCTCGGACCTTCGCCGCTCCTCCTCATAGGCGCGCGCGTTGCCGAGAGCAGTCGCGACGTGGAGCGCAGCGCGCTCGATAAATGCACGGTAGTCTTGATCGAGTTTTCGCCGGGCGCTCACACCGGCAACAAGGAAGCCGGCCAAGCTTTGGGGTTGCGCGCCCACGCTGAGCGCCACCACCAATGCTTTGTCGGTTGGCTCGGCCCAGGGACCGCCCGGCATCCCAGAGCCAAAGCGCGTCGAAAGATGCTCCACAAGTTCAGCCTGATCGCCGCGAGCCACGTTCGCGAACGGCCAGGGAGCATCTTCAGCATCGATGTCGACGTGTTGGGGGGAAGCTGGAGAGCCAGGCTCTAGTCCTGAGGCACCGGTGAGGCGCACCTCACCACTGTCCGCATCATACCGGTAAAGAAGACAGAACGGTACGTCCGCGGGTTTGGCAGCAAACATTTCTGCCGCTACAGCGAAGACATCATCCTCGGACCGGGCCGTCGCGATGCGCTCTGCGAGTTCCCGCAACGTACGCTCGCGGCGCTCGCCAATGACACGGAAGGTGGTCTCGACCACCGCATTGAAAATGCCTTCGACGCGCCCGTCCTCGCCACGTATGGGGCTAAAAGTGAAATTGAAGTAGCATTCTTCAGTGTAGCCGTGGCGGTGCATCGGCAGAAGCTGATCTTGCTGCCAGACTCCTTCGCCGGTGCTCTGCACCGTCTCGTAGAGCGGACCGATCGTGTCCCAGATCTCCGGCCACACTTCGCGACCCGGTCGGCCGAGAGCCGAAGGGTGCTTTTCTCCCGGAATTGAACTCCATGCATCATTGTAGAGGAGCGCCAGTTCCGCCCCCCAATAGATTGCGATCGGGAAGTTGGTACCGAGGCAGATGCTGACGGCTGAACGCAGGCTTTGCGGCCACGTGTCGATCGGCCCGAAAGGCGTTGACGACCAGTCGCGCGCCCGCATCAGTGCGCCCATTTCACCGCCGCCCGAGATGAACTCCGGCGACCGGCTTCCGTGATGTTTTTCAGGGGCTACTTCGCTGTCCGTCACGCGCGGTCCGCCTCACGAATACGGCTGACTTCCCTCGCTCTCTCGTTTGCTACCATAGGTCATTCCCCCCACTTTTCTAAAGGCTCCACCGGCCAAACCGATGACGGTGGAATCTGTTCCGACAACGCTGAGCGCATCCCGGGGCTGAGGCCTAAAATCCATTTCCATCGATGCGCATCGTAAGGCTCGGGCCTAGGAGCTGGAGCCTATCGTGAGCGCCTTGGCTCCGCCGCTGTTCCAGGCGGAGGGTCTGAAAGTTCGTAGATACACAGTATCAGGTACAGGAGCGTCGTACCTTTGGCGGGATATCCATGCGGTGCCGTTTGCCAAATTGGTTAACGTTCGGTAGAACCATACAATTCGAGGTGGAGCGTCATGTCTCATAGGGGGTCAGGCACGCGGGCGGCGCCGATCGATGACTGCGGGGGAGGTGTTTATGGGGGACTATCCGGATGTCCGGGCTGACGGGGCCAACATCGAGATCGAGCTTGAAAAAGGCTTCAAGATCACTGCCTATGTCGGTGATCCGGGTATTGCGACTTTGCTCGAGGATCTGTGGAGCCTAAGAGACTGCACCGCGGTCCGTATCGCCAAGATCCAAAGGGACCTTAAGAAAATTGGTCCGGGCCCTCTGCGGGACCGCGAACTCCAAGATCTTTTGGCTGGGCTTCGGCGGCAGATCGATGAGTTCGAGGCTTCTGTGCAGACGCACTAGGTTGAGCATCCTGTTGAACCCGGTTATCTGCCTCCCACGTTTTATGCCACGAGTTTCATGATGACGTCATTGTCCGCATATTCTCGCGGCACCCGCGCGCTCGCAAGCTTCATCGAGTAAAGCAGCGCTCATCATGTCGAAAACCCGCGTAGATCGATCGTCGACACCGGACAGGTAATCCGTGAGTGGTCTTGCTCCGCCCGTGACCATGAACGCCGGAGTGAACGGCGAGCGCCTTGAAGAACTTGCTAGCCGCGGCGGTCAGCGTCGTCACGACTTGCGTGTGTACGACCGTTGGACTTCATCCCTCTGATGACAGGGTGTCAGAAAAAATCTCGTCGCGTGCCGAGTCGTCTGTAGAGAGTGGTACGGTTGATTCCAAGCTGCATGCAGATCTCAGCCAGCGCCATCTTTTCGTTTCGGAGACGCTGAACGGCATGGCGCAGCTCATCGTCGGTGAGCTTTCTAGGCCGGCCTCCGACCTTGCCGTTGGCACGTGCGGCGTGCAGTCCCTGCTTTGTCCGGCCGGAGTTGATTGCACGCTGAAGCCGCACGAGTGCGAGGAGGGCGGTCACCAAGCCGTTCCCTTGGAGAAAATCGATGTTGGCAGCTGGGTCTGCAGCCAGTCGGAGCTCAGCGTTGCGCGTCGCGAGCCCCTCAAGAAATTGCTCGAGGTCATCCAAGCTCCCCGCCACGGCGCGCAGGTCGTACAGCACCAGAGTGTCGTTTGGCCTTAGATGAGCAAGGCAATCGTCGAGGCCCGGGTGGGAAGCCCCTGTCACGCTAAGGTCATCGCTCCAAATGCTCTCCGTCGGCACGCCGAAGGATCGAAGCGCTTGCCATTGTCTGAAGCCCGGGAAAGACCAATCGGGGTCTGAGCAGACATAGCCAACAAGAGGGGACGCGAGCGAAGCGACTTCCATGTACTATTCACGCTACCGACTGGGGTGGGCCGTTATCAGATGACGCAACGAGCAGCAATTTACGCAAAACGACAGGTGGGCGTTCCCGCGCGGTCTCAGGAAACACGCCTTCGCGAGTCGCTCCCACCGAATGCAAGACGATTCGAGATCGTTGCTATCCTTCTCGAAACCCGAGGGAAGGCTCGGCCTCTTCGCGCACGCGTCCTCGAGATGGCTGAAAGCGGTGCGATCGCTACGCTATTCATTCCAACCATCGCGGACCTTTCAGAATCGGTCGAAGAGGCCGTTCACGTGCTCGGTGATCTGCGTGACCGCGGAATCACCGTTATAAATTTTACGGGGGAATCGATTGAGGCGCCAGCATTGCCGCTGAACGCGCTTCTCCATGTGAATGACGCACTACAGCGGTTTCGGAAATCCCTGCTAAGCGATCGGGTTTCTGATGGCATGCACAAGGCCAAACGCGAGCGCAGCTCGAAAGCGTAAACCTTATCAGATCGTTAACGGCGACCTGCAGACTTCGTCATTTTTGCAACACCCAGTCCCAAACAGTGCTCCACGATAAGCGCGTGCTTGAACAGATCCAAAGTGTCTAGCATGGTAGTGATGCGTCGGGGGCACCCGTTACGCGTCACGGGCTAAACCGCTGGCACGAGCTCATCGGGCAAGTGATCAGAGGATGGCTCAGAAAACGGGGAAAAGGGCAAATAAAGCCTGCTCCCAATGGGTCTCGATTTTTTGGAGGTCAGAATGAAGCTCGTTAAGAGCCTTCTACTCGGTAGCGCTGCAGGCTTCGCCGCGGTTGCCGGGGCTCAAGCCGCAGATCTTCCCATGACGAAGGCTGCGCCGGTTGACTATGTTCGCGTTTGCTCGGTCCACGGCGCGGGCTTCTTCTACATTCCCGGCAGCGACACCTGCATCAAGATCGGTGGTCGTGTTCGTGCCGAGTTCCAGTACCAGGAGCCGCTGAACAACGGCGCCGGCGAGGGTCGTTATCGTGACGCCACCGGCTTCCGTGGCCGTGGTCAGCTCGACGTCGATGCTCGCACGTCCTCCGAGTGGGGCACGGTCCGTGCGTTCTTCCGCTTCCAGCTGACGCGTGACTCCGGTGTGTACCGCGCAACCTATGCTGGTCCGCAGAACAGCGTCACGAACTCGAACTTGGATAAGGCCTTCATCCAGTTTGCGGGCTTCACGGCCGGTGTCGCGCAGTCGTTCTTCGACTTCTATGCTGAGTCGCTGAACTGGGGCACGGCCAACGGCGTTCTGCCTGGCTCCGACCAGGGCGCTACCCAGCTTCTCGCCTACACCGCGACCTTCGGTTCAGGCTTCTCGGCGACAATCTCGATCGAAGATCGCAACCAGCGTGCGATCGCCGGGGGCGTGGCCACTCCTCGTGGCTATTATAATGTCTATGACAGCGCTGGTCAGCGCATGCCCGACGTCGTCGGCGTACTGCGTGTTGATCAGGGTTGGGGTTCTGCCCAGTTGTCGGGTGTTGTTCGTCAGTTGAACTCAGGCCTTCTTGATTACAACTACGGCAATTTCGTCGGTACCAGCCGCGTTGACAACAAGTATGGCTACGCCGTTCAGGCCGGCGTGAAGATCAACCTGCCGATGCTCGCCGCTGGCGATCAGCTCTGGTTGGAGGCTGCTTATGCTGAAGGCGCGCTGAGCTACCTCGGCGTGACTGGTTCGCCCCAAGTTGGCGGACTTGCTGGTTACCTGCCGGTCTCTGACTATGTCATTCCGACCTACGCTGCGGTGGCCAATGATCCTTATGCCACCGGTGGCATCAAGCTGACCAAGGGTTGGAACGTCCTCGGTGCTTTCCTGCACTACTGGACTCCTAGCCTGCGTTCGACCCTCTGGGGCAGCTACACGGCGGTCGACTATCCAGGTCAGGTCGTCGCTGGCGGTGTCTATCGCGACTTCAAGGTCTTCCAGGCAGCTTCGGCTTTGATCTGGTCGCCGGTGAAGGCGATGGATATCGGTGTGGAAGTGCTCTACGCCAAGTATGATGCCAAGCGTAACTGGGCGACACCCGTTGGTCTGAAGGGCTCCGAAGATCAGTGGCAGGGTCGTATCCGCTTCCAGCGCGATTTCTGATCCCGTCTGAACTCTCTGAGTTTAGGAAGCCCCGGTGCTACGCACCGGGGTTTTTGTTTTTTCTCGTCCGTGTTGACGGCTCCGCTCAGTTGGACAGGCGCTGGCGCCGGGATATCCGACCTGCGAGGAGCGCTATATCGGGGCTCGGTCCCCGGCATCTCTAAGCCCCGATGTCTGAGAATCCGCGGCAAATACTCCGGCGGGGTTCTGCGCCTATGCTCATTCGTATCGGATCTTGTGGGGACCACCTTGGAGGCATGGTTCCTGCTGCATGCCGAGCCCGGGGCGTAGAAGACTTTCACCACTGAGCGGGTGGCGATTCGGGACGTACCCACCACCCGCGTGGTGATGATGGAGCACCGGGGTAATCCGGCGACACTTGGTGCCACAATCCAGCGGTTTATCGCATGGCGCAAAGCGGCCGGCCTCCATCCCAAGACCAACCCGACATTCAATGTGTGGCGTTCCGAGCGGCGTCCCACATCCTCTACCGACTTGGCGTGGACCTCTGTATCGCGACCGACCAGCCGATCGAAGCCAGTGGAGCCCGGATCAAAGCAGGCGAAATCCCTGGTGGACGCTGTGCGGTTCTGCGGGTCGTTGGCAACACCGACAATCTGGAGCCTGCCGCGCTGTTCCTCTATCGCGACTGGCTTCCGGTCAGCGGCGAAGAAGCACGCGATTTCTCGATCTATTGCTAACGGTTGAGCTTCTTCCCGGAGGTGCCGGAGCATGAGGCGACTGCGGACCTGTTCTTGCCGCTGAAATAGTGTTCTCCGTCAGGGGGCGCCCTTTTCGATCCGAGCCGACAAGTCACGACTTGCCCTATCCTGGTCGTTCTTGCTGGGTTCGACCCGATCCCCAAGCGGATCGGCAGGCCCATAGGCCTTCCGCCAGCTCATCTGGGCCACTCGCCGGGGCCGATGGACCGGTGCAGGCACCCGAGACCAGCTCATCTGACGTTGTCCACCGAGGGACGAGCTAGATGGCCGCCGTCAGAGGCTACATAATCGGCCGCAGGTCTGGATCCGCGAGCCTTGCCGTTGCGAACCGACCCAGGCGATCAGGGTTTTGCGCCAGCTTTTCAACTTCTATCCAAAGGTTCCAGGCATCGGCGATGCTCCACCCCCCGCGCCCCACGTATGCCAAAGGCAGGCGGTAATGTAGCGCGGGACGGGGCGCAACCTTGCCATAGATGCGGCCGGCAACATCGCAGGGGAAGAGGTGAAGGAGCAGGGGCAGAAGATCAAGCGCGCGTTTCCGCGTGGGATTCGCTTCGACGTAATCGTCGCACAATGTCCGGAGGGTGGGAGCGTATTCCGGCGCGAGAACCCGCCGCACGTAGGCCGGCGGGAAGCGGGGTGGAGCGAAGGCTGCTTGCGGACATGAGTAGCCATGGGCGTGCCGCAAGTCAGGTTCAAGGGTGAGAAATGCCTGGAGCAGACTGAGGACGGACTTCGCATCTAGGCACCGCGGCACGACGTTGAAGTGAAGTCCGAGCCCGCCGAAGGGCGTGAAACCGTGACCGCCAGCACCCGCCTGGTGCAAGATACGCACGGCTCGGTCGATTTCGGGTAGCTTGGCGGTGGGCAAGGGGTCCGTGACAAGTTCCCGCGGCACGAATGGCGATAGCAGCCTTCCGAGTGACCGCGTTATCCAGGGATGTAACCAGGGCCACGGATTGTCCGCGCGCCTCGCGTGCACATGGCGGACATCCAATTCGACGCGAAGTCTCCCAAACGTCTCCGTGTGAACAGAAAAGGCGTAGGGATCTTCCTCCATGACCTCTCCGGAAAACGCCTTGGCCAAGGCAAGGGCCGCGCTTCTCGGGGAGATTCGCGTGAACTCGACCCCGACTTCTCGGGTCGCTACCTCGGGCAGCATCGCTGGAAGAGGATGAAACGCGTAACTTGCATACACTAGCAGCGATCCTTCGTCAGCAAAGCCAGCATGTGCTCCTGGTCTGGCGGGTTACATCCAACGAATTGTGCCGGTTCATAAAGCCGATGGCAGGCAGGCAGGTGTTTTTCAGCGATGAGCCGCGGCGCCGCGCGGCTCGGATGGCTGCCGTCCGACGTGGACCGGGGCGTCGGCCATCCAAGCGAGCATGGCTTGTCCTTGGCGGCCGTCTCACGCGGCGTGGTCTGGATTGACATCCGCGCTCCTGATCGGCCAGCGGCCTCCAGCTACCGGCCCGTTATCGCTCTGCCGAGGTGTCAGACCTTGCTTTGCGACGCGCGGCGCGGCGGGAAAGCATGTTCAAGCCTTCGATTAGACCTGAAAACGCCATAGCCGCGTAGATGTAGCCCTTCGGGACATGCGCACCGAAGCCCTCCGCAATCAACGTCATCCCGATCATCAGAAGGAATCCCAGCGCGAGCATGACGACGGTCGGATTATCATGGATGAATGTCGCTAGAGGATTGGCTGCCAGGAGCATGACCGTCACTGCGACGATCACCGCAATGACCATGATCATGACGATATCGGTCATTCCAACGGCTGTGATGATGCTGTCCAGCGAGAAGACAAGATCGAGCAGCAGGATCTGCACGATCGCAGATCCAAACGTCATCGTGGCTTTGGCAGTATCGAATATGTCGCCACTCGGCGTCGGATCGACATTGTGGTGAATCTCCTTCGTCGCTTTCCAGACGAGAAAGAGCCCGCCCGCGATGAGAATAATGTCGCGCCACGAAAATGCGTGCCCGAAAATTGCGAAGACAGGCTGCGTCAGGGTCACAATGATTGCGATCGTGCCGAGCAGCCCAAGCCGGAGGAACAACGCCAGGCCGATCCCGATCCGGCGGGCTCGCGACCGCTGATGCTCGGGCAGCTTATTGGTGAGAATTGAAATGAAGATGAGGTTGTCGATGCCGAGCACCACCTCCATCACAACGAGCGTCACGAGTGCCACCAAGGTCGTTGGATCCGTGATCCAAGAGAAATCCATTCAGTTCTAGTCCTTTCAATTGACGACGAGATGCAGCCCAGCGGCTGAGACATTTTGGATCGCTTGGCGGCCGAGCCTCAATATAGGTGAGCGATACGCCGACGCCAGCGACAGCCTTGACGAGATGCCCACGATCGCGAGGTGACGAGCCGGGCGCGGTGACCGCCCGAGGCCTGCTCGCCAAACATGTCGGGCGTCGAGAACCGCTGTGGCCGCCAACAGCCTCGACATATCTGTTGCACAACCGCCCCTCGATGATACGCGGCTAGCGAGGTGGGATCTCATTGACCCTTTGCGAAGCGTGGTGTAGCCAATGGCAATTGAAACGTTATCACATTACATAAATTGTGGCGGTGGCGTGTTGCGGTCATGGTGCGTCTGTACTACAAGGCATGTGTGTTGGTGCCCCGCCTCGGCGGGGTGAAACGGGAATACGGTGAGCGTCGCAACCTCTGGTTCAAACGCGAAGCCGTAGCTGCCCCCGCAACTGTGAGCGGTAGCAAAGGGCAAGACGCCACTGGCCTCGACTGGCTGGGAAGGCGCCCTAAGCAAGAACCGCAAGCCAGGAGACCGGCCAGCACGACATTGCCAATCCGTCGGTGGGACGGAGGAGGAGGTTTCGTGGCTCATCCAATAGCCATGCCCAAGGCATGGGCGCGATCACCATTGGCGCGTGCGCGGCGCAATCGTCATTCCTGCGCGAATGACTGATCCATGTCTTCGATAGATCATCCGACACACGGGTTCACGGCACGCGAGCCCATGGCTGCGCGCGAGCGTGTCCGGACCGACGCGGCAAAGCTGACGGTCACGGACCTCAATTTCTCGATCGCCCAACGCAAGCTCCTAGATGGCATCATGCTGTCGCTCGCTCCCGGCGAGCGCTTTGGCATTATTGGACCAAACGGCAGCGGCAAATCCACGCTCCTGCGTTGCCTGTATGCCTGGCATCGGCCTGACAGCGGCCAAGTATGCCTGAACGGCCAGGATCTCTTCACGCTGGATGCGACCAAGCGGGCATGCGAAGTTGCCGTACTCGCTCAGCATGCGGAGGCGAGCCTCGGGCTGACCATAGAGGAAGTGGTGGCGCTTGGGCGTCTTCCGCACCGCCGGTTGCCGAAACATGAACGCGCCGATGACGACGACGCAATCGAACGAGCGCTCACGGCCGTTGACATGCTGGCGTGGCGGCAGCGTTCCTTCGCGCCTCTCTCGGGTGGCGAGAAGCAGCGCGTGCTTTTTGCCCGCGCGCTAGCGCAGCAGCCTTCCATCCTTATTCTCGATGAGCCGACGAATCACCTCGATATTCGCCATCAACTGATGGTGCTCGAGGTGGCACGCAGCCAGAACATCACCGTCATCGCAACGTTGCATGATCTCAACATCGCGGCGCGCTGGTGTGATCGCCTGTGCCTGCTCGACCAGGGGCGCATTCGCCGGATCGGGCCTCCCGAGACGGTGCTGGATCCCGTGCTGATCGGCGCTGTCTACGGTGTAGACGTGGAGCGGGATCGTGATCCGCGTACAGGCCACCCACGATTGAGCTTTCACCTTCCGCTCCAGACGTCAGGATCCGTCCTATGATACTGTCATTCAAAACGATGCGGTGGCTTGCCGGCATGGCCGCCATCGGCGTCCTCGCCCTCTCGCACGCACCCTCCTTTGCCTATCCGGTCGAAGTCCAGTCCTGTTTTGACAAGGTGACCTTCGACGCGCCGCCGAAACGGCCAGTTGTCAACGATTTCAACATGGTTCAGACGGTGCTCGACATGGGCCTTATCGACCGTTTCGTCGGCGTTGCAGGTATCGGCGGCGTGAAGAAGGGCGTTGACGATCCTGAAGGCGCACTCGCTGCAAGGCCGCAGTTTTCCGAACGCTATCCGACGATGGAAGCCATTCTCGGCCAGGACGCCGATTTCTACTTCGCCGGCTGGCAATATGGTTTCAGCGAGGCCACGGGCGTCACTCCGCAAAAGCTGGCCGACCTCGGAGTGAAGACCTACGTGCTCTATGAGAGCTGCATTCGCATCGGACCGAGGCCTCCCGTCTCGATGGACACCATGTATGCTGATGTCCTGGCGCTCGGCCGCATCTTCAACGTCGAGGATAAAGCCGAAGCAATGGTGGCGGATTTCCGCAAGCGCGTCGCGGCGGTGACGGAGCGCACGGCCAAGGCTGAGCGGCGGCCGCGCATCATGTATTGCGGCGACTGCAACAGCGACACGCCGCCGCGCTCCATCGGAGCAGAGGGTATGCCGCGTCACCTCTTCAATCTCGCGGGTGGCGAGAATATCTTTGACGATATCAAGGACTCCTATGTTCCCGTGAGCTGGGACGCAGTGGTCGAGCGGGATCCGGAGTGGATCGTGATCTCAAATCCACGCATCCCGCCCGAGCAAAGCATCGCTTATCTGACGTCTGCTCCTGCATTGCGTAATGTCAGCGCAGTAAAAAACCGGAACTTCTTCGTTATGTCCTATCAGGAGCGCTCGCCCTCGACGCGCAACGTTCAGGCGCTCGAGCGCCTGGCCCGCGCGGTCCATCCCGAACTCTTCGACGACTGAACGATGATGGACATGTCCGCGACGGGCGCCGAGCCGGCGGCGCAGCGCACCGATCCGCTTATTCCGCTGATCGTGGGCCTCAGTGCGGCGGCTATCCTCTCCACCATATTGACGGTGGGCATCGGGTCAGTTTCCATTCCGCCGGAGAAAGCGCTCGCTATCGTGCGAGAGGCTTTGCGGCCGACTGGAGAAGCCGCAAACTGGACGCGTGGACAGGAACACATCATTCTTGATCTGCGCATTCCACGGGCGCTACTCGGCGCCATGGTCGGTGCCGGGCTCGGTATCGTTGGGGCGGTGCTACAGAGCATCACCCGCAACCCGCTCGCTGATCCCTATCTTTTCGGGGTGTCGTCGGGCGCTGCGGTCGGTGCCGTCGCCGTTATTCTTTATACAGGCGCCTTTCTCGGAGCCCTTACCTTGCCACTTGCCGCCTTCATGGGTGCGCTCGCCTCGATGGCTGCGGTATTCCTTCTGGCGCGGGAAAGCGGCGGGTTCGGCACCGAGCGTCTGGTCCTCACCGGTGTCGCCGTCCATTTCGTGCTGATGGCGGCGACCAATGTCCTCATCTTTCATGCGAGCGACCGCGGCGCCGAGGGCGCGATCTTCTGGATGATGGGCAGCTTTGGCAATGCGCGCTGGAACATTCTGGGGGGACCTTTCATCGCGCTTGTTCTTGGCGCCGTCTGGGTTATGCGCAGAGCGCGCGATCTCGACGCGCTGTCTCTCGGTGACGAAGGCGCACATACGCTCGGCATCAGCGTGAAAAGCCTCCGGCTCGAAATGTTCGCAGCTACCGCGCTCATGACGGGTGTCTTCGTCGCCGCCGCGGGCGCGGTCGGTTTCATTGGCCTCATCATTCCCCATTGCGCGCGCTGGGCGGTCGGCGCGCGGATGCGGCGTACCGTGCCGATCGCGGGGCTCATGGGGGCTATCTTCGCCGTTTGGGTCGACGCCGCGTCGCGCTGGCTCATGGCCCCGCGCGAGTTGCCGCTTGGCGTGATGACGGCGGCCATCGGCGGCGTGTTCTTCGTGATCGTCCTGAAGCGCCAGCGCCATCTGTGATCAACCAGGAGCGACTACAAGTGACCTCTCAACCGCCGCGCATCGCGGCCATCCTTCTGGCTCGTTGGCGATCGGCGCTTGCCGAGAACATTGCCACGCAGGCGGCGGTGAGCCTTAGATGAGCCCGAGGCGGCACCTGCATGTGGCGTCAGCTCGCGAGCTAGTGGACGTCAATAGCACGTCGACAATGCGAAAACCGGCGCAAACACTAAGATGACAGCAGCAGTGGCAGCCTGTGCCGACCATCTTGCGGCAGTGCGCAGCATGGAAGCCTCACTGGGGCTGTTAATCCGCAGGGCGAGGACAACACAAGCGATCAGTCCGAGAACGAAAATTGCGATGAGCTGCGCGCGTTGCAGCGTTATGCCGTATGCAAGTTCGATGTGATCCCAGCCCAAGCGGCAGCCGAGCGACAGCATGGCGTAGAGCGCAACGAAGGTCATCGCCCATAGGGTAAAGCCGGCTCCAAGCATCAGAATAGCTCGCCCGCTCATGATCCTGGCTCCATCGGTCCGATGGGCATTCCGAAGAGCCAGGCTGCCGCCAACGCAAGAAGCCCCGAAATTGCAGCGTAGGCGTGCCACGCAGTCCCAATCCGCAGGTCGAGGCTACGGGCGTGCGAAACATATCCCGCGTGCCATCGCCAAAGACCAAATGCCGCGAGAACCGCGCTCAGGCTGGCGCGTAGGCCGGCATAGACGAGCAGAACAAAGAGAAAGGCCCTCTGTGCGTGATCCGTTGGATCAGGGACGAGCGAGGCCATCCACGCGAAGGCGAGGGCACCCATAAGATCCGCCGCAAAGGCGAGGATGAGGGACGCCGCAGGGGACGCCGCTGCACGGAGGCGGCGGACAGCCACCTGCGCGCTGGCAGCGCCCGCGACCAAAGTAGCCGCAGCCGCGAGCGCGGGCATGACGTCGATGGAAGCTGCGTCGGCCGGTGGCCATCCGGGCGCAACAAGCCAGAGAAACAGCCCGCCGAAGAGGAGCGATCCGAACAGCGTCGCATCGGCTGCGATGGTGAAGATCATGGCCCACCATGATGGCGGCTGCGCCGTTTGCCAGTGGGTGGGCGCGTACTCGCCCTTGCCGATGGGGATATCCAAAGCATCGCTTCTCAGACCGATGCCCTGCGACCAAGTCAGAAAGGAAGCAACGCATAAGACGATGAAAACCAGAGAAGCGGGATAAATCTTGAAGAGGAGACACAGCACGAAGCCGCAGGTCAGAAGACCACTGATCAGCGGCCTGTAGCTTTGCCTCGGCAAAACGATGACGGATTCGATGCGACCTGAACCGAGCTCGACACCCAGCGTTTCCATCCAGCCGTTGCGTGTGGAGCCGAGATAGCCTCTGCCTCCGGCAAGTTCGGCGCCGAGGTGCCTGGGATCGAGCCTGTCGGCGCGGTCGTTGATCCGCGGGAGCGAAGCGAAAGCATAGGAAGGTGGGGGCGTCGCCATGGCCCATTCCGCCGTTCGTGCCTGCCAGGGATTGCGGCGAAACCTCGTACCGAAACGGACCTGCACGATCAGGTCGACGACGAACAGCGCGAAGCCCGCTGCCATGATGAAGCCGCCAATGGAAGAGAGGAGGTTAAGCCAATCCCAGCCGATCTCGGGTGGGTAGGCATCCAGCCTTCGCGGCATGCCGCGAAGGCCGGTCAGATGCATCAAAAAGAAGGTGAGATTGAAGCCCATGAAGATCAGCCAAAAAGCTGGCACCGAAAGCTTATGATCGCTCATGCGGCCTGTGAAATGCGGCAGCCAGTAGTATGTCGCTGCCATCATGGGGAAGACGAAGCCGCCAACCAGCACATAATGCAGATGTGCGACCACGAAATGGGTGTCATGGGCCTGCCAGTTGAATGGCACCATGGCGAGCATCACGCCTGTCAGGCCACCGATGACGAAGATGGCCAGGAAGCCGCCGAGATAAAGCACCGGAACGTCGAAGCGGATCCGGCGGCCCTCCGCGAGCGTCGCAACCCATGCAAAGATCTGTACGGCCGTCGGCACCGCGACCAACCCGCTCGCGGCGGAAAAGAAGGCAAGCGCGAGATGCGGAATACCCACTGTGAACATGTGGTGAACCCACAGACCGACGGACAAGAAAGCAACCGCGACCACCGCGACGACGATGGCGCGGTAGCCGACCAGCTCATGGCGCGCAAAGGTCGGGATCATCATCGACACCGCACCCATTGCGGGCAGAAAGATGATGTAGACTTCGGGGTGCCCGAACAGCCAGAACAGGTGCTGCCAGAGGAGGGGATCGCCACCGCGTGCCGGATCGAAGAACGGCAGGTCAAACGCACGCTCCAGTTCCAGCAGGATCGAGCCAAGGATGAGCGGTGGGAACCCGAACAGCATCATCAGCGCCGTGATGAGGAGATACCAGGCCATGATCGGCATCCGCTCGAGGCTCATCCCCGGCGCGCGCAACTTCAAAATCGAGACGATGATCTCGATCGCCGCCGATAGTGCCGAGATCTCAACGAAGGTGATGCCTAAGAGCCAGATGTCGGCGTTGATCCCAGGCGTATAGGTCGAAGAAGATAACGGCGTGTACATGAACCAGCCGCTGTCAGGAGCGACGCCTACCAGCAGCGCACAGATCAAAATCGCCCCGCCGAATATATAGCACCAGAATCCGTAAGCGGACAGGCGCGGAAAAGCGAGGTCACGCGCTCCGAGTATCTTGGGAAGCAAGTAGATTGCGAAACCCTCAAACATCGGGATCGCGAACAGAAACATCATCACCGTGCCATGCATGGTGAAGAACTGCCTATATACCTCTGGTCCGACAAATGCAGCCGCCGAGGTCGCGAGTTGCACGCGGATCAGCATCGCGAGCAGGCCACCGATGGCAAAGAACACGAAGGCCGCAATGATGAAGCGCCGTCCCAGGACCGTGTGGTTGACAGCCGAAAGGCGCCCCAAGCCCGGTGGGGTGTCCCAGATTGCTGCCAGATCCCGGTGCAGCCGAAGCGGATTGGATCTTTCTGGCACGTCTTTCATGATCCGTTTCCTGCCGATCCCGGCAACGCGTTTGGGAGCAGTTCATAGACTTCGACAGTGAAAGGCATCGCCGCGTGACCGCTGCCGCAATATTCCGCGCAAATGCCCCGAAAAATGCCAGGCCTGTCAGCTCGCAGCCGAATTATGTTCTGATGGCCGGGAATGGCGTCGATCTTGCCGCCAAGCCTTGGAATCCAGAAGGAATGGATCACGTCCTCGCTGGTTACGACGAAATCCACGTCTTGCCCGGCTGGCATACGCAACAAGCCTTCGCCCACAGTCCCATCAGGATAGCGGAACTCCCACGACCATTGGCGCGCCACAACCTCGATGCGTGCCGGCATGTCGTCCCGGGGAAGCGCGAGCAGTCGCTCGCCCAGCACAAGGGCTGCCACCACCAGGATCGTCAGGATGAACGCCGGGACGATGAGCCCGCCCCAAAGAATTGTCCGCCGCGCGCCGAAACGCCGCAAAACGCCCGGCCGCAGCAGCGCCAAGATGAGAACGAACCAAACCGCCGCGAAGATCACCGCGCTCGAACTGAGCATGATCCACCAGAGCGTCGCGGCGCCACGCGCCGAAGGCCCTTCCGGCTCGAGCGCAGAGAAAGGACCAGAGCAGCCTGAGAGACAAAGCAGCGGGGCAAGCCTGGCGAAAAATGGGAACCTGCGCGCCGCCTGCGAGCTTTGTCTTGAAATGCGAGGCTGTTCATGAGCGAGACCAACCCCGGCACTCATAACCCCGTTATCCGGAAGGTGGCGAAAGAGCCTGTCGAATCCGCCGTGGCGGTCGCTGGCCACCCACTTCACGCGATGAGCGTCCATTTCCCGATCGCTTTCGTCATAGCGACGTTGGGCTGCGATGTCCTGTACTGGTGGAGCGCCGATTCCTTCTGGTTGCGCGCCGGTCTGTGGTCGGCGGGCCTCGCCTTTATTGCAGGTGCCGGCGCAGGCCTCATCGGCACCGCCGAACTGCTCCTCGTGCGCGGCATTCGTATCCGCGTGGCAAGTTGGACCCACGCCATCGCCGGCATGATGCTGATAGCGATCGCAGGAATGAACTGGGGCCTTCGTCTCGCCGACGAAGCCGCCGTGCTGCCACATGGTCTGATGCTCTCGCTCTTGGCGAGCGTCTTCACCGGGCTGGCTGGATGGCATGGTGGCAAGCTGGTCTTCGATCACGGCGTCGGGCTCATCATTTCCGAAAAGGATTGAGGACCTCGACCATCCGGCGAAGAGCGCCGGCCTCGGCCAAAGCGTGAGGAAAGAAATCCGGGATGGCGGGCTTGGCGAGGACTATGGCAAGGATGACGGCGACCACGAGCAAGGTCAGCCCCGTTACCGCGAGGAAGCGCCAGACAGGATAGCTATTGCCCGCGTCGAACAGGCGAAGGATCACGAGACCATTGAGGATGTGGAGCACTACGAGCGCGCCGACGAAAGCGAGCTTCAACGAGAACCAGGGCTCGAACGACCGACGAAGGAAGATGAGCACCGTACCCGTGGCGATGGCGATGAAGGCGCCAGGCGAAGCAATAGTGACGTAGAGAAAGCGCACCATGGCCTGGAGCCCGTGCAGCGACGCCTTGTTAGGGACACGCGCACGCTGCATATAAAGGCTCGGCAGGCAGATCATCACGGCGCTCCAGATCGCGATTGCCGCTATATGAACCGACTTCAACCAGATCATCAGCGCCCTACCTGCGTCGACCGCTCGAAGCGAGCAAAGAGCATGAGAGCCGCGGCGAGCATGTAGGGCAGTGCGGCGGGAACCCACATGATGAGCCCTGCCAATTGCTGATCCGCGCGTGGCGACAGGCCGAAGGCGAATGTTGTCGTGAGATGTGCCGCATAGAGCGGCGCCCGCGCGAAGGTAAGCAACGCGCCGAGCATTCCCATCTGAACGACCGTCGCGAGGAGCGCGAGGATTGCCAACCCCGTGTCAACCTGCGGGGCCAGGATGCGGCGCCACATGACGAAAGCGCTGCCGAGAAGGCTCAGTTGCATCAACCAATAAGGGAGTGCGCTGCGGATCGCGACATCGTAAACGGCCGGAGCATGCCATAACCAGAGGATGCCGGCATGCAGCGTGACGAGCAAAGCCAGAGGCACGTGCCGACGCGTGCGTTCACCCGCCGGGAAACTCAGGGCAAGAAGTGGAGCAACAATACTGATCAGCACCACATGATGTGCGGTTCGAGCGGAGAAAAGCGCCACGGTCAGCGCGCAGAACGGAGACATGAACAGGATGACGAAGAGAAAAAGACCTGACCAGAACGGCAGGTTTCTCGAGGAGTGTCCGGTGCGATGAAATGTGAAAGCCAAGGAAAGCGAAAGAGCGATCGCTGTGAAGTCGAGATTCCACGCGCTTCTCAGCATATCAGGCGCAACGGCAGGCCCGCAGTATACCTCCGTCATAGATTTTCTCCGCTTGTTACATCTCTTGCAACGCGTTCATCGCGGGTTTTTCCACTCCGTCTTTCGAGGGGCTTGGTCGCGTCACCTGTGATCCGCACGCTGATGGATGTTATGCATTACCCTGCCTCCATAAGGGTTTTGCGCTTCCGATACACATAGCCGTACGCGACGGCGACCAGCGAGCCTCCAAGAATGTTTCCGAGGGTGGTCGGAAGAAGGTTCCCCGCAATTCCGGTGAGCGAGACGGAAGCCGTGGCTTCCGGGATCACGGACTGGACAAGGAAGGCGTAGGGGAGGAGATACATGTTTGCGACGGAATGCTCGAATCCGGCGGCAACGAAGGCGGCTATGGGCATGATGAGGGCAGCAATCCTGTCCGCCACCGAGTTGCCCGCATAGGCCATCCAGACCGCTAAGCACACAAGCATATTGGCGAGGATGCCGCTTGCGAATGCCGTCGTGAAGGACTTGTCGAGCTTTGCCGCGGCCAGTTCGAGCGCGGCCCTGCCGACCGCGCCATTGCCCGCCTCCTGCACGCCGGCGAGAAAGGCAGCGGCGGCAAGCACGACCGAACCGAGGAAATTCGTGATGTAAACGATGGAAAGCGCCCGCAAGACCATGGGCATGGGAAGGCGGCCAGTCGCGACCGAACCAGCCATTAGCGTATTGCCGGTGAACAGCTCGGCACCTGCGATGAGGACAAGTGCGAGGCCGAGAGAAAAGGCCACGCCCGCGATGAGTTGCGCGGCGCCATAAGGAAGGCTGTCCGCACCGGCGAGCGCGACTGTGGCGACGAGGCCGCCAAGCCCGATATAAACGCCGGCGAGCATGCCGAGCACGACCATAGATGCGGCTGGAAGCTTCGCCTTGTCCTCAAGAGCCGCGAATACGGTCTCTGTTAATTCCGGCGGTTGGGGAAATCTAGTCTCCATCGGACCGTCGCTCTGGCGTGACCCGGACCGGCACCGATTTCGCGGCGGGGGTCTTGCTCTCCTCCGCGAACTGCCAAAGAGGTATGAGGGCGTTGCACTCGGGGTAGTAAGCGGCGATCGTACCCTCGGGGATATTGTAGTCGATCACTTGCAGTCCACCGATGCTGCGTTCGATCCCGTCATCAGCAGCGGCCGTCAGACGTGCGGTGCCATCCTTAGCGATGCCGAAGCGCTCTCTGTCTTTGACATTCATCATGACGATCATGCGCGAGTGATAGATGCCTCGCAAACGGTCTGTATGCCCATAGATGGTCGTGTTGAACTGGTCGTTCGAGCGCAGTGTGATCAACCTCACCACGCTCGGATCATCGCCTGTGTCGAAGCTGGCGTGCAATGCTTTCGGAACCTTGAAATTGGCCTTGCCGGTGTCCGTGTCCCATCGGCGGTCGCGTGCCCCGATCGGTCGCGGAAACCCTCCGGGCACATTGAGCCGTTGATTGAAGTCGTGGAAATCGTCCGGGAAGACTGCTGCGATCTCGTCGCGCACCAGGGCGTAATTGCCGACCCACTCATCCCAAGGCACTTTCGGCGTGGGCGGGAGCGTCGCCCTGGCGATCTCAGCGACGATGCGCGGTTCTGAAAGCAGGTGCTCGCTTGCCGGCCTGTGGATGCCCCGGGACGCATGGATGCAGGTGGTTGAATCCTCGATCGTCACGATCTGCGGGCCGGTCGCCTGCTCGTCTATCTCCGAACGCACAAGCGTCGGCAAGATGTAGGAGGTGCGCGCCGTGATCAGATGGGAGCGGTTGAGCTTGGTCGCCACCTGTACGGATAGATCGAGGCCACGCCATTTGTTCTCCATGAGCGCGCGGTCAGGTATGGCGCGCACAAAATTGCCGCCGAGCCCAATGAAAGCACTCACCTCGCCGGCGACGATCGCCTCGCAGGCCTCCACCGTGTTCATCCCGTCTTCTCGCGGCGGCTCAAAGCCATAGCGCTCCGCCATCAGGTCGAGCGGCACCAAATCCACCTTCTCCGCGATGCCGACCGTGCGCTGACCTTGAACATTCGAGTGGCCGCGCACCGGACAGATACCCGCACCCGCGCGCCCGATGTTCCCGCGCATCAGGAGAAGGTTGATCAGCATCTGCACCGAGTCGATGCCGAGTTTGTGCTGGGTCAGGCCCATGCCATAGATGGCGATCACGGATCGAGCCTTCGCATAGGTCTGCGCGGCCGCCCGGAGTTCGTCCCGCGCCAGACCGGAGGTTTCGATGATCTCTTCCCAGCTCAGCGCACGTACGGCGGCCTCGAAAGCGGCGAAGCCGTGGGTCTGCGTCGCGATGAAGTCCGCGTCCAGAACCCGGATCTTGCCTGAGAGCCGGGCTTCATCATCCCACGCAAACAGAAACTTCGCCATTCCCAGCATGACGGCAATGTCGCTTCCGGCGCGCGGCTGGTAATACTGGGTGGCGATACGCGTGGGCTTGTTCGCAACCATCTGGCCTGGGCGCTGCGGATTGACGAACTCCTCCCAGCCGCGCTCCCGCAAGGGGTTGAAGACCACAATCGGGACCTGGCGCTCGCTCACCTCCTGCAGCGTGTGCAACAGGCGCGGCGAGTTGGTTCCGACGTTCTGGCCAAAGGAGAGAATACAGTCGGTTTGGGCGAAATCGTCGAGAAGAACGGTCCCGACCGGGGTCCCGATGCTTTGCGGAAGAGCCACCGAAGTGGTCTCGTGACACATGTTCGAGCTGTCCGGGAGATTGTTGTTGCCGTAAAACCGGGCCAGAAGCTGATACATAAAAGATGTCTCGAGAGAAGCACGCCCCGAGGCATAGAAGATGACGCTTTTGGGTGCATAAGATCGCAGCTTTTGGCCGATGTCGGTAAAAGCGTCCGCCCATGTGACCTCGACGTATTTGTCACTGTCGGGATCATAACGCATCGGCTGCGTCAATCGCCCGTGATTCTCCAAACCGTGATCTGTCCACTCAAGCAGTTGCGACACCGTATATTTCGAAAAGAAGGCCGGCGTCGTGCGCTTCGAGGTCAGGTCCCAGAACGTCGCCTTTGCACCATTCTCGCAGAACTCGGCGATGTGCGGTTCCGCTGGCTTGGCCCATGCGCAACTCGTGCACATATATCCGCCGGTCTTATTATGGTCGCGAAAGAGCCCCACCGCGCTCGGGACCGCGCCCTGGCGCGTGGAATGCTTGACCAGCGAACGGACCGACCCCCACCCGCCTGTCGGCTGCTCATACGGCTGATAGGTGGCTCGGTCAGGCATCGTGACGCTCCGGTCTTGGTCTCGCTCTTTCGCTAATGCCTCTTGGCTCCACAGGTTCCGAATAGCCGCCTCTTTCGAGCATCTATCCAAGGTCAATTGCCGCCTTGAGTTATGGTGCCGCGTTACCGGTTCAGAAGAATGCAGTAGTAATTGGATCGTATTCAATAAACGATTAGAGCTATAAAATGAATGATGCCGGCGAATGGCAGCTGTGGTGGGCGGGTCCCCGGATAACAGAAAATTGACCTTGGTTTATCTGTCGGCAGCGTGCGGTTTGGCGGCCGCATTCGCGGCCTGTGGTTCCGGCGTCACATTGATGACAAAACTCATCGTGAGGTTGTACCTCATATTTCGATTTCAAGATCGTTCCGGTCCACCCCGTTCGCCTATGAGCATGTCGTATTCTGGCGCCGCGACAGCGACAGGGTAATTCCGGTAGTCAGTCCTGATCGAGACCATCGTCGAGTTCGCCAGATGGCAACCATCCGGGGAACACAGGATTGAATGCGGCTGAGATGCAGACGGCCTTCACGGACTGCGGGGGCGTTGTCATTGGCCGCGGCTCTTCGCCCGAAAAGGTGGAAGTTGATCGATGAAGTGGGGCCGGTCACGGATCGATTTCCAGGCGACCGGTAGGGGCGGCAGAGCCGTGGGACGTTCTTACGAGCGATCTCTCCCGTGACTAGCTCGGCTGAGCTGCGCGACAGATCGGCGCGACATGTTTACCTGACGGGCGAACGGATGGCTGCATTCGCGCGCTCTCTCCTGTAGATGAAGATCATCGCCATGACGATGATCATCGCTCCAATAAGCACATTGAGTGCGGGTGGCCGCATCCAAATGAGCTGATCGAGCGCCACGGCCCAAATGAGTGATGTATACTTGAACGGAGACACCGTTGATGCGCCGGCATAGCGCAAGGCATCGATCATACAATAAAGCGCGCCGAGATAAGCCGCCGACATGATGGCCAGCAACAGCGCATCATTGACGGCGGGCATAACGAATTCACCCCCTGACCAGATTAGCCCCACCAGTGCCGTCGCGGCTGCCGAATACAGCATCGTGGCTTGGGTCGCATCGGTCTGGGCGATGCGACGAGTGACGATGTCACGAAAAGCCGCGCAGGCAGCGGATGCCAAAGGCAGCAGGGCATAGAGCGATAAAGTTCCCGATGCTGGATTGATCACGACCAGCACGCCCACAAAGCCGACGACAACAGCCATAAGGCGCGCGCCGTCGAGTTTTTCGCCGATAGTCGCTGGTGCGAGGAGCAGAACGAAAAGAGGATTGGCAAAGGAGAGTGCTATAGCGATCGACAACGGCAGATACATGAGCCCAGTCACAAAAGTGAGGAGGCTACCCACATTGAAGAGTGCCCGAAGCAACTGCCTTGGACGGCTTTGCACCTCGAGTTTCGCTCCGCGCCCGTGAATCGATATCGCCAGAACAACTGAGATTGTGATCAATGCCTGGGTGAGAACGATTTGCCCAGTCGGCAAACGCCCGAGCAGAAGCTTCGTCAGGGCATCGTTGATTGTCAAAAGCAGCGAACTTGCGAGCATCAGCGTGATGCCGACAGCAGGTCTCGTGATCATGGGCATCCATCGTCAGGGGCGGAATGGCCGCGTCCGGCAGGGCGCTGTGCAAGTAGCCGGGACTATTAGTGGGGGGAAGGCGCCACCGTCGTGCGAAGCATATTCACAGGGTGGTCCTTAAGCACCTGCTCCGACTTACATCGCCCGGCAGACTAGCTTCGGTGCTCTCGTGGAGAGGGCTCGCCTGGCACCGCCAGAAGACTGCTGCTGATGCGCGATACAGCACCGCGGCCGGCGTCGAACCATACGTTCCCCCCTTGTGTTAGGGAGGAACATATATCGGTATATGGACCCGTAACAATACTGGAGCCAAGCCTTTTGCGAGGGCATGCGATGACAAAGCCTCGTCGCTAAGCGACAGACGGGACTAAGAAGCAGACCGGTGGCAAGCGCGTCTCGAATGGCTCTGGCGCGAGCAATGCGGGGATCTGCGTGATGGTCGCGGTGAAGGCTGCCTCGCAGGCTTCGTCCAGCGCAAGCGCGGCGGCTCGCCCAAATTTAGCCCGCGCGGCCCCTAAGGGCACTCCCCGGGTTTCAGCGGCATGATGATCGGCTCAGGTCTGGGGTGAGCCCTCGCAACTCACCGGGCAACGGGCGGCGCCACGGGGAGCTCTCGCTTATGCGCTGTATTCACATAGAAGGCCAAGATCCGTGCGCGGGCGGCCTCGTCGATGAGGCGCCCCTCCAGAAAATCATCGATCTGATCGTAAGTGACGCCGTACGCCTCTTCATCGGGGCGAAGGGGAGCAAGATTCTCAAGATCGGCGGTTGGAATTTTTGCAACAAGATCGCTTGGCGCTCCAAGGTTCGATGCCAAGGCACGGACCCTGCGCTTGTTAAGCCCATAAAGCGGCACGATGTCGGCCGCACCATCCCCGAACTTGGTAAAGAAGCCCATCAACGCTTCCGCCGCCTGATCGGTGCCGATGACCAGACCGCGATGGGCGCCGGCAAGTGCAAACTGCACAATCATCCGCTGCCGAGCTTTGACGTTTCCGAGCAGAAAGTCCTCCCGCCCCGCGTCGCCTAGCTCAGCGCCGGCGTGCTTCAGACAGGCCAGCATCGCGTCGGCAGCGGGCTTGATGTCCACCCGCAGAATCTCGTCCGCACCGATCGTATCCAGAGCTCTCTGAGCGTCCTTTTCATCCGCTTGCGCCCCGTAGGGGAGGCGGACAGCGAGGAATTTCGCATCGTACCCCGCGCTTCGAAGGCCTTCGACCGCACGTTGAGCCAATAGCCCCGCTGCCAACGAATCCACACCGCCGCTGATCCCTAGCACATAGGTCCTGAGGCCTGACGCGCGCAGATATGTGGCGAGAAAATCAATGCGCCGGCGTGCTTCCAGCGCTGCGTCGAAGTTCCGGGCAACGCCCAAGGCTTCTATAATTCTCTCTTGGTCTGTCATGTGCCGGTGATTGCTCCTGATGTTACAGCATGCCGTCCAGGTGAGCGGCCAGGAGGGTGGAAGTGGTGACCATCTCAACCTGCGTGCCGAAACGGCTCTCGTAAATCTCCAGCATAGCGTCGTGGGTCGTATCCGCGCCGGAGCAGATCGCGTCGGCGACGATGATCACGCGATAGCCAAGGTCGATGGCACCCATCACCGTGGCGAGCACGCATACCTCGGTCTCTGCGCCAGACACGATCAGTGCATCGACGCCAGCGGCGCGTAACCGAGGATGCAGGGCACCGTGCCACGCGGACATGACGCGTTTGTCCTCTACGGCAGCCGGCGGTACGAACCGCGACAGGTCGGGAACGAGTTCAAGCAATTCCGGATCAAGCCGATTGCGTGTCATCGACTCCCATTTGTTGTAGTATCGCTTCCAGGAACCACCGACGTCGTCTGCGGACGGGGGTGGTATGAAACGCGTGAAGATCGTCCTCGCGGGATTGAGTTCGGTAAGGCTCACGACATTCGGCAGAACCCGGCCCATCCAAGGCGTGTGCCACTCTGTCGGCTCGGCGAACATGCGCTGCATGTCAATGCAGAGATGCACCCAGCGGTCGTGCAGCGGTCCGAACAATAGACCGTTCTCGAGTTTTCTCACTGCTGGGCCTCTCGCGATGTCATGTCCCTTGAACCTGAACCCCCGGTGCCTCGATGCCGATCCCATCCGACAGACCCCAGAACAGGACTTAAGGATCGCCACGCTCATGGGAAGATAATCCGGAGAGGGGTTCTGCGTTCCTGCCCTTCGTTCGACTTTGTCTGACCCCCCCGGCTGACGAGCTTGCGGGATTGCCAAATGTTGAGCACAAGGCTGAGACATATGCCCCGTTATCAAGACGAGTGACCCCCATGGGCACAGTGTTTCAGTGGTTGGCGCACCTGGCGACCTTTTGTGCTTGCTGGCTTATTGCCACGCTTCTGACGTTCCTGACGGTGCTCCTGCTCTCGGGCTCTGTTCCCGCCGCGACATGGTATGCTCTGATCGCTGGCGTTACGGCCGGGTTGGTGGGAGCGACTTGGGCTGCAGCCCGCAAGTGATCTGACGCGGCCGCTGCAAGGATCAAAGGCGGTGAAAATCTCGATGACCTGATTGAGTAGGATCTGACGCCTTTTCGCGATCCGCTGCCGCCACATGCATCAGCTCTCGGCCGGTGGACCATGTTCGAAACTTGCCGTCGACATGGCAATCGCCACGGGCGGCAGTTCTCGAATGCTCTTCCCGTCAGCTGAGATGTCTGGTGTTGCGATCCCGACCCGAGTCAGCGCATCAGGAAGGCGGAGCTGTCGCGGAGCAAGACGGACTGCTGGGACTTGTTCGCTAGCGGCGACAGCCTGAATCGCTAGGACTGGCGACTATTTTGCGCTCGGCCGCGTGGCATGAAGAGGGTGCGTTTTCCGCAGGCGACAGGGCACGGCATGAGATGTCGGGCAGCTTCATGGTCTGAGCCGGGCCGGGTTGCCGACAGCAACCGCACCGGGCGGTACATCGCGGGTGACGACACTGCCGGCCCCGATGATTGCGTCATCACCGATCGTCACACCTGGTAGGATAATGGCTCCGCTTCCAATCCAGACGTTTTCACCGATCACGACTGGACGACCGGACTCGAGCATCCGCCTTCGTTGGGCAGGATCTCTTGGATGGTCGGGCGTCAGAATCTGTACAGCGGTGCCGATTTGAGTCATATCACCGATCGTGACCTTGACGACATCCAGAATACAGCAGTTGAAATTGAGGAAAACGCCGCGGCCTAAACTGATGTTATAGCCGTAGTCACAAAAGAATGGCGGACGAATATTGCAGCCTTCTCCCACGCTGGCAAAAGCTTCCTCAAGAAGCGCTTGCCGCTCAGGTTGGCTTCTCGTGCTCGTGGCATTGTAGCGATCCAGCCATTCAGAAATGCGCCTGTTGTCGGCGGCGAGTTCAGGGTCGTCAGCAATGTACAGCTCACCAGCCAACATCTTCTGCTTCTGGGTCTTGAGGGTCATGGGGGCCTCTCGTTTGCGTCTATGTCCGTCGACCGCCTGCAAGAACGCGTGGGGAGGCGCTTCGATCCAGGTAGATACGGGCGGCATTGGTGACGGCAAGGTGGCCCCGCGCAGAATGTAGCGCCTGAAGAGGTTGCCGCGCTAGCGGTGGCGCTCCGTGGCGAGGCGTTGCACCCCAGCGCTGGTGCCGAGTGCGCGTGCCGGGACGAGGAGGTGAAACCTCTACCTGTGGCACGGCTCGGGCGACGGCAATGTCGAGCGTGACCCGTTCTCCGTAGGGATGAGACTGCGGTGCAGGTCAGCTCGTCCGCTCTCAAAGCAGCGGTGCTCACCAGCATTCAGCTTGCCGTCGGATTGGCTGCGTCCCAGTTCGCGCCACTCGCGCTTTCGCCTCTGGCGGAGCGTGGCGGCAAAAAAATCTGCCGCAATCGGAACACGGCGCCCCAGCCGCGGTTGACTACACAGTCTTGGAGTGACGCGAGTCGGGGCGGGCTTGTCCGTTCAGAGATGGCTATATAGCCGCTCACAGGCTGCATGTAGCGGCAGAGAATTCGGTAGAGGATAGGTTATGAGCGATGTGAATCCAGTCCGGACGTTGTGCTCCAACTTGGAAGCAGCGCGCATTGATGCGGTCGTTAAAGCTGCCTCCGCAGAAACGTTAACGACCGCCGACATCGAAAACCTTCACAAAATTCAGGTTGCGTTGATGGCTGTTCGCGAAACTCTTGATGAGCACAGTGCTCGGCTGGGGTGGGGCAGCGATGAAGGAAATCTGGAAGATGCTGCCCTTGCGCACCGAAGCAAGTCATAAACGTTCAGCCGCATCCTAGCCGCAGGCTTGCCAGACAGTAAGACCTCGTAGGTCTATTGTGTCGCAAACGACGCCAAAATTACAATTTTACATGCCTATTGGTAGCCGCTGATCGTCAACTATACGGCCAGCCCAAAATAACAAGGTCTTCTATCGATAGACGTCTAAACATGCGTAGAGAGGAACTCTAGCGCGCTTTGCGGGGTTCCTTGTGATCAGCCATTGCGACGGATGTCATGCGCCAGCCATCGAAGCTTGCCCTGCAGCTCACAATAAACGGCGACAGCAACTCACTGGAAGTATCGCCCGAAGTTACCCTGCTCGATCTGCTGCGCGAGGGGCTGCATCTTACCGGCACCAAAAAGGGGTGCGACCACGGCCAGTGCGGCGCCTGCACGGTTTTGGTCAACGGGCGCCGGATAAACTCCTGCCTTAAGCTCGCTGTCACGCTGGATGGCGCGGAAATCACCACCATCGAGGGGCTGGCGAGCGGAACACGCATGCATCCTCTTCAAAACGCTTTCGTCGAGCGTGATGCATTTCAGTGCGGCTACTGCACGCCCGGACAGATTTGCTCTGCACAAGGACTGATAAACGAGGGCAGGGCCGCGACGCAGGAGGACATCCGGGAGCTGATGAGTGGCAATCTCTGTCGCTGTGGTGCCTATACCAACATCGCCGATGCCATTGAGGATGTGCTCCACGGCGACCGCACGGTGTTCAAGGAGGCGGCGGAATGATCCCCTTTGACTACCATCGTGCGGCGACCTTGGAGGAGGCTATAAGCCTCGGTGCCGAGCCTGAGACACGTTTCCTCGCCGGTGGCACCAACATCATCGATCTGATGAAGGAGACGGTCGAGCGACCGGTCCGAGTGGTTGACATCGGACGCCTCGGCCTCGACGCAATCGAGGAATTGCCGGAGGGCGGCTTGCGGCTTGGCGCGCTCGCGCCGAACGCCGACACGGCGTATCATCCGCTCGTCGAGCGCGACTATCCTCTGCTGTCGTCGGCTATTCTGGCTGGTGCAAGCCCACAATTGCGCAATGCCGCCACGAACGGAGGCAATATCAATCAGCGCACGCGCTGTTACTACTTCTATGATGTCGCGACGCCCTGCAACAAGCGCGTTCCTGGTTCGGGCTGCAGCGCGGTGGGCGGCGTCAATCGCAACCATGCCATCCTCGGAACAAGCGAAGCCTGCATCGCAACCCACCCCTCGGACATGTGCGTTGCGTTGGCGGCGCTCAACGCTGTCGTGCAGGTCAGTGGGCCAGCGGGTAACCGCGAGATCCCGTTTGCCGAATATCATCGGCTACCTGGTGACGAACCGCAGCGGGACAACACGCTCACGCGTGGCGAGCTGGTCACCGCAATCGACCTGCCGGCGGAGCATTTCCGCGAACATTATTCCTACCTTAAGCTCCGCGATAGGTTGTCCTACGCCTTTGCGCTGGTTTCGGTCGCGGCGGTGCTCTCCCTGGACGGTGAGAAGGTCCTCGATGCGCGCGTGGCGCTTGGCGGTGTCGCACACAAGCCTTGGCGGATGCGTGAAGCGGAGGAAATGCTCATCGGTTCGCCGGTGTCCGAACGGCAGTTCGCCGCCTTCGCTGAACGCCTCGTTGAGGGCGCAGTGGGGCGCGGCGCTAACGATTTCAAGATTGAACTTGCGAAGCGCGCCATCTCGCGGGCGCTGACCCAGGCGGCTGCCGGCACGCCGCAGTCCCAGGTCGACAAGAAGATCGCGTGAGGTGTCATGACCATCGTTGCACGAGCAGAGAATGGCATCGGCAGGCCCGTCAGCCGCATCGACGGCCCTGACAAGGTTACTGGACGGGCGCGCTACGCGGCCGAGCATTCGGCCGATGAGATGGTCTATGGCTGGATCGTCTCAAGCACGATTGCCAAAGGTCGCATTGTGCGTATCGACGACGCAGCGGCGCGTACAATAGGCGGTGTCCTGGACATCCTCACCCACGAGAACCGGCCTCATATTGCGTGGTTCGACCGAAGCTATCGCGATGAGGTCGCACCTCCCGGCGAACCTTTTCGGGCTCTCTATGACGAGCAGGTTCATTTCAGCTTCCAACCCGTTGCGTTGGTGTTGGCGGAAACACTTGAAGCAGCGCGCGCCGGGGCAGTCCTTCTTCAAGTCCACTACGAGGCGACGGAGCATACCACCGACTTCATCGCTGCGCTGCCGAACGCCTATGTGCCGAAGAAGAAGCGATCCGGCATACCGATGCCGTCCGATCGTGGCGATGCGAGGCGAGCGTTCGCCGCTGCACCCATTCGTACGGTAACAGATTATACGTTCCCCGCGCATCACCACAATCCGATGGAGATGCATGGCACCACGGTCGTTTGGCCCGGCGATGGTTCCATACTCGTTTATGACAAGACGCAGGGACCGCAAAACGTCCAGTCATATCTCGCCAGCGTGTTCGGCTTGCCGAAAGGCAAGGTCACGGTGCGCAATCCGTTCGTGGGAGGCGCTTTTGGATCGGGCCTGCGGCCGCAATACCAGGTGTATCTCGCCACCATGGCGGCGCTGCACCTGAAGCGATCGGTCCGCGTTGCGATGACCCGCCAGCAGATGGTCAGCCACGTCCACCGGCCGGAGCTGTTCCAGTCCGTATCCCTCGGGGTCAATGAGGAGGGCGCGCTTCAGTCAGTCATCAACAAGGCCACAACGGCGACGTCCACGTACGAAGACTATATGGAGAACATCGTCAACTGGGGTTTGATGGCCTATCGCTGTCCGGACGCAGCGGGCGATTATACGCTGGTCGCGCTCGATACTCCCACCCCCGGTGACATGCGGGCGCCGGGCGCGGCGTCGGGCATGAACGTGTTCGAATGCGCAATCGACGAGATTGCTTACGCGGCGAAGATAGATCCGCTCGCGTTTCGAAGGCTGAACTATACCGACGTCGATCCGATGTCGGACAAACCCTTCACCTCAAAGGCACTCCGGCAGGCTTACGATCTCGGTGCAACGGCGTTCGGATGGCACGATCGCCCAATCGAACCTCGCAGCATGCAGGATGGACACGAACTCACCGGTTGGGGCATGGCGACCGGGACGTGGGACGCGCAGTTCATGAAGACCTCCGCGCGAGCCCGACTTTCTGCTAACGGCAACCTTGAGGTTGCCACTGCCGCTTCCGACATCGGGACGGGTACCTATACGATTCTGGCCCAGATCGCATCCGACGCGCTCGGGGTGAACCTCGACGATGTAACCGTTAAGATCGGCGATAGCGACCTCCCAGCTTCTCCCGTCGAAGGCGGATCTTGGATGGCCGCTTCGGCCGGTGCCGCTGTGAATCTCGCTTGCAAGACGGTCGGGCGCAAGTTGTTCGAAGCCGCGAGAGCACTCGACACCTCGCCTTTTGCCGGCCTTGATTTTGACGACGTGAGCTTGACCGGCAGGCGCATGATAGTTCGCGATCACGATGCCCTCTCCATGCCGATCGCTGAGATCATGACCCGCGCCAATCTGCCGTCTCTGGAGGCAGATGAGACCGCATCGCCTGGTATCCGCGGAATGGTCGGGCAGATGACGAAAGCGCGCGGCACGCACAGCGCTGTCTTCGCCGAGGTGAAGGTGGACGACCAACTAGGCGTAGTCCGTGTCACTCGCGTGGTGGTCGCGGTCGCTGCCGGTCGTATCCTCAACCCGAAGACGGCGCGCAGCCAAATTCTCGGTGGCGTCGTGATGGGGCTCGGGATGGCGCTGCACGAGGAAACGCTGATGGATCATCGCTTCGGCCGACCGATGAATCACAACCTCGCCGAGTACCACATCCCGGCACATGCGGATGTCGAGCACATCGACGTCATCTTCGTCGAGGAAAGAGACGAAGAGGTCTCGCCGCTCGGCGTCAAGGGCCTTGGCGAAATCGGCATCGTTGGCACCGCAGCCGCGGTTTCCAATGCCATTTTTCACGCGACGGGCAGGCGGGTGCGTCATTTTCCCATCACGCTGGACAAGTTGCTCTAGCTCGCCTGCCTCTCACCTATCCCTTGTCATCGGGTTCTCGACGGATGCCGGATACATCCTTTCCCCCGGTCTGGCAGGCGTCGGTTCGTCGAGGCGCTTGGGTGACGCTTCCGTGTCAGGATCGATCATGACGAGGACCGCAACAGTCGAGATATGACGACATGGGTCCGAGCATTGTGATGAACCGGAGACCTAGCCAACCGAGCGGACGACAATGAGAGTACTCGTGAATGGAGCTGGCGGTCTCATCGGAACTGCAATCTGCTCGCGATTGATTGCTGAAGGGCATGAGGTGGTGCGCGCTGTGAGGGCCATCCCTCACGGGCTAAACACCCCCTACTCCACCGTTATAGTGGATATGGCTGATACCTCCGGAATGGACCGATGGAGTCATATCCTCGAACACGTCGATGCATTGCTCAACTGCGCCGGCGTCTTGCAAGACGCGCCGAACGATCACACGGCGATGGTTCATGCGGCGGGGGCTGGCGCTTTGTTCCGTGCCTGCGACCGAGCCGGGGTACGGCGGGTCATCCATTTTTCCGCGATTGGCGTCGATCGGGCGCAGCCTTCGGCATTTTCCGCCAGCAAACTTTCCGGCGACGAACTCCTCATGGAGCTTGATCTGGATTGGGTGATTCTGAGACCATCCGTGGTGCTCGGACGACCCGTTTATGGTGCAAGCGCCTTGTTTCGCGGGCTCGCCGCACTCCCGATCCTCCCACTCATGCCGAATACTGGGCAGCTTCAAGTTGTTCAGCTCGATGAAGTCGTTGAAACAGTCGTCCATTTCCTCCAGCCCGATCGCCCCACGCGCATTGCCCTTGACCTCGCCGGCCCGGATGCTCTCGCTATGGAGGAGGTGGTCGCGCAGTATCGAAGATGGTTTGGATGGAAACCAGCTCGCATGATCAACCTCCCGCTTTCTGTTGCACGCTGCCTATACCGCCTTGGTGATGGTGCGAGTGCGCTGGGATGGCGCCCGCCAATGCGTACCAACGCCGCTCGCGAGATCACGCGGGGGGCAACTGGGGATCCGGGACCCTGGAAAGCTGCCACCGGTATCGAGCCGCGAAGCCTCGGCGCGGCGCTCGCCATGAGCCCTCCCACGGTCCAGGACCGGTGGTTTGCCCGGCTCTATTTTCTGAAGCCGGCGATCTTCACGGTATTGCCGTTGTTCTGGATCCTGACCGGGATCATATCGCTGACCACGGGTTGGCAGAGCGGAGTGGAGCTTCTTGTCGGGACCATCGTCGGCTCTCTGGCGTCGCCCTTGGTTGTCGCGGGCGCCCTGGCTGATATTGCGGTCGGCACACTCATCGCGTTTCGCCGGATGGCCCGCGCGGGGCTATGGGGAGCGCTCAGCATCTGCGTCTTCTACGCGGTAGCCGGCACCATCCTACGTCCGGATCTTTGGAACGAGCCGCTTGGCCCGCTGATGAAAATACTGCCGATCTTCCTCCTCCACCTCGTCGCACTTGCAATTCTGGAGGAGCGATAGTGCTTTATTTCGCTCTCAAGTATCTGCATGTGGTCGGTGCGGCTGTTCTTTTGGGGACAGGCGCCGGCATCGCCTTCTTCCTGCTGCTCGCGCATCGAACCGGAAATCCAGCAACGGTGGCAGCTGTCGCCCGCATCGTCGTTATCGCCGATTTCCTCTTCACAGCGACAGCGGTGGTGGCGCAGCCGATTACCGGCGTCGCGCTTGCCTGGCATGTCGGCTATTCCCTCTGGGAAGGTTGGATCTTACTTTCAATCCTTCTCTACATCGTTACCGGCCTGTTCTGGCTTCCGGTTGTCTGGATGCAGATTGAAATGCGCAACCTCGCCTCGGCCGCGGCAGAGGCGAGCCAGTCGCTCCCGCCTCGCTACCACCAACTTTTCAGACTATGGTTTATCTTCGGGTTCCCCGCCTTCGGTGCAGTTGCGTTGATCTTCTGGCTCATGATCACGCGCCCGGCGATCGAATGGTTCGGCACTGGTTGAATTACCGTCCGTCTCGAGATCTCTTGACCAAGCACAGCCCCTCTCGCGCGGCTAATCGCCTAGATATTTCAATGCGAGAATATTATTCCCGGCGGGTTTATCTCCGCCACCACGCTCGCAGTCGCTCCCATAGAGCGACGGCTGCGAAAGCGAAGCGAGCCATCGGCTTCTGAAGTAACGGGATATCAGCGGCAATAAGCATCAGACCCAGTGGCAGCATCCAAATTCCAAGGATTGGCAGGAACGAGAACACCCCGCCGACAACGAAGAGGAGTCCGACCGGAATGCGAACCCAGCGCGAGGCGGGATGGCGCAGCCAGCGAATTATCGACGCGAGCCGCTCAGGAACCTCTCCCTCGATCCGCTTGAAAGCTAGCCGAAGATCCTTCTCGCCGTCGTTCATGGGCGCGTGCTTTTCGGCTTGTTCGCCGTTACCACCGGAGTGCACGGAGCGTTGCCCAAGGTAGGGCTCATTCTTACATCCTCGACAAGGGTGTGTTTCAAACCGCCCTGCGGAATATCCAGCCGAGAAGCGCGCCAGCCAGTCCTGCAACGAGGAGCGGGATCAGATGAGGTCTTTCGGTGTTGTCATGCAAAGAAGCGCTTGCTCTTGAGTTGGCCCTGCGGTCATCAGGTGTTTGCCGCACCGTGGCCATATGTTTCCGCGCGCGCTTTGACGCAGCACGGCTCGTGTACAGGGCTATCTCGCTGACCGACCCGGTCAAGTCCTTCTTGAGCATCGTATGTCTCCAAGTCGCCCTCTACGAATGCCCGGTACGCGGACGGTGGTGCGCAGCGTCTATCAAGCGAGGGTACCCCGCCTCTCCACTGATAACCGGATGACTGCCCTTCCACCGGCATCACATCGGCCGATGCTGATCGAGGCGCAAGATATCCTCCAACAGCGCATGGAAATGTCCTGGTCTCGCACAAAGTTCCGAAGCCTGGGACAAGGCCGGGAGGCAACTGATACATTTTCGAGCCGCCCGCCACGCAGCAGCTTCCAGGGTGCAGCCCATTTGATGCGGAACAGGTTTCACATTTCGGCATTTCCTGGTTGGGAATGAGCGTGTTGTTTGCTTCGAGGTACCGATGGCAAAGGATAAGCTGACCGCCTACAAGGCCAAGCGTGATTTCCAGCAAACGAAGGAGCCGACCGGCCAGCGGCCGATCAAGCATTCAAGTCATCGGCGGTTTGTCATACAGAAGCATGATGCCACGCGACTTCATTATGATCTACGTCTCGAACTCGATGGCGTCTTCAAATCATGGGCCGTGACTCGCGGCCCATCGCTTGATCCGCATGACAAGCGCCTAGCCGTTGAAGTGGAAGACCACCCACTCGACTATGGTGATTTCGAGGGGACTATTCCGAAAGGGCAATATGGCGGTGGAACCGTCATGTTATGGGACCGTGGCTTCTGGCAACCGGAAGGAAAAATGAGCCCTGAACAGGCGCTGGCCAAAGGCGACTTCAAGTTTACCCTGGAGGGGCAGCGTCTGCATGGTAGCTTCGTGCTGGTCCGGATGGCGAGCGATCGGGAACGTAGCAAGCGCGCCAACTGGCTTCTCATCAAGCATCGCGATGAATTTGCTGTGGAAGCAAACGGAGCCGCGGTTCTGGAGGAGAATGAGACCTCCGTAGCCTCTGGTCGCACCATGGCAGCCATCGCCGCGGGCAAGGGCCGGAAGCCGAAACCCTTCATGTTGCAACGTGGCGACGTGCAGGCGGATGCAGTCTGGGACAGTCGCAAGGGATTGGCGGCCAACCAACGCCGATCAGATCGCTCCAGCCAACATAGATCCCCGGCATCGTCCCTCGTCCCGCTTCCCGACTTCATCGCGCCGCAGCTTTGCCAGTCCGTGGACCGCCCGCCGGGCGGGAAAGAGTGGATCCATGAGATCAAGTTCGACGGCTATCGTATTCAGATGCGAGTAGTAGACGGCGAGGTCACGCTAAAGACTCGCAAAGGGCTCGATTGGACTGGCCGATATCCAGCTATCGCGCGCGCCGCGCACAAACTCCCGGACGTGATTATCGACGGCGAGATCTGCGCCCTTGACGAGACCGGCGCTCCGGATTTCGCCATTCTGCAGGCGGCGCTATCTGAGGGCAACACCGATGCGCTCGTCTATTTCGCCTTCGACTTGCTGTTCGAGGGCGGAGAAGATCTCCGCTCTCGGCCGCTGACCCAGCGCAAGGCGCGCTTGCAACGAATCTTGGCGGACGCTGGAGATGACGCGCGTCTGCGGTTCGTGGAGCATTTCGAGAGCGGTGGCGAGGCGGTCCTGCGCTCCGCCTGCCGACTGTCTCTCGAAGGCATTGTTTCAAAGCGCATTGAGGCGCCCTACACCTCTGGCCGCACGGAAACATGGATAAAATCGAAATGCCGTGCCGGCCATGAGGTCGTGATCGGTGCCTACGCCACGACGAACGGCAAGTTTCGGTCGCTCCTGGTTGGCGTTAACCGAGGCGACCGCTTCGTCTATGTCGGCCGGGTCGGCACTGGTTATAGCGCGGCGAAGGTCAAGGACTTGTTGCCAAAACTCAAGGCAGTCGCATCCGCGCGGTCGCCATTCACGGGTATTGGCGCCCCAAAGAAGGCGCCCGGCATTGTGTGGTTGAAGCCCGAGCTCGTAGCCGAGATCGAGTTCGCCGGATGGACGTCCGACGGGCTTGTTCGTCAGGCCGCATTCAAAGGGCTGCGGGAAGACAAGCCGGCGGCGGAAGTCGAGGCTGAGAAGCCCGCCTCGCCATCCAAGGCGGGAGTGGCGGAGCCTGCCGCGCCATCCCCATCGAAGCCTGCTCGCCGCAGTGGCAAGGTCGATGTCATGGGTGTGTTGATTTCGAATTCGGACAAGCCGCTCTGGCCCGACGCCAATGATGGCGCGCCTGTGACGAAGGAGGACCTAGCCCGATATTACGAGGCTGTCGGGCCCTGGCTGATTGATCACATCCGTGGGCGGCCCTGTTCGATCATCCGCGCACCGGACGGAATCGGCGGCGAGCGCTTCTTCCAGCGCCACGCCATGCCGGGCACATCAAACCTGTTAGAACTGGTGACCGTATTTGGCGACAGAAAGCCTTACCTGCAGATCGACCGCGTTGAGGGGCTGGCCGCCGTCGCCCAGATCGGCGCGCTTGAGCTACACCCCTGGAACTGCGAGCCAGATCGTCCAGAGGTGCCCGGGCGGCTCGTCTTTGATCTCGACCCCGGTCCTGATGTCCCGTTCCCGGCGGTCGTGAAGGCTGCAAAGGAAATGCGTGCGCGTCTGGACGATCTCGGTCTCGTTAGTTTCTGCAAGACAACAGGGGGAAAGGGGCTGCATGTCGTGGTGCCGTTGGCGGTCTCGAAGCGCAGCAAGCTCACTTGGCCAGAAGCCAAAGGTTTCGCGCACGACGTCTGCTCGCAGATGGCGAGGGATAATCCGGACCTTTACCTGGTCAAGATGGCAAAGAGCCAGCGCCATGGTCGGATATTCCTTGACTACCTACGCAACGACCGTATGGCGACAGCCGTCGCGCCGCTGTCGCCGCGCGCGCGGCCGGGCGCAACCGTCTCGATGCCGCTTACTTGGAACCAAGTCAAAGCTGATCTTGATCCAAAGCGCTTCACACTCCGAACCGTCCCCGCACTGTTGGCGAAAAGCACGGCTTGGGAAGACTATCGCGAAGGCGAGCGTCCGCTGGAACCTGCGATCAAACGATTAGCCAAATCTGCCAGGCAAGCGGCCTAGCGCTCGGTTACTCCGCGAGAAGTTTAACAAGACAAGGCTTACTTGGAACGTCAAGGCGGTCTCTACTGCGAAGGCCCTGAAACTCGCTCGATCTCGCCCGCTGGATCGGGCATCGTCATCCCCGACTTTTTGCGGTCACAACATTAATTCGCCTGGGCAAGATTGGTGACGCGTCGGGTTGGTAAAGGGAATAGCCCCAAATAATAATCTGAGATGGAATAGAATTGTGGTCATTGAGGAGTTGGGTTCGCATTTGAACCGCGGTCTTCTTTGGATGGAGCATTGCGATCAATAAGGCTCGAGGCGATTTCTTTGGAAGCGGCCGTCAACTCCTTTGCGATCGCGGCCGCGCCGAGCTGGCTGATGCGGCTCATCGGTGCCACGACGCTCAGGGAGAGGATCGGCACGAGATCAGGCGAGGTAATGCCGACGCCTATTCCCGACACGCCGCGCGTCTTCAAGCCATCATTGACAGCATACCCCAGACGCCGGGCGATTTCGACGCGATGCTTGAGCTTCGCCGTCAGACTCGTTCCGTAGTAGGCCAGATAACGCGCGTGATTGGCCTTGAGCACCGCCTCCGCTTCCTTGGCATCGAGGGCCGACAGGAGCGCGAGCCCGCCTGCGCCGAGCCCGATCGCACGGCGGGTGCCGACGGACATGGTGAGTGGTTGCCGCGAATTCGGTCCTTCGATCCGCTCTATGCAGACCATATCGAGACCGCTGCGACGGTTGAGAAAAATTGTATCGCCGAGCGTCTCCGCAAGTTGTCTCAGGACGGCGAAACTGTAACCGCTGAGATCGAACCTATGGGATGCAAGCAACCCGAGATCATAGATCTTTGACCCCAAATGGTAGGTCCGTGAGATATCCTTGTGCAAAAGCCCTTCCCGGACCAAACAGTCGAGAAGGCGAAACACGGTTGATCGCGACAGCCCGGATCGCTTGACGAGCGCGGTCAATGTCGCGCCGCCGATATCCGACTGGGCCACCTCAAGCAGCAAATTCAGCCCTCTTTCGAGCGCCGCGGTTCCCGTTCTGGTCATTGTCATCGCTCCGTTGGCGCTGACTTTATGAAACGCAGCATGCGCGAGGCTTTCTGAAGTCGCAAGAGGTTTCCACTATGTGGGAAAATTGATGCGAATTTCACGTTGCGTTCCCTCGCGCCCGATCTAAAATCATTACAAACGAACAGCCGTGCAGACCAAGCTGATGTCCATGCATAGATCATGCAAGGGGCACCCTTTTGTTCGGGGCACCATGAAACAATCAAAATCAATTCCAGATGGCGTGACGTTGTGGATTCAGTGGAGTCGATTGATATCCATTATGGATGAGGTCGATATCGCGCTGGTGCGAACATCCTTTTCCACGATTGTTGGTGAAACGCGCGATTTCGCGGTTATTCTTCTGGACAAGCATGCGCGATCCATTGCCCAGTCGCAATTGTCGTCGCCCGCATTTACATGTTCGCTACCCAGCGCGACCCGTCGGTTGCTCCAGGACTTCCCACCGGAAACGCTGCGACGCGGCGATGTTCTGATCACGAATGATCCGTGGATATGCCACGGGCATCTTCCGGATTTCTATATTATCGTCCCGCTGTTTGGGGATGATGAAATCATCGGCTATATCGCGACCGCCGCGCATATCTCGGACATCGGCGGACGCCTCGATGAATTCGACGCGCGCGACGTCTTCGAGGAGGGACTTCGCATCCCGCCAAGCAAGCTTTATGTTGAGGGCAAGCCCAATCGGCAGCTGTTCGACATTCTCAGAGCCAATATTCGCTATCCGACGCAGGTCCTGGGGGACGTTGATGCTATAGTCGGAGCAGCTCACCTCGGTGGCGCGCGGCTCACCGAGTTTATCAAGGACTATGGTGAGGCGGGCCTCGACGCTGCGGCCGAGGAGATCCTGAAGCGTTCTGAAGCAGCCATGCGGAGCGCGATCCGTGCCATACCCGACGGCACCTATAAGGGAGCGACGGACTGCGATGGCTACAAGATCCCGACACATATCGCGGTCAGCATCGAAGTCTCGGGTGACACGGTGGTCTGCGATTTTGCCGGCTCGAGCCTCCAGCGTCACGACGCATCGATCAACAGCGTGATGAATGTCACCCATGCGCATTCTCTGTATGCTTTTAAATGCGCGCTTCTGCCGGATATTCCCAATAACGAGGGCTTGTTCCGGCCCATCGCGACCCGCGCGGAAGCCGGTTCCATCCTCAATGCGAGCTTTCCGGCGCCGGTGAAGGCTCGTTCGAAGACGAGCTATCATATTCACAACGCGATTTATGGCGCGCTGGCGGAGGCTCTGCCGCATGGGGTGCAGGCGGGCAGTGGCTCGTTCTGGTCCGTCAAGTGCTTCGGATCCAACGATGATGGCTCTAATTTCGCGATGCATGTCCTGCCGAACGGCGGCCGTGGAGCCGTCAATGGCGCAGATGGGCAGCCGACCATCGCCTTTCCTGGAAATGGGACCATCACGCCGGCAGAGATCATCGAAAACATCGCGCCTATCGTCGTGCTCGAGCGATCACTGCGAACCGATTCCGGAGGACCGGGGGAATTTCGCGGTGGGCTCGGGCAGACCATCCGACTTACCACGCTCGGCCGCTCCGTGCGGATGACGATCCGTCCGGACAAGATCCGCTTTCCCGCGCCGGGGCTCTCTGGCGGGCATCCAGGGGCAGCAGGTGCCCTGACGCGCGACGGCGAGGTGATGCCGCTCGAACCCTTCGAGTTGCAGCCGACGCAGGTCGTGACTCTCGACCTGCCGGGCGGCGGCGGATTTGGTGACCCGCGGAAGCGCGCCAGCGCCGCCGTCCAGGGGGATTTGGCGGAGGGTAAGATAAGCCTCGATGCGGCCACCAACGTCTATGGCCACAGCCCACAACCTCCCATGTCCGCGGCGGCAGAATGATGACAGGCAATAGCCCGCCACTCATCCATTCCGTTGATCTGGAAATCCGCTGGGCCCGGCTCGTTACCATCATGGATGAGGTGGATGCAGCCGTCGCCCGCACCTCTTTCTCGACGATCGTCGGCGAGAGCCGCGACTTCGGGGTTGTGATGATGGACGGGCAAGGCCGTTCGCTGGCTCAATCGCAGCTGTCGACGCCGGCCTTCACGATCACGCTGCCGATCACAGCCAAGCATCTGTTGCAGGCCCATCCACCGGAGACGCTGAAGCCGGGCGACGTTCTCGTCACGAATGACCCATGGCTTGGCTCCGGGCATTTACCGGATTTCGCGGTTTGCATGCCGGTCTTCCATGGCGGCGCGATCGCGGCGATCGTTGGTTGTGTAGCCCATCTCTCGGACGTTGGCGGCCGCAGCGACTACCTGGACGACAAGGATCTGTTTGAGGAGGGGCTGAGGATTCCGCCCACGTTCCTCATGCGAGAGGGCGAGCCCGTCCAGTTGCTGATGGACATCATCGCCGCGAATTCCCGCGCGCCCCGCCTGATGATCGGCGATCTGAGCGCGCTATGCGGCGCATTGGCGCTCGGCGCGAAGCGTCTCACCGAATTTCTTGACGACTATGACCTTCGTGATCTTGAGGGTCTGGGCAGCGAGATCCTCTCGCGGTCGCGCGCGGCGATGTCGCGCGCCGTGGCACGCCTGCCGGAAGGCGTCTACACGGCAAGCCTGCAGGCGGACGGGCATGTCAGACCGGTCACCCTCGCCGCGACGGTGACGATCGCAGGTGGCAAGGTGGATGTGGACTTCGCGGGAAGTTCGCCGGAACAGTTCGATTGTTCGATCAATGCCTCGGCTAATGTCACCTTTGCCGATACATATTATCCCTTCAAATGCAGTCTGCTGCCGGATCTGCCCAATAACGAAGGGCTGACCGAATTTCTGACGGTGCGCGCGCCGCTGGGCTCCGTTCTCAACGCGCGTTTTCCGCGCGCCGTGCGGGCTCGCTCGAAGACCAGCTTTCACATTTCCGCGCTCCTCTATGCCGCGCTGGCGCCTATTCTGGGCGAGCAGGCGCAGGCAGCGAGCGGCTCGTTCTGGACGCTGGTGATCAGCGGTGAACACCCCGACGGGGAGAGCTTTCGCGCGCATATGTTGCCGAACGGCGGAAAGGGCGCGGTGGCGGCACGGGATGGCCTGCCTACCATCGCTTTTCCCTATAACGGCACGATCACGCCCGTTGAAATCATGGAAAACAATGCGCCCGTCATCGTGGGCTGCCGGGAGCTTCTGACGGATAGCGGCGGCCCCGGCCGGTATCGCGGTGGCCTGGGGCAGCGCCTCACCTTCTCGCCACTTGATGACCGTGCCCTGCAGATATTTGTAAGGGCCGACAAGTTGCGTTTCCCTCCGCAGGGGTTGGCCGGTGGCGAACCGGGCGCGCTCGGGGCCCTTCTTCTCAATGGCAACACGGCGCCAAACGCGCCGATGACGCTGGCCAAGGGCGATATCGTGGAGCTCAGGCTTCCCGGTGGGGGAGGATACGGCCCGGCTGGCGAGCGTCCCCGGCCGGCAATCATCGACGATCTTGCGGCGGGCTACGTGAGCCCCGACGCCGCTGCCACACTCTACAAATTTCATCTCTCGGAGGACCAGACGTGAGCGAACCGCGTTTTCGCCTCGGTTTCGATATCGGTGGGACATTCACCGATTTCGTCCTTTTGGACAGACAATCCGGCACGACGCATTTGAATAAATGCCTGACAACGCCGGATGATCCATCGCGCGGCGTCATGGATGGCCTCACCCCCTTGTTCGAGGCCGCGGGCGTCGCGGGCCCCGATATCGAAATCGCCATCCATGCGACGACGCTGATCACCAATGCTTTGATCGAGCGCAAGGGTGCCCGCACCGCATTGTTGACCACCCGAGGCTTCCGCGACGTGCTCGAGATGGGCACTGAGGTTCGCTATGACATCTACGATCTCTTCCTGGAAAAGCCCACGCTGTTGGTGCCACGCGCGCTTCGCCTTGAGGTGACGGAACGTCTCGACAAGAATGGCACGGTCCTCACCCCTCTCGACGAGGATGCGCTGCGCACCGTCGCGCAGACGCTCAGGGCGGAAAGGGTGGAGGCGCTGGCCATCGCCTTCCTGCATTCCTTCCGTAATCCGGTTCATGAGCAGCGTGCGGCAGCCATCCTGAGGGAGGAACTGCCTGGCATCAGCATCTGCCTGTCAAGCGCGGTCGCGCCGGAGATCCGCGAATATGAACGCATGAGCACGACGGCGGCGAATGCTTACGTGCAACCGATCACCCGCGCCTATCTCGACAAGATCGAGGGGCGCCTCGCCACGATGGATTATCGCAGGCGCCTCTATCTGATGATCTCCTCCGGCGGCATCGCCGGGGCGCAGACCGCCAAGGATTTCCCCATCCGCATGCTCGAGTCAGGCCCGACCGCCGGCGTGTTGGCGGCCATTTACTACGGGCGTCAGATGGGCATCGACAGCATGGTGACCTTCGACATGGGGGGGACGACAGCGAAGATCGCCGTCGTCAAGAATTATGAGGCCGCGAAGTCGAACCTGTTCGAGGTCGGACGGGTGGCGCGTTTCAAGAAGGGCAGTGGCCTGCCGGTCAAGATCCCCATGGTGGAGCTGATCGAAATCGGCGCGGGCGGCGGCAGTATCGCGCATATCGATCAACTCGGCCTGCTCAAGGTTGGGCCCCACAGCTCCGGAGCCATGCCGGGTCCCGCGAGCTATGGGCGCGGGGGCACCAAGCCCACCGTGACAGATGCCAATCTCGCGCTTGGCTATCTCGACGCGAACTACTTCCTCGGCGGGACTATGAAACTTGACCTGGGGGCGGCCCAATCGGCCTTGGCCGAGCATATCGGTGCGCCGCTCGGCCTTGCGGCTGAGGCGGCAGCCTCCGGTCTGTTCGAGGTCGTCAATCAGAACATGCTCGCGGCCATGAAGGTGCATATCGCCGAACGCGGCGAGGACCCGCGTAAGTTCTATCTCTTCGCCTTTGGCGGCGCGGGCCCGGCTCATGCCTATGAATTGGCGCGAGCGCTCCAGATGCGCGGTGTCATCATACCGTCCGGGGCTGGTGCCACATCGGCGATGGGTCTCGTCACGGCGGCCATTTCCTTTGATTACGCCCGCTCTTACGTCGCCCGGCTCGACAAGGTGGCTTGGGAGGACCTGAGGGCAGTCTTCGAGGGGATGGCGGCAGAGGGGCTGGCGGTCCTCGCGGAGGCCGGCGTTGCTCCCAACTCACCCGGTGTCGAAGTGACACATCGCATGGATCTGCGCCACAAGGGGCAGGGCCATGAGGTCACCGTAACCCTGCCGCGCGCCGTCTATGAACGCGGATCGGTTGATGAGATCGCGCAGCTCTTCTACGTTGCGCATCAGGAGAAATATGGGCACGCCCATTTCAACCTGCCTGTTGAATTGATTACCTGCCGGACCATGGTCGGTGCGCCGCCGCCCGCCGTGCCCCTGCCGAGCGCCGGCGAGACAGCGGGAACAGAGGCCGGGAGAGCGTTGAAGGGGCACCGCCGCGCCTATTTTCCGGAACTCGGCGCCTTCGTCGAAACACCGGTCTATGATCGCTATCGCCTGAGGAGCGGCATGGAAATTCAAGGCCCGGCCATCATCGAGGAGCGGGAATGCACCGTCGTCGCCGGACCGTCCGCCACCGTCCGCATCGATCCCTTCGGCAGTGTCTTCCTGGATCTCGCCAATTCCGAAGCCGCGCGTGAAAGGGAGTTGGTCGATGTCCAACGGACTTGACGGGATCTCGCTTGAAATTCAATGGAACCGGCTGATCTCTATCATGGACGAGGTCGACATCAATCTCGTCCGTACCTCGTTCTCGACGATCGTGGGTGAAAGCCGCGACTTCGCTGTGATCATGCTCGACAAATATGGGCGCAGCATTGCCCAGTCGCAGCTGAGTTCCCCGGCCTTTACCGTCACGCTGCCGGCGACGACGAAGCACCTGCTTGCAGCCTTCCCCGCCGAGACGCTGGTGCCGGGCGACGTGCTCGTCACCAACGACCCCTGGCTCGGGGCCGGTCATTTGCCGGATGTCTGTGTCGTCATGCCGGTTTTCGCGCAGGGTGAGATGGTCGCGATCGTCGGCGCGGTGGCCCATGTGGCGGATATCGGCGGCCGGCTCGATTTCTTCGACGCACGCGACCTCTATGAAGAGGGGTTGCGCATCCCGCCGAGCAAGCTCTACGAGGCTGGCGAGGAGAACAAGCAGCTCTTCCGCCTCATCGCCGCGAATGTGCGCGTCCCCGACCTCGTCATCGGCGACATCAAGGCAATGGTGGGCGCGGAAAAGCTTGGCGCCGAGCGTCTGGCGGAGTTCATGCAGGATTATGGCGGTGGCGCGGGCTTTCATCGCCTCGCTGACGAAATTCTCGACCGCTCCGAGCAGGCGATGCGGCGCGCCATCAGCGCCCTTCCGGACGGCACCTGGGCCTACGGTCTGGAGGCGGACGGCTACCGATCGCCGTTGCACATAGAAGTAACAGTCGAGAAGAGCGGTGATGCCATCCACGTCGATTATACCGGTTCGTCGCCGCAATTCAGTGACGCATCAATCAATTGTGTGACCAATATTACCTTCGCCGATACCTACTATCCCATCAAATGTTCACTGACGCCGGATCTGCCGAACAATGAGGGACTATTCCGCCCGATCACCATGTCGGCGCCGGAGGGATCCGCCTTCAACACACGGATTCCAGCGGCGGTGAAGTCGCGCTCCAAATCCAGCTTTCATATTCATGTCGCGATCTATGGCGCCCTGTCTTCAGCCATAGGCGATCGCATCCAGGCCGGAAGCGGCTCGTTCTGGGCCATGACCCTGCATGGGACCAGTCCGGAAGACGGATCGACCTTCAACGTCCACATCCTGCCCAATGGCGGCAAGGGCGCGACCGCGACCACTGACGGTCTGCCGACGGTTGCCTTCCCCTATAACGGGACGGTCACGCCGGTCGAGATCACTGAAAATCAGGCGCCTATCCTGATTGAGCGCAAGCAGCTTGTCGCCGACAGCGGCGGAGCCGGCCGCCAACGCGGCGGGCTTGGCCAGGAGATCGCCATGCGCGTCGTTGGCGACAGGCCGATCGTCGCCTCGCTGCGTCCCGACAAGGTTCGCTTTCCCCCACCGGGTGTTCTCGGTGGTTATCCGGGCGCTGCGGGCACCTTCTCGGTTAACGGTCGTGCCGTGCCGATCGAGCCGCTGCAACTCGGTCCCGGCGATGTCTACGTCATAAGTCTTCCGGGTGGTGGGGGATACGGCGATCCCCGGACGCGAGATCCCGCCAAGCTCCTGGAGGACATTGAGGCGGGCTATGTGACGCCAGAGCGAGCCGCGCGCGATTACGGACGCGCGGACTGAGGTCGCGCCAAACAGGATGAGGGATTGACATGAGTTTTGAATGGGATGGGACTGAGGTGCCGGCAAGCTCTGCCGCGATGTTCGAGATCCCGGTCTGTACCATGGCCAGCGGCTTTCAGTTGACCCTTGCCGTCCACGCGGTCGCCGGCAAACGCAGCGGGCCGGTGACGCTGGTCGCCTGCGGATCGCATGGAGAGGAATTGTGGAGTTCGGAGTTCTGCCGCCTTCTCAAGAGCCGCCTGATACGGGACGGTTATGATTTTTCCGGCACGATCCTGCTCGCGCCCGTGCTCAACCCGCACTCCTTCGAGAGCGGCACCCGCAACACGCCGATCGACTTTCACAATCTCAACCGCGTATTTCCCGGGTCAGCGCTCGGCAAGAACTGGTTCACCGATGTCCTTGCCGGGGTCATCGCGGAAAAGATACTGCCGAGGGCCGATTTCATCTTCGATTATCACGGCGGTGGGTCTGACACTGTCATTCACTACCATTATACCGTGGATCCCGCCGCTTCGGCACGCAACGCAGTGATCCATGCCGTCGCGCGCGCAAGCGGCGCGGAAGTCCTGTGGGAGCACAACGAGCAGCGTGGCACACTCTCCAACTGTGGAGACCAACTCGGGAAAACCTGTTTCGTGGTGGAGACGGGCGGCGGTGGGCTCATTCTCGACCAAGGCTATTTCGAGAAGGCCTACAGCGATTTTCTCAACATGCTCAAGGTGATCGAAGTTGTCGAGGGTGAACCCGATCTCTCGGCCGCGCGCATTGTGGTCCGCAAGGGCACGTCGTTGCGTCCCTCCCATGGCGGCACGTTCGTGCCGGTCTGCGGCCTGGATATCATGGGCAAAAGCCTGACCAAGGGCACTGTCCTCGGCCGCGTCGTCTCACCTTATACATTCGAGATTCTTGATGAAATCAAGGCTCCGTTCGACAAGACTGAAGTCATGATGATAAGAAATAGGATATCGAAGGTACATCCAGGGGAATATGCCTATATTATAGGAGATGGTGACAGCGGCTACGATCCGCGCGCCTAACTTAACAATAATCCGGAGCAATCGAGGGGATCACAATGAGAATAAGGGAGTTGCTTATTTCGGCCATGATAGTCGCATGGCCGGTCGGCGCCTATGCCGAGACCACTCTCGTCGTGCCTCAACTCGACGACCCGCGAACGCTGAGCCCGAACCCGGCTGCCGACACCGGCGCCTATGGGCCCGGGAGCAGCATCTACAGCCACCTCGTGGTGATGGACTGGGGGGTGGTCGCCGGCACGCCGGCCTATGGCGATCTCGCCGACAGCTGGCAGATCAGCCCTGACGGCAAGGTCTACACCTTCAAGCTTCATCCCAACATCAAATGGCATGATGGCAAGACACTGACCTCGGAAGACGTCAAGTTTACTTACGACCGCATGATTGCGAAGAAATATCCCTATGCGGCCTTTCTAAGGGACGTGGAGGCCATCGAGACGCCGGATGCGAATACGGTCGTCATCAAGCTGAAGGCCCCGAACGCGGCCTTCGTGCCGATGATGGCGCAGGCGGCGGGCTGGACGGGCAAGATCTATCCAAAGCATCTCTGGGAGAAGGAGGAAGGTTTCGATACGGGCCCTTACGTCAACAAGCCCGTTGGCAGCGGTCCCTTCAAGTTTGTGCGATGGGACAAGGGAAGTGCCGTCGAACTCGTAGCCAATTCCGATTACTTCCGCGGCAAGCCGAAGATCGATCGTCTTATCTTCAGGCCTATCGCTGATGCAAATGTGGCCCGCGCGGAATTCGACGCGGAACAGTTCCCGCATCTGCCTTATGACTATGCGCCACCCCTTGCCGAGGTTCCGGCCTTGCAGGCCGACCCGAGCCTCGAAGTGGTCTTCACGCCATCCCACTACAGCCGCGATATCCAGCTCAACCTGGCGCGGGCCCCCCTTTCGGATCTCAAGGTCCGTCAGGCGATTTCCTATGCCATCGATCGGGACGCGATCAGCCGGCTAGGGTTCAACGGCTTCTGGAAGCCGGCCTTCCACGCCAATGTCGACACACAGGTTGATTGGATCAACACGGACGTCAGTTTTCCGGCCTTCGACAAGGCCAAGGCGGAGGCTCTGCTCGACGAGGCGGGCTTGCCGCGCAAAGACGGCAAATGGCGGTTTTCCGTCTCCGTGACCGGACCGTCCTATTCCGATTGTCGCGCGATCAATGAGGTGCTTGTCCAACAATTGCGAGAGGTCGGCATAGACGCCAAGCTCGAGGCCTTCGATCAGGCGACTTGGTTCCGGCGCATGCAGGAAAAGAACTTCGACATCAGCTGCTATTTCACCCGCTATGGACCGGATCCGGATGCCTATCGTGAGCATTTCGGCACGGGTGGTCCCCGCAATTTCATGGGCTATAGCAATCCGGAGTTTGACGCGCTCGGCGCGAAGGCGGCCGCGATCTCCGACAAGGCTGAGCGCAAGAAATACTACGCGCAGATGCAGGCCATGCTCGTGCGGGATGTGCCTTACATCAACCTCTTCAATGAGCAGAAGACGAGCCTCGTGCGCAAGGGCTGGTCTGGTTTTCCGCTGCAGGATTCAGGCTATGACAAGTCTGTAACGTGGTTCGGATATTATGGCGTTACGCCTCCGGTCAAGTAAATGAGGGGTGACGAATGCGACTGCAACGATATATTCTATTTCGTCTGGCGCAGGTGTTGCCTGTTGCTTTCGTCATCATCATTATCAACTTTGCGCTGATCCATCTCGCTCCCGGCGACGTCTCGATCATCCTCGCGGGCGAAGATGCAAACCCGGAATATATGGCGGCGGTGCGCGAGCGCTATGGCCTCGACCTGCCGCTGCCTCAGCAACTGCTGAATTATCTGATGCAGATTGCCTCCGGTGACCTCGGCCTGTCCTATCGCACGCGTGAGCCCGTTCTCGATGTCATCCTGGAGCGGGTTCCCGCGACCCTTCTGCTCGCGGGGACGAGCCTGGTGCTTGCCGCCATCCTCGGCACGGCAATCGGCGCCTTTGTTGCGCGACGCCCGGGATCCGCCCTCGATACCAGCGTCACGAGCCTCTCCATTTCCCTCTTCAGCATCCCGGTCTTCTGGCTGGGCCTTATGCTGATCCTGCTGTTCGCGGTGAAGCTGCGCTGGTTTCCCTCGACGGGAATGGTCACCGTGGGCGGGCCGCGCGAGGGCATCGGCCGGGTCATGGACATCCTCTGGCATATGGTGCTGCCGGTGCTGGCGCTTGCCACAGTCTGGCTCGGGCAATATGTGCGCCTCGCGCGCGCGTCTGTCGCGGACGTGCTCGCCGAGAGCTATGTGACGACGGGGCGCGCAATCGGCTTCAGCGAGCCCCAGATCCTGATGAAATTTGGCCTGCGCAATGCCTTGCTGCCGATCATCACGGTGCTCGGCCTGGAGATCGGTGTGCTGCTCACCGGTGCCGTGCTGACGGAGACCGTCTTCTCCTGGCCCGGGCTCGGGCGCCTGATTTACGAGGCGATCCTCGCCCGGGACACGCCCATCATCATGGGAGCCTTCATCATCATGTCCTTCACGGTGATGATCGCATCGCTCGTGACGGACGTTCTGTATGCGGCTCTCGACCCGCGGGTGAAGCTGTAGCATGGCTCAGTCCCTTCGCTTCCTCCGCAACCTGATGTCGAGCCCGGCGAGTGCGATCAGCCTGAGCATCGTCGTCGCGGCGGTCGGGCTTGCTTTGGTGACACCTTTTCTCGGTCTACCCGATCCGAACGCGATGAGCGGCAAGCCTTATCTCCCGCCAAGCGCCGAGCACTGGTTCGGAACCGACAATTATGGCCGCGATCTATTCTCCCGCGTCATTTGGGGAACACGGGTCGCCCTGGTGGTGGCGATCGGGTCGGCGGCCCTGTCCGTATTGCTCGGCATCATCGTCGGCTCGCTTGCCGGCTATTACGGCGGCTGGGTCGATGCGCTGCTGAGCCGCGTCTTCGACGTCTTCCTGCTGATACCGACGTTCTTCCTGATCCTGCTGATCGTTGCCCTGTTCGGGTCCAACCTTGTCCTGACGATGGTTGCGATCGCGCTCACTACATGGCCCCGCTCGGCGCGCATCATCCGGTCGCAGGTGCTCTCCGTAAAATCCCGGGTCTATGTGCAAGCGGCGCTGGCGGCGGGCGCATCCAACATGCAGGTGCTGTTCCGGCATGTCATTCCAAACGGACTTGCACCCCTGGTGACCGACGCGACCCTTCTCATGGGTCTCGCCATTCTCACCGAGGCGGGATTGAGCTTTCTCGGCCTCGGCGATCAGAACACCGTCAGTTGGGGGCGCATGATCTTCGAAGGACAGCGCCAGTTGCGGCTCGCGCCTTGGATGTCGATCGCGCCGGGCGCGGCCATGCTGATCCTGGTCGCGAGCCTCAACCTGTTGGGCGACGGCCTCAACTACGCAATGAATCCGCAATTGCGCTCGCGCGGCGGCTCGCCGGCAAAACGGCGGCTCGCCGCACCGCCGGCGGATGACGAGCCATCCGGCGGCCCGGTCATCCTCACGGTGCGGGATCTGCGCATGGCCTATCACGCCAATGGCGAACGGACGATCGCCGTCGATGGCGTATCCTTCGATCTGCCACGCGGCGGCAGCCTCGGCATCGTCGGGGAAAGCGGCTGTGGCAAGAGCAGCCTCGGCAGTGCACTGCTGCAGACCCTCCCGAACAACGCCCAGATCATTGATGGAACGGTGCGCTTCGATGGGCGCGCCATTCTGGCCCAGGGGCATCCGGTCGGCGAACGCGGCCGCGCGCGCATCCAGGCGCTACGCTGGGTGCGCCTCGCGACCATCTTCCAGAGCGCGATGAACGCGCTCAATCCGGTCACGACAGTCCGCAAGCAGATGCGCGACGCATTCCTGCTGCATCGACCTGGCGCAACCCGGGCGGAGGCCGACCGGCGCATCGCCGAGGTCTTCGACCTGATCGGCATTCCTCGCAAGCGCATGGATGCCTATCCCCATGAGCTGTCGGGTGGGATGCGTCAACGCGCCATGATCGCGCTCAGCCTGATCCACGAGCCGGATCTGGTGATCGCCGACGAGCCCACCACCGCGCTCGACATGATCATTCAAGACCAGATCCTCGCCGAGATCGACCGTCTGCGCCGCCGCATGAATCTGTCGCTCATCCTCGTCTCGCACGACATGGGCGCCGTTGCCGAGACATGCGACACGGTCGCGGTCATGTATGCGGGCCGGATCGTCGAGCTGGCGCCGACAGAGGTCATCTTCCAGAACCCGGCGCATCCCTACACCCGTGCGCTGATCGAATCCCTGCCCAGTCTCGCCGGCCCCAAGCGCCCGTTGACGAGCCTGCCCGGCGATGGATCGCAGCGCCCCGCCAACGGCAAGGGCTGCCGTTTCGCTCCACGATGTATCCACGCCGGCGAAATCTGTCGGACCGAGACGCCGCCCGATATCCGCCTGGACGCGAAGCACCGCGCCGAATGCCATTACGCCGGCCAGTTCGCGCATGAACCACGCAGGGAGTCCGTGCGATGATATCGCCTCTGCTGGAACTCGTCGATCTGCAGATGATCTACGACGGCAACGCGGGGCTGATGTCGCTCCTCACCGGCCGGCAGACCGACCGTGTGCTTGCCGTCGATCATGTCAGCCTGCGGCTTGGCGAGGGCGAAACCATTGCCGTGGTCGGCGAAAGCGGTTCCGGCAAGACCACGACTGGGCGGATCGTGACCTTGCAGGAGCGGCCGACACACGGCGCCGTCGTTTACGATGGAAAGGACGTCACTGACATCACGGGGCCTGCGCTGAAACGCTACCGCCGCGATGTCCAGATGATCTTCCAGAACCCCTATGAGGCGCTCGATCCCCGCTTCACGATCGGGCAGTCGCTGAGGGAACCTCTCGACCTGCACAACCATCTTCCGGCGCGCGTGCGTCAGGCCCGTGTCCTGGAGATGCTGTCCGCCGTGGAACTGCGGCCTGCCGAGGCCTTTGCCGATCGCTATCCGGCCGATCTGTCAGGCGGGCAGCTCCAGCGCGTCGCCATCGCCCGCGCGCTTATCCTGGAACCCCGCATCGTGGTTGCGGACGAGCCGGTGAGCATGCTCGATGTTTCCGTGCGCTCTGGGGTCATGAACCTCATGCTGGCACTGCAGCAGCGGCTCAAGGTGTCCTATCTCTACATCACGCACGATCTGGCCGTCGCCCGCTACATGTCCGACAGGATCGCCGTCATGTATCTCGGGGCCCTTGTCGAGGAGGGGCCCACGGAGGCGCTGGTGCAGGCCGCCGGTCACCCCTATACGCGGCTCCTGATCGCGGCGGTGCCCGAGCACCACGGCGGCCAGCAGCGCAAGCGTATCGCGCTCAAAGGCGATGCGCTGACGGCGGACAAAGCCGCCACGGGCTGCCGTTTTCATACGCGCTGTCCGATGGCGCGAGATCTCTGCCGGACGACGCCGCCACCGATGGTGAACCTTGCGGCGAACCATAAGGCAGCGTGCCATTTTGCCCCCGATGTCGTCGAGCGTGGCCTGACATCGCTCGTAACAACGGCCTGATAAAGCGAGGAATAGGCAATGGATGTCGCATATCCCTTCGTGGATTTCGGCCCGGTGGAAGATTTCATGACCGGCCTCAACGCATGGGTCGCCATCGAGAGCCCCACGTCTAGCGCGGAAGCGGTCAATCGCATGGTCGACAAGGCCGCGGCCGATTTCACGGCCATCGGCGTGCCGACGATCCGCTATCCGGGAAAGGGCGGTCGCGGCGACCACCTCGTGGCGCGCGCGCCCTGGGGCGATCCGGACAGTCCCGGCATCCTCCTTGTCTGCCACCTCGATACGGTCCACCCTATCGGCAGTCTCGCCGTCAATCCCATCCGCGAAGTCGAGGGGCGTGCCTTCGGCCCCGGCATCCAGGACATGAAATCCGGCGGCTACATGGCGCTCATGGCGCTGCGACGGCTGATCGAGGCCGAACGCCGGACGCCTCTTCCGATCACGATCATCTATGTGTCCGATGAGGAGGTCGGCAGCGAGACATCGCGGGCCCTGATCGAAGATCTGGCGCGGCAATCCCGCTATGCCCTGGTTCTGGAGCCGGCGCGTGACGGCGGAAAGATCGTCACCGCCCGCAAGGGCGTCGGTCGTTTTCGCATCGAAGTTAAAGGTCGCCCCTCGCACTCCGGCAACGCCCACGCCAACGGCCGCAGCGCCATCCGCGAACTCGCGGCGCAGGTGCTCGCCCTGGAGGCGATGACGGAGTACACGCGCGGCATCACCGTCAATGTCGGGCAGATCGAAGGCGGAACCGCCGGAAACGTGGTGCCGGAATTCGCCAGCGCCTCGATTGACCTGCGCGTCCCGAGCGACGACACCGCCCGCGAAATGACGGAGCGCATCCTGTCCCTCAAGCCGCAATTCCCCGATACCACGGTGCGGGTGACCGGCGGCCTTAACCGCGCGCCCTACCGCAAGATGGATCGTCAGGACATCAGCGTGCTGTTCAACAAGGCAGCCCGTCTCGCGGCCGACCTCGGCTTCACGCTTGAGGATCTGCCGGACGGCGAGGGATCGGGTGGTTCGGACGGGCAGTTCTGTGTTGCCTACGTCCCAGTTCTCGACGGCCTCGGTCCCTGTGGGGCGGGCCTGCATACCCATCACGAATACATCGAGGTGGATAGCATTCGCCCGCGCGGCAACCTGCTTCTGCGCCTTCTACAATCGCTCGAATGAAGGATCAGCGCCATGAAGGTCCATCTTGCCTGGTTTGGCCCCAACAGCCCGAACAACTGGAACAGGCCCTCGGGTGCGATCTATGACTGGCGCAAGCCGGATCTCTATCTCGATGTGGCGCGGATGTGTGAACGCGCCAAGTTCGACATGATTCTCTTTGCCGATTCAGTCGCGGTTCCGACGACCTATGGCAACAGCACCGATTGGTACGTCAAGAACGGCTTCATGATCAGCCACGATCCTGTGCCGACCATGGCGATGATGGCAGCGGTGACATCAAGGATCGGCCTGGCGGCGACCCTGTCGACGACCTTCTATCCGCCCTATCTTCTCGCGCGTCTGTTGGGGACCATTGATCACCTGAGCGGCGGACGCATCGGCTGGAATGTCGTGACCGGCGCCAGTGACGACGCAGCCCGCAATTTCGGTGAGGACCAGCTGATCGAACATGATCGCCGCTACGATATGGCGGACGAATATATGGATCTCGTGCGAAAGCTTTGGAACAGCTGGCAACCCGACGCGATCGTCGAGAACCGCAGGGAAGGTATCTTTGCCGATCCCGCCAAGGTGCACCCGGTCGATCATGCCGGCGCGTTCTACAAGTGCCGGGGCCCGTTGAACGTAACCTCGTCACCGCAAAAAGAACCCTTGGTGATCGTCGCGGGCACATCACCGCGTGGGCAACGTTTTGCTGTTGAGCAGGGCGACGTGGTCATCGCGCACAAGAACAACGTGGCGGACATGCGTAAGTATGTCGTGCGGATTCGCGAACAGCTCGTTGCGGCGGGCCGTGACCCAAAGTCCATGAAGATCTTCTTTGCCATCAAGCCGATCATTGGCGAGACAGAAGGCATCGCACGCGAGAAGCGGCGCCTGCACCACGAACGCGCCAACCTGGAGCGAGGCCTCGCCTATGTGTCGCTGACGCTTGGCCACGACATGTCACATTTCGATCTCGACAAGCCCATTTCGCCCGACCTGCCGGTGCAGGCCATCATCGGCAAGCTCCAGCAGATGCAGGGCATGGGTGAGGCGGTGACCTTGCGTCAGTTCGCTTTGCATGAAGCCTTGCAGGAAACCCATGAAATCTGCGGAAGCTATGAACAGGTCGCCGACACGATAGATGAGATAGCCGACGAGACTGGCGCAGATGGCTTCCATTTTCGCGGCATGCTGCAGGACTATGATTATCTGACCGAGGTGGCGACACGCCTGATCCCCATCATGCAGGACAAAGGTATCTCGCGCAGCGAATACGTGGGGGCAACGCTCAAGGAAAACCTCTTCTCAACGAGTACTTGAACGATTGCGATTGAGCTGGCTCTCCGCCATGTTGGATGGCGGGCCGAGCCAATGCTGAAATGGCAAGCGAATCATCTTTCCCTGGGTCGCGGGAAACGTTGTTGGTGCTGTTTTCATTTGAAATATTTGTGTCTCAGTCAGCTTGAGCGGCGACTGAGGAAATGACTTTGAGCTACCCGATCATGTTTCCCTCCACAAGTTTATCGCGCCCCGCTCCGATTGGGCCCCTCGATGAGCCACGTGCTATGCGACCGTTAACGCGCCGCACTCGCGGCGGCATCTTAGGAAAAAAGCTGAGGGTCCCGTCGAGTTGACTAGATCTGCGGCTCAAGTGTACAGGAGAAGTTTAGGGTTCACCGTATGAGGTCTAACAACCGCTGAGTGTTCATGAATAAAACCAGCCTTAGCTTCACCGCTCCAGCTGGCTGCCTGTTCTGCCGATCGCAAGCGGCGTCTTGCCATCGCGTACCATCTATCGTGACAAGCGCGTCAGCACGTTTCTCGGTAGTGGTCTGATCCGGTCCGGCCACACCCGAACCATTCCCCGCGCTCACTTTGACGATGTCGATGATCGGTCACCTGACCTTGCGGCCCACATTCTTGGCCTGAGGCAGAGTTTCGCTAAGGCTCGGTAGGCTGTCCAGAGAAGTAGGCACCTATGTCGTTTCATTCGTGGCCTCGTTAAACGCTGCCAGTTGAGCAGCGAATGCCCGCTTGTAGGCAGGCCGGGCCTCACCGCGGGCCACGTAGTCAGCCAGGCTGGGATACCCGTCGAGCAACCCGGCAGGCTTCAATCTCTGCAGGACGTGCACCATCATCAGGTCGCCGGCGCTGAACGCGCCCTCCAACCAGTCGCCGTCGCCAAGTCGGTCAGAAAGTTCGCGGAGCCGAGAGCGTACGCGATCAATCACGAGCGGCAGCCGCTCGTGGCTCCACGACCGGTCACTCTCCAGGAGCCTGGCGGCGGCGAGTTCGAGAATTGGAGGCTCCACCGTACTGAGTGCCGCGAACATCCAAGTGATGGCACGTGCCCTGCCATTGGGTTCAGCAGGAAACAGGCCTCGATGGCTCTCGGCGATGTGCAGCACAATCGATCCCGTCTCAAACAAGACGAGGTCACCTTCCTCATAGGTCGGAATTTGCCCGAAAGGATGCAGCGCCAAATGCGCGGGTCCCTTTAACGCCTTGAACGAAACAAGGCGCACCTCGTAAGGCTGTCCCACTTCCTCCAAGGCCCAGCGGACGCGAACGTCGCGCGCCAGCCCCTTGCCGCCGTCGGGCGAGCGTTCAAAGGCGGTGATGATCGGGACCATCGGAACTCTCCGCAAGACTGTGTGACGATACTAAGTAGCAAATCCCTGTGGTTTGGGGGATCGCAATTGACCTCGTGTCCGAGTGGCCGGCGAGTTCAGCACCAAGGTGCACCAGTTAACCTCAACCTTATGGGTACATGGCTGCAACTCCACGCCGCGTCCCGCAATTTCTTCTTCGCGTGCACGGGTAGAACCGCAGGCTTCAGCGTCAGCGCCGGGTTCCGCTCGGTGAGGTTGGGATGGTTGTTGTCCCGCTCGGGGAGGGTAACCAGCTGGAGAGGCCCATCATTGACGGTTCCTCTGTTTGTCGGCCGCTGGAGAGCACGTGGACTCCACCCCACCATGCTGGGGCAGTGTTGCAACAAACCCAGACGGATTGACACCGGTTCTAATTCATGACACATGAAGTGACGTGAATTCGGAGCGAGTATCGTGGCCAACCCGCGTGTCTACAACAGCCCCCTTCGTCAGGAGAAATCGCGTGAGACGCGAGAGGCTATTCTTACGGCCCTCCTTGCCCTCATGCAGGCCGGTGGAGGACCCGACGACATCAGCATGGAGGCAATTGCGCGGGAGGCCGGGGTGCAGCGGCGCACGGTGTTCCGGCATTTCGCCCACAAAGAAGAACTGCTCATGTCTTTTTGGGCCTGGCTCAATCAGCGCATTGGTGCATCGACCGAGCCTGAGACGACGCAGGATGTGCTCGATGGTCCACGCAAGGTATTTCCCCTGTTTGACGAGCATGAAGCAATTATTCGTGCTGCGCTTCATTCTCGAACCGGACGCGAGATGCGGCTGAGTACGATTCCGGCACGGCGCGCTGGCTTTTCGCGGGCTCTCGATCCTGCGCTGCGTTCGCTCTCATCTGAAAAGGCGCGGACAGTCGAAGCGCTGGCGCATCTTCTCTACTCGGCCTCTGCCTGGGAAACTCTCAAAGATTATGGCGGTCTCACCGGTCCTCAGGCTGGGGAGATCGCGTCTTGGACGCTTGAACTGGTCTTGTCCGCGATCGGTGCGAGTGATCCCCCAGCGGACACGCAAGGAAACAAGCGTTGATGATCGAGATGGTCTCCCCCAAAAACTGTAAATCTGTGTGGGTTGCTGGCGACCGCATTCGGTTCTTGGGAACTGTTCCGGAAACGCAGCTCGAGTTGATCGAGGTCGAGATTCCAGCGGGATCGGGAACGCCGCCGCACCTCCACGAGTCGCCCGAGTTATTTTTCATCGTCGCCGGTGAACTGACCGTTCGGCAATTCCGAATGACTGGAGCGCCGGACGTGATACGCGCCGAACAGGGCGCGACGATCCTCATACCCTCCCGCGTGCCTCATAACTATACCAACGAAAGTGGCAGTACCGTGCGCATGCTGGCGGTTCTGAAGTCATCCATGACTGCGTTCTTCCGCGAGATCGCCGCGGTCGAGCCCGTCCAGGGCGAACCGGACTTTGGGATGATCGGAGCGGCTATGCTGCGCCACGGAGTCGAGATATTCCAGACGTCTGCCTGAGCCCGTCTGGGGCCGTGCTGTTAACGGGACTGCACGGGCTTATGGCGGCTCCCGGCCAGCCAGGACGAGTTGCAAGCTAGCTCCTCTTCTCCTGCTCCATGGCCTTCGTCCGTTTCAGGCGATCGGGCGGCTGCCGTCGACTGAGATGTCACGCGGGCCAGTTGCAGCCCTTCGATGGCGGCGGGGAGCGGCCGAGATAACCATGTCGAAAGCCGAATTCCCAAAAACGCCTCAACGCCGCGCCGCGGGGGTACGCGGCGCCGCAGCGTTCCACCTCGAATTCGATCCGAGTCTGATTGGCGCCGGCAGCGTGAAGAGAGGCTCCCTCAGCATAACCAGCATCCACGGCTTGCTCAGCCGAGACGAGCATTTGAGTGCCCATTGTTCGTTCCTCCGTAAGTGCTGAAGAGCCCCAATAACGACGCACTTCGACGGCGCGAGATCCGCGCGCCGGAGAACCGGAGCGAGGTCGCGGCGGACAGGTAAGATGCTCGGCTGGCATTTCGTTGCCCGCAGCGAGAAATCGGAAAAACCGCTGCGTTCATCATCTCCGTCGGGTCCGATTGGCACGCCGCGACCTCGGAGAAAGAACATCTCCCTGTACAAAAGGTTCCTCGCGGTTGAGCACGTGGCGGCCCGAATACCTCCTGCCGCTCTCGGTTACCAACGCGCGAAGGGTGTTCGGCAAGCCAACGGCGACGACCGGGCAAATGACGGCGTGCCAGCACATCGTTCTGCCGGCACGTGGTATGCGCGACGACCCCGGGCCGATAAAAAAAGAACCCCGGCTGGGAGCATCCGGGGTTCTTCCTCAGCTTCGATTAAGGCGCGGCGGGTTCTTAAGTCGGCCTCATCTCAGCGGAGAGTAGTCAATATGCCCGGCCCAGAGCGGACCGAGTTGCCCTGGATATAGGCTGGCCGATCCAGGAGCGTGTAATCAACTATGAGGGGATGACCGAGTTCCGGTGCGGTGAACTTTATTGTTGCCGCGCTTTAGGTCAGAGCCGAAGCAATCTTGTTGAGATGAACCCGGGTTTCTTTAGGACGCGCTTCGGCAACATACGCGGGAAGATTTACGCCTACTTGGCGCCAACACTCTCGGCATGAAGCATGCCAAACAAACGGGTACCGAGCGCATCCGAGTCGCCGTCATCAGAACGGAGCCGCTCGCGCTTGTTTCGAAGCGTCCCTCGCTTGATGTATCCGTTAAAGCTTGATTGTAATGCCCCGGGGTAACGCCCGAAGAGCCACTTCACGGTGCAGCTCTTTGCGACGGCTCTCTAGATCAGAATAGCGTACGACAATTCTGCGCACGATGGCAGCAATGTCGATCCAAGTCTCGTGCTCGATCGCGAACTGAATCTGGTTGTGTATTTCGGCATGCACCACTTCTGATAACGCTGCCATAGCTTAGCCTCGCAGGTCGCGAGAGCGCTTTGCTGTCCCAAGGTGCTCGGTGCGAATCGGAAAACGCTGACAAGCTCAGCGCTATTCCCGCCTATCATCGAAAACCAGAAAACCGCCTTATCAGGCGAAAGGCTCTAAGCGGGAAAAGGGAAACCCGGCTCACGGTCTCCCCGGCGGGATGCCATTTGCTATCAGGATAGTCGAGCATTTTGCATGCGTGATTGCAAGCGCTCGCAGGGCGCCGCATGGCTTTGTACGATACTGCGCGATATGCGGAGGAGCCGCTTCATATCGAAGCTGCCCCGGGGCTGCGCACGACGCCTATGCTCAGCACCGGGGCTTTGCTCCAGAAACACCGGGGCTGGAGATGTCTGGAGCCTGAAATAACCGCAGAACGAGCGACGGGTTCCTCCTACGCGTATCCGGCGCAGCTGGCGAGGGCCATTCAGATCGTTCTTGCTTCGTAACGCTTGTCGGCGCGGCAGTGGACCCGAAGGTCTCGTGACAACGCGCTAGCCGATGCCTGCGACGCGGTTGCTAACAGGGCGGCGGGCAGCAAGGCCCGTTCCTCGGTGGGAGATGCTGCGCGCCGGGGCGAGCCTTTGCCTCGTCGCTCAGGCCGCTGCCACCTCGAGTGGATCAACCGCGTGTCTGGCCAGTGGATGGACTGCGATGTCATACATCCAAGGATGCGCGGGCAGGCCAGTGATGATCTCGTGCAGCTCCGTGGCATCCTTCGCGCGCCATATACCCCAGTTCTCAAAGCGGCAAGGCACGCGCCACATCCGCACCAGATGTCCTTGGCGCGCGAGTTCTGCTGCGTGCGCGCGTTCTTCACGCGTGATCCTCTCGCGCAACTCCGGGTCCATGTTGTCGGACCAGCGAAGTTTGATGTTGACGAGAAATTCCATGACTAATCCTTGTATGTGTTTGTGCGTGAGGGGACTGCTCCCCGAATGTCGGCAAGAACGGCGGTGCTGGCGTTGAATCCGGGGATCCCGGTGACATATCCGCCTGGCCAGACGCCCGAGCCGGAAAGAAAAAGTCCGTTGAGGGGGGTTCTGTAGGCATGTACGGCGGCATGCGGGCGCGCACCGAAGAGGTTGGCAGGCAGCATATCTCCATGGGTGATGTTAGAGGCGACAAGGCCGAGCTCCTCTTCGAGGTCATTCGGCGACATGAACCGGTGCGCGACGATGCGATCCTTGAGACCGGGCATAAGGCGGGCCAGGGCATCGACACAGCGCCATCCAAATGTCTCTCGCATGTCGGGCCAGGTGCCATCCGCCAAGGCGTAGGGTGCATGCCAAGCGTTGATGCTGAGGAGGTGACGCCCTGGTGGTGCGAGTTCCGGAGACGTCACCGTCGGAATGAGCCCCCACATGATGGGGTCATGTGAGGGGATGCCGCTTAATCCTTCGCCGACCGCACGTTCGATCGTATCGAGCGAGGGGGCAATACGGAATTGAACCCCAGCAACATCGGACGTACTGACGCCATCGGGCAAGTTCGCATAGCCTGGCAAAGCATCGAGCGCGAGCACGATCTTGAAGGCTGATCCGCGCATGGGAACAGCCGCAATCTGCTGACGCAGTCCATCCTCAACGGCCGCTTCGTCGAGCAGATCGGCAAATAGAGTTTTCGGGTTGATGGCTGAAATGACGCGCGGCGCGCGATATTCGTCCCCCGTCCTGGTAGCCACACCGGTAACACGCCCTCCCTCATGCAGGACGCGTCGGACGGGCGCATTCGTTCGCACAGTGACGCCTAAGCTGCGGCAGCAGGCAGCCAGCGCATCGATGACGGCGCCCATACCCCCGAGAGGCAGGCCGCTCGACCCGCGCAGGGGCACGCGTCGCGGGTCATCCGGGGAAAGCGCCGGTGTCGATGCGAGCGAGAGCGGACGCATCATCAATCCGATGGCCGTTCCCGGCGCGGATGGCGGTGCAAGCGTCGCATTGAGGGCGACGATCGCCAGTAAAGCCTTGGCTTCCTCGGACGCGAGTTCTTCGTCGAGCAGCTGGCGCAAGCTCCCCAGGAAAACCCGCTCGAACAATCGCTCGAGGCGACCCGGAACGGCTCGCGCCATCGCCGACAGGCTAGGCGAGGGTGCGAAGACTGACGCACCGAGATGGCGGCCGAGTTCCTCCAGACGCGCAAGCAGCTGAAAATAGCGGTTGGCCTCGCCGGGTGCAAAGGCGTCGAGCTGCTCTGCGATGCGGACCCTGTCGCGCCATCCAATGAAGGTTCCGCTGGCGAAGGGATGCACGACCGTCGGATTCGTCGGCAAGAAACGGAGTCCGAAATCTCCGAGCCTCAGCTCATCCACGAAGCGAGGCTCGAAGCTGCCAGCCGAATTGGTGAAGGCTGCCCTGTAGCCGGGCATGAACTCGAAGGTACCGCAGGGCCCCCCCAAGGCACCGCGGGCCTCCAGCACGGCAACCCTGAGGCCAGCTCGACCGAGATAGGCCGCCGCGACGAGACCGTTATGGCCGCCGCCCACAATCACGACATCAAATGTATCAGCGCGGTCCGCCACGTGAGCGCCTTTGCGTACCAAGAATGGGGAAGAATAGGGGACACATGCGCGCATGGATCCCCGGCATGATCAGGAAAGAGGGACGAAGCTTTCGCGGAAAAGCCGCAGCCAGTTGCCACCTGCGATCTTACGGATTTCCTCGAGCTGGAATCCCCTGCGCTCAAGCCCGTCGAGTATGTTGGGGAAGTCTGCGGAAGACTTGAACCAGGACGGCCAATCTGAGAAGCCCTTGATTGGAACAGCACTCTCTCGTGACCAGCGACCCGCACGCCACCACATGATCTCACTTTCCGGCCAGCCGTCGTAGTAATCCGTTCCGAAGCCAACGCTATCAATGCCGATAAGATCAACCGTCCACGCCACCATATCCAGGAAGGTGTCGAGCGTGCAGTTCGAGCCATCTTTCATAATCTTTGGATACATGCTGAGGCCGATGACACCGCCACGCTCCGCAAGACGGCGAATGAGCGCTGTCGATTTATTGCGACGGTTGAGCTCGATATTCGTGCCGACAAACTCTTGGGGATTTGCATGTGTGACGGCGATCGGACGTGATGAGTATTCGATGGCATCAAAACAGGTTCTCTCGGTACAGTGCGAGACGTCGACGAGCATCCCGAGTCTGTTCATCTCGGCAATGACATTGCGACCGAAAAATTTGGATACGCCATTCTCGTCCGGCTCCCAGCAGCCGGACGCCACACGGTTCTGGACATTGTAAGTGAGCTGCGCGATGCGGACGCCAAGTTTGTAGAACGTCTCGACAAGCTCGATATCATCCTCGAAAGGAGATGTATCCTGAAAACCATAGACTATTGCTGTTCGACCCGATGCCGCGATCCTTTCGATATCATCCGCAGAGGTCGCGAGGGCGATCAGGTCGGAGTTCTTCTCGAGTAGACGATTCCATTCGCCAAGTGCCGAAAGGGTCTCACGCGCCGACTCCCAGATCGCGACGGTCACATGAATGCAGCCCACGCCACCGGCCCGCCATTCCTCGAAACGAGCACGTTCGGGCTTATTATACTGCAACGCGTCGATGATGAGAGACCCGCGGGCAACCGCACCAGTCATGGTCATGTTGAATACCTCCGAATAGCCGTTTTATGTGGTTGAATTAGCTTGCGAACGGGTCCGCGGCGGTGCCGTACTCCGTTACGACAGCTTTGATCTGCGAGAACTCTTTAAGTGCCTCGATGCCGTTCTCGCGGCCAAGGCCCGATTGTTTGTATCCCCCGAAGGGGACGCGCAAATTGATCGCGCGATAGGTATTGATCCAGATCGTTCCGGCTTGCAGCTGATGTGAGACGCGCCGCATGCGTGCGGCATCCCGCGTCCAGAAGCCCGCCGCTAGGCCGTACTCCACACCATTTGCAAGAGCTATCGCCTCATCTTCGTTTGCGAAGGGCTGAACAGTGACGACCGGGCCAAAAACCTCTTCCCGGCATATGCGCATGTCACTGTTGACGTCGGTGATAATGGTGGGCGAAAGCCAGTAGCCGCCGGCAAATTCGGCGTCGACCACGGGCGTGTCCCCACCGAATGCGACCCTGCCACCGGCGGAGACTGTCTCGTGGATGAAATCACGCACCCGCTCGTACTGCCGACGAGACGCCAGCGGTCCAATATGGCTCCTCGGCGATGCTGGCGGGCCAACTCGAATTCGACGCGTGGATGCGATGTATCTCTCCAGAAAGTCGTCGTAAATGGACGCTTGCACCAGCACCCGAGAGCCCGCGACGCAGGTCTGTCCGGTCCCTGAGAAGGCACCCTGGGTGGCCGCAATGGCGGCCGCATCGAGGTCGGCGTCCTCGAAAACAATATGCGCCGACTTGCCGCCGGCCTCGCAAACGAAGCGCTTCAGCATTCCGGTGACCTTGGCGCCGAGAATGCGCGCTGTTGCGGTGCTGCCCGTGAAGGTAACCATCGCCACATCGGGATGGGTCGCCAGTTGCTCACCGAGTACGGCATCGCCGATGACCACGTTCAGAATGCCGGGGGGAAAGCCCGCCTCGATGGCAAGCTCGGCCAGCCGGATGCTGGAACCTGGACACTCCGCTGGCGGCTTCAAGATCACCGCGTTCCCCACAGCGAGGGCGGGCGCGACCTTCCACGAACCAAGCGACAGGGCTCCGTTGAAGGGCGTTATGGCCAGCACAACGCCGAGCGGTTCACAGAGGATCTTCGCGTCAACAGTATGCGAGACGGAGCGGTGGACGTCGTCGTGTACATCGATAGCGTTGGCGTAGTAGCTATACCACTGCGCTGTCGCGCGCATCTCGGCTGTGGTCGCTGCGTGACTCTTGCCATTCGCCAGACTTTCCAGGCGCCCGAGCTCCGTGGCGTTGGCGAACACGAGTTCACCGAGGCGCCGCAACAGGACGCCGCGCTCGGGGCCAGTCAGCGCTGACCACGACGGTGCCGCGAAGGCGGCTGTAGCGGAGGCAACCGCCTCATCCACTGCGGTGGCATCGAGACAGACGGAGGCCCAGCTTCGTCCGGTAGCCGGGTCGATCAGCCATTGCCGCTCGCCTGCCGGCGCAAGTGCCACGCCTCCAATGAAAGACGTGAATTGATCTCTGAGTTTGTCGGACATGGTCACAGCTTCATTTAAGGATGCACGCCGCGAGTGGGTAGCTCACGTAGTTGTGGCGACTTGATGCGTATTCCCGCTATCAGGAAAGCTCAATCTTCGGGTTGAAATACGCATAGAGAACATCGACAAAGAAGTTGATTAGGACGAAAGATATAGCAAGGACAAGTATTCCACCCTGTATTAGCGGGATATCGCGCGTGGATATCGCCTGATACATAGCAAGGCCTAGGCCGGGCCAGGAGAACACCGTTTCCGTGAGGACAGCGCCGCTCAGCAGGAAGCCCATCTGGAGCCCTATCACCGTTATCACGGCGGGCAGGGCGTTCGGCAGCGCGTGACGCAGCACGATCCGCATTTCACTGACACCGCGGCTGCGCGCCGTCCGGATAAAGTCGCTGTTGAGCACGTCCAGCATGGATGCGCGGGTCATCCGGGCGATGACCGCAAGGGACCAAGCGGCCAGTGTGACGGTCGGTAGGATCATATGCGCCGCGATGTCGAGCAGGCCGCCGTCTCCGGTAGGGTCAGCCATGCCGCCGACTGGCAAGAGCTGCAGATCGAGCCCGAAGATGATGATCAGCACCAGTCCGAGCCAAAAGGAAGGCATGCTATTGAAGAAGAGCACAACGACGGAAAGACTTTGGTCTCGCGCCGCTCCAGGTTTGAGCGCGACCCAAGTTCCGGCCAGGATTCCAACGGCGGTAGCGAGGATGATCGCGGCGAACGACAGCAAGGCGGTGTTGACGAGTCGCTCGGCGATGACTTCGCTGACAGGCTGGGCGAACGTGAATGACTGGCCGAGATTGCCTTGCAGCAGGTTGCCGAGATACTGGGCATACTGAATCCAGATCGGCCGATCGAGCCCAAGGGCGAGCCGCAGTTCCTGCCGCGCTTCCTCTGACGCCCCGCTGCCGAGCAAAACGTCGGCCGGATCTCCAGGGATGATCTGCGCCAGAAGAAAGGTCGCCAGCGTGACGCCGATGATGACCGGAACGAGCTGAAGGACGCGGTTGATGACGAAGTTGAGCATGAGCGTCACTCGCCTCGGCGCTTCGAGCGTGGATCGAAGATGTCCCGCGCTGCGTCGCCAATGAGATTGAAGCCGATTGCCAGCACGACGATTGCTAGGCCTGGGATCGTCGCAACATGGGCCGCGGTCGCGATGGCGGTACGTCCACTCGACAACATCTGGCCCCACTCCGGGGCGGGAGGTTGTGGCCCGAGGCCAAGGAAGCTCAGGCTTGCCGAGAGGATGACGTTGCGGCCGGTCTGCAGCGTGCCGTAGACGATCGCCGGCCCGAGCACGTTCGGCAGGATGTGCCGAAAGACGATACGGACATTGCCTAAACCGAGGGAGCGGGCGGCATCGACGAAGAGTTCCTGCTTGACACCGAGCACCACGCCTCGCACCAGGCGACCAAACGCCGGGATCGTCACCACGATCATTGCGATGATCATTGAATTGAGTCCAGGCCCGAGAGCCGCGCTGATGCCGAGCGCCAGGAGTACACCCGGAAATGCGAACATGACGTCGAAGATGCGCATGGCGACAGCGTCAACGAACCCGCCAAAGTAGCCCGAGAACAAGCCGATCACGGCGCCGAGGCAGAGTGCGAGAATGGTCGGAACCAGCGCCACGAGCAACGCGTACCGTGCGCCATAGATTAGACGGCTGAGAATGTCCCGCCCCAACTCATCGGTGCCGAGCACATGCAGACCCGACAGGGGCGGCAGGTAGCGCTGCAACGGATTAGCAAATAGCGGATCAAACGGTGCGATCCATTGTGCAAATACAGCCATGAAGACGATGCAGAGAACAATAGAAAGGCCGGACATGAGCGCAACGTTCTTCATCGCGCGTCGAAGCAGGGGGCTCATGCTTCTCCTGGAAGAATCTGGCGAATCCATTGTAATCATCATCGTCGTCAAGCCGTTCGGGTGATGAGAAATCTGCAAAGGGGATGGGGCAGGTCGCATATCTGCGCCATGCGCCCCCCTTGTTCGTCCAGATGCGTAATTGTCCGCGCAGAGATTGCGCTTGCTGCGCAGTATCCCGGGAGGGCTATTCTAGGCGACGGACCAGAGCTTCCCGAGGTTCGGAATGACATCCGGCAAGCCGAGCGTCCGCAACGCCCGCCACAGGGTCGCCTGGTTGCTGCTGACCACGGGAACGCCAGTGTCCATCTCCAGATAGGGCAGGATCTCGAAGGTTCGATAGGTGCCGCACGAGATGAGGATAGCGTCGGCCTTGTTAGCTGCCCGGAAAGCATCCCGGCCTAGCCGGCAGGCACTGTCGGCGTCGTGCACGCTGGCATCGAAGGGGTCGAGGATCTGCAAGCCCTTCATCGCGGCAACGTTGAAGCCACACGCCTCCATGTAGGTTGCCATTTTGGCATTCACGTCATCTGAATACACCGTCGCAACGGCGATATCCCTGGCGCCCAGGGCCTTCAGGGCATCCATTTGAGCTGCCATCATCGTGATGGCAGGAATTCCGGTGGCCTCTTTGATCTGGGCGCAGACCTCCTCGTCGTGGCCCTTGCCGCGCAGGAAAGTTCCAGGCGCGCCGCATTGGACAATGAGATCGACCTTGGCCGTGGCGAGCTGCCGCGCAGCCTCCAGGACCTGGCTCATCATCACCTTGAGGCCTTCCTCATTCACCTGCGGAACAATTGTCCGGGCATCGGCGAAGGCGACCCCGACGGGAGCGACCGAGCGCCACTCCTCTGCACCCTCAATCGCGGTTGCGGGGCGCATCTGGCCGATACGTGCGCGCCAACCTAACATCATGGCAATTCTCCATTGTAACAAGAAAAAGTGGTCTCAACGTACGGCGAGCCTTGGATAGTCAAGGAAGACAGACCGTGCAGGCACGATGCCCGTCACGCGGCTGCGAATGATGCGTGGCAAACGGTCCTGGTAGAGGAAGATCCAAGGCGCATCCTTTGCGATCAAGGCGGCCGCCTGCGCATAGAGCGCGTTGCGTTTCGTCTCGTCCGTCTCACCCCGGGCTGCATCGAATAGTTTGTCGACCTCGGCGTTGCGGTACCAGCCACGGTTGACGCCCTGGGGAGGCTGTTGCGCGCCGCTGAACATGCGCTCCAGCCAGTAGGCGCTCTCCGCGCCTGTGGCCCAGCCGTTGAAAGATCCATGGACGTCGTCCTTGTAGCCCGGTCCCTCGGTCGTGATGAGCGTGGCGAACTCGAGAAACTGCACCTGGAGATCGATATCCACCGCTTTCAGATCCTGCTGCAGCAGCGCGAGTACCTGCGGGGCTAGCGCGAACCCGGGCCCACTGTTGGGCGCCAGAAGCTTGATCGTGAGCGGTGTCTTAACGCCGGCCTCGGCGAGCAATTGGCGGGCCTTTGCCTGATCGAACCGATAACCCTGTCCGGGCGCTGCGGGTGGCAGCTCATTGCCGACGGGCACTGGACCAACCGCGGCACGTGTTTGACCATCGAACAATGCCGTCACACCTTCGCGGTTGACAGCATAGTTGAGCGCTTCGCGGACCTTTCCTTCGTTTGTGCCGGCAGCGCGCGTATTGAGCCGGACAAAATATTGGTTGGCCGGCTCCGGGTACTGAATAGTGATGCCCGGGATGGCTTTTAGCTGGGCGATCTGCTGCGGGCTGGCACTCGGAATGATATCAACCTGCCCGGTTTGGGCTGCGATGGCAAGCGCCGTCGGATCGGTGATCGGCCTGAAGATCAGCCGTGCGACTTTGGCCTTTTCGCCCCAATAGCCGTCGAACCGTGACAGTGTAATTTGTTGCCCCTGTTGAAATGAAGGCAGCGTAAATGGCCCTGTCCCGACTGGCCGCTGGCCAAGCTGGTCGCCCTTGAACTCATGGAGCGCGCCAGGACTGATCATGCCGGCCCGACGATCACTCAAGAGTCTTGGAAAACCGGAGAAGGCTTCTTTGAGCGTGATCTCGAAAGTGTTTGGATCCTTTGCCGTCGTGCTCCGGATCCAACGGGTCAGGAATGTCATGTTTCCGCTGGCGCGGCTGTCGAAGACCGGCGAATCCTTGTCCATCATCCGGGCGAAATTGAGCTGGACCGCGGCGGCATCGAACGGTTTGCCATCGTGAAAGGTAACACCCGGACGCAGATTGAAGGTGTAGGTCAGTCCATCCGGCGATACGCTCCAGGCTACGGCCAGCGCAGGTTTCAGCGGTGGGGCGGTATCACTCTCCTTGCTCAGATCTTCTCGAATGAGCGGGTCGAATATGGCGTCGATCACGCGCAAGCCGACGGTGCCCGTCGTTCGCTGCGGATCAAGCGGCGGGATCGCCCCCTCGGATCCGATAACTACTGTGGATGATCCCTGGGCTGCCGCGGGCATCGGAGCCGTTGTTGCGAACAGCCCCAGCAAACCTGCGCCGATCACGCAGTGCCAGCTATATCCCATGTCAGTTCTCCATTCCCCTCGGCGCCCGTTGACAGCGAGCTTCTTGTGCGGTGCTGGACTGTGGGACAGCACGTTTTTCTATGCAAATTTTTTTAATTGGCCTATTAATCAGAAAAGCTAATTAATGTGGGCGGCTCACATGAGCGAGCACTTCACACGATGACCCAGACGAGCCAGCAGTCACCGGCCCTGAACGCGACGATCAAACATCTGCGCGCCTTCTTGAGCGTGGCACGCAATCGAAGCTTCACGCGTGCTGCGACCGAATTGCACCTGTCGCAGCCCACCTTGACCATGATTATTCGACAGCTTGAAGATATCGTGGGCGCAAGCCTCTTTGAGCGCACCACCCGGACCATTGCGTTGACGCCTGAGGGGAGCGATTTCATGCCGACGGCCGAGCGCCTCGTCTATGATTTCGACATGGCCATACAGGATATACAGGCCGTCGCGACGCGCAGAAGCGGACGAATTGGTGTCGCCTTGGTCCATGCGGTGGCGACCAAAGTCATTCCGGACGTACTGAAGCTATTTACGGTGGATCATCCGCGCATTCATCTCCATCTCCGCGACGGAAATTCATCGGAAGTGCGGCGCCGAGTGAGGCGCAATGAGGTCGATGTCGGCTTCTGCAGCAAGGGTGATGATGATCCCGAGCTGGATTTCAAGCCTCTTTTCCGTGACCAGATGGGGCTTCTTCTGCGGCGAGATCATACAATTGCGAAAGCCCGGCCGCCACTGCGCTGGGATGATTTGGAGGGTACCGATTTCATCGGGCTGACACAGGACACGGCGACGGCGTCGTTGCTTACTCAGCTGCCTGCAATGAGTACATCGATGTCATCACCGCGCTACCAGGTATCGATGAACTCGACGCTGTGGGCGCTTCTGGAGGCGGGCATAGGCGTCACGACGGTTCCTGCGCTTGCAGTCTTCGGCGGTGCCGGGGGGCACCTCGTATTCAGGCAGATCAAAGATCCAATCGTATGGCGCACAGTGTATGTCGTAACGCGTCGTGGAAGATCACTGTCGCCGCCGATTCATGACCTTATTGCGCGCGTCCGTAATCGGATTGCGGCGATCAGTGCAACCACCCCTCTCGTAGAAGTCCTGACTTCGGCTGACCGGTGAATGGATCAGATCGCCGATCGGACGGGAGACCTGCCGGCCGCGTAGCATCCAGTATCCGCCGCCTTCTCGGCCTATAGGCTGCGTCCGATCTGAATTCCAGAAAAACGAGGAAGGCGTAAGACCAGTGAGCGGGTACGCTTATGTCCGATGAATATCGTCGGAGCTATGCGGGGGTAAACAAGCGCGCATGCGCAGCCAGGCTGCTGGATATCGGGTCGCGCTGCAGGTTCCGACCGGATGGGCCGGGTCGAGCCTACGCCATCACACCTGTGCGCATGGATGGGGAGGGGCACTCGCATGTGAGCTCGGGTTGGCACAGGCCCAGGGCGGCCGCTGCGCTGCGGGGACAGCGACCGTCAGCTTGGGGTCATCCGCGACAGGCTCGCGGAGCAATACGCCGTTCGGCATGGCGCGGTACAGGCAATCAGTTCACCAGCCGCTCAATCCGCGATTGCATAGAGGCCGCTGCGTCCTTCGGCGATTTCAGGCCGAGCACCGCAGCCTGGGATTCCTCACGGAATATCGCTGCGACTTCTATTGAGCGGTCGAAGTTGGAAGGAACAATCTGTGCAATCTTAAGCGCTTCGGCTTCCGCTTTGGTGTAAGGCAGCTTCTCCTGAAGGCGTATATCGGAGTACGCTGTCGGATCGACGGGACCATTACCATTAAGCGCGATCCGGATAGTTGCCTCCTTTCCAGACAGCGCACGCATCAGCGAGTAAGACAGGTCTTTGTTCTTCGCGTTGCGCGGTATTGCCATCGACCAGATTTCAGTGATCGCAGTACCCTCGGGGTTTACGGCTGACGGTGTGACAACCACGTCAATCTGACCAGGAAACTTGGAACTCTTCGGGTTATTGTAGACTGCATAGCGCGCGAAGGGATCGATCGCCATTGCCGCCTGTCCATTCTGAACTGCGGTGATCACGTCGTCGATAGTCATCGTGGCGTAGTTCTGCGAGAGCACGCCTTCTTTGTAGAGCTCCGCCATGGTCGTCAGCCCCTTGATCATTTCAGGGCTGTTGGCGGTGACCTTGCCTTTGTCGTCGAATAGCCGGGCACCGAACGCGGACAACAGGGTCAGCACGGCAACGTGCTCGTCGCCGGAGTTCATGACGAGCCCTGCGACGCGCGTGCCGTCTGGGCGCGTGTAGCTCATTTTTCGAGCGTATTGCAGCAGTTCGCCCAGCGTCTGCGGAGCGTGGTTCAATCCGCGCTCGGCGAACAGGGCCTTGTTCCAGTGCAGGCCGGTCGTCGCGTGGCGGAACGGGATCGCCGTCAGCTTGCCGTCATAGGTGAGCGCCTTCTTCAACTGCTCCGGGATAGCATCGATGATCTCGATCGGCGCAGCCTTCATGCGGTCATCCAACGGCTCGAGCAGGGCGGCGATGCGCGGCGTGTGAAACTTGTTGATGACGAAGGCAAGATCGACCGAGCTTTCGCGCAATGACAACTCGCGGCCGAGGCGGTCGTGGATCGGATCGATATTGCCCGTGATCCAGTTCAGGGTCGCCTTGTTGGCCGCCGCCCACTCTCCTGCGACGTCGCCCCCCGTCGTGCCCGCGACGAGGCCGCGCGCCACGTTCTCATGCACCTTGTGCGACAGGATGGACACGGGTGTTTGCGCAAGCGCCGGTAGCGCAGCGCAGAGGCTAACTGCCACGCCGGCCGCTAGTCCGGCCCGCTTCAGGAAATTCATGATCTTCTCTCCCCAGGGATTATAATTGGATCCAGTGCATTGGATCCAATCAGGAATCATAATGCGCGTCAACTGCTCGTCGATCAGGCCGCTGAGTGGGCTGCGTGGCGCGCGAGACGCTCGGACGCCGCAAGACCAGGTGGACGCAACAGGCGGGACCGCAGCGTGTCGGGGAGCTGAATCCGTGATGAGCGGGGTGGGTGATACATCAGCCGCCGCAACAGACAGGCCGCAGGTCCGCCTCACCCACGAAGCATGCTACGCCCCAGGGGAACGCCGCCAGTGAGAAGTGATGCGGTCGTGAAGAGGAGATCCCAAGCGAGAGGTGTGGCACCCAACGCGACCACCCTTGCCAAACTGCGAATAGGGTGGACGCGGGCGAAGCCCGGTATGGGACAACACTACCGCGCTTCTGGACAAATTGCGGTTCGCCACCTAGGTTTTGGATCCATAAGCCGGATGACCGTAGTCGGCGGCCAAAACCGGAGATCTTTCGTGGAACGGGCAGTTCGATTCAAGAGTACCGCGGATTATGCCACCTCTGAAATCCAGCGCATGATCCTGGCTGGCGAATTGGCGGCGGGCGAGCGGCTCGACCAGGTGCGCCTGGCCGAGCAGCTCGATGTCAGCAGGCATCCTATCAGGCAAGCTATCGAACGCTTGGCCGAGCGGGGGTTCGTGCTGCTGAGCCCGCATCGCAGCGCAGTGGTTTCTGCTCACTCGATCGGTGACTTGGTCGAGCTCTATTCGTTGCGTGAAAGCCTCGAGGACATGGCATTGCGTGCTAGCTGGCCCAGCCTGCTCGACGGCGGACGGGATCATGTGACGGCCATTTACAAACGTTTGGCCACAGAGGACCCTGAAGCCGACCTTGAGCGCTACATGCATGAGAATCGTGCGTTCCATCTCGCTTTCTATCGCGACTGTGGCAATCGCCATCTCCTGCGCACGATTACCACCCTGTTCGACCTGTCAGAGCGCTACCAAAGAACTGCGTTGACGTCAGCGCGTCGGCAGAATCAGTCCAGCGATGAGCATGCGGGAATGATGGACGCGCTGCGCGCCGGCGATCTAGACCTTCTGAGTGAGCGCTTGAAGGCGCATAACCGCGGCACGCAGGAGCAGGTGCGGACTCTGCTCTCTGCATCCGAAGCCGAGACGGGGAAGGGCTGAACGCACGTCCTGTCTCGCGCCGGCCTTCACGTCACCGGGTGCCGTCGAGGACCGCGCCCTGCTCCTGAAGGAGTTGGCGCAGGCGGCCCACGGGAATATCACGCAACCGAGCGTGGTTGCTCTGCGTGAGGGCCATCGCGGTAAGACTTCCGGCGGCCTGACCCATCGCCATACAGCTTCCCATGACGCGTGCCGACCCTTGTGCCTCTCGGCTGGCCGAGAGACAGCGCCCTGCGATCACGACATTCTCTAGACCCTTGGGCAATAGGCTCGCTAATGGAATATCGTAAGACCCGCCATCAGCCACGGGGATACGGATCTGACCCGTGCCATCCTGATGGATATCGACATGATGGCACCCCTTTGCGACCCCGTCGCTGCGCTTTCGCGCCTGCAGCACATCCTCCTCGGTAAGGATGTAGTCGCCCACGACCCGGCGCGTTTCACGAATGCCGATACGCGGTGACATGCCGGAGATGCTGGCCTCACTGAAGCCAGGCACTGACTTGCGCAGAAACTCTGCGCATTGGAAAACCTGTGCTGGAAGCACCCTCAATGCGGTCGCCATATTGTCCGGACGGGTTGGCTCGTCGAGGGTGATGCGTGTCGCGTTGATACATACCTCGCGCCGGGTCTCGGAAGTCGGCTGAATCATCACCAGCGCGGTGGCGAACATATCCCCGCGCTGGATCGCGCCGCCGAGAAGCGGACCGTCGCCTTTGAAGAACACGCAGGGCTGGCCCTGCAGGAAGATCTCCTCGGTAATCTCGCGATCGGTGCGGCCGCCTCGAATCGCGTCGCTTTCCCCCACGGCGACGCATTCGGGATGCTCCCGTACGTAGGACAGCAACGCTCCCGTGTCGACGCCGGCCATTCGGAACATCATTGACATCGGCTGCGGTTTCTCGCCGTTCTCGACGCTCAGCGTCTCGCCCCCTGCCATCGCGCACAGATCGCCATCGCCCGAGGCATCGACGAAGGCGCGCGCGGTGACCAGCTGCCGTCCGCCCTTGCCCAGCACGACGAGGCCGGTGATCCTGCCGCCATCATGCACCGCTTCCTCAGCGAATGTCTGGAGGTGGACAGTCACTCCCGCGTCGAAGACGAGGCGCGGAATGGCAATCTTCATGATCTCCGGATCATAGGCGATATAACGGATCAGCCGCCAATCGTTGAGCTTGGCGACGAATCCGCCCATGTCACGGCAGAGCTGGAGCAGGTCGGTGATCACTCCGCCGACGGTGTCTTCGCCGCGGCCATTGATTGCGCCGTCGATTGTCATGCCGGTGAGTAGCTCGCCCCCCAGCATTGGGCCTGCCTCTACCAGCGCCGTGCGCGCACCGTTGCGTGCCGCCGCGACTGCCGCCGCGATTCCGGCGCTGCCGCCTCCCAATACGATCACATCGTAGTCTTGGCTGTTCACAACCGATCTCCCTCGCTCAAGCGCTGAAACCCGTTATTGCGTTTTTGGATCCATGATGCAATATGCGAGATGCAATTTTGGTGAGGAGATCGGAATGCAGTGGGGGAGGCTCAGTCTCACCGGTGCGGCTGCGCAGGAGGAGGAAGGGACAGCGATTGCCTGGCATCGCGTGGACGATCCCGCGACGGGCGAACCGGTCGGGTATGTGCGCGCGTTCTCGGCAGATGACACCCGCGCCGCCGTCGAAGCGGCCCATGCCGCTTATCCAGGCTGGTCAGGGGAGCCGCCCCAGGTGCGTGGCGCGATCCTAAACCGCTTGGCCCAACTTATCTTGGCCCATACTGAAGATCTCGCAGGTCTGCTGACTGCGGAACAGGGCAAGCCGCTCGCCGAGTCTCGCGCTGAGGTCGCCTCAGCGGCCGGATATTTCCACTTTTTCGCCGAGGAGGGGAGACGTCTGAACGGCGAAATCGTCGCTTCTCCGCGCGCTGACAGCCGCATTCTCGTCCATCACAAGCCGATCGGCGTGGTCGCCGCGATTACCCCCTGGAACTTCCCGGTCTCGATGGTGGCACGCAAGCTCGCGCCTGCGTTGGCGGCCGGATGCACTGTCGTGCTCAAGCCGGCGCCGCAGACGCCACTTTGCGCCCTCGCGTTGGCGGCCCTATGCCGAGAGGCGGGCCTCCCCCCGGGCACGCTGGAGGTCGTGACCGGCGAAGCAACGACGATTGGCTCCGTGCTGACTCAGGATCCGCGCATCGCTTTCCTGAGCTTCACTGGCTCCACTGCAACAGGACGGCTGCTCTATGGCCAATGCGCCAGCACAATCAAGAAGCTGGGGCTTGAGCTTGGGGGACATGCCCCCTTTATAGTGCTGCCGGATGCCGACCTCGATAAGGCGGCAGCGCTGGCAGTAGCCGCAAAGTTCCGGAATGCCGGTCAGACCTGCGTCTGTCCGAACCGCTTCTTCATCCATGACCTGGTCTATGACGACTTCCTAGCCCGTTTCCTCACGCAGATCGATACGCTCATTCCCGGCCATGGCCGGGATCCCGTCAGCACACTCGCGCCGCTCATCGACGACGCGGCGCTGGCCAAGGTTGAGCGCCACGTCGCCGATGCCCTCGCCAAAGGCGCCCGCCTCACGCGTGGTGGACGGCGGTCCGCCCTGGGGCGGACGTGGTACGAGGCCACGGTCCTGGAGGATGTCAGCTCCGACATGCTGATCTCTAGCGAAGAGACCTTCGGGCCCGTGGCCGCGATCACGCGTTTCACTGACCTCGAGGCGGTCAAGATGTCGATCAACGCATCGCCCTACGGGCTTGCGGGGTATGTATTCGGGCGCGACATCTCACACGTCTTGAGAACCGCCGAATCTCTCGACCTCGGCATGGTGGGCATCAATGCAATCCATCTTGGGCTGGAGATGGCTCCTATTGGAGGTGTCAAACAATCTGGTCTCGGACGGGAGGGTGGACATGCGGGCATTCTTGAATACTGCGAGCCGCAATACCTGCTCATAGGCATGTGAGGCAGTTGTCCTTCCCGAGCAGGCGACTAACGATGAAATGGAGATGATATGCATTGTCAGCCGCGCCTGACCACCTGGCTTTATTTATCACCGCTCCACCTGTTGCTGCTCGCAATCTTGACGATCCCTTCGCTCTACGTGCTGTGGCTTAGTCTGAACCAATCGAGCTATGGCACCGGTCTCTCCTGGGTTGGGCTCCAGAACTACCACGCTGTCTTTACCGATCCCTATTTCTGGCGCGCATCCATCAACACGTTCCTCGTCGTCAGCGGCGTCGTCTGTGTCGAGCTTCTGCTCGGCCTCGCTCTAGCCATGCTTTTTGTGACGGGCGTTCCGCTTCGCGGCGTCATGTTCGCCTGCATCCTCATGCCCTACGCGATTTCGGAAGTGGTGGCTGTTCTTGTCTGGAAGATGATGATGGACCCGAATATCGGAGCCATCGCCCGCACCATCGAAGAGATGGGGCTCGGCCGTGTCAACTGGAGCGCGTCACCGACGACAGGATTGATCCTCGTCGGCGTCATCAACATCTGGACCCATCTACCTTTCACGTTCCTGATGATTTATGCGGGCCTGCTGGCTATCGACGGCTCCCTCTATGAGGCCGCGCATATCGACGGCGCGACGCGCTGGCAGCGCTTTCTTCGTATAACGCTGCCGCTTCTGGTCCCGACTCTGCTGATCACGCTGATCTTCCGACTGATATTCGCCTTCCGCATGTTTTCGGAGGTGTGGCTATTGACCAAAGGCGGGCCCGTTCGCATGTCCGAGGTTCTGGCCGTCTACTTGTATCAGCATGGCTTCCGCCACGGGGATTTCGGAATCGCCGCTGCCACAGGATGGCTGATGGTCATCGGCTCACTGCTTCTGGCGTCTGTTTTCCTGTTTGCAATGCAGCGCGGCATGAAGGGCGAATAATGCACCATTCATTTTCTCCTCTCGAGCGCCTGATGCGCGGCCTGCTGCTGGCTTTCATGTTGGTTTGGTCGGTCACGCCGATCCTCTTCATCGTCATGTCTTCGTTCAAGCGGCAAGTCGACATCTTTGTCTACCCGCCAAAGCTGATCTTCACGCCGACCATCGACAACTACTTCCAACTCGTAGTCCAATGGCAGGGCTATTTCCATGCGATTGGCAACAGCGTCATCGTCGCGCTGGGCGCGACGGTACTCGCTGGCTTCATCAGTTTCTTCGGCGGCTACGCCTATTCGCGCTATCGCAGCCGGCTCACCGCATGGACCGCCGTGTACATGATCGCGGTGCGCGTGCTGCCCCCCATCGTGGTGACGCTGCCCCTGTTCCCGGTGGCGGACGCGCTCGGTCTCAGCGATACGCACCTCCTGCTGATCCTGCTCTATGCGGCCTTCTGGGTCTCGCTCAACACGATGATCATGAAGAACTTCTTCGACCAGATCCCGTATGAGCTGGATGAAGCAGCCTACGTCGACGGTGCGTCGGAATGGCAGTTTGTCACACGCATCCTCCCACGGCTAACACTCCAAGGCATGGCCGCAGGATCGATCTTCGTTTTTGTCTACGCGTGGAACGAGTACCTTTTCGCCATGATCTTCACCACCAACCAGGCCAAGACCGCGCCGCTTATCCTGAGCGAGCTGATGGGTGCGGTCGACGGCACCGAGTGGGGCGTCCTGTTCGCCGGCGTGACCTTGCAACTCATTCCCGTGGTTCTCCTGGTCACACTAGCGCGCCGTTACCTGATCGCCGGGCTCACCGCCGGTGCGGTCAAGGGCTGAAGAGACAGGACTGGCAATGGTGAGGACGATGGGCCAACCTGAGGCATACGACTATATCGTGGTGGGCGGTGGCTCCGCCGGTTGCGTGCTTGCATCGCGTCTAAGCGAGGATCCCGCCGTGTCGGTGCTGCTGGTGGAAGCCGGGCCTGCCGACCGTAACCCATGGCTGCACGTGCCCTCTGGCTTCTTCAAGACCATCAACAACCCGCGCTATGACTGGCGTTATCAGACCGAGCCGGAGCCGGAGCTGAAAGGCCGCCGTGTGGCGTGGCCGCGTGGCCGCGTTCTTGGTGGATCAAGCGCCATCAATGGCCTGATCTATATTCGCGGGCAAGCCGATGATTTCAACGATTGGTCCCAGCGCGGCAACCCCGGCTGGAGCTGGTCCGACGTGCTCCCCGCGTTTAAGGCGGTGGAAGCGCAGTCGCGCGGCGAGAGCGAGTATCACGGAGTTAAGGGCGGCCTTAGCGTCGAGGATCCGGCTGTCGACCTCGAACTCGTCTCCCGTTTTGTGAGAGCTGGTCAGCAGGCAGGTATGCCGCTGAACCCCGACTTCAACGGCGCGACGCAGGAGGGTGTGGGTCGCTTCCAGCTTACGACACGGCGCGGGCGCCGCTCCTCCAGCGCACGCGCCTTCCTCGGTCCTGCGACACGCAGACCCAACCTGCGCATTGTGACGGGCGTCGAGGTGGATCGGCTTGAATTTGAAGGACGGCGGGTGCGCGGCATTCACGGCCGACGTGCGGGCGAGGCGCTTCATTTGCGTTGCCACCGAGAAATCGTGCTGGCCGCAGGCGCTATCGGATCGACGCAAATCCTCCAATTGTCCGGTGTCGGAGATCCGGAGCGGCTCGCGGCAGCCGGCGTAACACCGGTTCATGTCCTCCATGGCGTCGGCAGACATCTTCAGGATCATCTTCAGTCGCGACTGATGCTGCGGCTCAACCTGCCGATCAGTCTCAACGACCTGACACGCGGACCATGGCGTAAAGTTCTGATCGGGATGAACTATCTGATGCGTCGCCAGGGGGTGTTGAGTTTCGGCGCATCCCTCGCTGGAGGTTTTGCGCGCTCACCGCTCGCGTCCGATCGGCCCGACATCCAGTTCCACTTTCAGCCGCTCAGCCTCGACAGCTATGATGGCGGTCTGCACGCCTTCCCTGGCGCAACAATCTCGGCTTGCCAGCTGCGGCCCGAGAGCGAGGGTACGATCTTCATCACATCGCCTGAGCCGTCTGCGCGACCGCAGATCAGGGCGAACTATCTCGCGACCGATCTCGATCGACGCACAATGATCGAGGGCTTTCGCTATGCGCGCCGGATCGCGGCCGCTCCGGCACTGGCGGAGCTCGTCGCCGCCGAACACCGGCCAGGGGCTGCCGTGCAGAGCGACGACGAGATTCTTGACTATATACGGATGACTGGCAGCTCGATTTACCACCCTAGCGGTACATGCCGCATGGGCCCGGACCCCTCGCGCGGCGACGTCGTTGATGCCCGCCTGCGCGTGCACGGTCTCTCCGGCGTCAGGGTCGCCGATTGTTCGATCATGCCGCGCCTGATCTCGGGCAACACCAATGCCGCCGCGATCATGATCGGAGAACGCGCCGCCGCGTTCATCCGCGAGGACGCAACAAAAGGGCGGGCAGATACGCCGCGGTCTTGAGATTTTGATGCCCGGTGGAGGCCTCCAGTTGTCGGCTTGGTCTCACCGCCTAAACACCCAAGGCCTCAGCATTTGGTTTCCAGCGCAAGAGTGAACCTTGGCTCGCTCAGCAGCATGGTAGCGCGCCGCCCCAAAGCGCACGCGCGGTGCCGGTGTGCTCTTGTGGGCCTCACGGAACCAAGGTGGTTGGCAATGCTGCGGCGCGCAGGCACGAACCGCCGATGCGCCTGGGCTGCCCGAGGCGCGCGGTGATCTTTGCTGTTATACCCGCTGCGGAGGCGAAGCGGTTGGGCCTCCTGCGGCTTCCCACTCGATCGTAATCCGCGAAAGACCCGCTGGCGCGTCAGCGCTTCGTTCTCACGGGCGGTGGCGGGATCTGCCTTCGGCTGGCGGCGTCACCGACAGCAAACCGCCCGGCTTGGTCGTAGAGCCCTGTCAAAAGGCGCAATATCCGGCCGGCGTGGTTGATCTCAGCCCGATCCTCACGAAGATGGCGAAGGCTCGCGAGCAGATACTCCTCGCGGATCTTCAGGTAGCCTTGGCAAGCCGCTTCGCCCGCTTCTGTCGGTACGTAACCCTGATGCCGGCCTTCCCGCACGGGCATGACCAATCCGGCTGCCAGCAGCTTCTTGATCGAATAGGCCACCAGATGCATGTCGTCGATGTTGAGTGTCGCGGCGATTTCGTTTGGCGAGAAGCCACGCGCCCGTGAGTGCGTGGCGTGCATGACCAAGATGTCGAGCGCCTTCAGGCCCCGCACATCGGCTGAGTTCATGCACATCTCCACCCACCGGGAAAATCCATAGAAGAAGGTGATCATCGTGAACTCAAACTCACTGAGCTCGGTGCTGCTGATGTTGTCGCTTCCGCAATCAGACTCACTACCATGGCCCATTGATTGTCCCTTCAATCACTCAACTACACACAGCGGTGCCACCGCACGCCGACGTTCGCCCCCGCCCCGAAACCAAGTTCGCTCAGAGTCAGAACGGCTGTAAAGGGCCGCGATCCAGGGAGCTCGCAGGGCGTCAAGCATGAGATCGATGAGCAAATTATCGGGCAATCTGCAAGTTTGCCCCCCCGTGGGGCCGTGGCTAAGCTTTTTCCAACAACGAGGGGAGAACGACATGAGAAGTTTGGCTTTCAGCCTGCTGTGCACCGTATGCTCATTCGTCGGCGCAAGCGCCACGGCGGTGGCGCAGGACAAGGTGGAGTGGCGTTATTTCAGTTACTTCCCGGTCAACGACAATGCGGTGAAGCTGACTCGCCAGTTCGCCGAAGACGTCGGCGTAGCAACAAACGGTCGCTTGAAAATCAATGTCTTCGCCGCGGGCGAGTTGCCTTACAAGGCCCCCGACGTCCTGAGGGCGGTTGCCACCAACCAGGTCCAGATGGGAGACATGGCGGTCGGGTTCGCGTCTGGTGATGTGCCCGAACTGAACGTGTTGTCGCTGCCCTTCCTCTGCACTTCCTTCGACGGCTTCAAGAAGGCGATCGTCGATGTTGGTCCTGTCGTGGATCAGGTCATCGGCGACAGGTTCAAGGTCGACGTGGCGATGAACTGGACGATGCCGGCGCAGAATTTCTGGTTCAACCGGCCCATCACCAAATCTTCGGAAATCAAAAGCCTCAAGATCCGCACTTGGAACCCTGAGCAGGTGAATATGGTCCAGCTGCTGGGCGGCTCCCCGGTGTCGATTTCCTCGGCAGAAGTCATCCCGGCTCTCGAGCGCAAAGTCATTGATGGCGCCATTACCTCGGCGTTGTCAGCCAATGAGTGGCGCGCTTATGAGATCATCGACACAGGATTCATGGCCAACTTCGCCATGGGCCACCAGGTTACGATGATCAACAAGGCAGAGTTAGCTAAACTGCCCGAAGACTTACGTACGGTATTACTGCGGAAAGTCGCTGAGTGGGAGCCAAAGTATATGGAAATGGCTGCCAAGGGGGATGCGGAGGCGCGATCCAACCTTGCCGCACACCGTGTCAAGCTGGTCGAGCCGACCAGCGATGACTATGCGCGAGTCCGTGAAACAATGCTCCCCATGTGGAACGAATGGGCTAGTAAGCACGGCGAAACGGGCAAGAAGCTCCTAGGTCTGGCACGCGCCGGTTGTATCGCTGCGAACTGATCAGGTCAGCGACGTCCGGCATTGGCCAGAGTGTGTCGGACCCTGCTTCCAGCAACCATCCGAATTGCAAGACCGGGCCACCGCATGGACTCCCATGGGCACGCGCTATGGGACTTGCGTCGCCATTTGAAAACTTTCCCATGCTAGAGCCCAGGCCGTCTCACGCAATCATTGATCTGCGCAGCGATTTATTATCGCCGCCATCACCCGCGGTCTTCGAGGCGATGCAGGCTGCGCTCAAGGCACCGCCAGAGTTCACGCTTCGCAACGGTGATCATGAACGTGCTCTGGAGCAAAAGACCGCGGCACTTCTTGGCAAGGAAGACGCTTTGTTCTTTCCGACTTGCACAATGGCTAACCTCTGCGCGGCGGTTCTTGCAGGACAGCCGGGTGGACTGCTCCTCGTGCCTGAGGAGTGCCATGTACTGACCTCCGAAGAAGGCGGAGCGTCGTCCGTGGCGGGCCTGACGCCTGTTGTCCTGCGCGGCGCAATGACGGACCCGGAGATGTGGGCGAGGGCCCTCGCGCCGGGCAACGCGGCGCGGCCTTTTCCGGCACTGGTGTGGCTTGAGAACACGCACAATCGCCGGGGCGGTTCGCCCCTGCCGGCGGAACGAACCCGGATCATCGCTGAGATGGCGCATGATTGCGGCGCGCGCTCCCATCTTGACGGGGCGCGGCTCTTCAACGCGGCCGTTGCTCTCGGCGCGCGGCCGGCCGAGATCGCTTCCGGGTTCGACACTGTTTCCATCAGCTTGAACAAGGGACTCGGTGCGCCCGTGGGCGCGATGCTCGCGGGCAGCCGAGAGTTGATCGGGCAGGCATTCACGGTGCGGCAGCGGCTGGGCGGGGGCATGCGGCCCAGCGCTACGCTGTGCGCTCCTGCGCTGGCCGTGCTGGACGATTGGCCGACGATCGCGCGCGACCACGAACTTGCCGCTCTCCTATGGCGCGAGATTGGTCCCTGTCCCGAAATCGCTGAGCCGGCCACCAACATCGTGATGATCCGCCTGGCGACAGAAGGAGCCGCTGAGTTGCTGCGCAGGCAGCTCGCCGAAAACGGTGTACTCGCCCTATGCCTGGAGCCGCAGGTGTTGCGGCTTGTTGCCCATCGCGGCCTGACTGACGCCGAAATATGCCGGGCTGCTGCGCTGATCCGGGCGATCCTCAAATCCGTACGATAAACAGAGAAAAGACAGTGACCCAGCATTTCCGTATTGGCGTGGATATCGGTGGTACCTTCACCGATTTCACCCTGTTCGATGATGGCGATCGAATCGCCCGGACCCACAAGCAACTCACGACGCCGGACGATCCATCGCGGGCGGTCATCGAGGGCACCGGCACGATCACCGCTTCGGCTGGCCTGTCCCCGAAGGACGTTGGCACCATCGTCCATGGCACCACGCTGGTCACGAATGCGGTGATCGAGCGGCGCGGCGTGTCTACCGCCATGCTCGTCACGAAGGGATTTCGTGACTTGCTCGATATCGGCGCCGAGCGGCGCTACGATCTGTTCGACCTTACGATTGCCTTTCCCAAGCCCGTCGTGCCGCGAGCCTTGCGCATCGAGGTGCCTGGACGTCTTCGCTATGATGGCTCAGAGGTCATGGCTCTGGACCTTGGCGGGGTTGAGGATGCGTTGCGGCGGCTGATCGATGAGCATGGCGTCACGTCGGTGGCGATATGCTTCTTGCACTCCCATGTCGACGTCAGGCACGAGGCGACGGCGGCGGAATTCGTCGCCGCACGCTTTCCGCAGCTCTCCGTTTCCACCTCGTCGGACATTTTCCCCTTTGTGCGCGAACTCGGCCGTTGGACTACGACAACGCTCAATGCCTATGTCCAGCCTGTGGTCGATCGATACCTCGACCGCCTCGAGGATGGTCTGCGGCGGGTCGGCTTTGCAGGCAATCTGCTTGTCATGAGCTCGAGCGGCGGCACGCTGACGCCTGCGATGGCGCGGCGCTATCCCGTCCGTCTCCTGGAATCGGGCCCTGCCGCGGGCGCGTTGATGTCGGCGCGTCACGGCTCGGAGCTGGGGCTCGACAGCGTGCTGTCCTTCGACATGGGCGGCACGACTGCCAAAGGCTGTTTCGTGCGTAACGGGCGGCCGTTGAAGCGCTACGATCTTGAAGTCGCCAGAGTGCACGAATTCCGACAGGGAAGCGGACTTACCGTCAAGATTCCCGTGCTCGATATGATCGAGATCGGCGTCGGCGGTGGCAGTATCGCGCAAGTGGACGAGCGCGGGCTCATCGCGGTGGGGCCCGTAAGCGCCGGCGCCGACCCGGGGCCGGCCTGCTACATGCGCGGCGGCGCCAATCCAACTTTGACAGACGCCAACTTGCTGCTGGGTTATCTCGACGCCGGCTCGTTTCTGGGTGGCAGCATGAGGCTGGATCCTGGGGCCGCTCGTATCGCAATCGAGAAGAATCTCGCCGGCCCCATGGACGTGGACGTCATGCGCGCGGCCTTCGGCGTGCGGGAGGTGGGCTGCGAGAGTGTGGCGCGTGCGTTCCGCACCCACGCCGCAGAACAAGGCGTGGACCTGCGGAAATCTGTCATGGTGGCGTTCGGCGGCTCCGGTCCGCTGCATGGGGGGCGCGTGGCACGCAAGCTGGGAGTGCAACGGCTGGTATGCCCCAACGGCTCCGGCGTGATGTCCGCCTTCGGCTTGTTGTCCAGTCCGCTCGCCTATGAGGTCGTGCGTGCCCGGCGGCTGCCATTGGATGGGGCAGGGCTGGAGATCCTGCGCACAGAACTAGCCGCGATGACGGAGGACACGACTGCGGTGCTGGTCGCAGCTGGCGCCCCGATCAAATCGGTTGACCATGTCGTCCGTGTTGACATGCGCTATCGGGGGCAGGGCTACGAGGTGGAGGTCGAGATGATCGACCCCGATGCCAGCACGCCTGAAAAGCTGGAGCAGGCCTTCGCAGACGTCTATGCGCGCACGTTCGGACTGGCCTTTCCTGGACAGCCGGTGGAAATCGTCAATTGGAAGGTCGAGGCGATCGGCCCCGCCCCGGGAGATGGCACACAGTATCGTCTTTCGGTCCAGGCGGCGACGGCAGCGGCCCTAAAGGGTCATCGACCGGCCTGGTCGGCCGAGGCTGAAGCGATGGTGCCGCACAGCGTCTACGACCGGTACGCCCTCGCACCCGGCACGGCGATCGAAGGGCCTGCCCTCATAGAGGAGCGTGAATCAACCTGTGTCCTGGCTGCGGGTGACCGGCTGAGCGTCGATCCCAGCCTCAATCTCATCATCGACATCGGAGCCTGAGCGATGACCTATGACCCGATCACACTCGGCATTTTCTGGGACAGGCTCGTTTCGATCGCTGACGAGGTCGTGACTGCCCTGGTGCGTTCGTCCTTCTCCACCAATGTCCGCGAGAGCTACGACCTCTCTTGTGTGATTTTCGACGTGAAGGGCCGGGCGCTGACGCAGGGCACGTACAGCGTGCCATCCTTCACCGGAACCGCTCAGGCCACGCTTGCACATCTGTTGCGCGCTTTCCCGCCCGAGATGTTGCAGCCGGGTGATGTGATCATGACCAACGATCCCTGGATCGGTACCGGGCACATGTTCGACATCAACGTCATGCAGCCGATATTCCGGCATGGCCGGCTGATCGGCTATGTCATGAGTATCTCGCATCTGCCCGATGTCGGCGGCGTCGGCTACTCCGCTGTTGGTCGTGAAATCTACGAGGAAGGGCTGCGCTTGCCCCCTGTCCGCTTCGTGCGCGACGGTGTCGTTGATCCGGTGCTGCGAGCGATCATTGAATGCAACGTCAGGGTGCCTGAGCAGACGCTCGGCGACGTCATGGCCAATGTCGCGAGCACCACTGTCGGAGGACGGCGCATCAATGAGCTGATGGACGAATACGGGATCGAGGACATCCAGCCGCTGTCCGACGCTATCATCGATTTTTCCGACCGAAGCCTTCGCGCCCAGATCGCCCGTCTGCCGGACGGGACCTGGCGACACGCGATCATGGTCGAGGGAACCGACGAAGCTCTGCGGCTCGCCGCGGAAGTCACCATCAAAGGCGACGAAGTCTACGTCGATTTCTCCGGGACCTCACCTTCCCTCAAGGCGGCAATCAATGTGCCGCTCTGCTACACGAGGGCCATGACCTTCCACGCGATCAAGTGCCTGACAACACCGCGAATTCCCAACAATGCCGGATCGACGCTGGCCATTCAGGTATCAGCCCCTTCCGGCTGTGTGCTCAATGCGCTTCCGCCAAGCCCGACCGGCGGGCGGCATGTCATCGGCCATTTCGTTCAGCCGCTGCTGTTTGGGGCGCTTGCGGCGGCGCTGCCAGAGCAGGTGCAAGCCGACAGCGGTATGCTGAACGTCATCAATGTTCAGGGAAAGAACCGTGAGGGGGAGGGCGTATCGAGCATCTTCTTCGCGTCGGGCGGCTTCGGTGCCCTGGCGGGGATCGATGGCGCGGATACCACGCCGAGCCCGTCAAACATGACTGGTACGCCGGTTGAGGTGTGGGAGGAGATCTCTGGCACGCTGGTCGTCTCCAAAGCCCTTGCGCCGGATAGCGGTGGCGCGGGTCGCTTTCGCGGCGGTCTTGGCCAACGTATAGAACTCACCAACGACGGTAATGAGGTTTTGACCATCTCCTGCCTTGCCGGCCGGACTGAATTTCCGCCGGCGGGCGTACTCGGAGGGAGGTCCGGGCGGGCCCGGCGCATCGAAATCGACGGGGCCGCCGTCCATCCAAAAGGCCGCTATCTGCTGGAGCCCGGACAAATGCTTGTCACTCATGAGGCGGGCGGCGGCGGATATGGCGATCCCGCCGATCGGGCACCAGGCGCCTTGCTCCATGACATTGAGGAGGGCAGGGTGACGCCAGAAGGCGCATTGCGCGATTACGGCCTTGATGTCGCCGCGCTCGTGGCGGCTGTCCGGTGACCGGCGCCATGCGAAAGCTCGCGCTGGCCCTCAGCGCGGCTCTCCGGCCGATCGAGCGCATTGCAATTGCCATCGCGATCGTCGTGCTGCTGGCTCTGCTGGTACTAACGAACGTCGAGGTCGCCGGGCGCTACTTCCTCGGCTTCTCCACCTTGATTGCCGACGAATATGGTGGCTACGCCTACAGTTGGCTTGTGCTTCTCGGTGCGGTGCACCTTCTGCGCTCCGACAGCTACCTCTCGATGACGCTGTTCATCGACAGACTGCCGCGCTTGCGCAGCGTGATGGGCGTGGTTGCCAGTGTTCTAGGCCTTATTACAAGCCTCATCCTGCTGTGGTCGTGTTGGCAGACCTTCCACCTGTCCTGGCTGTTCGGAACGAGATCAATTCAGCCTTCCCAGACGCCACTCTATCTCCCGCAAGCGATCATGCCAGTTGGCTTCCTGATGCTGGTCTTCGCCTATTTGGAGGACATCCTCCGGCGCCTATCGGGCCTGCCGCCGCGCCGGCAGGACGACGATAAAGCAACCTGGGGCGAGGGGGACGTGGTATGAGCTGGGAGGCTAGCCTTCTCATTTACGTCGCCTTGCTCGGGGTGATGATCTCCATCGGCGTTCCGATGGCGTTGGCCATGGGCCTGACGGGTATTGTCGGGCTCACGCTCCTGCATGGCACGACGCTCTGGCCGAGCCTAGGTGACGTGGTCTGGAACTCCACAAACTCGTTCACGCTCGTTGCAGTGCCATTGTTCGTACTGATGGGTGAGGTACTGCTTAAGAGCGGTGCGGCCGAACGGTTTTATTCCGGCCTCAGTGTGTTGATGGGGCGTGTGCCCGGCGGGCTCGCGCAGTCCAACATTCTGGGCAGCGCCCTATTTTCGGCGATCAGCGGTTCATCCACCGCAACTACCCTGACTATCGGCACCGTCGCGATCCCGCAAATGCGGAAGCGCGGCTACAACGATCATCTCACCTTCGGCACCCTGACGGGCGGCGGCGCGTTGGGGAACCTTATTCCGCCGAGCATCTTTCTTCTTGTCTACGCCGCGGTCGTCCAGGCATCAGCGGTCGAGTTGTTCGTGGCGACCATCGTGCCCGGCCTTCTCGCTGTCGCGATGTTCATGGTCTATGTCGCGATCAAGGCGCGGGCGAATCCCGGCTGGGTTCCGCCGCGCGGCGAGCCCGCCGCCCCGCGCGATATCGGCCGCGCGCTCGTTGACTGCATACCGATCTCGGTGCTGATCCTGTCAATCATCGGAGGCATGTACGGCGGGATCATGACGCCGACGGAGGCTGCCGGGTTCGGTTGCCTCCTGGCGTTCGTCATCGCTGGCCTGTATCGGCGTCTCAACCTTGCAGCGATCCGCAGCGCCTGCGTGAACAGCATTTCAATCACCTGCGTGCTCTCGCTCATCATCATCAATGGCCAGATCCTCGGCCTAGCCGTTACTCACGCCGGCATAGGCGTCGGAGTCTCCAGGGCGCTCGTCGAGATGGGGCTGTCTCCGTTCATCTTTTTTACTTTTCTCTTCGTCCTGTATCTCGTCCTGGGCGCGATGCTCGAGGGCGTCTCGATGATGCTGCTCACGGTGCCGGTGCTCTATCCGACGCTCAAAGCAATGGGCTTTGATGACATCTGGTTCGGCGTGTTCCTGGTCATTCAGGCGGAGTTGGCGCAGCTTTCGCCGCCCATTGGCCTGAATCTCATTGCCGTGCAGTCGGTGGCGCGCGACGCGAAGCTGGGCCTCATCATGAGGGCAACGCTGCCATACGCGATCATGCTTAGCGGTTTATGTTTTCTTCTCTACATGCTGCCTGAGCTTGCGCTTTGGCTCCCTCAAATGATGCGGGGACAATAACGACAGCGCGTGATCCACAGTGAGGCCGGCATTGACTTGCCCTCGACACCGGCGGAGCCAAAGCTAATTCCCATTTGCGGCCTTCACGGTTTCGCGCGTTTTGTTGACGATATCGGCGTCGTCGACTCGGTTATTGGCCGGCCTTTCCTGTCAAAACGCAAGCGCTCGGTGGAGCCGAGCCTGCTCCATCTCGAATGAGAACAAAAAAAGAACATTATTGTCCCCCAAAGGTGACAAAGCCGGCCGACGGCTAGTCCTTCTTGAACGAACGAGTCCGACGAAAAGGTAGGGTTCGATGCCACACCTCAGCCTCGCTGAGAAACTGTCAATTCTCGCCGACGCGGCCAAGTATGATGCGTCTTGCGCCTCATCTGGCGCCAAACAGCGAAATTCGCGCGATGGCAAGGGCATCGGCTCCACCTCCGGCAATGGCATCTGCCATGCCTATGCTCCTGACGGACGGTGTATCAGCCTGCTCAAAGTTCTGCTGACGAATAGTTGCACCTTCGACTGTCATTACTGCATCAATCGGAGTTCCTCGAACGTCCGCCGCGCGCGTTTTACCGTCGACGAAATCGTTGATCTGACGCTGGATTTCTATCGTCGGAATTATATAGAAGGACTTTTCCTCTCATCCGGCATCATTAATACGCCGGATTACACAATGGAACAAATCGTCAGAGTGGCCAAGGCGCTGCGCGAAGATCACGATTTCCGCGGCTATATTCACCTCAAGACGATTCCTGACGCGGCAGCAGACTTGGTGACCCAAGCCGGGCGTTATGCCGATCGCGTCTCCATCAACGTCGAGCTTCCCACCACGGGCGGGCTTCGGCGGCTGGCACCCGACAAGTCGGAGAAGCGGATAGAGGGCGCGATGGCCAAGATGCGCTCCGCGATCGACGAGGGGCGGGATGCCCGCAAGCGTTATCGTTCCGCGCCGAATTTCGCCCCCGCTGGCCAGTCCACGCAGATGATCATCGGCGCCGATGCAGCAACCGATCGGGAGATCGTGTCGCGCGCTGCCATGCTCTACGACCGCTTCGACTTACGCCGTGTGTACTACTCGGCCTTCAGCCCTATCCCAGACGCGAGTGCCGTCTTGCCTCTCAAGCGGCCGCCCTTGATGCGGGAACACCGTCTATATCAGTCCGACTGGCTGATCCGCTTTTATCAATACTCGCCCCAGGAGGTAAAAGCGGCGGCCGATCCCGACACGGGTATGCTTCCGCTTCACATTGATCCCAAGCTTGCGTGGGCGCTGAGATTCCGGGAGAATTTTCCGGTGGACGTCAATCACGCGTCCCGAAGAATGCTGCTGCGCATCCCCGGACTTGGTGTAAAGGCGGTCGACTCAATCCTGGCAGCGCGCCGTTGTCATAAGCTGAGGCTTGACGATGTTGCGCGCCTCACAACGTCGTTGAAGAAGATTCTCCCCTTCATCATCGCTGTGGATTGGAAGCCAGTGGCGCTGGGAGATCGGGAAAACCTTCTTCCGCATCTCGTCGCAAAGCCGAACCAGCTTGAGCTTTTTGCATCTTGATGCGCGTGATCTGCCTCGATGCCGAAGACGATTTCGAGGGGTGGCGCAGGGCCGCTCGGTCTCTTGCTACGCGGCGAGTTCCTGCACACGAGGTCCTTTGGCGCGTTGGCGACCAATCTGGGGATTTGTTCGGCCGGACGGTCGACGAGGCGAACAGCACCGCACCCATTGCCGTATCGCGTGACTTCCTGGCGCTTTCGCGTCTGGCGATCTTGCACAGGGATCCCGAGCGGTTCTCTCTGCTTTACGCCCTTTTGCTGCGCATTCTAGATGAGCCGTACTCCCTCCATAATCCCGCTGATCGGCAGGTGCGCCGCGTCGAAGCACTGCATCGCTCCGTCAGGCGGGATATTCACAAGATGCGTGCCTTTCTGCGTTTTCGTGAAGCCGGCGAAGGCGAGATGAGGCGCTTCGTAGCGTGGTTCGAGCCCGAACATCATATCGTCCGCGCCAATGGCGCCTTCTTCGTCGAGCGCTTCACCAATATGCGGTGGTCGATCCTCTCTCCTAAAGGATCGATCCATTGGAGTGGCAGCACTCTGTCCGAAGGGCCGGCCGCGCAACGCAACGAGGCTATGGGCGACGACCCTGTCGAGGCGGTGTGGAAGGCCTACTATGCGGCAATCTTCAACCCCGCGAGGCTCATGCCGGATGCAATGCTGAAGGAGATGCCGAAGAAATACTGGAAGAACATGCCGGAGACGGCGCTTATTCCCTCTATGATCGCTGGCGCGCGTGAGCGCGAGCGCGGAATGCTTGAAGAGACGCGTACGGCACCGGTTGGCAAACACGGAGCCGAGACCATCGAGCGGCTGCGCGAGGAGGCGCGGTCCTGCCGACGCTGCCCGCTCTGGAGGCCGGCGACACAAACAGTTTTCGGCGAAGGACCACACGACGCAAAGATCATGATCGTGGGGGAGCAGCCGGGGGACCAGGAAGATCGAGCCGGGAAAGTCTTCGTTGGTCCGGCGGGACGGGTTTTCGACCGCGCGCTGCTCGCCGCCGGCATTGACCGCGCTGGCGTCTATGTCACGAATGCCGTCAAACATTTCAAATTCGAGCTGCGGGGAAAGCGGCGTATTCATGCACGCCCTGGTGCGGGTGAAATCGAAGCGTGTCGCTGGTGGGTTGACCAGGAACGCGCGATCGTGCGGCCGAAGCTTGTTATTGCTATGGGCGCTACGGCCGTCCGCGCGTTAACTGGGCGGACAATGCCGGTCGGCTCCGCCCGAGGTAAGTCGCTTACCCTTGGAGACGGAACGCGGGCGTGGATAACGGTGCACCCGAGCTATCTGCTGCGCCTTTCCTCTCCGGCTGAAGCCGAGGGGGCGTTCTCACAATACGTGGCCGACCTGCGCGCGGCGGTTGCGAGCATGACCGATATTGATTGAAATCATGAGGCTTGGCAGCCTAATCGAAGCACCAAGTTGCTGTGAGCCATAGCGAATGGTCGCGCGAACGCAACGGCGTGGCGCTGCGGATGGCCGCTAAGTGAAGGCTACGACTATCCCTTTTCAGCCTCGACGTACGGCGTTCAGAATGTTGCGAATCGTATGGGCCAGTTTCTCAACGTCAAAGGGTTTGACAATCATGTCCATCCCTTGAGCTAAGAAGTCTGTTCTAGTGACCGCGTTTGCGGGCTAGCCCGTCATGAAGAGTATCTTCAAGCCCGGAATTCGCTCGCGCGCGAAGTCTGCAAGTTGCAGGCCATTCATCCTGGCAAGCCCACGTCAGATATCAGCAAATCGACGTGGATGCCACTGTCCAATATTGCGAGCGCCGCATTCCGAGTGCCGATGGGCAGCAAAATCGCGCGGCTTATATTATTAATAAGAACAATAATTTCCGATATTCCTAATTCAACGATCACCCGGCGGCATATTCATGCTGTAAGCTGCCCAGAAACTGATCGACGCGGTCACACGCCCAAAGGTGGGTAATACATTCATCAGCAGCCTACAGCTCTTTTGGTGACGAAATTTGAAGGCAGAGGTCTGACCGGAGGTCTGAGGTCGGCAGGCCCAGGGCCACCATAACGGCGAAGGGCACCGCCGACACTCTGTTGCCAGTGCCAGTCTGGTCGGCCGCTCGGCCGTTGTCATGCGGCCGCCAACCAACAGGGCGGAATTCTGTGAACCAAAGTACCGCATAACACTGAGGCAACCCTCGTTCGAATGTGACTTTCGCCGATATCGCGAGGCCGTTATGGTATGCCAGATATGGGTGAGTTCACCACGTGGGGCGGCAGCGATGTCGGTGGTAAGCTGTGACGGCCAAGCGCTGCGTCTCCTGAGCAGTGATCACGCGGTGGTCCGGATCGGACGGCGCGCGTTTCTTGCTTCGCTGGTGCTCGTTTCTGCGGGGGCGGGGAATGCCCGCGCGCAACAGTCCGCGATGCCAGTGATCGGTTATCTCGGGCCGGAGACACCGGAACGCACTGCCAGTCGGCTCACTGCCTTCAGGGAAGGGCTGGCTGAGGCTGGTTATGTCGACGGGCGAAATGTCGCGATCATTTCTCGCTGGGCGGACGGGCAGTATGCCAAACTGCCCGCGCTCGCGCGCGAGCTCGTCGCCAACAATGTGACGCTTCTGGTTGCTCCCGGCGGCGCGGAGGTCGCGCTGGCTGCCAAATCGGCAGCCGGAAACATCCCGATCGTCTTTGAACTCGGTGGTGACCCTGTTGCGCTTGGTCTGGTGAGCAGCCTCGCCCGGCCGGGCGGGACGATGACAGGCGTCACCAGCCTGAGCGTCGAAGTTTCGCGCAAGCGGCTCGAGTTCATGAGTGAACTGCTGCCGACCGCCAAGCTGTTCGTAGTTGCGGCTAATCCGACCAGCCCGACGGTCAATTCCCAGTTGAAGAATCTCGACGCGGCCGCCGTTGCGCTCGGTCTGGAGCTCCGTGTCGTCAACGCAAGTCGCTCGGACGAGTTCGAGGGGATCTTCACGACGGCCCGGTCGATCGGGGCGGGAGGCGTCGTTTTTACCTCTGACCCCTACTTCGCCTACAGAAGTGCGCGGCTTGCTGAACTCGCTACGCGCCATGCCGTCCCGGCGATCACGCAGGCACTCGATTTTCCGGTGGCCGGCGGGCTGATGAGCTATGGTGGAGATTTCCGGCAGTCGCATCGGCACACCGGAATTTATACCGGACGGATCCTCAAGGGGGAGAAGCCGGCCGACCTGCCGGTCCAGCGGGTTACGAAAGTGGAGTTCTTCATCAACCTCAAGGCTGCTCAGGCGTTGGGACTGACGGTTCCCCCTTCGCTGCTGAGCAGCGCAGACGTGGTAATCGAATAAATTTCGGGGGAACGGCCCGCTGGGAAGGCGATGAACATCGATGGCGTCCGATGCACCGAAGCCTCCCCGAAAGTTGCTGTTCGCGAAATATTTCGTCGCAATGTTCGCGGCCGTGGTCGTGCCTCTCCTGGTCGCGGGGGCCAGCGAGGCATGGCTCGGCTATCGCGACCAGCGAGCCCGACTGAGCGAGCTGCTTTCTCTGGAGGCGCGCCTCGCGGCCGCCGAAATCCAGAATTTTCTCGAGGGTATTTCTGCCCAGCTGACATGGATGGTTCATTTGCCCTGGTCTTCGGGCGCCGATGAGCGGCGAAGACTGGATGGACTGCGTCTATTGCGCCAAGTGCCTTCGATCATGAGCCTCCGTTTGATCGACGGCGGCGGAAAGGAACGGCTTTTTGTCTCCCGCATCGGCCTCAACCGGGTCGAAAGCGGTGAGGATTTTGCCAGCGATCCTTCCGTCGTGGGTGCGGCAGGGCAGCGTGTCTGGTTGGGGCCCGTGACCTTTCAAGGCGGCTCGGAGCCGTTCATGACTGTTGCCGTCGCAGGCAACCGTTCTGCTGTCGGCACCGCAGTCGCAGAGGTCAATCTAAAGTTCATCTGGGAAGTCATCTCCGCCATCAGAGTCGGCCGAACCGGCGAGGCTTACGTCCTCGACCGGCCCGGAAGGCTGGTTGCGCACCCCGATATAAGTCTCGTCCTGCGCGCGGATGAAAGCGCTGTCCGGCCCCTGCAGCTTCTGCGCGCCGCCGCCGCCGCACAAGCCGGACAGGCGATTGCTGGACGTGATCTCGATGGCCAAATGGTGATGGCCGCCATGGCGACCATCCCAATGGCGGACTGGAGTGTCATTGCCAAGCAGCCGCTCGCCGAAGCGCTTGGTCCGATCTATGGGGCGCTATGGCGGACCGGCATCCTCCTCGTGGCGAGCGCTATCCTTGCTGCTTTGCTTGCCTACTGGCTGACACAGCGGATGGTCGGTCCCATCCGCTTGCTTGAGGATGGCGTCGCCCGAATTGGCGCGGGTGAGTTCGGACACCGTATTCATCTCACCACAGGTGATGAACTCGAGCGTCTAGCGGAGCGCCTCAACGACATGGCGGGCGAGCTCGCCCTTTCGCAAGAGCGTTCGGAACGGATTGGCCGTCTCAAACGCTTTTTGGCGCCTCAAGTCGCGGAGCTTGTCGACCAGGCCGGTGACGACCGCGTGCTCGATGGACGGCGCGTCGAAGTTGTTGTGGTGTTTTGCGATCTTCGCGGTTTCACTGCATTTTCGGCCCGGGCTGCGCCCGAAGTCATCATTAGCGCGCTCAGCGCATACTACGATGCGCTTGATCGGGTCATTGCGGCGCACGGCGCGACACTCATCAGCTTCCTGGGCGACGGTGTCATGGTTCTCGTGAACGCTCCTGTGGCTTGCTCGGACCCAGCTCTTCGCGCTGTAACCATGGCTTGCGAGATGCAAGCGGGGGTCCGACAGCTCTTGTCCGAATGGCGTAAGGCGGGGCATGAGCTCGGTTTCGGCGTCGGACTAGCCATGGGACCGGCCACAGTCGGCCGGATTGGGTCCGAAGGTCGCTTCGACTATACGGCAATTGGAAATGTCGTAAATCTTGCGGCGCGTCTCTGTGCAAGTGCGAAGGACGGTGAAATCCTCGTTGATCGCGAGGCGGCTCATGCTGTTGGAACAGCCGTTGTTCTGGTCGAGCAGGAGGCGAGGGCGCTCAAAGGTTTCGACCAGCGTGTCCCGGTCTTTGCGGTTGGCGCGTCGCCCTCCAACGCGCCAGCTTAAAGAATGAGCGGGTTGTAGGTGGTCATCCACGTGTTGATCGCAGCCTGCGTTCAATCCATTCTCGTCAAGAGTAAGAAATTCGGAAAGTTGTATTTTCTGATAGATGATGCAAAGGGACTTCTGGCTAGAAGCCCCGGCTTCGTTGCAGGGTGCACACCCGAATAAGACAATCGCCTGTGGTTCCCGCGGCTTTCCTTGTAGATCGCAGATCACGCGGGAACGCTGCTGGAGCGAAAGGTAGCTGGCCTCAGCACCGTTTTCCCGCAGGAGCATAGAGCTGATCGCGCAGAACGTGACACGAGATCGCGTCAGCCACGCGACGCCGCGAACCAAATGGCCTGAACGACGTTTCTAACGGTGACGAGGCAGTGGCTTTGGCCGCTCGACAAGAACGCGGAGCTTCGATTGGCCAGCTACACGTCAGGATTACAGGAGGTTTTCCCCGGCTCAAGCGAAATGAGCCGGATGATGAAGGAGCATGACTGGTCTGCGAGCGCGTTAGGTGCCCCCGAGCATTGGCCCGATGGTTTGAAGATTCCGCTTCGCATGCTGCTGACCTCGCGCTTTGAGATGTGGCTCGGTTGGGGGAGCGATCTCAACTTCTTCTACAATGACGCCTATATTCCGACCCTCGGGATCAAGCATCCCTCAATGCTGGGAAAGCCCTTCCGTGAAGTGTGGGCCGAAGTTTACGACGATGTGGCCGATCAGGTTGCGCGGGTGAAACAGGGTCAATCGACCTGGAACGATGCGCTGTTACTTCTGCTCGAGCGGCATGGTTATCCAGAGGAAACCTATCACAGCTTCTCCTATAGCCCCCTTTACGGACTCGGTGGCGGGGTCGACGGCATGCTGTGTATCGTCAGCGAGGTCACCGCACGGGTCATCAATGAGCGCCGGCTGAACACGATACGCACGTTGGGGATGGAACTGGTCAGTGCATCAACAGAGGACGCGGTATGCCAGGCCGTTTGCGACAATCTCAAAACCAATCGCCGTGATTTCCCATTTTCACTGCTTTATGTCGGCGAAGGTCATGGGCAGCGCGGGGTAGCTTCCACCGAAGACGCTGCCTCGCTGCTGCAGCGGACATGGCCGATGGAAGCTTCGCATGATCGCCCGGTGACGATCGATCTGCCGCCACACGAAAAATTTCCTCATGGAGCCTGGGCAATCCCGCCGCGGCAGGCGCTGATCGTTGCCATCCCCGGTGCGGGGGGGCGTCGGCCGGTCGGGCAATTGGTTCTTGGCCTCAATCCCTATCGCCGGAAGGACGAAGATCTTGCGGCACTCGCGCTGATGCTTGCCGGCCAGATCAGTGGCGCGCTTGCCGCCGTAGCGGCCCTGGTCGCAGAACGGCGCCGCGCTGATCAGATCTGGACTTGTTCGCGCGATCTGTTGGTGACAATCGGACCAGATGGCATCTTCCAGTCAGTCAGCCCCGCCTGGACCCGCATTCTGGGCCATGACACCAATCAGGTTGTCGGGCGTCATTTCCAAGAGTTTTTGCTCCCCGCCGACAGGCAAAGCACAAAGGTCGCCCTTAGCCGTGCCGCCTCCGGTGCCGATCTGACTTCTTTTGAAAACCGATACCAGACAGCAAGGGGAGAGATCAGGTGGATTTCGTGGCACACGGCTAGGGAAGGCGAGCTGGTTTATGGCTATGGCCGTGATATCACCGAGCAGAAGCTGAATGCGGAAGCGCTCGCGTCCGCGGAGAACGCCCTGCGACAGTCGCAAAGGATGGAGGCGGTTGGGCAGCTCACGGGCGGCGTTGCCCACGACTTCAACAATCTTCTGGTGGCAATCATCGCCAACCTAGATCTCCTGAGGCGTCACGTGCCGAAGGACGCCAAAACGACCAGGCTGATCGACGGCGCAATTCAAGGTGCCAATCGGGGCGCCTCCCTGACGCAAAGGTTACTCGCCTTCGCGCGCCGCCAGGAGTTGGCGTTGGCGTCGATAGACGTTACAGCTCTGGTCAAGGGCGTTCGCGAACTCATAACGAAGTCGGTCGGGCCGAATATCGAAGTCCGATACGAGTTGGATCCCGCCATACCCCCCGTTCTTGCCGACGTGAATCAGGTCGAGCTGGCGCTGCTGAACCTGGTAGTCAATGCGCGTGACGCGCTTCCCCACGGCGGTCGCGTGACGATCTCGACGAGCCGCGTCTCTCTCGTGAGCGATGAGGACCTAGCTGACGGCATTTATGTTTGTCTCGCGGTGACCGACAACGGGACCGGTATGGACGCTGAGACGCTTGCCAAGGCGACCGAGCCCTTTTTCTCGACCAAGGAACTGGGCAAGGGTACAGGGCTGGGGCTTTCGATGATCCTCGGCCTCGCGCTTCAGCTTGAGGGCGGATTGCGCCTCCACAGCAAGCCTGGCGAAGGAGCACGCGCGGAGCTTCTGCTGCCCCTTACCGAAATCCCGAAACAAGTGTCGTCACCACCGGTCACGGAAGGGAAAATGAACAAAGCGACATCACAACGATCGATCCTCGTGGTTGACGATGACCCCCTGATTGCGATGAGCACGGTGGACATGCTGGAAGACCTTGGTCATAGGGTCACGGAAGCGAACTCGGCGATGCAGGCAATCGAATTGGTCCAGAGCGGCGAGCGCTTCGACCTCGTCATAACGGACTACTCGATGCCGAAGATGAACGGTGGGCAACTCGCCGAAGCCCTCCGACAAATCGAGCCCGAGCTGCCGATCATGCTCGCGACAGGATATGCGGAGTTGCCCCCAGGGAGCGAGCTTGATCTCCCTCGGCTGGCGAAGCCTTATGACCAGAGCCAACTCCAGCGGGAAATCGTCAAACTTCTGGGATGTTGACGGACATGGGACGCTCGCGTCCACCCGCCAGCCCCGGCTTTACGACGTCTTGAGATTGGCAACACGAAAACCGCAAAGTTGGAGCTTCCGTTGGTTGTCACCTGGTGAGATTGATCAGAGGAGTCAGCCACCGCGCGAGCATTCGAACAAGCCCCCGACACCATCTTGTGCCGTTAGTCCTGTGCAGGGTGGAGCCGGAGGCGTCCCTCCGCCTGGAGGCGAACGCGACCTCTGCCTACCCGAACGATCTGGATCGGACTTCGCTTTTCCTCGAGCCGACGGCGGAGGAGCAACAGTCTGGTTTCGAGATTGTCCTTGATGTCCGGCATCCGCGCGCCGGCGGCGAGGCGCAGTTCGCGGTTCGTGAACTCGCTTCGCCCCTCGTCTTGGTGCCGTTCGACCATCAGACGCAGCAGGGTGCCCGCGACGCCCTTCACGATGTAGGTGCCATCAATGAAAATGCTGTCGTCGAAGCGATGATGCGCGACGCGGATCTCTCGTCCGGCAGTGGTAGCTTCGGAGCCTGCGGTCGCCCGCCTCGGTTCTGAGGCAGCCAATTCCAGTTCGTTTGCACGCAGGGCGCTTGCCGCTTGGCACGCCAGGATTTCGAGGGCGGCCTCGTCTTCATCTCGAAAGGCCAGGCGCTTGTCGCTCTCAACGAAGAGCACGCCCGTCACCGTGCCGCGGACGGCCATGGGAACGGCAATTTGGCTCATTGCGGAAGGCAAGCGAGGAAAGGCGACAGTGCGCGTGGAGTTCTCTGCGGCCTCTGTTTCACGGCCGATTGCTTCGCCGAAGCGGCGCACGCGGCTCATGTCGTTAACCTTTATTGTCTGGCCGCTAGTTGCGGCTGCGCCGATCAGCCCGTCGCCGCCTGAAATCTCCGATCCTAATCCCGATTGCTCGTAGCCGGTGCTGCCGGTGGTCATCAGGCAGCCGCGCTGGCAGTCATGCATGAGCACGAGCGCGTTGCTGTGTCCGAGTACGCTTTCGACGCCGCGGAGCAAAGCATCGATGATCTCTTCAGCCTCTGTCTGCTGCTCGATGAGCTTGATCGCCGCCGACAGGGCAGGCAGGCTGATGGAATCGCGGCCGGCTGGCGACGACGGAGTTCCGGCTGGATTGGGGACCTTCTCGATGCCGTGCACACGAAAAATATCTGCGCTTCGCAGCCGCATGACTTCCGACATGCCGATCTGCGCGCTACTCGCCTTGAGCTGGCGTGCGATCTTGTCGAAGAGCACACCGGCGTCGAGAGAACGCACAAAGCTGATCTCGAGCAGGAACTGGTCGCCCGTAAAGCCGTCAACGAGGATCAGTGTAACCTTGGGATTGGCGCGAATATTCGCCGCCGTCTTGGCAAAGAACTGGTTGGAGAGCGCGACATGGTCTTCGTCAACCCGTACCACGTGGGAGAGATAGGAGATATTGGGCGTGCCGTCGGCTGCGGCAGTGGCGATGATGGAGGGAATGACACCCTCGAAACACGCCGAAAGGTCAGAAAGGCGCAGGCTCATGGGGACCTCGCGCCCGCACGCATACCTGCAAGCGGGCCAGGCGTCTGGACGTAGGTCTCGCTGACTTCGAGCTGAATGACGCGGGCCTCACGAGCCGTTAGCCATGGTGCAATCAGATGTCGGGAAACACCGAGTGATTCAAGCTCGTTCGTCGCCGCAGCTATGAAAAGGTCGGCACGATCAAGGTCGGTCGCCTCCACATCCCTCATGATGCCGCGCCCCTTCAGTTGGAAGCTGACATAGTCCGAAGGGCTGACGAAGGTAGCGGCGATCCGCGCTGTCTGCCGGATGTTCGCTTCGAGCCGCGGCCATTGCCAGGCCGAGAAGATGATCTCGATCGCCTCTTCTTTTTCCAGAAGGCGTAGGCCAACGCCACGCCCCGCAGATGGGAGCCCCGCGGGATCAACACCCGCGATGATGCACATCAGCGGCCGCTTGAAGAATTCGAGAAGATTGTCGTCAAGGCGCACCGCTTGCCCCATCGCTGCCTCAGCCTACTTAGCAAATTTTTAGGAATTCAGGCAGGCTTTGCACATTCATTTAGGAACGGTCGTTTCTTAAGAGCGCTATAGAGGGCCAGCACGGCGGGCAAGCGCGGAGATATAAAACACGCAGTGTAGGGGATAGGGGATGCGCCCAAGCAGGCGTTCTCCTGCTGCACAGTCAAGGTCCAGCGACAAGCCAATCCGAACTTCAGCATCAAATGTGCAACGACGGTCCACTCAAAGGAGACTGAACGATGACACTTGCGCCTTCACATGAAAATGCAGCTCTTAGTGCCGATGAGCTAAATGCCTACCTCGACAAGATCGGTCTGGAGCACCCCGCCTCCATCGACATTCACAGCCTATCAAAGCTGCACCGCGCTCATCTTATGACGTTCACGTGGGAGGCGTTGGACGCGTTTATGGGATGGCCATCTTCGGTCACTCCAGCTTCCGCCTTCACCAAGATGGTCGAAGGCAAGCGCGGTGGTTGGTGCTACGAAATGAACGGCCTCTTCGGCGCCGCGCTCACCGCACTCGGTTTCCGGGTCACCCGCCTCTGCGGTGGGGTCAACCGGGAAGTCCTCGGCGACATCGCCATTGGCAACCATTTGACACTACGCGTCGATCTCGACCGTCCTTATCTTGCCGAAGTCGGTGTGGCCGATGCCATCGTCGAACCGGTCCCGCTTGGTGTCGGGCGGTTCATGCAGCGCGGTTTCGAGTTTTCGATTACCGCGGCGGGGAACGGCTGGCTGCGCTTGAACAATCATGAGCGTGGCATCGCTAAGAGCTTCGATTTTCACCCTGATTACAGCGACGAGGCAACGATGGCCGCGACACATGGCTGGCTGATGCGGGATTCCGGCTCGCCGTTCACGAACGCGCTCGCGATCCTGCGGCATACGCCGGACGGCTATATCGCTCTACAGAACGACGCCTTGAGGCAGGTGACGGCAAACAGCGTGACCGAGCAACGCATCACGAGCGCCGACCACTTCGCTGAGACGCTCGAAACCGTTTTTGATCTTGATGTTCCCCAGACCCGGGGCGTCTGGGACAAGATCCAGGCGATCGGCCGCGACAAGGCGGCTTGAGCGGCCTCGCTTTCCCACTTCGATCTGGACGACACACCATGCTGCGCATAGTTGCATTTTCTCTTGGCCTTGCATTGAGTTCAATCTTTGCCGCTGCTGCTTCCGCTGATCCGGCGCCTGGCGGCGTCTACAAGACCGATCCCTCGCATTCGAGCTTCACCTGGTCGCTCAACCACTCTGGACTGTCCCACTATACCGCGCGCTTCACCAAGGTCGATGCGCAGCTCGATTGGCATCCGGAAAAGCCCGAAGGATCCAAGCTGTCGGTCGCGATCGATCCGTTTTCCGTTCGCACCGATTACCCCTGGCCGGACCGGGTGGACTTCGACGCGAAGATCGGCGGAGATGAAGCTTTCCTGGCGGCTAAATTAATTACCTTCGTCTCGAAAGTGATCCGCGTAACGGGCGAGAAGACCGGCACCGTCGAAGGCCTTCTGACCTTTCGCGGTGAGACGCGACCCGCGACCCTCCACATCACTTTTAATGGCTCAATGGCCAAGCATCCGATAATGGGCGTCCCGAAAATCGGCTTCTCGGCGACCGGCAGCATCAGACGCAGCGATTGGGGACTGGACTTCGCGCTCCCGGAACTCGGCGACACCATCACCTTCGCCATTGAAACGCAGATGGTCCCAGCCGATTACCAGTTCGAGTGAACGCAAAGCGGGAGCTTGTTCCAGTGATTGCTCCTCTATCGCACGCGTTCCGACATATGCAACGCGGGCGCCAGACGGGAAGGATGTCCTAACGTGGTTCTCTAGGGTCCGTTGAAGACGACGGTGGCTTGAATGTCGTATGGGAGATCCGGTTTCTGCCGTCGGCCTTGCTCAGGTAAAGCTGGCCGTCCGCGATGGCAATCCATAGGTCTGGCGACATGCCTTTCTCACAGCGAGCCGTCGCGACGCCTACGCTGACCGTCACGAACGGGCTTACAAGGGAGCTTTCGTGGGGGATGTCGAGCGAAGCGATACGGGAGCGGATATCCTCGGCGACTGCGCTCGCGGTTTCGGCGTCAGCGCCAGGAAGGACACAGGCGAATTCTTCCCCGCCATAACGCGCGGGAAGGTCATTGGCACGCTTGAGCGCTCGGCGCAGGGCCGAAGCGATCATCGCGATACAGCGATCCCCTTCGAGGTGGCCATATGTGTCGTTGAACTCCTTGAAGAAATCGATGTCGAGCATGACAACCGAGAGCCAATCCCCGCTTCCCGCCAGTCGCGCTATCTCGCCCGCAAGGCTGTTCTCTATCCTCCGCCTGTTGCTGAGGCCGGTGAGCGCGTCCGTGAGAGCCATTTCGGCAAGTTGGTCGCGCATGCGCTTGAGCTCGACGTGGTTACCCACACGAGCTCGCAAAATGACAGGGTGGATCGGTTTGGTGACATAGTCGATAGCACCGAGTTCCAGGCCCCGCACCTCATGGTCCGTGTCGCCAAGGCCAGTTGTGAAGATGACAGGAACGTCAGCGAGGAGCGAATCTGCCTTGAGGCGGCTGCAGACTTCGAAGCCGTCCATGCCAGGCATGAGAACGTCGAGAAGGATCAGGTCGGGAAGGATAAGCCGCGCTGCTTCCAGGGCCTGCTCGCCGGACAAGGCAAAGCTGATCTCATAATCGTCCTCGAGTGTCGCGTTGATGATCTCGATGTTGGAGATCTCGTCGTCGACAATCAGGATCGTCGGTCTGGTCGTCATGCTTCCGTCCCTGCCTTGTCGTCCAGCAGCGCGAGGGCACGGTCATAATCAAGGCGGTTCAGCGCCTCACGGATCGGGTGCGTATGTGAAGCCTCGGGTGGCAGTCCCAATGCGTTCGCGAGAACATCAAAGCTTGAGCGGGCTTTAAGGCTCCGTCGCTCGATCTGGGCGCGAAGCGCGCTTTTGGCTGCCGCGACGTCCTCCTCATTGACTGGCCGCGGCAGGGGAGCGGTCGCCGTGGTGGAGGCGGGCGCGAGTTGGCGCGCGGCTGCAATCGCAGGCGCGATTTCATGCTGCAAGCCCTCGTAAAGGTCGGCGATGCCTTTCATATTGCCCGCCGCTAATCGGCGCTCGATCTCGGCGGCTTTTGCCTGCACGGTTGGAAGTTCCAGCGACCCGGCAACGCCTTTGAGCGTGTGAGCGTAGCGCCTTGCTTCCTCGGCCTGACCTGCGTCTGCCATCGCCCGGAGTTGCGAGCCGGCTTCAGCGTAGCTTTCGCCGAAATGCACGATGAGCTTGCGCAGGAGGCCGGCCTTTCCGTTGACACGCTTCAGGGCTTCCGCGAGCCCGAAGGGCGGCAGTTCAGCTGGAAGTTCATCGTTCGCCAGACCTTTCGCGGCCTGAGGCCGTTCCATGTGGGCGGGCCCACGCTCGGTCTTGAGCCAACGATCGAGGACGCGGACGAGATTGACCGGATCAACAGGCTTGGCGATGTGATCATTCATGCCGGCGGCAAGACAGCGCTGGCGTTCCTCCTCATAGGCATGCGCGGTCATGGCAATGATCGGAAGATCATCTGCAGCCCATTTTTGCCGTATTGCCTTTGTGGCTTCGATGCCATCCATCTCCGGCATCTGCACGTCCATGAGCACGGTCGCGTAATCGGCTCCGTTTGCCGCGATCTTTTCGCAGGCGATCCGTCCGTTCTCGGCCCAGTCGACGATCAGCCCCGCATCGGTCAGCAATGCCGTGGCGATTTCGCTGTTGATCTCATTATCCTCGACCAGCAACACCCGCGATCCGCGGGCAGGCATGGCGACCATCGGCGCGCCGCTCGGCTCGCTTGTGGCAGAGGCCGGGGCCTCCCCCTCTGGAAAGAGATCGACAATGGTGCCTAGCAAGGCGCGCGGATCGATCGGTTTAGTCAGGAAAGCGGCAACATCGGCCGCCTTCATCTCGGCCATGAACTCCTCGGTGCCATAAGCGGAGATCATCATCGTCACCGGGAGAGCAGGGAGCGCTTTGTCGGCGCGCATCGCCCTGATCGTCTCGACACCGCTCATCCCTGGCATCTTCCAGTCGAGGAGGATGAGATCGTAGGGCCTGCCGGCGCGGCTGGCGGTCTCGAGGGCTCCAATGACCTCTGCGCCGGTCGCCACCAGATCGATCGGCATCTTCCAGTCCCGGAATATCTCCTGGATGATCTGACGGGCAGCGGGATTGTCATCCGCGGCCAGAACGCGCATGCGCGAAAGATGCGCGGGCGGCGTGGCAGCCGACGAGCGGGCATTTTTGTCCACACGGGCGACGATGGAGAAAGAGAATGTGCTGCCGACGCCGGGAGCGCTTTCCACACGAATGGCGCCTCCCATCAATTCGACAATTTGCCGGCTGATAGCGAGCCCCAGGCCGGTTCCGCCGAAACGCCGGGTTGTTGAGCTGTCGGCCTGAGTAAAGGAGGTGAACAGCGCCGCCTGTTCCTCCGCCGTCATTCCTATGCCACTGTCCCGTACGGACAGTTCCACCTTGGCCGTGTCATCGTTCTGCTCCAGCACGTCCGCTGTGATTGTGACACGGCCGTGCTCGGTGAACTTGACGGCATTGCTCAGAAGGTTCAGCAGCACCTGGTTGAAGCGTAGCTCGTCCCCGACGAGGGTGGAGGGCATCGCCGCGCTGATATCGGTATCGACGATGACGTTCTTAGCGGCGGCGTCCGGCAGAACCAGCTGAACCTGGTTCTGAATGGCTGTGCGCGGATTGAACGGGCGGCTTTCAAGCGTCAGCTTGCCGGCTTCGATCTTCGAGAAGTCGAGAATGTCATTGATCAGGAGCATCAGCGAGACACCAGCTCCATTGATCTTGGTCACGTAGTCCAGCTGCTTGGGATTGAGTTCGCATCGCTGGAGCAGGTGGCAAAAGCCGAGAATGGCATTCATCGGCGTGCGGATTTCGTGGCTCATATTGGCCAGGAAGAGGCTCTTGGCGCGATTGGCGGCTTCTGCCTCGCGCGTGCGCTCCGCAAGGGCCGTGTTCTGCACGAGGATCTCGGCGCCCATCTGCTCGATCCGGCTGAAGCTCCGAACCACCATGTCGGAAACCCAGATCAGGACGATCGTCTGGAAAGCGACAATTCCTGCGTGGAGCGCCACTCGTGCCAGATTGCCCTCCGTCGGGAAGATCGCCATAGGTAGAAGATACAGAAGCAGAAGATGATGCAGCGCGATCGCGACCGCGCCGACCACAAGCGCCCCTCGGTCGAACCAACCAATGGACAGGGCGAGCATGGCGAAGAAGTACATATGCATGTCCATCTGCCACGGGTCGCCATTCAGAACGAACACCAGTAGAGCGGCCTCCCCCGCAAGCGCGACAGCGGAGACGTAGCGGGTTGGTGGGGCGATGCCGTTGCGCCGCCAAGTCAGGTGGTAGGCGGCAGCGAGCAGCCCCGCCCCAGCCATGGCACCCGCAATAGACTGGCCGCTGAGATAGGCGACCACGCCGAGCAAAGGTACGTGGCACCAGAACAACAGGACCAGAAAGCGGCCGAAACTTGTGCGAAGTCTGTCAAGTTCGCTGGTCATTGGCCTGCCCCCTCGGCCTGCGCGCTGAAGCAGCCTGCCAATCGAGGTGACGGAAAGACAAGCCAAGCACCGGCTGCACGGACTGATGCGGGGAAATCCGCGCGGGTGGAAGCCGCAATCACGATATTGCTGAGGCCTCCGATTTCGAGGAGGCCACCGTCCGCCGCTGCGATGACATTGATGGTTTGGCTTAGATCCGCCCAAGGTGCGGCGACGACGACGTATTGGCCGTTTGCGGATGACCGCGCCAGCGAGGCGACAAGCAAGCCCATCAATCCAATAGCGAGCAGCCCAGCGCACGGGGCAAAGTCCAGCAGGCGCGAGCGGCTTTTGGGAGGTGTCTTTATGGATGCAACAAATATGGCGGTCATTGCGGGCGAAACTCAAAGTTCAGGCGGTGCGAGTCGACAAGTGAAATGGCCTTGAGCGCATCCTATAGCCTGCCGGATGGCTCTGCCAAAATACCAGTCCTGGAGCATATCGCAGCCTCTATCTACAGGTGCTGCTTCCCTGCCGCTTTGAGCGTCTCGCCGATCGATCCACGCTCGACGCAGCGCAGCGGAAGCAAGGCTCTCGTGCGACATTGCCAAGGGGCTGTATGAAATTGTCGCAGGCCGCCACACGTAACGATGGCTTATCTCAGAGGTGGGATAGGGGCAGGGCGGCTGCCTGTCCATGGAGGCCCATTGTGCGATGGCGATACTAGCCGGCCAGCGAGAATGTCGAGGCGTTCGACAAAAATCCATCCCAAGCAAAGACGGAGAAGTTCGGCGGCGCATGCCTGCCTTCGGAAGCAAGGAGATTGCGAATAGCGATCTCCCGATAAGAGGCAACTTTCAAGAATGGGCCGCCACGCCGTGGGTGCAAAGTCTCAGCGCGCGCGACCACTCATGGCATCGCGCGGAGCCATACCGAATTGACGGCGAAAGGCCGTCGCGAAATTGGCCGGACTGGAATAGCCCGCCAGCAGGCTCGCGTCATGCACGGTGCACTCACCGGCAGAGAGGACCGCGAAAGCCCGCTCCAGACGCCTAGTCCGCACATATTCGAACAAGCTCTGGCCTTCTGAGCGGCGGAACAGCCGTTGCAAGCCGCCGGCATTGATTCCGGCTTCCCTGGCAATCACATCGACACTCAAGGATGCGGCGAGATTTGCGCCGATGAACTCCTTCGCCCGGGCCAAATGCAGCTTGTCCTTGCGTGTCAGAATGTCGCTATCGTCGATGCGAGTCTCGCTGTGCATGACCGCCGCCAATGTTTCTCCGACGATCTCCACGGCGCGTCCCTCAAGATAGAGGTTGCGCAGTTCGGGCAGGAACACTGACGGCGAAATGAGTTGGCGAACAAGCTCCGCCACCCGGGGCGGCGGCGACCAGCGATGGTCCGTCAAATGGTCGTTGAAAAGGCGAGCCACGTTGCGGCTGTCGCTCGTGGCCGTCAACGCGTCGAGATTGAGCCATTCAGGCGAGGCAGACACCACGACGTGGCGAAGACGTTGCGGGCTCCGTGAGTGGCGCGCGAAATTCTCGGGCCGAGTGTTCATAATGGCCGCCCCGTTGATCAAGCCCCCGGGGCCTCCCCGGAACGTGAAGGGGCGGTCACCGATGCGCAGATCAACCTCGCCATCCAGAAAGAAGATGCAAGACAGGCCCTCTCGCACCCAAGACGTCGCTGTAAATGCGTGCTCCTCGAAAACATCACTGACATGCAGAGTGAGCCCGCGCCGCAACTCCTCGTGCAGAAACTCACCCGCGAGCAGGGTGTCTTCCGGCGATAGTCCGTCGTCGGGACTGTCGAGTGTTATTTGGCCCCGCTCCAGGAAGTCGCAGACACGCAGCCGCTTGAGGCGGTCCTGTGTCTGCTGGCCGGCACAACCGCCCACGCGCGCCGTCATTGCAGGTGATCCCGCCGCGGAGGGCACAGCCATCCGGCAGGATCATACCCGGAGCCATGGGAGGCGGTGAGGACCGAGAGAGGTTTCATTGGCGCGCAAAGATATATATTTCGCAGACAAAGGCTAGGACATTGTGGTGACCGCAACCCGCAATCTAAAAATATCTCTGGTTGGCCCTTCTGGTCAATATTTGAATTCGTCTAAACAGGCTGGAGAGCGATTGTGTGGAGTTTTGGTATTTTGCAGAAGCGCTTTCTTTCTTTTGAATATTTTAAAGGTACGCTCACGCGCTCCCACCTTACAAGCCTGTTCGCTGCCAAAACCCGCTTCCTCCTGCTGACAACAACTGTTCTTGGCGCTGCGACGGTTGCTCCTCGTCAACCTGCCTGGGCGCAGGACGCGACGCCGGGCTACATTGAGCTTGATCCGCTCATCGTGGAAGGTACAAGACTTGGCTCTGACAACGGCATCGTTGCCTTGCGGAACAGAAGCGCCTCCAAGACCGACACGCCGCTTATCGAAATCCCCCAGGCGGTCAGCGTCGTTAGCCGTAAGCAGATGGACGCCCAGGGCGCCGAAACCGTATCGCAGGCGCTTCGCTATACGCCCGGCGTCCTCTCTGAATCCAACGGCTACGACATCCGCTACGACTGGATCTACATCCGCGGATTCAACACCTATGGCACGATGTGGCTCGACGGCCTGGTGCTCCCCGGTGATCCCAACAATTACGCGACGCCGAGCGTCAATCCCTATGCGCTGGAGCGCATCGAGGTGATTAAGGGGCCCGCATCGGTCCTCTATGGCAGGGCTATCCCGGGCGGGCTTGTCAATCAGGTCAGCAAGCGCCCGCAGGCCACGCCGCACCGGGAGGTCATGTTTACGGCTTCGGGCTTCGGCGGTGCGCAGGCCTCATTCGACTTCACCGGGCCGGTGACGACGGATGGCACGCTGCAGTATCGGCTTATCGGCCAGGCCCGCAACATGAACACGCAGATCGATATGGAGCGGGACAAGCAGTTCATGCTGGCTCCGAGCCTGACATGGGCGCCGACCGACGCGACATCTCTCACGCTCTACGGCTATCTCCAGCGCGACCGCCCTAATTTCAACCCGCGGTTCTATCCAGCCGTGGGCACATTGCTGCCGAACCAGTGGGGCCAGATCTCGCGCGATCTCTTTCTCGGCGATCCCGGAGCAAAGAATTTCTCGCGGGACTTTTATGCGGCCGGCTACGAATTCTCCCACGCCTTCAACGAGACGTGGACGTTTCGCCAGAACTTCCGCTACGGCCGCTCAAGCCAGGACATGTTTCTTGTCCTCGTCAATCCGGCCTTCGCCTATCAATCGGACGGGCATACGCTCAATCGCGCGTCTGCCGTATCCGATGACTGGCTGACGACGCTGAATATCGACAGCCAGCTCCAGGCGACGTTCAGGACGGGCGCGTTCCAGCATACGGCCCTCGTCGGCTTCGACTATCTTCGGAGCAAATCCAGCACGAATTTCGGCAATACGACCCAAGCCCAATATGTGCCGCCGCTCGATATCCTCAACCCGATCTATGGTGGCAGCATCATTCCGATTCCGGCGTATCAGCGTTCCGCCCTGCAGACCCAGGAGCAACTCGGCGTCTATGCGCAAGACCAGATCCGTTACGGCGGCTGGATCGGTACATTCGGGCTGCGCTATGATTTCTCCGAGATGGACAGCGTCAACCGGCTCGTCGCGGCCTCCCCCACTGTCACGACCAAGGATCAAAAGCTGACGGGGCGTGTCGGCCTCACCTATCTCTTTGACAATGGCATCGCGCCCTATGCCAGCTTCGCCACCTCGTTCCTGCCGACGCTCGGCACGGACCGCTTCGGCATGCCATTCAAGGCCCAATATGCCCAGCAATACGAGGTCGGCGTTAAATACGAGCCACCTGGCTCGAAGGGTCTCATCACGGTCTCGCTCTATAATCTCACCCTCGACAATGCGCTGACGCCGGACCCGGACAACACGTTGTTCTCGGTGCAAGGTGGCCAACAGAGGGTCCGCGGCGTCGAAGTGGAGGGCAAATATCAGCTCACGTCGGAAGTGGATGTTCTCGCGGCCTATGCCTATTCCGACTCGGAAATCGTGAAATCCACACGCGCCGTCGAACTGGGGCAGGAAATGCTAAGACTGCCGAAGCATCAGGCGAGCCTCTGGGCGCAGTACAGGCCTGGTTCCATCCCAGGCTTGGCGCTGAACGCCGGCATTCGCGGCCTTTCATCTTACCAGACGGACAGCACCTATTTGCCACAACTCAGGATTCCAGGACGCGCGCTCGTTGATCTCGGCGCGGAATATGACTTCGGGGCGCTCGGCAACCAGTTCAAAGGTACGAGCCTACGCGTCAATGTCACCAATCTGTTTGACAAGACATACCTTTCCCACTGCCTGAACGCGACAGGTGGCAGTTGCAACTACGGCGCTGGGCGCGCCATCACAGCGGCGTTGAAATATACATGGTAACGTTCTTGAGACTGAAGCCAGAGTACTCTAGGGGAACGGCTTATCGGTGGTTGCGTGCGCTCGTTTGGCTGTGTTTTGCTGCCGGTGCGCTCGCGGGCGCTGCTGATGCGAAGGCCAATTTGGTCTTGCAAGACGCCGCAGGGCGAACCGTGCGGCTGAAGGCTCCTGCACAACGTATTGTCACCAATGAAAGCCTCATCCTCCTATCGCTGGCCCTGATCGATCCAGACCCCGTGAGCAGGTTGGCAGGGTGGGCTGGCCCTCGGCGCATAGGCGAGGGAATACTTGAAACATTTCGGCAGCGCTTTCCGGCGGTCGATGCGATTCCTGTGGTGGGCGGGGTCTCCCCGTCCAACACGTCGGTTGAAGGCATCATCAGCGCCAAGCCGGATCTCTTCCTCATCAATCTATGGCAGCCGGACTGGACAGCCGTTGCCGAGCTTGTCGAGACGGCCGGCATACCGGTGCTCTTTCTCGACGGTCCCGCTAATGCCGATCGGCCGATTGGGGAGGCGACAGCGTTTTCGATTGAGCTGCTCGGCAGGGCAATAGGGCAAGAAGACAATGCCAAGGCCTATGCAGCTCTGGTGCGGTCTCGTTATGCCCGTGTCGCGGAGCGGCTTGCCGGGGTCACGAAGCGGCCCGGCGTCCTCGTCGACGCCCACGCCACCGAGGTGTGTTGTGCCACGCCTGGCGCCGGCAATCGCATGACACAAATGCTTGAGCTGGCGGGCGCACGCAACATTGGGGCGGGCCAAGTCGCGGGCTATGATGGGGTTCTTAGCCCCGAGTTCGTGCTGGCTGAGGACCCGGATGTGTATATCGCGACCGGCGGGCCTCATCTCGCGGCCCAGGGTGGATTGGTGCTCGGCAGCGGAATTGGACCCGAGGCAGCACGCGCGTCCTTCCAGAAGGTCGTCACGGGTTCAATGCGCAGCGTTCTACCGGCGGTGCGGCGGGGAAGAGCCTTCGCGATTTCGCATCAGCTTGCGATCTCGGCCCTGAACGTGGTCGTCTTTGAACTCTTCGCGAAGTGGTCGCATCCCGAGGTTTTTGGGGACGTCGATCCGCGGAAGACGCTGGACGAGATCAATCGCCGTTTCATGGCCGTGCCGTTGCAGGGGGCTTTGTGGGTTGGTCTGCTCGCCGATCCACCTACAACGCCCTAGATCATCGCCGCACCCCGTGTGTGGCTGGCGCGGTGATTGTCCCGACGACCCGACAGCCACGTTTCCCTTGCCCGCTTAAACACCGGGCAACCGGGACAGGCCGCGCTTTTCGCCCGTATCCAAAAGCACGCGTCCGCTTCGAACTTTGGCTGCCAAGACATGACTTCGCCGACATCGTTTCACGCCCAGACGCATATTGAGCTCGCCGAGGCACGCATCGTTATTGCCGAGCTCTGTGCCCACATGGTGGAACACGATGCGCAGGTCGAAGCACTAGGCGAGGAGCGCATCCTGAAGTTCCGCGGCGCTTGTGCTCGGTTCTCGCGGCAAGGTCGCGCCACCGTGGTCGACCTCTCGGCACCAAGTCTGGAAGGACTGTATTTTCTTCGGATGACGGTCGCTGCCCATCTCAAAGAGTTTGCTGGGGGAAACGTCGCACCGATCCGCTGGACCGGCGACGCTCAGGATCTCACGCGCCCTCCGAATTTCCAGATCCTGCGCCTGCGCGCTATCAGGGATCTGACGCCCCATATGCGGCGTCTCACGCTCGCTGGCGATGATGTTGCGCGCTTTGCACCCTTGGACGCGCTGCATGTCAACATTCTTTTGCAGCGTCCCGAGCTATCTGAGCCACAATGGCCAAGCGTTGGGCCGGATGGGCTGATCGCTTGGCCAGATCCTGGTCTGCGGCCGGCTCTTCGCAAATACACCATTCGCAACGTTGACTTGGCAGCAGGGACAATTGCCGTTGATTTTGTCCTGCATGCTGATGCCGGGCCAGGGGCAGCATTGGCCGAACACGCTGTGGTTGGGCAGGAGATCGGCACGATCGGTCCTGGCGGCGGTGGTCTGGTCGCAGCTGATTGGTACCTTTTTGCGGGGGACGAGACCGCGCTGCCTGCCATGGCGCGTATGCTGGCGCACTTGCCGCCGACCGCGAGAGGCTTTGCCTTCATTGAGGTTGACGATGAGCGAGAAATTCAGCCGCTGGAAAACAGGACACAGATCCATGTCTCATGGCTTTTCCGCCGTGGCGCTGTGGCGGGCACCACGTCGCTGCTGATAGATGCGGTGATGGCTGCAGAGTTTCCCTCAAACGGCAGTCGCGTCTATGTCTGGGTTGGATGCGAGTTCGACGCGTTCCGATCAATCAGGACGCATCTGCGGGGAGAGCGCGGGCTGCGCAAGGAGGATCATCTCGTGGTCGCCTACTGGCGGCGTGGCGCTACGGGACCATGAATAACCGCCTATAGTCCCCGCTTCCGGTTGCGGAGCCTTAGCTCCGCCACCCGGCGCGCTGAGCAAACTCCACAGGCAAACTGGTCTTACCGGTTGACAAGCTGTCCGGCTTGCCAGTAGAAGAGATCAACACATCTGGCAAACATAAGGAGCCGGGTGTCCGCGACGTGAACCGATCGCGAGGCTGAAGCCTGGTCGTGGGGAGGTTGAAGTGGCGAGAGGTCCATTTGAGGCTGTCAAACTCGTCAGACCGAAGCGTCTCTATGAGCAGATCGCCAGCCAGATCGAGCAGATGATCCGCACGGAGGAGTTGGCCGCAGGATCACGGTTGCCGGGGGAGCGTGAGCTGGCGGAGACACTCGGCGTCAGCCGACCGTCTCTGCGAGAGGCGCTGATTGCCCTGGAAACCGCTGGACTGATTGAAGTTCGCGGCGGTGGCGGTACTTTCGTCCGCACGGCGCAATCGTCCGTTGGAATTTTTTCCTTTACAGGCGAGATGGACCTTGGCCCCGGCACCCTTGAGCAATTTGAGGCGCGCCGGGCAATCGAGCCGGCCTGTGCCGAACTCGCCGCATCTTACGCCACTCCGGAGCAGATTAGCGCGCTCGAGGCCTCCCTACGCAGGATGGCGCGGATAATTCGCGCTGGGCGCAATCCGTCAGCTGAACATCAGGCTTTCCATCTCCTGGTTGCCGAAGCGTCACGAAACTCCATTCTGGCGAGCGCGGTTCGCGAGCTGTGGCGTTTACGTCAGGAGCCGATGTGGAGCATTCTTCGCGAGCGTGTTGAGAACAGGGAAAGCTACGAACTCGGCCTCAAGTTCCGCCGCGACCTGATCGACTGCCTGAAGCGCCATGATGCCACTGCTGCCAGACGCGCGGTCGAGGCTCATTTCACGCGGCTTGACGAGATGTACTTTGATCGGAAGGTATAATTCGCTTTATATCATAATAAAAGCCGGAGGGGCGCGAAAATGAAACGTGTAATCATCTTATCTGGGATCGCCTGCATGTACTTCGCGGGTGCTTTGTCCACCGCGGCCGCGGATACGACGCTGCGCATGTGGACATTCCTGGATCCCGGGAAGCAGGGTGGCCGGGAGCAGGCGTTGAAGACGATTATCGAGGAGTTCGAGAAAGCCAATCCGGGCATCAAGATCAAGGTCGAGCCGCAGGTCTGGACGACGCTGGCCGAAAAGTTCGTTCTCGCAAACAACTCTGGCCAGGCACCGGACATCAGCTGGGTCAATGCGGAAAATCTTGGGCTTGTCTTGAGCTCCGATGTGGCCGCCGACCTGAGTAAACGCGTGCTCGCGAAATGGTCTCCCGAGCGCAAGAACGACTTGGTCATGCCAAAAGCCTTTGACGCTGTGACGGTGGATGGACAAGTGTTGGCCGTACCCATCATGGCCACGACCTGGGTGATGATGTACCGCAAGGATCTGTTCGCCAAAGCAGGTATTGACGTCAAATCCATCGCGACCTGGGAGGGAGTAACCGAGGCCGCCAAGAAGTTGACGAAAGATACTAATGACGACGGGGTCCCGGATACATGGGGTATAGGTCTCGGGCTTGCGCAGGAGCGCTTCTCGGCGACGCCGGCTCCGCTTGCCGCCTATGAAGGCCAAGGCGGGTTCTTCGGCAAGGACTGCAAGGCCAATATCGTGGGGAAGGGCTCGGAACAGGCGGTCGCCCTTCAGGCAAGCTGGATCAACGATCACAAAGTCGTCCCGCGCGAAGCGCTCTCGATGACCTCGGACGATGCCATCGACCAATTCTCGGCGGGCCGCTATGCCATGGCTGTCGTGGCAAACAGTCGCTTCGAGCAAATTCAAAGGAACGCGGCGGGATGGGACAAGAACGATCTTGGGCAGGCACCGATTCCCGGCTGGACCAAGGACAAGCCGGGCCCCATGCTGGTCAGTGGCTGGTTCGCCGTCGTGTCCAACAAGTCGCCCCATGTGGAGATCGCGGCGAAGTTCGTTGACTTCATGACCAGCCCAGCCGCGATGGCGCTCTGGAACATCCCCGGTGGACAGGTGCCGATGATGAAGTCCGTGGCGACGCGGCCTGAGATGAATGAGGCCAGAAATGCGCCGTTGAAGGATGTGGCGAGCTTTATGGCAACCGCAGGCGAGTTCCCACCGGGCTTGTGCAATTGGGCGCGGACTTTCGCCGATTTCAACTTGGCGACCCAGCAGGTCGTGCTGGGGAAGGAAAGCGTGACGGGTGCCGTGGAACAGGCGGCCAGGGCCACGCAAGACCGCCAGTAAAGCGGCGCGGAGCACGGGCGACGACGGCTGATGTCGCGCCCGTATTATGATATTCAAGTCCAGAGGTATTTCATGCGACGCGCCGATTGGCCCGTGGCCTACCAGATGCTTGTCCCGGCGCTCCTGCTCGAGGGGGCCTTCGTCCTCGCTCCGCTGGCCATCGGGTTCTGGTATAGCCTGCATAACGTTCGTTTTTTTCGGATGCGCAGCTTCGTCTGGCTCGACAATTACTGGTCGATCATCACCTCACCGCTGGTGGTCAACAGTCTTGTGGTCACCGTGATTTTCTCGGTAGCGGCGCTGGTCCTGACCTTCGCCATCGGCTTCGGCCTGGCGGTATGGCTGCAGCGGGATACGGCCGGGCATGTCGCCATGCGCGCGATCGTGCTCGTGCCTTACATGATCGCGATGCTGGTTGGATCGATGCTGCTGAAATGGATCTTTGCGCAGGAATCGGGGCTAACGCCGTTGCTGCTCGGACCATTCGGCTACGGGAACGTAAGCATCCTGTCCGATCCGAAAACGGCAATGGCGGCGCTCGTCTACAACGCCATGTGGCGTGACAGCGCTTTTGCGATGATCATGCTTCTTGCGGGACTGAAGAGTCTGCCGGTGCAGATTTTTCAGGCCGCGCGGGTCGATGGTGCTAGTCCATTCTATATATTCCGACGTATCACACTGCCGCTTCTGCGCATCCCCATACTCATCACGCTAGTTCGGCTGTTTATTCATTTCATCAATACGTTGACCTTTCCGCTCATCTTAACAGGCGGTGGCCCCGCAAACGCAACAGAAACGGTGGTGCTACGCATGTTTCGGCTTGGCTTCCAGGACAACGTTCTCGGGCAGGCCAACGCGCTCGCTGTGCTCATCTTCGCCGGCAACATCATTCTGGTTGCCGTTCTCCTCCTCCTCTTCCGGCAGGCAAAACGCCTCTAGGGAGCTCGAGTCATGTCCTTTGTTCCTGAAGCCCCCGCGAGCACTGCCTGGCGCAGGCGTGTCATGGCGCGGCGGCTTGGCCGCCTCGCCGTGAACGGCGCAATCGCCATCATCGCGCTGTTCCCGATCCTGTGGGGGCTGTCCTCGTCTCTCAAGCCGTCCGCGCAGATTGCCGAATATCCGCCGAGCCTCCTTCCGCGCGCGGTGACTTTCGAGCATTACCTGCGCGTCTTCAACGACAACGTCGGCCATTACATCTTCAACAGCGCTCTTGTCTCGACCGGTGCGGTCGCGCTGTGCCTCATTGTCGGGGCGCTGGGCGGCTATGCCTTGGCCCGTTTCACTTTTCGCGGCCGCGGGGTGATGATGGTGATGACTGTCGCCATCATGAGCATACCGATTGCGTCGCTCCTGGTGCCGACGTTCACGACGCTCAGCACCATCGGGTTGATCGATACGCGGCTAGGCCTTATACTTCTTTACGCGGCATATCAGCTTCCAATCGTGATATGGATGCTGTATGGATACTTTTTGTCGCTTCCTGTTGAGATTGAGCAGGCTGCGCGGATTGACGGCTGCTCACCCTACCGCACGTTACGCAAGGTCGTTCTCCCGCTGTCCCGGCCGGGGCTCGTCGCCGCCGCACTCTTCGTGCTCGTGTTTTCCTGGAATGACTTCGTCGTGGCGGTGACTATGACGTCGTCCGAGCAGGCCAGGACGTTGCCGGTCGCCATCTACTTCTATCTTGGCTTTTACGGTCGCGAATGGGGACCGTTGCTGGCTGCATCGATCATTTCGATCATTCCCATCATCGGCGTCTTCATCGTACTGCAACGCTATTTCATGTCCGGCCTCACGGGCGGGGGAGTCAAGGGTTAGGCAATGGCAGAAGTCAGCTTTCGCTCTGTATCCAAACGCTACGGCGCCGTGACCGCACTCGCCGATCTCGATCTCGATATCGCACCGGGTGAATTCGTATCGCTTCTCGGTCCCTCTGGTTCCGGCAAGTCCACCACCCTCAACCTCCTGTCAGGGCTGCAGGACGTCGATGGCGGGCGCATTGTCATCGGTGGCCGCGATGTCACGCATGTGGCGCCCGACAAACGCGATATCGCCCTCGTTTTCCAGAACTACGCGCTCTATCCGCATCTCACGATCTTCGAGAATATCGCATTTCCGTTGGAAGCCCGGGGGCTTGGCTCCAAGGCTGATATCGAGAAAAAAGTCAACGCAACCGCAGCGACGCTCGGCATCGGCGACCTCCTCGGGCGTTATCCCAAGGAGATCTCCGGCGGGCAGCAGCAACGCGTTGCTCTTGGGCGAGCGATGGTGCGGGATCCCAAGGTTTTCCTCCTCGATGAACCTTTGTCTAATCTTGACGCACGCCTGCGCATTCGCATGCGGCGTGATCTCAAGGCGCTGCACGCCAAGCTCGGCTCGACGATTGTTTACGTCACCCACGACCAGTCCGAGGCGATGACGCTGTCCGATCGTATTGCGATCTTCAACCGCGGCCGCTTGCAGCAACTGGGTACGCCGGACGAGATCTACAACCGACCGGTGAACATATTCGTCGCGAATTTCGTCGGTGATCGCGAGACGAATTTCTTTGACGCTGAGCTGGTTGTAACGAGTGATGGCCAGCGACTGCTTGGCGAAGGCTTCGTTATTCCGCTGGACCGCCCCGCACCGTCATCTCCGGCACGTAACGGAGTCAAGGTCGGGATCCGGCCCGAGTGCGTGATCATTACCGGCTCCGGCAGTGAGGGAACGATCCCCGCGGAGGTGAGCGGAACGGAGCTGGCGGGGCCTGATCTTTATGTTTTCGCACGCTTGCCTGGCGGCGAGGAGCTGGGTTGCCGATGCGAGCCGCATGTCTCAGTGCGTGTGGGAGAGTTGGTGCATTTGCGTCTGGACCAGCGGCGAATTCATCTTTTCGATCCCGCGAGCGAGACCTGCATCAGCCACGGCGCGCCGATTTCATCCCATTGAACTTCAGAAAGAGTCGAACAATGGCACAACAGCTTTACCAGGAAGACTACGATGTTGTCGTGATCGGCGGCGGCTGCGCCGGTGTCGCGGCGGCGGCATCCGCGGCCAAGAACGGCGCGAAGACGCTGTTACTTGAAGCGGGCTCCATGATCGGTGGAGAGTTGATCACGGGATTGCCTGTCGATGGCGCGTTGAACGCACGCGGGGAATGGATCGTCGGGGGCATACTCAAGGAAATACTGGACGAGCACGAGCGGCTGGGCGGCTATATCGGCCCGGTCAAGGATTGGCGCCTGATCTGGTATGTCTGTATCGACCCCGAGATGATGAAGATCGCTGTGTCGAATGTCGTGCGGCGCTATGGCGTCAACACGTGGCTCTACAGTTTCGCCGAGGACGTTGTGGTCAAGGATGGGCGCGTGACCGGCGTCGTGGTCGTCAACAAGCGGCAGCGGACGCTCGTCAATGCGAAGGTCGTCATCGACTGCTCGGGTGATGGTGACGTTGCGACGCTCGCCGGGGGTGAAGCGATGATCTCCAATGACGAGGGCGAATTTCAACCCTTGACGATGCTGTTCCGGATCGGGGGAGTCGACACCGAGAAATTGCTCAAGTTCTGTGTCGATCAACCCGAGAATCTCGCGGTTGGCGAGAGTGAATGGATGGGTGCGGAACTCAGCCCGCGCGCCTGCGCCGAGCGACTTTACGAACAGGGCCAGCCCGCCGTCTTCATCAAGGGTAACGGACCGCTGATCCAGAATGGTATCGCGACCGGCGAACTCTATCCCACCGCTTTGATCGGTATAATACCGGTGTCCAATGAGCGTCGTGAAGTATCGGTGAATACCACGCGCATAGCCAATATCGATGCCACCGATACCAAGGCCCTGTCGGAGGCGTTCGGGGGGCTCGTGGACCAGGCGTGGAGTTGTATCCGGTTCATGCGCAAGCGCATTCCCGGCTTTGAACAGTCTTATTTCGCCGGCCTTGCCCACCGCATCGGTATCCGTGAGACTCGCAGGATTGTCGGAGACTACGTCCTTACACGAGACGACGTGTTCCATGCCCGTAAAAGGGACGACGGCATCGGCAAGGGCAGCCATCACATCGACATTCACCAGGACGGCATCAAGCAGGTCCGCATCCCTGTGTCCGACGGCGGTTCCTACGACATGCCCTACGACATGCTTGTGGCAAGGGGCCTGGTGAACGTCTATGTGGCGGGCCGCTGCATGTCGGCGGATCGGGAAGCCCACGGCTCGGCACGCGTGATGGGCCCCTGCATGGCGCAAGGCGAGGCCGCCGGCCTCGGTGCGGTACTCAGCCTTGGTCTCAACGATCCCGGCAATATCCGCGGTGTGCCCGTTCGTACGCTGCGCGACGGATTGCAGCGTCAGGGGGCAATTCTCGACGGCACGCACTGATGCGATGCCGTCCCTAAACGCCCCCGCTTGTTGCACTCTTACCTCACGAAGCCGCGACACTGGCCTCAATCTTCCGTCTGATGTGGCCGGCCGGACCGATGGAGTGCGATGCGGAGAACCCCGGCCCCGTGGCCAAGTGGGATAGCGCCGTCGACCGCATCGGAAATCCGATGCTGGATGCCCATCGCGGCGCCGTTGGTGCCTCGAGGCGAGCACGAGGAGGAGCGAGCATGGCTCGCTCTTTCGGGGATCGCGTCCCGCAGCAGAGTAGGGCCTTCATCGAACCTTTCAACTCACCCGCGACGCGCGTCACCGCCCATCGTACCGGAGGCTGGAGGCACCTCTGGCCCTCGGGTGTTTGTGTTCAGCCGAGCTTCACTTGGGCAACTTTATCCTGGTAATCGGCTTGCGGATCCACGCCCAGCATCGCCTTGATCCCAGCCAGCAAATTGGACGCATTTTCCCAGATCTCAGCCTCGCCTGGGTCAAACCTCAGAAGTACCAGACGCGGGTCGTCTTTGCCTCCTTCGAACCACGCGGCTATGAAACTGTTCCAGAGACGGTCTATAACAGCGCGATCCTGGTCGATCTGAATTGTACCCTCAACTGAAGCGAAGAGGTCGTGGCTTTTTGCGCTGAAGCTGAAAGACGCAGCTTGGCCCTTCGTCAGCTTTTGAACAAACTCCGTATCCCGGTCAGCAAAAAACCAGATCGGGCCGCTGTCGCCTTCCAGTTGTGCGGTCATAGGGCGCGTGTGCCCCGGCTCCGAGCCGACAAGACCCAGCATAACAGTGCGGTCTGCCTTGAGAGACTTCCAGAATTGGGTTTTCAGTTCAGCGGGTGTCGGCACGGTCTTCTCTCCCTGGTCCTTAGCCCCAAGAAGGCAATGCGTTCGCGCCCGCACTGTTCCCCTGCTCATCTGGATTCCATCGCATACCCCTCCAGCTGACCGAAAAGAGCTTCCGGCTATGCGCGGCCGCGTTCAGAGGCCGTACCGGCTTTTCTGAGAGCTCAGGCGGTATCTCCAGACCTTGATTAGGTTAGTGAGGTCTAGCCAGGATCGCGTCCGCGACCTTTTCGCCAATCATCATTGTCGATAGATTCGTATTGGCACAGGGTACGCTCGGCATGATTGAGGCGTCTGCAACGTGGAGGCCTTCGACGCCTATGACCTTGCTGGAAGGATCGACAACGGCCGCGCGATCGTCCAGCCTTCCCATGCGACAGGTCCCGCAGGCATGCCAATTGCCGAGGACCGTCGTGCGAATCCAGGTATCGAGGAGTGCGTCGTCGTGCGCCATCGCATGAATGTCATTCCCCTGCGGGAATGCTAGCCTCATAATAGCTTTGCGCGGAATTTCGCCCGCGTCGAGCGTTTGCGCTCCAATTCCAAGGATGATGTCGCTCGCCACTCCACCGGAGCGAAGAGCGCGTAGCCAACGCGTGTAAGCACCGGCGAAGACGCTGTGGCTAACGGCTTTCACGTCAGGTGTCGACAGAAGCCTGTAGACGAAGCGCACGCCCTCGCGCATGCGCAGAAGGTCACGCTCATCTGAAAGCAAGTTGAAGGCGACGAAAGGCTCCTCGGTCGGACGTGCGTCCTTCAAACGTACAAAGCCCCGCGAGAATGCCTTGTCGGGTCCGACCCTTACCGCTGCGAAGTGGCTGCCGATCGGGCTGGGATCAAAGCGGTTGGCGATCGAAATCTTCATGTCCTGGGAAGGGCAACCCTCCAGGCCTGAACTGAAACGGGCATAGACAAGAAATGGATTGCGGACCTTCGAGCTCATCCGCCCCTGCGGCTTCAGATGCACGCCTAATCCAACCAATGGATGGTCTTGCAAGTTAGCGCCAACCCCTGGTCGGTCCGCCACGACAGAAATTTCGTGGTCGCGGAGGTGTTCAGCCGGGCCAATGCCCGAACGCAGCAAGAGGGCTGGCGAGTGGATGGCGCCGGAACTGAGAATGATCTCGCGCGCTTCGATGCGAATGGGCCTGTTGGCTACGAGAGCTCTGACAGCGACAGCGCGACGGCCCTGCCACTCGATCTGCTCAACCTTCGCATGCGGCACGATATGCAGGTTAGGCCGCATCCGTGTTGTATTGTCCAGATAAGCAACGGCTGCAGATACGCGGCGGCCATAGACGTTGTTGCGTGGGAAAGGGAAACAACCATCACCCGCCACAGCATTAGCGTCGTCGTGATAGGGCAGCCCCGCCTCGGCGGCGGCAGTTCGAAAGGCCAGCGCAAAGCCGCCCCAGTCTTTAGGGAAGGTTCTGCGGATCGGAACTGGCCCCTCACGTCCATGATGATCGCCGACAAAATCCATGTCACGCTCGAGCTTGCGGAAATAGGGCAGGCAATCCTCCCATCCCCAGCCCTCGGCGCCGAGGCGCTCCCATTCGTCATAGTCAGCCGGGATGCCGCGGAGCGCGACCTGACCGTTCACGCTCGAACCTCCGCCCATGACGCGAGCCTGCTCGTAGCGTGCCGGCTTCATCTGCGCTGCGATCTCGGCCGCCGAACGGTTACCGACGGGATCGCGGTAAACCGTCAAATCGGTCCAATAACGACAATCCTGGAAGTAATCCGGAAGGTAGCCTTCATTGGCGATGGAGTCGGGGACCTCTTCCGGCGGGGTGTCGGGCCCTGCCTCAAGCAGGCAGACCTCAAGCGAGCCGCGCGCAGACAGCCGATTGGCCAGGACACATCCCGCCGAACCGCCGCCGACGATGAGATAATCGACCTGTACGGGGCAATCCAAGATACAACTCCTCCCGACGAACGGCTGACTTAATTACATCCTTGATCATTAATTTACAACATTGACATTTTTCCCGCTCCGCGCATCATGACTGTGGGGGCTTTCGCCGAGCCGATGGAGCCAATCCTGTGCCAGACCTTGCTAGTGACGAGGCAAATGGAGACGCAGCTGCTCTCAGCGGCCGTCTGGCCGTCGCCGTCTATGAGCAGATCGAGCGGCTCATTCGCCGTGGGGAGTTTCCCAAGGGGGTGAAACTACCCCCCGAGGCCGAGCTCGCACGGCGTTTTGGCGTGTCCAGACCGGTTGTCAGGGAGGCTTTAGCGCGGCTGCGTGAAGAGGGGATCGTACGATCCCAGCAGGGCTCCGGCACCTTCGTGATCCGCGGGATGCTGCCCAGCGCGGCCGCCTTGCCTGCCATTCGTACGCTCGCGGATCTCCTGCGCTATTACGAGTATCGCACGGACGTGGAGGCGGCCACCGCGGGCCTCGCGGCGGAGCGTCGGACCACTGACGACATTGCGGCGATCAGCAAAGTACTTGCCGGGGCGGAGGACATGCTGAAGCAGGGCCAGTTGCAGCTGCTAGCCGACGCGAATTTCGCGTTCCACCGCGCGGTTGCGCAGGCGACGCGGAATCCGTTTTATGTCCGCACGTTGGAGATGATGCCGAATTTCATCGGCCGGCATAAACTTGACCTCGTCGTCTCCAACGACAGCACCTCCGAGGCGCATCTGTGGCGGATACACCGCGAGCATGTGGCGATCTTCGAAGCCATAGAAGCGGCCGATCCTGCGCGGGCACGGACGGAGATGCAGCGGCATATCCTCGCGGCGCGGGACGTTGTGCTGAACCGCCAATCGCTCCTCGAATCTGTCGAGTTCGACGTCAGGGAATGACCGCTGACATTCGGCGCCGCACAGCTGGCCAATCATTCGATAAACAATCGGGAGGAGAACAATGCTCACAAGACGCGATGCCGTGCTCGGCATAGCTGGCGCTACTCTGACGGCTGCGCTGCCGGCCCGGGCGGAGGACAAGAAGCTTACGATCGTGGCGCATGCTGTGCACAGAGCGGCGGCTACGACCGGCAAAGGTGGGGACATAACCGCCCCGTGGCGGGAAAAAAACGGCGCGAGTATTGAGTGGCTGACATTCGGCGTGGACGCGACGAACGAACGCGCGTTACGCGAGGCTGGGCTTAGCCAGGGCAGCATCGACATCGCCTTCGTGCTGAATGGCTATGTCGGCCCGCAATACGCGCAGCTCTTCGAGGATCTCAGGACGTGGCAGGAGCGGGATCCCATCCCCGCTTTCGACGAGATCCCCGACGCCATGTTGGCAACGCATCGCTATGATGGACACCTCGCCGCGTTGCCCTATCGCCACGCGACCCATGGTTTGCATTACAACAGCGAGCTTCTTGCGGAACGCGGGATCGCCGGCCCTCCCAAGACAATAGCCGACCTGATCGCTATGGCGGAGAAGCTGAGCTATGAGCGGCCGGACGGAACACGCGTCTACGGCTTTGTCCTGAGCATGGAGGATCTCTCCTGCACCATGGACTGGATACGGGCGTTCGGCGGTGACTTCATAACCCCGGATCTCAAGGTCGTGGTGGACGAGGCCCCAGCAGTGAAGGCAGTCACGGCCTTGCGCGAACTGGTCCAGAAGAACGTGATGCCTCGCAACATCATGAACTTCAAGAACGAGGACGTGATCAACCATATGCAGCAGGGCAGGGCGGCCATGACGAACAGCCCCTTCGGCCGCTATGCCACGTTCAACGATTCGAAGGCGAGCAAATTTCCCGGCAAGATCCCGGTCGTAACTCTACCGGACGGCGTTGATGGAAAGCCTATCCCCGCCAAGACTTCGGTCTGGGCGATGGCGATCCCGCGCAATACCCCGAACAAAGAACTTGCCTGGAGCCTCATACGGCATCTCAGCACTCCGGAAAGCACCATTCTCGCCACGCTCAATGGCAATGGCCCTGTGCGGCCCTCAGCCTATAACGACAAACGCGTGCAGGAGCTCTTGCCCTATGCCAGCGCCGAGAAAACGGCACTCAGCACGGCCCGGCTTATCACGCCGAGCTTCGCCAACGCCCCGCGCGCCATGAACGTGCTGATGGAGGAGCTCGGCCTCGCCCTCCTAGGCCGGAAGGAGCCGCAGGCCGCGATGAGCGAGGCGAAGGCGCGGGTCGTGCCGCTGCTGACAGCTTGAAGCGAGGTCTGACTGAACTTACAGCCTGCCGGGATAGGCTCTTCCGGCAGGCTTCTGTTACATGCTGAAGTGACGGGTGATGCTGGCGAAACAGGCAGCAATCAGAGCCTCGAAGCCTTCGATTGCGGCCCCGCCGATATGCGGCGTGGCGAGAATTCCTGGCGTGTATCCAATCTGATCGGCGGGCAGTGGCTCGACCGCGAAATTGTCGAAGCTCGCCGCTGCGAGGCGGCCTTCCGCCACAGCAAGGCGAGTCGCCGCTTCGTCGACAACACCGGCCCGCGAAACTGAGATGAGGATCGCGGAACGCTTCATCAGGGCGATCTCCGGTGCTCCGATCGCGCAAAGGGTCGTGGGGGTCAGCGGGAGCTGTACACTGATGATGTCGGCGCTCCCGAGCAGCTCTTCCTTAGCGGCGTTGCGGGCTGGAAGCCCCGCCACATCCGCCGCGATGACATCGTGATAGAGAATTGCAACGTCGAAGGATTGTAGGAGTCTGGCAACATCGCGCCCAATCGCTCCGAAGCCTATGAGCCCGACGGTTTTTCCTTGGAGTCTGCGCGGCGGCGCCCCGGCCCTTCCCGTCTCCCATCTGCCGCGAGACCACGAAACGGTCACGTCGGGCAGCTGCCGCAGCAGCGCGAGCATCACCATCAGGATGAATTCCGACACGCTGCGTGCGTTGACGCCAGGGAGCTCGGCGGTAGCGATATCTTGGCTCCGGGCGTAATCCCGGTCAACATTGTCCAGTCCAGTGCCCCAGCGCTGAATGAGCCTCAGGCGAGGTGCCGCTGCAAGGAGCGTGTTCGACACCGGCTCCGTGCCGACGACGACCGCATCCAGCCGCGCCAACGCGTTGTGGTCCGTCGGAGCCGCTCCCAGAAACACGAGCTCGATCTCGCGGGGGCAACCCTGTTGAATGCGTTCGCGCTGGTGCGATGTCCATTCCATCGCGAAGCCTACGAGGAGGCGCCGCGATGGATCCGCAGAAAGCGTGTCGGCGAAGCGCGTCAGAGCTGTGCTCCCTGGTCTTTTAGTGCTTGCTGGATGACGCCGATAGGCAGGTGCCGTGCTTCGATGCGGCGATCTGCGGCCAAAGCTGCGGCGACGCCGGCCGCCTGGCCGGTGACAATGCATCCGGCCTGCTGTCGGATGGAGCCGCAGGCCACGCGGTCCGCCGAGACGCACCGTCCAGCGATCAGCAGGCCGTCGATCTCCTCGGGGACCAGAATCCGAAACGGTATCTGGTAGAGCCTGCCTCCACGAATCGCGGTCATGCGGGTGTTTTCGCTACCGTCGATATTGTGGACATCGACCGTTGCGCCGCAATAGCCGATGCTGTCAGGGAAGCTGCGCGCTTCGAGCACGTCCTCTCCGGTCAACATGTACTCGCCGATAACGCGCCTGGTCTCCCGCACGCCGATGTTGTCGGCGATCTGCAGGACGTAGGCATTTTCATAGCCGGGGACGTATTTGCGGTAGAACTCGCCGATCTTCAGCGTGAAGTCTCGCATTGAGCCTATCGCCTCGCTGAGTGTCTTGTTGTCCGTAGCGTCGACGCGATAGGCCATGTCGACATTGTGCATGGTCGTGTCGTAGACGACTTTGCCGTTGCGGAAGATCGGGCGCAAAATATTGTTGTGCGCTCGAGGGTTAAGTGTCGTCGAGCCAAAGGCCTCGGGATAGTCGCCCGCTTGGGCGGCGACCTCGCGCAGGCGCGGCAGCCCTGGTATCGTCAGCGGCTTGCCATCCTCGTAGAGCTTGCGCAGCTTTCTCAGATAGCCCTCTGAGAAGTCCTCTCGGCCGCTGCATGCATAGGCGATCGTCCTGTCGAGTTCGACGCCGCCCATCAGGAAATACATCGTGATCGGCTGGACGTAGGTCGGGTCGCCATTCTCGCCCTGTTCGTAGCGAGCGCCGGCAAGCCACGCCACATGGCCGTCGCCAGTAGCGTCAATGACGCAGTCGGCGATGATTTCGTTGCCGAAATTGGCCTTCACGCCGGCAACACGTCCGTTTTCCCGCAGCACTGCCGTAACCTTCGTGTGGTATTCGATGGCAACACCTGCCTCACGGCACATCTTGTCGATGACAACCTTCATGATCTCGGGGTCGAAGCTGACCCGGATAGTCGCCTTGCCCGGGGTACCGTAAGCGCCGCCGGCATCGATCAGCCGATCGATCATTTCCTGGGCGATCCCCTGCACCACCTGGTCCCCGGCATGGGACGTTTCCATCTCGACGAGCGTTTCCTGGTCCCGCCACGGCTGGTGCCTCAAGGAGACTATTCCTGGGACGAGGCCGCCGGTCATGGTGCCGCCGAGATAGCTTGATTGCTCGAGGAGCGAGACATTTGCTCCCGCCCGTGCTGCAGCAATAGCGGCGGCGAAGCCGCTCGTTCCTCCGCCCACCACAACCACTTTCGCCATAACTTCGCTCCCTTGAATCCTGTCGGATCGTGCCGACGGCTCTTTCCTGAAATTACAAATATGTAAATCAATGTGACATCCTTGACAAAAACGCAAGGGGGGCATAGACGTGTGATGGCTGCTGTCGCAGTTAAGACCCGGTCAAGAGGGCGAATGGGAGGGAGAATGCGCGATGCAGCACGCCCGGTGTCCTGATCCACCCAAGCGCGTGTCAGGGAAAAATAGGACATGATCGCGGAGATCGCCCGACGGATCGACATCGGGCCTCTGAGGCGCGATGCTTCGCTGCTCGATCGCCAGCGGCGGCCTCAGACACGCCACGGTTTCTACGTCCTGCTACTTCTGCCGGCGCTGCTGCTTCTCGTCGCCCTGCTGGCGACGCCAGCCGTCTATATCGTCTGGCTCAGCTTCCAGAAATCGACCCTTGGCCAAGAGCCCGCTTTCGTGGGCCTCGCCAATTACGGGGCGCTTATTGCCGATAGCGCCTTCTGGCGCGCGGTCTGGAATACGTTCGCCGTCGTCAACGTGATTGTCTATGGCGAGCTCGCATTCGGGCTCGCGGTAGCCGTTCTGTTGAGACGGGTCGAGATCGGCCGCAAGTTGATCATCGCAGCGATCATCGCGCCCTATGCGATCACCGAGAGCAGCGGCATCGTCATGTGGCGGTTCATGATGGAGCCCGATGTTGGAATAGCGTCCAGGCTCCTGGATGGGCTTGGTCTGGTCTTGCCGTGGGATTCGGAGCCCTGGGCCGGGCTCGCGCTTGCCTGCCTGATCGCGATCTGGCACCACATGCCCTTCACCTTCCTCATTCTTTACGCGGCGCTATTGAGCGTTCCGAAGGAGACGCAGGAGGCGGCGGCCATCGACGGCGCCACGGCCTGGCAACGCTTCTGGCGGGTCGAGGTGCCGATCATCATGCCCGCCATCCTGGTCGCGATCCTGTTTCGCTACATCTTCGCCATCAGGCTGTTTGGTGAGGTATGGCTGCTGACACGTGGCGGTCCTGCACGGCTGACTGAGGTTCTGGCGATTTATCTCTACCGGGAAACTTTCCAGTATCGGAACTTTGGTTTGGCATCCGCCGCTGGTGTATGCATGCTTTTGCTATCTCTTTTGATAGCTCTGCCCTATCTCTACAGGATGGCAAAAGAGGTGCGCCGTGGTGCATGACGCCCGCCTGTCGACCCGAGTACTACGCGCGGCCGGCATTCTTGCAGTGCTGACCTGGAGTTTAGCGCCGATCCTGCTTGTCGTGACGTCAGCCTTTAAGGAGCCGCGCCAGATCTTCGAGGTTCCTTTCCGGGTGTTCTTCATACCAACCGCCGAGAACTTCGAGACCCTTGCTCGTCTCAATCCCGAGTTCTTCTCCGGCCTACGAAACAGCCTCATCGTCACAGTATTTACAGTGCTCCTGACCCTCTGCGCGTCTTTTGGCGCCGGCTATGTCTACGCAAGGACAAAGGAGACTGCTTACAAAGTCTCCGCAGTCTTCATGCTGGTCGTCAGGATGTTGCCGCCGATCGTCGTAACGGTCCCGCTGTTTCCGGTCGTCAATTGGCTGGCGCTGAATGACAGTCACCTCATTCTGATCCTTCTCTATGCGGCATTCTATGTCAGCCTCGGTGCCTGGATGATGCGCTCGTTCGTGGCGCAGATCCCGATCGAGCTCGAGGAAGCCGCGGCTATCGACGGTGCGACCCTCTGGCAGGTCCTGCGGCTGGTCGTCCTGCCTCTCGCGGCGCAGGGGCTCGTGGCTCTGACGCTCTTTGTCGTCGTCTTCGCGTGGAATGAATATGTCTTCGCCATGATCTTCACCATGAACAATGCGCGCACCGCGCCTGTAGTGATCGGCGAGATGTTGAGCACCGCCGAGGGCGTGCAATGGGGTGCCGTCTTCGCGGCAGCCACAATCCAGCTTGTGCCCGTCGTGTTGATCGTGCTCGCCCTTCAGCGTTTCCTCATCGCCGGCCTTACAGCGGGTGCCGTCAAGAGCTGACAAGGGCCGTCTTTGCGTCGATTCCACGTTCCGGACCAGAAAATAAATGTTCAACCCTGCGACGCCGAGAACATTGGTCCATTACCGCCAGTCTAAACGGCCCAAGCGCGCGTCAACCGACCTCTGACGATGGATAGCGTCCGATCGGCGCGATAAAGTTTCGGCCCCGTGGTCCCGCGAAAGCATTTTCGAGGATCAACCGCCAATCGGCGGCACCGATGCCCAGCTCAGCGGGGGACCTCGGCACGCCCAGTTCGCTCAAAACATGGCGGAGCTTGACTGGCGCATCGTCCAGAGTGCCGAAAATTGCTGCCAACGCCGCGTCGCAAGATGAATCGATGCCGGCTGCGGCCATCATGACCTCCGGTAAGCAGAACGAGCATGCGATACCATGAGGAACCCCGTGACCTAGCGTGATGGGGTAGGAGATGTTGTGGGCAAGCGCGGTCTTCGTGTTGGAGAACGCAAGGCCCGCCTGGGTCGCGCCATGGGCGAGGAGCGTGCGCGCTTGGGCGTCGGTGATGTCGTTCTGGAGGCGGGGAAGCGCGGTCAGAATGGCGTGCGCGGCCTCGATGGCGAAGGTGCGTGTCACCGGATTGGCATTGACGTTCCAGATGCTTTCGAGCGCGTGCGACAGGGCGTCGAGGCCGCTCGCCAGCGTGAGCCCCCAGGGCAGAGACGCAGTGATCACCGGATCCACCAAGGCCGCTTGCGCGAATAGATCCGACCGCGCCAGCGAAAGTTTGCGATCGGCTTCTGGATCCCAGATCGTGGCCCACGGGGTGAGATCGCTTCCCGTCCCGGCGGTAGTCGGGATTGCTATGAGTGGCAAAGATGGAATCTCCATGGAGCTGCCGGTCTCCAGGTAATTGCGCACGGGGTCGAATCGCATGTGGCCAGCGGCGAGAAACTTTGCGGAGTCGATGACCGAGCCGCCACCCAGCGCCACGATGACCTCGATCGCCCCATCCAGCGGCGCGAGTCGCTGGCAAATTCCCCGCAACAGCGTCAGGGAAGGGTTCGGGGTGACTGTGTCCACGACGCCCCGGGGGTCGCCTGCCTGCTCCGCCACCCTGGCGCGCCAGGGCAATATCGGTCCGTCCGGATGGGTGACGAGGAGATAGGGCCGGCCGGCGATTTCCTTACCGATTTCGTCGATGACACCCTCGCCGAAACGCAGCCTGACCGGGTTGTGGTAGGTCCACCCTGTCATGGCTTGTCCCCGGCTAGCAGCCTTGCGTTGATGGCCGCGATCACCGGCGAAAGATCGGCGATCGTGTCGATTGTGAAATGGGCTCCCGCGCCGTTCAGCGCGATGCGGGCCGCCTCGCGTCGCGCGGCCTGTTCCGCGTCGTCGAGTGCCAGCCAGTCGGCCAGCGACAGCCCAACCTCATTGCCGCTCGCGATGATGCCGACGGCCCACATTCCGGCGGCGCGGGCCGCGACAAGCCCGGTTGGGCTGTCGTCGACCACAACGCAGGCGCGCACATCAGGTGCACCGAGCGCGAGTGCGTTGGCGAGAACCATATCGGGATAAGGGCGCCCTCGGCTGACGTCGCTGACCGTCACGCAGTGGTCGGGCTCGTAACCTTGCATACTTGCGAGCGGCATAAGTCCGTCCATGACGCTGCGCGGATAGCCTGTGGTGCTGCCGATCGCGATGTTCTGTGCTCGCAGGTGAGCGACCGCCTCAAGCGCGCCGGGAATAAGCGCGCTATAGCGGGCGCAGTTGACGGCATCTATCCTGAGAAAGGCTGCATAGAGCCGATCGATATCTGTTTCGCTGGCGATATGGCCTTTCTCCGCCCGCCAACGTCGGGAGACGTCGGGCTGCGCGAGGATCAGCGCGATATGTTCGCGTTTGGCGGCGCCCATCGGGGCGCGCGCCTCCGCTTCCGATATAGAGAGGCCTTCCTCCGCAAAGGCTTCGCGGAAGGCCGCGACGGGCGCGATGCATCCGAAGTCCAGCACTGTGCCAGCCCAGTCGAAGATCACGGCGGAAACGGGGCCTCGGAAGGCTTTTCCGAGTAATGGTTGGGGCCTCTGGCCGTCGGCGATCGCCATCATGGTTATGCTCCCGGTCAGAACCACATCGGATTGGACCAGGCGCAGCGCCCGGCGGCATCGAGCACGGCAAGGCGTCCCCAGCCTTCCGCAAATCGGGACAGGGGGAGGCGCGCCTCGGTCATGTCGCTGCCGGATGCGAAGGCCGAGCGGGCGTGGCGACCCAGGAGCATGATCTGGACGCTGGGTGAGCAACTGACCACCAGTTCGTCGCCTTCGCGCCGGATGTCGTGGATGTCTGGGCCCTGCGTGGAATAGTAGTGGCCCGCCTTAAGCGCCGCGAGCAGGGCCTCGGGTTCATTGGCAGCCGCCTTCACCATCACCCATCCGCCGAAGGCGTCGCGCTCCACGTCGCCGGGAATATTGAAATGCGCGTCGTCGCAGGCGAGCGCGTTAATCTTGCGGCCTTCGATAAGCATTTGGTCGAGGAAATAACTGCCGCCTCCGCGGGAACAGTGCACCTGACTTGTATGGTTATACACTTCGACCGCGTGGGCGTTGGCGATTGTCCGGGCGTCCTCGATCGTCAAGGCATACCATTCGGGATGGGGAATGGCGACGAAAGCGCCCGCCCGATAGGCGCGCTCCGCCAGTTGCGGCCCTGTCTCGTCCGCGCTCGGGGGCGCAAAATCCGCCGGCAGGCCGACTGCCAGAATATGCCAATGGTCGCCGCCGCTCGTTGCATTGGCGTGAAGTTCAGCGCCCAGAATGGTTGTGAAACGGTCAGTCCGATAGCCCGTCGTGTCGGTAAGGGGGAAGTCGTAGGCCTTCAGGAAGTGATCGGAGAGGCAGAGGAAATCATAGCCGCGCTCCCGATAGCGCCGGCAAACGTCTTCGGGTTCAAGCTTGCCGTCGGAGCGCGTGGAGTGGGTGTGCAGGTTGCCCTTGAAGAAGCGGCCGGGGGCAGTGAAGGTGTCAGGAGACATAGGTTTCTATCCGATGGGGTGGGAAGCGGAGACTTCATTGAGGAAGATCAAGCGTAGGCCGATCCCGTAGCAGGGCTTGCGTCACCGGGTGGCGCGGCGCGTCGAAGACAGCCTCGACCGCGCCTTCCTCCACGAGCTCGCCGCGGTGCATGATCGCGACCCGCTCACACAATTCACGCACGACGCCGAGGTCGTGTGAAATGAACACCAGGGTGAGGCCTGTCTCTGCGCGCAACGCGGCAAGCAGCTCCAAGATCTGGGCCTGGACGGACGTGTCGAGCGCCGACACGGGTTCGTCGGCGATGAGAACGGAAGGCGCCAGTGCCAGCGCCCGGGCAATGTTGACACGCTGGCGCTGGCCACCCGAGAGCGTATGGGGCAGCCGGTGCTGGTAATCCGGCGCAAGCCCGACCTTGCCGAGCAATTCGATGACTCGCGCCCTGCGCTCCGACGGCGCGCCGATGCGGTGGATGTCGAGCCCCTCGCGGATCGACGCCCCCACTGTCTGGCGTGGGTTGAGCGAGGCTCCCGAATCCTGGAACACCGCTTGGACCTTGCGGCGGAAGACCGAAAGCGCCGCCCTGTCGAGAGCAAAGGGATTCTGTTCTCCAATCCGGATCCTGCCACGTGTCGGCGCTAGCATGCGCAACAACACGCGGCCCAATGTCGATTTGCCCGAGCCGCTTTCGCCAACAATTCCCATGCTGCAACCAGCGGGAATCAAGAGCTGCACGCCGTTGAGGGCCGTTGTCGTCTGCCTACGGGCGAAGAGACCCGCAGTATAAGTGACGGAAAGGTCGTCAACCTCAATTCTCACGCGGCCGCCCTCCAGCAGCGGACATCCCGCTGATTTCCCGCGACAACCGGCGGAGCCTTGATGCAATCTGGGCCGGCGAATGGGCAACGCGGGCGGAAGGCGCAGCCCGCCGGCACGGCCTTAGGCTCTGGCGCATAACCCTTTAGGCGCGGGTAGGGGCTTCGCGCCCCCGGCACCGAGGCGAGGAGACCTGCGGTATAAGGATGTTGGGGGGATACCAGGAAATCGCGAACTGTCGCGACTTCAACGATCTCGCCGGCGTACATCACGGCGACGCGGTCCGCCACGTGGGCGACCACGCCGAGGTCGTGAGTGATGAAGATCACCGCGGCGTTCGTCTTGGCCTGCTGGGCCTTGATCAGCCGCAGGATCCGGGCTTGGACCGTCACGTCGAGAGCCGTTGTCGGTTCGTCGGCGATGATGAGGCGCGGATTGCGGGCGATCGCCATGGCGATCATCACGCGCTGGCGCTGCCCGCCGGAAAGCTGGTGCGGATAGCGGCGCGCAATCGCCGCGGGATCGGGCAAGCCCACCTCATCAAGCAAGCGGGCAATCGTCGCCCGGAACTCTGTGGCGCCGATCCTCAGCCCGGCAGCGCGCAGCGCCTCGCCGACCTGGCGCCCGACGGTGACAACAGGATTGAGGCCCGAAAGGGCGTCCTGCGCGATCATTGCAATGCCTGTTGCGCGTACCCGGCGCATTGTCGCGGCGGAAGCGGTCACCAGATCAAGTGGCCCGGTCGGCGTGGCCAGTATGGCGCGCCCTGTAATGCGTGTGCGTACCGGCGTGAACGGCGCCTGGTTCTGCCGTATCAGCGCCTTGGCGAGCGTTGACTTGCCCGAGCCGCTCTCGCCCACGATGGCGACCGTTTCACCGGCACGGAGGCTCAGCCGCGCGCCCCTGACCGCCTCGATGGGGCCGGAGGCGGCATCAAAGGTCACGCGAAGGCCGTCGATGTCCAGAAGCACATCAGCCATTGTGCAGTTCATCCATGCTGTCGCGAAGCGCGTCGCCGGCGATTTGGAAGGCGAGGGTGATGAGGACGACCACCATTGACGGCACGAGCGCGATCCACCAGGCGTTGACAAGATGATCGCGGCCATCGCCGATCATGCGCCCCAATGAGGCTGTGGGCGGCTGCACGCCGACCCCGAGGAAGGACAATCCCGCCTCCATCAGCAGCACGCCGGGAAAGCTGAGTGTGATCATCACAAGCATCGGTGAAATGAGATTCGGGAGGATGTGACGCAGGATGATCCACCCCGGGCCGCCCCCTAGAACGTGGCTTGCCTCGACATAGCCAAGCTCCCGCAGGTAGAGCACCTGTCCGCGCACCAGCCGCGCGTAAGCTTCCCAGCGCACCAGGCCGATCATCACCACCAGCACCCACGTATCCGTGCCGAGAAGGGCGATGCCGCACAGGATCAGCAGCAGGTTTGGGAGAGTGATGAAAACGTCGACCAACATCATGGCGAAGCGATCGAACCACCCGCCCATGACACCGCTGACTACCCCGAGGCCGATGCCGAGAACCGCGCTGAAGATCAAACCAAATACCGCGATGCCAAAGCTGGTGCGGATGCCCCACATGACGCGTGACAGGAGATCGCGCCCGATCTGGTCGGTGCCGAGCAGGTGCTTCCACGTGCCACCCTCGATCCAGACGGGCGGGGCCGCGCGGGCGAGCATATTGACGCGGTCAGGATCATGCGGGGCAAGAACCGGCGCGAGTAGCCCAAGAAGAATGATCACGCCGAGCATCGCCAGGGAGAGGGTCAGGCGGTTCAAGCGAGGCCAGGCGAAGCCCCAGCGAGCACGATCTGGTGCCAGCGGCGAGATTGTGCCGGGCTTCTCGTCTGCAAGCACAGCGGTGACGGGCGCAATCTTGACATCGATAGACATGATCAGGCTTCCAGCCGAACGCGCGGGTCCGCAACGGTGTAAAGGAGGTCGACGACAAGAGTGATCATCACAATGATGGCGGCATAGGCCAAAACGCCGAACTGCAGCACCGGATAGTTGCGATCGAGCACCGCATTGACCAACACTCGGCCAACGCCTGGCAGCGAAAAAACGGTCTCGACAAAAATAGATCCGTTCACGAGCCCGGCGATTTCTAGTCCTAGCACAGTAAGCAACGGTACCATGGCATTGCGCAGAATGTGCCCTTGCGCCAGGCGTCGCTCGCTGATGCCCTTAGATAAGGCCGTCATCACATGCGGTTGCGCGATGGCGTCGAGCATGGCGGCACGCATATAGCGGGCGAGCGCCGCGATCATGGGAATGGCGAGCGTCAACACGGGCAGCACAAAATGCGACGCGCTTTCAAGCCCGGATGTTGGCAATAAATGCCAGTAAAAGCCGAACAGCAGCACGAGGCCAATTCCGAGCACATAGTGCGGAATGGCATAGCCCAGAAAAGCGAACCACATGGCAAAACGCGCCGTGGCGCTCTGCCGCCACAGCGCGGCTATCGCCCCGAGTGGGATACCGAGGATAATGGCGACAAGCAGCGCCAGGCCCCCGACCAATAGGGTCGCGGGCAGGCGTTCGGCATAGATCTGCCAAACGCTTTCCTTGGTGAACAGCGACTGTCCAAATTGTCCGGAGGCGAGCGCCCCGAGATAGATCATGAACTGCTGTGTCAGGGGCTTATCGAGATTCCATTCCTGTCGTAATGCCTGTTCATGCTCGACAGTCGTGCCCTCTGGGAACATCCGCTCGAAGGGCTCACCCGAGAAGCGCACCGTGACGAAGGCGATCAACAGCACCAGCGACAATGCCACCGCAGCGCGCAACAATCGGCCAGACATAAAGCGGATCATGGAAGCTCCTGCGCTCGGAAGGAAGGGCGGATGGCGGGTACGGCAGGTCCAGCCGGTACGGAGTTAGCCTTGCTTGAGACATGGCCGAGCCATTCAGGGACCTGGATCGCGCCGGAGGTCTTGTCGTGCTCGGACTTGCTCAATCCACCATCGCCGTCTTCTGTGAGAGCGTTATTGGCTCGCCTTGACCTTATCGATCTTGATCTGGCCAGCCCGCAACGGCAGCACATAAGGGCGGTAGGCAATGGGGATCTCGAAGGAAATGCTGTCGCGCATCGCATAGATCTCGTGCGGCTCGTAAAGCAGGATCCAACCAGCCTCCTGCTGTTCGAGTTCAAGCAACTTGCGGTAGGCGTCCTTGCGGGTCTTCACATCGGTTCCAAAACGAGCGGCCTCAAAGGTCTTGGCCCATTCCGGATGGGAGGGTGCCCAGGTGCCGCGCTTGGCGTAGTTGCTGGTGGATGACCAGTGGACGTCCATCGCCCCCATGGGGTCGGGATAATACATCGGGTTGGACCAGGCCACGATATTGGACTTTTGGTAGTCGATTTGCTCGACCTGCTGAAGCTTCAGGTTGAGGCCGCATTCCTGCCATTGCTGCTGGATGACCTGTGCGGCGAGGTTCCCATAGAGATAATAGTTCTGAGTGAACTGAGCGGTGATCGGCTCACCCTTATAGCCTGCCTCCGCCAAAAGGCGTTTGGCCTTCGCCACGTCGCGACCGCTGTAGTCGATATCCGGCATATAGAACGGCTCGCCATACTCCTCGAACTGATGTGCGCGCGGAACATGGGCGAGGCCACCCCACAGCCCGTCGACGAGAGCCTTGTTGTCCGTGCACAGGCGCATGGCTTGGCGAACGCGAAGATCATTAGCCGGCTTGGCGACCTGGTTGACCACCCAAACGTGGAACATTGGCCACGTCACGCCGAGCGAGCGGATTCCGTCGCGCTTCAGGGCCGGCGCTTGGTCGGGCGGGATATTGGCGATGAGGTCGAACTCGCCGTTGACCAGGCCTGTGATACGGGACGCGACCTCGGGCACAAGGCGGAAGTCCAGCTTGTCCAATGGTGCCTTCTGATCCCAATAATCATCGAAGCGTTCCATCACGGCGCGCTCGCCTGCGGTCAACTGCACGACCTTATAGGGACCAGTTCCGATCGGATGGAGAAGGGCTTGATCGTAGCCCTTTGCCGCATAGTGTTCCTTTGACGTAATGCTCGCGGTGCTGAGCGACATCAAGGACTCAAAAAGAGGCTCCTCGCGTTTGGTATGAATACGCACCGTCAGCGGGTCCACGACTTCGACATGGTCGAAGTTGTAGTGAAATGTTCCCCAAGCGGAGGTGTATTCCGGGTCCTTACCGCTGAAAATGGGATCAAGCGAGAATTTGACATCCTCCGCGTCCATCGTGGTGCCGTCGTGCATCTTCACGTTTGGTCGCAATTTCATTTCCCAGATGGTAGGGGCCACCTGCTTCCAGGAGAGGGCAAGACCAGGCTGGAAACTGAGGGGGCGGGCGAACGGATCGCGCGTCACCAGGGTCTCATAGACCTGGTAGAGCATCGGCGCCCCATCGTTGCCCCAAAAATTGGGCGCGAACTTCGACGGAAAGGTCGGCAGCGCCACGCGCAGCCCCTCGGCTGCAGCCGGGGTGAGCAGCATGCTGCTGGCCAGCAGAGCCGATGTGAGAATGCTCTTGATTGTCATGGCGTAGGTTCCTGGTAGCGCCCATCGATGGGTCTTGAACAACACGCACAGGGATCCCCGGGCTCGACGACAGTTCCGTGACATGAGGGCGTCACCGGCCGTTCACCACACCAATCTTCAACAAAGCGTCACACCAAATCCGTTACTTGGCGGATGTGGATCGATTTGACGGAGGCCAGCGTGGGGACGCCATGATGGTGAGTGAGAACCGCAGGGAAGCGAGACGGATTGCTGACGCAATCGCAGCGCGGATTGCATCGGGAGAGCTGAGGACAGGCAACAGGCTGCCACCCCAGGTCGAGCTTGCCGCCCAGTTTTCCGTCAACCGCCACACGATCCGGCGCGCCATCGAGATGCTCGAACAACGCGGCCTTGCCCGAGGGCGGCAAGGCAGCGGGGTTTACGTAACCGGACCGCTGATCGATTACTATGTGAAGTCACGTACCCGTTACAATGATAATGTTCGCGCTCTAGCCCAGAATTCTCGCATAGAACTTCTCGATCTTCAGGACCGGAGAGCCAGTCCGGAACTCTCCAGAGACTTGGCGATCCGCCGCGGCGGGCGTGTATTCGATCTGCATATCCTGCGGTGGGCCGGCCACGATCCCTTATGTGTTGCGCGGCATCTTTTCTCCGCGGATCGTTATCCGCAGCTTCCGGAGCGCTTCGCGGAAGCCAGCGGGATCACTGATCTCATACAGCGGCTCGGGGTGGAAGATTTCCGGCGCAGCGACACCGCCATCTCGGCGCGTCAGCCGACATCCGCCGAAGCGAGGATGCTGCACATCCCCCACGATAGCCCTGTCGTGGTCTTGGAGGGGCGCAATGTCGACTTGCATGGTGTGCCCGTGGAGATCAGCACCTCGGTTTGGCCGGCGACGCGCATCAAGGTGCATGTATAAGGAGCCGGCCAATCGATTTTGCAACGTCGACGTCCGCAGCTCCGCTGACGATCATACTTCGACCCTGTCGGTTCGATTGCCCACAACCACTTTCGTCGTTTGGGTTTCGTCATCTGAGTGACGCTGTTGTGCCTGTATATTGTAATATCGAACAAAGAGTCGTCGGGCGATGTCTTGCCTAAGGGGCATGTCAGTAAGATGCTGGAAATAGCGAAGCCTACCAAAATTCATCGCGACTTTTCGATCAAGAATGCGGGACTTGTACTCGCCGATGAAGTTGTCCATGGGTCGCTTCGCGTATCTCACGGCATGATAGCCGATATCTGCGAAGGATCGACCACTTCGGTGGATGCGGTCGACGCGGAAGGTGACTTTATCATCCCGGGCCTTGTTGATGTTCATACGGATCACGCCGAAAAGCAGATGATTCCGTGACCGAACGTCCGATGGAACGCGGCCAGCGCCGTTACCATGCATGATCGGGTTGTGTCTGCGTCCGGGATCACGACGGTTTTTGACGCTCTTGTCATTGGGCATGTCGAAGACATGGACAGAAAATCGCTGCTGCCGCTCACCCTGGATGGGCTTCGTGCCGCGCGTAGGAGCTTCGTCCATCTTTGCCCATTTCGTCGTGATGCAAGGATCATAGTGAAATCCCGGCTATGCTAACAGCCCAGGATCAATCTAGCCAATGCTAGCGGCTGCTTCAGCGCACAAGCTCAAACCCAACTTGCAGAACAGAGGCTGCTTCCATCGACGGCGAATTAGTACCCATGTCAACCCCGCTCGAATTCGAGATACCGTCGCCCGCCCCTTGCAATAGCGCGAGGAGCGGTGGATCGCTTCACTCAATTCGTTTCAACAGCTCGCATTTCCTTGGGGTGATGCCGCGGCGGATGCAATAAGAGGCGCCCACGTCGAGATCTGGACATGGGCGCTAGTTTGCGACCTTGCATCCAGCAAACACTTTGTCATTGAGCGGACAAAACGGGATTTTTTCGCCTCGCTCCGGTAGCCGAGGAAAAAATTGCATGGCATGGGTGGACTGAACGGACGGAGCACCAAATCCATGTTATCCAAGCCTTCGACAGACATGGGATTGACGAGACCGACCCCAACGCCTTCGCTGACGATCGCCAGAAGGGTCATGCACATCGGCGTCTCGGCAACCACGTTTAACTTATAGCCCCCGGCGTCCATGACTTCGACCAATGCCCGTCGGAGGCGCGCGGCCGGCGTATGGGCGATATACTCGACGCCATGTAAGTCAGCCGGCGTGATGAGATCCTTTTCTGCAAGCCGGTGCCTTGAAGACATGGCGCAGACGGCGGAATGTACCGAAAAGGGCTGGTACTCAATGTCGGGAATGTCGATCTCCTTGGGTGCTACGCCGACATCGACTTGGCCGGTCGCGACGGCCGTCCATACCTCTGCGGTCGACATCAACTGAGCCGAGACTGCAACATCGGGATGGATCGCACGAAAGGCGGTAACGGCGCGCGACACGACGGGCAAGCCGATGCCCGGCATATTCGCGATGCGGATGATTCCCAATCCGCGTTCGCGGATCTGAGCCGCCGTGTGCTTCAGTACTTCCAAGCCGACGAAAGTGCGCTCTACGTCCGTGTAGAACAGGCGGCACTGCGGCGTCGGGTCCAGTCGCCCGCGGGTTCGGTCGAAAAGAGCAAACCCGATCGCTTTTTCAAGCTCCGACACCAACCGGCTCACCGCCGGTTGCGTGATGCCCAGAGCTTCGGCCGCGCGAGAGGCGGAGCCGGACTTCATTACGGCTCTGAAAGCCTCGATCTGACGGATATTCATAGTCCCCCTATAAGGTTTGGTAATAGGATCGCGTGAACTCTGAATTTGCGTTCCACCCCAACATTTATAAATTTGCCCGGCCTAGAGGATTCGTCAATCGGATCATTCGCGGCGCAACGTTGGCCGTCATTTCAAGACTTACGGTGTGAAAGACCTGTGGCCTTATTCGGGTGCGCCTCGGGCGATTGAATATTTATATCATGACGTATCGCTTGGGAAGTTAGCGTATTTGCCGGCGCATATTGTGCGAGTTTGCCGTTGTTGCGCTCGATAGACTTGGATATTCTATCATAATCTTCATGCCCAATATCGGTTATGGTGAATACTTTCAATTGTAGAGACGGGTCGGCGAATTGATGTCATCGATACAGCAAGGCGAGCCAAGTTCGTTATTGTGTTGATCTATCATTCGCTACTCAGCGCGGGAGTTCACAATGATGATAACATCTCATCAAGCACAGATCGCCATAGCGGCCGGTGAAGCGGCAGCCACCGCAAGTGGCGTACCCGTCAATATTGCCGTCCTCGACGCGGCTGCTCATCTCAAAGCATTTACGCGGATGGATGGGGCGCTTCTCGGATCGATAGAGATCGCGGTAGGCAAGGCAAGGACCGCCGCGTTTTTTCACATGAGAACCGAGGCTGTCGGCGATTTCTGCAAGCCTGGGGGGACTTCTCCTGGCCTTGAGCTGACCAACGGCGGCCTTGTCGTGTTCGCCGGTGGCATTCCCCTCAAAGGACCTGACGGCGCGGTAATCGGCGCTGTTGGCGTGTCCGGCGGCTCCGTAGCTCAGGATCTGGCGATAGCGGAAGTCGCAGCCGCTGCGTTGAACAACTGAAGAGTTTGCTGTCCGCACTATCACTTCGAGAAAGGAACGATCATGTCCAAGACAATTCTTATCACGGGCGCGGGCTCCGGTTTTGGCAAAGCTGCTGCGATCGGGATGGCCAAAAACGGCCACAACATCATCGCCACCGTTCAGGTCTCGCCGCAGGTGACGCCATTACGCGAGGAGGCTGAGCGGCTCGGTCTAAAAAACATTCGGGTGGAGCGGCTCGACCTCACAGATCCCTATGACATCAGTCAGGCGCAGTCCTGGGATATCGACGTGCTCTGGAACAATGCGGGCCAGGGCGAAGCGGGCCCAGTCTGGGAGATTCCCGTTGATCTGGTACGTCGTAACTTCGAGATCAATGTCTTCCTGCCGCTCTCCCTCACTCAAGGTGTTGTCCAGCGGTGGGTGCGCGAGGGTAAGAGCGAAGGCAAGAAGGTCGTCTTCACCTCCTCCATGGGCGGCCTATTCACGCCGGCGAACTGGGGCACTTACGTCTCCACCAAGCACGCGCTGGAATCGATCGCCGAAGCCTTACAGCAGGAGCTCGCCACTTACGGCATCAAGATCCAGACGATCAATCCGGGAGCCTACTACACGGGTTATAACGAGACTATGGCGGACAACCCGTTCCGCTGGCTGGACGACAAGAAGAACTTCACCAAGCGTGCGGACCTGCGCAAGGGCTTTGACGACTTTTTCGCGACGCCTGAAGGCAAGATGGACCCGCAGGAGATGATCGATCGCATGATCGAGATCGTTCCGGCAGACACCGGCAAGTTCCGCAATGTGGTGCCAAAAGCGATCGAGGACATGCTGAAGCAGCACCAGCTCGCGGCGTGGGACAATCAGATCTGATCCGCGCGCCGGCCGCGCAGCGGTGATGAGTACACCGCTGCGGTGGGCCCCTCAATCAACAAGGACGATCCCTATGATCAGCTATGGCATCATGACCGCTCTCGCAGCGACGGGATTGGCGCTGGCCGCCTTCACCCCTGTTGCGCTCGCGAATTCGGCTGGTAAGGAGAACAAGGCCATTGTCCAGCGCGCCTTCGACGCTTGGGCAGCCGGCACCGGCAGCCCGTACGACCTGCTTGCTGATAACGTCACCTGGACGATCGCCGGCAACTCGCTTGCCTCGAAGACGTATCCGAGCCGCGAAGCCTTCCTCAACGGGGTGATCCGGCCTTTCGTCGCGCGCATGAGCGTTGGCTTGAAACCAGCCATCAAGGACATATACACCGACGGTGACACGGTGATCATCCATTTCGACGCGGCCGGCACTGCCAAGGACGGCAAGCCTTACGTGAATACCTACGCGTGGTTCCTCGACATGGATGGCGGCAAGATCGTCAAGGCAACAGCGTTCTATGACAGCATTGCCTTCAACGACCTGTGGACCCGCGTTGAGCCTTGATCGCACGACGGGACGGATGGCTTTCCCGCGAACGGCCGGGGGGTGCGGGTCGTAATGACCCGGGCACGCCTCCCGGATTCATTGCCGCACGACACTCGAGAGCTGCGGTGCTGCGCCGTGCTAGGCAGCGCGTGTGGCCGGCTGACCAAACACAATTTGAGCCGTCGCGTTCCTATCTCTTATTCGCCGTTCATCGCCGCAAGACCGCGAACCGCCAGCCTGTGGGCCAGCGGCCCGAAGCGCCTAGCTCCGGGATCTGAGGCATTTCCGGCTGCGGCGCGATCGGCGATGCCGACGAAAATCACGGCAAAGCGAAAAAGGGCAAATCCGATATGGAAAGGCCGCAGTTCTCCAGCTTCTGTATTCAACTTTCGATAGGTTGCGACGAATTCGTCCTCGGTGGGGATCCCCAATGCGTGGTGACCGAGAATCCCACCGTATTCTTCCGGCGCAGTGTGCCAGGGCATACAGCAGAAGCCGAGGTCTGCGAGGGGGTGCCCGAGCGTGGACAATTCCCAATCGAGCACAGCGATGACGCGGGGCTCGGTCGGATGGAACAACATATTGCCCAATCTGAAATCGCCGTGAGCAATGGCGAGTCCACCATCGTCCGGCGGCATTGCAGCCGCCAACAGCGCGGCTAAGTCGTGCAGGATTGGCTCGCGCGGACCCGTCGATTGCTCAAGCTGCTGGGTCCAGCGCTTGAGCTGTCTTGCAAAGTAATTGCCGCGGGGCCCGAAATCTCCGAGGCCGACATCGTCTGGTCTGACTCGATGAAGTTTCGAGAGTGCGTCGGCCATCGAGAGATAGATCTGGCGGCGATCTGGCGGCGAGAGATCGGGTAGCGTGCATTCGGAAAAGACCCGTCCCTCGACGAACTCCATTAAATAGAAGCCCGTTCCCAGCAGCTCGGCGTCATCATGAAAAAGCAACGGCGTCGGAACGGGCACGTTCGTCTTCTTCAGCGCGCTCATGACCCGAAATTCCCGATCGATCGCATGGGCGCCGCGCAGGATTGGCCCATTCGGCTGCTTGCGGAGCACCATCCGCCGCCCGCCATGTTCCACGACATAGGTTGGATTGGATTGCCCGCCGCTGATGCGGGTCAAATTCATGTCTCCCGTTCCAAAGGTCTGGTTGAGAAAATCGTGGAGCCTGGTTGGATCGAAATCGGGAGAGGCCGGAGACACCATCAGAAGTCCTTCTCCCCTGCGACGTTCCATTTCCAGAATTGCCGCCCATCGGCCAGGAAGTTGCGGCTGAGGATCATTTGATGAACCTCATCAGCGCCATCGACCAGCCGCGCTTGCCGCGCGTAGCGATAGATCCATTCGGCGACTGTTTCCTTGGAGTATCCGCGTGCACCATTGATCTGGATCGCAGTGTCCGCGGCCCGGTGCAGCAGGTTCGCCACGTGGACCTTCGCGATGGAGACCTCCTTCTGCGCGAATTCGCCTTGATCAAGTGTCCACGCCGCTTTCATCACGAGGAGGCGTCCGATCTCAATGTCACTGCAGAGCGCGCCGATCATCATCTGGACGCTTTCGCGGTCCATCAATCTTATGCCGAAACCATGCCGCCGTTCGGCGTAGTCGGTCGCTATCTCGACGCAACGCTTGGCAAGGCCCAGCCACCGCATGCAATGCGTCAGCCGCGCGACCCCGAGGCGCGTCTGCACCACCTTCAGGCCGCGCCCTTCGGCGAGCAATACGTTCCTTTTAGGGATCCTGAGACCGTCGAACTCAAGCTCACAATGCCCGCCATGCTCTTCCGGGCCCATGATCGGGATTCTCCGGAGAATACGCCAACCCGGATCATCGCGATGAAACAGAAAGCATGTGTGGCCGCGGCGCGGGTCATCTGATGTACGGGCAAGGAGAAGGAAATGTTCGGCCTCCTCCGCTCCCGTGATGAACCACTTTCTTCCGCGTACCACGTAGTCATCGCCGTCGCGCGCTGCTGTTGTCAGCATCATGCCAGGATCTGATCCGCCACCTGGATGAGGCTCAGTCATGGCAAAGGCAGATCGCACGCGGCCATCAACAAGGGGCTTTAGCCACCATTCCTTCTGCTCATCCGATCCCAGCGCCTCGACCACCATCATGTTGCCGTCGTCGGGAGCAGCTGAATTGAAGATCACCGGCCCGAAGATCGAGCGGTTCATCTCCTCGTAGCAGACTGCCATGCCAACCCTGCTCAGTCCCCGGCCGCCGGTTTCCTGCTTCAGTTGCAGGCACCATAGACCCTCATCCCTCGCCCGGGCGCGCAGCTGTGTCAGGAGGGGAAGAGAAATGTTCTCATGGTCATCATAGGCGTCAGGGTCAGCCTCGAGCGGAAGGACATGCGTCTCGATGAACTGCGCGATTTGCGCGCGGAGCCGCTCGAGGTCGGGTGAGATGCTGAAATCCATGACGTCCTCAGAGGCTCGACACCAGATGACCACCGTCGACGGCGAGAATGGAGCCGGTCATATAAGCGGCACCATCGGAGCAGAGCAGTCTCAGGGGCGCCTCAAGATCAGCAAGCGTGCCAAGCCTGCGCTGTGGAATACGCTTCACGAGGGCCTGCCCCGCGTCGCTCGCAAAGAACTCCGCATTCAGCGGCGTTTCGATATAGCCAGGACACAGCGCGTTGACGCGAATGCCGTAACGCGCCCACTCGAGCGCGAGCGCTTTCGTCAATTGAATGACGGCGGCTTTCGACGCGGTGTAGGCGGCGACGTGTCCAGCCACGCGCAGACCAAGGATTGAACCAATATTGATGATGGCGCCACCGCCTGCGTCACGCATCCGCTGCGCGGCGGCCTGGGCCACATAGAATACGCCCTTGATATTCGTGTCGATGACAGCGTCGAAGTCAGGCACTCCAGTACTGATGGCCGGCCCTCCGCGACTCACCCCGGCATTGTTGACGACAACGTCCAGCCCCCGGGGTATGGCTGCCATACATGTGCTGACGTTGTCGGCGTTGGTCACATCGAGCTCGACAGCTTGTGCCATGCCGCCGGCCAACACGATCTCTTCGACGATCGCCTCGAGTTTGTCACGGCGGCGGGCGCCAAGGATGACGCTGTGACCGTCCTTTGCGAGACACCGCGCGAAATGCGCCCCGAGTCCGCTCGACGCGCCTGTTATCAGGATTGTCTTGGGTCTCAAATACGCCTCCTCCACCGGCCCATCCAGCCACGCTTGTCGACGAAAAAACAAACCGGTTGTCCGACAATCCGTTTATAGGATATAAATGTCAAGCAACATCGAACAACGAACGGGAGGGCTAATGGATAAGATATTCGGGTCTGCCCCAGAGGCTCTGGATGGCCTCTTGAAAGACGGCATGGTGATTGCCGCAGGCGGCTTCGGGCTGTGCGGGATACCGGAACTCCTGATACAGGCTATTCGCGTGTCCGGTGTGAAGGAGTTGACGCTGGTGTCCAACAATTGCGGCGTCGATGACTTTGGGCTGGGTATTCTTCTACAGACAAAGCAGATCAGGAAAATGATCTCCTCCTATGTAGGCGAGAACGCAGAGTTCATGCGGCAGTATCTCGCGGGAGAGCTTGAGATTGAATTCAACCCACAAGGTACACTTGCCGAACGAATGCGCGCCGGCGGCGCTGGAATCGCGGGCTTCTACACCAGAACGGGTGTTGGCACTATGATCGCCGAAGGTAAGGAGCACAAGGACTTCGACGGTGAGACTTATATTCTCGAGCGCGGTATCGTTGCTGAGCTTTCAATCATCAAGGCTTGGAAGGCCGACCCGACGGGCAATCTGATCTTTCGGAAGACCGCGCAGAACTTCAACCCCCCGGCGGCCAAATGCGGACGGACATGTGTCGCAGAAGTGGAGGAGCTTGTTGCGGTCGGCGAGCTCGATCCGGATCGGATAGACCTTCCTGGGATCTACGTGCACCGCGTCATTCAAGGAACTCACGAAAAGCGCATAGAACAGCGGACTGTAAGGCCGAATTGAAGCGGGAAAGACAATGCCCTGGGATCGTGACCAAATGGCGCGGCGAGCGGCCGCGGAGCTGCGCGACGGAATGTATGTCAACCTTGGCATCGGTATTCCGACCCGCGTATCGAACTTCATTCCCGAGGGGATGACGGTAACATTGCACTCCGAGAACGGCATGCTCGGTGCTGGCCCGTTCCCATCGGAGAATGAGGTTGATGCCGACCTGATCAATGCCGGCAAACAGACGGTGACGGCATTGCCTCATGCTGCGTTCTTCGACAGCGCAGAGAGCTTCGCCATGATCCGCGGCGGCAAGATTGCCATGGCCATCCTCGGTGCGATGGAGGTGTCGGAGACTGGAGACCTCGCCAACTGGATGGTGCCCGGAAAGCTCGTAAAGGGCATGGGAGGGGCGATGGACTTGGTGGCCGGCGTCAAGCGCGTCGTCGTTGTGATGGACCACACCAACAAGGCGGGCCAGTCAAAGGTCCTGAAGAAGTGCAGCCTTCCATTGACAGGGCAAGGTGTGGTGGATCGGATCGTCACCAATCTTGGCGTGCTGGACGTGGTCGAGGGTGGCTTGCAAATCGTGGAGCTAGCGGATGGCGTAACCAACGCTCAACTGCGCGCGGCAACGGAGGCGCAGATCGTATAGGTTGGCAAATCCGCTTGGTTGTGATGATAACGGTAGGCCCGGTCTGAATGCGTGTGCGTAAGTGGGAGTAAGTAGTCATGGTAAGAGGGCGTTTGGAAATTAAGGATTGCGGTGTTCCTTGCCGTCCGTTGAACGGAGGCAAGGGATGGGCGGTAGCCAGTACGTATCGAACGTGACGGATGAACAATGGTCGATTGTTGAGCCGCTACTGCCGAAAGCGAGCCGGCGCGGCCGACGACGACGGATCAGTCTTCGTGCCGTCCTGGACGCGATCTTCTATCTGCTGCGTACCGGCTGCCAATGGCGCCAACTGCCGAGAGATTTCCCTGCCTGGAACACGGTCTACTGGTACTTTCGGTCATGGCAGCGAACCGGCATCTGGGTTTGTCTGCAACGTGAACTCTACCGGCTTACCCGACTTCGGGCCGGTCGCGCGGAATGTCCGACCGTCGTGATCATGGATGGACAGTCGGTCAAGACCACCGAGGTCGGCGGAACCCGCGGTTTTGACGCCTTCAAGCGGGTGAAGGGCAGAAAGCGTCACATTCTGGTCGACACGCTCGGCCTGCCGATCGCCAACCGCGTCGAAGCTGCCGATGTTTCGGATCGGCGCGCCGGTGCCTTGCTGACAAACGGATTGCGCGCGCTCTTTCCGGCGATCACCACCATCATCGCCGACGCGGGTCATGAGAGCAAGAAACTCTCCCGCGCGCTGGCAGAACAGCAAGGTTGGCGGCTGCAGATCGTCAAGCGTCGTCAGCGCGCCTTCAAGATCACGGGCTTGACTTGGATCGTCGAGCGCAGCTTCGCCTGGCTCGGTCGCAATCGTCGGCTTAGCAAGGACTATGAGTACCGTGTACAGACGTCAGAGACGATGATCGACATCGCAGCAGCCCGCCTCATGCTCAACCGGCTCGCTCAAGGTTAATTTCCAAACGCCCTCTAAGCTTCCCACGGGGAAAGACCGCTGTCCTGCCCCAGCTGGATACAGCGCCGGGCTACCGCCGCGTGGCTGATCTCATTGAGGCTGAGATTGTCGAAGGGCGCCTGAAGGCCGGCGATTTTTTACCCACGGAGGGCGATCTCTCGGAGCAGCTCGGTGTTCACCGGTCCACGGTCCGCGAGGGCATAAGATCTCTGGAGAACTCAGGATTGGTTCGCCGTGCCGGTGGAAAGCGGCTGATCGTCTCCATTCCAGATGCGAATTCTGTCGCATGGGCTAACACCCGCGCACTTGGCCTAAAACAGGTCAGCTTCAATGAGCTCTGGGAAACGCAGATGGAGCTTGAGCCATTCTGCGCCAGGTTGGCTGCCCAGCGCATGACACCAGACCTCGAGCTGGCGCTGCAGCGTAACGTTGAACGGTTGAGCGATCAGATCAATGATGATGCGGCAGTCATTCAAAGCGATATCGAGTTCCATCGCCTTGTTGCGGAAGCTGCGGCTAACGGGGCTATATCCCTTGTCACGGCACCGATAAGTCTCCTGTTGTTCTCGGCAACGATAAAACTTTATCAGACTGTTCCTGCGGCACGACATAGGCTTCTCAAGGCACATCAGCAAATCCTGGCCTCGCTCGTTCAAAAGGATGTTGCTCTCGCAGAGACCTGGATGAAGCGCCATATCCTCGACTTCAAGCGCGGGTATGAGGTGGCGGGCTTTGATTGCAATGCACCGATTGCTCTCCAGCCGCAGGCTTTCAGAAACATGAAGTACGATTGAGGGCTGACTGTCGCGGAACACCTGCCGAGGAGGATCGGCGGAGGCGGCAGATCGATGCCCCCGCAGACCGTCATAGGAGGGAAGGGGCCTGCTACAAGGCATCCAGCGTCGAGCCGAGCTGCCAGGCAACCAATCTCGGTCGTCAAAACGTCGACGTCACGGAAGAAATGCAGAGTGAAGGAAAGGTTTTTTTTAACTGGGTTGCTCACACCGCCAATCTGATCTGCCCGCCATCAACGGGAATAGTGGCGCCAGTGATGTAGCCAGCGAGATCGGAGGCCAGAAAAACCACCATAGCGGCAATATCGTCAGGCTCGCCAAAATGCCCAGCGGCGATATTCGCGGCTATGTATTCTGCCCGCAACCTCTCATCGGGATGCAAAACTTTCCGGACCTGCACGCTGTCGATGCGTCCGGGGGCTACGCAATTCACAGTTACGCCGCGCGCGGCGACCTCGAAGGCCAGTGATTTGGCCCAGCTCTGTAAGGCGGCCTTCGCGGGCGACGATGCATTCATTGCCCGTGCCATCGTACCACCGGTGATGTTTATGACACGGCCCCAACCCTTTGCCAGCATGTCCGGCAGGAACTCCGTAGTGATCAGCCGCGCTTGCGCGAAGTTGAGGTAGAAGCTTTCTTCCCACACGGCAGGGCCGGCGAAAATGTCGCAGGGTCGCGACCCCCCTGCGTTGTTCACGATAATTTCTGCTGGACCGACTTCAGTGCGAAGCCACTGAATCGTCCTCTCGACGCCGGCGGATGTCGCAAGATCCGCCGAGCACGCGACGGCGCCCGTATCGCGCAAGACCGGGAGATTTAGACATTCGTTGAGAGCGGTCCTGTCTCGTCCCACGATCGCAACCCGGCAGCCAACTCCGGCGAGCGCGAGAGCGATACCTTTGCCAATGCCCTGGCTACCTCCAGTGACCAGGGCGAGCTTCCCCTCAATTCCTGTATCCATGTCAGGTCCGCTTGAATTCATCGTTGTGCTCTCACGATGTGATCGCTAACATTAACTGTCAATCGAAATCGTTTTGCGCGTTCGCACCCCTTTGGAACGGGCGACAGGAAAGACAATATGGATACTTACGACGCGCTCATCCTCGGGCTGGGTCGGATGGGCCTGCCCATGGCCGGACACATGCGCAAGGCCGGTCTTTCGGTTAAAGGGTACGATCCTCATCCCGGTCGCATGCATCTGCTGGCGCAGTCAGGCGGTGAGGTCGTCGAGGATCTTGCCACCGCTATCGCGGCCGCCGATGCGGTGCTGGTGATGGTCGGTTCGGAGAAGCAGGTCACGGATCTGTTCGATAGCCCCGATGGATTGATCGCTCATGCTCGCCCAGGAACACTCGTTCTCGTTATCTCAACGGTCTCGCCGAAATTCGTCCAGGCGCTCGGCGCGCGCGCGGCCGAAAGGGGTATAAGAGTGGTGGATGCACCGGTTTGCCGTGCCGAGATGGGAGCGATCGCCGGCACACTCCTGACGTTATTGTCGGGGCCGCCGGCGGATTGCGCGGACGCCGAGCTGTTGATGCGGCCGTTCTCTGCGGACATCGAGCATGTCGGTGAGCGCCTCGGTGCAGCCCAGGTCGCCAAGACCGTCAACAACATGATCTTGTGGGCGGCGGTCACGGCGAACTATGAAGGCTTCATGCTAGCGGAAAAATGGGGGTTGAATATTGCCGCGCTACGGCGAGCGTTGACCACGTCGAGCGCCGATAACTGGAGCCTCAGACATTGGGATAGGGTGGGTGAAATGCCATGGTCCCTCAAGGACATGGAGATTGCTCTTGCGACCGGCGAGGAACTCGGCGTCGCAATGCCTGTCAGCGAGACGGTGAGCGAGGAATTGCGGAAGCTCCCGCTGTTGAGCCACGCATGATCATCGCCCGGTTGGTTGCTTGGCTATGCTCTTCTCCGCCGAGGACGTTGGAATTCCAGCCTTCGAGGAGCGCACGAGAGGCGCCGCCAGATTTTTAAGATTTCGGCCCGATGGGATGCCGATTGCGACGCTAAGTGGGCATTTCATCATGAACATCGACTTTTCTGCGGTGTCATGCAGTTGACCGATGTTCCCTGCGACAGAAACGAGCCGCGGTTCGCCGCTGCTGCAACGAGCAAACGTCCCCCATTCGCGACTCTGCCGGGGACCGAGGGAGGTTGGATTGATCCCAAAACACGAGTACGACGTGGTCGTCGTTGGCCACGGTATAGCCGGAATGTCAGCGGCGGTTTCGGCGGCCGAGCAGGGCGCGCGTGTTTGCGTGCTCGAGCGAGCCCCGGAGGAGGAAAGCGGAGGCTGCACGCGCAACACCGAAGCCTATATGCGTCTCAAGAATGAGAACGAGCTCTCGGACGATTTCGAGGAGGAGATGGCGGCGGTGGCGAGCGCCAATCCCGATCCGCATATGATCTCCGAGATGGCCGGACCCGAGGGGCAGTGGCCGAGCGTGATACGCGCCATGAACGTTACCGATCCGAGCTACCTCGACACCTTTGCATCGCGCGCGGTGCCGACGATACAATGGCTCAAGTCGATGGGTGTGCGTTTCCTCGAGACCAACCTTCCGCAGATCACCCTGCGCAATCAGCCGATGATAGCGCCGAGCGGCGGCGGTCACGCGCTTCTCGTCGCGCTGCTCGAGAAGGCACGCGAGGCTGGTGTCACCTTTCACTACGAGACCACAGCCACCGGTCTTATCCAGGACGATGCTGGCGCGGTCGTCGGGGTCAAAGCGGTCATGCGCCAGAACCGTCGCGTCGATTTCCGAGCGAAAGCCGTTGTGCTCGCCAGCGGCGGGTTCGAGGGCAGCCCGGAGATGCTGGCCCGCTACATCGGTCCGGGGAGCATCAACATCCGGCCCGTCGCGCGCGGAGCACACTATAATCGCGGTGAAGGCATCCGGATGGCGCTTGAGATCGGTGCTGCCCCGGCAGGAGACTATGGCTCATACCACTCGACGCCAGTCGACCTTCGTTCAGGGCGTCAGGAAGCGAAGGTCCTGATCTTCGCCTATGGTGTCGTAGTCAACAAATATGGGCAGCGCTTCGCGGACGAAGGACAGGGGGCGGACTACACCAATTTCGACCGAATTTGCTGGGCGATTCAGAAGCAGCCCGATGGCGTCGGCTACGCGATCTATGACTCAAGCATAGAAGATGTCCCGAACTACAAAAACGCAATTTATTCCGACCTTCCACCAGTGAAGGCCAATACCATCGGGGAGCTTGCGGCAAAACTGGGCATTCCCGTAAAGCAGGTCGAGGAGACAATTGCGACATACAACGCGGCTTGCCCGCAGATTGTGGGATTTGATCCCTCAGTTGCCGACGGGTTATCGACCAAGGGCCTCGTGCCACCCAAGTCGAACTGGTCCCGTCCCATCGGCAAAGCTCCCTTTTTCGCTTACCCCTTGATACCGTCCGGAATTATCACCTTTGGCGGCATTAAGACGGATGCTGAAGGGCAGGTGCTGAACGCCGATGGGGATCGGATTCCAGGCCTCCTGGCGGCAGGCGCCCTGGTGGGGGTCTATCACCGGAGATATCCGGCCGCGACATCCGTACTGCGCGGCGCAACATTCGGCCGCATCGCTGGAACGAATGCCGCACGCGTGCGTCACAACGAGCCGGTGACAGCGGACTAGCAGCCGAGGCCAATCAAGAAAACATCGAGGCGGGCGCTGCATGTCGCAATACCGCGGCACTGTTCGCAAGCCTCGAACTGCTGAAGTAGCGTGCGGACTGCGGCCGTCCTGCGGGGGCGTCATCGCCCCAATAGGCGTTTGACGCGCTCGCCGCAGACGGATGGCGGTACCGTCAAGATTATTGGAAGACGGGAAGTTCCCCGGCGGCCTAAGAATGGCTGCGGGTAGTCCGTCCCTAAAGAGACGATCAGCAAACGCCGGTCAACTGGTGGTCTGACCGCAGTAAAAATTATCTTCTTCGTAGTTTTTGACTTCACAGCGCCTGCAGGCTGCGCTATTTGTTAGCGATAACATAAAAGGCGACCGAAGCGCGCCAGGATCCAGTCGGGAGGAGGTTTCAGATGGGCATGAATCAAGGAATCGCGGCGTGGTTTCGCATGGCGGTGCTCGCAGGAGCTACTGCAAGCGCAATCGGTGCGTCCCCAGCGGCGGCGGAAGAGATCAAGATCGGCGTTCCGCTCTCCCTTACAGGCCCCGTTGCCTTTGCAGGCGTCAAGATGAGAGACGCCATGGAGATCGCTTTCGAGCATGTCGAGAAAAGCGGCATGCTCGGTGACCTGAAGCTGGTGCCGATCTACATGGATGACCAGTCCAGTCAGCCGACCGGCATCAGTATCACGCAGCAGCTTGCGCTTCGTAACCGAGTCTCGGCGATCGTCGGCTACACCGCCAGCAACATCTGCCAGGCCGCGCTTCCGGTGGCCCAGGAACTAAAAGTGCCGACCCTGAACGGGGACTGCGTTGTCGATGGTCTCGGCAAAATAGGCAACTATGTCTACAATACGGTCCGCCCTTCAGATAGCTTCCTGGAACAACTTGTCGCCAAGATCGCCGCCGGCGGTAAGTTCAAGACTGGCGCAGTTCTTTACCAGCGCGAGAACCCGCTGTTCGCCAACCTCGCACCAGTCGTGACAGCGGCCTTCAAAAAGGCCGGTATCAAGGTGGTGGCGACCGAGGCCGTCACATCGGGTGCAGACGCGGATTTTTCCGCACAGCTGACCAACATCGCCGGCACGAAGCCGGACGTTCTCGCGATCCTGCTGCTCGGCGGACAGACCGGCCCGGCTTTCGTGCAGGCGCGGCAGGCGGGCCTCACGGACACAGTCTTCATCGGGGTGCAGAATTTCGACTCCGACGAGGTGCGACGTGTCGCTGGCGCGGCCGCAAAGGGCGCGCTCTACCCTTCACAGTGGATCGCCGAGTCGCCCCTCGACAGCAATAAACAGTTCGTGGCTGAGTATCGCAAGCGCTTCAATCGCGAGCCCGATACCTTTAGCGCGAACGGATACAATTCCGTTCTGATGCTCGCCCAGATCATCAAGAAGGCCGGTAGCGGTGATCGCGAGAAAATTCGCGAAGCGATAGAGACGATTGGTGAAATGGATACGATATTCGGCACCAACGGCAAGACGCATTTCGAGGATCGACTGGTCGCGCTAACACCGTTCTTCTTTGAAATGCAGGCTGACGGAAGCGTCAAGTTGCTGGATTGATCGCTCGTTTCACGCGTACGAAATCACGCCGCGTCGCGGCGTCGCGGCTTCCTGACCCCTCCTTCACTTTGAACCGAGAGACGAGTGCAAGATGCTGCTTCAGCAACTTCTCAACGGGATCGTAGCGGGGTCGGTGTATGCCCTCTTCGCACTCGGCTTCAACATGGTGCTGGGCGCGCTGAACATCCTCAACGTCGCACAAGGCGCGATCTTTGCGATGAGCGCCTTTGTCTCCTTCTATGCGATGAAGCTCTACGCGGTGCCCTTCGTGCTCGCGTTGCTGCTTGCGGTCCTCGCCGGCGGGCTGATCAACATGCTGCTGGAAGCGATCATTTTCAGGCCCCTGCGCGCCCGCGGTGGCTCGCCCATGTCAACGCTTGTGGCGAGCATCGGCGCATCGATGGTGTTGCTATCGGTGACGCAGAAGCTTTCCGGCGCACAGGTCGAGCGCTTTCCGTCGAATAGCCTGCCGGGCGCACAATGGATCATCGGTGACCTTCGCGTGACGTTCATCCAACTCCTCGTCCTGGCTACGACGGTGTGCGTGCTGATCGGTTGCTATGTCCTTCTCAACAGAACGAAGCTTGGCAAGGCCATCCGTACCATGGCGTTCAACGAGCGCATCGCACGCATGCTGGGGATCCCGACTGCGGGTGTCGCCCGCTGGACGTTCTTCATTTCCGGAGGGCTCGGAGGGCTGGCAGGCGTGCTCCTCGGGTTGATGTTCAACTCGGTGCACTTCCTGATGGGTGAACCGTATGTGCTGAAGGGGTTCGCTGCTATCGTCATCGGCGGTTTCGGCAGCGTTGTGGGCGTTGTCGTGGCAAGCATGCTCATAGGCCTATCCGAGGTCTTCAGCATCATGATTGGGATTGGCGCGTTCAGAGACGTCGTAATCTTCGGGATACTTTTCTGCTTCCTCATTCTAAGGCCCAACGGCATGTTCGGGCGCGACGAGGAGGCTCGACCATGAGTCTGGAGGAGTTCTCCTACTGGTTGATCGTTTACAACCACGCGATCGTCACAGCGCTCATCAATGCTGTCACCGCGCTCAGTATCTACTTCTCGCTACGCGCCGGTATCTTCAACCTGTCCGCAGTGGGCTTCATGGCAATTGGCGCCTACACAGCCGGCATCCTCAGCACACGCTTCGGCCTTCCGTCCGTGGTTGGTATCACCGCAGGCATCGCACTTGCGCTCGTGCTCGGAGCCGTTCTTGTCTATCCGGTCCTCAAGCTGCGCGGACACTACTTGGCCATTGCGACGCTGAGCTTTGCGGCGATCGTGCAGGCGATGGCGATGAATCTTGACAGCTTGACCAACGGCCCGTCCGGCCTATTGGGCGTCCCGGCTACTGTCAGGGCCTGGCATGTCGTTATCGTGCTCGCGGTTCTGCTCTATATTGCCTGCACGCTTCAGAAATCCCGGACCGGCCGCGCCTGGGACGCCATCCGCACGGACGTTTCTGCCGCGCGTGCAATGGGGATCGACGTTGAGGCTTACAGGCTCAAGGCGTTTCTGATCAGCACGGCAGTTGCCGCGCTCGCTGGCGGCCTGTGGGCGCATGTGAACCGCGTCGTGGTTCCCTTCGAGTTCGGTTTCGTTCAGCTTACCATGGCGCTTGTGAACACCTTGCTGGGAGGCATTTCGACACCGTTCGGCCCGGTTCTCGGGGCTCTTGTCGTCACCTCGATGCCGGACTGGCTGGCAGGCTTCGCCGAGTACCGGGAAATGATCATCGGAGCGCTCTTGGTGGTGATCGTTGTTTACCTGCCGAACGGGTTGATCGATCCCTTGGTCCTGCTTGGTCGGCGCATTGGCCTCAGTCGCGGCGCCGCAGCAGGGGGCACCCGATGAGTGCGGCGTTCAACGTGGCTCTCGAAGGCCCAGCGACCGTCGCAGCGGAACTCGAAGTGGCTGGCATCAGCAAGCACTTTGGCGGCATTCGTGCGCTTTCCGACGTCTCCTTCATGGTGCCTCGGGGCAGGGTCGTGGGGCTGATCGGGCCCAATGGCGCAGGCAAGACGACCTTGCTCAACGTCATAAGCGCCCTCTCGAAGCCAACATCCGGCCGGGTTTTCATCGCTGGCCGCGATGTCACGGATTGGCCAGCCCATCGCATCGCCGCGGACGGCCGAATCAGCCGCACATTCCAGAATATTCGCATGTTCCAGGGCATGACGGTTTTTGAGAACGTGTTGACGGGCTGCCACGCCGGTCTCCAGTTCGGGCTGGCGGCTACTTTGCTTCGTCTGCCGTTGGCGCGGAAGATGGAAGAGGAGGCACGTGATCGTACAAGCGACATCATCAGGTCCCTCCACCTCGGCCAATACGCGGACCGGGAGGGCGGTGAACTGTCCTACGGCATTCAGCGCAGAGTTGAGATCGCCCGCGCACTCGTCAGCAATCCGCGCTTGCTGCTGCTCGATGAGCCGACGGCTGGCATGACACCGCGCGAGACGAATGAGGTAAAGGAGCTCATTCAGTCTCTGCGAGAGCAAGAGCTCGCCATGATCGTGATTGAGCACAAGGCCGGCTTCATCATGAGCATCTCCGATAAGGTCGTGGTGCTCAACTTCGGCAACGTCATCGCTGACGGCGCACCTGCCGACGTGCGCCAAGATACGAAGGTTATTGAAGCCTATTTGGGGGCAGCCGATGAGCATGCTTGAGGTCGAGAACCTTTGCGTTAGCTACGGCATGATAAAGGCGGTCCAGAGCGTATCCTTTAACGTGACTGAAGGCGAGATCGTCTCGTTGATCGGCTCTAACGGGGCAGGAAAATCGAGCACGTTGCTGGCGCTGTGCGGCTTGCTGGCTTCCACGGGCTCGATCCGCTTCAATGGCAAAAACATTGGTGGCCAGCCACCGCATCGGATCGTGCGTGGCGGCATGATCCTTGTTCCCGAGGGGAGGGGCACGATCGGAACATTGACGGTCGCTGAAAACCTCGAGATGGGGGCTTATACACGTGATGGCGGCTGGCGATCCGAGATGAGCGGGATCTACGACCGCTTCCCGGTGCTTTACGAGCGCCGGGGCGTGATGGCCCAGAGCATGAGCGGCGGCGAGCAGCAGATGCTCGCGCTGGCCCGCGCGCTGTTGGCGCGGCCACGTTTGATGTTGCTGGACGAGCCGAGCATGGGGCTTGCCCCGTTGATGGTGGCGCGCGTTTTCGAGCTTATCCAGGAACTGAACAACGAGGGAACCACAATATTGCTCGTGGAGCAGAACGCCAAGGCGGCGCTGCGCATATCCAGTCGTGCCTATGTGCTCGATAGCGGACGAAAGATTGCCGAGGGCGACGCCGCCGTGCTTGCAACCGACAGGCGGATCAATGAGGCTTATCTGTCCTGATCAACGTATCGGACTGTGTGACGGCGCGGGATCGTTTCAAAATTGACGGGAGCAGGCTGTGAGCCGCTACAAACATGTGTTCGAGCCAATGATGCTGGGAACCTGTGAGGTTCCGAACCGGCTCTTCATCCCGGCGTTGACAACGAACATGGGTGACCACAATCTGCCCAGCAAGCAGCTTGCCGAATACTATGAGGCGCGGGCTAGGGGAGGCGTCGGCACGATCTTCATGGAGGGGATCCGGCCCAGCCGCTCGGCCCTCGCGCGGCCACCACAGCTCGCCGGCTTCCTCGATGACAGTGATGAGGCGTTCAGAATGTGCGCCGACGTCGTTCATCGCCACGGCGCGCGGTTGTTCGCCCAGATCGTTCACGTGGGGCGCCAGGGGGACGGCAACTGCTCGCGCACACCTGCCTGGGGCGCGTCGCCTGTTCCATGGTCAGGCACCGGAGCCGTGCCGCACGAGATGACCCATGCCGAGATCCGTTCTGTGATCGACGACCAGATAAAGGTCGTCCGCATGCTACGCGAGGCCGGCATAGATGGAGTCGAACTGCATGTCGGACACGGCCACCTGCTGCAGCAGTTCCTCTCACCTGCCTCTAATTTCCGCACTGACATCTATGGTGGAAGTGAGGAAAACCGTATGCGCTTCACGCTGGAGCTTATCGGTGCGGTGCGTGAGGAGATGGGAGCGGATTACCCAATCGGATTTCGGTATTCACTTCACGAATACATTGATGGCGGCCTCACGCCGGAGATTTCAATCCCAATCCTGGTGAAGTTCGTTGAGCGGCTAAAGGTCGATTTCGTCCATCTCAGCCAGTCAGCCTACCATGGCTCGCTTTCAGTCGCGACACTCGCGCCTGATATGAGCTTTCATGATGAGTACTTCCGTGAATTGACGGTCAAGGCGACTGCGGCGCTCCGCGCTCGCGGCTCTGCAATTCCTGTGCTGACGGTTGCGCGGTTCAGGGAGGTAGCGCAGGCGGAAGCGATGATCGCCGATGGTCATGCTGACATGGTGGGGATGGGCCGTGCTCTGCTCGCAGATCCCGAGATCGTGCGCAAGTCGCGCGAGGGTAGGGAGGAGGAAGTCGTCCCCTGTACGTCGTGCAATCAGGGGTGCCTCGGCCGTAACTGGACGGCACTCCCGATCACCTGCATGTCCAATCCGGCGGTCGGGAAAGAGGGAGTTTGGCCGGCGCCGGCCAGCCAGCCAGCTCAGCGCCGCAAGTCGGTGCTTGTGGTTGGCGGCGGCCCGGCCGGGCTTGAGGCGGCGCATGTCGCGGCCGCGCGTGGGCACAAGGTAAGCTTGTGGGAGGCGGGAAGCCAGCTTGGTGGCCAGCTTGCGATAGCTGCTCGCTTCGCCAGACGCGGTGACCACAGGCGCCTCGTGAACAGCCTGATCGCGCGCTGCGAACGCCAGGGCGTTGATATCAATCTTGATCGCCGTGCAACGCCTGATGCGATACGCCATCTCGGGGCGGATGAGATCGTCTTCGCCACCGGCTCGAATGTGCGGGCAAAGCCGTTGGCGGGTGCTGCCGGCGTGCTCTCGGTCGACGAGTTCGCAGAGAATTTCGATGCCGTCGGGCAGCGGGTGGCAGTGTTCGACACCACGGGTGGCTACACGATGATGGCGGTCGTAGAGCAACTGATGGCATCCGGCCGTGAGATTGCCCTCATCACGCCTGGCGGCGCGCCTGGTTGGGGCATCGTCCCCTACAGTCTTTACGGCCTCATGCACCGGTTCCGAGAGCATGCGGTGCGCATGCATCCGATGCGTAAGCTGGTGTCTTTCGACGCTGGTGATTTGCTGGTCGCAGATCCCATCTCCGGTCTTGTCGAGACCTGCGGCAAGTTCGACCATGTCATTGTCGTCGACAACAATGTGGCGCGCGACGAGCATCGCGCTTGGTTCGACGGCGAATCCATATCCCATCGTTCCATCGGCGACTGCCTTGCGCCGCGCTCAGCCATCGAGGCGGTCTACGAGGGCCACGAGGTGGCTCGGGCGTTGTAGGGACGTTGCCAGATCTGCGAGCAAGCCGGTCCCGCGGCTGATCATTGAATAATGTTATCGATAACTCAGACGCGCCGACTTATCGGCCATGCGGCAAACGGGGAAAAGAATGAAACAAAACCTCAAGGAAAAGCTGAGGAACGGCGAGCCGGTGTTCGGCACTTTTGCCTTCATGGCCAGTCCCGACATAGTGGAGATCATGGGATATGCTGGATTCGACTTCGTCATTATCGATCTAGAGCACTCGCCGAAGAACTGGAGCGACGTCGCCAATATGATCAGGGCTGCCGAATTGCGGGACATGGCAGCCCTCGTGCGGGTCCGTGAGAACGCGGACAAGTCGATCCTGGAAGTTCTAGAACTTGGGGCGGCAGGAATCGTGATCCCCTTCGTGCAGTCGGAAGACGATGTCCGCAAAGCGGTTAAGGCCATCAACTATGCTCCGAAAGGAGAGCGGGGAACCTGCACGTTAACTCGGGCAGCACATTACGGCGGCCTGCGCTCGGAATTTCTCGCGCATTGCATTCGCCAGAACGAGGAGCTCGTTATTGTCGGCCAGATTGAAGACCGCGCAGGTGTGGATCAGATCGACGCGATCGTGGGCTGCAATCCTGGGCTTGATGCACTGATCGTCGGGCGAGCTGATCTTGCGTCGTCCCTTGGTACTCCCGGACAAGTGGAGGCGCCGGGGGTGCTTGAGGCGACAGGCCGTATCGTGGAGGCGGCTCGACGCGGAGGCGTAGCGGCTGGGATCGGCATCTATTCGCCGCCCGAGGCAAGCCGTTGGATCGATGCCGGATGTAGCCT